>JBPOEW010000020.1:0-25073 GCA_051251555.1 Hoeflea sp.
GATAATTTCCAGTTATCGTAACTGGATTGGTTTTTCTGTGCTGCACATGTTGAACGTCAACGTGCTCATCAGAACGGTTTGGGGCCCTGAGAAATTGGAAGAGGATCAGCCTCCTCGTGCCAACTTCCAAAGCCACAAGTTTCAAGCAATCCTTCTTTCATTGAAGACCTGGCCTTTTGGCTTTCTCAATCTGCTACAAAAGCTCGGTTCAGGGAGTCAAGGATTGGGCGTGCTAGATATTCAAAGAAGGTACGTTCGCCTGTTTCAATGAAAGTCTCAACCGGCATTCCTGGGTAGAGCTGTTCCACAGTCACAGAGGCTGGAAGATCATCTGTAATGCCTATGCGCGCGCGGTAGTAAGGTTCCTGCGTGACCTCGTCGACCAGGCGATCGGCCGAGAGGTGAATGACTTTGCCAGCCACTTCCGGTGTCAGCCGCATATTGAGCGCCGACAACCTGAGCCTGGCGGATTGTCCGATCTTAACGATATCAATGTCCTGCGGATTGAGCCGGGCCTCGACGATCACCTTCTTGGTGGTGGGCAAGATCTCCATCATCTCTCCGCCCGGCCCAACCACACTTCCCGGCGAATTGTAGACCGAAGACACGACTATTCCATCCACCGGCGCCGATATTACAGTCCGCTCCAATACACGTCGGGCAGCAATCAACTGATCCTCGATGTCTGCCAGAGAGGTCCGGACCTCGTTTAGCCGGGTCACCGCCTCTTCGACGCGCTGTGTTGCAAGGCGCTCAAGTTGTTCGAGCGCCTCGATGCGCTGGGTAATAGCAGTGGCAACCTCCGAGGCGACAACGCCGCGCTGTCCGACCAAATCCGCACGATTGCGCAGAATTTGCGTGTATTCAAACCGGTTGGTCAGGCCTTGATCAACCAGGGTTTTCTTAGCGGCGAGTTCATCTGACACAATGCTCAATTGCTCGGCAATTGCCTCCTCTTGAGATGTCAGCCCGCCACGCGCGTCCTGCAACGCTGCGACACGCTGGTACAGGATTTCGCGCTCGGAGGTATAGCGCGACAGCCGGGCCCGAAACTCCTTGTTCTGCTCTTCGAATATGTCCGTAGCTTCCTCACCCAGCACACCGACATCGGATGGTCCCGCCATCGACAACGCCCCATCCCGTTCAGCGGTCAATCGCGCCATCATTGCCTGATTGGTCAGCATTTGGGTGGTCAGGCGGTTGAGCAGGGTTTCAGCATCGGTCGAATCGAGAATTACCAAGGCCTGGCCGACTGTGACGCGTTCGCCTTCGGTCACCAGTATCTCCTGGATGATCCCGCCTTCCAGATGCTGGATCATGATGTTGCGGCCCGCTGCGGCAATTACCCCCGGAGCAAGGGCGGCTCCGGAGATCGGCGCAAGAGCGGCCCACACGCCAAATGTTCCGATCAGCAAGGAGATTGCCAAATAGCCTGCCAAGCCAATCCTCTTGGGAGAGGCCGCGATCCCGCGTTCCCATGCAAAACTCGTTTCAACCATTGCCGTCTGACCTATCCACCGGGTTTGCGCCATTGTGAGGCCATGCTGAAGCCGGGACCTGTCACAGCGGGTGCACTCTTGTTGGCAGGGGATGTCGCGGCTGGGCGGTTTGCCGTCATCGATGCCAGCACTTCATGACTTGGACCAAAGGCAGCAATGACACCGTCCTTGAGCATCATCACCCGGTCGCATTTTGCTGCAATCGAGAGGCGATGGGTGACAATGATGACCGTTGTCGACGCCGCACGAGCGTCAGCCAAGGCCTGAGCCAGCGCCTCTTCGCCTGCAGCGTCAAGATTGGCATTGGGTTCGTCGAGGACAAGGATCTTTGGGTCGCCATAGAAGGCACGGGCCAAGCCAATTCTTTGCCGCTCTCCGCCTGACAATCCGTTGCCTGCGGCGCCGATTTCGGTCTGATAACCGTCCCCTTGCAGTAGCACCAGTTCGTGGGCGTGGGCGCGTTGGGCGGCTGAGACAATGGCCTGATCTTCCGGGCTCTGATCAAAACGGGCTATATTTTCCGCAATGGTCCCCGGTAGCAGCTGCACATCCTGTGGCAGGTAGCCAAATAACGAGCCGCGCTGGCTCTGCTTCCAGGTCTTGAGCTCGGCGCCGTCAATGCTGACCGAACCGCCGCTGGGTGCGATTGCGCCCGTCAGACAGCGAGCCAGTGTGGTTTTGCCCGCCCTGCTCGGACCGATCAATGCGATCACCTCACCCGCGCTGATATCGAAATTCAGGCGCTTCAGTATGGGTTCCGCCCCAGGTTGATCCGATTGGCGGGCGACGACGAGGTCACGAACCGAGATCGCGCCCAAAGGGTCTGGTAGTTCGGTCTTGTTGGACCTCGCTTCACGCATGGCCTTGGCAACTGGCCCAATCCGGCCCCACGCCTTGCGAGCCTCGGCAATCTGCCGCCAGCCGCCAATCAGTTGATCGATCGGTTGCAGCGCGCGGCCGGAGATGATCGAGGAGGCGAAAATCATTCCGGCCGTCATCTGGTTGCCGAGCACAAGCCAGGCGCCAACACCCAAAATTGCCAGCTGCAAAAGCATCCGCACAGAGCGTGATATGCCGCTGAATGCGGCGTTGATTGTGGCGGACCGCGCCTGCTGGCGCAGGCTTGTCGCGTATCTTGCCCCCCAATGCTCGGTGGCATTGGCTTCCATGCCCATGGCGCGCAGGCTGTCTGAATTGCGGGCAAAGGCCTGAGCCGACAATTGCGCTTTTGCGGTCAACTCGCTTGCCTGCCGTCCGCTGCTTCGTTCCGCAGCCAGGTTGATGAACAAAAGCGCAAACATGAGGATGACACCTGCCAGCGTGATCCAGAACAAGGCCGGGTGAACGAGGAAAAGCAGGCCTACGAACAAAGGCGCAAAAGGCAGGTCAAATAGCGCCGTCAGCCCTTTTGAGGCGATAAAGCCGCGCACTGAACCAAGATCGCGCAAGGGTTGGGTATCGCCGCTGGTACCGGCTTTTGATGACAGAATGGAGCCGAACAAGGTAGAGGCAAGCGACCGTTCAAAACCTGCCGCCACCCGCTGAGCATAGAGCGAGCGGATGACCTCCATCAATCCCAGAAACACCAAAGCGCCGATAGCTATTAGGCTCAGATAGACCAGCGTTTCGATGCTGGCGGACGGCAGAACACGGTCATAGACCTGCAGCAGATAGAGCGGCATGGCCATCATCAGCAGGTTGATCAGCAGCGAGAACACGCCGATATCGAACAGCGCACGCCTGACAATACTCTGAAGTCGGGGGGCTTGAACCATGGACGCCGGAGGGCTTGATGTGTCGGATGTCATAATTGGCGTTCTTCCAAGCGTCGGCCCGGTTCTTGACCAGGCCCGGGCGTCGCGTCTCGAAACAGCTTCTGGTCAGATCTGTACTAGTAGCTACAGATTTGATTCCAGCAGGGTCTTTAAAACAGGCCCCGCTGGGCTTCATTCCAGTCAGATCAACCCACCGATCGGCTCAGGATCGAACCAGGTATCACCAGGGCTATAGGTTGAGTTGGCGACGATATCGGCAAGCGAGACTGGTCCAGTGTCGCCAAAGCTGATGTACTCCACTTCGGTGAACTGGATCGCATCCGTGCCCGCAGCATTCTCAATGGTGAAATGGTCGCCCTGACCGATAATGTTGTAATCTGCGACGTTGCCTGAGAACACGATCAGATCATTTCCGGCATCGGCATTCACGTAATTTCCGGTGCCGCCAGTGAAGATAATGGTGTCATCGCCCGTTGTTCCGCCGAAATAACCGGAGTTGCCGGTTCCAACATAGGTGTTTGGGTCAGGTACCAATGCGTCCAGATCATACCAGGCGCTCTCACCATAGAACCAGACACCGTCGATGTTCTTGAGCGTGTCCGTGCCGTAAGTGGCGTGGCTGACTGAAACGCTGTCATCAGCATTGCGGGTAAAGGTGTAATCAGACGCTGCGCCATCGTAATCAACCTGATTGTAAGCGCCCCCCTGGCCGTCAAGCAGATCATCACCAGCCCCGCCATAAAGCGTGTCATCGCCATCGCCACCGAGGATCGCGTCATTGCCTGCAGTGCCTGTCAGATAATCATCGCCCGTCGTGCCGGTATCCAGAGTGTCGAACCTGTCGTAATCGATCAGATCATTGAGATCGTACCACTTGGCTTCGCCGACAAACCAGACGCCATTGATGTCGGTGAGCGTATCAACCCCCCAAGCTGCGCTGGTGACAGTCACGCTTGTGTCCAGATTTCTGACGAAGCTGAAATCGTTGTGATTGCCTTCATAGTCAACCTGATTGTAGGAGCCGCCTTCGCCAGCGAGCACATCATTTCCGGCACCGCCATTGAGCGTGTCATTGCCATCGCCGCCAAGCAGGGTGTCATTACCGCCGCTACCAATGAGGAGATCGTTGCCAGCAAGGCCACGAATGGTGTCATTGCCGGATGTACCAGTAAGCTCATCGTCGCCAGACGTCCCCTGAATGGCCTCAGCCATGGCCGTTATCGTTGCCCGATCCCAAACCGTACCATTCTCAAATTCAAAAACGTCGATACCCTGACCTTTCGACGTGCGACTCCAGAACGCACCCTCATCAATTACTTGCTCATCGGTTGGCAGGATCGAGATATGCAGATCATATCCACTGACCGAAAGAGAAATGTCGTCCGGGTTAATACCGGAAAGTTGAAGACGATCCACTTCACTGCTGGAATGCGAGCCATCGAAGATGATGTCATTTCCATCTCCAAGGCGGTAAATAAACAGATCGTTTCCGGTGTTTGCGCCGTTGTTTGAACTTCCTCTATATTGCGCAGACATGATCAGGTCATCGCCCGTATCGCCGAAAAACACGGAATCAACGGCGCCATATTGCTGCAAAGTCTCCGATCCGCTGGTGCCGCGAACCCAGGCATTGTCCCGCATGTCTATTCGGTCAAAGGAAACGCCATCAGCAAACTGGATTTCATCAATGCCTTGGCCTTTGGTGGCCCAACTCCAGAGAAACCCTTCGTTTATGAGAGTACTGCCAGATACAGTATCGCGAATTATAAGATCATAATTGGAACTCGACAACTCAACGTCAGTTGAATCGATGTCTGTGAGAACGAGTACATCATGCTCAGCCGTTGAATGCGAACCATCGAAATAGATATCGTTTCCGTCTCCCCGGCTGTAAATATAGGTGTCGTTGCCATTGGAGGCGCCATTATTCGAGTCACCCCTCGCATTGGCCGATATGATGAGGTCATTGCCGAGCCCTCCAGTAATTGTTTCGGCATATTCAGTACCGAACAGTGTATCATCTCCGTCGGTGCCAATTATCGGCGCACCCTCAGCCTGGTTCATTGGGTTTGTGTAAAACGCACGATTCCAAACAGTCCCGTCGGCAAACACGATGGCTTCAACTCCTCTCTCACGGCCATCTGAAATCGTATCCAGTATGGTCACCGTACCCCCGTCACCAGCTCCCGGAGTCGTTTCCAGTACCGTAAGAACCAAGTCCCGGCCGTTGTTCGCTATCGTCACATCGCCTGGATCCAAGTCAGTCAATATCAGGCGATCTGCTCCGCCGTTCCACCAGTGCTCGGTTATGGTGTCATTGCCGTCACCACGCGCATAGATGTAAGTGTCGTTACCGCCCGCACCATTGAGTGCGTCGTTACCCGCACCGCCAGTCAGCGTATCGTTGGTTCCAAAGCCGTTAATTGTATCATCGCCGGACGTTTGGGCCTCAGCAAAAATTTTCTCGCGCACCTGATCAATCGACCATTCTGCGCCATCCGCAAAGACGATACTCTCGAGACCACCTTCTCGGTAGCTGCTCAGCGTGGACAGGCTCAACACAGATTCACCATCACCTGCTCCGGGCGTGGTTTCAGCAATGGTGATCAGCAAATCTGACCCTACAGCAGAAAAAGAGACATCCGCGGCATTCAAATCCGTGAACATCAAGCGGTCGCCGGTACCGTTCCATTGTCCTTCAGTGATGGTGTCGCTGCCGTCACCACGGGCATAGATGTAGGTGTCATTGCCGCCTGCACCATCGAGTGCGTCATTACCAGCACCACCAGTCAGCGTGTCGTTGGTTCTGAAGCCGCCGATTGTATCGTCGCCGGACGTTTGGGCCTCAGCAAAAATATGCTCGCGCACCTGGGAAATCGACCATTCGGTGCCATCCGCAAATACGATGCTCTCCAAGCCGCCTTCCCGATAGCTGTCAAGCGTGGACAGGCTCAGCACAGATCCGCTGTCGCCAGCGCCGGGGGTTGTTTCAGCAATGCTGATGAGCAAACCTGACCCCACCGCAGAAAAAGAAACGTCCGCGACATTCAGATCCGTCAACACCAGACGATCTCCAGTGCCGTTCCACTGCTCCTCGGTGATGGTGTCGTTACCGTCACCCCGAGCGTAAAAATAGCTGTCACTGCCGCCTGCGCCGTTCAAGGCATCATCACCCGCACCGCCAGCAAGGAGGTTTTCTGCACTGGTTCCATCTATGATGTCATTTCCAGCTGTGCCGGCGTTATCCAACAACATTGTCGTGACAGCGCTAATTGTCCAAATTGTGCCGTCTGCAAATACGAACTGCTCAATGCCTTTATCATGAGTGTTGTCTATGCCGTTCAATACAAGAATAGCCCCCCCATCTCCGACACCGGCGGCACTTTCTGCGATCACGAGTTTCAGATGGCTTCCGTCTCGGACCAAGGAGATGTCATCTGGATTGATACCTTCCAGTACAAGTTTGTCGGCGGCTCCACGCAATATACCGGTTTCATCGATAACGTCGTGCCCTCCGCCTCTGCTGTAATGAAAGGTGTCGTTTCCAGCAAAGCCGACCAATGTCTCATCAGCGGACGTGCCCGTCAGCAGCATGTCGCGCATAAGTTCAGGCGTCCAAATTGTGCCATCGGCAAACAGGATCTCTTCAACGCCCGCTTCGTGAAGATTGTGCAACTCGCTCTTGAGGAAAATCGAACCAGAATCGCTGGCACCTGGCGAACTTTCAGAAATGAGAAGGGTCAGGTCGTGATCGCTGCGCAACAGGGTCACATCTTCCGGATTAATGTCCTCTAGTACAAGCTTGTCAGCGTCACCTCGCAGAACGCTTTTGTCCTCATCAATCGTATCATTGCCGTCACCGCGTCCATAAAAATATGTGTCATTATGTGAGGTTGAAAAAAGCTCCTCATCTTCAGATGTACTGTAATGCTCGGTTACTATTTTAAATATTTGGTCACTATCCAAAATTGTTCCGTCTGCAAAATGCAGCTCTTCAACCCTAAACCAGGCACGAGAGTATTGATCCTTGATAGTCAGTGAATCTTGTCCATTGACGTGAGTAATGGTCAGGGTTGTGAATTCTCCCGAGAATTCCAGATCCTCCAGCTTGATCCCATCGCCGAACTCTACGATGTCAAATTGGTCATGCCCGACGTATCCCCAACCGTCAGAAATCGTGTCGTGGCCATAACCGACATTAAACCTGTAGATATCGCTGCCCTGAGATCCATTCAGGAGATCGTTGCCAAGGCCGCCGTCGATAATTTCACCATATTCCGAGCCCTGGATTACATCATCACCATCAGTGCCAATCAACGGCAATGTAATCGGGGCGAAGTCATCAAATGTGAGCTCAGTTCCGTCAGAAAACTCGAACAAGTCCACCGCAACCCAAGGCGCGTTACCAATCGGAGGTCGGTCAAACTGGCTCTGGAGGGTGATCGTCTCCTGCGTGTCAACAATTGTGAAAATGAGATCATAGGTCGTCCTCGAGACCAACAGATCAGACAGGTTAAGATCCAAGAACACTAGCTTGTCGGAATTCGGTGTCAGAACGCTGACACCGAGCGCTTCGATGATTGTGTCATGGCCATAGCCGCGACCATAAATGTAGGTGTCACTGTTGCCGCCACCTTCGAGGATATCGTCGCCGGCTCCACCATCCAGAACGTCCGCGATCGAGAACCCGATGATGTGATCGTCTCCGTCCGTGGCGCTCTCATCAAGGATGCGCTGGGCAACATCGAAAGCGTTCCAACTGACGTCCGACCCATCCGAGAACACGAACTCTTCGATGTGGTCGAAGAATACAGCGCCGTACACGCCAGTTTCTGTATAGCGGTATTGATTTTGCAGTGTCAGCGTATCATCGGTTCCGGCTATCTGGATGACGATGGTATCAGCGTCGCCTTCCACACGGCCAAACAGAATATCATCGACGCTCACATCCGAACGGAAAAGCACTCTGTCGGTATCGGTCGACAGGATATTCGTCAAATTGTCTTCGATAACATCCTGACCATAGCCGCGTCCAAACACGTAGGTGTCGGACTGATTGCCACCCGAAACATAGTCGTTCCCCTTTCCGGCATCGAGCAAATCTTCACGGTTCATCCCGTAGAGCTGGTCATCGCCGTCGGTTGAGTACGTCCGAAGCACAAGACTGGCGAACTGGTCGTGTGACAAGCTTGTTCCATCATCAAACGTGAACAAGTCGATTCGATTCTGGTACCAGACGCCGTACACACCTGTATACGTTGCATCAAATTGCCCTTGGACAAGAACTTCGTCATCCGGATTGTTCTTAAAGCGTATCGTGATGTCATTGGAAGCGCCGTCGCGAACAAACACTAGCTCATTCGTGCGAATCCCATCGAGGAACTGCAGCATATCCTGATCATTCCGGAAAGTGTTGTCTTCAAAGTCGATGATCGTGTCTTTTCCATCGCCGCGTCCGAAGCGATAAATGTCGGTGTCACCGCCGCCTTTCAGTATGTCGTCGCCACCGCCGCCTTGCAGAACATCAATGTCGGGTGTTCCCTCAATTGTTGTTGAGGCGTCGTCGATCTTGGAAACATTCTCGGCGATATCGACCTTGTTCCAGAGAGAGCCATCAGCGAAAACAATTTGATTGATGCCGTAGTCGAACGATGCATCTCCGATCATCGCGCCGGGCCAACGCCCTTCGAACTGGTTGGTGATGGTGATTGAATGGCCTGCGACCAGGTCCGTCAGAACAAGATCAAGACCAACCCGGCTCGCCTCGATATCCGCGGCGTTGTGAGCAGAGAACCGGAGGGTATCGACGTCCGAACCCAAGGCTCCGTCGTTGTCGTAGATGGTGGTTGAGCCGAAGTCGCGACCGACAATGTAATTATCGACCCCGCTGCCGCCGCTGACACTGGTCTCATCGCCATCAATCAAGAGAATATCGGCGTCGAACGTTCCCGTAATATCGCCTGCGCCGGCAAAGAGGGTCTCGGCTGGAACGCCGAATGCCTGGGCGAACTCCAGTGCGCTGACGCCGCCGATCTCTTGTTCCACAGCGTTGAGGATATTCTGTAACAAGAAGGCATAGCTGACCTCCTTGGCAGAACTTCCGCGTGAAAAATCGGCAAGGAAGACATCGAAGAACGGCTTCCAAGATTCTAGCGTAGCTACAGGGTCGGCGCCGGCTTCCGCTTCACCGAGAATGCTGCCGAACACCACGGAAAGCTGCTGACCGTGAACGGTCTGGAACTGGTCCGCCGCAGCATCATAAGCAACGCTTTCGAAGTGATGCGACAGCGGTCCGCTCTGCACCGCCAACCGGACAGAAAGCGAATTGAGCGTTCCTTCCATTCGCGAAAGGAATTCGGTAACGGCAGCATAGCCACTCGAGGCCGAGTCCGGTTGCACAAAGAACGGCTCGAGAGATTCGCCAATCAGACGCTCGTAAAAAGCAAAGTCTTCGCTCGCGATGAAACTCAATCCGAAGTCCGACGGCAGCGCATGATCGGCGGCGCTGTTCAGTGCCTGTGACCATGGTGATGAGCTGTGGTGATAGACGCGAACATACCCACCAGATGTGTTGTATTCGATATAGCTCGCGTTGTTGCCACTGCCATCCTGCGTAGATCCGGTGACAATGGTTGTACCAGCGTCGTCGCCGAGATCCTGGATCAGCGAGATAAGATCGGTGCGGTCATTAACCACTGACCCGAGGCCGCCGCCAATCGACACCATTACGCCGGACGCGAAGGCAAACCGAGCTTCGGGCGCCGCTTCATCCGCATAGGTTTCAAAGGTCGTTCCCGAACCGGAATAGCCCCAAACATAATCGATGACGGCACCATCGCCGTTCTTGACGACGATGAGATCATCATAGGCTGTCTGGGAGACCGTTCCGGTAGTCACCTGGCCGTTGATCTTGATGGGAGATCCTTCTGCCCAAGCGGTCAGGATCGGTCGAATTTCCTGTCGCAGGGTTGCAAGATCATTGCTGACAAGATTTGCCGTCGCGGCCCGAACCGCGGTCTCGCTATCGGGGACCAGGCTCATGGCTTCGTGAAGAGACACCAGCGTGCCGTAACCCTTTAGATTGGCAAGATCATTCGCCGCAGCCGAAACTGTTATGGGTTGGCCAGTATAGGTCGTGTTCTGGTTTTCGATATGGAATGAGACATCAGAGATGTCGCGAACAGTGCCATCGTTCAGGGTATAGCTGGATGTCTTGTCAATGGAATTGCCGTTTACCAGCTGAGCATCACCGGCCGGCCCGGTGGCCGGAAGATCGATCGATGCAATATTCCACTCGGCAACGGATTTAAGTTCGCCGACATCTGTGATGTGATTGCCGTTCGCATCCTGCCAAATCGAGAGCGTGTCGAAAGTATCGGACGCATCAATGTCGCCATCACCATCAAAATCGGCCAAGCCGTTGTCACCTGCATCGATAATCCCGTCACCATTGCCGTCGAGCGCGGAAAGAGTGGAGAATCCGGTTAGGTTGCCACCACCGAACAGTTCCGCAGCGCTGGTGATCTTGCCGTCGCCGTCAAGATCGCGTGCCAGAAGCCCATCATCCTCACCGGCAAAACCCGTTGCTTCCGCGTAGAGATCATCATCGGTGTCAAAGCGCGCCCTGGAATGGTCGAGAGCTGTCAGTTCGATACCATCGCCATCAAGATCGAGAACCAGCGGATCGGTATTGCCGAAACTCGCCTCGCCTGTGATGGCTTTCATTTGGTAGCCGAGGATCTCAAAAAGCCCCGCTCCGATGAATGAGGCCATACCCTGGTCTTCAAGCGAGAGATCCAGCAGACGCGATGATCTGATGGTGTATTCGATGAGGTTGATATTGCCGGCCCCTTGGGCCCAGCTCGTGCCTGCCCCGTAGGTCGCGGCCCAATTGAGAACATACATGGTTGCGGCTTCTGTCTGCGGCTGACCATTTTCGTCGACGGTCGTCACCCGCCAGAATTCGTTCGAGATGACCAGTTCGCCAGCGTCGTTCAACCCATAGCTTGTGCCATAAGGTCCCCAGGCTCGCGCGTCCTCGGACGCCGAGTTGCGGGTCCCCCCATAAAGAGTGAGAACGCCCCCCAAGGTGATGCGGTCAGTTTCGCTCAAATCGCTGATGGCCACACCATTCGACAGCCAGATCTTGTCGTTGCCCTCTCCCGTTTCGATGATGGAGCCAAACTCCGCTCCGATGAGAACATCGTCATGGTCCGTCAGCTTGATCCGGTCCGCACCGGCAACCCTTAGCGCATCATTGTAGCCAAGCAAGCCGTTCGAGGCGTAATCAACGACAGTCAGGAGTTCCTGATCCCAACCGTCTAGCTGGAACACGCCCTCCAGCACGCCAACTTGATCATGTTCCGAGGTGGAGCCGTTGAGATAGTTGATGCCGTGGCTCAAGCCGGAGTAATCGGCGATATCAACCTTCGTCATGAAACCATCCGGCGAAAGCGATTCACCCGGCTGCAATTCGGAGGCGATGCGGCCGGAGCCGCCCATGTCTATGATGATCGGCGCGGCAAGCGCGTCTTCGGTAACGATGAATGTGTCTGGCCGAACCGACAGCTCGACCTTTTCGATGCCGACCAGCGTGTCGGTGCCTTCAATGCCGGACTTGAGATCCTGCACAGTGATCTCGATCGTCTCGACACCGCCGAGCTCGCCGAGCTTCAGATCGGTGATGGAAACGCCTTCCTGCTGAAGCGCGCCCTCGTTCTGCGGTGTTAAAGGGTCGTCCTCGATCATCGCGTCGATGGTATAGCGAACCGTATCGGTCTCGCCGTCGGTGACCAGCCATTGCTGGAAATCGGTCAACGCCCCGGTATACTGCATGCTTCCGACATAGATATCTTGCTCGTTCTGGCGGCCATCATTCGCGTCACGCTCGGTCACTGAATCGATGAATCTGTCAGATCCGATGCCGCCGAGCAGAATGTCCTTGCCCAGCCCGCCTGTCAGCGTGTCATCGCCATTTGCACCGGCTATGATATTGTTGGCGTTGCTGCCGGTGATTGTATCAGCCTGGTCGGTTCCGGCAAAAATGGCAGCATGATTGGCATCGTAAGAAGCAGCAGCCGACCCCAGAACCAAGTCGAGTGCCGTGCTTGACAGCGAATATTGTATTTCACTGATTGCCGCCTGAATATCACCAACACCCTGATCCGCAAGATCTACATAGAGCTGCCGAATAGATTGCGTGACCAATTGGTGGGCCGGCTCATTGGTCGTAAGATCCTTGAAAACACGGTCGAGCATATCTTCAAAGCCTGCGATCTCAATGAAATCTTCTTCACCGGCAGGCTTTTTCAGTCCCCATAGCGCCTGATCGAGCACAACCGACAGCGTCTCGGCACTTGCCGCATCCGCAGTTGCATTGCCATCGGAATCGCTCAACCGGAGTATGCCATCTTCCGGCTGATACGAATTGGCCTGCTGGTCTGCATAGTCGTGATAATTGATCTCACGATTGGCCATCAGTCCGGCGAATTGCACAAGCGCCTTGGAGAGATCGGGCAAAGCGCTGCGAAGCACCTGCGAATCCTTGCCCGCCGAGACGATGCCGCCCAACTCGTCGGCGTCGTTGAACATGGTTCGAATGCCGGTGTTTCCGAAGACATGGGTGTAAGCCGCGCTTTCCCCCGCTGCACCGCTGTCGAGCGCCGAATAGGCGATGGCGGCCATCAGCTTTTCAGACGGATCGTAGCGACCAGTTTCCCCGGCAGGATCGAAACCAGCGGCGAGCGCCACATCATCAGAATACAAGGTTCGATATATAAGCGGTTGACTATAAAGCCAATTCGCAACAGAATACCCTTCTTCAGCATAAAATTCTCTTGCGTATTTTTCTATCACAAGAAGGCTGATACTGTGCAAATCTGTAGCACTTAAATCACTGTAGATCGAACCATCGATGTTCAAACTTTGCAGCCACGGATAATCCGCCTCGTCACGCAACAGAATATCCAGTATTTCTCCGTTTATGTAATATCCGCTCGCATTGTTCGTGAGACCAATATTCCCTGCATCGAGCATTTCTTGTGGCAGAGGACTAAGATCGGTGTTGTACGAAGCACGAACCGATTCAATCCAGAGGTTCCATTCAAGGTCCTGCACAGTTTGAGGAGAATCGATAGGCTGGTTCGCGTAGTCAGCCGCAAGATTCTGCGCTGCCTGCAAATAGGTCATCGGGTCGAACAGAACGGCCTCGTTGCCATAAAGTTGCGAAAGATAGCCTGCCAGCCCTCCGCCCAATGAGTGACCGGTCAACACAACGGAACCAGACGTGACTTGATTGGTGGTCGCGGCTAGGAAATCCGTCGCAAGCTGCGCCTGACTGGCTGTATAATCACCCCCGCCAAGCGGCCAGCCGTTGTATACGTCACTTGGACTGGTCCACGGATTGCCCAAAATTGAGTCGTCATCCGTGCCGCGATAGGAGATGACGGTGTCGCCGTTCCACTGATAGGCGACCGCGTAGAAGCCGGCGGCCCTCTCTGCACTACCTTCACTGGAATCTGATGCGTATAGGACTGACGCATTGCCTAACTTCGTTCCAACATCCGAACCTAGACCATCAATTCCGCCGAGACCGGATTGATACCCGCGATTATAAGAATCCATCGAAAGGATGGCCATGAATAGTTCGGGGGAAATATTCATTTACAGTCTCCGTTATTAAAATCGCCACTGCCAATATTATTGGCCAATTCGTTATCGCCTATGGGTCCGGTTTTGCCCGACAGTCTCAGCCGTTGTTTCTTGTAGTCGCATAACCACCCCAAAACCGCCTCCACCCGGCCCTTGGTCACCTTCTCATCGGTAATCGCAAGCGTGATCGAGGAGAGCGCGTAGCCGGGGCCGAAGTGGGCTGCGAGATCATCGGGATCGACGCGTTGAACGCTGGCCGGATCGTCAATGTCGGCGAAGGTGACCAGCAGGGGGTATTGCTTGGGGCTTAGTTCGCGGCTTGCCCGCATCTCCGCAAGCGCGGGCGCGGTCTCGACCGGCGGCTCATCGGGAAAAAACACGTTCGTGGCATAGGGCAGTCCCTTGAGCAGCGCGAAGAGATAGCGTCCGGGCGCGAGCTCCAGCACCACCGCTTCGCCGGTCAGCTCATAACGCGCTCCGCGCGCTTGAGGCAACGTCATCCATTCATTGCCCGTGGTGTCATGCAGCCCGACAAGAACCACGCTCGAGCCGGTCTTCACCCCATCCGGTGTCTCGACCGTCACGAACAACTTCTGATGCCAGGCATTGTAGTTGCCGCAACCGCCAAGCAGCAGGCCCGCAATCAGCAGCACAAAGGATCGGAAGACGCTTCGCAGGCTCACGCCAGACCACCTCCGACATGCGGGATAAACCGGACTGAGATCACGCCACCGGGGCATCCGGCGTCCGGTGGTTGAAATGATCTGCTGTACGGCGCGCTTTTCACCTTCACCGGCACATCCTCAATTCAACGCCTGCGGCGGCGCTTCGGCTTCGGCTTTGCCCGCCTGCGTCAGATTTTTTAGAACATCAGGATCAACCAGCTGCGCGACAATCGGATGAATGTTGAGTGACTGGGTCTTGGCGATCTGGTTGAAGCTGGTGAGCACGGCGGTCGCCAGATCGCGGGTCGGCGCAATGACATCGAGGAGCCAGACCTTGTCACCGCTTTTCCAGTCATTGGCCTTGAGCCGCACCGGGAAGCTGCCGGCCTTGATCTGTTCCCTGATCTTGGTTTCGACCTCTTCGGAAACGCTTGCCCAGATGGCAATCGCCGCCGGCGCCAGGGCCGCCTTCGGATCGGCATCCTCAGCCAATTTCGGCGAGGCAATGGCAATGCAATCGCGCACCAGCGGGTCGATGACAAGATGAGCCAGATCCGCCAGCGACTGATACCGGTAGCGCGGCACCGAACTCATTGCCATCACCACCTGCCCGAAGGAGGAATGCACCTGCGCCTTGACGCCTGCGATCTTGGCAAGCGCCTCCGGCGACAGCTTCGCCAGATCGGGGCCCTCGGTGTTTGGTTCGTTCATTCAAAATGCCCTCATTGTCAATCATTGGAACGCGCTCAAATAGACTCGGGGCCGGGTCCGACTTATTAAAAACTCCCGCCCGCACAACCTGAAGATGAGCATGAAACCGGACTGACATACTACTCTGGCTTTTTAGGGGAAATTGGTATTCTGTTAATTTTGTTCGGCGGAGGGGCCAAAAGTGGGTGGCGCGGACGAACATTCTGTATCGCTGTGCAACACGATTCTCGGTCGGCACAATCGCGACGGCTCCATCTTGGCAAACCACGAATTCAGGGATGATCTGGATCGGCACACAAGATATTGTCTGGTATGGCGCGTCGCCATGATTGGCAAAATCCGATTCCTCGACACCATACTCATGGAAGGGCCTCTGGCGTTCGATTGTATGTCTCAGAAACCAGATCGGCAGATGCAAGCAGTAGCTTGATCCGCGACAACTCACCGTCGCCGCAGCATCTCGCCCAACCTCTCCGCGATATCCCGCTCGCTGGTGAGCGTACCCGCTCTCATCTGGCCAAGGACGTCTTGGAGGGCACGCATCATGTGCTCAATCCGCGGACCGGCTTCGCTCCAGGGCGGCAGGATCGCGCCTCGGGGCAAGGGCTGGCCAATCGCGGCCCATGCCATGCGCGTTGTCTTGAGCAGTTCGCGCTTGGTCAGCCGCTGGTAACGCATGGTCTCGAACAAAAATCCGGTGACTGACAACTGGAACCGCTGCGGCAGGTTGTCATTGAGCAAGGTCGCGAGGACCTGTGAAGTGCTGCCCGCGGTTTCTACTGCTGGCACATCGGACTCTCCCAGTCGAGGAGCGTCAGACAGTCGCTCCTCGAGCACCGACTGCAGCAGAAAGATATTACGCATCGTGACGCGGCGGCGGATCGGTTTCAAAGCCTCCTCATCCATTGGACCCGTCATGGTCCAGCCGTCCTCTTCATCGATGACAAGGTCGTCGGGATGGGGGACAACCCAGACCGGGTCAGCGCCGTCTCGGACCTCCTGGTCGAGGCGTTGTTGCAGCCGCTGCTTGATCCGCTCGCCTTCTGCCACTTTTTCGCGGATCAGCGCCTGATTGAGAGCCTGCGCGTCATTGAGGTTTCGCAAGACGTGGCCGAGCGCATGCGGCGAACCACTGGTCGCGACCTGGAACAATCTGCGGATGACAGCTTCCGAAAGGGTTGCTTCCTGGGAGCGACCGTCGCTGCGCAGCGTGATCTTCCGGTTGGCCTCTTTGAGAAGAGACTTTTCGAACTGCGTCAGTTCCCGGCTCTCGCCATTCTTGCCGGTGGTCGGTCGGTTGCCTCTTTTTCTGGCCATTAGAGTTCTCCTTCGCCCGCGGCAACCGATGAACTGCGAAAGTCCGGATTCTTAGCGGGTTCGATCTGCACTGATGCTTGACGCGGCCTCGGGTCCGGGCCGTCCCCGCAATCGGGCGCGTTCGCCCGCTCCGTCATCACTTTCGCAAACGTGGCTCCGGTTTCCGCCAGCTGCGCCGGCTCCCCGGTGATGCGTTCGAAGCGTCGAATGATGGTGTCGCAATAAAGCGGATCAATCTCGATCAGACGGGCGACACGACCGCACTGGTCGGCTGCAATCAGAGTTGATCCTGACCCACCGAACACGTCGAGAACAATGTCGCTGCGTTTGGAGCAATCGCGTATTGCATCGGCAATCAATGCCACCGGCTTGACCGTCGGATGCATCGCCAGCTCTTCATCCCGGGTGGCTCCGAGAGAACTGATGCCCGGATAATCCCAGACATTGGTGCGGTGGCGTCCTGTCTCGCCAAGGCCGAAATTGTTGATGTGTTGCGCGCTGCCTTTCTTGAACACGAACACCAACTCGTGCTTTGAGCGATAGAACGACCCCATGCCACCATTGGTCTTGTTCCAGACGCACAGGTTCTTCAGCTCATCAAAGACCGCATGACCGGCCTCAAGCACTTCACGCATGTGGCGCCAATCCATACAAACATGGGCAATGGCGCCATCCTTCAGCTGGGAGGCTGCTGCACCCAGGGATTCCTTCAGGAAAGCCGCAAACGAAGTTTCGTCCATCTCGCCCGAGGCCAGTGCAAACTCGCGATGTTTGATCCTGCCCAGGCCACTGACATGGCCATCTATCGGCACATTGTAGGGTGGATCGGTAAACAGCAGCGCTGCGGGCTTCCCATCACACAGGCGCGCTACATCATCATGCGATCGGGCATCACCGCAGAGAAGACGATGCGGCCCCAGGTGCCAAAGATCCCCTGCCAGCGTAACCGCAGGACCTGATCCCACCGGCTCGATTGCATCGAGCAAACGATTGGGTTCGTTGGTGCCGCTGATCTCCCCGCCAATGGTCAGGTCAATCTCCGTGGTGGAGAAGCCGAGATCCTCGATATCAAAATCCAGATGAATAAGGCCCTGCATTTCGATGGCCAGCAGATCCCGGTCCCAGCCGGCATTCTCCGCGAGCTTGTTGTCCGCCAGGATATAGGCGCGCACTTCATCCCGCGATAAATGCGATAGTTTGCGAACCGGGACTTCCGTCATCCCGATCAGCTTTGCGGCCTCGACGCGCCCATGACCGGCAATGATTGTATTGTCGTCAGCGATCAGAACCGGATTGCAAAAGCCAAACCGCCTGATGCTGTCGGCTATCTGCCGGACCTGCTTCTTTGAATGGGTCCGGGCATTGTTGACATAGGGCATGAGGCTGTCGATTGGATATGTTTGTTCAAGGCATGAGTCATCGCTGGGCGGATGCATCTGCATTCTCCATTTTTCTCCGCCACACGGCGGATGAGGTGTTCAGGGATTTAGCTACGCTGGAACTGAGTGAACAATACCGGAACGTGACCGATCATCGCAACCGGGGGTTATGCAGAACGCAAAACTGTTTCGGTTAGAAGGGGCACCCAACAGGCTCCCAGATCAAACGGCCGCCCACGGACTTTGAAGCCGGTTCAAATTTGATTTATTTCAGCATGAAGAGCATCGCGCCAAACCAAATCAAACATAATTAGAATATTATTCCAAAACACGGCGTTTTCAACGCCTGATCTTAGAATGAAGCAATTTCGTGCTCTTCGCATGAACTGAGACCAATTCACACGTTCTTATGCCGCGCGGTTTTGATCCCGTTCCCGGACAATTCGTTTGCCAACACCTGATCCCGCCTGGTCGCTGACCGTAGCGGCGACGTCTCGATCAAAAGTGCAGATAAGTGGGAATTCGTGGATGGGACCGCCTGGCAAATGACAATCCTCAGTCACCAACCTGCAATCCGAACCAAATTCGCCCGCGTATCGCCCCGGCAATCCCGGGAACAGACACACCAATCCCGCCCAACGACAATGTGATCCCACCTAACTGCAATCTGATCCCACGTAACGACAATCGGATCCCACTTAACGACAATGTCATCCCGCATAACTGCAAGGATTTCGCCGTGATTTCCCGTTCAACAGCACACAAACCGCAAAAATTGACGGCGGAATTGCGACTCAAGACGCCGAGGCCACCCGACGGTTCATTCACCAAGCCATTGAATTATAGACAATTTCTGCAACCTCACACCTTAACTCGCCGTGGAAACTCTCCAGTTTCGGCAAAAGACACCTGAGACTGGTTCGCCAAAGAAAAAATGCACAGCCAACCACCATACGTATCTGATATATAAGTCTTTTTCGCAAATTTGACGGCGACACTTCAATGGCTTGCGAGCCTCCCTCGCAGCAATGCCATATCGATCACTTGCAGGATACGGCGCTTCGTGAGGTTCTCGCTGGCAGCGATGTCCTCGAAGGTTTGACCTGCTTGATCGCCTCATAGTATTGATGCGCCTTGGCGATACTGCGGATCAGCGTGGCATCAACGGCTTTCAGTGATGCGGACCCGATCACCAACCTGGTTTCGACCCCGCGCTTCCTGAACTGGAACGGGGTGGTGAAGATGAGTGCTTCCACATTCAATTCTGTTGCTGCGATGCCCAGGCATTCGGCGGTGCTTTGACGATCAAGTTCGATGTCGATCTGCCCCGGCTTTATCATGGCGCATTTGATGCAAGACAGGATATTCCTCAGAGCTCGCGCTTCTGGTTGCAACCCCGTGTCATCCAAAGTCAGCCCTATCTTCGCAATTGTCTCGGTGGATGGAGCGCCGAGCAAATTGATCGGAAGCCGTTCGCGCAGATGGCTCAATACAACGTCCGCCATCTGTTGTTCCAATGCCTTGGCCGGTAATCGCCAGCCACCCTTCTGGGGATTCCTTTCCTTGTCTTTTGCCGTGCCGCTGATCATCCGGTTGGAGACGTAATATCGGTAACGCCTCCCCTTCTTGTTGGCATGGCTTGGGGTCAATCGATCACCGGTTTCATCGACCATTTTGCTCGCCAGTAAAGTGGAGTTTGAGCCGCTCCCGGGTTTGCGGCGTTTCCGGGCAGCGCCGTCTTTCAGACGCTCTTGAACCATCTCCCAGGTTTCCGGGTCAACGATCGCCTGATGCTGTCCTTCATGGATCTGAGCCCGATGGCGGATGCGACCGGCATAGACAGGGTTACTCAGGATGTAGTGAATGTGTGACGCCCCAAACGGAGCATCATCACCAAACTTTCGATCCCGATGGACTTCGCTTGCGTCAATCTCCACCGAGCCATCGGTTGGAACACAGCCGTGCTCGCCCAGGATTTGCTGGTTCTAGCCGACGCCCACTTTGAGTTACTTCTTCGGCCTTGCCTTGTTGCGCAGCCCCAATTGGTCAGCGTGCTGTTTCACCGCCTTGATCGATCCATATTGCTGATAGAGATCAAACAAGGTTCTGACGGTCTTTGCTTCCGCCTCCACAATCTTCAGCGTCCTGCCATCAGGTTGGTAGCCGAGCGGGACACTGCCACCCATCCACAGCCCCTTCTTCTTCGAGGCCGCAATCTTGTCGCGAATGCGTTCGGCGGTGACTTCCCGTTCGAACTGGGCAAACACTGCGTCGGATGTCTGGGCGGATACAGCCTTACCGCTCCAACGCCGACGAAGCCTGGCTGGTCAAGCATGGTCGCACATCGCGCATTCATCACAAGAAGCCAATGGGTATGCCGATGCCAGATCATTTTCATCGCGGCAACGCTACCAAATCGGCCGTACCGGTTCATGCGGAGCACGTTTTTGCCCAGCAAAAGGCCCATATGGGTCTATTCATCCGAACCATCGGCATTGCCAGGCAAAAAGGGAAACCCAATTCGGACTCTTACAACTTGACCATTCCAATAGTTTTATCTGACAGGCCCTGTTCAAGCCATGGGAGTGTCAGTCACCTCGAAATTGAAAAGCGCCTGATCAAACTGATTATAGTCCTCATACCTGAGTAATTCGTAGAGATCTCTGCGATGTTGCATGCGATCCAGAATACCGTTTTGATCACCGTCCCTGAGAATAGTATTCAGACCACGATCTACCTCTCCCATTGCAAGGCGGAGTGTGGTTACCGGATAGATAACTATATTAAACCCCAGGTTCTCGAGTTCAGTCTTGTTTAGAAGTCTGCTTTTTCCGAATTCGGTCATGTTGGCAAGAATTGGTACTTCGATTGCGGCGCGCACCGCCTCGAACTCTTTTTCGGAGCGCATCGCTTCGGGAAAGATCATATCGGCCCCCGCGTCGACATAGGCCTTCATCCGGTCAATCGACTTCTCCAGCCCTTCGACCGCCCGGGCGTCCGAACGGGCAATAAGACAGAAGTTGCTGTCCATTTTCGCGTCGGAGGCGGCCCTTACCCGCTGGATCATCACCGAGGTTTCGACAATTTCCTTACCGTCCAGATGTCCGCAGCGCTTTGGCATGACCTGGTCTTCGATGTGGCAACCGGCAAGCCCGGCCTCTTCCATCAATCTGATGGATCGGGCTGCGCTCATGGCTTCGCCAAAGCCGGTATCGATGTCGATAATCGCCGGTAGATCGGTGACCCGGCATATCTGGCGCCCGCGGTTCACGAATTCATCCAACGTCGCAATCCCGATATCAGGCAGGCACAGATCCGCAGCGATGACCGCGCCGGACACGTAGACGCCGTCAAAACCTTTGCGTTCGATCATCTGCGCGCACAGGGGATTGAATGCTCCGGGAAACTGGTGAAGGTTTCCGTCGGAGAGCTGCTTTTTGAGGTCGGCACGCTTCTGGGCGGCTGTTTTCTGGGTGAACAGCATCAGAATATCCCCTTGGCTGGATTCTCGATCAAGTAGCCATTCGCGACCACGGGGTTCAGGTTTCTGACCTCAGCCGCGCTCAGATCGGGGAGCCTTTGAACCAGGTCGAGAAAGCGCACACTTTCTGCCGGTTCGAGAATGCTGTCCGTCAAGGTTTTGAACTTTTTGACGTATTCGGCCCGGCCAAAAGGCCTTGCGCCCAGGGGGTGAGCGTTGGCAATCGCCATTTCGTCTTCGATGACAGTTCCGTCCTGCATCGTGATGACCACTTTGGCGCCAAAAGCCTTTTCTACCGGATCGTGCGAATGATAGCGGCGGGTCCACTCCGGGTCTTCAATCGTCGAAATCTTGTGCCACAGGCGGACGGTATCCGCGCGCCGGGCGCGTTCGGGCGCATAGCTGTCGACGTGATGCCAACGCCCATCCTGAAGTGCGACGGCAAAAATATACATGATGGAGTGGTCAAGCGTTTCGCGCGAAGCATCGGGATCCAACTTTTGCGGATCGCCCGCGCCGGTGCCGATGACGTAATGCGTATGGTGGGACGTATGCAGCACGATCGATGAAACCATGTCAAAATCGTCGATCTTGGGGCCCATATTGAAGGCCAGATCGATCAGCGCCTGCGACTGATACTCTGCCGAATGTTCCTTGGTATAGGTGTCCATGATGGCTCGCTTGGGTTCTCCCGGCTGTGGCAATGGCACGATATAGCTGGGTGCATAGGGGGATTTGCCCTGGTCGCGCGCCGTCCTGCCGTTCAGGATGAAGGACAGGATGGAATCCTCGCCCTCGTAGATGGGGCTTGGGGCGCCTTCGCCGCGCATGCAGCGATCCACCGCTTCGATGGCGGTCTTCCCGGCATAGGCCGGGGCAAAGGCCTTCCACGAGGATATCTCGCCTTTCCGGGATTGTCGCGTGGTGATCGTGCAGTGCAAGCTTTGCTGGATCGACTGATAGGCGATTTCCTTGCTCAGGTTCAGCAGCGTCGAGATCCCGGCGGCCACCGACGGCCCGACATGCGCAATATGGTCGATCTTGTGTTCATGCAGACAGATACCCTTGACCAGGTTCACCTGAATTTCATACGCGGTCGTGACGGCGCGCAAAACAGCGGCTCCATCCATGCCCATCTGTTGCGCCACAGCGAGGATTGGGGGGATGTTATCACCCGGGTGGGAATAGTCCGCGGCCAGGAACGTATCATGGAAATCCAGTTCGCGGACAGCGGTGCCGTTGGCCCATGCCGCCCACTCCGCGCAAACGGTTTCATCCGGAGACACCCCGAAAAGGGTCGCACCGCCAGCGCGTGGGTGTGCCAACGCCATGGCCCGCGCGGATTTGATCGGCCCACGGTTCAAAGAGGCAACAGCAACCGAGGCGTTGTCAATGATCCTGTTGATGACCATGTCGGCAATATCATCGTCGATGGCCACTGGGTCGGCTGCAACTTCCGCCATCTTCCACGCCAGCTGTTCGGATCGCGCCAGCTGGACTTTCGACGGGGACGCGTGGACTTCGTGATTTTTCATCTGTCTCTTCTCACAACAAGGATTTGCCATTCTCACACCGTGAGTTTGGGTGTTTGAGCAGCCAGTGGGTAGGCGGCGTGCTATCGGCGGATAGACATCAATCTGTTATGGCTTGGGGTTTCTTCAGCATCTTGCGCAGGAACATCGGTACGACAAACCCCGCGATGGCGAAGACCCACAGGAAGACCGCGATGCCCGACGACCACAAATAGGTGACATCGCCGTCCGACAGCACCATGGCGCGGCGCAGCGAGTCCTCCATGTGGTTGCCCAGCAGAATGCCCAGGATCACCGGCACCGTCGGCACGTCCATCTTTCGCAACACATAGCCCAGCGCGCCAAAGGCCACCATCAGCACCAGGTCGAAATAGCTGCCCGACAGGGAATAGATGCCGACGAAAGAGACCATCGTGACCCCCGGCAGCAGCACCCAGGGCGGTACCATCAGCACCTTGACGAAGATCTTCACCATCGGCACGTTCATCACCAGAAGCACGAAGTTGGCGATCAGCAAGCTGGCGATCAGGCCCCAAACCACCTCCGGCCGGTCGGTGAACAGAGTGGGGCCCGGCGTGATGTTCAGGGTCATCAGCAGCGCAAGCAGCACGGCGGTGGTACCCGACCCGGGCACGCCCAGCGTCAGCATCGGCACCAGGGCGCCACCGGCAGCGGCATTGTTGCCAGCCTCTGGGGCAGCGACGCCGCGCGGATCCCCTTTGCCGAAATCGCTGTTTTCCCCGGCGATGGATTTTTCCGACATATAGGCCATGAAGCTGCCGAGACTGGCTCCGGCCCCCGGCAAAACGCCCGCGAAAAAGCCGAGAATGCTGGAGCGCAGCATCACCCATTTACTGCGGCCCAAATCCTTCCACGGGATTGTCACCTTGCCCAACTTGACGCCGATGGCGGTGTTCTTGCCGTGGCTTTCGATGAAGAAGAACACTTCGGCAATCGCGAACAGGCCGACGATGGCGACCAGGAAATCGACGCCGTCCATCAGATGCAGGTTGCCCCCGGTGAAGCGCGGCATGCCGGAGGTATTGTCCAGCCCGATCATCGCGATGCCCAGCCCGATGCAGGAGGCAATCGCCGCCTTGGCCTGGTTGTTCGAGGCAATGCCGCCCAAGGTGCAGAATGCCAGCAGGTAGAGCGCGAAATATTCCGCCGGGCCGAACTGGTAGGCCACCCGCGCCAGCATCGGCGCCAGGAACATCAGGCCCAGCGTGGCCAGGAAGGCGCCGACAAAGGACGCGACGCCCGAGATCACCAGCGCGTCGCCGGCGCGGCCGGCCTTGGCCATGGGATAGCCGTCGAGCGTGGTCATCAGCGCCGGCTCGTCGCCGGGGATGTTGAGCAGAATGGACGAAATCCGCCCGCCATACATCGCGCCGTAATAGACGCTGGTCATCAGCACCAGCGCGCTGGTTGCATCGAGCCCCAACGTAAAGGTCAGCGGGATCAGGATCGCCACGCCGTTCGACGGGCCAAGGCCCGGTAGCGCGCCGATGATGGTTCCCAGAAAGCAGCCGATCACCGCCAGCATCAAGGTATAGGGCGATAACGCGACACTGAAACCGAGGGCGAGGTTGGAAAGAATATCCATGTGCTACATCCAGCCCTTGGGTACGCCCTGCAGGCTGAGGCCAAGGGCGAATTTAAAGATTAGGAACAAACCGATCGATAGGCCCAGCCCAGACAGAACGGCGGGCACAGGTCGCGGCGAGATTTGAAAACTGATGATCCCCGCAGCGATAGCGGTGGGGATCAGAAAACCCAGCGGCTTCAGCGTATAGGCATAGGCAACCAGCACGATCACGGTAAAGCCCAGCGCCAGAAACGTGCGCGCCGCAGGCCAATCCGGATCAGGATCTGGCCTGACGATCAGGAAAACGCCGCAGATTGTCGCAACGATACCGACCAGAATGGGAAATGCCTTCGATCCCATGGGGTCGGCCATGAAGCTGACCTGAATCTGAGTGGCGGGCGGGCCAAATGGGGGGGGCCCCCACGGTAAGGCCCGACCCCCGCAGCCGGCGGGGGGCCCGAAATGTTTAACCCCCA
>JBPOEW010000021.1:0-20468 GCA_051251555.1 Hoeflea sp.
TTGGGATTGTAAAGTCTGCTGTCGCGACCATAATCGGTCGTTCGTGTAAGCTGCAGCGAATTCACACTTCGAGCCCATAGAGACTGATGCTGCGCGGTGCGTGAACAGCCGCTCTAATGCCACGATTGGTAATTCGCGCCATCATGACAGGTTAAAGGTATTACCCTTTTCCCCATACGTGCGCGGTCGTTTGGGTCTCGATATAAATTCTTTATCGACAATCCAACAATGAAGGAAATACCATGAAAACTCTTATCCTGACCATGACGCTGATGGCAGCGTCGGCAACGACAGCGCTGGCTGAGGACGCCTGTGTCCGGGCGCTCGGCGGCTTCGTAATTTGCGGCCCGGTAGTCAAATGAAGAGCCGGATCCTGTTGGCCTTGACCACTGCTATCATACTTGGAACTGGTCCGGCATTCGCGATTGATGTCGGCGGCTGTATCTGTGACCCTTGGGGCTGCGGCGAAACCATCCCATATTAAAGCAACGGAAGGGGCAAAAAATTTGCCCCTTCTTTGTAAACTCTGTCTGATGCGTTACATTTGTCCCAATCAGTATGTGGAGGGAAAGATGAACATTGCAGATGAACAGGCCCTTCAAGCCAATCGTGAGACAATGGTTTCGCTTGCATGGAGATTGGCTTTCGGGAAATCGATTGATGCTGATCAACGCCGTGTCTTTCGTGTCTGGACGCAGGTTCGAGCTAAGGACGGACGGGTATCCGCAAACCCAATGGCCGCCGCTTTGACTCTTGAATTTTCATGCTCTTCGCCGACTGCCAAGAAACACCTCAAAAGAACGGTGGATCTTGGAATTTTGAACTGCGATCAATGCGTGACAGATGCGAGAATTAAACTCTATTCGATTTCTGCAACGGCTGAAGTCGCGCTCACTCGGATTTTCGGCTGGATGCCGTTGATTGATACGGTGATCTCATCTCAACGGGCAGCGGAGCCGAATGACTTCAATGCAGGAGCGGATATTCTGCCACCTGAAATCTACATCGATACCCGCAGTCCTGGAGCAAAGATGCTTTTGGAGAAAGCTATGAACGATCGAATGAAAAAAATCAAAGATGCAAAGAATGGAGTCGAAACATGATCCGGTTGGCTGCTTTACTATCAGTTATTCTACTTGGCTTGGCTTTCGGATCTAGCGAGGCGAAGGCTGATGCTGGGAACCTGTACTATCCAGGCGGAGGTGGCACTACCAAGGTATTAGCTGCATACTAAACACAAGTGTCGGTGGCTTGATCCCACAATTGGTACTTCGGGTCATTATGACAGGTTAAAGGTATTACCCTTTTCTCCATACGTGCGCGGTTGTTTGTGCCTCGGTATAAGGTCCTTATCGACAACCTAACAACGAAGGAAATACCATGAAAACTCTTATTTTTGCAGGTGCCGCAGCGTTCGTTCTTGCATCGACAGCGACACCTTCGTTCGCTCACTTCTACTGTGGCTATGAAACCTACGTTGAGCCACTTATTTGTTACCCGCTTTAGAGAAGGCGTATGCAACTGTTCCCGGATGAAGAGTTGCGCGTAGGAGTGTTGGGAAGGCGCTCATAACCCTCGGTAACGTGTTCGTAGCACCTTTGGCTGCAACAGAATTTCCCATTCTGTTGCATGACAGTTTATCCGTAGCTTTAGGCTAATAGTAAACAAATGGCGTTTGAAGCCCAAGGTGCAGTAGTCGACATATCGTGTTGGTAGGTACTTTAATATATATATCAAAAAGATAGCCGCATACAGATGATGCGGCTATCTCTATTTTAGATTAGTTTAACGGGTCTTAGGCGGTGTCGCCACGCCCGTTGTTGCGGCCATTGTCGCGCCCATTGTCATGGCCGTTCCGCTGATCATATCGCATCTAGGATATCCTTTCTTTCTTTTGAGAGGTTAAGGTGCAGAACATAATTCTGCACCTAATTGACTTTACTTATTGGGAACAGCAATGCCGCCGCTCGCAATATAGCCTGGTTTAGGCCCGGTGGCGGTGTAGACCGTCACCGCGCTACCCACAGGTGGTGGGGTACTCCCAACACTCGGGGTATAGCTGCCACCGTTAGGGTCTTTGAAAATGTCCGTCGTCAGGGTTTTTGGCACCAAAGGCGGCTTAAACTAAGAGAGAGTTCGGCTCATCTGGTTGGTTGCATTATGCGGCACGTTGTCTGTGATGCAAGCGTCGCGTTTCGAGCGTCTTTCGTGCCAAAAACCCTGACGACGGACAGATATCTCGCTGACAGACAGCGGGAGAGCGCCACGGATAGCCATGGTTACGAAATGGTCGCGCACTTGTGTCCCCTCGTGACACGATTGGTGTCAACTGGGGGCAAGCTGTTTCGTTTGTATCTGAGCGTGTTTCTTGGTCAGTGTTTGAGTGCCTTCGGCACGGAGCGTGAAGCTATATGTTTTCGGGTGTGATAATTTCAAAGGGAACCGTTTGGAAGACGGTAACATCTGACACGGTGCGATCCATCGTATCAATCATCGTCTGAATCAGGGTTTTGGATGTCGCTTCGACAGGATGCGATAGAGCTGCGGTTATCAGGCCTTCGGACAATCCTCGACGGGTTTCGGGGCCAATGTCGCGACACATCAGTTTGATACTTTTTCTGCGATCTTCTGGCAATTCGCGCAGCGCCTTAAGGATGCCGGAAATACCACCGCCCGTGATGAAAATTCCCGCCAGATCTGGTGTGGTTTTCAAAAGTTGGCTCACCATGTCATAGGCGTTGTCGGGTTCTTCGTGGGTTGGACGGCTTTCTTCGATTTTCAAATCGGGTGCGTGTTCACGAATATAGGACCGAAAACTGGCATCCGCGACGTCCTGACACTGATAACGGTGATTGCCCAAGAACAAAGCGATTCGACCATTCCCAGCGATCATTTGGGTCATAAACCATGCGGCCGTGCGCCCAACTTTCCAGTTGTCCGTGCCAACATAAGCAGCGCGTTCAGGGGCCGATTGATCGGTGATATAGGTCACGACGGGTTTTCCCATATCGCGCAATTCGCGAATGGTTTGGCCAATTTGCGGGTGATCTGCGGCAATGACCGCCACAGCGTCACATGTTTGTCCCAAGGCCAATAAGCGCGCTGAAATATTTTCGGGTGTCAGCAGGTCGACAAATTCGATAACAGGATCGATCACTTCAAGTTGGCGTGCTCGACAAGTGGCAACAATTTCCTTTCCAAACAATTGGTAAAGGTCTCGCGTCGATTGTTGTAACAAGAACCCCAACCTGTAATGCGGGGCGGATTTTCGCATATGATCTTCGATCGTGCCCACGCCATAAAACCCGATTTTCTCGGCCGCTTTTTGAACGCGCTGCGCCGTCAGAGAGCGTACATTGGAGGTGCCTGACAAGATTCTGTTCACGGTGGAAATAGAGACGTTGGCCTCTTTGGCAAGATCGGCAATGGTGGGGCGTTTCATGGCATAATTCTCAATTTTTGTTTCTTTATGAGTGACATATTTTGACACGAATGCAACATTAATCTCTTTTCGGTCTTTCCCCTAAACCACTCACTCAATAGGGTGAGTGTCACTTGAGCTTCCGACCAACGGAGGCGAATGGGAGGAAAAACATATGACTAATTTTAAGCGTATCGCAGTAACCGCAACGACGGCTCTTGTCGCAGCCTGTGCCGCGGGTGCCGTTATGGCCGCAGATATTTTTGTTGTGGGCGGCAAGCCCGATGATCCCTTTTGGTCGATCGTCAAACGCGGTGCAGAAGACGCAGGTATGCTGGTCGAAGCACAGGGTGGCTCTGTCACATGGCTTGGCCCACAAAACTATGACAACCTTGGTGTGGATGCCGCTGAATTGATCCGCCAAGCAATCGACCAAGGTGCAGATGCAATTGTTGGTCCCGATTGGGTGCCAGAGGCGATGGACCCTGCGTTCAAAGCCGTTGTCGATGCGGGTATTCCGCTGATCATTTACAACGCTGGGGGCCTTGAAGCCGCTGATCGTTTGGGCGCAATGAACTATGTGGGCTCCGTCGACTATTTGGCTGGTGTCGCTGGCGGCGAATATCTGACAGCCCAAGGCCAAACCAATGGCGTGTGCGTGAATACCTTGCCAGGTGCGGCCAATATCGAAGCTTACTGTAGCGGATTTGTCGAAGGCATGGGCAACGGAGGCGGCGCCGGCACAATCTTGCCACTGCCAGCCACATCGTTTGGATCGGCCACGGCCGTGGCGCAGGCAGTGCGCGCGCATTTGTTGCAAAACGCGGATATTGACGCGGTATTCACCGTTGGCAATGTCGATGCAAACGCAGCAATTTCTGGCATCACCCAAGCAGGTAAGGCGGGTAAAGTCGCGCTGTGCGGTGTGAATTTTGATGAGACCATCCTAGCCAATATCAAAGACGGAAAACAGGCCTGTGCGATTGATCAGCAGGGCTATCATCAAGGTTTTATGGCTGTCTCGATTCTGAACAGCTACGTCAATTATGGGCTGACAATTCCGACCCGTGAAATTTTGACGGGCCCAGGCATCATCGATTCCGCCAATGTTGAAGCCACTTTGGCTGGCGTGTCTGAGGGCACCCGCTAAAACCCACTTTGTCATTTTTCTAAACATCTGGTTTTGGCCTCTTTTGGAGGCCAGAACTCCACGCTGGCCACAGTCAAGCACCTGCGAGGGGCGTGGATGGGGTTGTGTTTTGACTTCATTCGGGGGAACCGCATGCCACCTGCCACCCAACATCCTTTGGCGACGACGCTCAGAACGATAGGCCGCTTCATGCGACGCCCTGAGGCTGGATCTCTTTTGGGGATGCTCGCCGTCTTTGTTTTCTTTGTTTTGAGTGCTGGGATGATCTTTTTATCTCCCGCTGGATTTGCCAGTTGGCTGAATGTCGCCGCTGAAATCGGGATCGTCGCCCTGCCCATCGGCTTGCTGATGATTGCGGGCGAACTTGATCTATCTATCGGCTCTGTGATCCCTGCCTCGTCCTTGACCCTGGCGATTGTCTCTGGACATTTTGGGGCCCCTGACGCCATTGGAATTGCGGTGGCACTTGCCTTGGGGCTTGGGGTTGGGTTTCTCAACGGCTTCATCGTCAACCGCACAGGCATGCCATCGCTCATTGTCACCATCGGAACGATGTTTGCGGTGATGGGGCTGACGCTGGGTGTCTCTGTGATGATCACAGGGTCCACGAGCACCTCTATTGTACCTGCAGATCTGTCTAAATCTGTGCTGGGTCAATTTGTCGGCGGCATGTTTGCCGTGACGATTTTCTGGTGGATGGGCTTCATCGCTGTGGTGGCCTATGTGCTGCACGTTTCCCCCGTTGGGAACTGGATTTATGCCCTTGGCGGCGACAGATTGTCTGCCCGCAATGCCGGCATTCCCACAGAACGCCTGACCATCGGGTTGTTTATGCTTTCAGGCTGTGCTGCGTCCTTTGTCGGCATTTCCCAAGCGATGATTTACCAAAGCGCGCAGGTCGCCGGCGGGCAATCCTTTATCTTTAATTCCATCATGTGTGTGGTCATCGGCGGCGTGCTTTTGACCGGCGGATTTGGGTCTGTGCTTGGGATCGTTTTGGGCACCATCACCTTTTCCATGGTGAACCAGGGTATCTATTTCACCGGTTTCGACCCCAATTTCGGGTCTGTCATCATCGGCGCTCTTTTGTTGTTGGCCGTTCTTATGAACGACACCTTTCGCCAAATGGCGCTGTCCTATTCCACTAAGAAAAAGAAATGAGGGTTCGAGCGATGACCAGTTTTTCTCTCGCCAGCTTTTTGCGCAAACCCGAAGCAGGGGCCGTGCTCAGCTTATTGGCCATCACGGCATTCTTTGTCCTCTTCGGAGGCGTCAATCTAGGCAACTTTTTGGGGGCTGCGAGTTGGCTTAACTTTGCCGCCAACCTTGGCATTGTGGCGCTGCCCGTCGGACTTTTGATGATCTCAGGCGAATTGGATATTTCCATTGGCGCGATGATCCCTGCGGGATCGATGAGCATCGCTGTTGTGTCCGGTCACTACGGCTTGCCAATCTCTGTCGGGATTGCCGCGGCTTTGGGGGTTGGCGTTGTTGTGGGCCTAATCAACGGTCTTTTGACCCTCAAAACATCCGTGCCCTCTTTGATTATTACGCTTGCGACATTGGTCGCGATGCAAGGTCTCGTCTTGTCGGCCTCGGTTTTGTTGACCGGCAACGCATCGGTGCCTTTACACGCACCAGAGTGGTCGAAAGCCATCTTTGGCACGTTGATTGGTGGCAGCTATCAGATCATAATTTTGTGGTGGTTGGCATTCACAGCGCTCTACTTTTTCGTCATTCAACTCACCCCGCTGGGCAATTGGTTGTTTGCTATGGGCGGCGACAAAGACAGCGCCCGCAACGCAGGCATTCCAACTGATAAAATGACCCTTTGGTTGTTCATCTTGTCGTCCACCTCGGCGTCTTTCGTCGGCATGTGCGGCGCTATTATGTTCAACTCAGCGCAGGTGTCGGGTGGCATGAACTACATCTTCAACGCCATTGTGGCGGTTGTTGTCGGGGGCGTTTTATTGACCGGCGGCTTTGGCTCAGTGATGGGCATTTTTATCGGTACTGTGACCTTTGCGGTGGTGAACCAAGGTATCTATTTCACCGACATTGACCGCAATTGGTCGTCTCTCATCATTGGCGTGATGCTGCTTTTGGCCGTCTTGATGAACAACACATTCCGCAACATGGCGCTGAAATACAGCCCTAAGAAAAAGAAGTGAGGCCCGCCCCATGACGCACCCTGTTCTTGAACTGAAAAACGTAAACAAATCCTTTGGCCCTATCGATGTGCTGCACGATATCTCACTGCAAGTGAAAGGCGGCGAAGTGTTATGCCTGTTGGGCGACAACGGCGCGGGCAAATCGACATTGATTAAAACGCTGGCGGGGGTTCACAAACCGACCAATGGCGAGATGTTGATGGACGGCGCGCCTGTGTCGTTTGAGCGCCCCAAAGATGCGGCAGACCGTGGCATCGCAACGGTGCACCAATTCGGCGGCACCTTTCCGTTGATGTCCATCGGTCGCTCGTTTTTTGTCGGTGTTGAACCCACCAAAGGCTTTGGCCCGTTCAAAGTTTTTGATCGCAAGACCGCCAATGAAGTGGCCGTGAAAGCGGTGCAAGAGTTCGGCATCACGCGGATCGATGATGGCGATCGTTTGATCGGTGGGCTGTCTGGCGGCGAACGTCAATCTTTGGCCATTGCCCGCGCTTTGCATTTTGGTGCACGGGTTTTGATCTTAGATGAACCGACTGCGGCACTTGGCGTTAAACAAGCCAGCCACGTTTTACGTGTGGTTCTAGAGGCCAAAAAGCGGGGCATCGCGGTGATTTTCATCACCCACCAAGTGACCCACGCCATGGCCGTGGGGGATCATTTTGCTGTGCTAATCCGCGGCGCTTTGGCCGCGAACTTCCAACAGGGCGAAAAGTCGCGAGACGAGATCACCGACTTGATGGCTGGTGGTGAAGCGTTGGCAGATTTGGGGGCTGAAATTGAAAGTTACATGGACACCCATGACGGCCATCCACCTCAGCCTGCAGGCTAAAGTCTTACGGCCTGCGCCCCATGGGACAGGTCCATTCCAATTCACATTTCAAAGGTTCATGCCATGAAAATCGCCCTCGACCCGTTTATGCATCGTCATTTGTCTCTCGAAGAGATGCCGTCCAAAGTTGCCGAGCTTGGCTATGAGTGGATCGAACTCAGCCCGCGCGGGGATTTTTTGGAGTGGTTCAAAGCGCCGCGTGTGTTCCCTGACCGGATCAAATCGTTCAAAAAAGCGCTGTCTGACAGCGGTGTCGGCATCGCGTCTGTGTTGCCGATGTATCGCTGGGCCTCGCCGGATGAAGCCGAACGCCAAGCTGCTGTCAAGCATTGGAAACGCGCAATTGAGATCGCCGTCGAGCTGGGTGTGGACACGATGAATTCCGAATTTGGCCGGGGTCCGCACCCTGACAAAGGTGGTTGTTATTGCTGTCACACGGGCTCGATGATTGAAAGTTGCGAGGACGCGTGGTGGCGCTCGATGGAAGAATTGGTGCCTATTTTAGAACGCGAAGGTATTCAATTGAATGTTGAGCCGCACCCAGATGATTGGTGCGAAACCTTGCAGCCTGCGCTGGATATCATCCGCACGGTGAACTCGAAAAGTGTGAAATTTCTCTACTGCGCGCCGCATACTTTTTACTTTGGCGACGACACCAAAGCGATGCTGCGCGAAAGTGCTGATATTTTGGCGCATGTGCATGTGGGCGACACGTTTAACCATAAAGCGTCCAGCGGATTGCGCTATATTTTGAACCCTCCAGGCACCAATGCACGCGTGCACCAGCATCTCAATATCGGTCAAGGCGAAGTGCCCTGGGACGACTTTTTCGGCACGCTGGCCGAGATTGGTTTTGATGGCATCATGACGTCTTGTGTTTTTGCATGGGAAGAAAAAGCCGATGAAAGTGGCATCTTCCAACGCAAAGAAATGCAGCGCTACATCGACAAATATTTCAAATAAGGACGACGGATATGGCTCTCAATGTGGGCGTTATCGGCACGGGTATGATTGGCCAAGATCACATCCGTCGCCTCACTCAAGTTTTGTCTGGCGTCACGGTTGTGGGGGTCAGTGACATCGACCTTGAGCGTGCGAAAATGGCCGCCCCCGAAGGGGCGCAGATTTTCGAGACGCCTGAGGCCCTGATCGCGTCTCAAATGGTTGACGCTGTGGTGATTTGCTCGTGGGGCCCTGCCCATGAAGCGCAACTTTTGGCCTGTATTACGGCCAAAAAACCAGTGTTTTGTGAAAAGCCACTGGTGACGTCCGAGGCGGCAGCGCTCAAGGTGATGCAAGCTGAGGAGGCCCATGGATCACGTTTGGTTCAGGTCGGATTTATGCGTCGTTTTGATGGCGATTATCGCCGTCTCAAAGCGGTGATTGACGGCGGCACGCTGGGCGCGCCGTTGATGTATAAATCCATGCATCGCAACGCTTCGGTGCCCCATGACCTGTACACATCCGACATGCCGCTCAACGATACGTTGGTACATGACGCGGATGTTTCACGCTGGCTGTTGGGTGATGAAATTACAGGCGTCGAAGTGCGTGTGCCGCGCAGGTCCAAGCAAGGCGGTGATTTGCGCGATCCGGTGATGGTGTTGCTGCATATGGGCAGCGGTGCGATTGTTGATGTCGAGATCTCGGTCAACGTGGCCTATGGCTATGACATTCGTGGCGAGGTGTCGTGCGAAACGGGGATTGCAGCCTTGCCGAACCGCCCTGCGACGGTGATCACCGATCAATTTGGCATCCGCCAAGCCATTCCAGAGGATTGGCGTGAGCGGTTTATCGACGCCTATGATCAAGAGTTTCGTGAATGGATTGTCGCCGCACGCCAAGGCAGCGCGACAGGGCCATCCACATGGGACGGATACGCGGCCACTTTGGTGGCAGATGCCGCGCTCAAAGCTGCAAACAGCGGTGCATTTGAGCTTATTGAAATGTGCAACAAACCAAAAATCTACAACTGAAAAAATGCCCCGTACAGGGGCCCCCTGAAAAGGTATATGATATGATAAACGGCGAAAGAACTCTTTCTCGGCCGCTCCGTTGGGGCATGGTTGGTGGCGGGCGCACGGGGCAAGTGGGGTATAAACACCGCACAGGCGCGTTGCGCGATGGCACCTATAATCTTGTCGCGGGGGCATTTGATTTGGATGCCGAACGCGGCCGCGACTTTGGGGTGAATTTGGGGGTTGATGCGGATCGCTGCTATGCGACGTATCAAGATTTGATCGCAGGTGAATTGGCGCGCGAAGACCGCGTTGATGTGGTGTCTGTCGCCACGCCGAATTTCACTCATTTCGAAATTACCAAAGCGCTGTTGCTGGCTGGTATTCACGTCATTTGTGAGAAACCTTTATTTTTCACCGTGGCCGAATGCGATGAAATCGCCGCCTTGGCTGAGGCGCAAAACCTGATCGTGGGCGTGACCTATGGCTTCACGGGTCATCCCATGGTGCATCAGATGGCGGCGATGGTGAAAAAGGGCATGCTGGGCGATATTCGCATTGTCGACATGCAATACACCCACGGGTTCAACGCCGGTGATGATGCGAATGCGGGCGAGGCCGTCAAGTGGCGCACCAACCCTAAAACCGCAGGGGCGACCTTTGTTTTGGGCGATATCGGCACTCATCTTTACTATCTGTCCGAAGTGGTTTTGCCCGAGCTGAAGATTGAAAAAATGCTGTGTGACCGCAAAGCATTTATTTCCACACGCGCCCCTTTGGAAGATCATGCGACTGTGTTGATGCATTACGACAATGGCGCGCGCGGACGGCTTTGGGCCTCGTCTGTGAATGCGGGCAACATGGGGTCGCAACGCTACCGTTTTGTCGGCTCCAAAGCCTCAGTTGAATGGACGGATTCCCATCCCGATCAACTGATGTACGACATCCAAGGCGAACCAAACCAAATCTTGCACCACGGCATGCCGTATTTGGAACACGAAAGCCTCGCGGTGGATCGTATGGGCGGTTTGCACACCGAAGGATTGGGCGACAGCTGGGCCAATATCTACCTTTGGATCGGCCAAGCGATTGACGCAAAAATGCGCGGCGATGAAGCCTTTTTAGCGACCCACCACTACCCCGATATCAAGGCCGGCACCGAAGGCGTGCGCTGGTTGGAAAACTGCGTACGCTCAGCGGATCAAGGGGCCGCTTGGGTCGATTTTGAATAACGTCTCTCAAAGGAGTTAGAGGCATGAAATTATCTATTTGTACCGATGTCATGGCGGATCTGTCGTTCACAGATATGCTTGATAAATGTGTTGATCTTGGTGTTGAAGGCATTGAGATGACGGGGGGTGGTTGGTCCGCTGGTCCTCATTTTCGCGCTGACGAACTGCTGGCCGACAAAGGCCTGTTGACATCGAAATTGGCGGAAATCTCAGCGCGCGGGCTTGAAATCGCGGCGCTCAATTGCTCTGCCAATGCGCTTGATCCTGGCGAGATGGGCAAACGCCATCGCAAGGAAATGGAGCAAACCATTAATCTTGCAGGTGAAATTGGCGTGAAGAAAATCGTTGCCATGTCTGGGTTGCCCGCCGCGGCACCGGGTGACAGCGTGCCAAATTGGCTGGTCTACACCAAAAGCTGGCCCGATGAGATGCCCGAGCGTGACCGATACCAATGGGAAGACTGCGCGTTCCCGCTGTGGCACGACTTGGTGAAACTCTCGGATCAGGCGGGCGTTGATAAATTTGCCTTGGAAAATTTCTCTGCCATGTTGGTGTGGAACCCTGAAACCTTGTTCCGTTTGCGCGATGAGGTCGGCCCCAAAGTGGGTATGAATCTTGATCCCTCGCACCTGTTTTGGAAGGGCGCGTGCCCCATCGCAGGCGCACGCGCTTTGGGCGATGCGATCCACCATGTGCATGGCAAAGACACGCGTATCGAACGTGGCTTGGCCGATATCAACGGGTTGTTGGAACTCAAAGATGTCACAGATGTGGCCAATCGCGCGTGGAACTATGTCGCGGTCGGCGCAGGCCATGATCTTCAATGGTGGAAAGAGTTTTTCTCGGTCGTGGGCATGATGGGCTATGACGATTGGGTCAGCCTTGAGATGGAAGATTTCACGATGTCCACCAACGCAGGCATTCAATCGTCGATTGATGCGTTGCAAGCCACAATCATCCGCTAATCTCTACCCCGATGCGCGCCCTTGGGCCATTTAGGGCGCGCATCACTTGTTTTAGGAGCTCCCAATGAGCCGTCAAATTACCCTTGCCTGCGCCCCCTGTTGTTGGGGTGTGGACGACGTGAAAAATCCACATTTACCCCCATGGGAACAGGTGCTTGACGAAGCCGTCGCCGCCGGTTTTGGCGGGCTTGAACTTGGTCCCTATGGCTATATGCCACTGGATGTGGCGCGTGTTGGCAAAGCTTTAAGGACACGGGGCTTGTCCCTTGTTGCGGGTACAATTTTTGACAATCTCGTGGCTGCCTCGAACACGGACAACTTGGTGCAGCAAACGCGCGACATTTGCACCCTGATCACGGCCTTGCCCAAACCTCTGAGCCATAGCGGTCAACGCTATGATGCGCCCTTTTTGACAGTGATGGATTGGGGCCATGATCAGCGTGATTATGCAGCTGGGCACTCAAAGCGGGCCGTGCGTTTGAACGATGCAGATTGGGCCACAATGATCCGTAACATTCGCACCATCAGCACGCTGGCGCGCGACGAATTTGGCGTGCGGGCTGTGATCCACCCTCATGCAGGCGGCCATATCGAATTCGCCGATGAAATCGCACGCCTGATGAACGATATAGACAGCGACACGGCGGGGCTTTGCCTTGATACTGGCCATATGGTTTACTCTGGCATGGACCCGATTGAAACGCTGCGCAGCTATTGGGACCGTGTGGATTACATCCACTTCAAAGACATTGATCCCGTTGTCTATGCGCGCATCATGACCGAAGATATCAGGTTTTTTGACGCCTGCGCACAGGGCGTTATGTGCCCGATTGGTACGGGCCAAATCGACTACGCGGCCCTGTACAGTTTTTTGATCGACAAAAAATACGCCGGCTACATCACACTCGAACAAGAACGCGATCCGCGCAATACGGGGTCCATTTTGGATGATCTCAAAGCCTCGCGTTCCTTTCTCACAGACACAGGGTTTTGATCCGATGAACACGCAAAATATGCACGATATTGACGTAATGACTATAGGGCGCGCAGGCGTTGATTTGTATGGAGCTCAAGTCGGGGGGCGTTTGGAAGACATGGGATCTTTCGAGAAATACATTGGCGGGTCACCGACGAATATTGCCTGTGGGACGTCACGTTTGGGGTTGAAGACGGCGTTGATCAGCCGTGTGGGCGACGAGCACATGGGGCGGTTTATTTTGGAACAGCTTGCGCGCGAGGGCGTGTGCACGGACGGTGTTGTGACGGACCCTGATCGCCTGACGGCTTTGGTGATTTTGGGCATTCGCGACGAAGAGCAATTCCCGTTGATTTTCTACCGCGAGGACTGCGCGGACATGGCGCTGTGCGAGGATGACATCGATCCTGCGTTCATCAAACGCGCCCGCGCTTTGGTTGTGACGGGGACGCATTTGTCCAATCCCAAAACGGCGGCTGCGGTGATCAAGGCGCTTAAAATCGCCCGCGAAAATGGTATTCGCACGGCGCTGGATATCGATTATCGGCCCAACCTGTGGGGTGTTGCGGGGCATGGCGACGGGGAAAGTCGCTTTGTTGAAAGTCAGGCTGTCACGGATAAGTTGCTGGCAACGCTGCATTATTTTGACCTGATTGTGGGCACTGAGGAAGAGTTCCACATCGCGGGTGGGTCCACCGATACTTTGACGGCTTTGCGCGCGGTGCGGGAAAAATCCCCTGCCGCACTGGTGTGCAAACGCGGGGCGCTTGGCGCGTCTGCCTTTGAGGGCGCTGTTCCTGCCAGCTTGGATGACGGGCAAACGGGGCCTGGCTTTCCGATTGAGGTGTTCAATGTTTTGGGCGCGGGCGACGGGTTTTTCTCAGGCTTGTTGAAGGGCTGGATGGAGGCCGATACGCTTGAGGCTGTGAGTTGGCCCACGGCGCTCAAATACGCCAATGCCTGCGGGGCTTTTGCGGTGTCGCGCCACGGCTGCACGCCGGCCTATCCGAGCGTGGAAGAGTTGGAGTTTTTCTTGGAGCGCGGCGTGGTTCAGGCGGATTTGCGCAATGATCCAGCGCTTGAGCAAATCCACTGGTCGACGACACGCCACACGCGCAATGCGGGCGATTGGTCGACGATGCGGGTGTTTGCCTTTGATCACCGGATGCAGCTTGAGGACATGGATGGCTACAGCTTGCCCAAGGGTGATGCGTTTAAACGCTTGTGTTTGACGGCCGCGCAACAGGTGCAGATTGCGGGCGATGGCGGGGCCGGCGGCTACGGTATTTTGTGTGACAACCGCATCGGCAAATCGGCGCTGCATGCGGCGTCTGGATCGGGTCTTTGGATCGGGCGTCCGACAGAGTGGCCGGGGTCGCGGCCTTTGACGCTTGAGCCTGAGCTTGGCTCTGATTTTGGCGGATTGACGCAATGGGCGCGTGAGAATGTGATCAAGGTTTTGTGCTTTTGTCACCCAGACGATGCGCCTGAGGTGCGCGCCGAACAAGAGGCCACAGTCAAGCGGTTGTTCGATGCGGGACGGCGCAACAATTTAGAGTTTTTGCTCGAGATTATTCCATCCAAAGTGGGGGCGATAACTCCCGATACGACCGCCACTTTGATCCGGCAATTCTACGCGGCGGGTGTGTATCCTGACTGGTGGAAGCTGGAACCGATGGCAAGCCACGACGCGTGGGCCAACGCTGTGGCTGCCATCGAAGAATTTGACCTGCACACACGCGGCATTGTTGTGCTGGGTCTGGATGCGCCTGAGGCGGAGCTTGCGGCGAGCTTTGAGGTGGCGGCGAGCTATCCTTTGGTCAAAGGGTTTGCGGTTGGCCGGACGATTTTTGGCGATGCGGCGCGGGCGTGGATGTCAGGCGAGATGACGGATGCGGCGGCGGTTGAGATGATGGCGGCGCGCTACACCCGCCTGTGTGAGATCTGGGATGATGCCCGTGATGCTGCGCGTTTGAACGCGGAATAAGGAAAGATCCAATGAGCAAAACGATCCGTTTAACGGCCGCCCAAGCGATGATGAAATGGCTCTCGGTTCAAATGACCCCAGAGGGGGACAGGTATATCGACGGCATGTGGGCGATTTTTGGTCACGGCAATGTGGCGGGGATCGGCGAGGCACTGCATGCCTACCGCGATGTGTTTCCAACGTGGCGCGGGCAGAATGAACAAACGATGGCCCATGCGGCGATTGCCTATGCCAAGGGCAAAAAGCGCAGCCGTGCGATGGCGGTGACGGCCTCAATCGGGCCAGGGTCGACGAACCTTGTGACGGCGGCAGCGCTGGCGCATGTGAACCGCTTGCCTTTGTTGATTGTGGCGGGGGATGTCTTTGCCAATCGCCGTCCCGATCCTGTGTTGCAACAGGTGGAAGACTTTGACGATGGCACGGTGTCGGCCAATGAATGTCTGCGCCCTGTGTCGCGGTATTTTGACCGGATCACGCGGCCCGAGCATCTGTTGACGGCGCTGCCGCGCGCCTTGCGGGTGATGACGGATCCGGCCAATTGCGGCCCTGCGACACTCGCGTTTTGCCAAGATGTTCAGGCCGAAGCCTTTGATTGGCCTGTGGAATTCTTTGAACCCCGCGTGTGGCACATCCGCCGTCCTGCGCCGGATGCGCGCGAATTGGATGAGGTCGCAGGCCTGATCAAGGCCGCGAAACATCCTGTGATCGTGGCGGGCGGCGGGGTGATTTATTCCCAAGCCGAACAGGTCCTTGCCGAGTTTGCCACCAAACACGGCATCCCCGTGGTGGAAACCCAAGCGGGCAAATCGGCGCTGGCGCAAAGCCATCCGATGAGCTTTGGCGCCAGCGGTGTCGATGGGTCTGCGGCGGCCAATACAGCCACGGCGGGCGCGGATTTGGTGATTGGCGTGGGCACGCGGCTGCAAGATTTTACCACCGGATCGCGGACGTTGTTTGGCGATACGGCCACCTTGGTCTCGATCAACACCCATGGCTATGACGCGGCCAAACACGGCGCGGTGAGCCTTGTAGCGGATGCGAAAGTGGCGCTTGAGGCGCTGTCGGATGCGATTGGTGAGTATACCTCTGCGGGCTTTGATGCGGCGGCGCGCGCCGATTGGTTGCGCGCGGTGGATGTCTATTGTGCGCGCCCCGACGATCAAGCGGCCAAACCCACCGATGCGCAGGTCATCGGCGCGGTGCAACGCGCCAGCACGGACAGGGCGATTGCCATGTGTGCGGCGGGCACGATGCCCGGGGCGCTTAAACTTTTGTGGCAACCCGCGCAGGGCGGCTATCACATGGAATACGGCTATTCGTGCATGGGCTACGAGGTGGCGGGCGGCATGGGTTTGAAACTGGCACAGCCCGACCGCGAAGTGATCTGCTTTGTCGGCGATGGGTCTTATATGATGGCCAATGCCGAGATCGCGACAGCGGTGATGCGGCGCATTCCGTTCACGGTCGTGTTGACGGACAACGCGGGCTACGGCTGTATCAATCGCTTGCAAACCATGGGCTGTGGCGGCGAGCCGTTCAACAACATGTATGTGGATTGCAACATCGAAGACCAGCCGCAGATCGACTATGTGGCACACGCAGGATCGATGGGCGCGCATGCGGTGAAAGCGGCCAATACCGACCAGCTTGAGGCGGAATTGATCGCGGCGCGCAGCCGTAACATTCCGACGGTGATTGTGATCGACACCATCGCAAAAGACTTTCCGGGCACGGGGTTGGAAACGACAGCGGGCGATCACGGATTTTTCTGGGACGTGGCGGTGCCGCAGGTCTCGGAGCGACAAAAACAACGGGACCGCTTTGTGTCCTATATCGAGCAAATCTCACACCAATCCCGCCTCAATTGACGCGGATCTTCGGAGCGACACTATGATCCAATTTGGCACAAATCCCATTGCTTGGGCGAATGACGATGACCAATCTTTGGGCGCGGATATCCCCACGGCGCGCATTTTGCACGAGGCTGGTCGCTTGATCGGTTTTGACGGTATTGAAAACGGGCACCGCTGGCCGCAAGACGATCCAGAGGCGCTGAAACAGCTGTTGGCGGGCTCTGGGATGGCGTTCATCTCGGGTTGGCATTCGTTGAATGTTTTGACCCATTCCATCGCCGATGAACAGGCTGCGATCCAGCCGCATTTGGACAAGCTCAAACATAACGGCTGCACGGTGTGTATTGCCTGCGAGACCTCGAACACGATCCAAGGCGACGCCAAACCGCTGTCTGCGCGCCCTGTTTTGGACGCGACGGGCATGAAAAATTTTGCGATCCGCGTTGAAGCGATTGCGAAATACTGCGCCGATCAGGGCATCGATCTGGTCTATCATCATCACATGGGCACGGTGGTGCAAAGCCCCGCCGATATCGATGCGTTTATGGCCGAAACCCTTGCGGCGGGCGGGGCCACGAAACTGTTGTTTGATGCGGGGCACTGTGCCTTTGGCGGCGGCGATCCTGCGGCTGTGTTGGCCAAACACATCGCCCGTGTGCGCCACTTCCATGCGAAAAATATACGCCCCAAAGTGCGCGCGCGGGTCGAGGGCGAGGGTCTGTCGTTTATGGACGGTGTGCGCGCGGGCGTGTTCACCGTGCCCGGCGATCAAGAGGGCAGCATCGATTTTGCGCCCTTGTTGCAGATTTTGAAAACCCATAGTTATGATGGCTGGATTGTGATCGAGGCCGAACAAGACCCAGATCTGCGCAATCCGCTTTTGTATCAAACCCTTGGCCTGCACACGCTCAAACGTATTGCGCATGATGTCGGCCTGATCCCAACCTAGGACACCATGTGATGTTTAACTTTGACGCTGCCTTTTACCGCCCGCTTTGGATCCGATTGGGGATTGTGATCCTCTGTTTGGGCTGGGGCGTGGTCGAAGTTTTAACCCACAGCCCAGGCTTTGCGATCTTGTTTTTTGCCGTGGGCGGATACGCCGCCTACCGCTTTTTTATCGTCTTTAATCCACGGAAAGAATGATCATGCCAAACCTTCAGCACAAGCCTTTTGGCACCCACGGCAAAACCCACCAGATCACGCCCCAAACCGCCGGTTGGCGCTATGTCGGCTTTGATCTGTACCGCTTGCGCGCGGGCGATACCGTGGCCGATGCGACCGGATCTGAAGAGGTGATTTTGGTGATGGTCGAGGGCAAAGCCACGCTTGACGCGGCGGGGCAAAGCTGGGGCGAATTGGGCGACCGGATGAACGTGTTCGAGAAAACCCCGCCCCATTGTTTGTACGTGCCCAACGACAAAAACTGGTCGGCTGTGGCCACGACAGACTGCACGATCGCAGTGTGCAAAGCGCCGGGCATTGGCGGGCACGCGGCGCGCAAAATCGGCCCTGACGGCATCACATTGACCCAGCGCGGCGAAGGCAGCAACACCCGACACATCAACAATATCGCGATGGAACACGAAGATTATTGCGACAGTTTGCTGGTCACCGAAGTGTTCACACCCGCTGGAAATTGGTCCAGCTACCCCAGCCACCGCCACGACGAAGACGACTTTCCCCGCATCACATATCTTGAGGAAACCTACTATCATCGCCTCAATCCCGACGACGGTTTTGGCATCCAGCGCGTCTACACAGACGATCTGTCGCTCGATGAAACCATGGCCGTGCAAAGCCATGACGTCGTCTGCGTCCCTCGCGGCCACCACCCATGCGGTGCCCCACACGGATTTGAGATGTACTACCTAAACGTCATGGCAGGACCAAAACGCGCATGGCGATTTGTCCCCGCCCCAAACGTCGAACACCTCATGACATAACCCTAAATCAGCGACCTGCAAAGCGCGGTTTATCTAACGAGAAAAATCGATATGGGAGCCGTTTATACGCAACTGAATATCTCCAAGTGGACGTGTCACGGTTTGATGCCGCTTGTCTTATGAATATTCCAGCTTTTGTGCGAAACAAGAGCCAGAGCTCAACATTCAAAAATATTGAGCTCTGGTGGTGGTTGGATCGTCTGCCGCTTGGTCTTTGAGGACCGTAAAGGAGTAAGATCAACCATCACCTTCGCCAAAGGCCTGAACCACTGACCGACAGGCGATTGTGCAACAATCTGCCGAAAGGTGGATACAGAGCGGCAAGAAGCCCTCTAGGACAAGCATAGAATATGACGAAGATGACGGATGATACCATTGGGATCGACATTTCCAAAGCCAGATTGGATATTCACCGACTGAGCGACGCGAAGACAATGTCGTTTGGCAATTGCCCCACAGGATTTAAGTCGCTTGCTAGGTTCTGTGCAAAGATGGGGAATACATTTGCATTGGAACCAGATATGCCCGCGCCGCAAATACAGCACGATCTTAAAGAATTACGTGCATTTCGTTCCGGGTTGATTAAAGATCGGACCAGTATCATGAACCGCCTAAAAACGCAGAAACTGTCCATCACTTGCCGTCAAAGTAAAACCCGTTTGGCTCAAGTTGTTAAGCAAATCGCTGAGATTAGTGCTGAGGTCAACAGGCTGATAAAGGCCAACAACACGCTGGCGCAATCAATCGTACGGTATGTCCACGCTTCTCAAATTCTCGGCCCCAGCTATGCGCAGTCGCACACGCCTCCATCGCAACGACGCAGGCGGATTGTTGGCTCATAAACGCAAGAAGCTGAATGCGTGTCAGCTTTTTGCGAAAAACAACTGTTCCTTTGGCGCAAGCCCCGTGAAGTTGAAACACACGCTTTGCAAGGTCTATGCCGATCATGGCGACTTCTGACATGGATACTCTCCCTTTGTTGATGCTTTCTGAAACACCACAGTGGCACATTACGATGCCGGTTGGTCGGGGGCATCCACGCCATCAACAAAGGAGACGAACTATGGGAATGAAACGTACAGAGGAATTCCGTAAGGATGCGGTTCGTATTGCGCTGACCAGCAGGCTTCCGCGGAAACAGGTGGCGGATGATCTAGGCGTCGGGATGTCGACGCTGAACATTGAGCATGTGCTGCGCCGTTGGTTCGAGCGCGCATGCGAAAGATCACATCACACCGAGACACTGACGTGGTTTCGAAAGAGGATTTAAGCCTTGCCCAAGAGAATGACCTGCTTCGGCGTGAGCACCGCATTCTCAAGGAGGAAAGGGAAGTGTTAAAAAACCGTTCCGAGTTGGAGCCCGCCTGCGCGCGGTAGAAACAGCCTGTGCTATGTTGCGCTATGAAGGGCAGCGGCCGTTCGCTTATTGGTGGTCTGTCTTAGGGCAGAACCCCGTTAAAAAACGTGGTCCATGGGTTGATGCGAACTTAAGAGTGGTGACGCTGCTTTGCAGTGATCCCGGTTAGCAAGATGACGGATCTGCATAGCCCACGCCCTTCTGTTGCCAGCAGGAGGATGAACGATGGCAAAGCAAAAGACCTGCAAGGCTCCAGCAATTGAGACTGTGAACGTTGGAGCTGCGGCAGTTGATATCGGTTCGCGTGAACACATGGCGGCCGTCAATCCGGATGTGACAGATATGCCAGTTCGGGCGTTTGGGACGTTCACCCACAATCTGCATGATTTAGCCGCTTGGTTCAAATCTCACGGTGTCACAAGTGTTGCGATGGAATCCACGGGCGTCTACTGGATTCCAGCCTACGAGATACTGGAGCAGCACGGCTTCGAGGTTATCTGGTGAATGCGCGTTACGCCAAGAACGTGCCGGGTTGGCGAGGAGGGTCTCTCAGAGCTGCGGCGCGGGAATTATGAAGTGCTCGACGCTGTGCTGCCCAACAAGATCGACCAGATCACCGTCAC
>JBPOEW010000022.1:0-13678 GCA_051251555.1 Hoeflea sp.
CGACAGGCTCATCTCAAGAGGAATGAACCGATGCGTTCAGGTGTGATTGCACAAAAGTTGGGAATGACACGGGTCTACAATGACGCCGGTGATCATGTGCCCGTAACCGTCCTGCGGTTGGAAAACTGCCAGGTGGTGGCTCAACGTACGGAAGAGAAGAACGGCTACACTGCTGTTCAGCTCGGCGCCGGCGTGGCCAAGGTAAAAAATACGTCCAAGGCAATGCGTGGCAACTTCGCCATCGCCAATGTCGAACCCAAGGCCAAGCTTGTCGAGTTCCGTGTGAGCGCAGACAATTTGATTGACGTCGGTTCCGAGATCACAGCCGAGCACTTTGTTGCCGGCCAGCTGGTTGACGTTTCCGGTGTTACTCAGGGTAAGGGGTTTGCTGGCGCCATGAAGCGGCACGGCTTCGGCGGTCTTCGCGCTACCCATGGTGTTTCGGTCTCGCACCGTTCACACGGCTCGACCGGTTCCAACCAGGATCCGGGCAAGGTCTGGAAGGGCAAGAAGATGGCTGGTCACATGGGTCAGACCCGGATCACCACGCAGAACCTCGAAATTGTTTCGACCGATGTCGATCGCGGCCTGATCTTGATCAAGGGTGCGGTACCAGGCTCCAAGGGAACCTGGATCGTCGTTCGCGACGCCGTCAAGTCCGGCATCCCGGCTGATGCGCCTCTTCCTGCAGCGCTCCGCGCCGCGGCCAACGTATCGAATGAGGGAGCCGAATAATGGATCTCACCGTCACCACACTCGAGGGCAAGGACGCAGGTAAGATTTCTCTTTCCGACGCGATCTTCGGTCTCGACCCGCGCCAGGATCTGATCCAGCGCACCGTGCGCTGGCAGCTTGCCAAGAAGCAGCAGGGCGGTCACAAGACCCTCAGCCGTTCGCAGATTGCTCGCACCGGCGCCAAGATGTTCAAGCAGAAGGGCACAGGCCGTGCTCGTCACCATGCAGCAAGCGCGCCGCAGTTTCGTGGCGGCGGCCGGGCTCATGGTCCGGTTGTTCGCAGCCACGAGCACGACCTTCCCAAGAAGGTTCGCGCTTTGGCTCTGCGTCATGCGCTCTCGGCCAAGGCACTGGCATCCGACATCATCGTCGTTGACAACCTGTCGGCTGCCGAAGCCAAGACCAAGGGATTGACCGGTTCGCTTTCGAAGCTGGGCCTGACCAACGCTCTGTTCATCGGCGGCGCCGAACTTGATCAGAACTTCCGCCTTGCGGCCAAGAACATTCCAAATGTGGATGTTCTTCCGGTCCAGGGTATCAACGTCTACGACATCCTGCGTCGCGGCAAGCTTGTCTTGTCCAAGGACGCGGTTGCTGCTCTGGAGGAGCGCTTCAAATGACGGATATTCGCCATTATGATGTGATCGTCTCTCCGGCGATCACCGAAAAGTCGACCATGGTGTCTGAACAGAACCAGGTTGTCTTCAATGTTGCCCGGCGTGCTTCCAAGCCTGAAATCAAGGCTGCAGTTGAAGCGCTGTTCGGTGTGAAGGTAACGGCAGTCAATACGCTGCTGCGCAAGGGTAAGACCAAGCGCTTCCGTGGCATCGCTGGGCGCCAGTCAGATGTAAAGAAGGCGTACGTGACGCTTGCCGAAGGTCAGTCGATCGACGTCTCCACCGGTCTGTAAGGTCCGCGCGGAACAAGCCCCCAAAAGGGAACAGGAAAATGGCACTGAAAAGTTACAATCCGACGACCCCGAGCCAGCGTCAGCTGGTCATCGTTGATCGTTCGGGTCTTCATCGCGGGAAGCCGGTCAAGTCCTTGACCCAGGGCCTCCACAGCAAGGGTGGCCGCAACAATCATGGCCGGGTTACAGCCCAGTCGATTGGTGGTGGTCACAAGCGCACCTACCGCATGGTTGATTTCAAGCGTCGCAAGTTCGGCGTTGAAGCCACCGTGGAACGCATGGAATACGATCCTAACCGGACCGCTTTCATCGCGCTGATCACCTATGCTGATGGCGAGAAGTCCTACATCATCGCTCCGCAGCGTCTGACTGCCGGCGACAAGGTTATCTCGTCTGACAAGGCAGTGGATGTGAAGCCAGGCAATTGCATGCCGCTTCAGTTCATGCCGGTCGGCACGATCGTCCACAACATCGAGATGAAACCTGCCAAGGGCGGCCAGATCGCTCGTTCGGCTGGCGGTTATGCACAACTGGTCGGTCGTGACCAGGGTATGGCGATCTTGCGTCTCAATTCGGGTGAGCAGCGTCTGGTTCAGGGTTCTTGCCTTGCGACAGTCGGCGCGGTTTCAAACCCGGATCACGGCAACATCAACGACGGCAAGGCCGGTCGTTCGCGCTGGAAGGGCAAGCGTCCGCATGTTCGCGGCGTTGCAATGAACCCGGTCGATCACCCGCACGGCGGCGGCGAAGGCCGCACCTCCGGTGGTCGTCATCCGGTCAGCCCCTGGGGCAAGCCAACCAAGGGCAAGCGCACTCGGTCGAACAAGTCGACAGACAAGTTCATCATGCGCTCGCGCCATCAGCGTAAGAAATAAGAGAGGAAGTCTCCAATGGCTCGTTCAGTTTGGAAAGGTCCGTTTGTTGACGGCTATCTTCTCAAGAAGGCTGAGAAGGTTCGCGAAGGCGGCCGCAATGAAGTGATTAAAACCTGGAGCCGCCGCTCCACCATCATGCCGCAGTTTGTCGGCTTGACGTTCGGCGTCTACAACGGAAGCAAGCACATTCCTGTCAACGTGTCCGAAGACATGGTTGGTCAGAAGTTTGGCGAATACTCCCCGACGCGGACCTATTATGGCCACGGCGCCGACAAGAAAGCGAAGAGGAAGTAACCATGGGCAAGGCAAAAACCGAACGCCGGCTCAAGACCAACGAAGCGCAGGCAGTCGCCCGCACCATTCGTATCAGCCCGCAGAAGCTCAACCTGGTCGCAGCCCTTATTCGCGGCAAGAAGGTTGACAAGGCGCTGGCCGAGCTTGAGTTTTCGCGCAAGCGCATCGCTTCAACCGTCAAGAAGACGCTTGAATCAGCGATCGCAAACGCCGAGAACAATCATGATCTCGACGTTGATTCGCTGGTCGTTGCCGAGGCATATGTCGGCAAGTCCATCGTCATGAAGCGCTTTCATGCTCGCGGTCGCGGTCGCTCTTCGCGTATCGAGAAGCCATTCGCTCACCTGACCATCGTGGTGCGTGAAGTGGAAGCCAAAGGGGAGGCCGCCTAATGGGTCAGAAAATCAATCCAATCGGTTTCCGCCTCGGCATTAACCGTACCTGGGACAGCCGTTGGTTCGCCGACAATGCCGAATACGGCAAGCTGCTTCACGAAGACCTGAAGATCCGCAAGTATCTTCTGGCCGAACTCAAGCAGGCCGGCATCTCCAAGGTTGTCATCGAACGTCCGCACAAGAAGTGCCGCGTGACCATTCATGCTGCACGTCCTGGCCTGATCATCGGCAAGAAGGGTGCAGACATCGAAAAGCTGCGCCGCAAGCTCTCGGAGATGACCAACTCGGAAACACACCTCAACATCGTTGAAGTGCGCAAGCCGGAAGTTGACGCAACCCTGGTTGCCCAGTCGATCGCCCAGCAGCTCGAGCGCCGCATCGCGTTTCGTCGTGCCATGAAGCGTTCGGTCCAGTCGGCCATGCGTCTTGGCGCCGAAGGCATCAAGATCACCTGCGGCGGCCGTCTTGGCGGCGCGGAAATCGCGCGTACCGAATGGTACCGTGAGGGCCGGGTTCCGCTTCACACGCTGCGTGCCGATATCGATTACGGCACAGCCGAAGCAAAGACGGCTTACGGCATTTGCGGTGTCAAGGTCTGGATCTTCAAGGGCGAAATTCTTGAGCATGATCCTATGGCGTCTGAACGTCGCGCCACTGAAGGCGACGCTTCTGGCGGCAATCGCCGGCGCGAAAACGCCTGATTTTGCGCCAGGCAGATAATTCGGAGAATTAAACAATGTTGCAGCCAAAGCGTACAAAGTACCGCAAGCAGTTCAAGGGCCGCATCAAGGGTGTCGCCAAGGGCGGCTCGGACTTGAATTTCGGTTCCTACGGCTTGAAGGCACAAGAGCCTGACCGCGTTAACGCGCGCCAGATCGAAGCAGCCCGCCGTGCCATCACGCGTCACATGAAGCGTGCCGGTCGTGTGTGGATCCGCATCTTCCCGGATGTGCCTGTTACCTCCAAGCCGACGGAAGTCCGCATGGGTAAGGGCAAGGGTTCGGTTGATTACTGGGCTGCAAAGGTCAAGCCCGGCCGGATCATGTTCGAAATTGACGGTGTCAGCGAGGAACTCGCCCGTGAAGCACTGCGTCTCGGCGCAGCCAAGCTTTCGGTCAAGACCCGCTTCGTACAGCGCATCGCAGAGTAAGGAGACGGATCATGAAAGCCGCTGATGTTCGCGCCTTGAGCGTCGACCAACTCAATGATGAGCTTGCCAAGCTGAAGAAAGAGCAGTTCAATCTGCGTTTCCAGGGCGCTACCGGCCAGCTCGAAAAGACATCGCGCGTACAAGAAGTTCGCCGCGATATCGCTCGGATTAAGACTATTTCCCGCCAGAAGGCGGCCGAAGCCAAGGCCTAAGGACCGAAGAAAAATGCCAAAACGCATTCTGCAGGGCACTGTTGTCAGTGACAAGAACGAAAAGACCGTGGTTGTCCGGGTGGAACGCCGTTTCGCGCATCCGGTCATGCGGAAGATTGTTCGTCGCACCAAGAACTACAAGGCGCATGACGAAAGCAATCAGTACAAGGTGGGCGATGAGGTTTCCATTCAGGAATGTGCGCCCATTTCGAAAGACAAGCGCTGGACTGTCGTAGAGGCTGCCCAGGCTTAATGAGTAAGATTTGAGGCGAGGGCCCTTGCGCCCCGCCGAGAATCCTGTAAGAAGCAGGCCATTGGCACAGAACGCCCCGGTGACGGGCGTTCTTCTGCTTTCAGCGCACGGAAGGTCCCCTAGGGGAAACCACCCTGGCAATATCCTTCCCGCGCAAAAAAGAATTGATTTTCAAGCTGGCATAGGGGGCCTTTCAGCCCAACCGCGTCGGTAACAACAAGAAGGCGGCCTGATATGATTCAGATGCAGACAAACCTCGACGTCGCGGATAATTCCGGCGCTCGTCGTGTCATGTGCATCAAGGTTTTGGGCGGTTCCAAGCGGAAGTATGCTTCTATCGGCGACATCATCGTCGTCTCGATCAAGGAGGCTATTCCGCGCGGCCGCGTCAAGAAGGGTGATGTGATGAAGGCGGTTGTCGTTCGTACAGCCAAAGACATTCGTCGTAACGATGGCACCGTTATCCGTTTTGACGGAAACGCAGCTGTCCTGATTGACAGCAAGAAAGAGCCGATCGGCACCCGTATCTTCGGACCGGTTCCGCGCGAATTGCGCGCCAAGAGCCACATGAAGATCATCTCGCTGGCACCCGAAGTGCTGTAAGGAACGAACCGATGCAAAAGATCCGCAAAGGCGACAATGTCGTCGTTCTTACAGGCAAGGACAAGGGCCGTACCGGCGAAGTTCTTGCTGTAATGCCCAAGGAAGACCGTGCGGTTGTCCGTGGTCTGAATATGGTCAAGCGCCACCAGCGCCAGACCCAGACCCAGGAAGCCGGCATTATCAACAAGGAAGCCTCGCTTCACCTTTCCAACCTCGCTGTTGCTGATCCCAAGGACGGCAAGCCGACCCGCGTCGGTTTTCGCATCGAGGGTGACAAGAAGGTGCGCGTAGCAAAGCGTTCGGGAGTGGTCATCGATGGCTGATAATTACGAGCCTCGGCTCAAGAAGGATTACGTCGAGCGCATCCGCAAGGCCCTGCAGGAACAGTTTGCCTACGCAAATGAAATGCAGATCCCGCGCATGGACAAGATCGTCATCAACATGGGTGTTGGTGAATCGACTGCAGACTCGAAGAAGCCTGCGATTGCAGCGGAAGACCTGGCGGCAATCGCCGGTCAGAAGCCTGTCATCACGCGTGCCCGCAATTCGATCGCCGGCTTCAAGCTGCGCGAAGATATGCCAATTGGCGCCAAGGTCACGCTTCGTGGTGCCCGCATGTATGAATTCATGGACCGTCTTATCACCATCGCGCTTCCGCGCGTTCGTGACTTTCGCGGCCTGAACCCGAAGAGCTTTGACGGCCGTGGCAACTTCGCCATGGGCATCAAGGAGCACATCGTGTTTCCGGAGGTCAACTACGACAAGGTTGATCAGATCTGGGGCATGGACATCATCGTTTGTACGACGGCACCGACGGACGACGAAGCACGGGCTCTTTTGAAAGAGTTCAACTTCCCTTTCCGTCAGTAATCGTAACGGCATTCGTAAAAAGGATATCTGATCATGGCGAAAGTCAGCGCAATCGAAAAGAACAAGCGCCGCCGCAAGCTGGTCGCACGCGACGCCTCAAAGCGCGCCGCACTCAAGGCGATCACACAAAATCAGGAGCTTCCTATCGAGGAACGCTTCCGTGCAACCCTGAAGCTGGCCGAAATGCCGCGCAACGGGTCAAAGATTCGCGTTCGCAATCGTTGCGAAGTTACCGGCCGTCCGCGTGCGTTCTACCGCAAGCTGGGCATGTCGCGTATCGCATTGCGTGAACTCGGGTCGCTGGCCAAGGTGCCGGGCCTGGTCAAGTCGAGCTGGTAAGGAGCACGCAATATGGCAATGACTGATCCTCTGGGTGATATGCTCACCCGCATCCGCAACGGCGTTGCACGCCGTAAGTCGTCGGTGTCGACTCCTGCTTCCAAGCTGCGCGCCCGCGTGCTCGATGTGCTGCAGGCCGAAGGCTATATCCGCGGATATACCGAAGTTGCATACGACAACGGCAAGTCCGAATTGAGCATCGAGCTCAAGTACCATGAAGGCGCACCTGTGATCCGCGAGATTGCACGCGTTTCCAAGCCGGGCCGTCGCGTATACGTCTCCGTTAAGTCCATTCCGCAGGTCGCCAACGGTCTCGGCATCACGATCCTTTCGACTCCGAAGGGTGTGTTGGCCGATCATGTTGCGCGCGAGCACAATGTTGGTGGTGAGGTTCTCTGCTCGATCTTCTGATCGCGCAGAACCTCCAACTCGAACAGACAGGTTGAACAATGTCTCGTATCGGTAAAAAGCCCGTCCCAGTCCCCGCCGGCGTCACTGCGACGATCGACGGTCAGAAAGTGGTCGCCAAGGGTCCCAAGGGTGAGCTGTCCTTCGTTGCAAACGATGAAGTCGCGCTCAAGCTTGAAGACAACGCGATTGTGGTCACGCCCGTGGATAACTCCAAGGATGCACGCTCCAAGTGGGGCATGTCGCGGACCATGGTTTCCAACATCCTGACCGGGGTGAAGGACGGCTACGAGCGCAAGCTCGAAATCAATGGCGTGGGTTACCGCGCGGCCATGCAGGGTCAGAACCTGCAGCTGGCACTTGGCTTCAGCCATGATGTCGTTTATCAGCCGCCCAAGGGCGTCAACATTGCTTGTCCGAAGCCGACGGAAATCGTCATCACCGGCATCGACAAGCAGGTGATTGGCCAGGTTGCTGCCGAGATCCGGGCCTACCGGGCTCCCGAGCCCTACAAGGGCAAGGGCGTGAAATATGCTGAAGAGCGGATTGTCCGCAAAGAAGGCAAGAAGAAGTAAGGAAGACGCGAAATGGCTAGCAGGAAACAATCCCTTACGCGTCGTTCCAATCGGGTACGTCGCCAGCTCAAAGCGGTGGCCAATGGCCGTCCACGCCTGTCGGTACATCGCTCGTCGAAGAACATCTATGTTCAGGTTATCGACGACGCCGCAGGCCGCACGCTTGCTGCTGCATCCACTCTCGACGCCGGCCTCCGCGCCGACCTCAAGACGGGTGCTGATGTTGCCGCCGCAGCTGCGGTTGGAAAACTCGTTGCCGAACGTGCGGTCAAGGCCGGCGTGACGGAAGTGGTCTTTGATCGTGGTGCATTCATCTATCACGGTCGCATCAAGGCCCTCGCCGAAGCAGCCCGCGAAGGCGGTCTGAGCTTCTAAGTAAAACCAGCCGATTGATTCCGGAAAAGAATAAGGAACAGGACAATGGCCAAGGAAGGTCGCCGCGATAACCGCGGTAGAGACGACGAGCGCGATAGCGAATTCGTCGACAAGCTCGTACACATCAACCGCGTTGCCAAGGTCGTCAAGGGCGGCCGTCGCTTCGGTTTCGCAGCCCTGGTGGTTGTTGGAGATCAGAAGGGCCGCGTTGGCTTCGGTCACGGCAAGGCGAGGGAAGTGCCGGAAGCAATCCGCAAGGCGACAGAATCCGCCAAGCGTGATCTGATTTTCGTACCACTGCGCTCCGGCCGGACACTGCACCATGACGTGCATGGCCGTCACGGCGCTGGCAAGGTGCTTCTGCGCGCTGCCAAGCCTGGTACCGGTATCATCGCCGGTGGTCCAATGCGTGCGGTATTTGAAACGCTTGGCATGCAGGATGTTGTTGCAAAGTCGACCGGTTCATCGAACCCGTACAACATGATCCGCGCAACTTTTGACGCGCTCAAGAGCCAGATGCACCCCAAGGACATCGCCTCTCAGCGCGGCATGAAGTACTCCACGCTCCAGGAACGCCGCGGTGTATCCGCGAGCGCCGAAGAGTAATCGGGCGTCCGCCTTTATCGTATTAGGGAGCCAAGACCATGGCTGACAATAACAAGGGCAAGACGGTCACTGTCGAACAGACCGGCAGCCCGATTCGCCGTCCCAACGTTCAGCGTCAGACGCTGATCGGCCTGGGCCTTAACAAGATGCACCGCCGCCGGACCCTCGAGGACACGCCGTCCGTTCGTGGCATGATCCGCGCGGTCAGCCACCTCGTTCGCGTTGTCGACGAGAAGTGAGTGGGAGTGAACTGTCATGAAACTCAATGAGATCACCGACAACGAAGGTGCAACCAAGAACCGCAAGCGCGTAGGTCGTGGTATCGGATCCGGAACCGGCAAAACCGGTGGACGCGGCGTCAAGGGACAGAAGTCTCGCGGCGGCGTTGCCATCAACGGTTTTGAAGGCGGCCAGATGCCAATCTACCGTCGTCTTCCAAAGCGCGGCTTCAAGAACATCTTCTCGACCGACTTCAACGTCGTCTCAGTAGGCCGTATCCAGAGCGCTATCGATGCGGGCAAGCTGGACGGCAGGGCAACGGTTGATGCTGCAGCGCTCAAGGCTGCCGGCGTTATCCGTCGCATCAAGGATGGCATTCGCATTCTTGCTGACGGTGAAGTCAAGGCCAAGCTGACCCTCGAAGTTGCAGGCGCTTCACGCACTGCAATCGAGAAGGTTGAAAAGGCCGGCGGCTCGATCAAGCTGCTTGCACCGGCTCCAGCGCCGGCTGCTACCGAAGAATAATATTTTTAACCGCCCGGTGCTTCACATCGGGCGGTTTTCATCCCATATGGGAGCAGCCGTCGCGGCAAGCTGCGGCAACTGGGGCAGGGGTCAGATACGGTAAAGCCGGTCGGGCCGCATAGTCCGGTGAAACCAACTCAGACCCTCCGGAGATGATCGGGTTCATCAGGCGCCGGATGGTCCGCGCGGAGAACGCAATGGCATCTGCAGCCGAACAACTCGCTTCCAATTTGAATTTCGGAGCTTTCGCCAAGGCGGAAGATCTCAAAAAGCGGATCTGGTTTACCCTTGGCGCACTTCTTGTGTACCGCCTCGGCACTTACATTCCGCTTCCCGGCATCAATCCGGACGCATTCGCCCAGGCTTTCCAGGGACAGTCGGGCGGTATTCTCGGCCTGTTTAATATGTTTTCGGGAGGCGCTGTCGAGCGCATGGCGATTTTCGCCCTCGGCATCATGCCCTACATCTCTGCCTCGATTATCATTCAGTTGATGACCTCTGTTATCCCGACGCTTGAGCAGCTCAAGAAAGAGGGTGAACAAGGCCGCAAGATCATCAACCAGTACACGCGCTACGGCACAGTGCTGCTTGGCACGGTGCAGGCTTATGGCATTGCCGTTGGTCTCGAATCGGGCAATGGCATTGTCACCGATCCGGGTTGGTTCTTCCGCATCGCGACTGTGATCAGTCTGGTTGGCGGCACCATGTTCCTGATGTGGCTGGGTGAGCAGATCACCGCGCGCGGCATAGGCAACGGTATTTCGCTGATTATTTTCGCGGGCATCGTCGCAGCCCTGCCGACAGCGGTTGCAGGAACTCTGGAACTTGGTCGTACCGGCGCATTGTCGACTGGTCTGATCATAGCCGTGATCATTGTGGCCATCGGCGTTATCGCCTTCATCGTGTTCATCGAGCGCGCCCAGCGGCAATTGTTGATCCAGTATCCCAAGCGCCAGGTCGGTTCGCGGATGTTCCAGGGCGATACGTCGCATCTGCCGCTCAAGCTCAATACCGCTGGTGTTATCCCGCCGATTTTCGCCTCGTCGCTTCTGTTGTTGCCGGCCACCATTGCCGGTTTCGCCAACACCGGCAATTTGCCCGGCTGGGCATCTTCGCTGCTTGCCTCGCTCGGCCACGGACAGCCTGCCTATATGGCGCTCTACGCAGCCATGATCGGCTTCTTCGCGTTCTTCTACACTGCCATCGTCTTCAATCCGAAGGATACCGCAGACAATCTCAAGCGCCATGGCGGCTTCATCCCGGGTATCCGTCCCGGCGAGCGGACCGCGGAATACATCGACTTTGTGTTGACGCGAATCACCGCGATCGGTGCCATGTATCTAATTTTCGTCTGTCTCTTACCCGAATTTCTAATCGCGCAGACTGGCGTTCCGTTCTATTTGGGTGGTACGTCGCTGTTGATCGTCGTCTCGGTGACGCTCGACACGGTTGCGCAGATTCAGGGACATCTGATTGCCCAGCAATATGAAGGGTTGATCAAGAAGTCCAAACTTCGGGGAGGCAAGAAGGGACGATGAGACTTATTCTTTTGGGACCGCCAGGTGCGGGCAAGGGGACCCAAGCCCAGCGTTTGGTTGAAAAACACGGCATTCCGCAATTGTCCACTGGTGACATGCTGCGGGCAGCCGTGACGGCTGGGACTGACGTTGGCAAGCGCGCCAAAGCCGTCATGGACGCCGGCGAGCTTGTCTCCGATGACATCGTCAATGCGATTGTTTCAGAACGAATCGATCAGCCTGACTGTGCGCGCGGTTTCATTCTTGACGGCTTTCCGAGGACACTGGTCCAGGCCGATGCTGTCGAAGCCATGCTCAATGCCAAAGACATGAAGCTTGATTCCGTGATTGAACTTCTGGTCGATGACAAGGCTCTGGTGGGACGTATCGTCAAACGGGCCGAAGAAGCTGCTGCGGCTGGCCAGCCGGTTCGCAAGGATGACAATGCGGAGGTGTTCGAAGAGCGCCTGCGTGAATATTACAAGAAGACGGCACCGCTGACCGGCTATTATTATGCAAAGGGGTCGCTGCGGACTGTCGATGGCATGCTGTCCATCGATGCGGTCACTGAAGAGATCGAAGCCGTTCTGTCCTCTTTGTAACTCGATTGAACTATCGGACGGGCGGTTTGCCAGGTCGGCACCGCCCGTCCGATGAGCTGTATGCTCGAATTAAGATTACGGAGAGGTTGACGAAAGCCTCATTGTTCCGTTAAGAGCTGCGTAACTCGCAACATCCAAGCGACCGGCGCGTTTCCTCGAAGGCTTGAGGATACGGCACTGGTCGCTTTTAGTGTGTCGGGTTGTGCAATGACAACAATCGATGTTTGCCGTCCGCGGCTCGTTTCGGTTTCGTCAAAGACTACCCCGCAAGGGCCGGCCTCCACCGGACGCGGGTCAATGATAACCCGCCGGCAAGACCGGCCCACATGGAGAAGCAAATGGCCCGCATAGCTGGCGTAAACATTCCGACTAACAAGCGCGTTGTGATCGCGTTGACCTATATCCACGGAATCGGATCGAAGTTCGCTTCCGAGATCGTTGAAAAGGTAGGTCTCCCGCTTGATCGCCGCGTCAATCAGCTCACGGACGCAGAAGTTCTGCAGATCCGCGAAGCCATCGACCGCGACTACCAGGTCGAAGGCGACCTGCGCCGCGAGAATTCGATGAACATCAAGCGTCTGATGGACCTTGGTTGCTACCGCGGTTTGCGCCATCGTCGCGGCCTGCCGGTGCGTGGTCAGCGGACCCACACCAATGCCCGTACCCGCAAGGGTCCGGCAAAGGCGATCGCTGGTAAGAAAAAGTAATTGGGCTTCGCCTGACTGGCGGCTTCAAAGCGGAAGCGGTGGTGGATTGACCACCGCTTTCAGGTTTGGCCGGTAGCTCAGGCGTATCCCGGTGGAGCCGCTGGTGTTACGGCGGTGCTGATATCTCGAAAGGAAAAATCATGGCTAAAGAAGCCGCACGCGTTAAAAAGCGCGAACGCAAGAATATTTCGACGGGCGTAGCCCACGTCAATTCGACATTCAACAACACGATGATCACCATCACCGACGCACAGGGCAACACGATCTCCTGGTCGTCTGCCGGTTCGAAGGGCTTTAAGGGTTCACGTAAGTCGACACCGTTTGCAGCCCAGATGGCTGCTGAAGATGCTGCCAAGAAGGCGCAGGATCACGGTATGAAGACACTGGAAGTCGAAGTTTGTGGTCCCGGTTCGGGCCGTGAGTCGGCGCTCCGCGCTCTGCAGGCTGCCGGTCTGGTCATCACCTCTATTCGTGATGTGACGCCGATTCCGCACAATGGTTGCCGTCCGCGCAAGAAGCGCCGCGTCTAACCGACTGCCGAATTTCAAAGGGCCTGACTTTTTCAGTGCCCATTTGATCCTCTTCTCACTTAGCCGCACGATTGGATAGTGCGGCAACAGGAAGGCAACACACATGATTCAGAAAAACTGGCAGGAACTGATCAAGCCAAGCAAGGTCGAGTTCAACACTTCTGGCCGCACCAAGGCGACCGTGGTTGCGGAACCCCTTGAGCGTGGCTTTGGCCTGACACTGGGCAACGCCCTGCGTCGCGTACTTCTGTCTTCGCTGCGTGGCGCTGCTGTCACCGCAGTGCAGATCGACGGCGTTCTGCATGAATTCTCCTCGATCCCTGGCGTTCGTGAAGATGTCACCGACATCATCCTCAACATCAAGGAAATCGCCATCCGCATGGAAGGTGATGAAGCCAAGCGCATGGTTGTTCGCAAGCAGGGCCCTGGTGTGGTCAAGGCTGGCGACATTCAGACCGTTGGTGATATCGAGATCCTCAACCCGGAGCATGTCTTGTGCACGCTCGATGAGGGCGCTGAAATCCGCATGGAATTCACCGTCAACAACGGCAAGGGCTATGTGCCGGCTGACCGTAACCGCGCTGAAGATGCCCCGATCGGACTTATCCCGGTCGACAGCCTCTACTCGCCGGTCAAGAAGTGTTCCTACAAGGTGGAAAACACCCGTGAAGGCCAGGTTCTTGATTATGACAAGCTGACGCTGAGCATCGAAACCGATGGTTCGGTGAGCGGTGAGGATGCAGTGGCCTATGCAGCCCGTATTCTTCAGGACCAGCTCGGTGTATTCGTCAACTTCGACGAGCCGCAGAAGGAAGTTCACGAAGAGACCGTCGCAGAACTGGCTTTCAACCCGTCGCTTCTCAAGAAGGTTGACGAGCTGGAACTGTCCGTCCGTTCAGCGAACTGCCTGAAGAACGACAACATCGTCTATATCGGCGACCTTATTCAGAAGACCGAAGCCGAAATGCTCCGGACTCC
>JBPOEW010000003.1:0-452872 GCA_051251555.1 Hoeflea sp.
TCTTGCCGTGGTCAACGTGACCGATCGTACCGATGTTAACGTGCGGCTTATTGCGCTCGAACTTACCCTTTGCCATCTTCGGCTCTCCATTCTCATTCAGCCCACCTGGGGCAAATTACTGTTTCGGTCTCCGGTCCGGTCCGCGCTCTCAGGCGCTGAACCGGCAATCCGGCAGATTATGCGTATTTCGCCTGAATCTCCTGAGAGACGTTCGACGGCACCGGCGCGTAATGATCAAATGTCATCGTATACTGAGCCCTGCCCTGGGACATGGAGCGCAGCGTATCGACATATTTGAACATGTTGGCCAGAGGCACGTGGGCGGAGATGACAACGGCGATGCCGCGCATTTCCTGGCCCTGGATCTGACCACGACGGGAATTAAGGTCTCCGATCACGTCACCGACGTAATCCTCAGGCGTAATCACTTCGACAGCCATGATTGGCTCGAGCAACTGCGGACCCATGAACTTCGAGTTTTCACGGAAGCAGGCGCGACCGGCAATTTCGAAGGCGAGGACGCTGGAATCCACATCGTGGTAAGCGCCATCGATAAGAGTTGCCTTGATGCCGAGCATCGGGAAGCCGGCAAGCGGTCCGGAGTTCATCACGCTGTTGATGCCCTTCTGGACACCCGGGATGTATTCCTTCGGAACCGAACCACCGACAACCTTGGATTCGAAGATGAACTCTTCGTTCTCGTCGTTGGGTGCGAACTGGATCTTGACGCGAGCGAACTGACCCGAACCACCCGACTGCTTCTTGTGGGTGTAATCGGCTTCGTATGCCTTTGTGATCGATTCCCGGTAAGCAACCTGCGGCGCGCCGACATTTGCCTCAACCTTGAACTCGCGACGCATGCGGTCAACGAGAATGTCGAGGTGCAATTCACCCATACCGGCGATAATGGTCTGACCGGATTCCTCGTCGGTCTTGACGCGGAACGAAGGATCCTCGGCAGCCAGACGGTTGAGCGCGAGGCCCATCTTTTCCTGGTCGCCCTTGGTCTTCGGCTCGATCGCAATCTGGATCACCGGTTCGGGGAATTCCATACGCTCGAGGATAACCTGATTGAGCGGGTCGCAAAGCGTGTCGCCCGTCGTGGTTTCCTTGAGGCCTGCCAACGCAACGATGTCGCCTGCAAATGCTTCCTCGATATCCTCACGGGAGTTCGAGTGCATCTGGAGCATACGACCGACGCGCTCGCGCTTTTCCTTGACCGTGTTCATCACCGACTGGCCTTTTTCGAGCTTGCCGGAATAGATGCGGGCGAAGGTCAGCGAACCAACGAACGGGTCGTTCATGACCTTGAAGGCCAGCATAGACAACGGAGCTTCATCCGTTGCTGCGCGGGTGGTCTCTTCTTCGGTCTTGACGTCGATGCCTTCAATAGCAGGCACTTCGGCCGGGCTAGGAAGATACTCGACAACCGCGTCGAGAAGCGGCTGAACGCCCTTGTTCTTGAAGGCGGAGCCACAGAACATCGGGAAGAACTGAACCGCGATGGTGCCCTTGCGGACCAGCGAGCGGATCTCGTCATTGTCAGGCATCTGGCCTTCGAGATAACGCTCCATGGCGGCTTCGTCGGCTTCCACACAGGTCTCGATCAGCAGTTCGCGGTATTCCGCGGCCTTTTCCTTGAGATTATCCGGAATTTCGACGATATCCCACTGTGCGCCGAGCGATTCATCGCGCCAGACGAGAGCGTTCATCTCAACCAGATCGACAACGCCGAGGAATTCCGTCTCAGCACCAATCGGCAGCTGCATGACAACCGGGGTCGCGCCAAGACGGGACTTGATCATCGACACGGAGCGATAGAAATCCGCACCGGTCTTGTCCATCTTGTTGCAGAAGATCATCCGCGGGACATTATACTTGTCAGCCTGACGCCAGACAGTCTCGGTCTGAGGCTCAACGCCGGCATTGGCATCGAGAAGCGCGATGGCGCCATCAAGCACACGCAGTGAACGCTCAACTTCAATGGTGAAGTCGACGTGGCCTGGGGTGTCGATGATGTTGAACCGGCACATCTTGCCTTTGCGACCCTTCCAGAACGTGGTGGTCGCAGCGGAGGTGATCGTGATGCCACGCTCCTGCTCCTGCTCCATCCAGTCCATGGTGGCAGCACCGTCGTGCACTTCACCGATCTTGTGCGACTTGCCGGTGTAGAAAAGAACACGCTCTGTGGTCGTGGTCTTACCAGCGTCAATGTGCGCCATGATGCCGAAGTTGCGATAATCTTCGATTGCGTATTCGCGGGCCATCTTGAATGCCTTTCGAGAACAGTTCGCTGATTACCAGCGGTAATGCGAAAATGCGCGGTTAGCGTCTGCCATCTTGTGGGTGTCTTCCCGCTTCTTGACAGCACTGCCGCGATTGTTCGCTGCATCCATGAGTTCGCCCGAAAGGCGCTCAACCATGGTTGTTTCGTTGCGCTTACGCGCCGCAGCAATCAACCAACGAATGGCGAGAGCCTGACGGCGCTCCGGGCGAACATCGACCGGGACCTGATAGGTAGCACCACCAACACGGCGGGAACGAACTTCCACGTGCGGGGCAACATTTTCAAGCGCCGTATGGAACTGAGCAACCGGCTCCGACTTGGAACGCGTCTCAACCTGATCAAGCGCGCCATATACGATCTGCTCGGCAACTGATTTCTTGCCGTGCATCATGATGGCGTTCATGAATTTAGAGAGGACCAGATCGCCGAACTTCGGGTCCGGGTTGATCTCACGCTTTTCTGCACTGTGACGTCGTGACATGCTTTTCGTCTTTCAACTGATGGGTCGAAACGGCCGGTCGCATCCAATGACGCGGCCAGCCGACACAATTACTTCGGACGCTTGGCGCCGTACTTCGAACGGCGCTGCTTGCGGTTCTTGACGCCCTGCGTATCGAGAACGCCGCGGATGACGTGATAACGCACACCCGGAAGGTCCTTCACGCGGCCGCCGCGGATCATGACCACGGAGTGCTCCTGAAGGTTATGGCCCTCACCAGGGATATAACCGATCACTTCATAGCCGTTGGTCAAACGGATCTTTGCAACCTTACGAAGCGCCGAGTTCGGCTTCTTCGGGGTCGTGGTGTACACGCGGGTGCAAACGCCGCGCTTCTGCGGATTCTGCTCCAGCGCGGGAACCTTGTTGCGCTTTACCGGCGCCTGGCGCGGCTTGCGGATCAGCTGGTTTACAGTTGGCATGTAACCATCCCTTTAGAATTCATGTTTCGCCCTCTCGGACACATTGCCCGCAAACCGAATGCGCAAAATAAGGGCCGGACCGGTATTGCCGGAAGGCCCAAAAAAGCAGAGGACACAGTAGGCAGTGTCATGCGTGCAGCATTGTCAGTTCACATTGCAGTCAGAAACCGTGTTTGAGACAAGTTTCAGGACGTGGCGTCCCGAAGAAAAGCGCCTCACATCGGCTTCGGTGGCTGGTAACTACTGATTTCCCTGCGGTACGTCAAGGCCAAGCCCCAAATAACTTCATCAAGCGGGCAGCATCGGCCTCAGCGTGTGAGCGACGACATTTTATTGCGCGCGAGAGCCGTATTCAGTCGATTCATTAGCCAGTCATCGGAGCGACTGTTCTCAGGCGCAGTTGCTCCACACCCGATTCGTCCCGTTATCGCCCCGGGTCAGCGCAAATGCCCTGCCCGCCTGGCGAGTCGCCGAGCGGGCAGGAAGAATCATGCGCGGCGCACCAGTCCCACAATGAACAACAGAATCACGGCACCGATGGTGGCGTGGATGATCGACCCCAGGATGCCTCCACCAATTGCCACGCCAACCATCGGCAAAACCAACCCGGCGATGAAGGCGCCGACAATGCCGACAACCATATTGCCAATCAAACCAAATCCGTACCCCTTCATGATCACACCGGCCAACCAGCCGGCAATCGCACCGATAAGCAGAAAAATAATAAGTCCCTGAATTCCCATATCGCTTTTCTCCTCTTGCATGAGCACCATTGCCCTCAACGAACGTTCGGTAGCTTTTCGGCGGTGTCTCTCCAGGCTGCATCGCCGCTCTACAACGTGATCATGCAATCACGAAGGACTGGCCATCGCAAGCCTCAGTTGAGGCGGGATATTCCGGATGCACGAAACGCGAGGTGCCTATGCCATTTGGACGGGTGGGAATTGGCGGATCCGTGCGCCGCGTTGCGTTTCGTCCTGCTTCATGGGAGTAAGTCGCGAAACGGACAATTGGAAAGGGCAAATGATGAATTCTGACAATGACAACGGGCGCGATGAGACCGATGCACCAACAGTTTTCATTATTATCGGCCAGGTCAATATGGAGAAAGATGCTGCGATGAGCCAGATCCATGTGCTCCTGGCTGCACCGGACGAAGACACCGCGGTCCGGCTGTGTCTGGATGCCTTATCTGGCAAGGGGTATGTGGAGGCAGACCTCGACCAGATTGGCCTTTTGGGCGGCATGCCGGACGAAGAACCACATGCCTCGGCCTACCAGGGCGCTCTCGAAGGCGAGGTGGCCATCGTTACCTTTGACTGAGGCCTTGGTCTTAGCCTTCAAAATTTGAGCTTTCCGTCAGGGCGCGCCAAGACCGGTCACACATTCGTGTGGACTATTGTCGCAAAGGTGATTTCACCCTGCGGCGCAAGCGTGTTTGTCTCAATCTCAGCAGATCAGGGCCCTGCCGCCGAGTTCCTTCGTGCAGAATTTGGGCGGCACTCCGCATCGCGTGAAACCTTTGTCTTCGCTAGCCGTTGAGACACGGTTGCACCAATGGAAGGAACCTGGACGACATGACAATTACCACAAAACTGAAAATTGCAGCCGCCGCTGCTACGATTTCGATAATGAGCGGCGTTTCAGCCCAGGCAGAAGAAAACTGGATCAAGAAAACCAGTTCTGTTTCGGTTGAGAGGACCGCAGACAGACTGGTGGAGGCGATCGAAAACGCCGGAGCCAAGGTATTCGCGCGGGTCGATCATGCCGCTGGTGCCAAAAGCATTGATGCAGAACTTGAAGATATGACGCTCGTGATCTTCGGCAATCCGAAAATCGGAACTCCCATCCTGCAGGCCGAACCTCGTGCCGGACTGGATCTTCCCAACCGTGTGTTGATCTGGGATGACAACGGACAGACCACGATCGGTTATGTCGACCCCGCGCAGCTCAAGCAGCGCTACAGTGTCGAAGGCGCCGATCAGGCTTTCGACACGATGGCTGGTGCACTGGGTAAACTCACAGACGCCGCCTCGAAATAGGTTTTACCAGCCATTGTGAAATGCAAAAGGCCGCCCCGAAAGGCGGCCTTTTTAACGTTTGGAGCGAAGCTGCCTATTCAGCAGGCGTCGGCTCTTCCTTGGCCATGTCAGTCAACATAGCCGCAGCAGTTTCAGCGCCTGAGGTCTTGCGACGCTCATCCAGGATAAGATCATCGCGCGACGTGGCGATGCGACGGATCGCGGTCATGGTGCCGCCGGTACCCGCGGGCACCAGACGTCCGACAATGACGTTTTCCTTGAGACCCTGCAACGTGTCGACCTTGCCCGCAACTGCGGCCTCAGTGAGCACCTTGGTGGTTTCCTGGAACGATGCCGCCGAGATGAAGGACGGCGTCTGCAACGATGCCTTGGTGATGCCGAGCAGAACCGGGTTACCGGTCGCGGGCTTGCGCCCCTCCTCGATCAGGCGGTCATTGGCGTTGTCCAGTTCGATCTGATCAACATTGTCGCCGACGATGTAGACGGAATCACCGGAGTCGGTGATCTCGACCTTCTGCAGCATCTGCCGAACAATCACTTCGATGTGCTTGTCGTTGATCAGAACGCCCTGCAGTCGGTAAACCTCCTGGATTTCGTTGACGAGGTAGGAAGCGAGTGCCTCCACGCCCTTGATCGCCAGGATATCGTGCGGTGCAGGATTGCCGTCGAGGATGTAGTCGCCCTTTTCGATGTAATCGCCATCCTGAAGGTGGAAAGGCTTCCCCTTCGGAATGAGATACTCGACAGACTCGATGCTATCGTCAGCGGATTCGATCTGGATGCGGCGCTTGTTCTTGTAGTCGCGACCAAAGCGGATTGTACCATCAATCTCGGCGATGATGGCGTGATCCTTCGGACGACGCGCTTCGAACAATTCCGCAACCCGTGGCAGACCACCGGTGATGTCCTTGGTCTTGGCGCTTTCGAGCGGCACACGAGCGAGAACATCGCCCTGGCTGACCTTGGCGCCGGGTTCGACCGACAGAATGGCATCCACTGACAGCTGGAAACGGGCGTCGCCGCCGCGGGCCAGCTTGATGATCTCGCCATCCTTGCCCTTGATCACAATCGCCGGCTTGAGGTCGATACCGCGTGGTGTCGACCGCCAGTCGATGACCTGACGCTTGGTGATGCCGGTTGCTTCGTCGGTGGCTTCGAGAACCGAAATGCCGTCGACGACATCTTCGAATTCCACTGTTCCCTCGACTTCGGTCATCATCGGGCGTGTGTACGGATCCCACTCGGCCAGACGCTGGCCGCGCTTCACTGCATCGCCGTCATCGACATAGATCTTGGAGCCGTAGGCGACGCGCTGCGAAGAGCGCTCGGTACCGGATTCATCCAGGATCTGGATTGCCATGGAACGGCCCATCGCAATCAGGTTGCCATCAGAATTACGCAACATGTTGCGGTTCTTGATGCGGACCGTACCCTCGTAAGAGGCTTCCAGGAATGACGTGTCAACCACGGTGGCGGTGCCGCCAAGGTGGAAGGTACGCATTGTCAGCTGGGTACCCGGCTCACCGATCGACTGGGCAGCGATAACGCCGACAGCTTCACCAATGTTGACCGGCGTACCGCGTGCAAGGTCGCGGCCGTAGCAAGTCCCGCAAATCCCGGTCTGGATGTCGCAAGTGAGCGGCGACCGGATCCGGATTGACTGAATGCCAGCAGCTTCGATCTCGAGCACCTGAGCTTCATCAACCGTCGAGCCGGCCTTGACCAGAAGGTCTCCGGTCAGAGGATGGTTGATGTCGTCAAGCGTGGTGCGGCCCAGGATACGTTGACCAATCGATGCGACTACCTGGCCGGCATCGACGATTGCCGTCATCGTCAGGCCTTCCTTGGTGCCGCAATCGACGTGGGTAACGATGCAATCCTGTGCAACATCAACCAGACGACGTGTCAGGTAACCCGAGTTCGCCGTCTTCAGCGCGGTGTCGGCAAGACCCTTACGTGCGCCGTGAGTCGAGTTGAAGTACTCGTTCACGGTCAGGCCTTCCTTAAAGTTCGAGATGATCGGCGTCTCGATGATTTCACCTGACGGCTTGGCCATGAGGCCGCGCATGCCGCCCAGCTGACGCATCTGGCTCGGTGAGCCACGCGCACCGGAGTGGCTCATCATGTAGATCGAGTTCATCTGCTTCTGGCGGCCGTTTTCGTGGAACTCCACGGACTTGATGCGCGCCATCATTTCGTCAGCGACCTTTTCGGTCGCCTTGCCCCAGGCGTCGACAACCTTGTTGTACTTTTCGCCCTGGGTGATGAGACCCTCATTGTACTGCTGCTCGTATTCCTTCACCAGTGAATCGGTGTCGCCAACGATCTTTGCCTTGGTGTCAGGAATAACCATGTCATCCTTACCGAACGAGATGCCGGCGCGGCAGGCATGGCCAAAGCCGAGCTGCATGATGCGGTCGCAGAAAATGACCGTGTCCTTCTGACCGCAGTGACGGTAGACGGTGTCAATCATCCGGGAAATGTTCTTCTTGGTCATTTCCTGGTTGCAGGTGTCGAACGGGACATTGACGTTGCGCGGCAACAATTCACCAATGATCATGCGACCCGGAGTGGTTTCGAAGATCGTCGACGTAGGCTTGCCTTCGGCGTCAATGCTCTTGTACCGGCCCTTGATCTTGGTGTGCAAGGTGACAACCTTGCTTTCAAGCGCGTGGTGCAGTTCGCCCATATCGGAGAACGCCATGCCCTGCCCCGGCTCGTTCTCAGCCACGATCGAGAGATAGTAAAGACCCAGAACCATGTCCTGCGACGGCACGATGATAGGTGCGCCGTTGGCAGGGTGAAGGATGTTGTTGGTCGACATCATCAGCACGCGGGCTTCAAGCTGGGCTTCAAGCGAGAGCGGGACGTGAACAGCCATCTGGTCGCCGTCGAAGTCGGCGTTGAAGGCTGTACAGACGAGCGGATGCAGCTGGATGGCCTTGCCTTCAACCAGGGTAGGTTCGAAAGCCTGGATGCCCAGACGGTGAAGCGTCGGCGCACGGTTAAGCAGCACCGGATGCTCGCGGATGACCTCGTCGAGGATATCCCAGACTTCCGGCTTTTCCTTTTCAACCAGCTTCTTGGCCTGCTTGACGGTCGAGGAATACCCCTTGGCGTCAAGACGGGCATAGATGAACGGCTTGAACAGCTCGAGCGCCATCTTCTTTGGCAGGCCGCACTGGTGCAGCTTGAGCTCCGGACCGGTCACGATGACCGAACGACCGGAATAGTCGACGCGCTTGCCGAGCAGGTTCTGACGGAAACGACCCTGCTTGCCCTTGAGCATATCGCTCAAAGACTTCAACGGCCGCTTGTTGGCACCCGTGATCGTCCGGCCGCGGCGACCGTTGTCAAACAACGCATCCACGGCTTCCTGCAGCATCCGCTTTTCGTTGCGAATGATGATGCCGGGCGCACGCAGTTCGATCAGCCGCTTGAGACGGTTGTTACGGTTGATAACGCGACGATAAAGGTCGTTCAGGTCGGAAGTGGCGAAACGGCCACCATCAAGCGGAACCAGCGGACGCAGGTCCGGCGGAAGCACCGGCACCACCTTCATGATCATCCATTCCGGACGGTTGCCGGAATCGAGGAAGCTTTCGACAATCTTCAGACGCTTCATCAGCTTCTTGGACTTCAGCTCGGATGTCGTCGCGGCCAGCTCCGTGCGCAGCTCACCGGCAATGCGCTCGAGATCCATCGACGCCAGCATCTCGTAGATTGCTTCGGCACCGATCATCGCAGTGAAGCTGTCTTCACCGAATTCATCGACGGCAACCATGTAGTCTTCCTCAGAGAGAAGCGAGTTCTCCTTGAGCGACGTAAGGCCTGGCTCGGTAACGATGTAGTTCTCGAAATACAGAACCCGCTCGATATCCTTCAGCGTCATGTCCATGAGCGTGCCGATGCGTGACGGCAGCGACTTCAGGAACCAGATATGCGCAACAGGTGCCGCAAGTTCAATGTGGCCCATACGCTCGCGACGGACGCGGCTCAGCGTGACTTCAACGCCGCACTTCTCGCAGATAACGCCCTTGTACTTCATGCGCTTGTACTTGCCGCAAAGGCATTCGTAATCCTTGATCGGACCAAAAATGCGGGCGCAAAACAGTCCGTCGCGCTCCGGCTTGAAGGTACGATAATTGATTGTCTCCGGCTTTTTAATTTCGCCGAAAGACCAGGAAAGAATCTTCTCGGGGCTGGCGATCGAAATCCGGATGGAATCGAACGTCTGCGCCGGAACATTGTTGTTAAAAAGATTCATGACCTCATGGTTCATGCCTGTCTCCTTTTAGGGCTGTTCGCCCTTGGCTTGCGACGGCGCCGGTTTCCACCGGCACAGGCCATCGCCTGAAATTCATTGCACCGCGTTGCACGCGGGTGTCATCTCCTCTCCACTCTCGTGGAAAGGAAGATGGCGCGAGGGACCCGGGCCCCTCGCGCCTTCCAGGCTTTATTCAGCCGCGTCGGGCAATTCGTCCGGCTCTGCGATACTGTCGATCTTGTTCGATTCAAGTTCGACATTGAGGCCAAGTGAACGCATTTCCTTGACGAGAACGTTGAAGCTCTCTGGAATGCCGGCCTCGAAGGTATCGTCTCCACGCACGATGGCTTCGTACACCTTGGTACGGCCAGCCACGTCATCAGACTTCACCGTCAGCATTTCCTGCAGGGTATAGGCGGCACCGTAAGCTTCCAGAGCCCAGACCTCCATTTCCCCGAAGCGCTGACCACCGAACTGCGCCTTGCCACCCAGCGGTTGCTGGGTCACGAGCGAGTAAGGTCCGATCGAACGGGCATGGATCTTGTCATCAACCAAGTGGTTCAGTTTGAGCATATAGATGTAGCCCACTGTGACCGGACGGTCGAAGGTTTCGCCTGTACGCCCATCATAAACCGTCGACTGACCCGAAACATCGAGACCGGCCTGTTCGAGCATGATGTTGATATCAGCCTCTACAGCTCCGTCGAACACCGGCGTCGCGATCGACACGCCACGGCGTGTCTGTTCGGCCAGACGGACAATAGACGGATCATCATAGTCCTTGATCGGCTCGCCCTTCGGACCAGTGCCGATGACGCTGTCGATTGTGTCACGCAGAGGTTGAATCTCGCCACCCTCGTTGTAGGCATCCAGCAATGCGCCGATCTTCTTGCCCATACCGGCACAAGCCCACCCAAGGTGGGTTTCAAGGATCTGTCCGACGTTCATGCGCGACGGCACGCCCAACGGGTTGAGCACGATGTCGACATGCGTACCATCTTCAAGGAACGGCATGTCTTCGCAAGGCAGAATGCGCGAAACCACACCCTTGTTGCCGTGACGGCCAGCCATCTTGTCGCCCGGCTGCAGCTTGCGCTTCACAGCAACAAAGACCTTGACCATCTTCATGACGCCAGGCGGCAGTTCATCACCACGCTGGACCTTTTCGACCTTGTCCATGAAGCGGGCTTCGAGCAGCTTCTTGGAATCGTCGTACTGAGCGCGCAGCGCTTCGATTTCGCCCTGCAGCTTTTCGTCTTCAACGGCAAACGTCCACCATTGCGAGCGCGGATATTCGCCAATCGTTTCAGCACTGACTTCCGAGCCCTTCTTGAAGCCCTTCGGTCCGGCGATGGCAGGCTTGCCCGCAAGCATGTCCGACAAACGGCCATAGACGTTGCGGTCAAGGATGGCCTGTTCGTCGTCGCGGTCCTTGGCCAAACGCTCGATTTCCTCGCGTTCGATGGCCATCGCACGTTCGTCCTTCTCAACGCCGTGGCGGTTGAAAACACGAACTTCGACAATTGTACCGTACGTTCCAGGCGGCATCCGCATGGAGGTATCACGGACGTCCGAGGCTTTTTCACCAAAGATGGCGCGCAGAAGCTTCTCTTCCGGCGTCATCGGGCTTTCACCCTTTGGCGTGATCTTGCCTACCAGAATGTCGCCCGGAGCCACTTCGGCGCCGATGTATACAATGCCGGCTTCATCGAGGTTGCGTAGCGCTTCTTCCGATACGTTCGGAATGTCGCGAGTGATTTCTTCAGGTCCGAGCTTTGTGTCACGTGCCATCACTTCGAACTCGTCGATGTGGATGGATGTGAACACGTCGTCAGAGACGATACGCTCGGAAAGAAGGATCGAGTCCTCGTAGTTGTAGCCATTCCAGGGCATGAACGCGACGAGCACGTTACGTCCAAGCGCCAGATCACCGAGGTCAGTCGACGGACCGTCAGCGATGATGTCGCCCTTGTTGAGAACGTCGCCTACGGTAACCAGCGGACGCTGGTTAATGCAGGTGTTCTGGTTCGAGCGCTGGAACTTCTGCAGCCGGTAGATGTCAACGCCTGTACGCGAGGCTTCGAGATCTTCGGTTGCCCGGATCACGATACGGGTCGCGTCAACCTGGTCGACAACGCCGCCGCGGCGAGCCGCGATGGCAGCACCGGAGTCACGGGCCACGATCGGTTCCATGCCGGTGCCCACAAACGGAGCTTCGGCGCGAACCAGCGGAACCGCCTGACGCTGCATGTTCGACCCCATCAACGCACGGTTGGCGTCGTCGTTCTCGAGGAACGGGATCAGGGCTGCGGCGACCGACACCAGCTGGCGTGGAGACACATCCATCAGGTCGATGTTGTCACGCGGGGTCATCATCACGTCGCCGGAGTGGCGGCAGACAACGAACTCGTTAACCAGTTGACCGTCTTCGCTGAGTTCGGCATTGGCCTGCGCAACAAAGTACTTCGCTTCTTCCATCGCAGAGAGATAGATCACTTCCTTGGTGACCTTGCCGTCGGCGATTTTGCGGTACGGGCTTTCGATGAAGCCATACTTGTTGACGCGGGCGAAGGTTGCCAGCGAGTTGATCAGACCGATGTTCGGGCCTTCCGGCGTTTCAATCGGGCAGATACGGCCGTAGTGGGTCGGGTGAACGTCGCGGACTTCAAAGCCAGCGCGCTCTCGGGTCAGACCGCCCGGTCCAAGCGCCGAGAGACGGCGTTTGTGGGTGATCTCGGAGAGCGGATTGACCTGGTCCATGAACTGCGACAGCTGCGAGGAACCGAAGAATTCGCGCACTGCAGCCGCTGCCGGCTTGGCGTTAATCAGATCCTGCGGCATCACAGTGTCGATTTCGATGGACGACATGCGTTCCTTGATGGCGCGCTCCATGCGGAGCAGACCAAGACGGTACTGGTTCTCCATCAATTCGCCGACCGAACGCACACGACGGTTGCCGAGGTTATCGATGTCATCGATTTCGCCCTTGCCGTCACGCAACGCAACGAGCGTTCCGACCACGGCAATGATGTCTTCCTTGCGCAGAACACGAACAGTGTCTTCGGCATCGAGGTCGAGGCGCATGTTCATCTTGACGCGGCCCACGGCCGACAGATCATAGCGTTCTGAATCGAAGAACAGCGAATTGAACATGGCTTCAGCCGAATCGATGGTCGGCGGCTCACCGGGACGCATGACACGGTAGATATCGAACAACGCTTCCTGACGCGACGTGTTCTTGTCCGCGGCCAGGGTGTTGCGGATATAGGCACCGATATTGATGTGGTCGATGTCAAGGATCTTGATATCATCGTAGCCAGCTTCGATAAGATCGATCAGGTTGCCCTTGCGTTCGCCGCTCTTGGCGTCGACTGCAAACTCGAGCTCGTCGCCGGCCTCGAGATAGACTTCGCCGGTTTCCGGGTTGACGATGTCTTCAGCCAGGTAAGAGCCAACGAGATCTTCATCGGTGGCCTTGATTGACTTGAGGCCCTTCTCGGTCAGCTGCTTGAGAAGACGCGGGGTCAGCTTCTTGCCGGATTCGACAACCACTTCGCCGGTATCGGCGTCAATGATGTCAGACATTGTCTTCTGACCCTTGAGGGTGTCGGGCTGGAACGGAATCCGCCAACCTTCACCATCACGCGAGTAGACCGAGTGGGTGTAGAAGGTCGAGAGAATTTCCTCGGCATCCATACCGAGTGCCATCAGCAACGAAGAGGCCGGAATCTTGCGGCGACGGTCGATACGGGCATGGACGATGTCCTTGGCGTCGAATTCGATATCGAGCCAGGAGCCGCGATACGGAATAACGCGTGCTGCAAACAGCAACTTGCCAGACGAATGGCTCTTGCCCTTGTCGTGGTCAAAGAACACGCCTGGCGAACGGTGCATCTGCGAGACGATGACGCGCTCGGTGCCGTTGACGATAAAGGTGCCGTTGTCGGTCATGAGCGGCATGTCGCCCATGTAGACATTCTGTTCCTTGATGTCTTTGATCGACTTTGCGCCGGTATCTTCATCAATATCGAACACGATCAGGCGAAGCGTTACTTTCAGCGGCGCTGCGTAGGTCAAATCGCGCTGACGGCATTCCTCAGTGTCGAACTTCGGGGGTTCGAATTCATAGGACACAAACTCCAGCATCGCACTGCCGGAGAAGTCGGAAATCGGGAAAACCGATTTGAATACCGCCTGCAATCCCTCGTCAGAACGGCCGCCAACGGGCTCGTCCACCATCAGGAACTGGTCGTAAGATGCCTTCTGAACCTCGATGAGGTTCGGCATTTCCGCCACTTCTGGAATTTTTCCGTAAACCTTGCGTACGCGCCTGCGACCATTGAAGGAAAGGGTCTGAGCCATCGTCGCTCCTTGTCAATTTGCATCCGGGCCTGCAACAGACGATCGCCGCTGGCCAAGCGACTCCGTCATATAAATGAATTCAATCAATCTCGTCTCATTTCCCAGAACAGCGCGGCCGGAGTGCCTCGCGGTCTGGGTCAAGACCATCCTTTTGAAGAACCCATTACCCAAAAGCCATCTTTCAGGCTTTTGGGTAATCCGTTCGTCAGCAAATACATCCGGGGGACAAGGATTGCCCGCCCCCCGGATGCCATAACGTCTTACTTGACAGTGACCTTGGCGCCAGCGTCTTCAAGCTTCTTCTTGATGTCTTCGGCTTCGCCCTTGGAAATAGCTTCCTTGACGGCCTTAGGAGCAGCTTCAACCAGATCCTTGGCTTCCTTCAGGCCGAGACCAGTGATAGCGCGGACTTCCTTGATGACGTTGATCTTGTTGGCGCCGGCTTCGGCGAGGATCACGTCAAATTCAGTCTGCTCTTCAGCAGCTTCAGCCGGAGCAGCAGCAGCAGCAGCGGCAGCAGCCGGAGCAGCGGCAGACACGCCCCAGGTTTCTTCAAGCATCTTCGAAAGCTCAGCAGCTTCCATGACGGTCAGTGCGGAAAGTTCTTCCACGATCTTGGCGAGATTTGCCATATTCATATTCCTTATATTCGGTTCGAACCGGTTTTGACTTGTTATGCGAAGACCTGCCTATGCAGCCTCGTCCTTGCGGGCATATGCGCCGATGACACGCGCGACGGAACCCGCCGGTGCGTTGACGATCTGGGCAATGCGCGTTGCTGGCGTGACAATCATGCCAAGCAGCTTTGCGCGCAGCTCGTCGAGCGATGGGAGCGTGGCCAAAGCCTTGACCCCGTCGGCGTCGAGCATTGTTGACCCCATCGCGCCACCAAGGATGACCAGCTTGTCGCTGACCTTGGTGAACTCGACAGCAATTTTCGGAGCAGTCACCGGATCATCGCAATATACGATGAGCGTCTGACCGGTGAAGAGATCTGCGACCCCTTCGGACTCCGTGCCCTGAAGAGCGATTTTGGCAAGGCGGTTCTTCGCGACCTTGACGGTGCCGCCAGCCGAGCGCATGCGCGACCGAAGGTCGTTCATTTGCGCAACTGTCAGACCGGCGTAGTGGGCCACGACAACCGAACCGGCGTTGGTGAAAACACCGTTCAGTTCAGTGACGAATTCGCGTTTTTCCGCTCTATCCACTGCGTTTCTCCAGTTGACAGATGATGCATGCACCATCTGCCGGGTTTGCCTTTGCCGCCAGGGATTCTTATCGAACCCACAAGCGACGCTTGAGGATCCTGTCCCCTTACGCCGGAACCGACGAGCGGTAGCGGCACAAGGCAAGCGAGGTTCGAACCGTTGGAGCATTCACTCCTGAAAACGGATCTTACCCGTCTCATGCAGGTCATTAAATTAAGGTGAGCCAGTTAAGGCGCACCACCCGCAATCTCGGACAGGGAGCCCGGGATTCTGCCCGGACCTTTCCGGCCCTAAGGCCGAAAACTAAGGAAAACCGGACTATTATCCGGTTTTCCTAATATTTAAAATCAGGCGACGTTGAGCGACGACGGATCAATCTTGAGGCCAGGGCCCATGGTTGACGAAATCGCTACGCGCTTGAGGTAGTTGCCCTTGGCGCCTGCAGGCTTGGCCTTGATGACCGCATCAGCAAAAGCGCGAATGTTTTCTTCGATCTGTTCGGGTCCGAAAGACGCCTTGCCAATGCCCGCATGGACAATGCCGGCCTTTTCAACGCGGAACTCGACAGCGCCACCCTTGGAAGCGTTGACCGCAGCGGTCACGTCCATGGTCACTGTGCCGACCTTCGGGTTAGGCATCATGCCGCGCGGGCCGAGAACCTTGCCGAGACGACCGACCAGAGGCATCATGTCCGGAGTAGCAATACACCGGTCAAAATCGATTGTGCCGGACTGAACGATGTCGACAAGCTCTTCAGCACCGACAATATCAGCACCAGCTGCACGGGCTTCGTCAGCCTTGTCGCCACGGGCGAACACGGCGACGCGGACGGTACGGCCGGTGCCATTGGGCAGGTTGACCACGCCGCGAACCATCTGGTCTGCATGACGCGGATCAACGCCTAGGTTCATCGAGACTTCAATGGTCTCGTCGAACTTGGCAATAGCGCGCTCCTTGAGCATCGATACGGCTTCGCCGAGCGGGTAGTACTTGTCGCGATCAACACCTTCGTTGATCTTCTGCATACGCTTTGCAATCTTTGCCATGGTCTTATCCCGTCACTTCCAAGCCCATGGAGCGGGCGGAGCCCTCGACCATAGCCATCGCGCCTTCGATGTCGGCGGCGTTGAGATCCTTCATTTTCGCTTCAGCAATCGTGCGAACCTGATCACGCGTGATCGAGCCTGCAATTTCCTTGCCCGGCATCTTGGAGCCGGACTTGAGCTTTGCTTCCTTTTTGATGAAGTAGCTCACAGGAGGCTTCTTCATCACAAAATTGAAGGACTTGTCCTGGTAGTAGGTGATGACGACCGGGATCGGCATACCCTTTTCCATTTCCTGGGTGGCGGCATTGAATCCCTTACAGAATTCCATGATGTTGATGCCGCGCTGTCCAAGTGCCGGACCGATCGGGGGCGACGGGGTCGCCGAACCGGCGGGAACCTGCAGCTTGAGTTGACCTGCAACTTTCTTAGCCATTGTTTCTCTGCCTCTTGTTATGGTGGTGCATGAAGCACCTCCTTATGCCGGTCACCCGGCGGCTGCGGTTGCGTGGTTCGGTTCACCGGGCCGGCTACAGCCCCCTCACCTCCCACGCGCATGCATCCCCGGACAAACCGGAAATGCAAAAGCCCGTCCGCGTCTTCTTCGTGAAAACGCAGGCCGGGATATTTCTGCTCAGACCTTCTCGACCTGACTGTATTCGAGTTCGACCGGAGTAGCCCGACCGAAAATTGAAACTTCGACCTTGAGGCGCGAGCGCTCTTCGTCGACTTCCTGCACCGTTCCGTTGAACGAGGCGAAAGGACCGTCGGACACGCGAACCTGCTCGCCAATCTCGAAAGCGATCGAGGGCTTGGGCCGCTCAACACCTTCCTGAACCTGGGTCAGGATGCGATCCGCTTCTGAATCCGGAATCGGAACAGGCTTTGAATCGCTCCCCAGAAAACCGGTGACCTTCGGGGTGTTCTTGATCAGGTGGAAGGCTTCGTCGGTCAGATCGGCGCGAACCATGACGTAACCTGGGAAGAACTTGCGTTCTGCATCCACCTTGCGGCCACGGCGCACTTCGACAACCTTTTCGACCGGAACGAGGATCTTCTCGAAGAGGTGGCTCAAGCCTTTCTGGCGCGCCTGTTCCTCGATCGATTCCGCAACCTTCTTCTCGAAGTTCGAGTAGGCGTGGACGATATACCAGCGTGCAGTCATGTTTTCCCCTGCCTCAAGCGCCAACGTTCAGGATGAGCCCGATCGCCCACCCCAAAGCCTGGTCGGCCGTAAAAAAGAAAATGGAAGCAAGCAGCACCATGACAAGAACCATGATCGTGGAGATCGAGGTCTCGCGGCGTGAAGGCCATTTCACTTTCGCAGTTTCGGACCGAACCTGCTGGAGGAATGTAAACGGATTTGTTTTGGATGCCATTGTCTGTCCACGCTTATACGGCGCGTAAAGCCGGTCTCCCAGCTCCACGCACCGCGTGTCTGTTAACGTCCTACATAAAGCCCGATTCCCGAAATCACAAGAGGGGATCGGGCTTTTTTAATTCAAGACCGGCAAACTGGCCCGAAGATTGCTAACCGGATCTTCCGACCCTGCCATCAACCGCGAACCAATCGAACATGCGCCAAATCCGGCAATCCGGGCTGGCAGGGGCAGCAGGACTCGAACCTGCGACCTACGGTTTTGGAGACCGTCGCTCTACCAACTGAGCTATACCCCTAGGCCGGTGGCGGATCTGATAGCGTCAAACGCACGGTGAATGCAAGGAAGAAGTGACAGCAATCGCAGATGCATAGTGTTTTTCTCCACAGAGCAGGATGAAAGCCCCCTGAACGGGCATTTGCAATACTATTCCATCAAGGGCATGACCGGCTGTCAGCACAGCGTTTCGCCTCCTTGCCAAGATGCCCCGCTGCCGCAAAGGCATGCCGTTCGTCAGCCGACCATCTCGAGAACCTCGATATCCGCACCGGTAATGGCATCGACATGACAGCCGATCTGTTCGACGTCCCAGTCCCACCAAGCCAGCGTCAACAGGCGCTGGACCACGTCGTCCGGATAACGCTGCCGAAGCACCCGCCCAGGGTTGCCGCCGATGACCGCGTAGTCGGGCACATCGCGGGTCACCACGCTGCGCGCTGCTATGATGGCGCCATTGCCAATGTGAACGCCCGGCATAACAACCGATTCGAAACCGAGCCAGACATCATTGCCGATTACGGTGTCGCGCCGATTGTCGATGGAAGCTGCATAGCTACCGATCAGGTCTGGATTGAAGACGGCGAAGGGATAGGTCGAAAATCCGTCCACGGCATGGTTGGCAGAACTGGTGATGATGCGCACTCCATGAGCGACCTGACAGAACTTGCCGATGGTCAAGCGCTCCGGAGCACCAGGATAGAGATAGGGCGCAAGTGCTGATGCATAATCGCCGGGCGTGTCAAAGCTCGAGTAATAGCTGTAATCGCCGACCATGATGTTGGGATGGTCGATCACCTGATTGAGGTGAACCGTACCAGTATGGGGGCTGCCATCGGGCAGGATGATGGGATGACGCAATCTAGCGTCGAGAAAGGGGCGAGACATGTGTGTGCTCTTTCGATCTGAAATTGAACAGTTTCGGATTTTCAGAAGAGCTTCTTGTTCACCGTCGTCTCCATCAAGCTGACAGACCGCGCTCAAAGACAGCAGGCGCAGCACCCAGCCTTCTGAAGTAAACTTGACGCCACCGTTTTTCAAGCCAGGACCTTTGCAGGCATTGCAAGAAACCACTGGCAGGTCAGCCAGCGTGAAGAGACCGAACCCGGCCGATTCCCACTCTGGCTGCCCCATCCCGGCACAGTTTGAACGGCACGTATGCACCGTGCTCCAACGAAGGTTAAATCCCCTGTGGCGTGACGTGCTTCGGCCCCAAAACAAAAACGCAGCCCCGAAAAGGACTGCGTTTTCCATTGTCCATATTTACGTCGGCAGCTTTCGGCAGCCGCCAATCATCGATTACTCGATGATCTTGGCGACGATGCCGGCGCCGCCAAAACAAAACGCGCCGGAGCGCGTTTTGCATCGTCCATTATTGCGTCGGCAGCTTTCGGCAGCCGCCAATCATCGATTACTCGATGATCTTGGCGACGATGCCGGCGCCGACGGTACGGCCGCCTTCGCGGATAGCGAAGCGCAGCTTTTCTTCCATCGCGATCGGCACGATCAATGCCACTTCAGCCGAGATGTTGTCGCCCGGCATCACCATTTCGGTGCCTTCCGGCAGCGTCACAATGCCCGTCACGTCGGTCGTGCGGAAATAGAACTGCGGACGGTAGTTGGTGAAGAACGGCGTATGACGGCCACCCTCTTCCTTGGTCAGGATGTAGGCTTCTGCAGTGAACTTGGTGTGCGGCTTGACCGAACCAGGCTTGCAAAGGATCTGACCGCGTTCAACGTCTTCACGACCAATGCCGCGAAGCAGTGCGCCGATGTTGTCGCCGGCCTGGCCCTGATCGAGCAGCTTGCGGAACATTTCAACGCCGGTGCAGATGGTCTTCTTGGTGTCGCGGATACCGACGATCTCGATTTCTTCGCCAACCTTGACGACGCCACGCTCAACACGACCGGTGACAACCGTGCCACGGCCCGAGATCGAGAACACGTCTTCGATTGGCATCAGGAACGGCTGGTCGATCGGACGCTCAGGGGTCGGGATGTATTCGTCGACAGCGGCCATCAGCGCGCGGATCGCGTCTTCGCCCATGGCCTTGTCGCCATCGTTGAGGGCAACCAGAGCAGACCCCTTGATGATCGGAATGTCGTCGCCCGGGAAATCGTAGGACGACAGAAGCTCACGAACTTCCATTTCGACGAGCTCGAGCAGCTCTTCGTCGTCGACCTGGTCGATCTTGTTCAAAAACACCACCAGCGAAGGCACGCCAACCTGACGGGCAAGCAGGATGTGCTCGCGGGTCTGGGGCATCGGGCCATCAGCTGCGGACACGACCAGAATGCCGCCGTCCATCTGGGCAGCACCGGTGATCATGTTCTTGACGTAGTCGGCGTGGCCCGGGCAGTCGACGTGGGCGTAGTGACGCGCAGCTGTCTCATACTCGACGTGGGCGGTCGAGATGGTGATGCCGCGTGCTTTTTCTTCCGGTGCAGCGTCAATCTGGTCGTAGGCCTTGAATTCACCGAAGTACTTGGTGATCGCAGCCGTCAACGATGTCTTGCCGTGGTCAACGTGACCGATCGTACCGATGTTAACGTGCGGCTTATTGCGCTCGAACTTACCCTTTGCCATCGTCCTGTATCCTGTAATGCTGTTGGCAGACTGTGGATCCGGAGACGTTTGACCCTGATCCTGCGAGAAGTTAACGCGACATAAGGGGTTCGCTCTCATTTCGCAAGTAAAAATCTTCTCGCAGGAAAAGCTGAAAACCGCTGGATATGGCACCAGAACCCGCTCACTCGCAAGCCCGGGACAAGCGGTGTCGCACGACAGGTCAAAGCGTCTGCGACGCCGAACCCTGCCCCGGTCCAGGCAGTGTCAAAACCACCCGAATATGACGCTGTCTGGCCATGACGACCCTGGAAAGGTCGAAAGCAAAAGCCTGCTAGGCGGCAGCGTCAGCAATTTCAGAAAAAGGAATAAGGAATAAGGAAACCTGGAGCGGGTAGAGGGAATCGAACCCTCGTATTCAGCTTGGAAGGCTGCTGCTCTACCATTGAGCTATACCCGCATTTCACGACCCCATGACGGTGGTGGAGGAAGTTGGATTTGAACCAACGTAGGCGAAGCCAACGGATTTACAGTCCGTCCCCTTTAACCACTCGGGCATTCCTCCGGTCCAGCCGTCAGGGTCATGCATCCAAGATGGACAACCTGAAACGTTCAGGCTTCGCGGGCCAAGTGATTGGTTAGAAACACCTGCTCCGCGGTCGGCGTTATGACGGCGCGCGGTTCCCGTGTCAACACGGATGACAACAAAAACCAACAGTTCTTGCACTTGCGGGCAGACCCGTCCCTGCGACACGGCTTTGAACGGTGAATTTCCGCCACCTCAGCGCTGATTGCGCCACGCCGCAATTGGAGTATAAGCGCGCCATGAGCAAAGATGACGATACCGGCGCGGACGGTTCCAACCGCGATACCCATTACGCCAAGCTGCGCCGCGCCCATCGCGACGCCAAGCGCGACAGCCAAGGCCTGCCGCCGGCGCAACCGCGCAGCAAGCGCGACCTGCCTGCGCGCAAGGGCTCCCTTTATGGCGAGCGCATCGCCCCCGACACCATCTATTTGTATGGTTTGCACACGGTGCGCGCGGCACTCGACAACCCGGCGAGGCGGATCACCGCCATGAAGGCCACCCGGAATGCGCTGATGCGGCTCGAGATCGCGGAAGATGCCGATCTGCTCTACCCGCTCGAACTGGTCAGCCCGCAGCAAATTGACCTGCTGCTCGGCGATGATGCCGTGCATCAGGGTGTACTTCTGGAAGCAGCCCCTCTCACCCCGCGACCGCTGTCAGCGCTTGGCGACACCGAGTTGCTGGTAATCCTCGATCAGGTCACCGATCCGCACAATGTCGGCGCCATCATGCGTTCGGCGGTGGCGTTTGGCGCAGGCGCGCTCATCACCACCCAGCGCCACAGCCCGCAGGAATCCGGCGTACTGGCCAAGGCCGCCTCCGGCGCGCTGGAAATGATCGACCATATCGAGGTTCGCAACCTGGCTGCGGCGATCGACGAGATCAAGGCGCAGGGATTTGTCACCATCGGGCTTGATTCGGAAGGCCCGGTGCCGATCGAAACCGGTTTGTCGGGTGACAAACTCGCGCTGGTGCTTGGCGCCGAGGGCAAGGGTCTGCGTCAGAAAACACGCGAGACCGTCGATGTGCTGACCCGGCTCGACATGCCCGGTGCAATCAAATCGCTCAATGTCTCCAATGCCACGGCCATCGCGCTTTATGCTGCACAACAGCACCTGACCAAGCAGTAAAAGGCGTGATCCGGCCAGCTTCCGGCAGGCCCAGAACGCATCTGGGAGTGTCGCAATGAGGATCAATGTGCTGTCGCCAGGACGGAAAGATAGCCGAACAGACGATTTTCGCTTTACAGGCGCGACCAATATGCTATCCGCATCCCCGCTGCCCTTGTAGCTCAGTTGGTAGAGCACCTGATTTGTAATCAGGGGGTCACGGGTTCGAATCCTGTCGGGGGCACCATCCTTTCAATGGTTTGGCAGCTGAACACGCTTGTTGGGCTCTGCTTAGTAAGCACATAGTAAGCAATACTGAGCTGGTTCGCACAGCGGTAAAGCCGTTTAGACACCCCGTCTTCTGCCTCAGTTCCGTTCATCCCAGCATCTCCACACGGTAACTGCCTAGGCCCTTCAGCGTGCTCTTTCCAACCCCGGTCCCTTGACCGACCCAGAGATGGTCAAACAAGGACTGTTCCTGTCTAAGGTCAAGAATGGCTGATCCCACGATGCCGCCGGACGGCACTTCCTCGCCCTCGGAGGCTGACCAGCGCGCCATGTCAGCAGGTTGACCATTCGCGGTACATCAAAATCTGTGCCGATTTCCCCAAGCTGCCGTGCTTCTTCCAAGCAACCAGCCACTCGTTGGAAAAGTGTGGAAAAGCATACTCCGATCATCTGCCGAAACACCACGCTGGCGCCAGCTAGTTCCTAGCCGAGCCTATCAAGAAGGCACCACATGTAGCCCTCTTCACGGTATGATTACTGTGTGTCATCTCGAAACATGCCGGAACCGTTTATCGCTAAAGCGTGTTTCAATTTTCATCACAGCATTCTTGGCAACCATAACACAAGGTCCGGGACTGTGATCAACAAGGCCATCAGCATTAACAACACGAAAAAATATGGCACGACGGACCGGGCGATCCGCATCATCGGCTCTTTCGTGATGCTTTGGATGACGAAGAGATTGAAACCGACCGGCGGCGTAAGCTGTGCCATTTCAATCGTAACGACCAGAAAAATCCCGAACCAGAGCGGATCCCAGCCTGCGATTACAACAGCGGGCAGTGTGATTGGAAGCGTGACAACGATCATGGACATGCCGTCCAGAATACATCCCAGGACAAGGTAAAGTACCATGAGAACCAGCACCACGCCGATGGGCGATAGATTTGCGTCCGTGACGACACCAACGACAAAAGTGGGAACGCCAAGATAGTTGAAGGCCACAGACAAGAAGGCGCCACCGCTCGTGATCAGGGCCAGCATACTTGAGGTGCGCACAGTCGAAACAGCGGAATCGCGTAGCGCTACAAGCGACAAATCCCCTGATAGAGCCGCAAGCGCCATAGCGCCTGCAACGCCCATGGCTGCTGCCTCCGTCGGGCTGGCAAAGCCGCTGTAAAGCCCGACAATCAGCAACACGATCAACGCCGTGATAGGGCCCAGTTTGCGGATACTGTCGAGTTTGTCCTTGTAGCTATAGCTTTCACCGCCTGCTTTGGACGTGCCGCGATAAAGCGTAAGGGCCATAGTCATGAGGCTGAAACCGAAGGCCAGCAACAAACCGGGTATGATGCCCGCGATGAACAACTGCAGGATGGAAACCTCGGCCAGCACGCCGTAGATGATCATCGGCAGGCTGGGCGGGATCAAGAAGCCGATCGTGCTTGCCCCGGCCAGCGATCCAATTGCAATGTCACGGTCATAGCCTCGCTTGTCCAATTCAGACAGGGTAATGCGCCCAACGGTGGCCGTGGTCGCAGCCGATGACCCTGAAACGGCGGCGAATAGGGTAGACGCGATAATGTTGATATGGAGCAGACGGCCTGGAAGCCGCGTGGTCCAAGGCGCAAGACCGGCGAACATGTTCTCGGACAATCGCGTTCGGAACAACAGTTCTGCCATCAAGATGAAAAGCGGCAGAGACAAAAGCTCGGTTGTGCTGACGGTGTTGAACAGGCTTTGGCCAAGAATTTTGTCTACTGGCAGGTTGCGAAACAATTCCAACCCGACGATTCCGGTAGCCATCATCGACAGGCCGATCCAGACACCGCTTGCCAACAGGACAAGAAAGACGCCGACAAGCGTGGGGATAAGAATGGCCATCAGGTCTTTTCCGCTGGTAACACGCTGTCATCAAACAATAGCAAGAACAGCTTTGCTGCAAAGGTGAATGCCAGCAATGCCATTCCAAGCGCGACAAAGGCTTGCGGCAGCACCAGTGGCACAGAAAGTTCCCACGACAGCGATCCGCGCTGAAATGACCGAAGCGCCAGATTGATCAGAGCTGTTGCTGCGTAGCCACTCACCACCAATGCAACAGTCAAAATTGACGCCTCCACGATCTTGGCCACACGTCCCACGAGGAGATGTGACAACATGGTGACACGCACATGACTTCCGGCGAGAAGCGCGGGCGCAAGTCCCAGAAAGAACATTGCTGCCATCATAAAGGCGGCCAATTCCCAGCTACCCGCCAACGAACGCGATAGCAGGTTGCGCGACAGCAATTCGCCCAGCAGAACGAAAAAAATCATCCACAGCAAAAGCGCAGCAACCGTTTCGGTCACCTTCGACAACAGGTCCACGCCGCGCCTTACGGCGTGGACCAAGGGGCGGGAATGCATCAGTTCCGGTCTGCCAGATAGGCATCCAGCACCGGACGGGCATCCGGGCCAGCGGTTTCTGCAAAGCTATCCCATTGTTTTCTGGCGGCCGCTTCCAAAGCAGCGGAAAATGCTTCACTTGGCGCCGAAACCGCCATCCCTGCTTCTGCAAGTTCCTTCAAGCGGATGCTGTCCTCTTGTACGGCCGCGGCTCGGAATTCAGGCTGCATGCGTTCCGCAATATCCGAGACGATCTTCTGATTTTCCGGCGAGAGCTGGTTAAAGCTGTCCAAATTGACAGTGACAACCGCAGTCGGGTTCACATAACTGATGGTGGTAACAGCACCCATGAACTCCCAAAACTTGCCGTCTACGCCTGATGTCGCAGATGTGGCGATACCATCCAGGCCACCTGAGGCAAGTGCAACCAGCGCATCGGCCCAGGGCATCAATGCAGGCGCCGCACCAACATCGGTCAGAAATTCTGTGCTTGACTTGTTTGCAGTGCGAATTTTCAGCAAGGCGAGGTCGGAAATATCACTGACCGGGGTCTTGGTGTAGAGGTGCGCGCCGGGCCAGAACACCGAATAAAGGATCTTCTGGTTATTACGTTCGGCGATTTTTTCATAAACAGGTGTGGCATGCGTATCCAGCTTTTCCGCATCCTCAAACCCACGGGTCAGATAGGGCAATCCCTGAATGCCAATAAACGGCTCGTCGCCCACCGCGGTATCCATATGAAAATGCGCAATCGGAACGATACCGTCGCGCACAGCACTGAGCACTTCCGGACCTTTTAGCCCAAGCGATCCGCCAGCCATGACATTGATGACAAGCTCACCCTTTGTTTCTTCTTTGACAGCTTCTGCGAATTTCATGGCGTTCTGTGTATCAAAATTCCCAGCTGGAAAATTTATATGCATATCCCAAACCGTTTCGGCGTGGGCGTTGGTTGCAAAAAGGAAAGCTACGGCAGTCATGGCACGAATTGACATGTTTTGGTCCTCTCTCTGTTGATCTGTGTTGCGTTCTTCGTGGCCGACTTGGCCCAAGAATTACGCAATATTATTGTATTTCAAACACTTGCATCAAAGTCCGTTGAAGTATGCCTGCATCCGGTCCATGGCAAGTTCCAACCGCTCATAGCTTTCTGACCCAAAGCAAACGCGCAGATAACCTTCACCGGCCGCTCCATAAAATGCGCCAGATTCCACCACCACGTCAGCCTCCTGGAGCAAGCGGTCGGCGGCATCCTGGCTTTTCAGCCCCGTGCCCGAAATATTCGGAAAGGCATAGATGGTACCTTGTGGAAGCGCGCAGGTGACCCCGGGCATCTGGTTCAGGCGTTCAACAACCAGATCGCGCTTGCGCTGGTCATCTGCCACCATATCGGCAAGGATCTCGCTGGGCCCCGTCAAGGCGGCGATGCCGCCATATTGAATGAATGTGTTCACATGGGTGACTTCGGTCGCCACGACCTTGGCGATAGCACCCAAAACCTCTGGGCCCGCTGTCACATAGCCGAGCCGCCAGCCATCCATGGCGAAGGACTTGGTAAAAGCATACATGGATACAGTGCGATCCCGCATCCCTGGCAGAGATGCAATGCTGACATGCGATGCACCATCGAACACGATCTGGTCGTAGACCTCGTCGGCGATCACATACAAATCATGGCGCAGCGCGAGTTCTGCCACGCCTGCAAGTTCCTCGCGGCTGTAAGCCCGCCCTGTCGGATTACAGGGATTGACCAGCACGATGGCTTTGGTTCGGGGCGTTATAGCCTTTTCGATTTCCTTGGGATCAATCGCATAGTAATTTTTCGGGTCAAGAGCGACAATGACAGGCCGGCCACCCGCTATCTCAATCTTCCCCAGATGCTGCGGATAGTAGGGCTCCAACAAGATGACTTCATCGCCGTCATCAACCAGCGCCATGAATGCTGCAAACGAGGCTTGGGTCAAACCATTGGTCACGATGATATCATCCATACCGGCATCAATCCCGTTGTAGGAGTTCAGCTTATCGCGAATAGCGGCCCGAAACTCCGGCAACCCCGGAAGATCGCTGTAATGGACTGCGCCATTGCGCAGTGCGGTCACAGTCGCTTCAACGATGTGCACAGGGGTGGTGTGATGCGGTTTGCCTAGCTCTAGATGGATAATGTCGCGGTTTGTGTGATCCATCCCTGCCGCCTTTGCGACCATGCCGTAGCTTTTTGGGGAGGTTTCGGTGATGCGTCGGGCGAGTTTAGGCATGGTACTCCACTGAACATGTTTGCTTGGAAAATTGATTGTTGCCGCAGCGATAATGTTAGCTTACTCATCATTTGATCAAATGCGCAAGTTGAAAGATTCCATCATGCCAAACATCAAAAGACGGGCCATATCGTCCGGCTCCAAGTTCGAAACCCTGGCGGGATACAGCCGCGCCATTGTCGATGGAGAGTTCATTTTTATCTCGGGGACGGTGGGGTATGACTTCAAAACCGGCGCGATTCCCGAAGGGGCTGAGAAACAGACCCGGCAGGCTCTGGCGAATATCTCTGAAGCTTTGGCGCAGGCGAATGCGACCTTGCAGGATATAGTTCGCGTCCGAGTCTTCCTGACATCACGCGATGATATTCTCCCGGTTTCAAAGATCCTGGGAGAAACCTTCGCCGACCCACGACCGACAAACACGACCGTGATCGTGACGCTTGCGGAAGAAGAGATGCGGGTTGAGTTGGAGGTTACAGCGTTAAAACGTGCCGATTAACCCTTCGCGATCAAAGCTTCTTGCAGTTGGGTTTGTGTGCGGCGAATATCCGCTTCCACCTCATCGGCGGCGCGATCCGCATCGCGGTCGCCGAACGCCTCGACAATCTTTATGTGTCCGATAGCGTAGGGTTCATGATCCACTTTACCGCGAGGATCGACAATCTGGTCTGAGAGAATCCGCATGTATGGGCCGTATTGAAGCCAGAGAGTTTCTATCAGCGTCGGCAGCACCAAGGATCCAGACCTTCGATAGATCGCAAAGTGAAAGTCTCGGTTTTTCAACAACATGTCATGCATGTCGCGGTGATTGGCCACTTCGTAGTGAATGCGTGCCAACCGTGCCAATTCCTTTACGGTATCTTCGGTCGCGCAAGCCGTAGCGAGGCTGGTCGCCTTTCGTTCCAAAAGCACCCGTGCCTCGATGATATCGTCCAGTCGTTGGCGATCCATCGCCGGAACTCGGGCAGAACCGCTGGACCCAACCTCTAACGCTCCTTCGGTGGTCAACCGCCGCAAGGCTTCGCGAACCGGCATGTGACTGGTCTGAAACGCTTCCGACAAGGCAGAAATCGTCAATACCTGACACGGGTCAAACTGCCCAACAGTCAGCGCATCACGGAGCGCGCGATAGACCGTATCGCCAACAGTGGAGCGAGATGAAACCGGTTCGAATTGGCTGAGGTTCGGCCTGAAATGCATATGATCCTCTAAGCGGAATAGACGTCTCTCGGTGGAAATCGCGCCCGCACTTCGAATTCACAATCGCATAATACAGATTTGAGCCTGTTGCATTCTTTTATTTGCGGGAGCCACATGCTTTGAATGGTGCTGATCAAGATGCCGAATTGACATGGCTCTCGAAGGGACAAGTCAGGAGACGGCACCAGTGAAGTCTGTCCGCCAAAGTTTGGAAATATCATTGCGGGAGAAGCGATGAAAGTGCAAGCATGACGAGCGGCTTTCCCAGATAGCCAAGGATATGGTCGAGCACCTCGAAGCTCGGCTAGCCGGCAACGACAAGGCGATGACAGTGTGCATGAGCCCCCGCATCTGTGTCGCGCTTTACAAGAAGATCGAGGAGTTGCGGCCGGACTGGCATTCAGAAGATGACGACAAGGGGATGGTCAAGATCGTGATGACCGGTTCCGCATCCGATCCGCTGGATTGGCAACCGCACATCCGCAACAAGAAGCGGCGCGACGAGATGGCCAACCGTGCCCGAAACCCGGACGACCCGCTCAAGCTGGTGCTGGTGCGCGACATGTGGCTTCCCGTATTTGATGCGCCCTGCATGCACACAATTTACACCGACAAGCCGATGCGCGGCCACAACCGCATGCAGGCGATTGCGCGAGTGAACCGGGTTTTCAAGTACAAGCCCGGCGGGCTGGTGGTCGATTACATCGGCATTTTCCACAACCTGATAAAAGCGCTCGCCGAGTACTCCCAGTCAAACCGGGAACGCACCGGTATCGACGAAGAACAGGCGGAAGCCGTACTGGGCGAGAAGCTCGACATCGTCCGGGCGAAGTTCTACAGCCACGATTACACCAAGGGCATCACTGTCAAGCCCAAGGACCGCCTGAAGGCTCTCGCAGACGCCATCGACTGGATTTTGAAGAGACAGGAAGAGAACGCTTCCAAGGCAACTGGCGACGAAGCCAAGAAGAAGGAGCGCCAGCGCTTTCAGTTGTCCGCCTGATTTGACAAGCGAGGCCATCCGCACCGTGATGGCCCAATCCGAGGCTGTGCTGGCTGAGATTGCTTAGTTTAGCGCGCAGGAGTCTTTCACTGTCGCATTCGACTCCGCTGCGGTGAGCACAGGATACATACCAGGTGTCGAACGCGGGCCAAATGGCAACGGTTCTCGTCCAACCCATCAGCCGGGACGTGCAAAACGGGGGTGGGCTGCACAGGGGGCTCAGATTTGGGATCATCGTCCTCTCATCTGCAGCAATTCATTACGACATCCTTCCGTTTAGCGAAGTCTAAGCGCTCTTGTGGTTTGTTTCAGCTAAAGAGGGCGAGGATAAAGCGGGCCGCAACCAGCAGCAAGAAACTACCGAATGCGATTTCAAGGGACCGACGGGACATGCGGTGCGCGAGCGCCACTCCGAAACGGGTCGTCAGCAGCGACATCGGAATTGTCAGCGCAAAGGCGGCAAGGGATACGAAACCCAATGCATCGGGCGGCAGGTCATCGCGTCCAAGTCCCGCCAGGACGTAGCCGATCGCTCCGGGAATGGCGATCAGGACGCCGACGCCCGCCGATGTCGACACCGCCCGGTGGATAGGCACGCCGTGGAGTGTGAGGAAAAGGTTGGAGATCGCGCCGCCGCCAATACCCATGATCGCCGAAACAAGGCCAATAACCATTCCGCTCAGCCGCATCGCTATGAGGTCGGGCAGTGTCTCCTTGAGCCGCCAACCCTTGCCGCCGGTCAGCAGTTTGGTGGCGGTGATCGTCGCAACCACGATGAAGACGATCTGGAACAGGACCGGTGGAGCGTATCGCGCAATGGCTGCACCCAGTATCACCCCAAGCAGAATCGGGACCGCCCAGGCGCGCAGGATTTCCATATCCAGCGTTCCCTTGCGTTGATGCCCACGGGCCGAACTGATGGAAGTCGGAATGATGACCGCCAGAGATGTCCCGACCGCAATGGGCATTGCCAGGTCGGGCGAGTAACCAAGCGCACCAAAAATCTCGTAAAAGACCGGGACAGAAATAGCTCCGCCGCCGACACCAAACAGGCCGGCGAGGAAGCCGATTGCCGCACCGGCTGCGGCCAAGGCCGCGATCAGCGTGACTAGCGTGGCGGGATCGCGGAGCGCATCCACCTCACATGTTGCCGAGGTGTCGGGTCAGACTTGCGCCGTCGAAACCGCCAAGGCCGGCCACAAGCGCCTCGGCGTAGCTCTTCCTGGTTTCTTCCGACAACGGCATTGGCCGACCGGTGAGTTGCGCCTGCCGGAGTGCAAGTTCGAGGTCCTTTGCGAGCCCGGCAATATCGAAGGTGCCCGGCTGGTCCGTCCCATTCAAAGTGTCAATTACGACTTGCGCGCGATTTTTTAGAACTGTCGGTCCGGCTGAGCTGTCGGCGATAAGGGAGACGGCCGTGCTGGCGGCAATGCCGGAGCCCTCCAGCAAGGTCAACGCTTCAGCGAGTGTTTTCCAGTAGATAGCAAGTGGCAGGTTCACGGCGAGCTTCATCTGGGCGCCGGTACCAGCCGGGCCAAGATGCTCCACGCGCCGACAGAGTTGCTCCAGAATCGGTTTTGCCCGCGCGAAGGCCGATTCCGTCCCACCCGCCATGCCCAGCAGCTGCCCTTTGAGTGCGGGGCCGACCGTTCCACCAACGGGACAGTCGACAAACTCTGCGCCGGCTGCGGTGACTTTTTCGGCAAGCGCCCGCGTCTGGTCCGGCAGCAGGGTCGACAGGTCGATAACAAGCTTGCCGGTAATGCCGGCACGGATCAGTCCGGCCGTTGCCGCTTCCACTGCCGCCGCATCCGTGAGCGAGACAAGGATCGTGTCCGCGGCAGCCACAGCGGCCAGATCGTCTGCGACCTTCGCACCAGCCTCTGCCGCAGCCGCCGTCCGTGACGGGGTTCTGTTCCAGACTGTAACGTCATAATCAGCCTCGATCAGGCGCTTGGCGTAGGCAGTACCCATTCGGCCGGTGCCGACAATTGCGATTGTTGTCATTCTGACTCTTCCTTGTCCAATCCCAGAATCTGAAGTGTTGTCTCTCCCGCGCGCAGCCGTTCCATCACCCGCGTCTCGTTGGCTGCCCGCGCCTCCGCTGCGGCGAGAGCAGCATTAACGGACCCGCATGGTACCACAATGACCGCGTCGGCGTCGGCGATGATCATATCACCCTGAGTGATCCGGACCCCGCCGATATCGACAGTCACGCCGATTTCGCCGCGGTTGCTTTTCCTGGTGCCGCGGATATCGATGCCACGCGAGAAAACCGGAAATCCCAGCGCGGTAATCTCTGCGGTGTCACGCACGGCGCCGTTGATGACAAGTCCCGAGATGCCGCGGAGCATGCAGGCCAGCGCCATGATTTCACCAAATGGTCCGCTGTCGACGTGTCCGCCACAATCCGCCACGATCACATCGCCGGACGACGCCGCGGCGATTGCATGATGTAGGGCCAAGTTATCACCAGGCGGGAAACGCACCGTTCGCGCAGGTCCGGCGACCCGCATCCCCAGTGAAACGGGCCTTAGCCGCGCCAGGACAAGCCGGGCGTCAGCAGAAGCCTCGGCAACTGTCGCTGTGCCGAGCGCTGTAAAACGCGCGGCTATGGTCACGCAGCGGGACCTCCGATGCGGACCTTCATGGGAGCCAGACCGTCAACCGAGCAGTCGAGAACATCACCCGAGACGACTGAGCCGACTCCAGCCGGCGTTCCCGTCATAATAATGTCGCCAGCTGACAGTTTGTGCTGTTCGGAGAGCTTGGCGATGATTTCGTCGATCTTCCAGATGAGCAGCGAGATGTCTGCGTCCTGCCGGGTTTCACTGTTCACCGAGAGCTTTACATGTCCGTTGGTCATCACGCCGGTCTCCTCGACGCGGCTGATCGGCCCGACCGGCGCGGAGTGATCAAAACCCTTCGTGACTTCCCAAGGAAGCCCCTTTGCCAGCGCCTCCGCCTGATGGTCGCGGCGGGTCATGTCGAGCCCGACCGCATAGCCGAAGATGTGCTTTGACGCTTCGGCTTCGGGTATGTTGTAGCCACCCGACTTGAGCGCGACCACCAGCTCGCACTCGTAATGGAAGTTGTTGGTGAAAACCGGATACGGAATTTCACCTCCGTTTCGCACAATCGCGTCCGTTGGCTTCATGAAGATCACAGGGGGGTCGCGTTCGTCCTGTTTCATTTCCTGAATGTGGGCGACGTAGTTCTTGCCGATGCAGTAGATGCGTCGAACCGGGAACTTGTCGTCGGACCCGGTAATGTCGAGAAGCGCCTGCTTGGGCGGAGAAATGGCATAGGCGACCATGGGTGGATTTCCTCGTGTTCGACAGATGAGCGCGCGGGATCGCCTGCCTGGTGGTTACGGTCTGTATAAATTCTCCCGGATTCGTCGCCAAATCAAGATATAAAATAGGTTTTACTCGCGTTTAATATATATTCTGGCGTTTTATGAAGAGTCGTGTAATCTCCAATATGGGCCATTGGGGTCTCGGCACCTCACTGGAAACCGCCAAAAACAATAGGGAGGACTACCAAATGATCACTCGTGCACATCTGTCCCGCCGTGGTTTCGGCAAACTGGCGATGGGTGGCATCGCCGCCGCAACTGCCATTGGCGTACCGTCAATCCTGCGTGCCCAGACAGCGATTACTTTTGCAGTACCCAATCCATCGGCGCTCACATGGCTGCCCTACTGGGTCGCTGTGGGCGAAGGCTATTTTGAAGAGGAAGGGCTCACACCCAGGCTCGAAGCGATCGACGGCTCATCTGCCGTTCTTCAGGCAATGGCGGCCGGTCAGGCACAAATTGGCGCCCCCGGCCCCGGCCCCACCCTTGGCGCCCGCGCCCGCGGCGTCGATGTGAAGTTTCTCTACAACCTCTATCCGAAGTCGGTCTTCGGCCTGCTCGTCAAGGCCGACAGCGCCTACCAGACACCCGCCGACCTGAAGGGCACAGTCGTCGGCGTCGGCACTGCCGACGGGGCCGAAGTCTCGTTCACCAACTCGATCATGTCCGATCTCGGCATGAAGGCCGGGACCGATTTCACCTATCTTCCGGTCGGGGATGGCGGCACTGCAGCGGTCGCTTTCCTGCGTAATGAGGTCAATTCCTACGCCGGCGCGGTCTCGGATGCGGCTATTCTGGCGGCTCGCGGCCTCGAACTCAGGGAGATCACGCCCGAACAGTATCTCGGCTTTTTCGGCAACGGCATCGCCATGCTTGAAAGCCAGATGGCGGCCACGCCGGATCTGGCGCCGAAGTTCGGTCGCGCGCTTGTTAGGGGCATGAGGTTCGCCTCTGATCCAGCCAACAAGGAGGTCTCGCTGAAACACTGTGCGACGGGCAATCCTCAGGAAGGCGAGCAGGATTATGCGGCTTCGCTGTTTGACGGCGTCGTTGGCCGGATGACCCCGACCGATGCCTATATGGACGAGGGATATGGATACCAGCCGCCCGAGCATTGGCAGGCGATCCACGATTCCGCCGTTGCCTCCGGCGCGCTTTCGGAACCCCTGGCTGATCTGTCGTCGGTCTACAGCAATGAATTCGTAGCGGGCTGGAACGCCTGACGTTCATGGCTGAGCATCTTACCTTGAGCCCCGAATCGGTCGCGCACGGGGCGCGGCCGGTGTACCAGATAGAGCGTCTGTCGAAGACCTATGCACGCAACCGGCTCATCGCGCTTTCTGATGTGAACCTGACGATACACAAGTGCGAATTCGTCTCGGTTATCGGCTCTTCGGGATGCGGAAAGTCGACACTGTTGAAGATCATGGCCGGCCTGCTTCCTCCCACCACCGGGCGTGTCGTGCTTGAGGGCCAGCCTGTGGTTGGCCCGAGGCGGGATATTGGCATGATGTTTCAGCAGGCAACGCTTCTGCCGTGGAAGACCACGATTGAAAACATCCTCATGCCGATTGAGATCCGAGACGGGCGGACCGCCGCACGGCAAGCACGCGACCGGGCCACCGACCTTCTGGAGCTGGTCGGCCTTGGCGAATTTGCCGATGTCTATCCGGGTGAACTTTCGGGAGGCATGGCGCAGCGCGCCTCCATCTGCCGGATGTTGGTGAGTGATCCGGCCATGCTGCTGCTCGACGAGCCCTTCTCAGCGCTCGACGAACTGACCCGCGATTTCATGAACATAGAATTGCAACGCATCTGCATGGAACGCGGCGCCACGGCGTTTCTGGTCACCCACTCGCTTGCCGAGGCTGTGTTTCTTTCCGACCGTATCCTTGTCATGAAGGCCCGGCCGGGGCATATCGTCGAGGACGTTCGAATCGATTTGCCGCGTCCCCGTACTCTGGAGATGATCAACACAACGCACTTCGGAGAGATTGTGGCACATATCCGGGACCTATTGGGTAGAGAGGCCTTTGTATGACTGATATCTCGAAGGAATCTGGCGGAGATACCGTGTGGGTCGAGCACGAGGCCTTCATCGACAGCATTCCGCGCTGGGTGGCGATGACATTCCTGTTTGTTGCCGTCGTCGGAATTTGGGATCTGGTCACCCGTATGGGATGGGTGTCGGCCATCATTCTGCCCACACCCGCCGAGACTCTGGACGACCTGTTTTTCGTCGGTCACAACCTGATTTCCGGCGAGTACATGCTTGATGCCCTGTGGACCACGACGCTGACCGTATTCTACGGATTTTTGATTGCCGTCGCGATCGGGTTTTCACTTGGCGTCCTGGTGGGCGAAACCAAGTTCGGCGAGCGTGCGGTCATGCCCTATCTCGTGGCCATCGATACAATGCCGAAAGTTGCCTTCGCCCCACTCTTCATCGCCTGGCTCGGTTTCGGAATCGGCTCGAAGGTTGCGCTTGCAGCCTTCATCGCAACGTTTCCCATTGTAGTTTCCACCGCAGCTGGTCTCTACGCTGCGTCTGAAAACGAGCGGATGCTTTTCAAGTCGATGGGGGCGACGCGGATGCAAACACTTCTGCGGCTCAAACTGCCCACAGGCTTGCCTTACATTTTTACGGGATTGAAGATTGCCGCGGTCGGTGTCATGGCTGGAGCCATCACCGGCGAGTTCCTCGGAGGCGGCAGAGGCTTCGGCGCATTGATCCGGCAGTCGGCAAGCCAGCTCGATACGCCGCGGGTCTTCGCGTTGATCCTCTACCTCAGCATTCTGGGCCTCGCACTCTATTTCACTGTCGTCTGGATGCAGCGCCACTTCGTGTTTTGGAACAAGTCCGACCGGCCAGGTGGAGTTGCATAAATGGCCAGCACCGAGGTTGCAGAGCCGGAGGCCCGGAGCCTTTCCGAACAGGCATATTTCTGGATTCGCCGCGACATCCTCCTGGGCGAGCTGTTTCCGGAGCACAAGCTTCAGATCGAAGCGATTTCGGAGCGCTATGGCATCGGAGCGGTGCCGGTGCGCGAGGCACTGAATCGTCTCTCATCGGAAGGTCTTGTTGACCGCAAGAGCCATCGCGGCTTCTACGTCGCGCCGATTTCCATCTCCGATCTCGAAGAACTGGTCAAGACGCGCATCTGGCTTGAAACACTGGCGCTTACGGAATCAATCAAGCACGGCGACGATGCCTGGGAGGATGAACTCGTCGTGAGCTGCCACCGGCTTGCACGCACACAAAGACGTCTGCCCGAAGATGTGGGCCGCGAGTTGACCGAGGAGTGGGAGGAGCGGCACAAGGCGTTCCACATGCTGCTCCTTGACCGCTGCGGTTCGGCGTGGCTTCTGGATTTCTGTTCGACTCTCATGGATCAGGCCGTGCGATACCGGAACCTCTCCATGAACACCAACCCGAACAAGCAACGACGCGAGGGGGCCGCCGCCGAACACCAGGCAATCCTTCAAGCTGTCCTGGATCATGACGCGGGGCTCGCATGCGCCCGCCTGGCAGAGCACTATCGCATCACGCTCGAGGGCCTCAAAGCCGTGATCCTTCCTGAAGGTGAAACGACATCAGGGAAGCTGAGGCACATATAAAGCCGGAGGATTGGGATCGTCCCTACCCACCCTCAGGATAATCCTGTCAGCACCTACGGGTTTGGTCCCGCAAAGGTGATTGCAGTTCTGTAAAACACAATCGAGATGTGTCGATAGGCGCTGCGGGAATGCCGACACGGTCAGTTTGTCGAACCAGCGGGGGCACTTTATTCAGCTGTCCGAGGTGTTCGACAGAGGAGGCCGAATTCAGACGGCAAGTTTGGAGACTGATTTCTTGTGAAATCGCACCTTCAGCCAATGTCGGCTTCCCTCTCTTTTTGGCCACGATTGACCTAAAAGACGAACGGCTCGAACGCCCAAAATATATACCTCTCGCACCTTTGCACGCCAACAACTAACCCTAAGTTGCGCCTGCCATTTCGATGACGGAAACAGGCGATGCCGTGGTTTTGACACGAGCGAAGTTTGCAGAAAATAGTCTCCATCCATGGCCCGATCGACAATCTCTTCCGTCTTCACTGGGAACAACTGACAGCCACCGGTGACTGCGATATTCGTGCTGCCGCTATGGCCGTCTGGAGCGAGGTCGCCTTGTCGGCAGCCGCTGAAGCGGCCATGCAATACATTTCCGCGTGGTTCAGTAACGGTGACGCTACCATTGCATGCTGCCCCCTTGCCTTGGCTCGGTGAAACGCAAATCGTCGGGTGCGATAATAGGCAAAACGGCATCGAGCTCAAGAATTGAGCAATTTGAGTGATTCCCAGCCACGCTCTGGCATGCGCCGGTTCATCATCGTTCTCGCGGTGCGGCATAAATTTGCTGTGCAATAACAAATACTAAAAAGCTGGAATGCGAACTAACGGGAGACTGGCACGGACATTGCTTTGCTTTTATCGATGCAATCATAACTGACGGAGACTTTCATGATGAATTTTACTCGCCGTGCCATGCTGCTCGCTTCGGTCGCAACTTTGGCAACAGTAGTCAGCCTGCCCATCGCGTTTGCGGCGGACGAGACGATCAAGGTCGGCATCCTGCATTCACTGTCCGGCACGATGGCAATCTCGGAATCGACCCTCAAGGACGCCATGTTGATGCTGATCGAGGAGCAGAACGCCAAGGGCGGACTGCTCGGCAAGAAACTGGAAGCCGTCGTCGTCGACCCGGCCTCTGATTGGCCGCTGTTTGCGGAGAAGGCGCGCGAGCTGATCTCGGCCGACAAGGTATCGGCCGTGTTCGGCTGCTGGACCTCGGTGTCGCGCAAATCGGTGCTGCCGGTATTCAAGGAACTCAACAACATCCTGTTCTATCCGGTTCAGTATGAGGGCGAGGAAAGCGAGCGCAATGTGTTCTATACTGGAGCCGCGCCGAACCAGCAGGCCATTCCCGCTGTCGATTACCTGATGGAAGAAGAAGAAGTCGAACGCTGGGTGCTGGCGGGTACCGACTATGTGTATCCGCGCACGACCAACAAGATTCTCGAGGCCTATCTCAAATCCAAGGGTGTGGCTGACGAAGACATCATGATTAACTACACGCCGTTCGGCCATTCCGACTGGCAGACAATCGTCTCCGACATCAAGACCTTCGGCTCGGCCGGCAAGAAGACCGCCGTTGTCTCCACCGTCAATGGCGACGCCAATGTGCCGTTCTACAAGGAACTCGGCAATCAGGGCGTGAAAGCCTCCGACATTCCGGTCGTGGCGTTCTCGGTCGGTGAGGAAGAACTGGCCGGCTTCGACACCGCGCCGCTGGTCGGTCACCTGGCCGCCTGGAACTATTTCCAGTCTGTCGATGCGCCGGAAAATGCCGCGTTCATCGAAAAGTGGAAGGCCTTCACCAGCGCCGAGCGCGTGACCAACGACCCGATGGAAGCTCACTACATCGGCTTCAACATGTGGATCCAGGCTGTCGAGAAGGCCGGTTCCACCGATCCCGACGCTGTTATCGATGCCATCGTCGGCGTCGAGGTGCCAAACCTGACCGGCGGCATGTCGAAGATGCTGGCCAATCACCACATCACCAAGCCGGTGCTGATCGGTGAAATCCAGGCCGACGGCCAGTTCGAGGTGGTCTCGCGGACCGAAGATCTGGTCCCCGGCGACGCATGGTCCGACTACCTGCCGGAATCGGCAGTGCTGAAGGCCGACTGGGTCGACCTGAAATGCGGCAACTACAACACCGAGACCGAGGCCTGCGTGGGCGCGGTCAGCAACTAAGCGCAATCGCGGCCGCCTGCCCCCCGCAGGCGGCCGCATCCCGTGGACGCGGCAACGGACACCACCTGTCCAACCCCGCCGCGGCCCAATCCTTGGAAAATTATCACACCATGCTGCGCACCCTTTTTCTGATCACGTCTGTTTTGCTGGCGCTTGCGGCCAAGGCCGGCGCGCAAGACACTTCGCTTGAAGACATCATCGCCGACTTCGCCGAGGCCAGGAAATTCAGCCAGGTTGAGGACGTCATCGAGCGCCTTGCCGCGACCGGCGATCCGCGTGCCGCTCTGACCTTGCGCAGCCTTTCAGATGGCACTTTGATGGCGCGCACCACCGATGGCCGGGTGCTGGTGGTCGAGGGTGAGGCCCCAAACCTCATGCTGCGCGACGCGGTAAGCGGCGAGGCGCTCGAGCGCGGCCCCGTCGAGGCTTCCGATTTCCAGAAGATCAAGATCAAGAATTCGCTGCGGCGCAAGATTGCCGCGGCACTTTCGGGGCTGACGCTGAAAGCCAATTCCTCCGCCGTTCGCCTGACTGCCGCCCGGACGATCTTCGAGCAGTCGGATGCCTCGGCGCTTGAAGCGCTCGATGAAGCGCTGCAAACCGAAACCGATTCCGATGTGCGCTCAGCCTTCATCGACGCCCGCGCCTCGGCTCTGCTTGCTACCGATGCTTCGCTTGCCGAAAAATCCGACGCCATCGACATCATTGCCGCTCGGGGCGATCGCGCGGCACTGGCACTGCTGTCAGCCTATGCCAACGCTGCTGATGGCGAATTGAAGACAAAACTCGATGCCGGCATCACAGAAGTTGAGGAGAGCCTTGCCGCCTGGTCTGCAGCGCAGAACATCTGGTACGGGATTTCGCTCGGATCGGTGCTGCTCCTGGCCGCCATCGGTCTTGCCATCACCTTCGGCGTGATGGGGGTGATCAACATGGCCCATGGCGAGATGGTGATGCTGGGTGCCTACACCACCTTCGCCGTGCAGGAAGTGTTTCGCACCAGCGCGCCGGGACTGTTTGACTATTCGCTGCTGGTTGCTGTTCCGCTGGCCTTTCTTGTCAGCGGCACCATCGGCGTGATCATGGAGCGCGGGCTGATCCGGTTTCTCTACGGCCGGCCGCTGGAGACATTGCTCGCCACCTGGGGCGTGTCGCTGATCCTGCAGCAAAGCGTTCGCACCCTGTTCGGGCCCACCAACCGCGAAGTCGGAAATCCCTCGTGGATGTCCGGCGCCTTCGAGATCGGCCAGATGTCGATCACCTGGAACCGGTTGTGGATCGTGGTGTTTGCTGCGGTGGTGTTTGCCGCGCTCTATCTGATCATCAACCGTTCGGCGTTGGGGCTGGAAATGCGGGCTGTGACCCAGAACCGCCGGATGGCCGGCGCAATGGGCATCCGCACTTCGTGGGTCGACGCCATGACCTTCGGGCTCGGCTCCGGCATTGCCGGTATCGCCGGCGTGGCGCTGTCGCAGATCGACAATGTCTCGCCCAACCTGGGCCAGAGCTATATCATCGATTCCTTCCTGGTCGTGGTCTTTGGCGGCGTCGGTAATCTTTGGGGAACCCTGGTCGGCGCCATGACGCTCGGCATCGCCAACAAGTTTCTCGAGCCCTATACCGGCGCCGTGCTCGGCAAGATCCTGGTTCTCGTCCTCATCATCCTGTTCATTCAGAAACGGCCGCGCGGATTGTTCGCACTCAAGGGAAGGGCGGTGGAGACATGAGTACGCAGATGCAACCCGCTCTGATTGGCCGCGGAACATGGATCGCGGTGGCATTGATCGGCCTCGCCGCCGTGCTGATCGTGGTGGCCAACCTTGCGACCGCGCCGGGCTCGCCGTTGCACGTGCCCAACCATATCGTAGCGCTCCTGGGCAAATTCCTGTGTTACGCGATGCTTGCGGTCTCACTCAATTTGGTCTGGGGCTATTGCGGCATCCTTTCACTCGGCCATGGCGCGTTTTTCGCGCTCGGCGGCTACGCCATGGGCATGTATCTGATGCGCCAGATCGGCACCCGCGGCGTTTACGGTCACCCGGTCCTTCCCGATTTCATGGTATTCTTGGACTATCAGGAACTGCCGTGGTTCTGGACCGGCTTCGACCAGTTCTGGTTTGCCGCGCTGATGGTGATGGCGGTGCCGGGCCTGCTGGCTTTCGTTTTCGGCTGGTTTGCCTTCCGGTCGCGGGTCTCCGGCGTCTATCTGTCGATCATCACTCAGGCCATGACCTATGCGCTGCTGCTGGCGTTTTTCCGCAATGACATGGGTTTTGGCGGCAATAACGGGCTGACCGACTTCAAGGACATTCTCGGCTTCGATATCCAGGCGCGCGAGACCCGTGCTGCTCTGTTTGGCCTCAGCGCACTGTTCCTGTGCCTGTTTCTGATGCTGGTGTCAGCGGTCTCGGCATCGCGTTTCGGCAAGGTGCTGGTGGCGATCCGTGATGCGGAAAGCCGGACCCGGTTCCTGGGGTTCAGGCCCGAAAACATCAAACTGTTCATCTGGACCCTGTCGGCAATGATGGCCGGCATCGCCGGTGCGCTTTATGTGCCGCAGGTCGGCATCATCAACCCGGGCGAATTCGCCCCTGCCAACTCGATCGAGATTGTCATCTGGACCGCAGTCGGCGGGCGCGGCACCATCGTTGGTCCGGCCATCGGCGCATTCCTGGTCAATGGCGGCAAGAGCTGGTTTACCGGCTTGCTGCCGGAATACTGGCTGTTCGTGCTCGGCGCGCTGTTCGTACTGACCACGCTGTTCTTGCCCAAGGGACTGGTGGGCACCCTTTCCGGCTGGGCGCGGCAGCGGCGGCTGAACACATCAGGCCATGGCGCTGCGCCCTTGCCCGCCCCCCAACCCCAAGCGGCGGAGTAGACCATGAGCGCGCGTCTGACGTCCTCGATGCTCTATCTTGACAATGTCTCGGTCAGTTTTGACGGATTCCGGGCGATCAACGAATTGTCGCTGACCGTCGGCCCCGGAGAGATGCGGGCCATCATCGGGCCCAACGGGGCTGGCAAGACCACGATGATGGATATCATTACCGGCAAGACCAGGCCCGATGAAGGCACCGTGTTTTTCGACGGCAAGATCGATCTGACCAAGCACGATGAATCAGCAATTGCCACCATGGGCATCGGCCGCAAGTTCCAGAAACCGACGGTGTTCGAAAACCACTCGGTGGAAACCAACCTGCTTTTGGCGATGTCCGGCGGGCTCAGGATCAAGGGTCTGCTGTTTGGTTCCCGGAAGACTGACGAAAGCGACCGCATCGACAACATTCTCGCGACCATCCGGCTGGAAGCCCGTCGGCACGATCTGGCCGAGAACCTGTCGCACGGGCAGAAGCAATGGCTGGAAATCGGCATGCTGCTGGCCCAGGACCCGAAATTGCTGCTGGTCGATGAGCCGGTCGCCGGCATGACTGATGCAGAAACCGCCGAAACCGCGCGGCTGTTGCGGGAGATTGCCCAAACCCACACGGTGATCGTCGTCGAGCACGACATGGATTTCATTCGCGACCTCGGCGTCAAGGTTACCTGCCTGCACGAGGGCTCGGTACTGGCCGAAGGGTCGCTCGATCACGTCAGCGCCGACCAGCGCGTTGTCGATGTCTATCTGGGAAGGTAAGCGGCCATGCTGCAGATCGAAAATGCCGGACTTCATTACGGCGCCGCCGAAGCGCTAAGGGGCGTCAGCCTGGAGATCGCCAGTGACAGGATCACCTGCATTCTGGGGCGCAACGGGGTCGGCAAGACCAGCCTGCTGAGATCCCTGATCGGTCACCATCCGCTGAGCTTCGGTGACATACGGTTTGATGGCGAGACCTTCACCGCCAAGAAGGTCTACGATCGCGCCCGCGCTGGAATCGGGTTTGTGCCGCAGGGCCGTGAGATCTTTCCACTCATGACAGTCAAGGAAAACCTGCAGACCGGGTTTTCAGCTATACCGCGAGGCAAAAGAACCATTCCGGACGAGGTTTTCGAGCTGTTTCCGGTTCTCAGGGAAATGCTTGGGCGGCGTGGCGGCGACCTTTCCGGCGGTCAGCAGCAGCAACTGGCAATCGGTCGGGCGCTGGTGATCCGTCCTAAACTCCTCGTGCTTGATGAACCCACCGAGGGCATTCAGCCCTCGGTGATCAAGGACATTGGTCGGGCGCTCACAGCGCTGCGCAACAAGGGCATCGCCATTCTGCTGGTCGAACAATATCTCGATTTCTGCCGCGAGATCGGCGACCATATCTACATCATGGATCGCGGCAAGGTGGTCCATTCAGGGGCACCGCAGACCCTCGACGACCCGGAAATCCGCAAGCATCTGACTGTATGACCCCACGCAGGGCAAATCAGGTTCAAGCGCCGAAACAGGCATTGTCATCGCGACAAGACGTGCAAGTATGGGACTATGTTCATCGCTGAAAAATCGCCAGGACCCGAATCTCTGCATCAACGAAGCCAAGGCAGCGCACGTATCTCGGTCTCGAAACGCGGCGACGGTACCACCATCGAGACGCTGTACCAGCAAGGCTGCGCCAAGCTTCGCGTTCCCACATCCCGCGATGCCAATCTTCAGGCCATCATGATCAATTCATCGGGCGGCATGACCGGCGGCGATCGCCTTGATTGGCGGTTCAAGTGCGGCCCGGGCAGCAATCTGACCGTCACCACCCAGGCCTGTGAGCGCATCTACAGATCCAGTGAAGGGCCCGCCCGAACCTCAGTCTCGATTTCAGTGGGGGACGGCGCCCGGCTGGCTTGGCTACCGCAGGAGACCATCCTGTATGACGGCGGACGATATTCCCGCCAGATTGAAGCCGATCTTTACGGGAAGGCCGAGGCTATATTGGTGGAACCGTTGATCTTTGGCAGGCTTAGGATGGGCGAGATCGTCAAAACTGGCTCGCTGTGCGACCGTTGGCGCATTCGCCTGGATGATCGTCTCTTGCATGCAGAGGAGTTCCTGATCGGGGAACCGGTTTCGGATCTGCTCGCAAGACGGGCCGTCACAGGCGGCCATACCGCAATGGTGACCGTTCTTCTGATTTCGCCAGCTGCCGAGGGGTTCCTGCTTGCGGCCCGGCAACTGATCGGCAAAGCGGGCGCGGCCTCGTGCTGGAACGGCAAGCTTCTTGCTAGGGTAATAGCTGCGGACGGATATGAGCTGCGAAAAACGCTCACGCCTTTGATCAGCCTGCTCAATGGGGGGGCAGCACTGCCCAAGGTTTGGACACTTTGATTTGGAGCGGACATGAATCTTACACCGAGAGAAAAAGACAAGCTGTTGATCGCCATGGCCGCGATCGTCGCGCGACGCAGGCTGGAGCGCGGCGTCAAGCTCAACCACCCGGAAGCGATCGCCCTGATCTCCGACTTCGTTGTCGAAGGTGCGCGCGACGGCCGCAGCGTTGCCGATCTGATGCAAGCCGGCGCTCATGTCATTTGCCGTGATCAGGTCATGGAAGGCATCGCCGAGATGATCCGCGATGTGCAAGTTGAAGCAACATTTCCGGATGGGACCAAACTGGTCACCGTCCATCATCCGATCAGATAGGGAGGCGCGATATCAGTATGAGAAACGTAGCAAATACCCGAAAGGATCGCCATGATCCCCGGTGAGATAATTGTCGCCGATGGCGAGATCGTTTTCAACGCCGACGCGGAAATCGTGACGCTGACGGTGTCCAACACAGGTGATCGGCCAGTGCAGGTTGGCAGTCACTATCATTTCTTCGAGTCCAATCCGGCGCTGGACTTTGATCGGAGCAAGGCCCGCGGCAGGCGCCTCGACATCGCTCCCGGAACGGCGGTACGGTTCGAGCCTGGCCAAAAGCGCGACGTCACGCTGGTCGCCTATGGTGGCGATCGCAAGGTGTTTGGTTTTCACCAGAAGATCATGGGAGATCTGTAATGCCTTCGACCCTTTCCCGCGCTGACTATGCAGCGATGTTCGGTCCCACAACCGGAGACAGGATCCGTCTTGCGGACACCGAATTGTTTATCGAAGTCGAGAAGGATCTCGCCAGCTATGGCGAAGAGGTGAAATTCGGCGGCGGCAAGGTGATTCGTGACGGCATGGGTCAGAGCCAGGCGACGCGCGCCGATGGCGCAGTTGACACGGTTATCACCAATGCGCTGATTGTCGACCATACCGGCATTTACAAAGCCGACATGGGACTTAAGAACGGACGCATCGCAGCCATAGGAAAGGCGGGCAATCCCGACATCCAGAACGGCGTCACCATCATCATAGGCCCGGGCACCGAGATCATCGCCGCCGAAGGCAAGATCGTGACCGCCGGCGGTTTCGACAGCCACATCCACTTCATCTGCCCTCAGCAGATCGAGGACGCACTGATGAGCGGGCTGACCACCATGCTGGGCGGCGGCACAGGCCCGGCCCATGGCACTTTGGCAACCACCTGTACCCCTGGACCGTGGCATATAGGCCGGATGATACAGGCGCTTGATGCGTTCCCGATGAATGTCGGACTGGCAGGCAAGGGCAACGCTTCGCTGCCGGGCGCGCTGCATGAGATGGTCGAAGGCGGCGCATGCGCGTTGAAGCTTCACGAAGACTGGGGCACCACGCCAGGAGCGATTGATTGCTGTCTGACGGTCGCTGACGAGCATGACATCCAGGTGATGATCCACACCGACACGCTGAATGAATCGGGCTTTGTCGAGAGCACCATTGACGCGATTAATGGCCGCACTATCCACGCCTTCCACACCGAGGGGGCCGGCGGCGGCCATGCCCCCGATATCATCAAGGTCTGCGGATTGCAGAATATCTTGCCATCGTCGACCAATCCGACAAGACCCTACACGGTCAACACGCTGGAAGAACATCTCGACATGCTGATGGTCTGCCATCATCTGGATGCGTCAATCCCGGAAGACATCGCTTTCGCCGAAAGCCGCATCCGCAAGGAAACGATTGCCGCGGAGGACATCCTGCATGATCTAGGCGCGTTCTCGATCATCGCCTCTGACTCCCAGGCGATGGGTCGTGTCGGCGAGGTAATCATCCGCACTTGGCAAACCGCTGACAAGATGAAGCGCCAGCGCGGGAGGCTCGATGGAGAAACCGGCGAAAACGATAACCTGCGCGTTCGCCGTTACATCGCCAAATATACGATCAACCCGGCTATCGCTCAGGGCGTCAGCCATGAGATCGGCTCGCTTGAGGTCGGCAAGCGCGCTGACATCGTCTTGTGGGACCCGGCTTTTTTCGGCGTCAAACCGGCACTGGTGATGATCGGAGGCACCATTGCCGCAGCTCCGATGGGGGATCCCAACGCCTCGATCCCGACACCGCAACCGGTGCACATGCGCCCCATGTTCGGCGCCTTCGGCAAAGCACTGACCAATTCCTCCGTGACATTTGTTTCCAAAGCGGCGAGCGAAAACGGATTGGCCGAAAGGCTTGGCATCGAGAAGCACTTGGTCGCGGTCGCCAATACCCGCAGCGGTATCGGGAAATCGTCGATGGTGCTGAACAACGCGACGCCGCACATTGAAGTTGATCCGGAAACTTATGAAGTCCGTGCCGACGGCGAACTGTTGACCTGTGAGCCGGCGGATGTGCTTCCGATGGCGCAGCGATATTTCCTGTTCTGAAACATGGCTACATGCAACTCAATCACCCGCGATTATGTCACCGCCGCCGGAACCATCACGCTTGACGAAACCGCGCGCCACCGCCGTCGCATGAAAATGACGACCGACGACGGGATAGAGTTCCTGCTTGACCTGCCTGCGGCGAGGCTGTTGCGCCACGGCGACGGGCTGTTGCTGGACGATGGCCGGATAATCGAGGTGCGAGCTCAGCCCGAAGCGCTCTATGAAGTCCGCGGGCATGACGCGCGGCACCTGCTGACGCTGGCCTGGCAACTCGGCAACCGCCATCTGGCAGCGCAGATTCTTGAAGACCGCATCCTCATTCGTCGCGATCATGTGATCCGCGACATGCTGGATAAGCTGGGCGCGGTTATTAGAGACATCGAGGCACCTTTCGACCCGGAACAAGGCGCGTATTCAGCTGATCCTCATGGACATCATCATCATGACTGACAGCAGGACTTTGCTCCGGCTTCTGTCGTGGCTGTCGCCGGTTTTTCCGATTGGCGGATTCGCCTATTCGGCGGGCCTCGAACAGGTGGTCGACGATGCCATGGTGACAAACGCGACCACCTTGCGGGACTGGCTTGAGGTTTTGCTGTCAAATGGCGCCCAGTGGAACGATGCGGTGCTGTTTGCCGCAAGCTGGGGCGCTGACGGTGACAAATCCATTGTCAAAGACCTCTGCGACCTGGCCGAAGCCCTCGCCGGGTCCCCAGAACGTCACCGCGAAATGCTCGATCAGGGCCAGGCCTTCGTGTCCGCTAGCCGCCACTGGGTGGATCTGGATCTGCTGCCAAAAAGGCCCGCCCTTCCGGTCGCCATTGGAGTGGCTTGCCGGACATCGAACATCTGTGTCGAGGCTGGTTTGGTTGCCTATCTGCATGCTTTCGTTTCCAGCCAGATGCAGGCGGCAATCCGGCTCTCCGTCATGGGCCAGGACGGCGCCACCCGGCTGCTTGCCGAACTGGAACAGCCGGTCCTTTCGGTGGCGCGCCGCGCCGCAAGCGCCACGCTGGAGGATCTCGGTAGTGCCACTATTTCAGCGGAGATCGGATCGATGAAACATGAATCCCTGCAACCAAGACTGTTCCTGTCATGAGCAAACCTAATCACGGTCCACTTCGGGTCGGCATTGGCGGCCCGGTGGGCTCTGGGAAAACCACGTTGACCGCGCGGCTCTGCGAGGCGTTCAGCAAAACTCATTCTGTTGCCGTCGTCACCAACGACATTTACACCCGGGAAGACGCAGATGCTCTAGTGCGGATGCAGGCGCTGCCATCGGACCGGATTATTGGCGTTGAAACCGGAGGCTGTCCGCACACGGCGATCCGCGAAGACGCATCCATCAATTTGCGCGCCATTGAGACATTGAACACGCGTCATCCCGGGCTCGACCTGATCCTGATCGAATCCGGCGGAGACAACCTCGCCGCAACTTTCTCGCCAGATCTCGCCGATATTTCGCTTTATGTGATCTCCGTCTGCATGGGGGACGATATCCCGCGCAAGGGAGGCCCTGCGATCACCCGTTCGGATTTGCTGATCATCAACAAGATCGATCTGGCGCCTCATGTCGGCGTTGACCTCGACCGTATGGCGCAGGATGCGGAAGCGGCCCGTTTAGGGCGACCCTATGTGATGGCGGACCTTCGCCACGGCATTGGCGCATCCGAAATTGTGAAGTTTATTCGTGGAACTGGCGGGTTGTAATGCCCGTCTTGGCATCGCAGCCGCGCAGGTTGCTGTCGATTGCGATCTGGAGAAAATGAAAACTGGAAGCCTTGTGACAGAAACAGAAATTCGAACCCGAACCATGATTGTTCAGCAAAAGTCCGGCCGTCCGGTTCAGTTCGAAATCATGGCAGACGTAAGGGCAAGTTTGCTTAGAACCCGATTTGAACGTTGTTGAGTGCTATCAGTTGGATGCCGACCTCGGAACTACAAGCGGCGGACGGCAGCCTTAATCCATTTGGAGACAATCGTTATGGTAAGATCGAAAGCACTTTTTGGGCTACCTTTTCATGTACATCGGCCCTGCTGACACCGTCGTTGTCTTGAAAGAGAATGGCCTCATCGTCGGATATCGGCTCTGCCGGGAATCCAAGAAATGTATAGTGGCCGACCTTTCTGCCAACACTCCAGCGTCGAAAGTGTGAGTTTTTCTGCATCAGCCAGTCGGCACACTCTTGTGATGGCGCTTCTGCGTCAGCTTCACCGGTAATCAGCATTGCAGGCGTTTCAATCGCCTCGACTGTAGCAGAATCAAAACCCCGGACCGGAGGTGGAGGAGCAATAGCAACCAAAGCCTTGACACGGCTGTCTAGGAAGCTGTTCGACTGTCGTGCCCAAGAATCCCGGAACGGTTCTGATGTCCGCATCAGTTCTGAGATGTGACTGGCGGCGTCGGGCATTTCCCTTGGGCCACCTTGGAAAGACGGGAAATCCGATGCCCATTCCATATACCTGTTCATCGAGGTAACTGCGCCTGCAAGGGAAAGTACTGTATACGCTCCAAGGGAAAACCCCGCAGCATACACCCTTTCGATGTCCAGCCTGCCGGCGAACGGTCCTCGTTCGGCGAGAGCTGTAAGCAGGGTCGACAAATCAGTTGCACGTTCCCACCAGCACAGAAACCCTTCGGGCCGATAGGTCTCTCGTGCAGTGTTACCATGGTGATGCGCTCCGATGACGATATAGCCAGCTTGGGCAAGGCTGAAGGCAAGCCAACCCATTCCCTCAGCAGAACCGCCAGTGCCATGCGACATAAGTATGACCGGGAACTTTGCACTATCTGCCAAGCTGGCATTGGCCCGGATATGGCCAAGATCAAAGTACTGCCCTGAGGGACGCGACTCCGAGGCGTCACTGGGACAAGGATACCAAGCCGACCAAGCCAGTGGTCTAGCGCCAGAAGAGCCCCAGTTGGACCTACCGCTGTCCTCTTCAACACCAGTCCGATACCCAACCTTCAAAGCCGTGCTCTCCCCTTTGCGGCAGTTTCACACAACGTTGCGGCTATTTTCAAGACGCAAGCTCAACGTCCGCTGTGTCTGCATAGCTGCCGTTAGTTCAGGTCACAGCGTAAGACCGCTCCCCGCCTATTCCGTTGAAAAACTCGGTCTTTCCTTTGCTCGAAGGGGGCTCTGAGATCTGATGTGCGAGTTCCTATTCATGCTGGTCGGGTGATTTACTGTGCCGGGATGAGTTTTGCGAGTTTTCTAAGGTTCTGGGCGGTAGCTGCGAGGTGGAATTCGTCTCGGGCACCGCACGGGCCACGTAATCGAAGCCGGCGCAGGCCGAGGATGCGTTTGAGATGGGCAAACAGCATCTCCACCTTTTTTCGGAGCTTGCAGGAGATGGCGTATTGCCGGGTCTGTGAGATGGCACGGGCAACATCGCGTGCGGGCTCGTATATTGATCTTGTGACTTTACGCTGTTTGGACAGCACTTCGGCTTCAGGCCGCAGGCTTGGCGGGCAGTATCCGCTTTCCGGATTGCAACACGTCTTGAAGTGCCAAGGACTGCAGGGACCTCGGTGCACCCCCCGGCCCCGGCCATCTGCGCGTCTCACAAGAAATCGCCGCAAACATGTGTCAACCGGGCCATCAATCGCGGCTGGCTTGGCCTCGCCATCCGCATGTGGCTGTGCAGAGGTTACCCTGGCCTTTCATCCACCCGGTTCACCCGGCCCTTGCAGCAAACCTGCCCCACCGGCCCATTCTGAAATAGTCGTGCTCGACTGCTGAAACCAATTTCAAGTGACATCAACCAACTCGGCCGATCGGCGGGCAAACAGAAGTTGCGACAATGGCAGCGGTGAAAATCACCGCAGTGTCAGAAGTGGCCGCCCAAGAGTCGGTCTATGGGCGCATAGTCGTCGGTCAGGAGCGCAGGAGAACTTCTTGCGATCAACCGGTCAGTGAAGCTTTTTGCCATGGCCGCAAAGCGCGTGGGATCGGGCGCTGCTGCGGTGACCACGGAAAATGGCGTCGGCTCGCGTGCTGCAACCAGAACGAAGATCCGCTGTTCGCCGGGAGCTGGAAGGCTCTCTTCTGTCCAGATCTCCACACTCGCAAAGACCGACTGAAGTGTCGCGGCGATGGCGCTCAATGCCGACATGCGCTCGGGAAAATCGATCACATTCATCAGAAAAATTCCGTCTTGGGAAAGCCGTGAGCGGACCAGCTGGAAAAATTCCCGTGTGATGAGGTGCGGTGGAACGGCAATATCACCAAACGCATCTCCGACGATCACGTCATAGCGCGCATCGGGCCGTTTGCTCAGTGCGACGCGGGCATCCTGGTCAAGGATCGTCATGCTGTCCGGCTCGAGCCAGAAATCGCGCACCGCCGTCGCGGTCACCTGCGGGTCGATCTCGGCCACGGTTATCGGCCCGGTGTTCCTGTCAGCCCAGGCGCGCGGCACGGAATAGGTTCCGCCACCGATGAAAAACGCGCTGTAAGGCCCGGGCTCCAGCCGGCCCCTTGCGATCGCGTCGAACATTGCGGTGAACTCGGAAAACATGGTTCTGGGCAGATCCCTGGCACTGGTTCCGTGCGACAGGTGATCGAGAACCAGACGATTGACCGGCGAACCTGGCTCCGCTGACACGTCCAGCACCCGAATACAGAAATACTGGCTTTCGGTGGTGCACGCTGACGGTCGGGTGAGCGAAAGCGCACCAAGTGCGAGGGCCAGCGCCGCGGCTACCAACGCGCCCCCCGGAGCCTTGGCTGGCCTGGCAAGCCAAAACACCAGCGCCGCTGCGGCCAGATAGATTGCGGTGACGATGGCCAGCGTCAGCGTTGTCCCGAGCCAGGGGATGAAGACAAAGCCTGCAAGCAGCGTTCCGGCAATCGCGCCGACTGCACCGGCGGCAAACATGGCTCCAAGCGAGCGGCCGGATTGCACATTTTCCTGCATGACCGCGATTTGCGCCAGCACTGGTGCCGGCACTCCAGCAAACAACGATGGCAGGAAAAACACGCAGAATGTGAGAGCCACGATGCTCCAGACAGGGTGCTCGACTGCAGAAAGAATCGGCCCACCGATCAGGCGCAGCAGCAAGAGAGCGGCGGCTGTAGAGATCGCCGCGGCTATCAGGATCCATCCGGTGAAGAGGAGCGCCTTGCCAGCCGGGCGCTCGGCAATGTGGCCACCCCACCAATGCCCGACAGAGAAACCTGCCAGCACCACTGCGATAATTGATGTCCAGGTGTAGAGCGACATGCCGACATAAGGCGCCAGCATCCGGCCGGCAACGATCTCCACCACCAGACTGACACCCGATACCGCGGCTTGAAGAACGACAAGCAGCCAGAGCGGCATGTGTGATTGGTGTGTCGGCATCGATGCTGCTCCCGGCGATACAAGGTTCGCATCTTTAGCCGCTGCCGGTCTCAACACAAGGCTCGGCGACACTCATCAAGCAATTGATCTGCAACAATGTACGTTCGCTCAGTCCGATGTATTTGTAGCGCGTGCACCGACGCCGCAATCTACGGAGAATGGCGACATCCAGGCCAGCATGGGTTGTATAATGCTGTGGCATCCAACCTGCAAAGGACAACAGATTTCGTGAGTGACTTTTTGCAGGACCGTTTGAAAGTTGGCCTGCTGGTGATTTCGCTGGCCGGCGTGATTGTTGGGCTTGTCCTGAGGATTGCCGGTTTTGCCGAAGCTGCCGGCCTTGTCTGGTTTGCAGGTGTTGTTCCGGTTTTGGCTGGCCTCGGTGCCGAAATCGTCAGAAGTCTGAATGCCGGAGAAGTGGGGCTCGATATCGTCGCCGCATTGTCGATGTCGGCGGCGCTGGCATTCGATGAAACGCTGGCTGCGGCCGTGGTTGCCGTGATGTATTCAGGCGGGACGTTCCTTGAAAGTTTCGCGGAAGGACGCGCCAGGCACGAGATGAGCAGCCTGCTGTCCCGCGTCCCGCGCACCGCATCGCGGCACAGCAGTGGTGCGCTTGAGGAGGTGCCGCTTGCTGACATTGAACCCGGCGATCTGTTGCTGATCCGGCAAGGTGATGTCGCGCCGGTTGATGGCACTGTTGCCACCGATCAGGCGATACTGGATCAATCCGCACTTACCGGCGAGTCGCTGCCGGTCCACCTTGTCCGTGGGGCAGAGGTGATGAGCGGCTCCACCAATGCCGGCGAAGCCTTCGATCTCAAAGCCACACGCCCGGCCGCAGACAGCACGTTTGCCGGAATTGTCAGGCTGGTTGAAGCGGCGCAAAAATCGAAAGCCCCCATGGCGCGGCTGGCAGACCGCTACTCGGTTGTCTTTCTGGTTATCACGGTGGCGATTGCCTTCGCAGCCTGGTGGTTTACCGGTGACCCCATTCGCGCCGTTGCCGTTCTGGTCGTCGCCACGCCCTGCCCGCTGATTCTTGCCGTGCCGGTGGCGCTGGTGGCGGGGCTATCGCGGGCTGCCCATTTCGGCGTGCTGATCAAGGGTGCAAAACCACTCGAGGCGCTGGCCCGGATTCAGACACTCATCCTCGACAAGACCGGCACGCTGACCGACGGCAGGCCGGTGGTTGTTGCAATCGAGAGTTATGGCGAATTGTCGGAAGCCGAGGTGCTTCACTTTGCGGCAGCGCTGGATCAGGCGTCGAAACACCCGATTGCCCAGGCCCTGGTGGCAGAGGCTCTGGCACGTCGAGAGACCCTGCCCTTCCCCGAGCACCTCAATGAAACCGCGGGCGAAGGCATCACCGGCACCATCAGCGGCCGGAAAATGGCTGTCGGCGGAACCGCTTTTGTCGCAGCGCAGCTTGGGCTGCCGCTGTCTGCCTCAAAGACCGGCGAGATGGGCGAAGTCATCGTGGCACTGGCCGTCGATGGCGAGGCGGCCGGTCATATTGTCATGGCCGACACCTTACGGGCAGGCACGGCAGAGCTGCTGGCGGAACTTCGCAGACACGGTATCGGCCGCATCCTGCTTGCAACAGGCGACCGCCGTGCGGTGGCCGAAGCGGTAACCGAGGGCCTCAGGCTTGACGCGGTGCGGGCAGACCTGACGCCAGATCAAAAGGTCTTGCTGGTTTTGACCGAACGCAAGAATGGCCCGGTGATGATGGTCGGCGACGGGGTCAACGACGCCCCGGCACTCGCCGCCGCCGACATCGGTGTCGCGATGGGGGCGCGCGGAGCGGCGGCATCGGCGGAAGCCGCCGATGTGGTGTTGCTGGTCGATCGCCTTGACCGGCTTCTAACCGGCGTGGAAGTGGCCCAATGCGCGCAAAGGATCGCTTTTCAAAGCGTCGCTGTCGGGGTCAGCCTGTCAGTAGCCGGCATGATCGCGGCGGCACTGGGTTATCTGACGCCAGTTCAAGGCGCATTGCTGCAGGAGCTGATCGATGTTGCAGCCATCCTGAACGCACTCAGGGCGCTCAGAATCAGGCCAACCGTTCTGGGCAGCACGCCTGCTCCACAACTGGCTGCACAGAGGGCCTGACGCCCGTCTCAGCCTGCATCCAGAGTGCCCCGTCTCCTCCAATCCGGAATTCAGCACTGACGCCGCGCCGTGCCCTTGCATCCTGTCCTGCCAATCGCCATTGTCACCCAGAGAGTGGGAGTAAGCTCATCACATGACTTGGAAATTCAGTTTCATTGCCTCGCCGACGCCTGACGCGCAGGAAGCCGCACAGCACCTCGCAGCGCTTTACGGCAATACCCGCCAGCAGGATGCTGACGTGATTGTGGCGCTTGGCGGTGACGGGTTCATGTTGCAAACGCTGCATGAGCAGATGAACAGCGGACGCGCTGTTTACGGCATGAACCGGGGGTCGATCGGCTTCCTGATGAACGATTATACGGATGAAGATCTTCCGGGCCGGATCGATGCCGCGGTTGAAAACATCATCCGCCCGCTTGAGATGATTGCCAAGGATGCGCATGGAGCGACCCACAAGGCGCTGGCGATCAACGAAGTCTCGCTGCTCAGGCAAAGCTACCAGGCTGCCAAACTGCGGTTGTCGATTGATGGTCAGGAGCGCATGGAAGAGCTGATCTGTGATGGATTGATGGTGGCAACGCCTGCCGGATCAACAGCTTACAACCTGTCGGCGCACGGCCCGATCCTGCCGCTTGATGCCCAGCTTCTGGCGTTGACGCCAGTCAGCCCGTTCAGGCCGAGGCGTTGGCGCGGGGCGCTGCTGCCCAACAAGGTCAAGGTCACGATCGACGTGCTGGAGTGCGAGAAGCGGCCGGTCAACGCTGTGGCTGATCATATAGAAGTCAAATCGGTGACCCAGGTTCAGGTTGCAGAATCGCACGAATCCACCACCCGGATTCTCACCGATTCCAGCCATTCTTGGAATGACCGCATATTGGCCGAACAATTCCTTTACTGACGCACAAACGGGAGGTTGAGCTGATGACACGCACCACACCAAGAATATTATTTATGCTGGCCTGTCTGGTGCTAGCGATGCCAGGGCCAGGGTTAGCGCAAGACGTTCTCGCGATGACCGATACCGTCTCGCCGCGCATTCTGTTTCTTACAAGCGGCGGCTATTGGGAGAAGCCGGACGAAGCTTCAGAGACCGGCACGGAAAGCGCAGATGCAAATACCGGGTCTCAGCGCGGGTATTATCGTCTGATTGCCATTCGCGGCGAAGACAACAGATCCCAGTTGCAACTCCAGCAAATCGCACTGACGCCGGATGGCCCGGAAATCGCAACGTCTGTGGGCATTGAGGATATCAACGGTCTCGGCGGCTACATAACCGACATCAGGCCCGAGGATTCGACGGGTGCGTCAAGTCAGCAGGGATTCGGCGCCTACATCTACCTGAAGACAGATCCTTCGATTGTGGAGCCTGAAACCTGGGCCCTCTACATTGACGAATTGGGCGACATTCAGGTGGAGCGGTCGAGCAACTGATCCACGATCTGCCGGGCATCATTGATTTCTGTCCCCTCGACTTGAGGTCTCATATAAAACGGGGGCCTGAGCCCCCGTTCCATTCAGTTTGCGAACAAGTGGCGCCCTGCTGACACCCCGTCACGATCCATCAGTCAATGTCAGCGACGTCTTCAGCACCGCCGTAAACACGCTGGGCTAGGGCAGCTTCCATGAAGTCGTCAAGATCACCATCCAGCACGCCTTGCGGATTGGTGCTTTCCGTCCCGGTGCGCAGGTCCTTGACCAGTTGGTAGGGCTGCAGAACGTAAGAACGGATCTGGTGACCCCAGCCGATTTCGGTCTTTGAGGCAGCTTCCTCGTTGGCCGCTTCCTCGCGCTTTTTCAGCTCTGCCTCGTAGATCCTCGCCCGAAGCATGTCCCATGCCTTGGCGCGGTTCTTGTGCTGCGAACGCTCCTGCTGGCATTGCACCACAATGCCGGTCGGATTGTGGGTGATGCGGACCGCAGAATCGGTGGTGTTGACGTGCTGACCGCCGGCGCCGGACGCACGGTAGGTATCAATGCGGCAGTCACTTTCATTGATGTCGACATCAATCGAATCATCAATCACCGGATAGGTCCAGATACTGGAGAACGAGGTGTGACGGCGTGCCTGGCTGTCGTAGGGCGAAATCCGCACCAGACGGTGGACACCCGATTCGGTCTTCAGCCAACCATAGGCGTTGTGGCCCTTGATCAGCAGCGTAGCCGATTTGATGCCGGCTTCTTCACCGTCATGGATTTCCATCAGCTCCACCTTCATGCGGTGCTGCTCGGCCCAGCGGGTGTACATCCGCAACAGCATGTTGGCCCAGTCCTGACTCTCGGTGCCGCCGGCGCCCGAATGAACTTCCAGATAGGTGTCGTTGCTGTCGGCTTCGCCGGACAGGAGCGATTCAATCTGTTGACGGGTGACTTCGGTGCGAAGCTCCTTGAGCGCGGCTTCCGCCTCGGTGACGATCGCAGTGTCGCCCTCTTCCTCGCCCATTTCGATCAGCTCGAGATTTTCGGAGAGCTGCGCCTCCAGACGCTTCAATCCGTTGATCGAATCGTCAAGGTGCTGGCGCTCGCGCATCAGCGTCTGAGCTTCCTGCGCATCATCCCAAATTGACGGATCTTCAGCCTTGGCGTTCAGCCATTCCAGGCGTTTTTGAGCAGGTTCCCAGTCAAAGATGCCTCCTCAGCAGGCTTATGGCCTGCTTGATTTCGTCGACAACGACCTGGGTTTCTGCGCGCATGGATCTCTGGTTCCGTCTGATTATCAGGCAAGTCTTCTTGCCAAAGCGGGCGGACCATAAGGTCCGTCCCGCGTTATGTAAAGGCGTCAAAGCCGCCGATTTGGGAGGCGGTCAGTAGAGTCCGCCGACACCATTGTTCACGGCCTGGTTGGCCTGCGGCGAAATCGTGGTGATGGCGTCGCCGGTGGCAAATTCCTCAACACCGATAACTGAATAGACGTCTGACGGTCCGGTCCCGGGCTTGAAGGCTTCCATAATCACGTCGCCCTGGCCTTCAAACGACTGCATGCCGGTCTTGCGATTGATCGCAATCAGCTTCATGCCCTGCGGCACGCGGAAATCAGCTGGTCTGGTGCCTTCGAGCGCGCCCAGCATGAACTCATTAAATACAGGGGCTGCAAGCGCACCGCCGGTTGAACCACGGCCCATCGGTGTCGGGTTGTCAAATCCGATGAATACGCCAGCCACAAGGTCAGCGGTGTAGCCCATGAACCAGGCGTCCTTTTCCTCATTGGTGGTACCGGTCTTGCCCGCAGTCGGGCGATCAAGATTGACCTTGCTGGCCGCGGTGCCGCGGGTCACTACGCCTTCCATCATCGACGTGATCTGGTAGGCAGTCATCGGGTCAAGCACCTGCTCGCGGGTGTCGACCACTTCAGGCTCTTCCTGCGACAACCATGCGGTGGCGATACAGGCGTCGCAACTGCGTTCTTCATGCTTGAAGATGGTCTTGCCGTAGCGGTCCTGAATACGGTCGATCAGCGACGGCTTGATCTGCTTGCCGCCATTGGCCAGCACCGAATAGGCTGACGCCATGCGCATGACCGTTGTTTCACCCGACCCCAGTGACATGGCCAACACCGGCAACATGTCGTCGTAAACACCGAACCGTTCGGCATACTCAGCCACCAGGTTCATGCCCATGTCCTTGGCGAGGCGCACAGTCATGAGGTTACGCGAGCGTTCGATACCTAGCCGCAATGTCGACGGGCCGGCAGAACCGCCACCGTAGTTCTTCGGCCTCCAGATTTCGCCGCCGGAGACAATCTCGATGGGAGCATCAAGGACCACGGAAGCCGGAGTGTAGCCATTGTCGAGAGCAGCCGCATAGACGAACGGCTTGAACGCCGATCCGGGCTGACGTTTGGCCTGGGTAGCGCGATTGAACTCCGACTGAGCGAAAGAGAAACCGCCGACCATGGCAAGCACGCGACCGGTATGCGGATCCATTGCCACCAACGCGCCCTGAACCTTGGGCGGTTGCCTGAGCCGCAGGCGCGGTCCGCCTTCGCCTTCGATCTGCTCGACATAGATTACGTCGCCGGGGTTCAAAACGTCAGCAACAGCTTTGACGTTGCGGCTCTTCTCGTCTTTCAGATTGAGCCTGAAGGCCCACTTCATGTCCTCGGCGAGGATTGTGCCGGTGAGCCGCTCGGCACCCGCTTCGCCAGAGACTTCCCGTCCGGGGCGCATGCCGACTTCAACCTGGCCATCGGCAGCCGACAGAACAACTGCCAGATCCCATTCGGGAACGTCCCGTAGGCCCTCTACTTCGCTCAGCGGAACGCCCCAGTCGCCTGATATGTCGATATTGGCGACGGGTCCGCGGAAGCCGCGGCGTTCGTCGTAGTTTATCAGGCCCTTCTGCAGTGCCTTGCGCGCGATCGCCTGAAGCCTTGGATCCAGTGTGGTGCGAACCGATAGTCCGCCCTCATAGAGGGCGTCATTGCCATAGCGATCAATCAGCTCGCGGCGGACTTCTTCAGAAAAATACTCCGAGGCGAACAGGTAAGACCCGGTCTTGCGCGGCGTCACGCCCAGCGGCTGCGCCTTGGCATCGGCCCCGTCCGCTGTGCTGACATAACCGTTCTCCACCATGCGGTCGACGACCCAGTTGCGCCGTTCGGCGGCCCGCTCGGGGTGACGGAAAGGATGGTAGTTCGCTGGCGCCTTGGGCAGTGCTGCCAGATAGGCGGTTTCGGCAACGCTCAGTTCGTTGACCGACTTGTTGAAATAGGTCAGCGCCGCACCGGCGATGCCGTAGGCGTTCATGCCGAAGAAAATCTCGTTGAGATAGAGCTCGAGAATACGATCTTTCGAATAGGCCTGCTCGATGCGGAACGACAGGATCGCTTCCTTGATCTTGCGCTCATAGGTCTGGTCGGCTGTCAGAAGGAAGTTCTTGGCGACCTGCTGGGTAATCGTCGAGGCGCCCTGCCGGGCGCCAGTGCGGATGTTGTTGACGACTGCACGGGCCAGACCGATCGGGTCGACGCCAGGGTGGGAATAGAAATTCTTGTCTTCTGCCGACAAGAAAGCCGCCTTGACCCGATCCGGAATGGCCTGAATCGGAAGAAACAGCCGCCGCTGGCGGGCGTACTCAGCCATCAGCTCTCCGGATGCGGCGTGCACGCGGGTGGTGACCGGCGGCTCGTAGCTGTTGAGCACCTCGTAATCCGGCAGGTCTTTCGAAATATCTCCGATATACCAGGCGACGCCTGCCGCAACCATCAGAAACAGCACTGTCCCGATCCCGAAGAAATATCCAATCAGTCGTATCATCAGCCAGCTACCGTTTGCTCTTCGTGTTGACCAGCCCGGCAGACGCCAGGACAACGGCCGATCATGTCTCGTGCCCGGTTAGCCCGGACAATGTGAATAAAATAGGGCGCAGCCGCGTTAACCAGATCACGAACACGTCCTGCAAAGTGCTGGCATCGCTTTAATAACAACAACATAAACGCTTTAAACAAATTCGTGTCCGAACGTTCTCCAACTGCCTCGTGATTTGACGCGGGGTGCCCCATAGCCAACCGGTGAGGTCGCGGTTTATTTCGCCGCCTGTGCAACCCGGATTCGCTATTTGCCTTATCGGCCATCATCGCCTGCCCGCCAAGATTGTCTGGCGATAATTCTGGACTGACTGGGCCAACAATTGCGCGGTGTTGTTTCGCCACTCCTCGTCATTGAGTAGTTTTTCATCCTCACGATTGGACAAGTAGCCCATTTCCACAAGGACGGATGGCACATCGGGGGCCTGTAGCACACGAAACCCGGCATGGCGAAGCGGATTGTTGATGAGTTTGACCTGTCCTTCGAAGGACCGGATTACCTGCTGCGCAAGTCCCGTAGAAAACACCCTGGTTTCCGTCCGGGCCAGATCGACAAGGATCGCCGCAATGTCTTCCGGCGCATTTTCCAGGCTTACTCCGACGATGGCGTCCTCCCGGTTTTCCTGATCAACCAGGGATTGGGCTACCGCGTCTGATGCCTTGTCCGAAAGCGTGTAGACCGTCGCACCGCGCAGAGACCTCACCGAGATCGAATCAGCGTGCAGCGATATCAGAAGGTCGGCGGCTTCGTCGCGGGCACGCCGGACCCGGGCCGACAATGATAAAAAACTGTCGTCTGTCCGCGTCATCGCGACTTTGACGCCGCCGAGATCTTCGAGGGCTCGCTTCATTGTCTCCGCGAAAGCCAATGTGACATTTTTCTCCATTGAGCCCGCAGGCCCCTCAGCACCGCCATCAATGCCGCCGTGACCGGCATCAATCACGATGGTCAAGCTGTCATCAAAAGCCCTTGGGGATTTTTCGCGGACATCCCCCTCATCAAGCTCAGGCCAGTGCGAATTGGCAACTTCGGTCAAGAACCCCTGCTGATCAACGACGGCGATATCGAACACCATGCGGTGGATTGCGCCTTCAGCTTCGTCGCTTGTTTCAACAAGCTCCATCTTCGCGGGCACTGCAAACTCAAAAACCATGCGCGCCCTTCCGTTGCCGGAATTGCCATAACGGACGGAGGAAACCAGTCCACGTTGCTGCAGCGAATCATCCGGAAATGCGAACACCGTCTCCGGCAGATCAATTACCGCGCGATATGGATTATCGAGATAATGCAGCTTGAACTCCGGAGCGCGTTCGAAATCCAGCACCAGCCGGACACGGCTGTCATCGCCTGCCAATCGCGCAGCAATGGCGACATAGCGCGAGCCAACCGCATCATCCGACTTTGCAGCTACGCCTGACACCGCAAATACAAGACCGCCAATCGCGGCTGCGAAAAACACGGTACAGGCACGTGCGAGATTGTGCCCCCCGCGCCCGTCAAACCGCCATTGTTTCACAAGTTGTCGCATTCGTCTGCATCCAGCGTTCTAACCAGGGCGTCGGTAACACCCGTTCATTCCCAGTCGATATCGGCAAACGACGTCAATAGAATGGCACGATTCGGCTTGCGAGCCCGGCACCAGCATCTCGCAATCAGGTTAACCATCCGTTCACTATAAATCTGTGACGGGATTCTTACCTGAATCCGAGTTAGGTCAGCCCATCAAGTTGTACAACCGATCGCTCGGATGTTTTCAGTTGCCAGATCGCCAATCAGCCCATAAAAGCTTTCATTGGGTAAGTATATTGACGGGATAGAACTGTCACCCTTCCGGCCGCCGCCTGAAACAGGCCCAGGGCGCCAGGAGTGCGGATCGTCCGTCGTCTAACAAAATCCTTCCCCGGAGCGGCCAGCTCATAGTTTCCATATCGGAAACCCAATCTGACTGCTCCTGCCAGGCAATATGGCCGAAGATGCGGAGAGGCTAGTCAGTCTTCCACAGCACCGAGGCCAGGATAGTGATTAAACCCGGTGGGCGAGGACTCCTGCCACAACCTTCGCGGCCTTTGTTGCCGCACGCCTCTTCAGGGGCTTTCATCGGTCCGAAAGGACTATACGCAAAATGAATTTTCGGCCGGCTTTTATGGTGCAAATGCGGATCTCCCAAAGTGTGAACAGGCCCCGGGCGTCAAACGCCCAGGTTTTAGCCCTGACCACTGCTCCATGCCGAGTACCGGAATATCTATCATCCGGCGCACTCCCAACTGACCAACCCCTGCCCCGACTTTCGGCGCGGCGGAGTTTAAGGTCGAGGGCGCGCCGAGGAGCTTACATTCAATGTCAGAAAAAATGCTTATCGACGCTTCCCATCCCGAGGAGACACGCGTCGTTGTCGTTCGTGGAAACCGCATAGAAGAATTCGATTTCGAGTCGGAGCACAAAAAACAGATTCGCGGAAATATCTATCTGGCAAAAGTCACACGCGTGGAGCCTTCGCTTCAGGCGGCTTTTGTCGATTATGGCGGCAATCGCCACGGTTTCCTGGCCTTCTCTGAAATCCACCCCGACTATTATCAAATTCCGCTGGCCGATCGGCAGGCGCTGCTTCAGGCAGAAGCCGAAGACGCTGAGAACGATCCCGACTTCGAAAGCGCCGATGAGTCTGACAACGGCTCAAACAAGCCCAAATCCAAGTCCCGGTCGAAGGCAAAGCCCGCTGAAGATGACGACAGCAGCGAAGACGGCAAGTCTTCGAAGTCCCGTCCGCGTCGCAGCCGTCGCGGCAAGAAGTCAGACGATACACCCAAATCCGTAGACGCCGACGCTGCAGCAGATGGCGGAGAAGCTACGTTAAACGAAGAGCCCGTCAGCGATGCAAGCGACGCGCCCGCTGAGGATGGCGCGGTTGAAACGAGCACGGCAAAAATCGATTCGTCGGAAACGCCCGGTTCGACCGGTGACGGCGACGACGATGACAAGCCGACTGAAATGGCCGCTGACGTCGAAGCCGACGAAATCTCCGAACCGGTAGCGCCCCGCAGACGCAAATCCAACAACCATGATGATGACGCTTCTGCGGATGATGAATCCGTCGAGTCGGTCGGCTCCGAAGACGCGATGGAAGAAGTTCCAACGCGTTCGCAGCGCAAGCCGCGCAAGCAGTACCGGATCCAGGAAGTCATCAAGCGCCGCCAGATCCTGCTGGTTCAGGTGGTCAAGGAAGAACGCGGCAACAAGGGTGCGGCGCTGACGACATACCTGTCGCTGGCCGGACGCTATTCCGTGCTGATGCCGAACACCGCACGTGGCGGCGGCATTTCGCGCAAAATCACCAATCTGCCAGACCGCAAGCGTCTCAAGGAGATTGCGCGCGAACTGGAAGTGCCGAAGGGCATGGGCGTCATCCTGCGCACCGCCGGCGCCAACCGCACAAAGGTCGAGGTCAAGCGCGACTTCGAATACCTGATGCGTCTGTGGGAGAACGTTCGGAACCTGACACTCAAGTCGACGGCGCCAAGCCTCGTTTACGAGGAAGGCAGCCTGATCAAACGGTCGATCCGTGATCTTTACAACAAGGACATCTCGGAAATCGTCGTTTCCGGCGAAGAAGGCTACCGCGAAGCCAAGGACTTCATGAAGATGCTGATGCCGAGCCACGCCAAGGTGGTTCAGCCTTACCGTGACCTGCATCCAATCTTTGCGCGTTCGGGCATCGAAGCCCAGCTCGACCGGATGCTGCAGCCGCAGGTGACGCTGAAATCCGGTGGTTACATCATCATCAACCAGACCGAAGCGCTGGTCGCCATCGATGTCAACTCGGGCCGGTCGACACGCGAGCACTCGATTGAAGACACAGCGCTGCAGACCAATCTGGAAGCTGCAGAGGAAGTTGCACGCCAGCTCCGCCTGCGCGACCTCGCCGGCCTGATCGTGATCGACTTCATCGACATGGAAGAAAACCGCAACAACCGTTCAGTTGAAAAGCGGATGAAGGATTGCCTGAAAAACGATCGCGCCCGCATCCAGGTCGGCCGGATCTCACATTTCGGCCTTCTGGAAATGTCGCGCCAGCGGATCAGGGCTTCTGTGCTGGAAAGCACAATGCAGATTTGCCCGACATGCGGCGGCAACGGCCATATCCGGTCGCAGTCTTCGGTGGCGTTGCATGTTCTTCGCGGTGTCGAGGAGCATCTGCTCAAGAACACCACGCACGACATCGTCGTGCGCACCACTGCAGACACCGCGCTTTACATGCTCAACCACAAGCGCGACACGGTTGTCGATCTGGAGAATCGTTTCGGCGTTTCGATCAGCTTCTCGGCGGATGAAACCGTCGGAGCAAACCACTTTGCCATCGATCGCGGCGCAGCAGTGGAATCGCCAGTCAATATCGAGCACATCACGGTCAACACTCCGGCCTATCCTGAAGATGATGACGATCCGGAAATCATCGAGGAAATCGATGAGGAGAGCACTGAAACCGAAGAGGCTTCGGAAACCCAGAGCGATGACCGTCCCGAACGCGAGGACGGCCAGGGCAAGAAGCGGCGCAGACGCCGCCGCAGGGGTGGCCGTAAGTCAGATGGCGAAAACGGCAATGGCGATAGCGATGACCAGGCCGCATCCGCCGACAATGGCTCCGATCAGGACGACAATGGCGACGACGACGCGTCCTCCGATGAAGACGCGACAGACGCCTCTTCTGACGGTGACAGTGACGACCAGCGCCGTGGCAAGCGCCGTCGTCGTGGCAAACGGGGTGGCCGTCGCAATCGCGAAGAAGATGCGAATGGCTCAACCGATCAAAGTGGCGGAACCGCACAGCCTGACACCGTAGCAGCGTCCTCCGGCGGAGCCTCTGCCGAAGCCACAACGACCGGCGACGTGTCCCAGGCAGAGCCTACCATGGAAGCGGCTGCAGGCCCGGCAGATGCCGCGACGGCAGCTGAAGAGCCGCCGGCAAAGCCGGCCCGGAAGAAACGCCGGACCAAGGCTCAGATCGCGGCCGACAAGGCAGCCGAAGAAGCGGCGGCAGAAACAGTTCCTCAAGCGGATTCGAGCACCGAAGTTGGCGCCAACTCCGGTAACGAGGCTGATGTTGCAGCCGAGGCGACGGCTCCGGTTGTTGCTGAGGCAGAAGCGACGAGCGAAGAGACGGTTGCCGACCGCCAGCCGCGAACCGATATGGCTGCGATTGCCACCGCACCGGTTGTCACCTCATCGAACGAAACGGATGAGCCGAAGAAAGCCAAGAAAGCCGGCTGGTGGCAGAAGCGCGGATTCTTCTGAGCCAAGCCAAACGGCAAGACAAAAAAACCGGCGAGTACTCCGCCGGTTTTTTTATGTTTGTGACATGATGCACGAGTCTTGCATCCGCGGCAGACAGTTAACCCAAATAATCAGTTTTTTCTAATACGTCATTCTGACCATTGGGCTTTTTCCTCACTTGCCTTTCCCGGGCAGCGCTCTACCGCCTGCCGAACCACCCTTCTATGCGGTCGAGCGCGGTGACCATGTCGGAATGATCCCCAGCGTAGGAAAAACGCATGAACCGCGCACCGTCGACCGGATCAAAGTCCCTGCCCGGCGTCGCTGCCACATGGATTTCCGAAAGCATCTGCCGGGCGAAAGCCATCGAATCATTGGTGTGTGACGAGACGTCTACCCACGCATAAAAGGCACCATCCATCGGAGCGGCGAAAGGCAAACCCAGCGACGGCAACCGTTCCGCCAGCAACGCCCGGTTTTTCTGATACCCGGCACGCACCGCCTCCATCTCGGCGGTGCCGCCGAGCGCGGCTTCCGCAGCGATCTGCGACAATTCCGGAGCGCTGATATAGAGGCTTTGAGCGAGGCACTCGACGGGTCGCACCAGATCTTCCGGTAGAACCATCCAGCCGATGCGCCAGCCAGTCATGCAGAAGTACTTGGAGAAGGAATTGATCACGATCGCGTTGTCGGACACCGTCAGCGCTGTGCTCTCTTCGCCGCTCCATGTCAGTCCGTGATAGATCTCGTCGGAAATGAAGGCCACACCGCGGTCCGCACACCAGGCGTCCAGTTCGGCAATAGCCTGCCTGGAATGTACCGCGCCTGTGGGATTGGCCGGGCTCGCAATCAGCACACCGGCGACGCGCGCACCATTTTTCCGCTCCACCGCCTCGATGGCCTCAGGCGTCAAGGCATGGCCGGTGTCGGCACCGACCGCGATCTCCACCACATTAAGGCCAAGTGCCGCCAGAATATTACGGTAGGCCGGATACCCCGGCCGGGTGATGACGACCAGGTCACCAGGATTGAAGAGCTGCAGGAAGGCCAGATTGAAGCCTGCCGACGATCCGGTTGTCACAGCAACGCGGCCGGGATCCAGATCAACGCCATATTCGCTCTTGTAGCGTGAAGCTATTGCCTGGCGCAGGCTCTTGATGCCGAGCGCGTCGGTGTAACCAAGCTTGCCGGTTTTGAGCGCACGCGCTGCGGCGGAGCGTGCTGCGGCAGGTGCGGGATGGGCCGGTTGCCCCACCGCCATGGAGATGACGGGTTTGCCCTCCCGTTTCAGCCGCGTTGCTTCGGCCAGAACATCCATGGCGTGGAACGGCTCGACGGATGGCTTGCGTGTAATGGTCAATACAAGATCTCCCTGCCCGGGAACCGGTGTGTCGGGCTCGGGCGCAAATTTCAAGGTTGCCGCCATGCCGACATACTTGCGGCTATCTCCCTGCCAGAATGGACTGGCGCAGGCGCGGTTGGCCGCACAAATGCCCGATTGTCGTGCCCATCACAAGTGCGAGAGCATGCGACTTGTTCTGATTGGGCGATTGCTTTTTCAGCCTTAGCCATTAGTTTTCGGAGCAAGAATGAGGACATAGCGGATCATGACGAAAAACTTCTGGGTAACGGCAACCGGCGCACACAATGCAGGATTGCTCCGCCGGGCAATTACCTCGGCAACAGCTGCGGTGCTATCTCTCTCGCTCGCACTGCCGGCTTATGCTCAGGGCCGTGTAGCGGTGGTTCGGGATGCGGAGATCGAAACCCTTGTGAAGGACTATGCTGCTCCGGTGCTCAAGGCCGCTGGTCTGAAAGCGAGCCGGGTGCAAATCGTTCTGGTCAACGATTCCAGTTTCAATGCATTTGTCGACGGTCAAAGGATTTTTATCAATACCGGCGCACTTTCAGACTCGGCCGTACCAAATGAAATCATTGGTGTGATTGCCCATGAAGCCGGACATCTGGCCGGTGGACACCAGATAAGATTGCGCGAACAGATAGCCATGGCGAAAACCCTGGCGATTGTCGGAGGACTGCTGGGCGCCGGCGCCGTGGCAGCCGGGAGTATCGCAGGCAATGATGGCGGAGCACAGGCGGGAGGCGCGCTTTTGGCGGCGACACCGTCGATCGTTCAACGCAACCTGTTGAGCTACCGCCGGTCCGAAGAGATGAACGCTGACCAGGCTGCCGCCCGCTACCTCAATGCCACAGGGCAATCGATGCAGGGCATGCTGACAACGTTCCAACGGTTTTCTCAGAGCTTGTCCTTGTCAGGGGTTCAGGTGGACCCTTATCAGGTCAGCCACCCTTTGCCGCGTGAACGCATCGCGCTTCTGGAAGAGCTGGCGCGCAAGAGCAAGTTCTTCGGCGCCAATGATCCGCGCTCGCTGAATGACAGACATCAGCTGATGCGTGCTAAGATCGCCGCCTATTCGGGCGGTGCGGCTGCCGTGGCCCGGATGTTTTCCAAAGACCGTGGCTCGCTGGCGGCACGGTATGGAGATGCGATTGCCACTGATTTGTCAGGAAACTCCAGTGCTTCGCTTAAAAAACTTGATGCGCTGATCCGCGAACAGCCTAACAATCCGTATTTCCATGAATTTCGTGGAGAGGTCTTGATCAAACTTCGCAAAACTGACGAGGCGATCAAGGCGTTTGCGCGGGCGATGAAACTCGACAACAGCAAGTCACCGTTGATCCGTGCCAGAAGTGGCTTTGCCCTCGTTGCATCGGGTAAACCGGAAAACATGAAACGCGCCATTGAAGAATTGCGGGTCGCAGTCCAAGCTGAGCCCGACAATTTCCCTGCTTACAGACACCTTTCTCAAGCCTACGGGCAGGCCGGCGACATCGCCAATGCGGAGTTGATCATGGCGGAAGGGAATTTCCGCGCAGGCAACACACGGGAAGCCAAAGTCTTTGCCGCCCGGGCCTTGCAAAAGCTGCCAAAGGGCTCACCTGGCGCCATTCGCGCCAATGACATCTTAACCATCGGAAAATAGAAAACATTTGCAGCGCGCCAGACGTTAGCCGCATGGACAGCTACAAGGATCGATCAATATGGCATTTCACAACCGCACGGGCCTCATGGCCGCTCTTCTCATCGGCATGTCGGCGGCACTCCCCCTGCCGGCTGCAGCATTTGACGATGCCCAGAAGCAGGAGTTTGGCGCCTTCATCCGTGAATACCTGATGGCCAACCCCGAAATCGTCGAGGACATGCAGCAGGCGCTTGAAATCAAGAGGGAAGCTGAAACCAAGGCTGTGGCGCAGGCGGCAATTTCCAGTAACAAGGATGCCATCTTCCACGCACCGGAAGACATTGTGCTCGGCAATCCGGACGGCGATGTCACTGTAGTTGAATTTTATGATTACAATTGCGGCTTCTGCAAACGCGCGATGAAAGACATGATCGCCCTTCTCGAAAAGGATCCGAACGTCCGCTTCGTTCTCAAGGAATTTCCCATTCTTGGACCTGATTCACTTGCAGCGCACCGAGTTGCCATGTCGTTTCGCGCCTTGGCCCCCGAGAAATATGGTGAATTTCATATCAAACTGCTGAGCGGAGATGTCCGCGCCACCGAGGCACATGCCATCGAGATCGCCAAGGGGTTCGACGTCGACGTAACGGCTTTGAAGGCCGGTATGGACGACCCGGCAATCGACCAATCAATCCGCCAGACCTATGAACTGGCAAACGCACTCGGAATTTCTGGTACCCCCTCATTCGTCATCGGCGACGAAGCTGTTTTTGGCGCGGTTGGTGAAGAGGTACTGCTTGGCAAAATCGCGAACATGCGCCGGTGCGAAAGCACGGTTTGCTGATAATCCATCCTCCGCTGCCAACCATACGTGGAAAAACTCCGCAATCGCTTGTGGAAAATGACCTGCGCCTGCGAATGGTGGCTCTTTGGCCTTGCCAGACAGTGTATGGGTAAAAGCAGATGGTCTTGACCGGCTGTGTCGGTTTCAAGACCAATTCACGGCTCCTTTAAACGTGCGGGCTTGTCACCGGGCAGTTCGGGGCTGTAAAGGACAGACAACCAGCGCGACGGCTGAAACCGCCGACCGCCACAACAAAAACAAAGGCAATAGTCCGATGGCAACACGAAAACCGTCGATCGATCAGAATCTGATCCGGGATCTGGCCAATATTCTCAATGAGACCGACCTTACCGAGATCGAAATCGAACAGGACGATCTGCGCGTGCGGGTCAGCCGGGCCGGTACGCCCCAGGTCGTGCATGCGCCCGTTGCGCAAGCCCAGGCGCCTGCTGCACAGCCCGTGGCAGCCCAGCCAGCTGAAGCGGCAGCTGCAAAACCATCGGTCAATGCGGTTCCCGCTCCGATGGTCGGCACGGTCTACATGTCGCCGGCGCCCGGCGCCAAGCCGTTCGTCGAAATCGGTCAATCGGTCAAGGAAGGCCAGACCATCCTGATCATCGAAGCGATGAAGACCATGAACCAGATCCCCTCGCCGCGTTCCGGCAAGGTTGTCGACATCATGGTTGCCGATGGCGATCCGGTGGAATTCGCCGAACCGATGATTGTGATCGAATAAGTGAGCGAGGCTATGTTCTCAAAGGTCCTCATTGCAAACCGCGGAGAGATCGCGCTTCGGGTGCTGCGCGCCTGCAAGGAGCTCGGCATCAAGACCGTGGCGGTGCATTCCACCGCCGATCAGGATGCCATGCATGTGCGGCTGGCCGACGAGAGCGTTTGCATCGGCCCTCCGCCGTCGCGTGACAGCTATCTCAACATTCACCAGATCGTCGCTGCGTGCGAGATCACAGGTGCTGACGCGGTGCATCCCGGCTACGGCTTTTTGTCGGAGAACGCCAAATTCGCCGACATTCTGGATGCGCACGGCATTACCTTCATCGGACCGACCGCAGATCACATCCGCCTCATGGGTGACAAGATCACCGCCAAGAAAACCGCTGTGTCGCTTGGTATCCCCTGTGTGCCGGGCTCTGATGGAGAAGTCACCGACGTAGAGCAGGCAATCAAGGTTGCCGAGGAAACCGGTTACCCGGTGCTGATCAAGGCAACGGCTGGCGGCGGCGGCAAGGGCATGAAAGTGGCTCGCAATGCCGAGGAATTGTCGGAAGCCCTGTCGACTGCCCGATCGGAAGCGCTGGCAAACTTCGGCAATGACGCCGTCTACATGGAAAAATATCTCGGGCGGCCACGTCACATTGAGGTTCAGGTTCTCGGCGATGGCGAAGGCAACGCGATTCATCTCGGTGAGCGCGATTGTTCACTGCAGCGGCGGCACCAGAAGGTCTGGGAAGAAGCCAATTCACCTTCGCTGAACGAAAACCAGCGCATGGAGATCGGCGAAATATGTGCTGTTGCCATGCGCAAGCTGAAATATCGCGGCGCAGGCACAATCGAGTTTCTTTACGAGAATGGCGAGTTTTACTTCATCGAGATGAACACCCGCCTGCAGGTGGAACACACCATCACCGAGGCGATCACCGGCATTGATCTGGTCAATGAACAGATCCGGATCGCGTCCGGCGGTGGGCTCTCGATGACCCAGGAAGACATTCGCTTCCAGGGCCATGCCATCGAGTGCCGCATCAACGCCGAGGATCCGAACACTTTTGTTCCCTCGCCCGGCACGATCACCCATTACCACCCACCGGGCGGACTTGGCGTGCGCGTCGATTCCGGTGTGTATCAGGGCTACAAGATCCCGCCCTATTACGACAGCCTGATCGGCAAGCTGATCGTCCACGGGCGGACGCGGGTCGAATGCATGATGCGGCTGAGGCGGGCGCTCGATGAGTTTGTTGTTGATGGCATCAACACCACCATCCCGCTGTTTCGCGATCTGCTTGCCAATCCGGACATCGCGAATGGAGATTACGACATCCACTGGCTGGAAAAATTTCTTGCGGCAAAAGCTGGCAAATAAGCTTCAGCTGACATCGGCAAGGGGAAGCTGAGGTGCGTCGCGGCTCCCAGCCACAGATCACGGCTGATTTGCTGCTACGTGCCTATGCTTCAGGCCTGTTCCCGATGGCCGATTCAGCTGACGATCCGGATTTGTTCTGGGTTGAACCGGAGATAAGGGGCGTACTGCCTCTGGATGCGTTTCACATCTCCAAGCGGCTTGCCCGCACAGTGCGGCAGGAACCGTTCGAAATCCGGATCAATACGGCATTCAACGAGGTTGTCTCAGCCTGTGCCGAAAGCGTAGCGACCCGCCCCTCAACTTGGATAAACTCGACGATCAGCGAGCTCTACACAGAGCTGCACCGTCTCAACCACGCCCATAGCGTTGAAGCCTGGCGTGACGGGGAGCTGGTTGGCGGGCTGTATGGGGTTTCCCTGCGCCGGGCGTTCTTCGGAGAAAGCATGTTCAGCCGCGTCACCGATGCCTCAAAGGTGTGCCTGGTACACCTGGTCGACCGTATGCGCGCGCGGGGATTTGTTCTGCTTGATACCCAGTTCACCACCCAGCACCTCAAACGTTTCGGAGCGATTGATGTTCCGCGCGATGCGTATGCCAACATGCTCGCAGAGGCGCTCGAAGGACCAGATCTGGCTTTTTCAGACGCTCCCTGACGCGAGACGCCATTCCCCTTCAAATAGCCACAGTGCCGCGTCAACAAGATGACGCCTTCAGCATGTTTCAACCCGTCTTCTGCCTGCCAGCCACGTTTCAGCCAGCCTTCTGCTTGCCAGTCATAAATACCCTAGCACCGGCGGCTCACTGCGTGGGCAAATGGGCAAATGCCGGATGGAACCATACTCGGCGCAAAAGCGTTTAGAGCATGAAGGAACGATCACACTACAGGAGTTGCCCTCGTGACATTGACACGGACACTACTTGCCTCCACTGCCATCAGCCTATCCAGCCTTGGCTTTTCCTATGCTGCCCCTTTGGGCAAGCTCCACATCCCGGCAATCAGCCACACGAGCCACACACCTTACCTGGTGCAGGTTCAGATGAGCGTCAGCGATGCGGAGATTGCTCTTGAGGCAGCGCTTAAGCGCAAGGCCGAAGCTGAAGCAACCGGTGGAGACGTCGCCACTGCACAGGCCGAAGTCGAAGCGGCCCAGGCCGAACTCGCAGCCGCTCAGGCATCAGCGAAAACACCAGAGCCTGCACCTGAACCCGCTGTGGAAGCAGAACCTGCGGCTCCGAAAGCTGCAGAAGAAAAACCTGCAGAAAGCGCTGCGCCAGCTGCCGAGGCACCTGTCGAAGCTAAGCCAGCGCCGGCAGTTGAAGAGCCGGCTGACGAGCCTGCACCCGTAGCGGAACCAGAACCAGCTCAGCCGCAACCAGAACCTGAAGCACCCGCCGCTTCTGAACAACCGGCTCAAACTCCAGTGGCAAAGGAAAGCCCTGCTGCTGCAGAGACACCTGCCGAACCAACCGCTGAAGCTGAGGCTGAGGTGGAAGCTCCTGTGGAAGTCCAGCCACAGGTTGCGCCTGCAGCGTCCGAAGAAGCCGCTCCAAAGGCTGATGAGCCAGCACCGGAAAACGCAGCGCCCGTCCCGCAGGCAGCACCTGCTGATGGCGCCACAGTGGCGCCGAAGAGCGAGGCTCCTGAGGCTGCGAATTCACCGGCTGCAGGGGAAGCTCCAGTAGAGAGCAACGAAGCGGTCGCTCCGAAATCAGCAGACAGCGACGCATCCAGCCCCACTGATGGCGCTGCAGCCGCACCAACGACCGAGGCGGCGCCAGAGAGCGCACCGGAAGAGGTGCTCACCCTGCCGGTCAAGGACGGTGCGCCCGTGCTTGACAGCGCCAAGGAAGAGCCAGCTCAAGCCGACGGCGAAGCTGCGCCTGCGGCTAGGGCAAGCGCACGCGCTGCGCCTCCTCCGACATCGGATGCCGAAGCACAAGCTCCCGCATCACTCAGCGCGGTGGCTCCGGAAGCCATGTCCGAGCGAGGCGAGCGCATTACAGAAGCTCCGGCACGTGAGGAGCAAACCAATGTGACGATCATCAACCAGTACGACAACCGGACCATCATTGAAATCGACAACCGCACCGTCATCGAACATGATGAACGGGACCGGTTGAGAGCCGGCAGTGAGGAAGTCTATTACGAGCAACTGCGCGGTGGCCGTGTTCGCGAAGTCATCGTTCGGCCCAACGGCGTGCAACTCGTTACCATCACCAATCGTTGGGGTGACGTGATCCAGCGCACCCGCGTCATGCCTGACGGTCGCGAGTATGTTCTGTTTTACGCCGAAGCCCACAGCGATGGCTCGCGCGATGTTTTTGTCGATCCAGGCCGTACACTGCCGCCTTTGCGTCTTGCAATTCCGATCGCCGAATACATTCTTGACGCGACTGACGCCGAGCCATCGACCTACCTCAACTTCCTGCTTGAACCGCCGGTCGAACAGGTTGAACGGCTTTACTCGGTGGAAGAAGTGCGCCGTTCGGCCCGAATTCGCGACAAGGTCCGCCGCATAGATCTGGATTCGCTGACCTTCGAGTTCGGCAAGGCCACGATTGCGGAGGACCAGATCCAGCGGCTTTCCGACGTTGCGGCTGCGATGATCAAGATCCTGGACGGAAATCCCGCGGAAACCTTCCTGATCGAAGGCCATACCGACGCCGTTGGTCGCGACGAAGCCAATCTACTGCTCTCGGACAAACGTGCGGAAACCATCGCCGTGGCGCTGAGTGACGTGTTTGGCATTCCGCCAGAGAACCTGGTTACCCAAGGCTATGGCGAACAGTACCTGAAGGTCCGGACCGAGGCGCCCGAGCGGCTCAATCGCCGGGTCACGATTCGCCGTATCACGCCGCTGGTAACCCCGGTTGCCTCGCGATAAAACCCGCGGCGGCCGAGCCGCCTGCAGGCTGCATACAAAACGCCGCGCACTTGACAAAGTGCGCGGCGTTTTGCTGTTTTCAATAGCGTCAGTCAGACGGCCCGAGGAGTTGGATCAGTTGCCCGCGTTAGGTGCCGGAATCTCGGACTGCTGTTTGCAGTCCTTGAGCCAGACGTCGTAAACGGCATGGTCGACCGCGTTCAAACCGGGAGAATCCGCAAACATCCAGCCTGTAAACAGACGCCGGATCTTGCGGTCGAGGGTGATCTCATCAACCTCTACAAAGGTCGTGGTTTTCGGCGCTTCAGTCTCGTCGCGGCTGTAGCAAACCCGTGGGGTCACCTGCAGCGCTCCAAATTGCACCGTCTCTCCGACATAGACGTCGAAGGTGGTGATTCGCCCTGTAATCTTGTCGATGCCGGAAAACACGGCCACTGGATTTTCGATCCGCGCAGCATAGGACGGAATCGCAAAGGTATAAAAGCCGGTCGCGGCAACGAGCAGCGCGCCTGCGCTTCTTGCAAGTCTAGTCAGGTGGAATTTCATTCGCTTCACTCGTCACAAGGCTCGTAAAAGGCCGTTCCCGGCAGGTCTCCGGCAGCGAGCTTAAGCCACCGCCGTCAATGAAGCGTTAAGCATGAATTGTGGCATGGCTGCGCCAGAGATGAGGCAGACTGTCAGGATTTAGGTGTCCAGGCGTCATAATCGCCAGTCACGTGTGGACGCGCGCCCTGATTGAGGATCGACCCTTTGGGGCGATAGGCAAGGCCGGTGCCGGTCATGTTAGCCTGATGGTCTTTTTCCCAAGGCTTTGCCACATAAATCTCGGCTGCAGGAGAGACATCGGTGCGGTGATGCATCCAGCCATGCCAGCCGGGGGGAATCTTGGACGCTTCGGACACACCGTTGTAGATGACCCAGCGGCGAGTGCGGCCTTCAGAATCCGAACCGCCTTCAAAATAGACATTGCCGGCAGCATCTTCACCCACCCGGGTGCCGTGGCGCCAGGTGTGAAACCTGGTTCCCCAGGTCTGTCCGTTCCACCAGGTGAACATCTGAAGAAATAGTGCCTTCATGAAAGCCTCTCGTGTGTGGACCTGACGGCCAGTTTTCAGCCGCGTCATATTCCGCCTTATGGCCCGCTCGACAAGCATTGTCCAGTGTCGGTTTCTCGCAAGTCGCGCTCAACTGGTATCTATGACCGTTACAGGACCGATGGACATTGCCACCTAGCAGCCGCTGGCTCCAGGTATTGCAGGCCTACAGCGTGATCAGCCCAAATTCATCTTGAAACCGAGATGGCTCTGGCTGAAACCGAGGCGGGTGTAAAACCTGTGCGCGTCGGTCCGGCTGGCATTTGACATCAACTGCACCAGGCGCGCGCCGGCCTGTCTAGCCTGCTCGATTGCGTGGGTCATCATCGTCTGACCAATTCCGTTTCCACGCATGTCACTGCGGGTATGAACCGCCTTAACGGTGAGGCTTGAACTGCCCTTACCTGTAAGCGACGTGATCAATGTAGTCTGGAATGTGCCGACCACTTCGCCATTCAGATCAGCAACAAACAGTTGGTCATTGGGGCTCGCGGAAATCCGGTCGAATGCCGTGAGATAGGCTGGCAGATCAGCGGGATCCGCGCTGTCGCCGTGCCCGGCAAGCTGATCTTTGGCAAACATCGCCGCGATGGCTGCTATGTCTGCCCGGTCCGCTGCCCGGATTTCAACATCCATGATACTTGCCTACATTTTTGCCTGCGACAGTGTGGCGACGGAAAACAAGACGCTGAACTGCTCGCACCAGATTACAACAGATCCCCACTCCGTTGTATCTGTTCCTTCCGGGATCACATAGGTCTGGTCACCCTTGTTGCCGCGAAGCGGGCCAAGCGAAAACCATTGGCTGGCGCTCACATCAGCAGATTTTTTTGGATCAGGATCCTTGACCAACCAGACTTCAAGGTCTGGACCGTTGGTCACTTCAAAGTCCGTGAACCTGAGCAACGAACCGCCGGCGGGGGACACCAGAATCTGCGCCTTGCCGGAGCCGCGGTGGGCTCCATCGGCATCGCGGAAATCGCCGCTGCGCAGTTCACTGAGTTCAAAACCGGCGGGAAGCTCTTCGCTGACCACCCGGTCGATGAACGCAGGTGAAAACACATACCAGAACGCCGCGCCGGCTAGAAAACCGATTATGAACACCGGTATTGCCAACTTGTAATGCTGTGTCATGTAACGCGCCCCACCCCAATCAATCAATCGCAGTCTTCGTGCAATAACTTACGTAAAACCGCCCTTGGTAATCTTTCGGGGATCTTCGCGGCTACGTCAATTCGGCTTTGGTCTATCCACACAGAAAAAAGCGTGGATACTCATTCCGATGAAGGACTGCGGGGCGAGCCATGCTTTCAAGCTACTTTTGTGCAGTGGCCATAACACTCATTGCGGTTTCGATTGCAAGAACCCAGGACGGGCCGACTGACATCTCTTTTGCTGAAGCGCCTCAACATTCCTCAGACGTGTGCACCGGAAAGAGCACCGACAAGACACTTGCCTGCGCATGGGTGGAATGCATCGAGGGGGAGCAAGGGCCCGGAATTGCCTGCGGGTGAAATGATGGCATCCGCCAGACTGGTCGGCGGATCTGTTCGTCCAGCACAAGGAAGGGCTGTATTGGCACGACTACTTGTGCGGCTGGGACAGCGGGGAAGCCGTACCGGCGGCAATCGAGATTGCCTGTGACGGCCAGAGCACGGCCTACATCATCGAATGTTCAGCTGTGGGTTTCTGGGACGACAAAGGCCAAGGGCTCGAAGCGAGTTGACGGTCTGCTTCAGCCGGAGAGTGTTTTGGACATGATCACAGCCGGGATGCCCGATTCGCCCTTGCCGCAATTGTCAGTGCGGCCGGTCTCTGCCATTCCGTGCGACTGGTAGAACGCGATCGCCGGTTCATTGCCTGGGTCAACTTCCAGCAACAGGGTATGTGCACCTGGGAAACAGGTCTCTATTTCGGCGAACAAATCTCGCCCGATCCCGAGCCCCTGGCATTCTGGCCGGACGTAAAGCTGATGCAATGACACGGCCTTGGTCTCCAGCGATTGGCTGGCAAAGGCCACGCCACCGATCTGCTTGCCGTCATCGGCCACAAGGAATTCGCCGTCGGGTCGCTCCATGGAGGCCTTGATTGCCTTCTCGGAATGCCAGTCGGCGATAATTTCCTCGACCTTCGCCGCCCCGTAAAACGGCGCATAAGTCGCTCGCCAGGTTTCGGCCAGCACGTCGCGAATGGCCGGAATGTCGCGTGCGGAAGCCGAGCGGACAAAGAACATTACCGTGCCTCTAGTCCTCGATACCGAGCTTCGCCTTGACCAGATCCTGCACGGCCTTCGGGTTGGCCTTGCCGCCGGTCGCTTTCATCACCTGACCGACGAACCAGCCGGCGAGTGCGGGCTTGGCCGCGACCTTGGCGACCTGATCGGGGTTGGCCGCGATGATTTCGTCGACGGCCTTTTCGATGGCGCCAGTATCCGTGACCTGCTTCATGCCGCGGCTTTCCACCACTTCGGCCGGATCACCGCCCTCTTCCCATATGATTTCGAACAGGTCCTTGGCGATCTTACCGGAAATGGTGCCGTCCTTGATCAGATCGATCACACCACCAAGCTGAGCGGGCGAAACCGGAGTCTCTTCAATACTTTTGCCTGCTTTGTTCAAGCCGCCCAGCAGGTCGTTGATGACCCAGTTGGCAGCAATCTTGCCGTCACGACCAGCTGCCAGCTCCTCGTAAAAGTCGGCAATAGACTTTTCCGAAACCAGGATCGAAGCGTCGTAAACCGAAAGGCCCATGTCACGCACCAGGCGCGCCTTCTTGTCATCGGGCAATTCCGGCAGGTCCGCCTTCAATGCATCGACAAACGCCTGATCAAATTCAAGCGGCAACAGGTCTGGATCAGGGAAATAGCGGTAGTCATGCGCGTCTTCCTTGGAGCGCATGGAGCGGGTTTCGCCCTTGCCCGGATCGAACAGGCGGGTTTCCTGGCTGATGCTGCCACCATCCTCGATGATGGCGATCTGGCGGCGGGCTTCAGAGTCGACAGCCTGACCGATGAAGCGGATCGAATTGACGTTCTTGATCTCGCAGCGGGTGCCGAACTCGCCGCCGGGCTTGCGCACGGAGACGTTAACGTCGGCACGCATGGAACCTTCGTCCATGTTGCCGTCGCAGGTACCGAGATAGCGCAGGATCGAGCGCAGCTTTGTGACATAGGCCTTGGCCTCATCAGCCGAGCGCATGTCGGGCTTGGACACGATTTCCATCAGCGCCACGCCGGACCGGTTGAGATCGACATAGGACATCGACGGATGCTGGTCATGCATCGACTTGCCGGCGTCCTGCTCGAGATGCAGCCGCTCGATACCGATCTCGATATCTTCGAAATTGCCCTGACGGTCGGGTCCGACCGAAATGATGATCGTGCCTTCGCCGACGATCGGATCCTTGAACTGGGAGATCTGATAGCCCTGTGGCAGGTCCGGATAAAAATAGTTCTTGCGATCGAACACCGAACGGTTGTTGATCTGCGCCTTGAGACCGAGACCGGTGCGCACGGCCTGGGCCACGCATTCCTCGTTGATCACCGGCAGCATGCCGGGCATCGCCGCGTCAACAAGGCTGACATTGGAATTTGCATCCTTGCCGAATTCGGTCGACGAACCGGAGAACAGTTTCGAGTTGCTCGTCACCTGCGCATGGACTTCCAGACCGATTATGACCTCCCAATCGCCGGTGGCGCCGGGAATCAGCCGTTTCGGTTCAGGGGTGCGGGTGTCGACGAGGGTCATGGCAGGCTCATTATCTATGAAGGATCAGCTTCCTGTCGGGTAGAACAAAGCCGGCCCGACTGCAAGGCTTTCCGGGCATTGAAGCCCGCAACTGGCCCGAAACCAAGTGCAAAAAGTTTGACCGAGATCAATGCGACCGCGCGACGCTGATGGGATTCTCTCTTCAATGGCAAAGAGGAGAAGGGCATGAGCGTACTCGATATTTTCAGCCGTATGACAAAACAGGCAAACTTGATGGACGCCATGATGACCAAACTTGGTGTGGCGGATGAGATCTGGAAACTGCCCGATCATGCAGGCGTGCTGCGCCGCGCCGCCAATCGTTGCCTGACCTGCGGCGACGCTGACGCTTGCCAGCACTGGCTTTCACACGAGGCTGATCCAGACGGAGCCCCGTCCTTCTGCCGCAACCATGATCTTTTTGCGCGGGTGCTCCGCAATGTTGATGTGGACGCGCAACCTGCAGCCTGACTTTCAAAGTCCCTCTAGGCGGAGGCCGTTCTTCCGCCCAATTCCCAAACCCGGATTGCATTCTCGCGTCCGGGTCTTTTTTTAACGTCGAACAAGCCAGTGAGAAATTTTCAATTGTCGTAAAGGCTGTAATCGTCGGTCCCCGGATCAACCGGATCACTGCCAGATTCGAAATCCTTGATCATCTCGACCTTGTCGATGTCTTCATCCAGGGAATCGGAATAGGTGACGAAATAGGTGGTTACCCGATACCCCAGGCGTTTAAAGAGCCGGGTAGCGCCGAGATTGCGGGCGTGGGTGTCGAGCCGTGCCGAGGGGAAGCCGCGCTCGATGATGCCGGCTTCTATTTGCTCGAGAAGCGCCGTGCCGATGCCCCTGCCCTGAAACTCCGGCAGAACCCACAGATCGGTAATGAAGTCGTCCGCCTTTTCGCATGAGCCCCAGCCGGCGAGATCGCCGTCAAACTCGGCGACCAGAATATCAGGCCAGCAGCGGGTGCAAAAGTCATAATAGGCTTCCCGGGCGTTTTCGCGCAGTCGTTCGGCATCTTCACCCCAGACGCGGATCGCCTTTTCCCAGGCCGCCAAACCGATTGCAGCGAGATCCTGAGCTTCGGCAGAACTGGCAGGCCGGATTTCTATCATCAAGACCGCTCCGTGAGTTGTTGGCCGTTGCCTCTCAACCGGCCTGGATTGTTACTGTCGCCGTTAACGGGCACATCATCAAGCCCCCGAGGCACCATACACCGCTTCAGACCCGCTGCTCTAGCGGCGCGTCGTTGTCGGGTTTCTTTGTGAGTTCTCGGGCGCTGGCGAATGAGCACGGCCAGAGACTGGTCAGAGTCCTGCAGACTGCGCCTGGCAGCGGGTGGCGGCGGGAGAAAAGCCGGTTTCGCGCTTGAACACCCGCGAGAAGGCCGATTCGGAGGCATAGCCGGCCAACGCCGCGGCATCGGCGACGCTGGCCTGGTGCTCGACCAGCGCCTGGCGGGCGATCTGCATCCGCCAAGATGTCATGTATTGCAGCGGGGTCACCCCGAACTTGCCGGTGAAGGCAACGGCAAAGGTTGTGCGCGACATGCCGGCCTCGCGCGCCAGCGCTTCAATGCTCCAGTTGCGCTCGGGGTTGCGGTGGAACGCCTGCAGCGCCCGTGCCAGCCTGCGGTCGCCGAATCCCGAAAGCGAATGGGCTTCGCCCTCGCTGCGTTCGATATAGGCACGAATCGCCTGGGCGAAAATCGCCTCCGACATTTTCAACGCGATCAGGTCGCCGCCCAGCCGCGAGCCACCGGCCTCGGCTCCGATCACCCGAAGCGTCGCGTCAAGCCAAGCACCGGCCGCCTCGCCGTAATTGGGGATGTGCAGGATTGGCGGCAAACGATCATAAATCATGTGCCGGACACCGGGCGCCAGGGAAAAATGCCCGCAAATCAACTGGATATCGCGCTTGCCACCATCGCCGCCCCAGACCAACACGCCATCACCGTTGAAGCCCGAACGCTCGATCACCTGTTCCAGCTCGATCGCATCCGGCGGCGCGGTGATCGGGCAATGCAGCACATGCTGGGCGCCATGCGGAATGATCGCCAGATCGCCCTGGGCCAGCATCAAGGTGTCGCCAGTCGATGGCAAGTGGATCAGGCAATCGCCGCGGTGTGCGTAGTGAAACCGGGCCACATTGCTGAAGGCCGGAACCTGCACACCCCAAGGTTCGGAAAAACTCGAACGGAAGTAAAGCGTCCCTTTCAGGGAGAGACGGGTGAGTATGTCGCTAAGCAAGTCAAGCATGCTGACATAATGATCCCAACTCCGAAAATGTCCACTCATCTGAACGATCCGACAGAAATACCGAATGATCTGGCATTCACGCGTACCGATTATCTTGCGATCAATCAGCTCTCGAAACCAACCGGAGTGACCCCGATGAAACGCCCCATACTTTCCCTTGTCCTGCTGCCTATGCTGTTTACAGCCCCTGCTTTGGCCGCTGAAGCCATGAATGACCTGCAGATCGCCCACGCAGCCTACACAGCTGGCGACGTCGATATTCGCTATGCCCATCTGGCGCTGGCGCTGTCGGAAAATGCCGATGTGCGCGATTTTGCCACCACCATGGTTCGCGACCACGCTGCCGTGAACGAAGCCGCCATCCAGCTTGTCACCGAGCTCAAGGTCACGCCCGAGGATAATGCGCTGAGCCAGGCACTGGCCAAGGGCGCCGCCAACAAGCGGGCCGAGCTGATGTCGCTTGAAGGCGAGGCTTTCGATTGCGCCTATGCAACCAATGAGCTGGCCTACCACCAGATCGTCAACAAGACAATTGCCGAGAGCTTCCTGCCTGCCGTCACGGTCGCCCCGCTGAAGGACTTGCTTGAGGAGGCGCTGGCCACCTTCACGCAGCATGAAGGCCATGCCGAGAACATGGTTGCCAAGCTGGGCTGCGCCTCATGAGCAGGATGACCCGGCGGCAATTCAGCGGCGCGCTTGCCGCCGGATGTGCCGGGCTGCTTTCAGGCGTCCGTGGAGGCCGCGCAGCCCCCACCATCCACCAGGTCGAGATCAAGGGATTTCACTTCAAGCCCGAACGGCTGGTGATCAAGGCCGACGATACGGTGAAATGGGTCAATCACGACATCGCCCCGCATACCGCGACGGCAGATGACAAGAGCTGGGACACGAAGACGCTGCGCAAGAACAAGAGCGGCAGTATTACCTTCGCGGGCGCCGGCACGCAGACCTACCACTGCAAATTCCATCGCAAGATGATCGGGGAAATCATTATCGAATGATCTCTATTGGATGTCGCCCCGGTTTCCTACCACGACAAATGGGCGACAGGCCCGCCGCACAAACTCGCATGCGGCGGGCGTTTTGCCGTCTGCTTACCACCAGGGTCGGGCTTCAAACCGGCCTGCGGCCTGTTCGATCACGTGGGCGGTCTTGAACAGGGTCTCTTCCTCGAACGGACGGCCGATCAGCTGCAAGCCCAGCGGCAGACCCTTGTGATCAAGACCGGCGGGCACGGAAATGCCGGGAAGGCCTGCCATGTTGACTGTGACCGTGAAGATGTCTTGCATGTACATCTTCACCGGATCGCTGGCGAGGCTCTCGTCGCCGATGGCAAAGGCCGAAGACGGAGTTGCGGGCGTCAGGATGGCGTCAACGCCAGCGTCAAAGGCCAGTTCGAAATCGCGCTTGATCAACGTGCGGACCTTCTGGGCGCGCAGGTAATAGGCGTCGTAATAGCCGGCCGAGAGCACATAGGTGCCGATCATGATGCGGCGCTTGACCTCGTCGCCGAAACCTTCGGCGCGGGTCTTCTCGTACATGTCGGCAATGTCCTTGCCGGGCACGCGCAAACCGTAACGCACACCGTCATAACGCGCCAGATTGGACGAGGCTTCGGCAGGTGCGACGATATAATAGGCAGGCAGCGCGTATTTGGTGTGCGGCAGTTCGATGTCGACGATTTCGGCGCCGGCATCCTTCAGCCATTCAATGCCCTTTTGCCACAGCGCTTCGATTTCCTCGGGCATGCCGTCGATGCGGTATTCGCGCGGGATGCCGATTTTCAGGCCCTTCACCGAACCGCCGAGGGCTGCTTCGTAATCAGGCACAGGCATGTCCACCGAGGTGGTGTCCTTGGCGTCAACCGAGGCCATCGACTTGAGCAGGATCGCAGTATCGCGCACATCGCGGGCAATCGGGCCGGCCTGATCGAGCGATGAGGCAAAGGCGGCGATGCCCCAGCGCGAACAGCGGCCATAGGTCGGCTTGATGCCGACGGTGCCGGTAAAGGCTGCAGGCTGGCGGATCGACCCGCCGGTATCGGTTGCCGTGGCGCCGGCGCACATCAGTGCGGCCACGGCTGCGGCCGAGCCACCTGATGAGCCGCCGGGCACCAGATTGGCGTTGGAGCCTTCGGCGCGCCAGGGATTGATCACCGGGCCGTAGTAGGATGTCTCGTTGGACGAGCCCATGGCGAACTCGTCCATGTTGAGCTTGCCCAGCATAACCGCACCATCGGCCCAGAGATTGGCCGTGACGGTTGATTCATAGCGCGGCTCGAAGCCGTCAAGCACATGGGAGCAGGCCTGGGTGTGAACACCCTCGGTGGCGTAGAGATCCTTGACGCCGAGCGGGATGCCCTCGAGAGCACCGGCGTTGCCTCCGGCACGGCGGGCGTCGGAGGCTTTTGCCATCTCGCGCGCCTTGTCGGCTGTGACCTTCACATAGGCATTGATGGCCGGGTTGGCAGCTTCGATGACGGCCAGATAGGCGTCGGTCAGTTCAACGCTGGAAAAAGCGCCCTTGCCCATTTCGTCACGGGCTTCGGCGATGGTCAGACGGGTCAGGTCGGTCATGCGGACAACTTCTTTTCAAAGAACCGGGAAAAGCCGGAATCAGGGAACTCAAGGACGGCGCCACATTCGGTGAAGCCAAGATTTTCACAAAGCCGGACGGCGGCGGCAAGTGGTGCCAGATGCGCGACCTTGTGCTGCAACGCCGTCACGGGATTACTCGACAACCTTCGGGACGACGAAGAAATTGTCGGTGGATTCGGGCGCATTGGCAACGATGTCTTCTGCCTTGGAGCCGTCGGTAACGACGTCAGCACGCTTCTTCATCGCCATCGGGGTGACCGAGGTCATCGGCTCCACGCCGTCGACATCGACTTCGGACAGGTGCTCTACGAACCCCAGAATGGTGTTGAGTTCGCCTTCCATGCGGGCGGCTTCCTCGTCGGTGACCGCAATGCGGGCCAGGTGCGCAACACGTTTGACGGTGGCAATGTCTACGGACATCAGGTCCTCATGAGATGGTGTGAACAGGTGGCCCCGCTATAACGGCGAGCGGCGAAGCGCGCAACTGCGGGGCTAGGATTTGTCATCGCAAACGCCATAAAGGCGGCTTGAAAGCCAACCCTACTTGATCGCAACAACATGGAGCCAATCCGTAGGCCTCCCGTCATAACCTCCGCCCCTTTCGGCTGTAATTGTCACATCGGCCCAATCTGATGCCGCGTACCACGCCCGCAAGGTGCCCCCGGAAGGGTAATTGTAATACCGATTGAATTGGTCGCGGCCTTCAGTTTCTCCCGCCTTGAAGCTGGCGTAAAAGGCCCCGCCTTTCCTCAGTGCGGCATGAATTCTCGAAAGGATCCCTGACAGTTCTTCCCTTGGGACGTGCAACAGGCAGGCATTCGCCCATATTCCGTCACAGGTGCTTTCCTCGTTCAGATCCGCAAACAACAGCGTGGCAACCGGCATTCCGAGGCGCTGCTCTGCCGCTTGGGCCATCTCGGGCGTCCCATCCGTCGGACGCACCTTAAATCCCCTGCCGATCATGAATTCACTGTCCCGACCGGCACCGCATCCCAACTCGAGAATGGCGGCCCCGGCCGGCAGCAGAGACAGAAAAGTCTCAATGTGCTTTAAATTCAGATAGTCACCGCGTGACGCATAGGCGGACGCTTGCTGCGTATAAAAGCCGAGCGTCCGATCATCCTGGGCCATTTGTTCCCTTGTTCCGCTTCGCGACCAATTGATGGACAGAGCTTCGGTACTGACGCGTTTTGCCAGGAATTGCCCAGTCAGTGGGTCAGACAGTCACGCTTTCGCCGGACTTGGGGACAGCGACGTTCTTGGCGTCTTCTTCCATGCCTTCCAGGAACGCATCGGCGGTCTGGTCGAGAATCGGAAACGTGCCGTAATGACACGGCAGCACCTTGGCGAATGAGAAGTAGCGGCGGCAGGCAAGAGCTGCGACCGCGCCACCCATGGTGAAGCGGTCACCAATCGGCACAATGCCGATTTCCGGGCGATGCAGCTCATTGATGAGTGCCATGTCGGAGAAAATATCGGTGTCGCCCATGTGCAAAACCCCGGGCTCATCGTCGAAATGCAGCATCAGGCCATTGGCGCTCCCAAGCGAATGCGACACGCCGTTTTCGGTAATCTGGGCCGAGGAATGGAATGCATTGACGAAGGTGGCGGAGAAATCGCCCAGCGAAATGGTGCCGCCGGTGTTGCCCGTCTCAAGCTTTTCCACGCCCTGATGATGGCTCAGCCACATGCCGAGATCATAATTGCAAAGCACGACCGCACCGGTTTCCTTGGCAATGGCCGCCGTGTCGCCGATGTGGTCGGCATGGCCATGAGTGAGCAGGATATGGGTGACGCCCTTGACCACATCCTTTCGGTCATTGCCTTCAAAGCCCGGATTACCGGTGAAAAACGGATCAATCAGGATGGTCGATTTCGCTGTTTCCAACCGGAATGCGGCGTGACCTAGCCAGGTAATCTTCATGGATTGCTCTCCCTCGCATTTCACAAGCCCCCCCCATATGAAGGGCTCTCGCATTTCAAGAACTTGTTCGCTAAACCCACCATCTAGCGCGGCAGACGCCGTGGCGCAAAGGCGGAGAGCGAAAAATGGCGGCTATCACCATCGAAGAGCTTGTCGAACAGATCAAGCCAGGTCAAACCGTCGCTGGCATCGATCTGGGAACAGAGACCATCGGCCTAGCAGTATCTGATCTGTCGCTGCGCCTCGCATCGCCGCGTCCGATGATCAAGCGCAAGAAGTTCACGCTGGATGCAATCGCCCTGATAGCGGCGCTCGAAAAGGACAAGGTCGGTGCGGCGGTGATCGGGTTGCCGGTGAACATGGACGGCAGCGAGGGCCCTCGCGTGCAGGCCACGCGCGCTTTTGTGCGCAACATGGCGCAGAAGACAGACCTGCCGTTTGTGTTCTGGGATGAGCGGTTGTCTACAGTGGCCGCAGAGCGTGCCCTGATCGAAATGGATGTGTCACGCAAGAAACGAAAAGAGCGGATCGACTCAGCTGCCGCCAGCTTCATCCTGCAGGGCGCGCTCGACCGGTTGACAGGCCTGCGGAGCCAGCAGCCGGGCTCAGGCCCCTCGGGAGAACTCTGAGTCTGGCGAACCGGCTGTCTGCAGTGGCTCCTGGCGGCCCTCGGTCCAGCCGAGCAATTTGCGGATGGCTGCCCAGATCTGTTTGCGGCGGCGTTTGATCACAATGAAGCCTACGACAAGGAACGTGTCCAGGACAATGGCCTTGAGCACCAACGCCGGAATGGTTTCAGCTGGTATACCAAGAATATTGCCGTAGATCCTGAACACCAGATCATGCAGATCACGGGTCAGAATGCGATAGCCGAAATTGATGTCGTAGTAGGACAGGCCGTACCAGCTGCCCAATAGGATGATCGGCATGATCCAGAGGATGAGAAACACCTTCATGGCCTTGCCCCGTGTCTGGAGAGAGACGCCAGCTGAGCGCTGAAGGCTGCATGATTGGCTGCGTGATCGGCAATGACCTGGTTGAGCGCATTGCCTTCCTCGCTGCTCACCGCGTCAGGTTCTATGCCCGACTGGGTGAGTGACATGACGGTGAGGAACAAGCCGCCAAGAGCGCCCAGTTCAAGCGCCAGAAGCGCACCCGTCTGGCCGCCGGCTAAGAACACGAGTGTTGTCAGCGCTGCAGCGGCTGCCGTGCACGCTATTGCCCCGTGCGCCAATGGCCGCGCCTCGCGCTGCTCTCGCTCTTCGCCAAACACGTAAAACAGCCCTGAAAACAACAATAAACCCGCCGATGCAGCACTCGACCCACCAAGAAGCCCGAAGACGACGCTTTGCGATACCGGCGAAAGCCCGATGGCGTTCATGGCGACAAGCGCCGTTTCCACCAGCCCGGAATCATTGAACAGCGTCAACCCGGCTACGCTGATCCCGCCCTGCGGCGCATAGGCCACAACCATTGCAAGCAGCGACAGGTAGCAGACCCAGAACAGCATCATGGAAGCGTAGTAGAGGCGGCTGGATATCATCACGGGTCCGTCGGAGCTCATGGGGTTTTGGTTAATCTGTACGACCACCATGACGAAGGTGATCCTTCCACGCAATGTAAACCATTTGTTAAGGTTAACGGCCGCCATTGCCCAACGGACCCGGGCTGCTTAAGAGAGGACTCCCACCATCCGGCGCCCCTCATGATCCCCATTTTCGAAAGCATCCTGCCGATTTTTCTGATCGTGCTCCTCGGCGTTGTCCTGCGCCGCACTCCGTTCATTGACCAGAGTGTCTGGCCAGGACTGGAAACGCTGGGTTATTATCTGTTCTTTCCTGCGCTGCTGTTTCTTACCCTCGCCACGGCTGATTTTTCTGGCCTTGAGCTGGGCACTGTCGCGCTGGTCTCCTTGATCGCGGTTGCCGTGATGACCGTGCTGCTCATCGTGCTTCACCCGCTGGTGCGCGCCGGTGGGATGTCAGATGCCAGCTTCACATCACTGTTTCAGACCTCATCGCGCTGGAACGCCTTCATTGCCCTGGCAATCGCCGAGAAAATCTCCGGGCCGAGCGGATTGGCTCTGGTTGCCCTGGTGATGGCCGTGATCGTCATTCCACTGAACTTCATCAACGTGATCATGCTGGTCTGGTACGGGACCGGCGCACGCAGCATGGCCACTCTGGTCAAGAGAATAGCCGGAAATCCGCTCATTCTGGGCTGTGTTGCAGGCATCATCGTCAACGTCCTGCCTTTCGGCATCTACCCGCCTTTTGAACAGTCGGTCGACCTGATCGCCCGTGCCTCGCTGGGACTGGGGCTGCTGATGGTCGGAGCCGGGCTGAAGCTCAACGACGCGCTGCGGCCCGGCCCTGCCGTGCTTACACCAGTGGCACTCAAGCTAATCGTGTTTCCGGTGATCATGGTTTCACTGGCAATCGGATTCGGGCTCACCGGTGAAACAGTACTCGTTCTGGCGCTTTGCGCTGCCGTGCCGACAGCCATGAACGGCTACCTGCTGGCGCGCCAGATGGGTGGCGACGCACCGCTATACGCCGCCATCACCACCGTCCAGACCGTCGCATCGTTTCTGACAATTCCCGCGGTCATGTGGGCCGCAGGACTAGTCACCGGTGCTCAGATCGCGGGCGGGTAGAGCAGATCGATGATCTGGCGCGCATCGAAACGCGCATCAAGCATGCCGTAGGTCGAGCGCCAAGCACCTCCGAGCCGAGTTTCGACGAAGGCTTCGGCAACGTGGCCTGCGCCCAAACGTGTGAGTTCCGCAGCAGCAGAGGCCAGCGCCAGTTGCTCGGTCAGGAGCCTCGCCGCCCCCTCGTCACGTTCGGCCACGGCCATACAGGCGCGCAGCACATCAACGGTGCGCGGTCCGGCGGTGCCAAGATCGCGGTTGATGCTTTCCAGCGCCACTTCGCACAGATCGCGGCCACGGGTCAGAACCCGCAATACATCGAGCGACATGACATTGCCCGATCCTTCCCAGATGGCGTTGACCGGGGCCTCGCGGTAATGCCGGGCGACAGCCCGCTCCTCGACATAGCCATTGCCGCCCATGCACTCCATCACCTCATAGATGACCGAGGGCGCGATCTTGCAGACCCAGTACTTGACCACCGGAGTAAGTAACCGGGCAATGGCGGCTTCGGAAGGATTGTCACGGGCATTGTCAAAGGCACGCGCCAGACGCATCGAAAGCGCTGTCGCGGCAGCGGTGTCCAGCGCCAGATCGGCGAGCACCCGCGCCATAAGCGGTTGGTCAATCAGCAATTCGCCAAACACCCGGCGATGGCGGCAATGATGCACGGCTTCGGCAAGGCTGGCGCGCATCATGCCGGCGGAAGCCAGCGCGCAATCAAGCCGCGTCAAGGTCACCATGTCGAGAATGGTACGGATGCCCTCGCCTTCGCCGCCGAGGAGGAAGCCGAACGTGTCGCTGAATTCCACCTCGGATGAGGCGTTTGAGCGGTTGCCGAGCTTGTCCTTCAACCGCTGCAGGCGCAGCCCGTTAAGGTTGCCATCCTCGAGAATGCGCGGCACCAGAAAGCAGCTCACTTGTTCGGCGGAGCCCTTGCCGGTCTGGGCCAGCATGACAAAAGCGTCAGACATTGGTGCCGACATGAACCATTTGTGCCCGGATAGGCGGTAAACCCCCTCGCCTGCGCGCGTCGCGACACTCTGGTTGGCGCGCACATCGGTGCCACCCTGTTTCTCGGTCATGCCCATGCCGATGGTGACGCCGGTTTTTTGCATGGCCGGGCGATGGCTCGAATCATAACGCCGCGAAATCACCAGCGGCGCCCAGGCCTTCTCGATGCGCGGCGAGGCCATGATGGCGGCGATCGAGGCGTTGGTCATGGTCAGCGGACACAGATGGCCGCATTCGAGACCGGCGGTAAGAAAGAAACGGATGGCGCGCGCCTGATGGGCAAAGCCCGCTTCCTCGCGCTTGCCTTCCCAGACCGAGCCTTGCAGACCGGAAGCCACGCCGCGGCGCATCAAGGCATGCCAGCTGGGGTGGAAGTCAATCTGGTCGATGCGGTTGCCGGACCCATCATGGGTCCTGAGTTCAGGCACAGACCGATTGGCGATGCGGGCCAGATCCTGGGCTTCCGCCGAGGCGACGAATTTGCCGACCGTTTCGAAATCAATTCGCAGCGCACGCGACATGTCAGCCGCGATGTCCTTCAGCAAAGGATCAGAACGATAGGCATTGTGCCCGGAAAAGGGCGGGCTTTGATTGTCGGCCTTGGGGCCAAAGGCTTGGATCGGGCTCATTGGACCTCGCTTACAGGGATTCGCGCAGTTTTGCATGGGGACATCGCGCATTTCAGGCTCCGGCAAGCTTGCCCCTGCCCCAGATCCTTTCTATAGACCCCACAAGACCTCAACCCGATGGGACGCATGATGTCATTTCCGCACCGCCACCTGCTCGGAATCAAGGGGCTTTCGGAGCAAGACATACATTATTTGCTCGATCAGGCGGACGAGGCGGTCAAAATTTCCCGCCAGCGCGAAAAAAAGACCACGACCCTGCGCGGCCTAACCCAGATCAACCTGTTTTTTGAATCCTCTACCCGGACCCAGGCCTCGTTCGAACTGGCAGGCAAACGGCTTGGCGCGGACGTGATGAACATGTCGGTGGCCAATTCCAGTGTAAAAAAGGGCGAAACCCTGGTCGACACGGCGATGACGCTCAACGCCATGCGTCCGGATGTGCTGGTGGTGCGGCATTCTTCGGCCGGGGCTGTGGCGCTGTTGTCGCAGAAAGTCGGTTGCCCGGTGATCAATGCCGGTGATGGCGCGCATGAACACCCGACACAGGCGTTGCTGGACGCACTCACCATCCGCCGCGCCAAGGGCAAGGTCGGACGTTTGATCGTTACCATCTGCGGCGATGTTCTGCACTCGCGCGTCGCCCGCTCCAACATCCTGCTGCTCAATGCGCTGGGCGCGCGGGTGCGGGTCGTTGCCCCCTCGACACTGCTTCCCTCCGGCATTGAAAACATGGGCGTCGAAGTGTTCCGACGCATGGAGGATGGGCTCAAGGACGCCGATGTAGTCATGATGCTGAGGCTGCAGCGCGAACGCATGGCCGGTTCGTTCGTGCCCTCGGTGCGCGAATATTTCCGCTATTTCGGGCTCGATGCCGATAAATTGAGATTGGCCAAGGACGATGCCCTGGTGATGCATCCGGGACCAATGAACCGCGGCGTTGAAATTGCCTCCGACATTGCCGACGGCCCGCAGAGCGTCATCGAGCAGCAGGTCGAGATGGGCGTCGCGGTGCGCATGGCCGTGATGGAGACGCTGATGTTGCACGGGGAGCTTGCCCGATGACCTCACGCGTTCTCCAGAATGTCCGGATTATCGATCCCTCGACCCAGATCGACGAAACCGGTGATATCATCATCATCGACGGCAAGATCGCCGCGTGTGGTGCGAGCGCTGACGGATTCAAGCTTCCGGCGGATGCCGAGATTGAGGATTGCTCCGGGCTGATCGCCGTTCCCGGTCTGGTTGACGCCTGTGTTCACATTGGCGAACCCGGTGCCGAGCATCGCGAGACCATCGCCTCTGCCAGTCGGGCGGCTGCCCGCGGTGGCGTGACTTCGATCATCATGATGCCCGACACCGACCCGGTGATAGATGACGTGGCGCTGGTCGATTTCGTCCAGCGGCTGGCGCGCGACGAGGCCATAGTCCGTGTCTACCCCGCGGCGGCCCTGACCAAGGGGCTTGACGGCGAAGAAATGACCGAGTTCGGACTTCTGCTCGAGGCAGGTGCCGTCATGCTGAGCAATGGACGCCATACAGTCGACAATCCGGCGGTGATGCGACGTGCGATGACCTATGCGCGCGATTTCGGCGCAGTGATTGCGGTGGCGACGCAGGACCGGCAACTGGGCGGCGCAGGCGTGATGAACGAAGGCCTGTTTGCAAGCTGGCTGGGATTGCCGGGGATTCCGCGTGAAGCTGAGATCATTCCGCTTGAACGCGATCTGCGGCTCGCGGCCCTGACCCGTGCCCGCTATCACGCGATGAGCATCTCGGTGCCTGAATCCGCTGACATCATTCGCGCCGCCAAGGCCCGGGGACTTGATGTGACTGCCGGGATTTCGATCAATCACCTGACACTCAACGAGACCGATATCGGCGAGTACCGCACATTCTTCCGGCTGTCGCCTCCGCTTCGAACCGAGGACGACCGCTGCGCCATGGTCGCGGCCCTGGCTGACGGCGCCATCGACATTATCGTATCCGCCCATGATCCGCAGGATGTTGATACCAAGCGGCTGCCCTTTGCGGACGCCGAAAATGGCGCAATCGGGCTTGAGACACTTCTCGCGGCAGCGCTCAGGCTTTATCATTCGGGCGATGTTCCGTTGATGCGCCTGATTGATGCTCTGTCCACACGGCCGGCGCAGATCCTGGGGCTGGATGCCGGAACGCTGAAGCCAGGCGCCCGTGCCGATATCGCGTTGATCGACACCGAATATCCGTGGGTTCTGTCCAAGGATGACATTGTCTCAAAATCAAAAAACAGCGCTTTCGAGGATGCCCGGTTCAGCGGCAAAGTGTTGCAAACGCTGGTTGCAGGTGTCACAGTTCACCGCGCCTGACCACGGCCTTTTTGCGTTGCCTGGCAGGTTTCTCGGGAGGAAGAATGCGCCGTGCCTGATCTGATCAACTGGACCCTGTCCGCTCCCGTCATGCTCGGGTCATTGCTGTTTGGCTATCTTTGCGGTTCGATCCCCTTCGGCCTGATTCTGACCCGCATGGCCGGGCTCGGCGATGTGCGAAGCATCGGCTCGGGCAATATCGGCGCGACCAACGTGCTGCGTACCGGCAACAAGAAGCTTGCCGCAGCAACGCTGCTCGCCGATGCGCTGAAGGGCACCGTGGCGGTTGTCGCAGCCCGCGAATTCATCGGTATGGAAGCGGCGCTGATTGCTGGCTTGGGCGCATTTCTCGGACACCTCTACCCGGTGTGGCTGAAATTCAAGGGCGGCAAGGGAGTGGCTACTTATCTGGGCGTATTGCTCGGTCTTGCTCCGTTGATTGTGCTGGTCTTCGCGGCCATCTGGCTCGGAATGGCAAAGCTGTTCCGTTACTCCTCGCTGGCCGCACTCGCCGCAGCTCTGGTGGTGCCGATCGCACTTTATTTTAACGGACGTCCCGAGGTGGCTTCTTTGTTTGTGGTGCTGTCATTGATTACCATTCTCAAACATCATCAGAATATTCGCCGTTTGCTTGCAGGCACCGAAAGCCGCATCGGGGACAAGGGCTGATGTCTGCCGGCGACGAAGGGAAACGCGGCGTCTCCCTTCCGATCGGCAACGTCTTTCCTGGTTGCGGCTTATTCGTTCGGACAATGTCGGTCCCGCCACTTTTCGCGACCTGGTCAATCATTTCGGCTCGGCTGAGACAGCCATCGAGCAACTGCCGGAACTCTCGCGGCGCGGCGGATCGGCACGCACCATTCGTGTAGCCAGTATCGATGAGGCGGAAAGAGAGCTGGAGGCCGCGCAGAAATTCGGCGCAGTCTTCATTGGAATTGGCGAACCTGACTATCCACCGGCACTCAGGCGCATCGACGGTGCTCCGCCTCTGATCGCGGCGATTGGCGATCTGGCACTGGCAACACGCACTTCAGTGGGAATTGTCGGAGCGCGTAATGCCTCGGTATCCGGTGCCAAAATGGCAGCCCGGATGGCGCGTGAGCTGGGGGCTGCCGGCTATGTGATTGTCTCGGGCTTCGCGCGCGGGATCGACGCTGCCGCGCACCGCGCGAGCATGGAGAGCGGAACCATCGCGGCAATGGCGGGCGGCCTCGACCAGCCCTACCCTCCGGAAAACAACGAGTTGTACAAGGAAATCTGCGCAGGCAACGGTCTGGCGGTCAGCGAAATGCCTATGGGTTGGGAGCCTAGGGCACGTGATTTTCCGCGACGTAACCGACTGATCGCCGGCATCGGGCTCGGGCTGGTGGTGATCGAAGCGGCGCAGCGCTCTGGGTCCTTGATTACCGCGCGGCGCGCCGCCGATTTCGGCAGGCTGGTCTTTGCTGTTCCCGGCTCGCCGCTGGATCCGCGGGCAGCCGGCGCCAACGGTCTGCTCAAGGACGGCGCGATCCTGACAACCGAAACCCGCGACGTGATTGATGCGCTGGCGCCCTCAAGCCGATTGTTTTCCGATGACGGACCTTTGTTCGAGGAACCGAACAACGACGGAGACAAACCATTCGCGGAGCCCCGAGATGATGACCGAAGCCGGGTGATCGAGGCTCTGGGCCCCTCACCCGCCGAAATTGACGACATTATCCGGCACACCGGCGTCGCGGCACAAACTGTCTATCTGGTGCTCATCGAGCTTGATCTCGCCGGGCGATTGCATCGGCATCCCGGTGGCATGGTCTCTTTGGCGTTCGACGGGGAATAAAACCCTTCGTCTTGCAATGGCTCCGTTTGAGTTTGTTCTTTCGCGCTGTGGCCTTCGTTGCCACGCGCTCCTAGCCAGATCACGGAATCCCGGCGCTCAAACTGTTTCCATTCAAAAATGAACGGTTCCAGGCTTTATCAGGTTGCCTTCTTGACGAGGTGGAGCGGGCGGGTTCCTGCCAGCACGTCACCTGCCTCCAGATAGGCCATCTCGATGAGATAACACAGCATGTCGGCGTTTTCGCTTCGAGCCACGCTCCCCAATTCCCCCAGCATCTGCCTGACATAAATGATTTTCTGCTCTGCCTGAGCGTTCTCTGGACTGCTTTGAGAGGAGTGGGTTGGCATCGTGGCTCCCTTGCATTTATCCGGACGCCGCCTTGTGTGGAGGGCCAAACAGATCAGAAAGACAGGTTAACTCAATTATCTTAAATTGCAATACGATTGCAATCGCGTAATAGTTGTATTTGAGTTGTGAAATGGGCGTAAATGGGAAGATGGACTTGACCGCGCCGCATTCGATGTACATTTCGTGGGCCAAATCGGTACGGCGCGAATTCGCGCGGCATGCCGAATCCCATGGCCGAATGCGAGCAACCTAATGAATGTAGTGGTAGTGGAATCGCCTGCGAAGGCAAAAACGATCAATAAATACCTCGGAAGCGGTTACAAGGTTCTGGCCTCGTTCGGCCACGTTCGGGACCTTCCGGCCAAGGATGGATCGGTTCTTCCAGATGAAGACTTCGCCATGACATGGGAAGTCGACACGGCTTCCAACAAGCGGCTCAAAGACATTACCGAAGCGCTCAAGGGTGCTGATTCCCTCATTCTGGCAACTGACCCGGATCGCGAAGGCGAAGCCATTTCCTGGCATGTGCTAGAGGTTCTCAACAAGAAAAAGGCGCTCAAGGACAAAAAAGTCTCCCGCGTGGTGTTCAACGCGATCACCAAAAAGTCGGTTCTTGACGCGATGGCCAACCCGCGCGAGATCGACACGCCGCTGGTCGACGCCTATCTGGCGCGCCGGGCGCTCGACTATCTGGTCGGCTTCAATCTCTCACCGGTCCTGTGGCGCAAATTGCCTGGCGCCCGCTCGGCTGGACGCGTACAATCGGTGGCGCTGAGGCTGGTTTGCGATCGGGAAAGCGAGATCGAACGCTTTGTCTCGGAAGAATACTGGCAGATAGCCGCCGATCTGAAGACCCCGCGCGGCGACGGCTTTACCGCCCGCCTTACATCGCATGACGGGGAGAAGATCACCAAGATGTCGGTCACCAACGGCGATCTCGCCGGGCAGATCAGGGACATGCTCGAAGGCGCATCGTTCGTTGCCGACAGCGTCGAAGCCAAGCCGACACGGCGCAATCCATCGCCGCCGTTCACCACCTCGACATTGCAGCAGGCCGCCTCCTCCAAGCTTGGCTTCAATGCCTCGCGCACCATGCAGGTAGCACAGAAGCTCTATGAGGGCATCGATATCGGTGGCGAGACCGTGGGTCTGATCACCTATATGCGTACCGACGGCGTCCAGATGGCGCAGGAAGCGATCGAAGAGGCTCGTGCCGCCATCGGAACGCGATTTGGCGACCGATATGTGCCGGAAAAGGCGCGCATCTACTCGACCAAGGCGAAGAATGCGCAGGAAGCCCATGAGGCCATCCGCCCAACCGGCTTCGAACGGGCACCGGACGAACTCAAGAAATATCTCGATGGCGACCAGCTCAGGCTCTACGACCTGATCTGGAAGCGCGCCACCGCCAGCCAGATGGCGTCCGCCGAAATCGAGCGGACCACGGTCGACATCACCGCCCGCAAGGACGGCAAGACAGCAGGCCTGCGCGCCACCGGATCGGTTGTCCGCTTCGACGGCTTCATCGCTGCCTACACTGACGCCAAGGAAGACGGCGAGCAATCGGATGGCGACAGTGACGATGATGCACGGCTGCCGGAGATCAATGCACAGGAAGCGCTGGCCAAGGACAAGATCAACGCCACACAGCATTTCACCGAACCGCCGCCACGGTTTTCCGAAGCCTCGCTGATCAAAAAAATGGAGGAGCTCGGCATCGGCCGTCCTTCAACCTATGCTTCGACACTGGCAACGCTGCGCGACCGGGAATATGTGACGATCGAGAACCGCAGGCTTACCCCGGAACCCAAGGGTCGTCTGGTCATCGCGTTTCTGGAAAATTTCTTCAACCGCTATGTCGAATTCGGTTTCACCGCCGATCTGGAAGAAAAACTCGACCGGATCTCCTCGGGCGAACTGGCCTGGAAGGATGTGTTGCGCGAATTCTGGACGGAATTCCATCAGCATATCGACGACACCAAGGAACTTCGCGTCACCCAGGTGCTCGATGCACTCAACGAGGCGCTTGCACCACTGGTCTTTCCTGTGCGCGAAGATCGCTCGAACCCGCGGATCTGTCCAACCTGCGGCACAGGAAACCTGTCGCTGAAGCTCGGCAAGTACGGCGCCTTTGTCGGCTGCTCGAACTATCCCGACTGCAGCTTCACCCGGCAACTGTCCTCCGAAGGTTCGGATGCTGATGCAGCTCTTTCCAACGAGCCGCAGGAACTGGGCACGGACCCTGCCACCGGCGAACCCGTGACCTTGCGCACCGGCCGATTTGGCCCGTACGTCCAGCGTGGCGAAGGCAAAGAAGCCAAGCGCTCCAGCCTGCCCAAGGGCTGGGAAGTGGCAAGCATCGACTTTGAGAAGGCGCTGTCGCTGCTGGCGCTTCCCCGAGACGTCGGAGAACACCCGGAATCTGGCAAGATGATCACCGCAGGGTTGGGCCGCTATGGTCCGTTTGTGCTGCATGAGGGCACTTATGCCAACCTCGAAAGCGTGGAAGACGTGTTTTCCATAGGCCTCAACCACGCGGTTACCGTTATCGCCGAAAAGAAGGCCAAGGGGCCTGGACGCGGCACACCGGCGGCACTCAAGGAACTGGGCGACCATCCCGATGGCGGCCCGATCACCGTGCGCGACGGCAAGTACGGCCCTTACGTCAACTGGGGCAAGGTCAACGCGACCCTGCCCAAGGACAAGGCGCCTACCGAAGTGACGGTCGAGGAAGCGCTTGAAATGATCGCCGCCAAGGCAGCCACCTCTGGCAAGAAAACCAAGGCGCCAGCCAAGAAGGCCACCAAGGCCAAGCCGAAAGCAGCGGCGAAGAAACCGACTGCAGCGAAGAAGCCAGCCAAGAAACCGGCAGCCGCCAAGGCAAAGAAGGACTGAATTTGGGACATCCTCCGCGCAAGCCAGGGACCGGCAAGCCGTCGGCCCGAAAGAGTGACGGAGCGGCGGCTGATGCACGCCCGGCCTTCCGCCGCGGCGACATGCCCGACAAGGAAACCATCCTGCGTTTCCTCAGTGAAAACCCGGACCGCGCCTCCAAGCGTGATGTCGCCAAGGCCTTTGGCATCAAGGGTGACACCCGTGCGGAGTTGAAAGACCTGCTCAGAGAGCTCGAGGATGAGGGCCTGATCGAGCGGGACAAGAAAATGCTCAGGCGCCCCGGCACGTTGCCGGCGGTTGCTGTGCTTGAGATCACCATGCGCAACAGCGATGGCGATCTGATTGCCCGGCCGGCGGAATGGCTTGAGGATCATGGGGCAGCGCCCGCAGTGACGGTGCGCCAGTCCAACGCCGGACGCGACCGCAGCAAGTCGCGCTCACCCTCCACCGCTGCCAGCATAGGCGACCGGGTTCTGGCGCGGATTTTCCCGGCACAACACGGCAAAGGCACCAGCTATACGGCGCGGATCATGAAGATTCTCGACCGGCGCGAGGGGTTGATCCTCGGCGTGTTCCAGTCTGCTCCCGGCGGTGGCGGTCGGCTGATGCCGATCGAGCGGCGCGGCGAGGAATTTGCCGTCGACGCGGATTTCACCGGAGACGCCAAGGATGGCGATCTGGTCGAGGCGGAACCCGCACGGGTGGGCCGGATGGGACTTCCGCGCGCCAAGGTGCACGCGGTACTGGGCTCGGTCGACGGCGAGAAAGCGATCTCGATGATTGCCATTCATGCGCACGGCATCCCGCATGTGTTCCCGGCCGAAGTGATCGAGGCCGCCGAAAACGCCAAGCCCGCTCCGCTTGAGGGCCGTGAAGACTGGCGTCACATTCCGTTGATCACCATCGACCCGCATGATGCCAAGGATCATGACGACGCAGTCTACGCAGAAGAAGACCCCTCGCCCGACAATCCCGGCGGCATCATCGCCACCGTGGCGATTGCCGATGTGTCCTGGTATGTGCGCCCCGGATCGGCGCTCGACCGCGAAGCGTTGAAGCGCGGGAACTCGGCCTATTTTCCTGACCGTGTCGTGCCGATGCTTCCCGAGCGGATTTCCAATGATCTGTGTTCATTGCGCGAAGGCGAGGACCGCCCGGCGCTGGCGCTGCGAATGGTATTTTCAGCCGACGGCCGCAAGATCAGCCACCGCTTCCACCGGGTGATGATGAAGAGTGCGGTAAAACTGTCCTATCAGCAGGCGCAGGCAGCAATTGACGGCAATCCGGACGACAAGTCCGGCCCCGTTCTGGACAGCGTCCTGAAACCGCTTTGGAAGGCCTATGCCGTACTCAAGCGCGAGCGCGACCGGCGCCAGCCGCTTGATCTCGACATGCCAGAGCGCAAGATCCTGCTGACGCCGGAAGGCAAGGTCGACAAGGTGATCGTGCCTGAAAGGCTCGATGCCCACCGGCTGATCGAAGAATTCATGATCCAGTCCAACGTCGCGGCGGCGGAAACGCTGGAAAGGCGAAAACAGGCACTGATCTACCGGGTCCACGACGAGCCGTCGCTGGCAAAGCAGGAAGTGCTGCGCGAGTTCCTTGGCACGCTGGGTCTGTCGCTGGCGCGCGGGTCCGCCATCCGGGCCAATGCTTTCAACGGGATTCTGTCCAAAGCTGTCGACCAGCCCTATCAAGGCATGGTCAACGAGATGGTTCTGCGCAGCCAGAGCCAGGCGATCTACTCGCCTGAAAACCTTGGGCATTTCGGCCTCAACCTGATGAAGTATGCGCACTTCACCTCGCCGATCCGCCGCTATGCCGACCTGATCGTGCACCGTGCGCTGGTTGGATCACTGGGTCTGGGCGAAGGCGGCATCACACCAGCTGAGGAAGCGGCGCTCGACAACATCGCGGCGGAAATCTCCGTTACCGAACGGCGCGCCATGGCGGCCGAACGCGACACTGTCGACAGACTGGTAGCGCACCATCTGGCCGGACGTCTGAACGAGGCATTCGAGGGCCGCATTTCAGGTGTGACGAAATCCGGACTTTTTGTCAGCCTGCCTCAATTTGGCGCAGACGGGTTTATTCCGGTTTCCACATTGGGGTTGGACTATTATCACTATGACGAGACGCATCAGGCGTTAACCGGCGAGAAAACCGGTCTCGGATATCGTCTGGGCGATGGCGTGGAGGTCAAACTGGTCGAAGTGATCCCGCTTGCAGGTTCCATGCGGTTCGAGATGCTCAGCGAGGGACAGAAAATGCCAACCGGCACCCGCTCGTTTCACAAATCCGGTCGCGCCCGCCGCGGCGGACCAAAAAAGCCGGGCACACGGCCACCTCGCGGACGGCGCTGAGACCCGCGCCGGGCGAAATACCAGCAACGTCCCAAGCGCTTGCTCAGGATCAGGAGAAGAGACATGCTCGAATTCGGCGGCAACAAAACTCATAACGACGACGCCCCCAGGGACACATGGCGCGCAGTCAAGCGCGGCCTGTTTTGCCGTTGCCCGAACTGCGGCGAAGGCAAATTGTTCAGGGCCTTTCTCAAGCCAGTGGAAGCCTGCGCGGCCTGCGGCGAGGACATGACGCATCAACGCGCCGATGATTTCCCGGCGTACCTGGCGATCTTCATTGTCGGCCACATTGTGGTTGCAGGCTTCATGGCGACAGACACCTGGCTGATTCTCGAAAGCTGGCAGCATCTGATGATCTGGATCCCGATTACAATCATTCTGACCTTGGCGATATTGCCGTCCGTCAAGGGCGGGGTCATAGGGCTGCAATGGGGGTTGCGCATGCATGGATTCGGAGGCGAGACAGAGGAACCAATGCTCGCCGAGCCCTCCCATGAGGATGCGCGATGAGCGACAGCGTTGCCGCAAGAACCGCACTCCTGACCGAGGATCACCAGGCCAGGACAAGCGAAAAGCGGCATCCGCCGCGGACCCCACGGGATGCCGCATCACTGATTCTCATGGACCGGAGCGGCAAGGTCCCGCGCGCTTTGCTGGGAAAGCGCGGCAAAGCGCACGCTTTCATGCCGGATCTCTATGTTTTTCCCGGCGGCCGCCGCGATCCGGGCGACAACAGAGCGCCACTTGCCCATCCTTTGCGGGACGAAGTCCTCGACAAGCTTCTGGCAAGAACAAAAACCCGGTTTCATGACCATGCCGCACGTGGGCTGGCTGTGGCCGCGGCCAGGGAGATGATGGAGGAGGCACATCTTTCGCTCACTCCCTCCCAGTACGCCGGCTCATTGCGGCCCGATGTCTCGCAATTCCGCTTTCTCGCCCGCGCCATTACGCCACCCGGCCAATCCCGCAGGTTTGACACCCGCTTCTTCGCATGTTTTTGCGACGAGCTTGGATTAGACCCTTCTGCGGTTCGCGATAGCGATGAGCTGCATGACCTGACGTGGTTGCCGATCAATGCCCATGAAAGCCATCCGTTGCCACGGATTACCAAAGTGATTCTCACCGATCTTGTGCAGGCGCTTGAGGACGATCCCTCTTTTCCATTTGGCAAAGCAGTTCCGTTCTACTACTTCCGCAACGGACGATTTGTTCGCGAATTGATTTAAGGCGCACCCTGATGGACAATTCATCCTCACGCACCCCCGTGATCCGCGAGGAGATCCACTGGCCAGCATTGTTTGCCGCCGTTTCCGCCATTACCGCGGTCGGGATCGCCATCGGGCTCGGGCTGCCGCTCTTATCCATCATTCTTGAAAAACGTGGCGTCTCCTCATCCATGATCGGGCTCAATTCGGCCATGGCCGGCGTTGCGGCAATGGTTGCTGCGCCGATCTCGACAATGATCGCGCAACGCCTGAGCGTCACCACCACCATGGTGCTGTCCATCATCGCCGCGTCGGCAAGCGCATTGGGGTTCTACTATGCCGAAGCGCTGTGGATGTGGTTTCCGCTGCGTATCGTGTTTCACGGCGCCATCACCATCCTGTTCGTTCTTTCCGAATTCTGGATCAACACCGCAGCTCCTCCCTCTCGGCGAGGATTGGTGCTCGGCATCTATGCAACAGTGCTGTCGCTGGGCTTTGCTGCGGGTCCGTTGATTTTCTCTGTCATCGGATCAGAGGGTATTCTGCCTTTTGCAATCGGTGCCGGAATCATACTGCTGGCTGCCATCCCGATTCTCATGGCACGCAAGGAAAATCCGGTGATCGATACGTCGCCGAGTCATTCCTTCATGCGCTATGTATTCCTGGTTCCCACGGCGACGGCTGCGGTGTTCATTTTCGGTGCGGTCGAATCAGGAGGGCTGTCACTGTTTCCGGTCTATGCAAACCGGACCGGCTTTACCGAATCACAGGGTGCGCTGCTGTTGATGATGATGGGGCTGGGCAACGTGCTGTTCCAGATCCCGGTTGGCCTGATCGCCGACCGGATGAAAGACCGACGGCCGCTCTTGTCGCTGTTTGCCTTCATCGGACTGGTCGGCTCACTCGCCCTGCCCTTTCTCATCCACGACTGGCTACTGACGGCAGTCATCCTGTTGTTCTGGGGTGGCAGTGTCGCGGGCCTCTATACGGTCGGCCTGGCGCATCTGGGCGACAAACTGCACGGTGCTGACCTCGCCTCGGCCAATGCTGCGTTCGTCTTTTGCTACGCGCTGGGCATGCTCGTGGGACCACAGACCATCGGCGTAGCAATGGATGTTGCGGGCGACCACGGGTTTTCCTGGGCATTGGCGTTCTTTTTCGCAATATATGTGGCTCTGACGCTGTTTCGTATGATGATGCGGCCAAAACGGACTTGACTTTCCCGGCTGCTTTTGTAGTTTCCGCGCAAGTTTCGCCGTGGAGCCTTGTGCGCTGTCCGCGGCTTCATTTTTGAAGAAGGCAAGACACCATGGCCAAGGCGACCACTATCAAGATTAAGCTCCTGTCGACTGCTGACACCGGCTTTTTCTATGTTACCAAGAAGAACAGCCGTACATTCACCGACAAGATGGTGAAGACCAAGTACGATCCAATTGCAAAGAAGCACGTTGAATTCAAGGAAGCCAAGATCAAGTAATCTGGCTTGCCCGCCGGCCTGGTTGCCGGCGTTTTGACAGCAGACAAAAAAACCCGCCTCCTTTCGGAAGCGGGTTTTTTCGTGTCGAGGGCCGATCGAGACAAGGGCGTGGAACGAGGATGCCACTTATGCGCTTGATCTCGATCGGCCACCCCACGACCCAGGAGATGCGGCGGACCTGAACATCATGGGGTATTCAAACTGTGTCTGGCGATGCAATCTGTCATTTTGACAGTCCCATAACGCTGCATGTGAGTGTAACAATTGTCCCAAACTGGTAAAAAATCAATAGATTCTTAAGGCTAATTCCAAGATGTCTCTGCTAGTGGTTAATATTGGATTCAATTTTAAGTACCCATATTTCTACAAAGAAAAACATCTAGGCTTTATTCTGGCACTTTTGTTTGTCGGAACAGCTTTCACAACAACGCAGCGATTATCTTCAGGCAGCCTGCCCAACAACCCTGTTGCGACCATCATTTTTGGCCTGATACAGCGCCTTGTCCGCCCGGCGAAGCAACGCTTCAGCGCCTTCTCCGCCCGCCTCAAGCGTTGCAATACCCACAGAGGTGGTTACTGGCGCTGCTACTCCGGTTGCCGATATCTTGAACGGCGCGGCAGCCACGGCTTCGCGCAACCGTTCGGCCACCTGGGCCGCTATGTCCGAGGTGGTGTCGGGCATAACCACGACAAACTCTTCACCGCCATAGCGGCAGGCGAGGTCAGCACCGCGAACCGCACCACGCACCCGCCGGGCAAAATCACGCAGAACGTCGTCACCGCCCTCATGGCCATGAGTATCGTTGATCGACTTGAAATGATCTATATCGGTGATCAGGACCGACAATGGTCGCCCACGCCGGTTTGAACGATCCACCAGTGTTGCCAGATGGGTGTCAAGATAGCGGCGATTGTTAAGGCCGGTGAGCGCATCCGTGACGGCAAACTCTACCGATTCGGAAAGACTTGCGCGCAACTTGTCCGAATAGCGCTTGCGGCGGATCTGGGTCACGCTGCGTGCCAGCAATTCATTGGGATCGAGCGGCCGCAGCAGGTAATCATTGACGCCAAGCTCAAGCGCGCGGATCACCAGCTGTTCCTCGCCCTGCTCGGCCACCACCAGCATGGGAATGAAGCGGGTTCGCTCCAGCGAGCGCAACTGAGAACACAACCGCAGAGGATCATAGTCTTCGAGGGACGAAGACACGATCACCAGTTCGTAGGGTTTGTCAGCTGCCTCGAAGAGGGCGGCATGCGGATCGGCAATCGCGGTGATCTCGGCCACGCCGCTGAGCGCTCGCGACATGCGCTCTTGCGTGTTGGCGCGGCTCTCGACCAACAACACCAGGCCCGGCTCCTCCAGCTTGCCCTGGTGGGGTGAGAGAAGCGTTTCCAATCCCATGTCGCGTGCAGTCTCGGCGCGCAGCCGCAGCTCGTCACTGAGCGCCTTGAAGCGGATCAGGCTCTTGACCCGGGTCATCAGCTGCAGATCATTGACCGGCTTGGTCAGAAAATCATCGGCTCCGGCCTTGAGGCCGCGAACCCGGTCGGCAGGCTGATCAAGCGCCGTCACCATGACGACGGGAATATGTGCAGTCCGGGGATTGGTCTTGAGCCGTTCACAGACCTCGAAACCATCGATGCCGGGCATCATGATGTCGAGCAGAATCAGATCCACCGGCGTCTGGTCGCAAATGGCGAGCGCGGTCATGCCGTCGGCGGCGGTCAACACTTCGAAATATTCGGCCAGGAGGCGAGCTTCGAGAAGCTTCACATTGGCCGGGATATCGTCAACCACCAGAATGCGCGCGGTCATGTCAGTTCTCCAGCCTCACGCATCACCAAGATAGGTCTTGATGGTTTCTATGAATTTGGGCACCGAGATAGGCTTGGAAATGTAGGCTTCACAACCACCTTGGCGAATTCGCTCTTCATCGCCCTTCATCGCAAATGCGGTGACGGCAATGATCGGGATGACGTGGAGATCATCGTCCTGCTTGAGCCATTTGGTGACTTCAAGACCTGAGACTTCCGGCAGTTGGATGTCCATCAAGATGAGATCCGGACGGTGCTTGCGGGCAAGATCCATTGCTTCCAGACCGTTGCGGGTCTGGATCGTCTTGTAACCTGATGCTTCGATCAGATCCCGGAAGAGTTTCATGTTGAGTTCATTGTCCTCAACAATCATAACCTGCTTTGTCATATCCGACCCCATTGCCGATCCAGCCAGACCATCCGCCTGCCAGATCCTGTTGTCGCCGCTAGCGGGCGACCAAAATCACCAGCTTTCGGCTGCCCCGGCTTACGGAAAACTCGATCCGCGGAGCCGGCCAACTTAGTCACCTTAGTTCCATTAGGTTGAAAAAGTGGTAATCGGTCATTTCGAATACGTTGCATGAAATTCAGGAAGGACAAAACAGCCATGGCGGATGCAGACGATACAGCGATTGCCGTGCTGGTCTGGCTTGCGGGAGAGCCGGAACTGATGGGCCGGTTCCTGGCGCTCACCGGTCTGGAGGCTTCCAACCTGCGCGAAGCCGCAAAGGAGCCGGGATTTCTTGCTGGCGTTCTGGGGTTTCTGATGAGCCACGAACCGACGCTGCTGGATTTCTGCGCGGCGACCGGCACCCGGCCTGAATCGATTTCCCGCGCGTTCCGGGCGCTTGGCGGCGCCAGCGAGGCTGGATGATGCAGATCCCTGATGCCGAGCACGATGAGTTGCGTCTGAGCGAGAGGCCGTTGATCGTCTGCGATATCGACGAGGTGGTGCTGGAATTCATCAGCCCGTTCGAGGCGTTCCTCATCCACAAGGGTCATGAGCTGCGGGCCACATCGTTTCGTCTGCACGGCAATGTGTTCAATCGCACTGACGGAAGCGAGACGCCGGACGATGACGTCAGCCAGATGCTTGAAGTCTTCTTCGAGACCCACGATGACTGGCAGACACCGGTTGTTGAAGCTGCCAACAGCCTTGCTCGATTGTCCGCGCATGCGGATATCGTCTTCCTGACCGCGATGCCACCGCGTCACCGGGATGTGCGCAGGCGACTGCTTTCGCGGCACGGATTTGATTACCCGATGATCGCGACAGAATCGCCGAAAGGCCCGGCGGTGTCGGCTTTGCATGGCGAACGGCCGCATCCCGTGGTGTTCATCGACGACATTTTCATCAATCTGCAGTCTGTGCGCAAACATGTTCCTCAAACTCTGCTGGTCAACCTGATGGCCAACGAGACGTTTCGCGCGTTGGCTCCGCATCCCGGCGACGGCGTCGACATCGCCACCGACTGGGCCCATGCCGAAGCTCTGATCAAGGCTCATATCGGTGCACCCGAGAGCTGACCCATAGGTTTTGGGCTGTGTTGAAGCACGGCCTAAACAGGGTTTCCTGCGGCGCCCAGAGCTTAGCCGTAAAGCAATGGATTTCCAGCGTCATCGGCATCCGGTCCAATTGAAAAACTCAAGCCAGCGAGTCGCAAGACTATGTCGATTCCCGGCAATGTTCAACTTTTGTTCCTGTCCGTTCCGGCAGCGCGCGTGATGGGGGATTTATGAGCTGCCCGGATCTGGCTCGGACAATTGCAGGGCGAACCAGAACCAAGCGCTCAACACATTCGGGATAGATGTGAAGAGCGAGACAATTGCTTGTTTCAGCGCGAGAAACGAACTTTCGATGAACACAGGAACCCAACAGAACTGCCCCATGCGACGCACCATGCAAGCCATGGCGGGTGAGCGACACAGGTTCATGATTGCCCGTGGTTGAGCGGAGCTGCACTCTTGCGGAACTCAACAATGTTCAATATTTGTTCCTGCCATGTCCGCAGTCTCTTCCCTACCCGGCTTTTGCCGCGACTGCCTCACCTCCGCCCGCGCAGAGGTGCGGCGTTGCCATGCCTGCGGCAGTCCGCGGCTGATCCGTCACGCCGAGATCGACACCCTATCGCTGGCGCATGTGGATTGTGATGCGTTTTACGCAACGGTTGAAAAACGCGACAATCCGGAGCTGGCGGACAAACCGGTGATCATCGGTGGCGGAAAACGCGGGGTGGTGTCGACCTGCTGCTATATCGCGCGCATCCACGGGGTTCGCTCGGCCATGCCGATGTTCAAGGCGCTGGATGCCTGTCCGGATGCGATTGTGATCAAGCCCGACATGGAGAAATATGTGCGCGTCGGGCGCCAGGTCCGGCAGCTGATGGAAGAACTGACACCGCTGGTTCAGCCAATATCGATCGACGAGGCATTTCTCGATCTGGCAGGAACCGAAAAACTGCACAAGGAGAGTTCGGCGCGCACGCTGGCGCGTTTTGCTGCGCGGGTCGAGGCAGAGATCGGCATCAGCCTTTCGGTCGGGCTCTCCTATTGTAAATTTCTGGCCAAGGTCGCCTCCGATCTCGACAAGCCGCGCGGCTATTCGGTGATCGGCAGAGAAGAGGCAATGGCGTTTCTCAAACCTCGACCGGTATCGCTGATCTGGGGTGTCGGCAAAGCCTTTACCGAGACCCTTGCGCGTGACGGCATTCGCACCATCGGGCAACTGCAGGGAATGGAGCAAACCGCGCTGATGCGCAGTTACGGCGTCATGGGAAAGCGGCTCTACCATCTGGCCCGGGGCGAGGACGACCGCACGGTTCACGCCAATGAAGGCGCCAAGAGCGTGTCCGCCGAAACCACCTTCAACAGCGACCTTTCCGAGGCAAAGGATCTGGTTCCGGTGCTCCGCCGGTTGTCGGAAAAGGTGTCAGCGCGGCTCAAGGCCTCGGGCATTGCCGGGCAGACGGTGGTGCTCAAGCTCAAGACCGCCGACTTCAAGAGCCGGACGCGCAACTTCAAGCTCGAAGATCCAACGGTGCTGGCCGACCGGATATTCCGCACCGGGCTGCATCTGCTGGAGCGCGAGCTTGGACACGACCGGTTCCGGTTGATCGGCATCGGGGTGTCGGATCTCACCGATGCGAGCCGCGCCGATCCGCCGGATCTGGTCGATCCGGCCGCTGCACGCCGCGCAGTGGCGGAAAACGCCATCGACAAGGTGCGGCAAAAGTTCGGCCGCGACATCGTCGAGACAGGCTACACATTCGGGATGTCACGCAAGATGCGGCAGGCCGACGAAGATTGAGCTCAACCAGGACTTCAAGCCTGGGCTGTTAAACCAGTTCGACATCCAGCACACCCGGCGCCGCCTTGAGCGCCGAGGCGAGTTGCGGTGAAATCTTGTAGCGATCAGGCAGCGTGACTTCGATCTCGCGTCGGCCGTCATCCTTGATCATGACGAAGGACACCTGCCCTTCGCCTCGGGATTTGAGATGGGTCGAGACCGAATTAAGCGGCTTGGCGTCGCGCATGTAGACCCTGAGCGCCGACTGGCCGCGCGCCGCGCGATCTTCAAGCGAATCCGCTGTCTGGATGCGCAGTCCGATGCCTTCGGGACGCTCCTCCGCGGTGACCGTGATGACGATGGATTTTCCAGGTTCAAGCAAATCCCGGTAAAGCGCAAGACCTTCGGAAAACAGCACAGCCTCATACTGACCGGAGCTGTCGGAAAAAGCCACGATTCCCATCTTGTTGCCGGTGCGGGTCTTTCGCTCCTGCTTGCTTGTCACGGTGCCTGCGAGCCGCCCGGCAGTTGCTCCAGCCTTCACCGAAACGGAGAAATCCGCCCAGGTTTGGACCCGCATTTTGGCCAGCAAATCATTATAGGAATCAAGCGGATGAGCTGACAGATAGAAACCAAGAGCCTGGTATTCGCGGTGCAATTTTTCCGCTGGCAACCACGGCATTGCGGCTGGCAACTGTATGGTCTCTGCCTCCCCAGAACCGCCACCACTGCCAAACATGTCACTCTGGCCACTGATGCGGTTTTCCTGCGCCCGTTGGGCAAAGCCCAATACCCGATCGAGCCCCCCACTCAACATGGCCCGGTCGTGACCGAAGCAGTCAAAAGCGCCGGCGGCGATGAGACTTTCAAGCACACGGCGATTGACTTGGCGGGGATCGATGCGGGTGCAGAAATCCTCAAGCGAGGCGAACGGCTTGTCACTGCGCACCTCGACGATATGCTCGACGGCAGCGTCGCCGACGCCCTTGATCGCGGCCAGGGCGTAGTAGATCTTGTTGTCGCCGGTCTCGAAATGGCGAAAGCTTGTCTGTACCGAAGGCGCCACGACCTCAATTCCCAGCCTCCGGGCGTCCTGCCGGAAATCCACCAGCTTGTCGGTGTTGGACATATCGAGCGTCATGGACGCCGCAAGGAACTCGACCGGGTAGTGCGCCTTGAGATAGGCCGTCTGGTAAGAGACGATACCATAAGCTGCTGCGTGGGATTTGTTGAAGCCGTAATTGGCGAACTTGGCGAGCAGATCGAAGATCATGTCGGCCTGCGGCTTGGACACCTTGCGCTCCACCGCGCCCTCAACGAAGCGGGCGCGCTGCTTGTCCATCTCCTCCTTGATCTTCTTGCCCATGGCGCGGCGCAACAGATCGGCTTCGCCGAGCGAATAGCCGGCCAGAACCTGGGCGATCTGCATCACCTGTTCCTGGTAGACGATAACGCCCTGGGTTTCGGCCAACAGGCCGTCGATCTTGGGGTGAATCGAGGCCAGTTCCTCTTCACCATGCTTGCGGGCATTGTAGACCGGGATGTTTTCCATCGGGCCCGGGCGGTAAAGCGCGACAAGAGCGATGATGTCCTCGATGCGGTCGGGACGCATGCCGATAAGCGCCTTGCGCATACCCGCCGATTCCACCTGGAACACGCCGACGGTTTCGCCGCGCGAGAGCATTTCATAGGTTGGCTGATCGTCCAACGGCAGGGCTTCGAGATCAATTGTGATGTTGCGTTTGGCGATGAAGCCGATTGCGGTCTTGAGTACGGTCAGTGTTTTGAGGCCAAGAAAGTCGAACTTGACCAGACCTGCCTGCTCCACCCATTTCATGTTGAACTGCGTGACAGGCATGTCGGAGCGCGGATCGCGGTACATAGGCACCAGTTGCGACAGCGGCCGGTCTCCGATGACGATACCCGCAGCATGGGTCGAGGCGTGACGATAGAGGCCTTCGAGCTTTTGCGCGATATCAAGAAGCCGACCGACCGCGGGTTCCTTCTCGACTTCCTCGTTAAACCGCGGCTCCTCCTCGATGGCCTTGTTCAACGGCGTCGGATTGGCCGGATTGTTGGGTACCAGCTTGCAGATGCGATCAACCAGGCCATAGGGCATTTCCAGCACCCGACCGACGTCGCGAAGCGCTGCACGCGCCTGCAGACTTCCGAAGGTGATGATCTGCCCGACCTGCTCGCGGCCGTACTTCTTCTGCACATACCGGATCACCTCTTCACGGCGATCCTGGCAGAAGTCGATGTCAAAGTCGGGCATCGACACGCGGGCGGGATTGAGGAAGCGCTCGAACAGCAACGAGAAGCGCAAGGGATCGACGTCGGTGATGGTCAGCGCATAGGCAACCAACGAGCCCGCACCCGAACCACGGCCCGGACCAACAGGAATGTCCTGATCCTTGGCCCATTTGATAAAGTCGGCAACGATCAGGAAGTATCCCGGAAACTTCATCGAGTCGATGATGTCGAGCTCAACCTTCAAGCGCTCTCGGTAGTCAGCTTCGCTGAAACCCTCTGCAAGTCCGATCCGGGCCAGCCTTTTCTCGAGCCCTTCTACTGATTGCCGTCTCAATTCCGCGGCTTCCGCAGCAAGAGCAGCCACCGGATCCTCCTCGCCGCCGCCGGTGAAGCGCGGCAGTATCGGATCCCGGCGCTCGACGATGGCACTGCAACGGCGGGCAATCTCGATGGTGTTTTCAAGCGCCTCGGGAATATCGGCGAACAGCTGCACCATCTCGGAGCGGGACTTGAGGCAATTGTCGACGCTCAGCCGTGGTCGGCGATCGTCCGACATCACGGCGTTGTTGGCCACCGCCATCAGCGCGTCATGGGCTTCGAAATCATCGGGCGTCGGGAAAAACGCTTCATTGGTGGCAACGAGTGGAACCTCGGTGTCGTAAGCGAGAGCAATCATCTTGGCCTCATGGGCGCGATCAAAGCCGCCCTGACGCTGCAACTCGAGATAAATCCGGTCGTTGAAAACCTGCTTCAGAGTATCCAGCCGTGCCCTGGCTTGATCAGGATGGCCCTCACGGATCGCCTTATCAACAGGCCCGCCACCTGCTCCGGTGAGCGCGATCAGGCCATCAGCCCCCTGCTGCAACCAGGACAGCATGATATGCGGACGGTCATTGCTTTCGATGCTGTTCTCGCCAAGATAAGCCTGACTGACGAGAGCCACCAACCGGTCATAACCGGCCGGTGTTGCGGCGTACAAAACAATTGAGGGCAGTTTCTGCAAATGATCGCGGTGTGAGCGCCGGTCTGATGGCTGGCCATCCTCCATATCAATATCAAGCTGGCAACCGATGAGCGGCTGAATGCCCGCTTCCATCGCTTTGACCGAAAACTCCAGAGCACCAAACAGATTATTGGTGTCGGCAATCGCCAGCGCCGGCTGATCATCGGCAACGGCCCGCTTGATCAGGGTCTTGATCGGCAGCGCGCCTTCGAGCAGCGAATAGGCGGAATGTACCCGCAGATGCACAAAACCGGGCCAAACACCGGCTCCACGGTCTTCAGCCTGCTTCCCGCGTTCCCGCGCCTGCTCGGTTCCTGCAGCCAGATTTGCCAGCAGTTTCGCCGACTTGCTTTCCCGTGCCATTGATGCCCTCTGCCGTCTCGTCCGCGGCCCGGCACCATGGCGGTGCTGCCCAAGACTCAATCGCCAATTGTGAGGACCCGGACCGCAAAGTCCAGAGCGCAGGCAGGCAAAAACCAGCAAGACACAGCTTCATCCAAAGTCGCCCGGGTCAAGACTGGCAAGGGTAGTCCTCAAGACAACCTCAAGCCACAGCGAATGCGGTAAAGAGCGCAATGAAAACGGTCACATCACAAGCGATGCCGGACCATTGCGGTTCAAATGAACATCTCCCGGAAAGACGTCGACAACCAAAAATGTCGTCTAGGTTCAACTGCATGCCGCCGCCATCGGCGACATGGAAATTCACAGATTTTCCTTGTAATCAAAACGCCATCGCGAGAACGGCAAAAGACGCTACGAACAACGACATGGAAACGAAAGCGGCAATGTCACGGGCAAATGCAGTCATGATCAACTCCTATTAATTCCGTCTATGTTGTTCTTATGTTCTTTTTATGTTCCGCAGTCAAGGACTTTTGACTCAAATAGTTGCTTCCCGCCCTGCCGTGCGAATGAGCCGATCCAAACCTCCTTCCTGGAGATCGGGAAACAAAAAAACCCGGGTATTGCTACCCGGGCTTGTCTTCATGCATTCAGGAAACTGTAGCTTAATTGCAAGCGTCCTTCAGACCCTTGCCGGCCGAGAATTTCGGCACGTTGCGTGCAGGAATGTCAACTTCCTTGCCGGTCTGCGGGTTGCGGCCCTTCGAAGCTTCGCGACGCGAAACAGTGAAGTTGCCGAAGCCGATCAGACGGACGTCGCCACCATTCTTGAGCTCACCGGTTACGGTTTCGAAAACGGCTTCAACAGCCGAAGTTGCGTCACCCTTGCTCAGGCCCGATTTCTCGGCCACAGCGGCCACGAGTTCATTCTTGTTCATTTCCGTCCCTTTCTGGCGTTATGTCGACTCATTTCGTTCGATGCGGTGATCCTACGCATCTATCGGTCCCGCGCAACCGAACTCCCCGGAAACCCGCGTTTTATATAGGGTTTTCACCGGCAATTTGCGGCTTACCGGCGATTGAAAGCCGGTAGAGTTAAAGAACCCGCCCAAAATGAGCAAACTCTGTGCGAATTCGGTGCATATCGATGCTCATTGCACGGTCTGAAACGACAAACGGGCGGTAAAGTCCCCGCCCGTCCAGTCATTGTGTGCGGCATGATGCCCGCAGGTCAGTGAGCGATGGTCGCTCCGCCCTCTTCGCCGGCATCAGCGGCAATTGCCGTTTCAGGCTTTGCATCGGGATCCCAAGTGATTGCCTCGGGCATCCGCACCAGAGCGTGACGCAGAACATCTCCCATCTTGGCGACAGGAATGATCTCCAGCCCGTTCTTGACGTTGTCCGGAATCTCGGGGAGATCCTTGGCATTGTCTTCGGGGATCATCACGGTCTTGATGCCGCCTCGCAGCGCTGCAAGCAGCTTTTCCTTGAGACCCCCAATCGGCAGCACACGGCCACGCAGGGTGATTTCGCCGGTCATGGCGACATCGCGGCGCACCGGAATGCCGGTCATGATCGAGACAATTGCGGTTGCCATGCCGACGCCGGCCGAAGGACCGTCCTTCGGGGTTGCCCCTTCCGGCACGTGGACATGGATGTCGCGCTTGTCGAACAATGGTGGCTCGATGCCGAAATCAACCGCCCGCGAGCGGACATAGGATGCCGCCGCCGAGATCGATTCCTTCATCACGTCGCGCAAATTGCCGGTAACGGTCATCTTGCCCTTGCCCGGCATCATGACACCTTCAATGGTCAGCAGTTCGCCACCCACTTCAGTCCACGCCAGTCCGGTGACCACACCAATCTGATCGTGGAACTCGGCCTCGCCATAACGGAATCGTGGCACACCGAGATAATCGGACAGGTTTTCAGCAGTCACACTGACCTTCTTGATCCCGGTTTTGAGGATCTCTGTCACGGCCTTGCGCGAAAGCTTCATCAGCTCACGCTCGAAGTTACGCACACCTGCTTCACGGGTGTAGGTGCGGGCAATCTGCAACAGTGCGCCGTCGGTGATTTCGAATTCCTCTGGACGCAGCGCATGGTCACGCACAGCCTTTGGAAGAAGATGCCGGCGGGCAATTTGCTGCTTTTCATCCTCGGTGTAGCCAGCGATACGGATGACTTCCATACGGTCCATCAGCGGAGCCGGGATATTGAGCGTGTTGGCCGTGGTGATGAACATCACGTTGGACAGATCGTACTCAACCTCAAGATAGTGGTCCATGAAGGTCGAATTCTGTTCCGGATCCAAGACCTCGAGCAATGCTGATGAAGGATCGCCACGGAAATCCTGACCCATCTTGTCGATCTCGTCGAGCAGGAAGAGCGGGTTGGTTTTCTTGGCTTTCTTCATCGACTGGACAACCTTGCCAGGCATCGAGCCAATGTAGGTGCGGCGATGGCCACGGATTTCGGCTTCGTCACGAACGCCACCCAGTGCCATGCGCACATATTCGCGGCCGGTCGCCTTGGCGATCGACTTGGCGAGTGAAGTCTTGCCGACGCCGGGAGGTCCTACGAGGCAGAGGATCGGCCCCTTGATCTTTGACGAGCGAGCCTGCACGGCAAGATATTCGACGATCCGCTCCTTGACCTTTTCAAGGCCGAAGTGATCCTCGTCGAGCACCTTCTCGGCGGCGTTGAGATCTATTTTGACCCGGGACTTCTTGCCCCAGGGCAGACCCAGCAGCCAATCGAGGTAATTGCGCACGACAGTGGCTTCCGCCGACATCGGGCTCATCTGCTTGAGTTTCTTGAACTCGGCATCAGCCTTCTCACGGGCTTCCTTGGACAGCTTGGTCTTGGCGATCCGGCCCTCCATTTCAGTCATCTCGTCGCGGCCGTCCTCGCCGTCGCCGAGCTCCTTCTGGATCGCCTTCATCTGCTCGTTGAGGTAATACTCGCGCTGGGTCTTTTCCATCTGCCGCTTGACGCGGGAGCGGATGCGTTTTTCCACCTGCAGTACCGAGATCTCGCCTTCCATGAAGCCGAGCGACTTTTCCAGCCTACCCTTGACCGAGACGGTCGAGAGCATGTCCTGCTTTTCAGGGATCTTGATCGACAGATGCGACGCGACCGTATCGGCGAGCTTTGAATAATCGTCGATCTGGCTGGCGGCACCGACCACTTCGGGCGAAATCTTCTTGTTGAGTTTGACGTAGTTTTCAAACTCGGAAACCACGGAACGCGACAGAGCCTCGATCTCAACCGGGTCTTCTTCAGGCTCGGTGAGTTCGACGGCGCGGGCTTCATAGTAGTCTACGCGATCCGTGTACTCAACGATCTCGGCGCGTGCGCGTCCCTCGACAAGTACCTTGACGGTACCGTCGGGCAGTTTGAGCAATTGCAACACATTGGCAATAGTGCCGATTTCATAAATACCTGATGGCTCCGGATCATCGTCACCGGCAGTGATCTGGGTGGCGAGCATGATCTGCTTGTCAGACCCCATCACCTCTTCAAGTGCCTTGATCGACTTCTCACGACCGACAAACAGTGGCACGATCATGTGCGGGAAGACAACGATATCGCGCAACGGAAGAACGGGATAAGTACCTGCCTCTTCGGGGGCGTGTGATGAGCTCACATTTTTTTCCGGCATATTGTTTCCTTTCGTGGCCTGTTCAGACCGATTGGCAACGCGGCACGCGATCCCGGTTCATCCAGCAACCGCATTTTGCGTCCTTATAAGGGACAAAGCCCTTTCCAGTCTAATTGGAGAACCGGCGCCCCGGTTTCAAGTCGGATCATATCCGGCAAAACACTTCATCGCCGAATCGCAACGATAATAGACCACGAAAGTGGCGGGAAGCTGGAGTTTTAAAAAAGGCTCATCGGCCAACCCGGCCCATACAGAGCCGGTACCGGCGGTCGACGCGCCTGGCGAACCACTCGGTGGTCAACGGCCGGTCCAGTTTTACGCTTTCGAGTTTGATCTGCGGCACACGCGCAAAAGGCGGATCGATCCCGTATCTCGATCTGTAGACCGCTACCGTTTTTTTGTAGGTTGCCGTTTCGGTGAATTCGAACTCTTTCTCCCGGCTCAGATCCTTTCGGATTGCCTTAGTCCCCAGACCGAGACCAAACTTCTGGTCAATCCGGTTTATTGCTCGCTCTGACTGACTTGTCCGAGGTGAAATCGCCTGCTCCCGGTAGATCAGCAAATCGCCGTCGAGCACCAAATCCGCACCGTCAATTGTCGAAACAACCCATTGGAACGCAGCGTTGCGGCTTGAATAGCGACCGGCATTGTAGTCAGCAAACCTGTGCAGCTTGCGGGAATAGCCGCTTTTGTAGCCCAGCAATTGCCGTGTCCCTGCCAGCAGGCCACCTCTGCGGGTGTAGAGGTAGTCTCTCACGCGGTAGATATCCTCGAAATATAGCGATCTGCGCAAATAGCGCCGCTCGAATTCAAGCGCCGAGACCACGGACACTTGCATTGATCCGATGGTGGTGATCTCATTCTGAGCTTCAAAAAACTCCGCAGCTCCCAATCCAAAATCGCTGTCGAGGTGGATTATGGACTCAACCGTCAGGATCTCGCCGACCAGCTTTCTGTAAGCCACGTCGATGTCACGTTCGGTTCTGGCACGACGAAGGCGGTCAAACAGATTCTTCTTGATCGATGGATCTGCGGCAAAAAGGCTCCGCAACACCAGCGACTTGAAATCGCTGCGATCCAGCTTCGCATTCAACGCCTTAAGCGAGCGCCGGCCCAGACCCTCGACCGGCGGATTGGCCTTGAAGTTTGATTCCTGATCGACCGTTGCAATCATCGCGCACAGGTTTTCAGCGGTGAGAGGAATTCCGGAGAATTGCAGCGCCCAGACAATATCGGCGGCCCACCCGGCGGGATCGGCAAGTTTGGGCTGCGCCAGACTGATCAGCCGGCGGGTTTGACGCAATCCGAGAGATTTATCATCAGCCGCAAGCGCTTCTGCACCGGCTTGGGACGCCATCGGAGGAAAAAAGTACTGCGCCAGAATGGCAACCATGATGGCCGCCGCCATCCGACAGGTTCGAGCCAAGCGTTTGTCCATCACACCCGCCTCCCCCGAATGTTCGAAACACCAGTCTCCAGTTTATGCATTATCTCGATTGGCACACAACAATGCAGCATTGAGCGCAGAGGCCCGACAAGCCCTGATTCTTACGGCTGAACATGCGAACGGGCCCCGAAAGGGCCCGCTCAAACCAGATAGAAGATGATCCAGACCGGCAGATTACGCCGAGGCGGAATCCTTGGTCTCGCCGTCACGCTCGGCATAGATATAGAGCGGACGCGCGTTGCCGGTTACCACTTCGTCGGAAATGACAACTTCGCGCACCCCTTCGAGAGTCGGAAGTTCGAACATTGTGTCGAGGAGGATCTTCTCCATGATCGAACGCAATCCACGTGCACCGGTTGCTCGGATGATGCCGCGCTTGGCGATTTCCTTCAGAGCGCTTTCGTGGAAGGTGAGCTCCACATCTTCCATCTCGAACAAACGCTGATACTGCTTGACCAGCGCGTTCTTCGGCTGGGTCAGGATCTGGATCAGGGCATCTTCATCAAGATCTTCGAGCGTTGCTAACACCGGCAAACGACCGATGAATTCCGGGATCAGGCCGAACTTGACCAGGTCTTCGGGCTCGAGTTCGCGCAGCACGGCACCGACGCGGCGTTCGTCCTGGGCGCGGACATTAGCGCCGAAGCCGATAGAGGTTTTCTCCCCACGCGCGGAGATGATCTTGTCGAGACCGGCGAACGCTCCGCCGCAGACAAACAGGATGTTGGTGGTGTCAACCTGCAGGAATTCCTGCTGCGGATGCTTGCGACCGCCCTGCGGCGGCACAGAGGCAACCGTGCCTTCCATGATCTTCAAGAGCGCCTGCTGAACGCCCTCTCCCGACACGTCGCGGGTGATCGACGGATTGTCCGACTTGCGCGAGATCTTGTCGACCTCATCGATGTAGACAATTCCTCGCTGAGCCCGCTCAACGTTGTAGTCAGCCGACTGAAGCAGCTTGAGAATGATGTTTTCGACGTCTTCACCAACGTAACCGGCCTCGGTCAGCGTCGTGGCGTCAGCCATGGTGAAGGGAACATCGATGATGCGCGCCAGCGTCTGGGCCAGATAGGTCTTGCCGCAGCCGGTCGGCCCGACGAGCAGAATGTTGGACTTGGCCAGTTCCACTTCACCGGATTTAGACGAGTGGTTGAGACGCTTGTAATGGTTGTGAACCGCCACGGACAGGATCTTCTTGGCCTGATGCTGGCCAATCACATACTCGTCGAGAGTTGCGATGATGTCCTGCGGGGTGGGTACACCATCGCTCGCCTTCACCATCGAGGATTTGTTTTCCTCGCGGATGATATCCATGCACAATTCCACGCATTCATCGCAGATGAACACAGTAGGACCGGCAATGAGTTTGCGCACTTCATGCTGGCTCTTGCCGCAGAAAGAGCAATAAAGGGTATTCTTGGAATCGCCGCCGTTGCTGCCGCTAACCTTGCTCATTTCACTTTCCTTCCCGCGATCCAGGCATCAAGCCTGGATGTGTGGCGCCTGGCCCTCCCAACGCCGCAGCGTCAGAACCTACAGGCAATCTTGGGGTACAAACTCGACCATCAGGTAACCATTCCTGCGGCCGGTGGCAACGAATCCCCGTCTCACTGGCAATGCTACGCCAGAGAAATTGAACATAGACTTAACGTCTATACTAGCGCGCTACGGAACTTGTACCACCCCAAGCACACACAAACGTGTTGCAGGAGTAGCGCAATCGTTCCTAAAACAATGCCAAAACGAGACCAAACGACCCGGATCGGTCGCTTAAGAATCCGTCTCGACATATTCGCGCTTATCAATGACACGGTCGATAAGACCAAAACCGAGCGCCTCATCAGCAGTCATGAAGTGGTCACGGTCCAAGGTCTTTTCAACTGTTTCGTAGTCCTGGCCGGTGTGTTTGACATAGATATCATTGAGCCGGCGCTTCATCTTGATGATGTCCTGCGCATGACGCTCAATGTCGGATGCCTGACCCTGAAACCCGCCGGAGGGCTGATGCACCATGACGCGGGCGTTGGGCGTGGCAAAGCGCATGCCCTTCTCGCCGGCTGCCAGCAGGAGCGAACCCATGGAGGCCGCCTGACCGACGCACAGGGTCGACACGGCAGGCCGGATGAACTGCATGGTGTCGTAAATCGCCATGCCCGCGGTGACCACACCACCGGGCGAATTGATGTAGATGGCGATTTCCTTCTTCGGATTTTCCGCTTCAAGGAACAGAAGCTGTGCGCAGACGAGTGTCGCCATGTGATCTTCAACCGGGCCGGTGATGAAGATGATGCGCTCCTTGAGGAGCCGCGAATAAATATCGTAGGACCGTTCGCCGCGGTTTGTCTGTTCAACGACCATGGGCACCAGGGCCATGGCGTTATCAACTGTATTTTTCATTGCGCTTCCCTTGTCAAACGGCTCGGCAGACGGCAAGGCCTGCTCAGAATCAGTCTCTTTGAACTCACTACATAGAGTGTGCCCCCCCGCCGCTTCAAGACGCAACGCGGCGAAACAGCATGGATCTGTTGTTCACGAGGGGGGTTAAATTGAAGTTACGGTTTCCAACATGCCTACCAGAGAGCTGCATTTTGTCCGAATGGTGCGCCCTTTTTGCGAAATTTCTTCATCATGTCCGATCTCGCGAGGTATCGCGTGTGACCGGGCGGCATCGACGGACAGCGATCTCAGACCTGTTTCGGCAATCCCTACTCAGGACAAAGGAAACCGGCCACATCTTCGCCCCCCCCGACCGGCTAAAACTTAACGTTTTACTTTTCACAGGCGCAAGAGTGCGGCACACTCGTCCCACAAGTTGCGGAGACGGCCACCAAGAAAGCCGCTGCCGCCACAAGGGAGTGAGTAAAATGTCTGAGTTTTCAACACTTTGCCGCAGTCTTTCCGCCGCTGTTTTGGCTCTGTCCGTCGCCTCGCCAGCGCTAGCTGGCGGCAAGACGCTTGCCTGTTACCAGCAAGTGCATCAGCCCGCAGTCTACAAAACAGTGCATCAACAGGTCGTTGTTCGCGCCGGCGGTGTGGTCCATGAAACCATTCCTGCCCGCTACGGTCAGGTCACCGAGAAGGTGCTTGTTGCACCGGCACAAATGGTTGCCCGTCACATTCCGGCGGTGACCAGGACGGTTCACCAGACGGTGATGGTGCAGCCGAAATCCATCGGCTGGGAATGGCGCCTTGTACACGGCAAGAAAACCCTGTGCAAAGTGGTTCATCCGGCGCAATACGCAACGAGAGCCAGCACCGTGGTGGTGCAGCCCGCCCGCACCGTGCATGAGCGGATCCCGGCGCGCTATGCGCATCGCACCCGCACGGTGGTGATTGAGCCCGCCCGCACCATCGCCCGGCAAGTGCCGCCGGTGATCAAGACAGTGGCACGCACAATCGAAGTGCAGCCAGCCTCCGCCGGCTGGGTGCAGGTCTCAGGCAAACGCCGCTGCCAATGATGCGACAACAAAGCGTCGCCTAACCATGCAATGCCTTTAACCGGACGCCGGCGTTCGCGCGCCCAGCGTCTGTTTCGGGCAGGACGGCGTCATCAGTACTCGGCGTAAATCTCGATAATGTTATCTTCGGGATCACGGAAAAACAGTGTCCGGTGGCGCCAGTCCGGCAGATCTGTCGGCGCACGCAGTATTTCGACGCCACTTGCGACGAGCTCCGAATGGCAGACTTCAACGGCGGGCGGCGGCACGCGGAATGCCAGTTCGACGCCAGCCGCCCCCGGCTTCGCATCGCCATCATCACACACCGACCACTTGCCGCGCGGCCTCAGGCTCAGCAGCGTGGAGCCGACGCGGGTGTTTGCTGCAATTTGCGGCACAGAAGGACGGCGTGATCGAGACTGTGGATTTCACTCAATGACATGCCAGTTTTCCTTCATGCTGCACTGCCAGCGAACGTGTGGAGGTAGGTGGGAATTTTATACGGCCGTGGACCACAAAAAACAGGCTCCGATGAGAATAGCCGATTTTGTCAGGGCTCATTCCGCGCTAAAGCCTACAGCATGACCCTACACACGCTTTCCGTCTCCCAGGATCCCAGCGAGCCTGGCTTCGTTCAGGATCCTTACCGTTTTTACGCCGAGAGGCACCGCAACTCGCCGGTTTTCTACTGGGAAGAGTACGGCATGTGGTGCGTGGCAGACTACGATCAGGTCAATGGCTTGTTGCGCGACCGGCGATTCGGACGCGAGAACCGCTGGGGCGCACCGCTCAACCCGGTCAAGGGTCGCGGGCACCTGACTGATTTTGATCGCATCGAAAGCGGCTCCTTGCTTGAGCGGGAACCGCCGGCGCACACGCGGCTGAGGACGCTGGTCAACCGCGCCTTCGTATCGCGCTCGGTGGAGCGGCTCAGACCTCGCATCAGCGCGCTGGCCAACGAACTGATCGATGCCCTGCCCGCAGGCCAGCCGTTTGATCTGCTGCCGTCGTTCGCGACGCCAATCCCGCTCACGGTGATTTGCGAGTTGCTTGGTGTACCGGTCAATCGGGCCGATGACCTGCTCGCCTGGTCGCATGCCATGTGCGAAATGTACGTGCCGCAACGGTCGCGGCAAACTGAAGAGCGCGCCAACCGCGCCTCTGCCGAATTTGGCGCATTTCTAACCGCTCACATCGAAGAGCACCGGCACAACAACGCGGATGATTTGTTGTCGGCGTTGATTGCCGTGCGTGACACCGGCGAAAAACTCACCGATGACGAGCTCATCTCGACTTGCGTGCTGTTGCTCAATGCCGGACACGAAGCCACCGTGCACCAGACGGGCAATGCTGTGAAAACGATTCTTGAACAGGGAGGCGATCCGCGACGCTTTTTCGACACGCCCGAGGCCGCCGCAGCAACAGTCGAGGAGGCGCTGCGGTTTGACGCGCCGCTGCACATGTTTACCCGTTTTGCCTATGAGCAGATCGACCTGGGCCCGGTGACCCTGAATCCCGGCGAGCAAGTGGCGCTGTTGCTTGGCGCTGCCAACCGCGACCCGTCTGCGTTCGAGGCCCCGCACGAATTCCGCCCCGGCCGCGCGGACCAGAAGAATGTCAGTTTCGGCGCCGGGCTGCACTTTTGCATTGGGGCTCCGCTTGCGCGGCTTGAGTTGCAGCAATCGCTGTCCGTGCTGTTTTCGCGCCTGCCCGATCTCGCAATCCAGGCCGCGCCACGGTTTCGCGACAGCTATCATTTTCACGGACTGGAGAGCTTGCCGGTCTGCTGAAACGAGCGATATATTTCAGTGTGAATGTCCTGTATGGAGCAGGCCAATACATGAAGCTGGCGGCCACACCTTAACAACATGGACAACAGGAAACGCCATTTCTGGGCATTCCTGATGCGCTACACTAGGTTTTTATAACATAGTCTTTGCGAGTCGTTTCAAGTACTTCCCAGCTTCCCTTGAAGCCTGGTCTGAGGATGAAACTGTCACCTGATTTGACCGTCACGGCATTTCCGCCATCTTCCGAAATAACCGACACTCCTTCGAGGATATGGCAGTATTCCCACTCATCGTAGGAGATACGCCATTTGCCAGGTGTCGATTGCCATATGCCGCAATAAAGACCGTCTCGTTCCTCGAGATTCCAGGTGGTGTGGACGGGATCGCCCGAAAGGACTTTTGCTGGCTCGGGCCGCGAGATATCCGCCTCCCCAGAGGGCGCAACCGGCAGGATTAGATGTGTACTCATGCGTTTTCGCCTCGTTGCAGTAGATTGACCCAAACGCAGCTAATCTGCCGCGTCGGAATTACTCATGGGCATAGGACGGCAATTCTGGTCAGCGCCTGCTCCTGAACATTGAAGCGGCAAAAAAGCCAACAATGGCTCCGGCTGCAAACCCTCTGTCGCCTTGCCTATAATGCCGCGAGCGGGCCTCATTCTGCTCGCCATCATCGTTGTCCGTGCCGTTTTCGCGACCGGGTGCGACCGTGTCGGCCATCACCGCCCCCCGCTGTCCCAGCGGCATGGTCGAGCCGACGGTTGTGTCCCTTACTGTCTGATGTTCGATCTCGGCGTTCAACTCGCCGCCGATGAGAACGACCGTAATCATCAACCACAGCCACATCATGAATCCAATAATCGCTCCCAAGGATCCATAAGTCTCGTCGAATTTGGCGAAATTGCTGACATAGACTGTGAAAGCCATCGACACGATCAGAATCAGGATGGCAGCGACCACGGCCCCAATCCACAGCCAGCCCCATCTGGCGTTGCTGCGGCTCGGGCCGTAACGATACATCAGGATCAGCCCGAAAACGATGACGGCAAAAACTACGGCAAAGCTGATCCCCTGAACCAGCAACTCGATCGATCCAGCAGCGGAAAAATAACTGAACACTATCGGCAGAACGATGACGATGCCCGCCAGGGCGAGAATGGTGGTCACCGCAGCAACAGTGAAGACCAGCGTGGTCAGAGAGAGGCGTACAAATCCGCGCTTCTCGCGCTCATCATACACCACGTTCAGAGACTGAAAAATTGATTTCATGCCAGCGTTGGCGCTCCACAGCGACAGGCCGACAGAAACAATCAATGTGATCCCGAGCGTGGCATCATCCTTTGATGTCAGACGCACAAGCTGATCTTCCACAATTCCGATTATGCCCTGCGGCACAAAGGTCGAAAACGTGGCGATATGCTTTGTCAGCGAAACCGGATCGGAGAATAGTCCATAGATGGAAACAACCGCGCTTATGAACGGAACCATGGCCAGCAACATGTAGAAAGTCGCGCCACCGGCAACGAGAAGCAGATTGTCCTCTGATATCTGATTGAAGAGGCGACGGACTATGTCGAACCAGCCGCGAGCCGGAATCGTCAGCGGAGACCGGGCCGCGAGCCCACGTCCGCTCCTATCTTCGGCTGCGGTGTGGTCTGTGTGGTCTGACGTCATCAATTTGTGCCCCTCATCGCCCATATATCGGATCCGCCCGCAGGCTGCCTCATATGAACCCAACGCACGCTAGGCAAAATTGATCCACAGATTGATAAAGCGTGCCTTGAATCCGGCCAATGCGCCTCGTGACCAGCGGCCCGGTTTATCACCGGGCCGCCCGATAGGCACCAAGACTCCGGCTATGCCTTGACCAAGGCCTGTTCGAGGTCAGCGATGATATCCTTAACGTCCTCAATTCCGATCGACAGCCGAACCACGTCGGGGCCCGCACCTGCAGCGATCTGCTGCTCAGGTGTGAGCTGGCGGTGGGTGGTCGAGGCCGGATGGATGACCAGCGAACGGGTGTCGCCGATATTGGCCAGATGCGAAAACATCTCGAGACCTTCGACGAACCTGACGCCCGCGTCGTAGCCGCCCTTGAGGCCGAAGGTGAAGACCGAGCCGCCACCCTTGGGGGAGTAGCGCTGCTGCAATGCATGGTTTTCATGATCGGGCAGACCGGCATAATGCACCCAGTCGACCTTGTCGTGCTTGGTCAGCCATTCGGCGACGGCCAGCGCGTTGTCACAATGGCGCTGCATGCGCAGGCCCAGGGTTTCCGCTCCGGTCAGGATCATGAAGGCGTTGAACGGGGAAATTGCCGGACCCAGGTCACGCAGGCCGAGTACGCGGCAGGCGATGGCGAAGGCAAAATTGCCAAAGCTCTCGTGCAGGACGATATCGCCATATTCCGAGCGAGGCTCAGACAGGGCCGGATATTTGCCGGACTTCGACCAATCGAACGATCCACCGTCGACAATGACGCCGCCCATCGAATTGCCATGGCCGCCGATGAATTTGGTCAGCGAATGCAACACGATGTCGGCGCCGTGCTCGATCGGACGGATGAGATAGGGCGACGCCATGGTGTTGTCGACGATCAGCGGCAAACCGTGCTTGCGCGCGACTTCGGCAATGGCGTTGATATCGACGAAGGTGCCGCCCGGGTTGGCAAGGCTTTCAACGAAGATCGCCTTGGTGCGCTCATCGATCTGGCTTTCGATGGCGCCTATATCCGCTGGATCGGCCCAGCGCACCTGCCAATCGAACGATTGGAAGGCTTTGCCGAACTGGTTGATCGATCCGCCATAGAGCTGGTTGGCGGCAATAAAGTTGTCGCCAGGGCTCATGATGGTGTGAAACACGATCAGCTGTGCCGCGTGGCCCGACGCAACCGCGAGCGCCGCAGTGCCGCCTTCGAGTGCCGCAACCCGTTCTTCAAGCACGGCCTGGGTCGGGTTCATGATGCGGGTGTAGATGTTACCGAAAGCCTTCAGGCCGAACAGCGAGGCCGCATGATCGGCGTCATCGAACACGAAGGCCGTGGTCTGATAAATGGGCGTGGCGCGTGCGCCCGTTGCGGGATCGGGCTGAGCCCCCGCGTGAATAGCTAGTGTATCAAAACCTGGTTGATTGTTCGACATGGACTTCTCCCCTTAGTACACGACATTAACGTGGAGGTGGTTATCCCGCATGTCCGCGTCATGGTCAAAGAAGATTTTTGCGGCGCAGCCGCATTTGGGCACTCTAGACTCGCCAAATCCCCAGTCAGAAGAGAAAGAGATTCCACCAAGCAATAGGAAGGTGAAACCACGGGAGATGGACCCAAGCGTCCTCACCCACGGCTTTCGGCTTCAGTTTCCGGGAAGATCACGGCTTGTGGCTTGCAGCCCACAGCTTGGTACCCGTGACATAAACCACCCCTTCGACGGCCGCACCGCGGGCAGGTCCAGCAACACATCATCACCCAAACCCCAGATTACTGCGACTCCCCGCCCTCACCAGGCTTCACACGCAGCCCATAACTCTGAAACCCTGTGCGCATCACCGGTTTGCGCGATGTCAGGATGCCCGAGTTGACGCCGTTCCAGCCGATTTCACCTGACAATCTGCCATACTCGATCTTCGGGCAACGATTCATCACGACCTTTATTCCAGTTGCTTCGGCCCGAGCAGCGGCTTCATCGTGGTGCACGGTCAACTGCATCCAGATCACCTTCGGCAGCGGATCAAGCGCCAACACTTCCTCGACAATGCCGGGCACCGCATCGGATGCGCGAAAAATGTCGACCATATCGATGGCGACAGGGATGTCGCTCAGCTTCGCGTAAGTCCTCTGACCAAGGATTTCGCGACCCGCCTGCCCCGGATTGACCGGAATGACCTGGTAGCCTTTGCCGAGCATGTACTTCATGACGAAATAGCTCGGGCGCACTTCGTTTGCCGACGCGCCGACCACAGCGATGGTTTTCACGGATTGCAGGATGCCGGAAATATAGAAATTGTCGTAGGCGTCATGGTTCATGGTCAAATTTCCGGAATTCTGGTCTGATGTTTGTGGCAATGACCCGCAGCAGCGTCAAGCATCCGATTGCGTGCCTTCTTCCAAACCGCCGCCACAATCGTTCCTTATGATGTAATGAATACGCCCTGTGGAGCCCCCGATGAGACAGAAATCCAACATCACCCAGAGCATGTTTTTGAGCACTGCAGTGCTGGCAGTAACGCTTTCAGGGACAATCGGCCCGGCGAGTGCGATCAGCCGGGTCGAGACCACAAAACACGAGTGCAGAGCCATTCGCGCCACCCTTATTCGCGAAGGTGCAGCGATCCTCAGACACACCTCAAAACGCGGTCTGCCCATCTATGACCGCTATGTCAGTTCGTCGCTGATGTGTGAACGTCCGGCAATCGGCGTCTGGGCCGGCGTACCGGCACGCGACACGAACTCCTGCCGGGTGATCCGCTGCGATCCAAATGCAGCCGATGATGAGGATCGCTTGTTCAACTTCCGCCCGATTTTGCGCATCACATCCCCGTGATTCCGGGCTGCTAGCGGTCGCACCGGAACACATGGGAACCATCCATCACGATCGCAGCACTAGTCCGGCAAGGTCATATGACCGTCGCCGTCCAATTCCATGAAAGGATTGTGCGCAAGTTCCCACAGGTGGCCGTCGGGGTCGGCGAAGTAACCTGAATAGCCGCCCCAGAACACCTCATGCGGCTTTTTTACCGGCTCGGCGCCGCATTGAATCGCGAAGTCCCAGGCCGAATCGACCGCTTTGCGCGAGGACAGATTATGCGCCAGAGACATGGCTTCGAAACCCTGCGGGCCGGTCGCCTCAACACCGGCATCGGCGGCCAGTGCATCGCGCCCGAACAACCCCAGCACGGTCCCCTTCATATGAAAGAATGTCACATTGTCGTTGGAGGCTGACGACCGCTTGAAACCCAGCCGTTGATAGAACGCTGTCGACGCAGCCACATCGGCCACACCGAGCGTGATCAAGCTGATGCGCGGTTCAAAATTCATCTCCTGAAACTCCCGACTTGCTGGTGCTCGACAATTAAATCCACTTGAACCAACGCTAGAACACAAAGAGAACAAACCAGCATGTCAGCCGCCTGTCAACAGGCAGCCGACCTCTGAGGCGTGCAACTCTATTCCCCGGTCCATTCCGGTGTGCGCTTGGCGATGAAGGCGTTCATGCCTTCTTCTGAATCACGCGCCATCATGTTCTCGACCATCACGCCGGCGGTGTATTCATAGGCGTCTTCCAGCGACATCTCTGCCTGGCGGTAGAACGCTTCCTTGCCGATCTTCACGGTCAGTGGAGATTTGGAAGCGATCACTTCGGCATATTTCATCACCACCTGACCCAGATACTGGCGCGGCATGATGCGGTTGATCAGGCCGAATTCCCGGGCGTTAGAGGCGTCGATGGTTTCGCCGGTTAGCAGCATTTCCATGGCCTGCTTGCGCTGCACGTTGCGGCTCAGCGCAACCATCGGGGTGGAACAGAACAGGCCGATATTGACACCCGGCGTACAGAAGGCGGAGGTATCGGTACAAAACGCCAGGTCACAGGAGGCCACAAGCTGACATCCGGCGGCAGTTGCGAGGCCATCGACCTCGGCCAGCACCGGAACCGGCAGATGCACGATTGCCTGCATCAGTTCGGCGCATAGCTTCATGGTGCGGGTGAAGAATGCCTTGCCCCGGTCCTCATCGGCGCGATGGAGAGTGAGTTCCTTGAGATCATGGCCGGCAGAAAACAACTTTCCCGGCGTTGCTGAAGCGATGATCACCGCACGGATGGATTTGTCTTCGCGGGTCGCGTCAAGCTCAGCCTTCAGCGCCTGCATCATGGCGATCGACAGAGCATTGGCAGGCGGATTGTTCATCTCCAGCCGCAAGACGCTGCCAATTTTTTCGGACTTGACCAAAGCCGCCTCCGCATCCTGTTTCAATTCGACGATACCCATGCGAAAAAACCCTTTTCTGATTTACCGACAGCTTAACGCGCGCAACCGGCGGCGAGAACCCCGTGATGGCGTTGACATCCAACCAATTTGCGCGATTTTGACCGCAACGCAGATTCTGGCGAAGCCCACGAGGCAAGGCCGTAACGCTGCTGCATCCCGGCAAGCGGTATGGCTGTCCAGCGAACATTCCAGATCTTTCACACTGTTTTGAGGAACCCGCCCATGCCCGCACCTGCCGCGCCCGTCATGTCCGCACCGGAAGTCTTGGCCTATCTCGATGAGGTCTTTCCGCAGATCAAGGCGAACGGAGACAACATCACGGTTGTCGACGTGGCACCGGGGACGGCTCTTGTCCGGCTTGAAGCTGATACCAAGCACCTTAGACCCGGCGGAACGGTGAGCGGACCGACCATGTTCATGCTGGCCGATCTTGCGGCCTATTCGGTGATCCTTGCCCATATCGGCCGGGTAGCGCTTGCCGTGACCACCAACCTCAACATCAACTTCCTGATGAAGCCAGAGCCCGGGCCGCTGGACGCAACTGCCACTATCCTCAAACTCGGCAAACGGCTGGTGGTCACCGACATCGCAATCAGCGATTCCGGCGGAGAATTGGTGGCGCACGCCACAGCGACCTATTCGATTCCGCCGCGTGCGTGAGCGACTTTTAGACCTAATTTTACGGTACCAAGATACCGTATATATAACACGTTGTTTTTATTGCTTTATTTAAGGCTTACGCTGAAAACCGTCGCTTGACGACGATTTTTACCTCACCTATAAGCACGCAGCGTCGGAATTCTTAGATTTCAGCGCATCCGTTGTTTTGGGAAGCTGCATGGCAACCTGCCAGAACAACACAAGCAACAAGAAACGTCCGTCGACTGACTTGATCAGCTCCGGATCCTGAATGAAGAGAGAACTCCAATGAAAACCTTCTCGCAGAAGCCTGCAGAGGTGGAAAAGAAGTGGTTGATCATCGACGCGACAGATCTCGTCGTCGGTCGTCTTGCCACTGTTGTTGCCAACCGCCTGCGCGGCAAGCACAAAGCCACCTTCACCCCTCACGTTGACGATGGCGACAATGTCGTGATCATCAATGCCGAAAAGGCGGTTCTGACCGGCAAGAAGTACACCGACAAGAAGTACTACTGGCACACCGGCTATCCCGGCGGCATCAAGGAGCGCACCGCGCGCCAGATTTTCGAAGGTCGCTTTCCCGAGCGCATCATCGAAAAGGCTGTCGAGCGCATGGTTCCCCGCGGCCCGCTTGGCCGTCGCCAGATGAAAAACCTGCGCGTTTACGCCGGTGCGGAACATCCGCATGAAGCCCAGCAGCCGACCGTCCTCGACGTCGCCTCGCTGAACACCAAGAACAAAAGGAGCGCCTGATAATGGCTGAACTCAATTCGCTTGAGGAGCTCGGCGCATCCGTGGCTGCTGCTGAAGCTGCACCGGCAGCACCTGTGCACGTGCGCAAGGTCGATGACCTTGGCCGCTCATACGCAACCGGCAAGCGCAAGAACGCGATTGCCCGCGTCTGGGTCAAGCCCGGCACCGGCAAGATCACCGTCAACGGCCGTGATTTCGTCACCTACTTCGCACGTCCCGTGCTGCAGATGGTTGTCCAGCAGCCTGTCGTCGCCGCTGCCCGCCAGGGCCAGTTCGACGTTGTCTGCACCGTTGTCGGCGGCGGCCTCTCCGGCCAGGCCGGTGCGGTTCGTCACGGCATCTCCAAGGCGCTGACCTACTACGAGCCGGGCCTGCGCCCAGTTCTCAAGAAGGGCGGCTTCCTGACCCGCGACAGCCGTGTTGTCGAACGTAAGAAATACGGCAAGGCCAAGGCCCGCCGCTCGTTCCAGTTCTCCAAGCGTTAATTCGCCGGGACACCCTCGGAATGCATTCTTGGACGGGGCTTCGGCCCCGTCTTTTTTATGGGCTTTTGGAAAGCCGCGGGATGACCAGCGAGTTATTGGCTCGCGGACCGGTCATGCAGATTTGGGTATGGCCGACGCAGCAGGATCTCCGCCCCGCATCTTGCGCAGCGCCGAGCGAGACAGCGGACGTTCAACACACATGTAAAACACCGCCGCAACGGCGCAGGCTGACACCACCATGATCAGATAGTGGACCGGCCAGGGAAGTTCGATGAAGGTGACCCGCGAAATGATGTGTTTTATATAGAGCGAAATCACAAAGATGTGGGTCAGGTAGAGCGCGTACGACCAGTCGCCCAGGCGGGCCAGAAAAGCATTGCGAAAGGTCAGCGTTCCCAGACCGCCATACAATATGGCAGCCGCTGGCACGCCCCAGAACAGCATGCGCATGTCGCCGACCGGGCGCTCCCACTGCAGGAACAACAAGACGCAGCCAGCGACAAGCACCGCCAGCGGCGCAAGGCCCTGCCTTGTCTCGCGTGTCTGGTTCCAGGTCTTGAACACCAGTATGCCGAGAACGAATTCAAGCAGGATCGGATCGGTATAGAAAAGCAACGTTTGATTGACCGGCCTGATCCATTGCCCGACCGCGACCAAGGCAATGATAACCCCTGATGCACCGATCAACCGCCGGTCACCAAATATCCCGGCTGTAAGGGCAATAACGCCATAAAAGAACATCTCGTAGTTCAGGGTCCAGCCCACCAGGAGCAACGGACCGGTGTTGCCGTCGCCGTGATCGAGCGCCACAAATGACAGCGAAATCAGAAGTGCCTGGAGATCGCTCGTGCTTGCCTTGAACAGCTGCGGCATGGCCCAGGCCAACACGAACACCGCGAGCGTGATCACCCAATAGGCCGGCACTACCCGCGCAATACGCCGTATCCAGAATTCCCTGCCGTCGAAGTCTCCGGGACGGGCGACGATCATCGCCATGACAAACCCGGAAATGACAAAGAACAGATCAACGCCGGCAGCCCCGACCTGGTCGATGCGATCTGGGTCCAGTCCCCAGGTATCCTGCGACGAAGCCGAGACATGATAAAGCAGCACCGCAAACGCGGCTGCCGCGCGCAAATACTGGACGGAATACAGCGTTTCGGATGAGGCCGATGACGGCCCGGCAGCGCTCATGCTCAACTCCGTCTCCTGGTTTCTGAAAACTGTTTTTCGCGTCTGATCGTAGCTGAGAAAGCTTCCCAAACCCTGAATCAGCCGATCTGTCGGTGAAAACCGACGCGCATCATCCCGTCAGTGCGGCTTTATCATGCTGCATGATTGGGTTAGACAGAACCGAAAGCCTTCTCGCATCCGGAACCAGACCATGGCCAACAAATCCATCGATCATGCCTTTACCGCTCGCTCACTGACATCGGCGGCGAGCGATCCGACCTATGCCGGGGCACTGTCGTTCATGCGGCGCAAGTACACCAAGTCGCTCAAGGGAGCGGATGCAGTCGTCTGGGGCATTCCGTTCGACGCCGCAGTCTCCAACCGCCCGGGCGCGCGGTTCGGGCCGCAGGCGATCCGGCGGGCGGCGGCGATCTTTGACAATGATCCGCAATATCCGTTTGACCGCGACCTGTTCGAGGCCATGGCGGTGATCGACTATGGCGATTGCCTGCTCGATTACGGCAACCACCAGAAGACCCCGGCGACGATCGAACGCGAGGCCGCGAAAATTCTGGCGTCCGGCGCCTTCCTGATGAGCATGGGCGGCGACCATTTTGTCACCTGGCCGCTACTCAAGGCGCATGCGGCCAAATACGGTCCGCTGGCGCTGGTGCAGTTCGATGCGCATCAGGACACCTGGTTCGATGATGGCAAGCGCATCGACCACGGCTCGTTTGTCGGCCGTGCCGTCCGCGACGGCGTGATCGACCCGACACGGTCGATCCAGGTCGGCATCCGGACCCATGCGCCCGAGGACTGCGGAATCCGGATCATCTACGGATACGAGGTGGAGGACATGAGCGCCAGTCAGATCGCCTCGACCATCCTTGATCATGTCGGCGATGCGGCCTGCTACCTCACCTTTGATATCGATTGTCTTGATCCGGCCTTCGCTCCTGGCACCGGCACGCCTGTCGCCGGAGGCCCCTCCAGCGCAAAAATGTTGTCGGTACTGCAGAAGCTCGGAGGGCTTGATATGAAGGGGGCGGATATTGTAGAAGTTGCTCCAGCCTATGATCACGCGGACATCACCGCGATAGCCGGAGCCTCTGTCGCCATGCATTACCTCGGACTTCTCGCAGAACGCCGCTCGCGACGATAAAGTCTCGCCAGCTTTATTTGCAGCTTCAGATTTCAAATCCGAAGCGCTGCCCAAGTCCCTGAATTATATGCATGAACGGAGAAGCCCGATGGCTCCCAAGATTTTTATTGACGGCGAACACGGAACAACAGGTCTGCAGATTGTCTCGCGGCTGCAGGACCGGACCGATATCAATCTCATGTCGATGCCGGCCGAACAGCGGCGGGATGCCGATGTGCGGAAAACATTTCTGCGCGATGCCGATATTGCTATTTTGTGCCTTCCCGACGACGCGGCGCGGGAAGCCGTGGCGTTGGCCGCAGATGCAGGAACCCGTTTTATCGATGCATCGACTGCACACCGGAGCAATCCAGACTGGGCTTATGGCTTTGCCGAGCTGTCTTCCGGCCAGGCCGAGCGCATTGCCAGCGCCCAATTCGTCTCAAATCCGGGGTGCTATTCCACCGGCGCCATCGCCCTCATCGCCCCGCTGGTTGCCGCAGGCCTGCTGCCTGCGAACTATCCGGTGACCGTCAATGCGGTCTCGGGCTATACCGGCGGCGGCAAGCAGTTGATCGCGCAAATGGAGGACGCCTCGCACGATGACGCGATTGGCGCCGCTTATTTTGCCTACGCGCTGACGCTGGCGCACAAGCATGTGCCCGAAATCATGACCCACACCGGGATCACACGGCGGCCGATATTCACACCGGCCGTGGGCCGGTTTGCGCAAGGCATGCTGGTCAATGTGCCGCTGCATCTCGACCTCATGACCGGCAATCCGTCGATGGCAGATGTCCATTCAGCACTTGAGAGCCACTATTCTTCGGGCGGCGAAGTCAGCGTCGTGGCTTTGGCGGCAAGTGCTGGTCTTGCCCGGCTTGATCCAGAGGAACTGGTCGGCACGAACGGCATGAAGCTCTATGTCTGCGGTGTAGAGGGTACGGGTCAGATCAATCTGGTGGCGTCGCTGGATAATCTCGGCAAGGGCGCATCAGGGGCTGCGGTACAGAATCTAGATCTGATGATCGGCGGCTGATCGTTCGATCAGCAGCATCGCCCGTAGCAGCACAGCAGGTTGGCCGCGTAACGGCGCGACCTGCTGCCTGCCACTAAGACACCGCTTTACGGTTCAAATCGCTTGGCGAGATCTTCAAGGTCATTGTCCTTGACGTAGCGCAGCTCCCGGATGATCCGCAGCGTCGGCTTCAGCGCAAAACATACCGATCCCACGACAAAGCACCAGGTTCCGACGGTCTTGCGGTCATCAAAGAAGCCCATGATGGATCCCGCCACGAACAGCACCGCAGCGCAGATATCGACGGTCGTGTAGGCGAGATCGAACCAGACTTAATACTCTTCGTCGGAGACATATCGGCGATGACGGGACAGATTGAACAGCGCCAGCGAACTCTCCTCTTTGAGATCACGGAATTGCCCTCACACTGTCTCCTGGCAGTGTCTGCGGATCAACTCCTGTGGCGAATTTTGATTTCCATCGGATAGGGTCCGTAAAAGCCCCGCCAATGGGCCACGGCGAAGCCCAGCACAAGCACTGCCCAGCCCTGATGCATCAAAGCCCAGCTGACAGGCACCTGGGTGAGAAGAACCACAATGCCGATCAAGGCCTGGATGGTGATCATGCCGAACAGCACAATGGAGCGGCGGCAATGGGTGCTTCCCGCGCCGCGCTTGATCGATGCCAGCATGTGCCATAGCGCCAGCGCGAACAGCAGATAACCGCCCAGCCGGTGAACAAATTGCACCGTGAGTTCGTTTTCAAAGAAGTTGCGCCAGGCCGGTGAAATTTCCAGCAAACCGTCGGGCACGATTGCACCATTCATCAACGGCCAGGTACTGGAAGCCAGGCCGGCATCCAGACCTGCAACCAGGCCGCCAAGATAAATCTGCACCAGAACGAGGCCAGCGAGCCACCCTGCTCCGCGCTTGAGGCCGTCACTGGGAACCGGATCGGCGGAATGCGGAGCAAGTCCGCGCATGACCCACACAATCGCTGCGAAAATCAGACAGGCAAGCGTCAGGTGAGTGGCCAGCCGGTACTGGCTGACATCGACCCGGTCAACCAGACCGGACGCCACCATCCACCAGCCGACTGCGCCCTGAAGTCCGCCAAGGACCAGAAGACCGAACAGCGGCCAGCGCAAGCGCTTTTCAACACGGCCGGTGGCAAGGAAAAACAGAAACGGCACGCCAAACAGAATGCCGACACCGCGGGCCAGCAGCCGGTGCGCCCACTCCCACCAGTAAATCGTCTTGAACTCGTCAAGACTCATGCCCTTGTTGATCAGCTTGTATTCGGGGATCTGCCGGTAAAGCTCCAACTCTTCCTGCCATTCGGCCTCGCTCATTGGCGGAATAACCCCGTGAACCGGCTTCCATTCGGTGATGGAGAGGCCGGAATCGGTCAGCCGTGTCGCGCCGCCCACAAGCACAAGCGCGAAAATTGCCACAAGCACAATCGCGAGCCAGATGCGCTGGACTGCACGATTGCGGCGGATCCTTTGTTGCTCGGCGATCACCTTGCCAGCGTCCGGCGATTGAGCCGTCTGAACTTCAACGAGCGGAGCGGTGGTACTGGCAGTCATCGACGTTTTCTTCCTCTGAACAACTGCCGGACATGTGCACCACAGCATGAAACAAGGCAAGTCCAATGGCTTTGCGGCATGCCGTCGCGGTCATGCTCAAGATCCCGCTAAGCCTTGCGTTCGGGGCCAAAGCCGCTATGTCGGTGCGTGTACCCCGTCCTGCCCGGCACAGTTATAAGGCTTGTCCATGCCCGTCCGCCTCAAGAAACTCATCGGAACAGTGATCATCGTCGCGCTGGTGGTGATCTACGCGCTGGTTGCAACGACCGTCGCCACCTACCGGTTGGCGGAATCGGCCTGGTATGTGCACCTGCTCTATTTCCTGTTTACAGGCGTTCTCTGGGTGGTACCGGCAATGTTTGTGATCCGCTGGATGGAACGGCCGCCGAAAAACAGGAAGGCCTGACCGGCAAAGCGACAACCTGATGTTAACGTCGCATTAGCCTTTACACTGGCTTTTTCACCGGTCTCTCACGGAATTTACCCGAAATTCGGCACCCTGGCTTCATGCTGACTTTTATAAGCTGAAATTCCGAGAGCATCGACATCATGGCAAATGCACAGGACCTATCCGCGCCGTTGGCGGCACCGGCCGAGCGCACCAGCCCCTTGGCATTCCGTCTTTCGGCAACAATCACATCAGATCCCGACGAGGTGCGCGCACTCTGGCAGGCCCTCGAGACCGACCCGGCGATGACGTTCCATCAAAGTCATGTCTGGGTCGACGCCTGGACCAAAGGCACGGGCATGGAGATATTCCTTGTTACGCTAGAGCAGGATGGCAGCCCTTTCGCCATTCTGCCGCTCGAGATCGAAACGGTTGGTGGATTGAAAATTGCCCGGTTTGCCGGAACAGCCTATTCAAACGAAAATACAGGCTTGATCGACACCAAACGGCGACACCCCGGCGAACACGTCTCGGCCAGCCAGCTCGCATCGGCATTGTCGCGGGCCGGACTTGAAGCCGACATCGTGCTGTTTGACAAGATGACGCCTGAGACAGCCGGGCGGCTGCCTTTTGCGGCACTGCCACGGGTGTTTCATCAGAACCCCAGCTTTCAACTGCCGCTGTTTGCAGATTTCAATGCCGTTCTGGCGCAGATCAACGGCAAGCGCCGCCGCAAGAAATATCGGGTCTCGGAACGTCGGATTGAAGCGATGGGTGGCTACAATCATCTTACCGGCGAAACGGATGGCAAAGCATTGCGGCTGCTCAATGCGTTCTTTGCACAAAAGACCACGCGGTTGGCAGCTCAGGGGTTGCCGGACGTGTTTGCCGATCCGGGCGTTCGCGCCTTCTTTCACAACCTGGCAACAACGCGGGATGCGGAAGGCAAACCGGGTCTCGAGCTACACGGCATCGAGCTGAGTGGCGGAGAGCATGCAGGCGAGATCATTTCAGTCGCCGGGTTGACCATCAAGGACCGCCACGTGACATGCCAATTCGGCTCCATCAACGAGGATATCGCCGCTGACGTCAGTGCCGGGGAGTTTTTGTTCTACCGGATGATCGAGCGAGCTTCGGCGGCCGGTCACCAGGTTTTCGACTTCGGCGTCGGGGACCAGCTTTACAAGCGCTCCTGGTGCCCGCAACGCACCGAATTGCTGGATTGCTACCTTGCGCTCAACGCCAAGGGGCGTGTGGCCGCTCCGTTGATAGCCGGCATTATCCGCGTGAAGCGGTTGATCAAGACATCACCGATGCTGCATCGTCTTGCAGCGCGGTTGCGTGGATTGATGGTGCACAATTCCCGGCCTACGCCGGAGACAGATTGACCGTGACAGCCTGCGCCATGACTGCCACGCTCGACATTCATGCAGCGGTGCTGCGGGTTCCCAACGGACTGGCTGGCTGACCAGGCGTCATCAACAACACATCATCAAAGCCCTGGGCGTTGAATTCGATCAGCAGTTCGGCAATTTCAGTTTCACCAAAGCGCAAGACCGAGAGCACAATCTCGCCGCGTTCGGCGCGGGCAATGCGCGCGATCGATGCTGCGTCTGTAGCGCCACATTCGACGACCACCAGATCATAGGCTTCCGTCAGTGCGTCAATAATCATCGGCAAGCGGTCGATGGCACGCATGGCGCGTCGGGCATTGGCGTTGCCGCGCGGAATAATGTGAGCCGATGACAACCGGTCAGGATGGATGGAATCGGAAATGCTTATTTCACCGCACATCAAATCTGTCAGGCCCGGAAGTCGAATGGATTCCGCCATCAGTTCCGTCGGGCATGCGGACCCCGTGAGATCGATCAAAACGGTTTTGAGGCCCTCGCCGGCGACCGTTCGGACCAGCATGACAGCCGCAGCTGATCCCTCATCACCTTCAGGCGAGACACAGACGGCGACCGATGTCATATCTGTGACCAGTTGCTCGGCAACGGCTTCGACGCTGAAATCGTCGGCATCATTGGATATGTGGCCGAGGGCCTGGTTGGTTTGCTCAACAGGCCGCGCGGTGACAACGGCAGGAGCCGCAGCGCCGGTCACGGGAGCCTCAGGCTCTCCCTGCCCGCGTGCAGGTTCACTGGTCAGGGCGGATGAGGGACGCAGGGCGCGCCCCGAGAACAATTCACCCAACATCACACCAATTGTCGACAACAGGAACGCTGCCAGCGTCGATACGATGATGATCGGGCCGGTTTTCGGAAAATAGGCTTCGGAAGCCGGCACCGCACGCGAAATCACCCGGGCATCGGCTGGCAGCGCCTTGGGCTGGGTGCGCGAGGCGGCTTCGCGGTAGCGACCGAGATAGGTTTCCAGCAGGTCGCGCTGGGCAGCAGCTTCGCGCTCAAGCGAGCGCAATTCGACCGCTTCCTCACCTTCGCGCGCCGAACCAGCTTTCAGTTCATTGAGTTGCGCAGTGAGTTCCTGTTCGCGAATGCGGGCCACCCTGGCGTTGCTCTCGAGGCTTGAAAGCACCTTGCGGATTTCATTGGCAACCTGGCGCTCGACATCGGCGAGCTGCGCGCGCAATCCTTTCATGCGAGGGTGATTGTCGAGAAGCGTGGTCGAGACGTCGGCCAGCTGCGCCCGGATGTTGCCTTCGCTTTCGCGCAGGCGTTGAATGACCGGTGAATCAAGCACATTGGAAACCGCGTCGACGGCCTGGCCATTGTCGAGCGCGTTGCGCACCGATTGTGCACGCGCTTCGGAATCAGCCCGTTCCGCCCTGACGCGGCTCAACTCTGTAGAAATATCAGAGAGTTGCTTGGCAGCAATTGTGTCCTGCTGATTGACCAGCAGCAGCCCGGTTTGGGCACGGTATTCGGCAACCTTGCTTTCGGATTCGCGCACCTTGTCACGCAATTTGGCAATTTCGGGCTCCAGCCAGGCACTCGCATCGGTGTTGTTTTCAAGCTTGGCGCCGGACTGAGACGCAAGATAGACATCGACAAGCGCATTCGGCACTGCGGCCGCCAATGCCTCGTCTTCTGACGAAAACTCTATGCCTATAACGCGCGATTCAGGCACGGCGTAAACATCAAGCTTCTTGTAGAACTCCTTGAGGACGCGCTCTTCGGCGGGCACATCCAGCGGATTCTTCTTGAGCCCCAGCATGATCAGAACATTGCCGATCGCAGACGGATTGGCGGCAGGATCGAATTCAACACGTGAGGAGAGATCAAGGTTTCGCGCCACCTGCTTGACAAGGTCAGTCGAGCGGAGGATCTCGACCTGGCTGGTGACGGCGCGATCGTCGAACACCGTATCGGGGGCCGACTGATTCTGATCGCTCGAATAGACCGGCTCGCGGGTTTCTATCAAAAGTCGGGTTTCGGACTTGTAGAGCGGGTTGAGCATGCCGGTGACAAGAAAAGCCAAGCCGGCAGCGGCAGCGGTCAGACCCGCGACAAGCGCTTTCTTCTCCCATATCGCCTTGACCAGGCGACCGAGGTCAATATCCACATCAGGTTGTGTCATTGGTGAGACAGACATGCGCAGCTACTCCGTACTTGTACTGGACCGCAAGCGTAAATGAACATGGTAACGCAAGGGTTAAGGAGGAAGTCAGAGTTCCTTTACCTTTGCATCACCCGCTCCGTTCGGGCTCTCTTGTTTGCCTGTTTTGGAAAAAGCCGACCAAAGCAAATTTAAAAATCCTCCGAGTTTTACCAGCCGTTAACCCTAATGGATCGATAACGGATCTCGAAACGAGCACGGTTCGCGTGGAGCACGGAAACAGCATGACACCCGCCAAGTCCAAAGCGACACATCTTCTGGCGGCCGCAATGGCCGCGGTCCTGCTGGCGGGTTGTTCAGGCTATCAGCCCGCCCCCAAGGCATTCCATGAAGCTGTCATGCAGCCCTACCGGGTGGATGCAGGCGACCGCCTGCGGGTGACGGTATTCGAACAGGCCGGATTGACCGGGACTTACGCGATAGATCAGTCAGGCTATATCGCCTTCCCGCTGATCGGTGCAGTGCCTGCGCGGGGACGCACCCTGCAGGAGCTTGAAGCCAACATTGCCGCGAGCCTGAGGCAGGGTTATTTGCGCGATCCCGACGTGTCGATCGAGATCGACCGGTACCGCTCCTTCTTCATCATGGGAGAGGTCGGACAGTCCGGACAGTATTCCTATGTCGCAGGTATGACAGTGCAGAACGCCATCGCCATTGCTGGCGGCTACTCGTCCAGAGCAAACCAGCGAAATGTCGACATTACCCGCAACATAAACGGAAAAATCATGACCGGTCGGGTGCGGATCTCGGATCCGATCCTGGCGGGCGACACCATCTACGTGCGTGAGCGGCTTTTCTAACCTCATGGCAGCACACCAACCCTTGCGGATTCTTCATTGTTTCAGGTCGCCTGTAGGCGGCATTTTCCGTCATGTGCGGGATCTGGCGGAAGAGCACGCCAAAGCAGGGCATCAGGTCGGGATTCTGTGCGATTCGACCACCGGCGGTGCTTATGAAGATGAATTGTTCGAGAACATCATGCCACATCTGGCACTTGGGCTGACACGCTTGCCCATTCGCCGCTCACTTGGACTTTCCGACCTTACCTCAGCCTTCAAATCGTTTGGTGAAGTCAAGAATTTGCAGCCTGATGTGTTGCACGGACACGGTGCCAAAGGCGGCGCTTTCGTGCGACTGATCGGCTCACGGTTACGGGTATCAAGGTCTTGCGTTGCCCGTTTTTATTCCCCGCACGGCGGTAGCCTGCACTATGACGAGAAAACACTGCGTGGTCAGGCCTATTTCGCAATAGAACGGTTTCTGGAGCGCTGGACCGACTCGTTGGTGTTCGTCTCGGATTACGAGCGGCGCACCTACGAGGCCAAAATCGGAACACCGCGTACTGCATGGCGCTTGATCCACAACGGCTTGCGCTCCCACGAATTCGATCCGGTTACCACAATTCCTGATGCTGTGGATTTTCTCTATATCGGCATGATGCGTGATCTCAAGGGCCCCGATGTGTTCATCGAGGCATTGCGGCGCGCCGAGCAATTGGCTGGAAAGCCTTTGCGGGCCGTCATGGTTGGCGATGGTGAGGACAAGCCGCGCTACAAGGCGCGGCTTGAGGCAATCGGCATGGGCGGTCGGGTGACATTGCGCGACGCCATGCCCGCGCGAGATGCTTTTGCATTGGCCCGGACGGTGGTTATTCCCTCACGAGCGGAATCGATGCCCTACATTGTTCTGGAAGCGGTTGCGGCAGGCAAACCGGTCATCTCGACCCGTGTTGGCGGTATCCCGGAAATTCTGGGTCCCGACTTTGCAGGTTTTGTGCCGCCAGGCGACAGCGAGGCGCTTGCAGGCGCGATGGCAAAGGCCACAAGCGAGCCGGAGTGGCTGTCCGGCGCCATGCCGGAAATCGCCGGTTTCAGGGACAATTTTTCAGCACAAACAATGGCCGACAAAATGTCTGCACTCTACCGGGAGCACCTGATTTGGCCAACGCCGGAAAGTGCAAAGCTGAGCGCGTCAAGTCTTTCTTAGGGAGGACGTGGTATCCCGGAAGAAGGATTTCCCGGGGAGAGCTCGACCGTGAACAAGTTCGACCGCGATGAAGCGTTCAATTCAGAAGCCATCCGCAAGGCCATGGCAGCCGTCAAGCTCAAGCCAAGCCTCAAGGGCGAGGATGGAGAACCGGTTGTCGAAATGAGCCGTCTGGCGCGCCAGACAGCAACCCGGCTTTCACAGGAGAACTATTCTCCGACGATGATCATCGGCTCGCTGCGGTTGGCTGAGCTGACCTTGTTGGCGTTAACAGGCTTTCTTGTCCATGCGCTGTATGTCGGCCTTTCCGGCGATCTCACGATCTATATATATATTCCGGCCATTCTGATCGGTTCCGCACTGGCTGTCCTGTTGATCCAGATCGTTGACGGCTATCAGGTGCCAGCGCTCCGAAGTGCATTGCGGACACTGCCAAAGGTGTTGACCGCCTGGTCGATTGCCTTCGCAATCATCGCCTTGCTTGTGTTCTTCATGCAATACGGCCTGACGTTTTCACGGGTGTGGTTCGCAGCCTGGTATCTCAGCGGCGCAATCTCTCTCGTGGTGCTGAGAAACATTGTTGCCTATGGCATTCGGCGATGGGCCAGAAATGGTGTGATGGAACGCCGGGCAGTGATTGTGGGCGGCGGCGGTATCGCCAAGGCCTTGATCCGCTCGATTGAGCAGGATGACGACAACGACATCCGGATTTGCGGCTTTTTCGATGACCGCGATGACCGCAGGTCGCCTCCAATGATCGCCGGTTATCCGAAACTGGGCAATATCGATGCGCTGGTGGAGTTCGCCCGCATAGCCCGGATAGACATGCTGATCATCGCCATGCCGCTGAATGCGGAAACGCGCGTGCTGGAGCTGTTGAAAAAACTTTGGATCCTGCCGCTGGACATCCGGCTTGCGGCGCACGCCAACAAACTGAGATTCCGGCCGCGCGCCTATTCCTATCTCGGCGCCGTGCCGATGCTCGACATTTTCGACCGGCCAATCACCGATTGGGACTCCGTGGCCAAGCGGATCTTCGACATTTTCTTCTCGCTGCTGGCCGTCGCGCTGCTCTGGCCTGTCATGATCGGCACGGCCATCGCTATCAAACTCAATTCCAAGGGTCCTGTTCTGTTCAGGCAGAAACGCCACGGCTTCAACAACGAAGTCATCTCGGTGCTCAAGTTCCGCTCGATGTACACCGACCAGTGCGACCCCACGGCACGCGCGGCGGTGACCAAGGGCGATCCGCGCGTGACCAGGGTTGGACGCTTCATCAGGAAGACATCAATCGACGAGCTGCCGCAGTTCTTCAATGTTCTGCGCGGTGACCTGTCTCTGGTCGGACCTCGTCCGCACGCGGTGGTCGCGGCGGCTCATGACCGTCTGTTTGCCGAGGTTGTCGACGGCTATTTCGCCCGGCACCGGGTCAAACCGGGTGTCACCGGCTGGGCACAAATCAATGGCTGGCGCGGTGAAATCGACAATGACGAGAAGATCAAGCAGCGCACGGCCTGCGATCTTTACTACATCGAGAACTGGTCCTTGCTGTTTGACCTCAAGATCCTGTTCATGACGCCGCTCAAACTGCTCAACACGGACAACGCGTATTGACCAGCGCCGCCCTGCCCGCACCTGACATCTTTCACCCGCAACGCGCGGCGATCTCGATGCTGGCTTCGCTGCTGGTGGCTTTCGGTGTTTTCCTGTCGGGTTTCGTGATCAACGAGCCGGCCCCCTATGAGCTCTTTCTGGTTGTCCTTATTGGCATATGGGCGGTGTTCGGGCTGAGATTGTCAAAACATATTGCGCCGCTGATTGCGCTCTATGTGGTGTTCAACATTGGCGGAATGTTTTCGATCCTGACCATGGACGACGTCAAAGACACGCCGATGTACATGGCTGTGTCGCTGTTTCTTGCTTTTACCTCGATGTTTTTTGCCGCCATCATCGAGGCGGACCAGCGGCGATTGCCCCTGATTTTCCGCGCCTATCTGGCCGCAGCCATCATCACCTCGCTTCTTGGCATCCTGGGCTATCTCGGCGCCATACCGGGCGGTGAGGTGTTTACGCGTTATGGACGGGCGATGGGTGCCTTTCAGGATCCCAACGTGTTTGGCCCGTACCTGGTGCTTCCGGCTCTCTATCTGATGCACGGACTGCTGACTGGAACGCTGAAAGCCGCCCCCCTGCGGGTGGTCGGACTGATGATCCTGGTGCTGGGTGTTTTCTTCTCCTTCTCCCGCGCAGCCTGGGGCCTCCTGGCCATCACCATGGTTCTCTTGGTCATGACCATGCTGATCAAGGAGCGCACCGGCGCGTTCCGGCTGAAGATCCTGGTGATGACCCTGATCGGCGCGTTGTTGCTGGTTGGTGCCATCATCATCGCGCTGCAATTCGACCAGATCGCCGACCTGTTTTCAGACCGCGCCAAACTTGTGCAGTCCTATGACGGTGCCCGCCACGGCCGCTTCGAGCGTCACGCGATCGGTTTCCTGATGGCGATGGAACATCCACTGGGCATCGGTCCGCTCGAGTTCGGCCTGATGTGGGGCGAGGATACCCACAACATCTGGCTCAAGGCGCTGATGGATTATGGATGGCTCGGCTTTGTCAGCTACGTGACGCTGATTGTATGGACGCTGGTGTTGGGCTTCCGCTTCCTGCTGCGCGACCGGCCATGGCAAGTCTATCTGATGCTTGCCTATATCGTGCTGGTTGGGCACACGATGATCGGCGCCGTCATAGACACCGATCACTGGCGGCATTTCTATCTGCTGATGGGGATCGTCTGGGGATGCATCGCGCTGGAAATGCGCTGGCAGTCCGGTCTGCGCAAGAACGCGCTCATGGCACAAAGCCCCCTGCCCGCCTGACAGTACGGCGCCTGGGTGCCTGGCGCCATTATCCAACGGTGCGGCTGTAATTCGAGATGGTTGACCCAACCGATACATGGGTTACAGGTTAAACTGGACACATTGGTTATACTTTTTGGCCTTTGCGGGGAGATGCGAGGTGCCTTGGCAAAAACGCGTTCCACCACCAGTTGAGCAATCCCCGAGTGGAGGTTTTCCAGCTCAGCCTTATTGCCAGGACGCGGTTCGCCACCACACCTCGAAAACGTCGGAGCCATCTTCTTGATCGCTGAACCCTTCCAGGTGCTGGTTTGGTTCGCATGCACACAGTAATTCTTCGACAGTTCAACCAGCCTTATCTCCTCGTGGATAGTGTCAAGCTCAAACTCGGCCTTAAAACCAGCCGGATGGTTCTTACTCTTGGTAATATTGGATAGTCCTTCACATCGGCCGATCCACCTTACATACTGCGCGAAAGTCCGGAGACTATCCCTGAGCACTCGCCCACCTACTTGTGCCTGATGCGCAACGATGGCATAAATTCATCGGATCATGATCACGTTACATTTAAATCGGAGTCTCCTGTTGACCCTGTCGAACACTTTTAAATCAGGTTGCCTGACATTTTTGACAATGACGGCATTAACATTGGTACAACCGGCCTTTGCGCAGACCAAAGTTGCGCCTGCGACGGCGATTGAAACCGCCAAAAACAACTGGTCAGTCAATTGCGGCTCCGGTGAAACGGCCGATGCACCGCTCGCCTGTCAAATGGTACAGAACGTGGTTGTGGCTGAGAGCAAGCAGCGACTTTTGACCATAGTCGTCCGTCCCGCGAGTGATTCTCCCAACCACACACTTACCCTGGCGCTGCCGCATGGGGTCGATTTCCTCAAAGGCGTTGAAGTATCTGTCGATGAAAATGAAGCTTTCAACATTCCGGTTCAGACCAGCAACCAGCAGGGCGCTTTTGCAAATCTGCCGATCAGTGACGCTTTGTTGGCCGAGATGAAGGCCGGCGCGTCGATAAACATCACTTTCCATGCCGTTTCCGGGCAAACCTTTGCACTCCCGATCAGCCTGATCGGCTTTTCCACCGCCTACGCCAAACTTTCCTCCGGCTGACGGATATGAGCGAGCCAGTCCAAGGCCGGTTCAGCAGTCGCAACTACGTCGATAATGCAGTGATGCTGGACGGCTCTGTGTTCACCGATTGCGTTTTTTTCAAGTGCGCAATGATCTACTCCGGGGGAGAGATCCCGGTGCTGTCAGGATGCCGGTTTGACGATTGCAGCTGGCAATTCGGCGGTGATGCGGCAAACACGATCGCTTTCCTGTCCGGCATGTATCAGGGCGGGTTCGACAGGCTGATCGAGTCAACATTTCACGAAATTCGGCGTGGCGCGATGATCAGCCAGACCGCGCCGCCCGCATCCGTACCAACAGAGACGTCGGTTGCCGCCAAACTTCTCAAGCCGTTGCGGATTTTCCGAGTCCCGAAACCGGAGTCGTGATCATGATGGCCGAACTGACTGCCGAGAGCTTTGAAGCGCTGGATGGTGATATGTTCGCCGTCACTTCCGTCGAACCGGTGCAACAGCTTCGATTGATCGAGGTACAGCGCAAGGGCAAGGGCGAGCGCATGGGCGGTTCTTTTTCGCTGCTGTGGCAATCCGACAACGAGGTGGTGCTGCCGCAGGGCAGCTACATGATGAAAAATGATACATTGGGCGAGGTTGAGCTGTTTATCGTGCCGGTCGGCCAAGCCAGCGAGGGCGTTCACTATGAAGCGGTGTTCACCTGAGAATTCGACGTAAGAAAAAACCTGCCTACCAACTCTTTGCCTACAAATTTTGCGGCTCGGAAAGCTCCAGCCGGGAGGGTTGCCAGCGCAGCAGATCGTATACGCCCTTGTCCTCGACCGTCTCGAAGCCGAGACGTTTGTAAAGCCGCATCGCCGGGTTTGCCTTTTCGACATGAATGCCGACCGCTTTTTTGGCTAGCGCGGCCTCCTCCATGACATCGCGCAGCAGTGCCGCCCCGATGCCTTGTCCGCGAACCCCTGGCATCAACGCAATGTCGATTATGCGGTGTTCACTGGGCCAGAATTCAAGATAAAGCCGCCCGGCAGGCTTGCCGTCCAGTTCGATGATCAACCAGGAAGCATCAGGGTAGTTCTCAAGATAGTGGCTATGCTGGGCCTGGAACTGCATGTCGAGAAAGGTGGCCTTCTGCTCGTCGCTCCAGGGCAGCGGCGCCAGTTCCGGCTCGCGGGTAGAGGCATAAAGCGCAGAAAGAAATCCGAGATCCCCGGTCGTCATCGCCCGAAACCTCAGCCCCAAGGCCGCGGCCCGATGATAGCGAGGGACTGCAGAACTGTTGCGCATGACCGCCGCCATTCCATCGAGACCAGCCATGCTATTTGGACGATGGCGGGGTCAGATCGCGGACGATGCCGTAGGTAAAAATCCCGTTGTCCGCCAGCATGGTCCACCCGGCGCTCCAACTCGTGGAATCGGGAACGAATTGCGACACGATATGAAGTTGGTTGGTTTTACTCCAACTCTGGAAATAGGTCAGCCGCCCGTCGGCATTGTAGTCCATAGCAATGGCGCCGAAATCTTCGATTTTGCCGACCTGCTCCCAACCCGACCATTGCTGGGTGAGCGAACTCGTCTGCTGTTTGTAAAACAGTTGCGCCTGCTCGCCGACAGCGATCAGCGAGATATGACCATCACCATCAATCGCCGATGTGACATTGAACAATACGCTTCCGGTCATGCCGGGACGGACCCATTCGGTCCAGGCATCACCGCCCGGCGGCTGCTGGCGGATCTGCACCACTTCCGACAAGCTGCCTATCATGAAGATGTTTACCGCGCCCTGGCGGTCAAGCGCGGCGGTCGGCAATGCTCCGGCGCCACCACTGCTGGCATTGTCGATCCGGACCCAACCGGTCCAATCTGTGGCCGATAGCGCCGTGCCGGTCTTCTGCTGGTTCACATACACCGAGCGCTTCTCCGGTTGTTGCCCCATTGTAACCACCAGGATGCGACCATCGGCATTGTTGGTCACGGTCAGTCGCGAAATTTGCTGGCCGGGAAGCGGCATCCAGTCGCTCCACGGTGTGTCCGGAGGCTCGGCCACCTTGACGTGAACCGTGATCGGTTCTTTTGCGCCGGGTGGCGTAACCTGCTCGGTCTTGTCGACGATTTTCGGCGGGTTCTGATAGATCCACCAGACATTGCCACCGGAATCATCAACGCCGAAAATCTCGATGCGGCCATCGGCGTCGCGGGTCATCTCAAGTTGAACAAATCCGGCAAGACCATCAGGCATGCCGAGGTCCACCGGCGCATTCCAGCGCTCCACATTGTCGGGTTGATCGGCCGCCTCGTCGATGTAATGAACCGTCACTGGAGATGATTTGGTCTGAGCTGCCATCGCCACACGGCCATCAAGGGTGCAACCAGTGCCAAGCACGATATAGGGTGTCGTGTTGATCGTGTCCCAGGTTCCACTCCATGGACCGTTGGGCGCGGTTTGCGCGGTCCAGAGCAGATGATTGTCCTGGTTGGAGTCTATGCCGATCACCATCAGCCGTGACAGCTCGGCAAAGGGCGTGATCTCCGGATTGTTGGCCGGGAGGATCGCATCCTCATGCAGGTCGATTTCGGTTCGGATCGCGTCGCTCATGATCAAGCTCCTCGTGGAATGTCTTGGCGTCAACAAGCGCGTTAGCCGCGCGACGGATAAAGGCCTACCAGGGCAATGATGAAATTCATCGTCAGATAGGGCTGCAAATTGTTGTGCGCCTGCGAGCCGCCGGTGGGTTCCAGAGTCGCATCCGCCATATTCACAAGGTTTGACGTCGCATTGGATTGATAAGCAGGTCCGCCACTTGATCTTGCGATCGTCCTGTTGGCCGCTGGAACCTGGAACGCGCCCGGAAAACCGTCCGCCATCATCGTATGCGTATGGTTGGGCATCTGCGCCTCGCTCAAAGTCACCGTCTCAACACCACCGCGCTGACCCAGCCGCCGGGATGTCAGGCCCGGCCCGCGTCCCGGGTGCATCGGCGCGCGGCCTTGCAGATTGGGCAGCGCTGTTGTCGCGCGGCCATCGCCGCCATAGGTGGTGCCTATCAACGAGAACAGAGCGGTGTTTTGTGACACCGGCAACAACTGCCCATCGCAAAAGGCCCAGCCGCGAGGTGCGAAGTTGCCGGCAAAGATGCGAATCTCGGCGATAAACGGTTCGGACATGTCAGGCCTCCCTAATTCCGGCTCGGATAGATGCCAACCAGTGCGATGATGAAATTGACGCAGATATAGGGCATCAGATTGGTGTGCGGCTGGCTTCCGCCCACTTGAGATATTGCCGAGGAGGACAAGGTCGTCGAAGCGGTTGCCTCGGAAAACACATCAATTGTTGGGGATTCGCCAATAAATGCATCCTGGGGAGTGTTGGCGGTCGCCGCAGTTGTCGATGCGTTATAGACGTGGGTGTGGCTTGGCAATTGATTGACTGTCACGGTCACATTCTCCGCCCCGCCCTTGGCGCCGAGTCTGCGTTCCGAAAGGCCGGGACCGTGGCCGGCGTGAATGGGCAAGCGGCCGCGCATGTCCGGAAGACCGAAGGTGGTACGGCCATCGCCGCCATAGATCGTGCCGAGCAGTGTAAACAAGGCATCGTTTTGCGATACCGCCAATAGCTGACCATCGCAAAACGCCCAGCCGCGCGGAGCAAAGTTTCCCGCGAACATGCGTATTTCACCTACAAAGGGTTCGGACATGAGTGCGGCCCTCCCAAGCCTGCAGGAAAAAAGCCAAAATCAATTCCTCGACGGGAACAGGCCCCTTAGTGCAATACAGAAATTCACCGCGATATAGGGCTGCATGTTCTCATGCGCCTGACCACCACCGACATGGGCAACCGTCGACGAAGCAACCGGTTGGCGGACCGGCGATGCGGCTGCCGGCGCATATAAATTGGCGGCTGCTGCCAGAATAGCGCCGGTGGGATTGAGCTGGTCGCCGTTAGCGCTGCTAGCGTGGGCAACGTGATCGTGCTGCGGCATTTCGTTTGCGCCCAGCGTATGGGTCTCTTCACCGCTCCTCTGCCCAAGCGTGTGATCGCCACCACCATTGGAGCGGCCGGTGTGGATCGGCGTCCGGCCCCTGAGATCGGGCAGTGCAAAACTGGTTCGCCCATCGCCGCCATAGGTGGTTCCAAGCAAGGAATACAGCGATTGGTTCTGGTTGATCGGCAATATCTGGCCATCGCAAAAAGCCCACCCGCGCGGCGCAAAATTAAATCCCATGAGCCGGACTTCGGCTAAAAAAGGTTCGGACATTACTCTTCCCCGCTATAAAATCGTAATTTGTTGTTAGTATTTTATTCAAACTACTGATGTCACGCAACCTTAAATCCGCAATTATTCTGGCAACTTTTCTACATAATACTTAACACAGCAATATAACTCTAATTATAAAGACGTATGAACAGGCGAGTTTCTTGGACTTCGGTCAGCACGTCGTTCCGATTACATTCGAGACAGGAAGTAATCACTACGAGATGCTTGACCGACGCATTTCCGAGCGGCAATGCCCGCTTACGGAACCGCGCAAGCCCCACCGCCTTGCGCGGTCGAGCCACCGCCGAACTGATGGATGCCTGCCGACATCGTGTTCCGGCCCGTCAGGTAGGTGTTGATGGCGCCTGAATCGTTCGCGCCGCCAACGTAATCCTCAAGATTTACGGTCGCGCCAGAAGCTGTCCGAATGGAAACATCGGTTGCAAATCCGGTACCCGAGAGCGTATTGCTCAACCCGCCAGCGCCGCCGATATCGACACAAACCGTGTTGTTGTTGTTTGCATCCACGAAGATCGCTGCGAACCCGAAGCCGGCCGCAAGGGCTTCGGTGACCGTATTGCCCGTTATGGTGGCGTTCAGCGTCGAGTTGTTGCCGGCGCCGTCGGTCGCCTGGACCTGAATACCCTGATCGACATATTCACGGATGGTGTTGTTCGAAATCAGCGCGGTCAGAACACCGCCGGTTGTACCGCCAACTCCGTTGATTTCGACCTCAATGCCGATGTTGCCACCCGAGTTGGCGACGCCGGCAGTTCCAATCGTGTTGCCGGTAATCGTGGCGCTGACATCGGCCGGAGCCTGGTGGCTGCCGACATTGATGTTGATCGACTGCACCTTGGCGCTCTGGATGTTATTGTTCGTGACATTGATCGTATGGCTGCCGGTGAATGTGCCGGCATGGCCAATTGTAAAGCCGCCACCGAGATTGGTGCCGGTCGCTGTTGTGGCATTGCTGCTGAGTGTCGTGGTTGTGATCGTCGCCGTTCCATTCAACGCCACCTGGATTTGATCCCCATCATGATTGTTAAATGAGCTGTTCTGGACCGTCAGCGTTCCGACGGTTGTACCGGTCTGCATTTCAAACAGAATGCCGTCCTCGAAACTGCCGGTGGTGACATTCTGGAACAAGCTGTCATCGACCAGAAACGAGGTGAGCGCCGTGGCGCCGGTCTGCTGCAATGCGCGGATATGGGCGTCAAAATTGCCATCAGCGCTGAGCTTGGAAAGACTGTAGGCCCCGGCCGCGTCAGTTATCCTGATGCCGTGCTCCTGATCGGCCGTGCCATTGCTGTTGAGTGTCAGGTAAGAAGCCGTCAACCCGTTGACCCGCAATGCGTCAATGCCGTGATCAGCGGCATCACTAATTGTCATATGCGCCAGGCTCACATCGCGCGTGTCGGTCAGGCTGATGCCGGTGCCAGTGCTGTTGAAAATCTGTCCGCCGGAATTGTTGCCACCCCGTCCTGCGGGCGTAGAGCCGTCACCCGACACCGTAAACGCGCCCGCCCCGGTGGCGTTGAGCACTATCCCGTTCGTGGCGCCATTGGAAGAGACGCTCTGGAACGTTACTCCACTACCACCGATGGTAGTGGCGTTGATATTGATCGCTGAGCCGGTGGTGGTGGTCACCGAATTGCCATTCCCCGTCACATTCACCGTGCCGCCGCCGATGGCCGTGAAACCGGTGCCCGAGGTGGTGTCGATGTTCAGTCCGCCACCGGTGAAGTTGATGGTCGCGCCGGTGTTGTTGCTGAGCGTAATGGCGTCGGTGGCGCCGGTGTTGAACACCTTGCTGGCATTGGTGAAGTTGAACGTGGAGCCTGTGTTATTGGCGATCGAGATGCCGGATCCGGTGTCGTTGATCGCGCCCGAGAGCGTTATGGTGCCGCTGCGGTCGACAAGGGAGCGAAACGCACTCCCGGAAGTATTGGTGATGCTCGCACCAATGCTGACATTACCGGAGCCTGATGTCAGCTGAACCGCGGTGCCTGTCGTGCCGGTCGAGGCGCCGATCGAACCGCCAGTAATGTTCAACGTGCCACCGCCGTTAGCCAGGACACCAGTACTGCCGCCATCAATATCAACCGTCGTAAATGTTGCGGTTCCGCCAAACGACGCCCGGATCGCAGCGCTGAGTGCATTGTCGATCGTGGCACTGGCAAAATTGATGGTGCCGCCAGTCCCGCTCAGGTTGATGCCGTCGCCTGTCGATCCGGCAATCGTGACCGCGCCACCGTTGAAGGTTCCCGAATCCAGGTCCAGATCAACGGCGTCTCCGACAGTGGTGCCGGTGGCGGTGAGGCTGTCGAAATTGATCCCGGTTCCGGCACTATCAACATTGAGTATATCCAGAATTTGGCCGGTGACCGTGTTGATGGTTTCCGTCCCTGCGTTGACAACCTCCAGATTGAAGGCCGACGACACGAACACATTTGCATGGAAACCGGCGCCGCTATCGGTGTCGATATCGAGACCATTGGTGAAATTCAGATTTGTGCTGTCGGACCCGGTCGCGTCAATGTCGACCCCGCCGCCTGCGGTGGCGGTGTTGTCGATCGTGGTTGTTCCGAAATTAAACGTGCCGGTGGAGTTGTTGATGACAAGACCAGCGCCGGTGGAGCCGGTAACATTGAGCGTGGTGATGGTCAGCGCGTTCGAGCCTGCGCCGCCGGAGGCATCGCCAGCATCGATGAACACGCCGTTGGCGCCACCGGTTGCGGTCACCGTGGCAAAGGTCAGGTTCATGGTCAGCGGGTCGAGGAAAAGTGCGGTGCCGTTGGTGGTGTCGACCGCGCCGCCGCCATTGACGAGGTTGAACGTAGTGCCCGCGCCCTTGGTGTCGACCTCAAGGCCGGTGCCGTTGTCGTTGAACACATTGAGCGTGGTGAAGGCGAGATCGCCGGTTGGATTGATCAGCGACAGACCATCGCCGCGCACGCGCGTGACCGCGGACTGACCGATATTGAGCGTGCCAGCGGCCACTTGCCCGCCAGCGCCGTCAGAGTCGAAATCGACATTGGTGAACAGAATGCCGCCGCGACTGGTGGAGCCGTTGCCGATCACCGTATTGCCCGCAAAACCGCGCACCCCGACCGTGTTCGTGGTGGTGGATACATTCTGACCGGTGACCTCGATGCTCGGCACGCCAATGGCAGCGCTTTCGAACGTCGTACCGCCGATGTTGAGCAGCAGGTTGTTGGCGACAGGGCCTGCGCCGGTTTCGTCAACATCCAGCGCCTGTCCGGTGGAACGGATTATGTTGGTGCCGGACAGGTTCACCGTCAGCACGCCCGCGCCGGAGGAGTTGATGTCGATGCCGATGCCGGCCACGTCACCGGTGTCGCCAGCGCCGCCGGATCCCATGGTGATATTCGACAGCGCCACCGTTTGCGAAGTGCCATCGGTGTTGTCAATACGAATGCCCGCGCCGGTGATGTCATCGCCGGCTCCTGTGGCCGACGCGCCGATAGCAACGCCGGAGATGGTGGCTGCCGCGTTATTGACAAGGATTGCATCGCCACCGGTGTTGTCGATGGTGTTGGTGCCGGTGAGCGTGAACGAACCGACCGCGTCATTGTCGAGCAGGTGAATGCCGTGGCCTGCAGTGCCGATGCCTGTGCCGTTGATATCAATGCCTGTAACCGTCACCGTGGCGTCGGATTGATTGAATGAAATGCCCGGGGCGCCCAAACCGGTACCGGAAACGATGGCCGACGTCGTTGCCGTAGTGCCGATGTTGATCGTGCCGGTGGAATCGGAGCCTAGGTATATAGCGCTTGAACGCGTGTTCAGTTGGACGCCACCGGAGCCTGCTCCGGTGCCGATGTTGATCGTGCCCGCTGTACCGTTGAGCTGGATGCCCAACGCCGCATCATCAATGGCAACGCCGCCCGCGCCGGTGCCGAGATTGATGTCGGACGTATGCCCGCCATTGCTCATGATGCCGCGCAGGCTGTTGCCGCCGGTGGTCGGCAGATCAATGTTGATATTGGCGATGGTCAGCGCGCCTGTCATTCCGATATTTGTCAGGTCGATGGCATGTCCGCCCCCGGCGCCACCGGAATCCACCACAGTCGCGGTGGTGATCGTTACCGCACCTGCACCTGTGAGTGTATCGAGCAAGATGCCTGCATTGCCAGCGCCGGCATTGGTCGAGGAGACGCTGTCGAATGTGAAACCGCCTGCACCAATCGCAACAGTATCGAGATACAGGCCTTTGCCGGCTGCATTGGCAATCGTGTTGGTGCCTGTGGCCGTGCCGGTGAGCGTGCCGCCTGCAGTGCCGTTGAAGCGCAGGCCGCTCGACATTGTCAGATCGGAGAAATCAAAAGTGGAAGCGCCGGCCGTGGTGGCGATGTTGATGCCTTCGCCGCCGGTGCCGCCGCCGATTGTGCTGGAGCGGATGATGACGCTTTCCGCCACGCCGAAGCTGGCACTGATGCCGTCGCCGGTGCCGCCATTGGCGATGACGGCGCTAACGATCGCCGCCGTGCCGGTGAGCGAAACTGTGTTGTTGGCCCCGGTTGTGGTGATGGTCGCGAGGCCCGCGCCAGCCACGCCCGCACCCGTGATGGTGGTGGTTCCGCCAATTCCGGTGAACAGGAAACTGGGCGGCGCGCCGGCGCTCAAGCCAAGTCCCAAGGTTGATACATCCACCGATTGGCCATTGATCAGGCCGATCAAGGCCTGGCTGTCATCAAGCGTCAGCGTATTGATGGTTCCCTGCCCGGCAGAGCTCAGATCGATGGTCGAACCGCCGACCCCGGAATTGTCGATTGCGACCAGCACGTTGACCGATGCCGCAGCGGCTTGCGCCGCCGTACCGGGATCCGCAAACGTGCCTGCGCCAGCGGTTCCCTCCTCGTCGAAAACGAAAAACGATGCGCCGCCTGAGATATTTGCAACGCCGCTGGCGTTGAAATTGATGTCGCGGAAATTGTAGTTGCCGTTGGTCGGCAAAGTCCCGCTGATCGCGGTGGTGGCGTGAATATTGGACTCCACCAGGTCGCCTGTGGTTCCGTCTCCGTCGCCGAGCACGAAGGACAGGTTGGTTGCTGCGTCCACCTGAACACCGATGGCCAGCAGGTTGGCGGCGGTTCCGATTGTGGATGTCGGTCCGCCATTGGTGTTGGTGTCGCCTAGCTGAACCGTGCCGGTTCCGGTCGTGCCGACAAGATTGACGCCGATCGTGCCGGTGGTGCTGGTCGAGGTAACGTCGAAATCACCCGCTGTCAGATTGGCGTTGATAGTCGCGCCGGACAAATCGATGCCGGTCGCGTTGTCGCCGGTCAACGCAATGTCGAGATCGGCGAAGGTGATTGCCGCGCCGATCGTGCCCGCCAGGTCAATGGCTGTCTCGTTTGTCGTGGCAGTGATGCTGGTAGCTCCGGTGACCGAGAACGACCCGGAAACATCTCCCAAAACCAATTTGTTAGCGGTAGTACCACCCCCAAGTGTCAGGGTTGACAGGGTCACATCGAGATTCACTGGACTACCCAGAGTTATGGAAGCAGCATCTATATTGCCGCTGTCAACGGCAAGGGTCGCCGTGGCCTGATTGTTAGAACTGACTATGCCGAAATTCGATGCAAAGACATTGTAATTGGCAAACCGCAATGTGCCTTGATTGGCTGGTGCGACAAAGCCGAGACCGGGAACAAAGGCGCTGAAGATCGCGCCATTTGAAACGCGCTCGGCCAATGTGCCCGCAACAAATGCCCCGCCTGAGACCTCCTGCAGTCCAGCCAGGCCCAAATTCGAATCAAAAACAACGCCGGAGAATTGAACACCATTCTGGAACAGGGCCGGATTAAAGGCGGTATTGTCGCCAAACAGGGTGTTGTTGGAGAAATCGGTGACGGTGGTCAGTCCGGTTGTCGACGTGAGCATCACGCCTTGATCTTCGGTCTTGAAATTCGAATTGGCAATCGAGATCACCAGACTGTCGTCACCCTGTGTCAGCGTCTTTATACCGAATTCGTCGCCGCCGGCTGTCGCGCTGGCATCGTGATTGATGGTTACGCCACTGATCGCAACAGTCAGTGCGCGGGTAGCCCCGCCATCATTTTGTTCGATATCAATCGTCGAGAAACTTGCCCCGGTCACAGCCGTGTTGAACGTGCCGCCATTGAGCGTGAATGCGCCATCGGTGTTGTCGATATCGATCGATGCCTTGGCGGTATTTGAGGCGTTGATGACGTCGAATGTCACATTTGCGGTGACGCCGTTAAGCACCAAGGCTGCGGCATTGCCGACAGTGATGCTTTCCGTGCCCGCATTGGACACGCCGTTGGTGCCGCTCAATGCTTCAAAGCCGGTCCCGTCGACTGAATTGATATCCAGCCCGCCAGTGAAATTGAAGGTTCCGCCGGTATTGGAGTTGGCGATTGCGACACCGGTGCCGCTGCCGGTCACGTCGATGTCGACCAGACCAGCAAACGTCACAATGCCGCCAGTGGTGGTGTCGACGTTGATCGAACCGGCAGTGTTCGCCCCGGTGCCCGTTACTGTGCCGCCAAAATTGACCGTACCTGCAGTGTTGGACTGGATCGAGACCGCGCCAGTAGAACTCGTCACTGCGCCATTGATATCAATCTGGCCAGCGCCTGCGCCGCGGTTGGTTATCTGAACCGCATAGCCTGCGTTTTCGCCAATGCTGGCGTCAATCGCCACAGTGCCGCTGCCATTGCCGGAAATTGCCACGCCATTGGCAATCGTGCCGCCCGTCACCACTACATTGGCGGTGCGGGCATTGCCGGAGATATCCAATCCCGCCGTCGGAGCAGTGCCATCGAGATTGACGCTGGTCAGCGTGATCGTACCGCCAGTGGCATCGTTGATGTTGACGCCTGTGCCGGTTGATGTTGTAGCCGTGGTCACCTGATCAAACTGGATGCCGCCGGCCCCGACCGTGATGCCGTCGAGATTGATCGCTGTGCCTGTGCCGGACGCGACAACCTGCTCGACACCGGCGGTCGCAGCCACCGAAATCGAGCCGCCGCCGGTGGCTTGGAAGCCGATGCCTGTTGTGGTTGCGATATCGAGGCCGCCGGCAAAGGAAACGTTGGAATTGACGATATCGACAGCGTTGCCGGTGGTGCTCGAAACCGCCAGATTGCTGAATGTGGAGCCCGCACCGGTGAGCGTGTTGAGATCGACGCCCTGTCCGGCGACGTTCTGAACGGTCAGGCCGGTCGAGGTGATTGTTGTGGCCCCGGTGGCGGCAAGACCGGCCCCGGCGGCGGCGTTCTCGATGACGAAGTCCTGCAGATTGACAGTGCCCGAGGCCGTCATTGTATCACCGGCGCCGCCGGTTCGGGTCAGGATCGCCGCTCCATTGCCGGTCGGGTCGGTGACGGTCACACTTGACCCCGGAACGCCGGAGAAATTGGTGGGAATGACCAGGCCGCTGGTGTTGAAGGTCCGGCCATTGCCGAACGAGGCCATGGTCTGGCCATCGACCAGCGTGAACCCGTCAACATCATCGATTGCCGCGCCATCATTGATCAGAATAAAGATAGTGCCGGATGCGCCGATCAAGTCCGCTGTCGCAGCATTGGCCCGGTTGTTGACGTCGGAGCCGGAGAAATCGCCGGTTGCATTGGCAGCAACAAAGACAAGAGCGGCGCCGGCCGGATTGAAATCCAGCGTGCCGGTAAAGTTGACATCGTCAAAATCATACGAGCCGAGCGTCACCGTCGAGCCCCCGGCAATCGCCGTGGTCGCCGAGATCGAGCTCTGCTTGTCTGTCGTGGCTTCGCCGTCGCCGAAGATGAAGGTGGCGTTCGAGGCTGCGTTGAACTGCACCCCGGTGTTGACGCCGGCAATCGTGGCGCTGGCGCCGCCAATATCGGTATCACCAAGCCGGATCGCGCCGGTTCCGGTCGTGCCGGAAAGATCAACTGCGGTGGTCCCGGTGGTGCTGGTCGAAGTCAGATCGAAATCGGCGGCAGTCACATTGGCGTTGATCATCGCGCCCGAGAAATCGATACCTGTGGCATTGGCGTTTTGCAACGCGATATCGAGATCGGCAAAGCTGACCGCTCCGCCGCTGGGTCCTGCGAAATCAACACCCACCGAGCCACTGGTCATGGTGATGGCGGTCGCGCCGTTGAAGTTGAGAGCCGCGGTGTTGCCGGTGAGCTGAATGGCGTTGCCAGTGGAGCCGGACATCGTTGTCGCGCCGGAGACCGTGAAGGCGCCGCCGCTCACGCCATTGATATCAATTCCCGTCGAGCCGCTGCTGGTCGATGAAAGGCTGTCGAAATTGACGCCGGCAGCACCGATGGTGACGCCGTTCAAGTTGAGCGCCTGACCTCCGGTGGAGTTGATGCTTTCATCAGCAGCCGTCGCCGCCACTGACACGGTGCCGCCGCCTGTGGCCGAAAAACCAGTGCCGGTGGTGGTGTCTATGTCGAGGCCGCCGGTGAAGCTGACTGTTGCGCCGCCGTTGCCAACCAAATTGACACCAGTGGCGGACGAAGTGCTGGCCGTCACCAACCCGGCGAAATCGGCTGTCCCGCCGGTGTTGCCGGTGACGGAGACCGCGCTGGCGGCATTGGCCTGTGCAATCGTACCATTGAAATTGACAGTCGCCGAACCAGCATCAAGATTGAATGCGGTACCGCTTGGCGATGTGATTGCCGTGCTCGCACCGAATGTAAACGCCCCGGCGGAACCAGCAATAATGTCAATACCGGCGTCTCCGCCATTAAGTGTTGTCGTCCCGGCAAATTCGTAGGTTCCGTCAGCGTTGTTGAACTGCAGACCCGTGCCATTTGTGGCCTGCAGGATCGAACCTGCCTCAAAGGTAACATTGGACATGTCGCCAATGCTGATGAGAACCAGTTCAACACCTGCCGTGGACTGGGTGACGGTGCCGGTATAGGTGAGTGTGACGGTCGAGCCGAGCACGCCGAAGGCTTCATCGGCAATATTCTCGATCGTGCCGCCATTGATGTCGATCATACCGCTGGAGCCGGGCGCAACCCCGAAGCCGACCTCACTGGTACCTCCCCCACCATTGATATCGAGCTGGCCAAAGCTCAGCGTGCCATCCAGTGTCGCAGCACCCACGATAACTCCGCCGACGCCGACTGTATCGATGTCGACATTTGCAAAACTGATTGATCCCACTCTGTCGATAATATTGATGCCTGCAACGGCAGACCGGTCAATGTCTACCAGCCCGGCAAATGTGATGGATCCGGTGGCCGTCGGCCCGGCATTGAAGCCGTTGATCTCGATGCCGCTGTCAGCCGCATCGGACACCGTCACCGTGCTTTGGAAGCTGATCGTTCCATTCGAGGAATCCTCGATATCAATGCCGTCGTCGCCGGGTGTGAACACGTTAACCGCGCCACCGAATGTTGTACTGCCGGCCACATCGTCAAAGTCAATGCCATCATCGACAGGCGTGGTGATTGTGGTGACACCACTCACATTGAAGGATGAACCAGTATCAAAACTGGCGATTACGAGCGCGTCAACGGGCGCGTTGGTCGACGTCAGCGTGGTGAAATTGAAGCTGCCGGACACTGCGTTGATGTTGACAACCCGACCGGCCGTGGCCGTGATTTGATTGGGCTGCGCGCCCTCGGTCACATTGACAACGCTGCCGCCGGTGGCGCTGAATCCAGTGCCGGTGGTGGTCTCGATGTCGAGCCCGCCGGTGAAATTGACCATCGAATTTACGATGTCGATGGCATTTCCGGTGGTTGTCGACACCTTTGTATCGTTGAATGTGGAGGCCGTACCGGTGAGGGTATTGAGATCAATCCCCTGTCCGGCGACGTTCTGCACTGTCAGGCCGGTCGAGATGATCGTTGTGGCGCCAGTGGCGGAGAGGCCCGCCCCGGCGGCGTTCTCGATAATGAAATCCTGCAGATTGACTGTGCCGGAGACGGTCAGCGTGTCGCCGGCCCCGCCGGTGCGGGTAAGGATAGCGGCGCCATTGCCGGTTGGATCTGAAACCGCGGCACCAGACCCCGAAATGCCGGAGAAATTGACAGGTATGACCAGGCCGCTGGTGTTAAAGGTGCGGCCATTGCCGAACGAGGCCATGGTCTGGCCATCGGCCAGTGTGAACCCGTCAACATCATCGATTGCGGCGCCGTCATTGATCAGTACGAAGGTCGTGCCGGATGCGCCGATCAAGTCGGCTGTCGCAGCATTGGCGCGGTTGTTGACGTCGGAGCCGGAGAAGTCGCCGGTTGCATTGGCAGCAACAAAGACCAGACCGCCGCCGGATGCGGTAAAATCAAGCGTGCCGGTAAAGTTGACATCGTCGAAATCGTAGGAGCCGCTGACAACCACCGAACCGCCGGCAATCGCCGTGGTGGCCGAGATCGACGAGCCCTTGTCGGTGGTCGCCTCGCCGTCGCCGAAGATGAAGGTGGCGTTCGAGGCTGCGCTGAACTGCACACCGATATTGACGCCGGCGATGCTGGCGTTACCGCCGCTGATATCGGCGTCGCCAAGCTCGATGATGCCGGTTCCGGTCGTGCCGGAAAGATCAACTGCGGTGGTCCCGGTGGTGCTGGTCGAAGTCAGATCGAAATCGGTGGCAGTCACATTGGCGTTGATCATCGCGCCCGAGAAATCGATACCTGTGGCATTGGCGCTTTGCAACGCGATATCGAGATCGGCAAAGCTGACCGCTCCGCCGCTGGTTCCTGCGAAATCAACACCCACCGAGGCGCTGGTCATGGTGATGGCGGTCGCGCCGTTGAAGTTGAGAGCCGCGGTATTGCCGGTGAGCTGAATGGCGTTGCCAGTGGAGCCGGACATCGTTGTCGCGCCGGAGACCGTGAATGCGCCGCCGGTCACGCCATTGATGTCAATTCCGGTTGTGGCGCTGCCGGCCGATAAAAGGCTGTCGAATGTCATGCCGCCAACGCCGATGGTGACGCCGTTCAAGTTGAGCGCCTGACCGGCTGTGGAGGTGATGCTTTCATCACCAGCCGTCGCCGCCACCGAGACTGTGCCGCTGAGCGCCTCGAAGCCGGTGCCGCCGGCGGAATTGATGGCGAGACCGCCAGTAAAGCTGAAGCTGCCGCCGGCATTGGAATTGGCGATTGATACACCGGTGCCCGCGCCTGTCACGTCGATATCGGCCAAACCCGCAAACATCACCGTGCCGCCGGTGATGGTGTCTATATTGATCGCACCGGCATTGTTCGATCCGGTGCCGGTGACGGTGCCGTTGAAGGTCACATTGCCGCCGGTACTGGACTGGATCGATACCGCGCCAGTGGCGCTCGTCACCGTACCACCCACCGTCACCGCGCCTGATGCGGCGGTGCGACTGGAAAGCTGGACCGCGTAACCGGCATTCTCGGAAACATTGGCTTCGACCTGCACAGTGCCGGAGCCCGCGCCGTCAATCCGCACGCCGCTGGCGATGGCGCCGCCACTGACAACCACAGTGGAGGCCCGCGCCGCGCCGGAGATATCGAGACCGGCGGTTCCTGCCGTGCCATCGAGACTGACGCTGGTCAGTGTGATCGTGCCGCCTGCGGCATCGTTGATGTTGACGCCTGTGCCGGTTGATGTTGCAGCCGTGGTCACCTGATCAAAATTGATGCCACCGGTCGCCACCGTGACACCATCAAGATTGAGTGCCGTGCCGGTGCCGGTCGCCACAATCTGCTCGGTGCCCGCTGACGCGGCAACCGAGACCGTGCCGCCGCCGGTCGCGTTGAAACCAACGCCATCAACCGTCGCAATATCGAGGCCGCCGGTAAAGGAAACATTGGAATTGACGATATCGACAGCGTTGCCGGTGGTGCTCGAAACCGCCAGATTGCTGAATGTGGAGGCCGTACCGGTGAGGGTATTGAGATCAATCCCCTGTCCGGCGACGTTCTGCACTGTCAGGCCGGTTGAGATGATCGTTGCGGCGCCAGTGGCGGAGAGGCCCGCCCCGGCGGCGTTCTCGATAATGAAATCCTGCAGATTGACCGTGCCGGAGACGGTCAGCGTATCGCCCGCCCCGCCGGTCCGGGTCAGGATAGCGGCGCCATTCCCGGTTGGATCCGAAACCGCAGCACCAGACCCCGAAATGCCGGAGAAATTGGCAGGTATGACCAGGCCGCTGGTGTTAAAGGTGCGGCCATTGCCGAACGAGGCCATGGTCTGGCCATCGGCCAGCGTGAACCCGTCAACATCATCGATTGCGGCGCCGTCATTGATCAGTACGAAGGTCGTGCCGGATGCGCCGATCAAGTCGGCTGTCGCAGCATTGGCGCGGTTGTTGACGTCGGAGCCGGAGAAGTCGCCGGTTGCATTGGCAGCAACAAAGACCAGACCGCCGCCGGATGCGGTAAAATCAAGCGTGCCGGTAAAGTTGACATCGTCAAAATCATACGAGCCGAGCGTCACCGTCGAGCCCCCGGCAATCGCCGTGGTGGCCGAGATCGAGCTCTGCTTGTCTGTCGCGGCTTCGCCGTCGCCGAAGATGAAGGTGGCGTTCGAGGCTGCGTTGAACTGCACTCCGGTGTTGACGCCGGCAATCGTGGCGCTGGCGCCGCCAATATCGGTATCACCGAGCCGGATCGCGCCGGTTCCGGTCGTGCCGGAAAGATCAACTGCGGTGGTCCCGGTGGTGCTGATCGAAGTCAGATCAAAATCGGTGGCAGTCACATTGGCGTTGATCATCGCGCCCGAGAAATCGATACCTGGTGCATTGGCGCTTTGCAACGCGATATCGAGATCGGCAAAGCTGACCGCTCCGCCGCTGGTTCCTGCGAAATCAACACCCACCGAGGCACTGGTCATGGTGATGGCGGTCGCGCCGTTGAAGTTGAGAGCCGCGCTGTTGCCGGTGAGCTGAATGGCGTTGCCAGTGGAGCCGGACATCGTTGTCGCGCCGGAGACCGTGAAGGCGCCGCCGGTCACGCCATTGATATCAATTCCCGTCGAGCCGCTGCCGGCCGATGACAGGCTGTCGAAATTGACGCCGCCAGCGCCGATCGTGACGCCGTTCAAGTTGAGCGCCTGACCGGCTGTGGAATTGATGCTTTCATCACCAGCCGTCGCCGCCACTGACACGGTACCGCCGCCTGTGGCCGAAAAACCAGTGCCGGTGGTGGTATCGATGTCGAGGCCGCCGGTGAAGCCAACTGTAGCGCCGGCATTGCCGGTCAGATTGACACCGGTCGCCGTGAAAGTGTTCGCTGTGACCCGGCCGCCGAAAGTCACAGAACCGCCGGTATTGTTGGTCACCGAAATCGCACTGGCCGCGTTGGTCTGGGTGATTGTTCCGTTGTAGCTCACCGTGGCGGCGCTGCCCGTGACATTGAACGCCATGCCGGTCGGCGATATTATCGCCGTATCGGCGCCAAAGGCGAATGTGCCGGCCGAGCCGCCCAGAATGTCGACCCCGGCGTCACCGCCATTGAGATTCGAGGGGCCGTTGAAATTGTAGCTGCCGTCGGCATTGCTGAACCGCAGCCCAGTGCCGTTGCTTGCGGTGATCGTCGCCTCGGATGTCAGTGTCCCGGAATGGCTGTTGAGCACTTCAATCGCCGGGGCAGCTCCAGATTGGGTGAAAGACGAATTGCTGTCGAAGGTGGCGCTGAATGAACCGCCATCAATGCTCAGGCCGGTTCCACCGGCGCTCACCACGTCGACATTGGAAAAGCTGCCACTGCCTGTCAAACCTGTCAGAACGATACCGGGATTGGCGGCATTATTGAGAGCTGCGTCGGTGACCGAGATCGAAGCTGCGGAATTGGCAAAATTCAGGCCACCACCACTGGTGATGACGTCGTTGATCGTGGCCGAGCCGGTGAAAGCGCTGCCGGTAATACCGGTCGCGGAATTGGCTAACAGACCGGTGATCCGGGTGTCTGCGAAATGCCCGATATTAACACCGGAGACAACCGGTCGGCCACCAAGGCTGGTGATGATCAGCACACTGCTGTCCGAATCCGGAAGGATCACTGTGGCGCTGCCACTGTTTCCAGCGCCAATCACCTGCTGGCGATCATTGTTGAGGGTGAACACACTGCCGATCGCACCGGCGACATCGACCGGCAGGAAAGTGTCGCCCGCACCGGCCAGGCCCTGAGCGGTAACAAAGTCACAGGCATTGGCGACGCCGGAGCAGTCGGCCGCCCCCTGTGCGCTGTTGGCAACGAAGAAAGCCTGGAGGCTCTCTCCGCTCACAGCATCGGTGATTGGCGCTGCAATCTGGATCCCCTGACCTTGGACCACCGGCGAGACTATATCATCGTCACGGTACACCCTGCGGGTCATCAGCCGGTCCAGACCGCTCAACTGCCGCTCGGCTTCGACCGAATTGCTGATTCCGCCGATCGGCATCCGCAAACGGACAATACCGCTGGCTTCGGTGCCACGAACCTTGTCAGTGCGGATTTCACCGCCGAAGCTCAACTTGGCGCCTTGAAAACCGAATGGATCCTCGATCTCGACCTCTGCACGGAACCTGGGGCCCTCGACCAGGGTGTCACCGCGCTCAAACCGAAAATATCCGGCATTGAGCCGTATTGCGGCCTCCGAGAAATCGATCTTGATCCCGGCTTCGACATCAAATCCGGGCAAGGCACGCTCGACCAGCTCGGTGCCGGTGCTGACAATGTTTACGCCGTTCAGAGCCACTCCCGAACCGGTAGACCCGACGACGTATTGCTTTCCCGTCGGCAGATAGCCATTGGCGCGAAACTCGAAACGCTCGGTGATCAACTCCGCGCCGAAGGTGCCCTGATAGAACATGTTTTCGTATGAGGAGCGGCGCGCGTCGAAGAAACCATAGGCGCCAAAAATGGCGTCGGTGCCGAAGAAGCCGCCAGGGACGATCTGACGGTATCCGGCGCCGAAATTGCCCTCCTGCACGTCACCGGTCCAGGCCGAAGCCCGAAGATCGGCAAAGAGCAATGAATCCGCATCCTGAGCCAGCGGCGCAAACAGATTGACCTGACCTAGAGTGCGTTTACCACCGGGCGCCACGGTAAACTCTACATGGGGTTGCCATTTTTTGTCGCCGGCAAAGCCATCGACACCGGGAATGAAGCCGCGAGTACTCCCGGGCGTCACGCCAGGAGTAACAGCCCCGTATGAGCGGTCGAGCAGGATGCCAAGATTGTCCTCAATGTCCTGCTGCCCGACAATATAAGTCGCGCTGGAAGTTTCCAACGTCGATGCCTTTGAAGGATTTTCTATCCGGGTCGCTTGATTGTTTTTGGTAGACTCATCGCCCCCGCGCAAGTTCTTCCAATTGTCCCTAGCATCAGCGGCAGAAACCATCCCAGCCGAGAACGCTGCAAAGGTCGCCGTCAAGCATGATGAACCTGCCAACTTACTGCGAAAATGGAACACTCACTCCTCCGGAGCTTTAGAATGCTTTGTCAAACCTTATCAATTATTCGCCCTATTAGTTTTAATGGTTCACATTTTGGGGTGGAATTCAACCATAGATTCATATTCGCGTAACTATTCGCCTGACAGCGTGTTGTTTGTGACACATTTGGGACAAAGGGTTACATTCTTCATTTGCATTGAGAGCTGACCCGATTTTGCAAAAGAGAACTGGCCGACTACTATGTCGCGCAGATCAATCTCGCCTGAACCAGGTCAAGTTTGGTACAACCGCAAATTTGACGCTTGATGAGTTTGAGCCTCGTGATTTGACCTTGGGTCTGCCCGTCGACGAGGGTGAAATGATCGCGTTTCGGACCGCGGCGATGTCTTTATCAATGCCGTTTCCAAAGCAGCCGACAAAATATCCTTCGCTACTTCAAACCAACCATCGAATTATTGGCTGTTTTCGATCGGATCATCTATTGGAAGTCTGTTTTGGGCGACGCTTTTGCTGATACACTGGAGGAACAGCGGGTGCACCGCGGACGGCGCAGCGGAACGATGTGGCGTCCACTCCGGCGACAGACTGATGTTCAACCAACAGGTTCACCAGCTGGACTTAAAAGCGCAATCGAACGGATCGCCAGGGTATCGCGCGAGGGTAGCGCCGGGCCTGGGTGAATGGAGGACGCGTCTCGGACAATCTGATCAATGCCGGAAGTGAACCGCACCAGTTCTGCTGGAGGCTCCAACTCCTGATTAGGGTGGAGCAACATGCGCAATACATGCCCACCCTTAACCTGTTGGCTTACAAAGAGAAGATGGCGCGCCCGAACGGAATCAACGCTCCGCCCCAGATTTACGCTCATGTAATGGATCCCCGCAGCTTAACCGCGACCATCACTTTATTCCAGTTCGCCCAACCTCAACGAGAGAGTTTGCGTTGATACCAGTTCGGAGAGCGGCGAACACGTCGAATATTTCGCTTACGGTGGCAATTCCGTTCACTTGCAGAAATACAGAAAACTAATGTTTTTCAAAACGAAAATAATGGTCGGAGCGGCGGGATTCGAACCCACGACCCCTTGTCCCCCAGACAAGTGCGCTACCGGGCTGCGCTACGCTCCGACTGGGAAAAGGCCTTAGAACATCAGGGTTTTGCGGGCAAGGGCAAAATCACCTGTAAAGCTGGAAAACCGGAAAAAGCGGGGATAGTGGGGATTTGGATGTAAAATGTCCCACCGAGAACCCCACCGGATGTTCATGTGGCGTTCTCTCACTTCGAGCACCAAGGTCCGCCGGTCATAGTTGTTTAACTATGACTGCTCTAGGAATATACTCCAGAACGAAAGGTGATTTGCGATGGCCGAACTGACTAAAATCGAATGGACGGACCGAACTTTCAATCCCTGGACAGGTTGCACCAAGATCAGCCCCGGCTGTGACAATTGTTATGCTGAAGGATGGTCCAAACGATCCGGCCATGTCAAATGGGGCAACAACCCTCGCAAACGGACGACGGAAGCCTACTGGAAAGCTCCATTGGCCTGGCAGTCGCAGGCCCAAGCATTCATGAACGAGCACGGAAGACGTCAGCGCATCTTTTGCGCATCTCTTGCTGATGTTTTTGACAATCAGGTCGACCCTCAATGGCGCACAGATCTCTTTGGTCTGATCCGTCAGACTCCGGACCTTGATTGGCAACTGCTGACCAAACGGCCACAGCAAATTGCGAAGATGCTACCCCAAGATTGGGGTCCTGACGGCTATGCAAATGTCTGGCTCGGATTTACAGCCGAGGATCAGCTGCGTTTTGATCAGCGTAAGCCATTCCTGCGTTCGATCCCGGCGAGGATTTGGTTTGTTAGCTATGAGCCGGCCATCGGCCCGCTGCGCATCTCTGCTGGCGACGCGAAACCAAACTGGTTGATTATTGGCGGCGAAAGCGGCGGCGGCGCGAGACCCATGCAAGCCAAATGGGTTGATGATGTTTTAGCTGACTGCGAGGCCTTTGGAATCGCGCCGTTCTTCAAACAGTGGGGCAACTATGCCAACAATCCATTGACGGGGAGCCCGACGATGTCGCGATCGGAGCAGAAGCAGACCGATCCTTTTGGCAAAGGTGGTGGACTTGTGGATGGAACGCTTGTGAGGGATTTCCCTCAGGGATTGCGCAAATCAGGTTGACATCCCTATTGGTTGGTAGTGCCCTCTCGCAATGAACGATGATTCTCTATTCGGCGACCTGCCCGAGCAGATAGCGCCCGTCTCCATTCTCCAGGCTGGAGTAGACCCTGTTTGGACGGAGCACAAAGCCAAGCTGATTGCGCGTTATCTGCGTTATTTTGTGTTCATAACAAAGCATGGCTGTTACGTCGATGGCTTTGCCGGTCCGAAAAACAAGGGGGTATCTGAAAGCTGGGCGGCCGAATTGGTAATCAACTCGAATCCGAAATTTCTGAAGCAGTTTTTCTTGTGCGATGAGAAGGCAGGGCAAGTGCAGGAGCTTGAAGCACTGGTTGCATCCCAGACGCCCGATCGAAAGCGATACTTCGATGTACGGCAGGGCGATTTCAATACTACCGTCGATGAAATTTTGGCGAGCGATGTGATCACCGACAAGACCGCAACATTTTGCCTACTCGACCAGTACAGTTGCGAATGCCACTGGGAGACGGTGAGGAAGCTCGCCAGACACAAGGCAGAGAAGGCCAACAAGATCGAGCAATTTTATTTCCTAGCCACCGGTTGGCTCGGGAGAGCGCTATCTCAATTCAAACCAGAAAACTCAGTCCCTGATGAATGGTGGGGCAATGAAGATTGGCGCAGCCTCAAAGGATTGAGCGGTGACCTCATTGCAGTCCGCATGTCAGAACGCTTTCGAGATGAACTGGGTTATCGATTTGTCCATCCGTGGCCGATCTATCAACGTGATCGCGGACAGGGCCGGGTGATGTTTCACATGATCCATGCGAGCGATCACCCTGAAGCCTCAAAACTAATGCGACGAGCATACAGACACGTATTGGACGTTCCCGAGAGCGATGAACAACTCATTCTTGAGCTGGCTGAGAGTCAGACAAGCTAAACGGAGTTGAAAGTCACGGGGCCGCACCAAATTGGCGGCATTTTCTCACATAGCCATCTTTTCATAGGAGGGCATTGCGAACTGGCCACAGATGTCAACTGAGCGAGCGGAAAGGGAACATCCTACAGCTTTACGGGTTGATAAGCACAGGCCAGTATGGTCAGAGTACGAACGAATCGACGCGCATACAAGGGAGATAACCATGACCTCTGCACTTGAAGCCCTCGTGGCAAAAGCTCAAAGAATTCAGATGACTGAGGTTCAGGAACGTGAACAACGGCTCAGCTTTGTCTACGGCAACACGCATATCGAAAACGACCGCATTACACGAGAAATGGTTGCGGCCGCGGATGAAAAGATTCAGCGAGAGGAAGCGGCTTCTCGCCGATGAGTGAGGACCGGCATAGCAGAGCCGACCCTGTGGAACTTATTACAGATCCGCAGGAGAAGGCACAGCGCGAGGCTGAGAACGGCGTCCGCCAGTTTAAGGAAGCTTTGGAGATAATCCGATCTTCCATAAGGAAAGGTGATGACGCCCCTCAGTTTGCACTTAACCAGTCGATTATTTTGCGGCTTCAACAGAAAGCCCTAGAAGGTATCCATCCCCTAGCGGGAACTTATAGGAATTCGCCCGTATACATCGAAAAAAGTGAGCATTTCCCGCCACCACATACGGATGTGCCGGATTTAGTTGCGGAAATGTGCAGCTACATCAATGCGAATTGGCATATGTCGGCCATTCATTTGGCGGCCTATATCCTGTGGCGGATGAATTGGATACATCCCTTCGCAGACGGCAATGGCAGAACGGCGCGCGTAGTTTCGTATGTGGTCTTAAGCGTCAAACTTGATAGCGTGCTGCCAGGGACCCCAACCATTCCAGATATCATCGCGGCAGATAAGAGGCCTTACTACAATGCTCTTGAGGGTGCCGACGATTCTTGGAAAAGGGGAATCATTGCTGTAGCTGACATGGAGGCGATGTTGGAGGACATGCTGGCTCAGCAACTCTTAAGCGCCACACAAGAGGCTGCGATTTAGAAATATGACGCCTCCGGCTTTTGTTCTGTGAGCGGAATGATCGGAGCAATCTCCAATCATCGCCGTTATCTCGGCTTATGCAGCATGGCTCAGTGGCAAAACATGGACATGGATTGCGGCGGCTCTGCTCAATGCCGGTGCGGCCTGCCTGATATTGGGTTAGCCTACCGCTTCCGCCAGCGATCGAGCGCCGGCAGGGCTGCCTTACTGCCTGTATTGATCTGGCTGAGAGTGATCTCGACCGGCCCGCCACAGTCCCGGCATTTGAACTTGGCACCGACATAAAGCCGATCGGGCGGCAACACGGTCAGATCAACGTCCTTATGGACGCTGCATCGACGGCAGTGGCCGGTCAGCTTGTAGCCGTGCCGGAGAAGATCGCCGAAGGTTTGAAGTGATATGGAGCAGTCTGTCTGGGACATGACAACGAAATCTTCAAAGCTGCGGTCCCCGCCCCTTCATCAGCCATTTAATCGCGGCATGCAAGCGCATACTACACTGATGGGTCGCTGCGATCATTCCGGATCATAGTTTCCAGTTGTTTAGCTTCATCGTCAACGAGTTCGAGAAGGTATCCGAGCATCGAAAACTGCTCCTTTTCCGCAACCTGCATCAGGCGTTTGATTGCACCTTGCACGTAAAGAACCTGTTCCAACTTCCTTCGGTTTTCAGCAAGCATGGCCTAATCCTGAGAGATATTGGTCAATGTCGCCGCCCAATTCCTTACAACACCCACCGCTTTCCCGGGCGCTTATCCCCAGAATCCCGGTTCGGGCCGAAAGGTCCGGGCCAGTTTTTGTTGCATATCAGGGGCATATTCTGACAGATTTACTTAGTTGCTTCGAAAAGCAACGAGGTCCGGAAAGGTTGCACCCCAACCGGACCTCGATGGCAAGGCCAACGCCCTTCCCTGTCGGGTCGCGTCGGGATTGCGGAAAGTCAGACCGTTAAGCCCTCCCTTTGCAAGGCAAGCTTAACGGTCCCGGCTCTCTCCTTCAACTACAAAAAGACAGGGAGAAAGGCTGATTATCCACGATGGAAATCAGGATCACTGTTGTTCCGAACCGGCGCTCGCCGAAGGTTTCGGAGGAAATGGCCGGACGCATCCGGGCCCTCTATCGGCTGGGCTATACCCAGCACGATATTGCGGCCCTGGTGGGAATCAACCAAGGCCGCGTTTCCGAAGTGGTGAACTTCAAGGTTCACCCAACGGTACCACCCGCTCAGGGCGAACTCTTCGGATAGCCAAAGGCTGGCCCGCTTCGGCGGGCCAGTTTTGTCCTGTCACCGATATACAGCGTCTCGGGCTGGTCATAACGCTCGATGGAGGCCTGCAATTTGAGGTTCTCAATCGCCGCGCCAGCCAAGTGTTCGTGGATGTCGGGCAGAACCGGACCGAGCAGTTCAACTTTAAAGCGGGTGCCTTCGGTGTACTGATATCGACTAAAAACAGGCCCAGTTACCTTGCTTCTATGGGATGTCAGCTTGTCATTTAGGACGATTGCTCATCATTTATCCTTCTGCTAACGGTTGTACCTTTCAATGGGAGATTGCAGATGATTAGGCTCATTGTTACCGTTTTCGCCGTCGCACTTCTGACAGGATGCGTTGCATCAGATCCCAAAGAGATCTCAGCAGTCGCTGTCCCAGCGGGTTCATTCGCGCCGCTCAATTGCACTCAGCTTGCTGAAGAAGATGCGCGGGTCACAGAAGAACTTGGCTACATGAGCTTTCGACAGTCCAACCGGCGCACGACAGACGTGGTGGGCATTGTCGCTATAGGCCTATCGCCTTCTGGCATGGGAAGCACAGATTGGGAAGCACAGATCGCCCAGAACAAGGGCATCAAGGCTGCCGTCAACGCAACCATGGTAAGCAAGGAGTGCACCCAACCACCAGCGGTGATCGGAAGATCGAAAGAAGATTTGACCCGTTGGCACCGCCGCGTTCGGGAAGAGCAAGGCAAATAAGGAGCCACAAGTGTTTTTCATTTGGGTAGGAAACGTCATTGCTTGGATCGCCGTTGTTTCCGGGTTCCTCAAATTCGGGGTCGGACTATTGGTTCAAATAGCAAAAAACACCAGGGCACAATGGGAGCGCTCGCTCAAGGCGACCTCGTCGAATAGCCAAAGGCTGGCTCGCTACGGCGACCCAGCTTTTTGCAGTCACCCTCGAGGCATGTTCGCCGGCGCAGGCTCCTTGTTGTCGAGTATGATCACCTCCCCCACCTTACTCCCCTCGCCGCCGTGCAGGGTGTAGGTTAATCCGACATCGGCAAACCGGAACTCGGAGAAGACTTCCCGTACCTCCGGCCGGTCGTTCAACGACAGGAGGAACCTGCCCTTGATGCCGGCCAGCACCTTCGCCATGCGGGAAAAGTCCGATCGGCTGAACACACCTGGGCCATAATCACCCTCGTTGCCGTAGTACGGTGGGTCCAGATAAAACAGCGTTTCAGGCCGGTCATAGCGTTCGATGAAAGCCTGCCAGTCCAGGTTCTCTATCGTCACGCCAGCGAGGCGCTCGTGGATCTCAGCCAACACCGGCCCGAGCAGATTGACATTGAAGCGAGCGCCGCCGGTGTAATCCACACCGAAGTTTCGGCCGCTCACCTTGCCGCCGAACGCAAGCCGCTGGAGATAGAGGAAGCGCGCAGCGCGCTCGAGGTCGGTGAGCGTGGTCGGATCGGCTTTGCTCAACCGGTCGAAATCGGCCCGGCTGGTGATCTGGAATTTCAGAGCGTCCATGAACTGCGGATAATGCCGCTGCAGGATCCGGAACAACGTCGTCACGTCGCCGGAGCGGTCGTTGATGACCTCGGAGCGCGGGACCTGGCGCCGGCGGAGGAACACGCCGCCCATGCCGACAAACGGCTCTGCATAAATACCGTGCGGGATCTGCTCGATGATCGAAGCAACCCGCTGTGCGAGCTGTTTCTTACCTCCGATATAGGCTGCCGGAGGCGAAACCGGATGAACTTCTGTGAAGGGAAAGAGATCAGTCATTGTGGTGAGATCCGTTTTCTGACACACCGCTAACGCCCGCGAGGGCCCGGGTGCGACGGTATCTCTGGTGCTGTCGGGCGGGATTTCCTACGCCAATAGGCCCGCTGTCGTGAGCCCCTGCCAGGGCTTGTGGCCACCCGGGAGCGGCGGCAGCAAATTGCCGCCGCCGCCAGTGACTGGCCTATGCCGAAGTGAAATCGACGAAATATTGCCCACCCAGTTCAAACGCATTGAGCGCGTCCGGATTGGTGATGGTCATTTTAATTTCACCCTGCGGCGTCCATTTTGACCACTGCTTGTTGTCGTCATCGTAGACAGGGCCGAGAACCACCTCACCAGCCTGATCCGCCTTTGGATCGCCGTTGTGGTGGTTGATAATCTGCTTGACGAAAAATTTCGCACGTACCTTTGACTTGGTCTTCTTCCTTCTTGATTGAGCCGGGGTTACCGCCCCGGCAGCGCATCTCATTTTCGGACGTTGTCACCAAAGTGGCGGATTTCAGTACGAAGCTCGCGCATCTCGGCAGTGAGGCGGTCGACCGCGTCAACGCCCTTGTGTCCCAGGTCCCGGCTCCGTTTCTCGGACTCGAGGTAGTCATCGCCAAAGCTGGCCAGGCGATCGATCGCGCGCGCCAGGTTGTTGACGGAAGAGGCATCCACGATAGCTCCCGCAACCTCTATTGATTGCTCTGCAGGCGGAACGCGTCGCTTCCCCCACTGCCGGCCGAGATAGGCGATCACTGCTATGACGACGGCGCCGATGAAAGTGCCGATGTTGGTTGCGTCTTCAGTGGTCAGGCCGAACATTCTTCACCACCCTATGCTTCATTCGCTCAGTCGGGCCGGTATCAGCGGCAGCTCTGAACACGTTTACAATCTCGAAAATGGTGAAGGTGGAATAAGCGAAGAAGGCTGTCCCGATGGATCGACCCTCCAGCATGGCGAAGAATGTGCCGAATGCGACCAAAGCCCAGAACCAGCCGGCTATGATCGCTGCGAGGCCTCGCAGGTGCGGTGAGTAGACGAACTGGGTGAAGGTGCCATTGATAACGAGCGAGAACGCGCGCACCAAGAATACCGACAGGCAAACCAGAGCCCAAGTTTTTTCACCGGCATATTGATGCAGAGACGCAAATGCCGGGCTCCGGTTGAAGAGCCCATCGGCATTCGAAAGCGCGATGAACCAGCCGATTAGAGGAACAAGCATTACCCATTCTGTCAATCGCATGCCGAAGTGGACAGTGACTCCTTGGGCCAACCGCAACACGATCATGGGTTCATCTCCGTATTCTCATTCATGGAAATCCCCGTCTTCATCTCGTCGTACCATCGGGCACATTCTCGGATTTGGCCGTTGGCCCGGGCGAGCGCTCTGTCGGTTTTGAGCAAGGCGGCGTCGAGTCTGTCTCCGACCTTGACGCCAGATCGATGCGCTCGACGGCAGACTGAGGGATACTGCGGCAAAGCGCGGCCCACCCTGCGCTCCTCATCCGCGACAGAAAGCGCTTGCGAGACCTGCTCGGCATTCGCCTTGTCCTCCGCTGCCTTGATGAATCTACCGTCCGCGCAACCGGCCAATAAAATCAGAATCAACAGCACAGTCCCCGGCGACAGGGCGCGAAAGCAAATCATCCAAATCGTCATTTAGCATCTCGTTTTCTGTCTGAATGGCCACAAGACGTATCGAGAGGTTCGTCCGGGCTGTTGCCTCCACCGTGAGCCGCCGACGCGCCTCGCCGGCAGCGTCAGCAGATCTGGCCGCTATCTCACGCTGGGCGGCTGCCTGAGCCTTGAGGGCCGCGATCTCAGCACCAGCGACGAGTTCCGTCACCGCGTCATCGACGGCCTTTCGAACAGCGCTCGATTTGTCGAAATGGACCCACGCCAGAGCCGCAAGGATCAGGATCAGGGGAACAGGGACAATGAAACCGAGGACTCCACCAACAATACCGGCCGCCCGCTTCCCCAAAAGGGCGGCAAGAAGCGCGGTCATACTGGCCGCTCCTCATCCTGGTAGGCATCGGCGCCCATGGCACGCATGACGTTCTTGTCATCCCACGCAGCACCAAACACGTAGGCGCCGATCACCGAACCGGCCAAGAAGAAGCAGGCGTTGGCAATCGCGGATGCGAGGTTCGTATCCTCACCTTTCCAGATCAGCCAGACCACCATGCCGGCGCAGAACAACAGAGTTGCGTGAACAATACGGCGGCGGGCATTCCAGGGCGGGCGCTTCATGGTCATACCTCGTTTGTGGTTTCGACCAGCCGACCGCCATCCGCAACAACACGGCCGCCGGTGGGCATTGGGAAGCCGGAAGGCCAACGGAGGCCCCCTGGTCGCAGACGACCCTTCTTGAGCTTTGTTATGGTGATGGCGTTCGACTGGTTGCCGCCGAGCACATGGTAGTGGGTGGCGTCCTCGCCGACATAGAACCCGACATGGCCCTGCCAGCCTTTTGGAGATCCGCGCCAGAACACCAGTACCGCGCCGAAAGCGGGCGTCTTCAGTTCCCTGCCGAACTTCAGCCAGTTGATCGAGGCCATCGGATTGCCGGGGATCGGCTCATCGGGCAGCGCGCGGAGAATCGCTGTTTCGACCGCGTCACCGCACCAGGGCGTGCGCGCCGGATCGACAGCACTGCCCGCCGACCGGAGCCACGCGTAAAGCGTTGAGTGATCCCGGTCCTCGTGCAGGCCCTTGCGACGCATCAGTTCGTCGACCCACGGCGGTGTAGGACGGGAAGCCCCGGCAGGCGCCCCTTTTCTGGTAAGCGCGCGATCGAGCGCCGCCCATGAGCGCGGACCGGGGATGCCGTCGATGCCCAGGCCATGATCTGCCTGAAACTCCCGGACCGCCTTGCGCGTGTTCGGGCCCATGGCGCCATCGACAATACCTGGATTATAACCAAGCGCCTTCAAGCGCTCCTGAAGATCGCGTGTCGTCTGCATAGTAATGTCCTTGATGTGGTGCTTGTTTTAGCCGGTTCTTGGCCGGCGGCGCGTGTTCAAGCTGCGCCGCGATTACCGGCCTTGATTTCATTGGCGCGCGCCAATGTCGCAGGCAAATCGACAGCGAGGCTATCAGCCACCGCCACGATGTCGGGATCCGTAATGTCAATCGTGGTTGCCCCGCCCCATAGCTCCTGTTTGAGCGGGCTTTGTGTGGTCATGAAATCATCAACCTCGGCAAGCCGTCCCATAGATGCGAGCGCCGCCCGGAAATAGGCTTTATGGATCGACGTTGCGGGCTCCGCAGGCGTGAGCGTGGCGATTTGCGCCTTGAGGCTTTCGATTTCTTCATTCTTTGGCGCAACGGCCGCGTCGATACCCTCCAAAGCCGCATCACGCTCGGCTTGTGCTGCAGCCAGAAGGGCAAGCGTTGAAGCCTGTTCCGGAAGACGCGCAATGGCGTCCGTCTCGCGCAAGGTTCCCATTGGCGTGTCAACACCATCGGCGTTGACGGTGACGTAATGGCATCGAGCGGAACGAACCGTTCCGTCATCGTTGAATACTGTTTCGAGTGATCTGAGAATGGACATTATGCAACCTCCAAGGCCGCGACACGGGCGGCAAGTGCTTCATTGAGTGTTGTGAGTTCTTTCACCGCGTTGACCAGAGCCGCGATAATCGGGCGATCCTGCAAGGTCAAAAACCCATCAGATCCGACCCCGACAGCCTCCGGAATTGCCGCCTCGATGTCCTGGGCGATGAAACCGGAGTATTGCGACATCTGATCAAAGCCGGATGCTGCATTCCAGTTGTAAGACTTCGGAGAAATTGCATTGATCGCGGCAAGGCCACGCGCAAAATCAACGATGCTTGTCTTTAGCCGTTCATCGGATGATGCCGTGATATTGCCCGAAGCATCTGACACCAACGTACCCGCGCCATAGGCGGATAATTGAGCATTGCCCGTGGTGCCAACAGTGAGCCTAGATACTGAATTCGTTCGAACAACGAAGGCACCGGCATCGATTGTGGAGAGCATCAGAGATCCAGTGCCTCTGTGCTGAATTTCTGAATTGGTGTTTGCGCCACCATTGCCACGAACCATTCTCATTCCGTAGTCTGAATAAGTAGCATCACCCACGAGATCTATAATGGAATACCCATTCCCCGTTCGCCCGTGACCGAGTTGTAAAGCAAGCGTTCCGGTGCTTACTGTTTCGTCACCAATGTTTATGCCAGCCGTCGGGACCGTGATTAGTCCTGTACTTAGATTACCCTTGATGGCACCGCCAATATTCAATTCGTTGAATACCGTGGCCGAACTCGCGGTCAAATTCTGACCAATCAGGATGTTGAATGATCCGCTCGAGAGGTTGCTCCCGGCGTTGATGCCGAGCAGTGTGTTGTTGTTCCCGCTCGTGACGTTTATGCCAGAATTCATCCCAACGAGTGTGTTGCTGTACCCGGTCGTTACGTTTAGACCCGCGCTAGAGCCGACTGCCGTATTGTTGTTGCCTGTTGACGAACCATCAACACCGCGAAGGGCGTTTGTTCCAAGTGCCGTAAGACCAGACCCCGTGTGATACCGTGCCGCCGTGCTACCAATCGCCGTAATTGCGTTAGCGGTCGTCTTCGATCCGGCAGCGTACCCAACAGCAACCGAGGATGCAGAACCATAAGCGCCGAGTGTGTAAGCCCCGATTGCGACGTTAAAGCCCGCGTTGGCAACAGGTAACGCAGCGAGGCCAACCGCCGTATTGGTCGAAAGGTCGCTGCCGCCCCGGCCAAAGGTCAAACCGTTGATCCCCAGATCCTTGGAAAACGTCACGGTGCCCGAATGCGTGTTATTGCCATTAAGCAACGGAATTGTCGCGCCGGCCGTGCCGGTATTGACGGTTGCCGCCGTGCCAAGACCAAGGCCAGTCCGCCAAGTCGATTGGCTGGAATTGGCCATCAGATCCGTTGAAAACGTCGTAAAGCCAGACAGCGGCGACAAATCGTCAAGAAGGACAGCCAGCCGGTTGGCATTGGCGGTTGTTTGGTCAAGCAACGCCTGGTCAACGGCAATGGCATAGGTTTTGCCGCCGCCGCTTGTGCCGGCAATATTGATTGCCAGTGTCAGGCTCGTATTGCTGTTGATCGACAAAATCGGATAGGCCGCGCCGGCAACGTAAAGCGTCCCGCCCGAAATCCCGGCGGTTAGCCAGTTGCTGCCCGACCCCGTGACAGCGGCCGAACCATTGGTGACTGTGATTGTTCCGGTTGTGTTAAATGTTGCCATGGTGGCGGTTTCCTTAAGCTGGAATTCCGAAAACGTAATATCGAACGCCAACCACCTCGGCATCCGTTGACTCTGTGCGGACTAGAGCGCCATCAAGCCAAGCGTTGATCACGTTGCCGCGATGCGTGGTAATCGTTACCCTTGTCCCTGAAAGGGATGTCGTGGTGTAAACAGTGTCGCCGCCCATATCCCCGATTGCCGCCCCTGATCGTCTCAATCGACGCACCAAAGGCGGCATGGCCAGCAGCTTGCCGCCAAAAGACCTGATCACAGACATTTTTACGAAAGGGAGAAGACCGGGATTGGTAAAATCAATCACATGGTTGACCGGCTGGCCACCAACACCGACAGAAACCGAGACGTAGCCTTCCGCCAAGATGGGCAATGTCGGCCAACGACTATCAACCACTATATCGGAAAGCCTGGCAGGACTGCCGGACCCTGGCGCAAGGATCCGCACCACCTTTTCGCCGCCTTCCTCGAACTGTTGCAGCGGCTTGTTTGAGCCCGTTGACGCGCCAAGCGTATCAACAGCCATGACGATAAACCGCGCCCGGCAGGCCGCGCCGGCGTTCTCGAAATAGATGGCCGACCCGGAGACATAATATTTCGCGCCGTAGAGCTGCGCGGACGGGCTTGCGGGATAATAAATATCGCCGCCTGTCTCATAATATTGAACATCAACATAAACGCTGGCGTCTACGGTAAACCCGAAATCGTGTGAAGTCGTGGCAGACGCTGCAATGGCGATGTCACCCGACGCGATCACCTTCACCGGGTTTTTCACGGCCGAGAACGCCAACTGCGCCTTTGTCGCGGATGCGATGTCATATCCGGGTTTTGCGATCTTGAATTCAGTCGGATTGATCAGCACCGTTTTATGGCCATCAACCGGCGTTGCCGGTGCATCTTGCAAGACTGGCGTGTTGTCGCCTGGCAGGTTCCAGATCACTGCGGCGATGCTGTCAGGATTGGCCGACATGTCGGTGTCACGCGCCGCGTCAAGCGTAAAACCCAACATGGTGTCCGGATCATTGAAGGCCCCGCCGGCGTGGCCGCTTGCATATCCTGTAGTCGTTACAAAATGCAGATCGCCAGCCGTTAGGCTCCATCCGACCCGTGGCGAAATCATGTCGTACCCGCCACCGGTAAACGCTACGCCATAATATTTAAGATCAACCGATTTGCCGTTGCCGTCCTTGTATTTGAAATCAACCAACGGGCAGTGGTAGTCCAGCGTTGGAAAGTTGTCCCGGTGATAGTAAGTCGAAAAATAAAAATTCGACCCGCTGAACCAGTCGCCACGCGTTGCTTTCATATAGTCCGTACTAGTGCCGCCGCCGCCCGTGTAAACATAGGCCCCGTTGGTGTCGACGAAACCATCCGTCTTGATCGTCGCAACCTCGGCGACATTGTGATCTTTCGAATTGTAATGAAATTTATGACGGTCCGCGTCCGGCGTGGAATACGGATTGTCTGCATTGCTTTTCGTGATCTTCAAGCAAGCGGCCCCGGTGCTGTCCCGGCCGATAAATGTGCGCGGCATCAGGAGAAGACCTCGATAGAGGCGTTGGTTCCAGACCCCTTGATGATCAGCTTTCCGTTGGCGCTGGAAAGCTGATCAAAAACCACCGTTCCGACCCGGATATTCTGCAAAAGAAGATCGCTTCCATCCAAACCGAAAACCGCTATAGGCGTGCCATCCGGCTTGAGAATATTGAATTGATCGCTGAAAAAGGACCAAGATGCCCCGGTGGCGGTAACATCAAGAACCGCGCCGCCGTCCCGGTAAGTTCCCCCCGCCGTTGCCCGGCCGAAAACTGTAAATCGCGCAAGGACGGACCCACCCGGCCCGGCCGATGCTTCCCATTTTATCAGCCCCGCCGCCGTGGCGCTGTCTGCTTGCGCCTCGACCAAGACCAGATCAGCCGCCAAAGCATCATCCGCCGAGGCCCGCGTGACGGACTCGGAAGAAATCGCCGAGGTGTTCGAGCCGACAGTTGCCGACAGCGAAGTGATATCAGCCGCCAAAGCATCATCCGCCGAGGCCCGCGTGATTGTCTCCGAAGAAATTGCCGAGGCGTTCGAGCCGACAGTCGCCGTAAGCGAATTTATATCAGCCGCCAACGCATCATCCGCCGAGGCCCGCGTGACGGACTCGGAAGAAATCGCCGAGGTGTTCGAGCCAACAGTTGCCGACAGCGAAATTATATCACCCGCTAACGCATCATCCGCCGAGGCCCGCGTGATTGTCTCCGAAGAAATTGCCGAGGCGTTCGAGCCGACAGTTGCGGAAAGGCTGGTCAGTTGCGCGGCCAAAGCCTCGTCACCACTGGCGCGCACATCCTGTTCAACAACAATCTGCGCTTCCGCATTGCCGGCGCGCTGCATGACCCGCGACACCGTTTGGTAATTGGCAACCCCGCCAAGCTGCACCGAATAGCCAACATCAATGATCTGCGCTTTTACCCGCTCGATTTCGGACCGCATATCCGTAAGCGTGGACGCCACATCGTCGCGCACCTGGTCGAGCCCGACGGCAACATCATTGGTCGGAGCGTCCAGCGTCGTGACATCTTTCCATGCGCCCCACACCGTTGGCCGTGGCGGATCCGTGAGCAGCTTGTGACGGACCTGGTATTCCGTCACGGACACGATGCCATCGGCGAGAATGGCCACAGTCCGGTCCGACGTGACTGTCCGGTCCATCACCACAGCGGGTTGAGCCGCGGCGCGCCATTCGATGACAGCGCCGGAGACCGTCGGATCGGTGGGCGCAGACCATGCCGCGCGGATGATCGGATAGATCCGGCTGTCAGCCCCGGCGCCGGTGGCCGCGGTCACGGTGAAATCCTGCAGCTCGGCGGCGTAGACCGGGGTCGCCGGGCCAAGCGGCGCCGGGGGCACTGTCACCGTGACACTGTCATAGATGTCGCCGGAGCGCTCCTGCAGTGACAGGACCGTATTGCGCGGCCCGTCGTCGCTGTCCGCCATGATCTGCATGTCGGTCACCATGAAGGTGCGCGATCCGTAGCGCGCCGAATTCCAGGTGATCCAGTCGGAAACCTCCAGAACCTGCCATCGCGGCCGCACGGTGATCGTGGCGGTGGCCTCGAACCGGTTCTCCGAAAAATAGATCGACGCCAGCTGGCCGGCCTGTTCCGCGTAGGGAACGGTGCCGAAATTAATTGAAACATCACGGCTGCGCCGGTCTGCGGTGACAATGCCCGTGTCCCGGGCAGTCTCGTAGCTGGTCGGCCCCCAGATGTTGTCCGGGTTCGGGAAAGTACCGGAGACAGAGTTGACCAGCGCGTCCATCGAGCGGCGCCGCTGATAGGAAACCGGCTGGCCGTCGATCAGGTCGTCATCGGTGAGTGTCGCGACAACCGTCTGGCCTGTGCCGATCACCACATAGATTTCGCCGATACTGGTGACCAGCAGACCGCCGCAGGCGGTCATGATGGCTTCGATGTTGTCGCCATGCGGTGCGTTGCAATCAAGCCCGATCGAACAACGATAGCGCCGCGCGCCGCCCACGGTCTCGTCGCAGATATTGGCAGCAGCCGTCCAGCGGGCAATTGGCAGGTCAATGGCAGCCACTTCCATGCCGCAGAACAGATCACCATTGAACGCGACGCCGCGGTGATAGGCGTAGGCCATCAGCATCGGGTTTTCGGTGAACTCCCAGGTGGTGATGTCATCCCAGCGGTGCGCGCCGGAGCCGCCGGCCGTCGTGTCCTTGCGCCAGTCATAGAGCGGCGCGCCCTTGCATTCGAAAAGGAACTGCGGTGGTTGGGTCAGCTTCTCCCGGTCATAGGCAAGCGTGGCAATCACATAGGCTATGCCAAGGCCAATATGGTTGTTGCCCCAGCGTCCGGCCGGATTGGAACCGGCAACCAGCCCGCTGTCAGCTCCGGTCTGCCAGCCATCGATCAGCTTGATCCAGATCTTTCCGGCATAATCGCCGGAGGTGACCACAAACCCCTTGGTGGCGTCTTCAGCGCCCAGCGTGGCCAGCTCGCCGTCAATCCAGATTCTGTCGAGCGAGGTGACCGGGAAATCCGACAGGGTGAAAACCTGCTGCAAGGTTCCGTTGGCCGTGCCATAGGCATTGGCATGGTTGAAATGCCCGGCGACGGCAAAACGCCCACACATGACCTTGCGCGATCCACCCTCCCCAAACTGGAGATCAAGATCGACCCCTGACGGCGGCGGTGCGGTTTTCTTGGCAAACAGGCCCTGCACGGCAGACATGGCCAGGTTGAGCCCGATGGACAGCGCTGCCCGGCCGAAGAGGCCGAGCCCGCCAAGGGCGCTGGCCAGCGGGGCAACGAAAGAGCCGACAGCCGTGGCAACTGCACCGATCGCCCCGATAATCGCAGAAATGAATGGCATCTCAGCTCACCTTGAACGCGCGCGTCAGGGCGGTGACCGGGTGATATTCAAGCTGTGCCGTTCCGTCGTCATAAAGCGTCTTGACGGCCACACCGGTTGCAGTGACGACACCGCAGCTTTCCAGCCCGCCGCGCTCGACCACACCAAGGTCTCCCCGCTGGGCCATCAGCACCGGGCACTCCGGCAGGTGTGCGGCCAATGCTTCTCCAACCGTCTTGAAGCCATGCCTGGCAAACAGCCTGTAACCGGCCTTTTCAGTCTTGTAGCCGCGCAGATGAGGAGCCAGGTCCTTGCCGGTCACGGCCTTGCAGGCGTCCCTTGCCAGCACCCAGCAATCGGAGACATCCCATTGTCCCGGCAGATCGCGGTGGCGCTCGACGGCAGCCTTGAGCCGCTTTTCCCAACCCCCGACCCTCATGCTTTGCCCCATTTGATTTTCTGGCGCCCGGTCGTCGACGCATGCTCGAAATACTTGTCACCGGAGGAGCGGCGGTGCTGGTCTTCCTGGCTGCGGATGCGGCCATTGGTCCGGCCATAATCCAGCGCCCGGCTCTCGCATTCCACGGTCATGTAAAACCCGGATTCCGGGTCCTCATTGTGGATGATGCGGTTGATATAGCCGCGCTCCATAGGGATCGGGTCGCCCAGCACCGCGCCGGTGTCGGGATGCCGGTGCAAATCGTAGATGGTGACAGCCCGGTCGAGGTAGTCGTAATTCTCGATGTTGAGCAGCACATCCGGCGTGACGCCGTTGTCCGGGCTTTCCGACAGCCGCAACGTGAAACCCGACGCCGCCGTTCCCGAGCTGCGCGACAGGGAAGAAACCTCGATCAGGCCGTCGAGCATCGCCTTGTAGGTCACGCCGCCATAGACATAGTCCGACGATTGCCGGATGAAGCCGAAAGACCCCTCGCCCAGATCAAACCGGATCATGCCGGCGTAGCGGACCCGGCCGTCGTCGAGGAGGTCGAGAAGCTCTGTTGAATAGGTCCTCATCAGCGGCTTTCCCGCAATGTGAAGTTGACAGTCCAGAACCCGGTCCTGACTTCAGGGGTGGAGAGGCTTCCGGGCACCAGCCGCATCACCAGAGTGGGCTTGACGAAGCGGATCACCGCGCCCGGGACTGCTACATCCGTGGGCGGCTCCGGCTCGATGGTGATTGACCTCGAAGTGCCGGTACCGCTGACCTCCGTGACCATGCCGACGGCACGATGGGTTGCCTCGATGCCGATCAGGTCGCCCGGCGTGAGCGTCAAGCCGGCGTTGACCGAGTTGACACTCAGCACGTTGCCATCGGCGACCGAGACCAGGTTACCGGGATCGACAGCCACGCCGCCATCGCCCGGATGTGCTGCAGGATAGCAAGACAGCCGGTGCCAGTAGAGCGCGGTGCGCAGACCACCGCGCAGGCTCTGCACCCACGCCTCGGTCTTCATTCTGCCGGCATAGCGCAACGGCAGCGACGTCAGCTCCACCACCCAGGCCGGGTCGGCAACCTGGCTGTGATTGCCGACACGGTTGCGAGAGCGGGACGCGGCGACCGCGCGCTCCGGTTCGAACCGCGTGACGTGAAATTCGATATCTTCCGGCAACGGTCTGGGGAACGTGATCGTCATTTCAGCACCCTGCGCTTTTGCGCGTCCTGCACGGTGGTCACGATCCTGCCCGGCAAATCCCGGCGCAGCGTTTCCAGTTCGCGCCGGACCCGCGACAATTCGGACGCATCCGCCCCGGTGGCGTCGATGCTGATGCTGACCGGCGCGTTGATGGTTCCCGATGAAGCCCCGGCGCCGCGCAGATCGACCGGGATGCGGCGCCCGTCAGGCAAGGGCACCGCCGCTTCAGGCCCGGCCTCGGCGAAGATCGCCGGCTGGTTGGAAACGCCGCCCTTGGCGAACAGTCCGACCGAGCCACTCGACAAAAGGCCAGCCGCCTGGGCGGATCCGCCGAAACCTCCACCGAATGTCCGGGAGAGCACCGAACCGATCAGCCCGCCGATACCGCCGCCGGATGAACCGCCGACGCGGTTGATGTCGAGCAGTGCCTTGACCGCGGCAAACCCGACCTTGATCAGGGCCTGCTCCAGCGTCATCGACTTGTCGATCAGGCCCTCGAGGGTGGATTCCACCTCGCCGCCGAACTGCTGATAGATCTGCTGCTGCCGCTCCAGCTCCTTGTTGGCGTCCTCGCGCGAGCGCTTCTCGGCCTCGTTGGCCTGCACCAGCCGGGTGATCGCCTCCGTCTGTTCCGGTGTGATCAGCGCGCCTGCCTTGCGCAACTCATTGGCCACGCGCTGATCGGTTTCATTCAGCTTCATTGTGCGCGATTCATGCTCGAGCGCATCGATCAGCTCGAGGATCTTTTTGCGCTGCCTGTCGGCGTCGCTGGTTTTGGATGATCCACCCTGCCCGAGCGAACTCGGAACCCGCGGCGGCAACCCCGCGCCCGTTCCACGGCCTTCCTCGGCATCGTTTAATCGCTTGCTCTGCGTGGCAATCGCTTCGCTCTCGGTGGTCAGCGCCTCAAGATGAGCCTGCAGCCCGGCAATCTTGCCGTCGAGCATCTTGCGCTCGGCCTCTGCCAGCGCGCCGCTGACACTGCGCTGCTCTTCGCGCAACCGCAGGATCTCGTTTTCAATGTCGAGCCGCTGCCGGTCGATGCCAGCCTGGTCCAGCTCCAATGTTCCCGATGTGCGGTTTGCAATGTCGTTGTAGCGGTCGAGCGCCGTACCCATCAGCTTGATGATTTCGAGAACCGAGGTCTTGACCCTTGTCGAGATCACATCGGAAACCGTCTCCCAGACCGGGCGCAATTCATCAATGCGCGCAGCGAGGTCGTCGGAAATCACCAGCCCGAGCTTCTGCGCTTCTGCGCGGTTTTCAGCGATCGAGCCGCGCGTCTCGTCAAGCAGGCGGACGAATTGTTCGCCCGCCGTGCCGCCGAAGATCTCGTCGGCAACCCGGATCTGGGCGGCCTTGTCGAGCTGTTTCATGCGCCCGATGATGTCCTCGAACAGCTTGTCGGGCTCCTTGAGCGCAACCGCCAGCTCCTTCGCGGAATAGCCCAGCCTGGCGAGGCTTTCGGCGGCCGAGCCCTTACCGGTGCTGGCAACCTCATCGACGCGCAGCTGCATTTCCTTGAGCCCGTCGGTCAGTGCGTCAACCGAGACCAGGTTCTTTCCTGCGGCGTGCGACAATTCCTGGAAGGCTTCGAACGACACGCCGGCGGTTTCGGCGGCACTTTGCAGCTCCTGCACTTCCTCGACGGCCTTGCGCGCCTGGTCGATGAACAGGCTGACGCCCGCCCCCACGGTCAGCCCGGCCAGCGCCGAGGCGACGCCGCCGCGCAACCGATCGGTCAGCGCGCTGAAGGATCTCCCGGAGGAATCAGCTGTCACCTTGGCATCGCGCCGGATGCGCGACATGGACGCGTGGAAACCTTTCGCGTTGGCATTGATGTGGGCGGTGATATCCGGGCGGGCCATGGGTCAGTCTTCCTCGCCAAAAATTGTAAAACCTGCGGCACGAGCCTCCCGCCTTGCTTCTGCCGGCGTTATCTTGTTCTGCTCGCGTTTCGCTCCGTCGCGACCTCGCAGCGCGGCATGAAATTCACTCAGCGTGGCCGCCCAGAAGCAAGCGGCAGACCACCCCAGACCGCCTGTCGCGGCCACATCGCCCTGCTCCGTCAGGAAGGATGTGCCCACCGGCGCAAGCGCCATGTCGAGGTGGCTGTGGATGAACGCCGTCACTGTGACGGCTCGCCTTTGCCCTCGGGTTTGGGAGACTTTCCCGGCGTCACCGCATCGAGCGCCTCCTCGACATCGGCAACCAGATCAAACAACTCGGCGCGGCGCTTGTTGCCCGCCTCAAGATGGGCGGTGAGTGCGGCCTCGATGGCCGGACGCCAGGCCGCCTCGTCGGCGGCGGACAGCCCCGCGATGGCCGCATCGGCGCGCTCGCGGGCGGATTCCTCGCCGTCACCATCGACCGAAAACACCTTGATGGCCGCCGACACCGTCCAGGCGTCAAACCCCAGGAGCCGTCGGTACAGCGCCTCCATGGTTTCCGCGCCCGCCGCGCGCGACAGCCGTGCCAACCCGGCAAAGCTCACGGCAATGCCCAGATGGACGTTGCCGATCTGCACCGGCACCTCACCCCGCGCCGGGTTGATCAGCGGCTGCTCTTTCGGGTTCATCGGGATGGCCTTACGCCGCCGGCGTGTAGGTGATGGCGCCGGAAAGCTCGATCGAGAAGTTCGCCTGCATCTCGTTGGTCATGTCGCCCGACAGATCGATGGAGTTGAGCAGCCCGTCGCCGACGAAGACGCCAACATCGGGCACGGTGATTTCGTACTCCGTCACTGTCTGCGCCACACCATCGGCAATGACTGCCTTCTGGGCGGCGGAGCTGACATAGGCGCCCGCGCCGGAATATGACAGCTTCTGGATGCCATATTGCACGGCGGAGGCGAGCTTTCCGCCCGGCGTGGTGCAATCGGGCTTGGTGATGTCGACCAGCTCGTTATTGATGGTCAGCGACCGCGCCGCGGTGACGCAAATGGCGGCATAGGTGGCGGGCGCCGTATAGCGCGCGATAATGATATTTCTGCCCAAAGCCATGGGAATTTCCTTTCGAGGGTCAGATTGCGGAAATGGACGGATCAGCGGCGGGCGTCTTGTAGCTCACCGTGTAGACAAGGCGCCCGGCGCCAAGCGCCAGGCCGGTTTGCGGATCGACATAAAACCGCGTAGAGGTCAGCAAGGACTCGATGGCGAGATCCCCGAGGGTATCGCCGCCGGACATTGCCACCTCGATCAGAACCGCAATGCGGTCGAATTCGGTTTCCGGGTCGGTGTCGCGTAAATGCACGATGATGCTCAACGGCAGATCACGGTCATAGCCGTGGGCGCCATCCGCTGTGGCGAACGGCCGGGAGGCGGCGCGCTCGTCATTGTCGGACCAGGTCAAGGTGATCGCGGGCAGGTCCTCGGCGCGCAACGGTGCGGTACGACCGCGCGCTACCTTGCCCGCCCCGGAAAATTCCGGGATCGCGGCAAGCAGCGCCTTGACAGCGTCAAAGAGCCGGGCCCGCATATGCGCCATGATCAGAGCGCGCCGAGATCGTGGAGCAGCCGGTCAACGGCAGAAGGGTGGTAGCCGGCATTCAACAACGAAGCGGCTTTACCGTTGCCACTATCGACAAGCTCGCGGGCATCGGCGCGGGCAGCAGCCTTAAGGCCCGACGGCAATTGCTCCCAGGGGCGACCGGCCGTGGCGATGGCCGAAAAGTCAGCGCGGGCCTGCTTGCGCGCGGCCTCGTCACCAGCATCCGCCGACAAAGCAGTGATCAGCGCAAGAATCGGATCAACCGGCACTGCGGCTTGCTTGACGGGCTCCGCCTGCGAGGGCTTCGAGGCTGTGGTTTTCGCTGTATCGGGCATCTCAGATATCTCCGGTCAAGAGCAGGGTCGCCATGGCGCGGCCATCGTCTGCCAGCGCGCGCACGGCATAGGTGATCGCGCCGATCGTGACGCGGTCGCGGTCGGACCTGAGCCCGGCGGAGGCAACAGCGTCGAGCGCCAGACTATGGGTCACGCCTTCGATCGTCGCGCCGCCTTCGGGCATCAGGTCGATTTCACGGACCTGCCGCAAGATCCCGCGCACCGCCGCCTCCTGCACCACGCCATCAATGGTCAGCGTGACGTCGACATTGCCGAAGGCGGAGGTAAAGGCCGTGCCCATGGCGGCAAACAGCCCCGGACGGTCGATGATCGAGGTCATGTCTTGGCGTCAGACAGACCGGCGGCAACCTTGGTTTCGGCAAGGGCGGTTTCGGCAGCGTCAAGGGCCTTGAGCGCGGCTTCGTCATTGTCGCTCTCGGACAGCGCTACCGATGCAGCGTCGACCTCGGACTGTGCGGCGATCACGGCGGTGAGCGCCATGACCTTGTCCTCGGCAGCCTGACGCGCTACCTCGGATGCCTTCAGCGCAGCCGCATCGGCACTTGCCGCCGGAGTGGCCGCGCCGCCTGCCCATTTGCCGTGGATCTCCTCGATGGAGGCAATCTCGCCGGCAGTGATGCCGTCCTTGCCGCCGACAGGGACATCCTCGCCGGGAAGGTAGGACTTCTTGCCGGTGGTCACCTTGATGCGAAACTGATGGGTTTTCATGGTCTGGTTCCTTTTGGTTGTGTTGGCCTTCCGCAACGCCCCGGCATGACACCGGGGCGCTCAAGACGGGTAATCGCGTTGGCGCGATCAGCGGACAGTGGCGAAGAACGACGCGTTGGGTTCGACCGGCACAGGCAGCGGCGCCGACTGGGTCAGCAGCACCTCGCGGGACGGGTCTTCCTCTTCATACTGCTTGGCAAAGCGCTGTTCGGCGCGCAGGCTCTTGACGTCCTGGATGGCGCCATAGGTCATGTGACCGCCCATCACGCCGGGCGCGACCAGGCCAACGCCATATTGCGGCCAGTAATGCGTCGATACGCCTGCATCGGTGTCGTAGGTCTGCAAATATTCCCAGTATTCGACACCGTCGATCTGACCGATCAGCCGCGCCACATCATCCAGCCCGCCGCTGGCGGAACCGGCCATGGCCGCGCTGTTGCCATCCCCCGAACGGCGGTTGTCGAGAATCTCGCGAACATCGGCATCGGCAAGAAGCAACTCTGCGGAGCCATAGCCCAGGACAACCTTGCGCGCGACGGCCCCCGACTTGGCTGCAATCAGACGGCCCCAGGCGCGGATCGAATCGAGAGGCTTGACGCCCGCTTCGCCCCAGCGCGCCGTCGACGTGAGCGCATCGGTGAGCGCCGCGTCCCGGCCATAGGAGATGGTATCATCGATGCCGTCGCCAAGGGCCACCACCTGGCCGGTCTTCAGCGCCTCGACGCACATCAGTTCCTCGCGCCCGGTGATCTCGTTTTCATGATCAGCCAGGGTTTCCATCACCATCAGGTCGAACCGGTCGAGCATCGCCAGAGCGCCGCCATAGGCTTCACCGGCACGGCGGGCCGTGGCGTCAGCCGGATTGAGGCTGGACTTCGGCTTGACGTAAGGCGGGATGTAAGAGCGGACCGCCCGCGAGCGCTGCTCACGCTCCTTGCCCGGTACGTTGGGCGAGACGAAAGGCGCGATCTTCTTGCGCCGGCCAAGCTTGTCGAAAACAATTTCCTGGGTGTCGAAGGTGACCACGGTCCCGAAAAACGTGTCGCGGATCCATGGGTTGAACCGGTCGAGCGCTGCCGCTGCGGCGACGACCTGGGCGGTTGTGTAATAGGTAGGCATGACGTGTCTCCTTAAGGCAGCGTCTTGGCGTGAAATCTGGGGAGACGGGCGCGCGGAGCGGCCCGGACCCGTTGGGGTTAAGCCAGTGTCTTGATGAAGATCGGGCGGTCGGCAGCGTCGAGTGCTGCCTCGAACGCGGCGGCGGTAATACCGGCGCCGAACACCAGCTTGGCCGCATCGAAATCGCCCGAACAATAGGCCTTGGCCGTCACATCGCCCGACGTGGCGTCGACCGCCTCGGCGAGGATGAGGCGGGGGGCTTCCGATCCGTCCGCGGATGCGGACAGCGCGGTCTTGTACTTGCCGCCGGTGGTGATCTGTCCGATCACCGTGTCGGCCGCGAGCTGACCTGCGCCCGACACCACGGTGATGGTGCGCACGGCAAGCGGGTAGGAGCCGAGATAGGCGGCTCCCGGCACATAGCTGTCAGTGGATACAGGCATTGAGGTCTCTCCTGATAGTGGCGAGGGGCGAAGAACGCACCCTGGTTGGCGACAGGCCCCCGACTAGGTTCGGGAAGTCCCGGTTTTCTTGGCATCGATTATTGCCGCGGACGCAGCAGCGATCCGCTCGGGCTGGGTGCCGCCACCGGATTTGGCCGCGGTCGATGCCCCGAGGCGAGGCTGGTTTGCCCCGGCCATGCGGCTGGCAAGCGTGCTGCCCGGCGTCCCGGCCTTGGAGCCAGCTTTCAGCGCGGCGACCGCAGCGGTGGCATCCATGTCGGTGCTGAAGGCAAGATGGGCGGCGAGGCCGGGGTTGGCGTCGGCTGCCGGGTCGCCCATGATGGCCGACATGCGGTTGCGCTCTGCCGCCCGTCCGGATTTGCGACCCGACTTCTGACCGGCTGCAAATGCCGCCTTTTGCGCGGCGGACATGGTTTCATCCACCTCGTCCTCCTCGGCTGCCTCGTTATCCGGCAGGTCTTCGGGCTGGTCGTCCTCGGAGGCTGCGCCCTCCTCCGGCTGGTCGTCCTGCGCGGTGTTTTCCTCATCGGTCGCAGGTGCGTCGTCTTCCAGATCTTCATCCGGCTTGCCGCCTTCGGCACGAGTTTTCTTCGGGCCGCCGGCAGCGGCCCGGATGATGGAGCTTAGGCTCATGATCTTCTCCGGGTTGCGGGCTTACGCCCTGTTGATTTCCTCGATAAAGGCGGCAAGCGCCTCGTGAGGGTCGGCCACGGCATCGGCGAGACCGGCGGCAACCGCCGCCTCGCCCGCATAGGTGGCGGCTTCCGTGGCCATCGCCGCCTCCATTGTCAGCCGGTCACCGCGGTGGAGACCGACCATTCCGGCAAATTTTCCCCGCAGCAGTTCCAGCTCGGCGAGATAGGTGTCTCGCACATCCGCGGGCAGGCTCTCATAAGGGTTCATGTCGGCCTTGCGCGCGCCAGCCTTGAGAATGGTGATCTCGACGCCCTGCTTCTCCAGCATGCCGGCATAGCTCGCATGCAGCGCGATCACCCCGATGGACCCGGCCGCGCCGGTGTCAGGGATGATGATGTGGCTGGCCGCGGTGGCCAGCGCATAGGCCGCCGAACATGCCATGTCGGACAGGATGGCGATCATCGGCTTGGCTCGCGCCAGCTCACGGATCACGCGGGCGCAGGCGAACATATTGGAAACCTCGCCACCGGGGCTGTCGACCTCCAGAACAACGCCTTTGACCATCGGATCCTGATGCGCCATCACCGCCTGCGCCATGATGCCCTCATAGGAGGTTTCGCCGGAATTCCGGCCCACCCATTTGCCCTTGGCGCACAACACGCCCTCGATGCCGATCACCGCCACCGAATTGGTGATGAAAGGCCGGACATAGTCGGGCTCGGTCTGTTCCATCGGCTCGATCAGCAGTCCGGCCAATGGCTCCGAGCCGGAGACCTGGCGCACCGGCTGGCCCAAAACCCGGCCTCCGAAGGCGCGGGCCATGATGTCGGCCTTGGCCGGGTGCATGGCGATCGGCGTACCGACCCAGCGGGCGGCGAGGTGCGGCATGCCGGTCATCGGCGCCTCCTGATCTGCGGCACATGAGCGCCACGCCGTGGCGCGTTCGCCTGCTTGTCGTCATCGCCGTTGACATCGGTCTCGATCTCGTCGTCGGGCGTGGTTTCATCGCGGGTAGTGGCGATCGATTGGGTCCGGGTTTCAAGATTGGACGGATTCGGATCAAGCCCGAGGCCGAGATAGAATTTGCGCTCGCGCGCGGTCTGCAGAGCGGTTTTCTTCCAGTCCCTGCCCTGTTCAGCGGCCTCGTCCTTGCGGGAAGACTGGCCGGTCGACAGCCGCATGCCGGAGGCTTGCGCCTCGCGCAGCGGATCAATCCAGCCGCGTCCGGTGCCGATCCATTCGGCAGCGCACCAGCCCGCACGGTTGGCCTCGAAGGAGGCGGCGCGGGGCGGCAGCTTGACCAGCCGCCGGTCGAAGACCTCTTCCAGCCATGCCCCATACCAGGGCGCCATGAACTGGGCGGCGAAGCCATCGCGCAGCGCATTGAGTGATTTGTAAATCACCAGCAGAGCGGCGCGGGCCGAGGAGTAATTAACGTTTGACCAGTCCATGGTCAGCATTTCGTAGGTCAGGCCGGACGCCGAGGCGATGTTGCGCAGCGACTGGCGGAAGAAAGCCTCGAAATTGGCGTTCGGATGCTCGGGCGAAGACAGGGTGACCTGCTCGCCTGGCTGCAGAAAGTTCATCTGCGCATGTTTGAAATTAAGCGGCAGCGCCTTGTAATAGGCATCCTGACCTTCGCTCACCTGCCGCATGGCGTCGGTCACCTTGCCCGCGTCCATGGCCTCGGCCAGTTCCTCCAAATCGTAGGGCGAGGTCACAAAAGCGGCGAGCGCCGAGTTGATCGAAATCGCCTGCATTTCCAGATCATCGATATCGGAGACCTGCTTGTGCTTGCGCACCACCGAGATCAGCTGCGAAACCCCTCGGCGTTCGCCTGCCCGCTTTTTGGCGAATGCGTGGATGAAATTAGGCCGCCCATCGATATCGCGCGGCACATAATCCCAGGTGAAGGCGTTCGCCAGCTGCATCATCCGGTCGCCGGGATGGGCGCGGCGGACATGGTAGCCGATGGCGGCCCCCCATTCGTCGAGTTCAACACCTTGCTGCAACGTCTCGGTGTCGAAGCGGCCCGACGGGTTGGAGATCCGCGCCGGGTCGACCACCTGGATGCAGGTGCCGTATCCGGTGGGAGCCAGCGGCGTGCCGGTTGTTTCGTCCCCGCGCCAGACAATGTGAGCCGCAGCCTCGCCGTCGAGAAAGTGGTGGCGCATGCCCAGACCCAGAATGCCGGCCTGGTTGGTCTGCCGTTCGGCGTCGCACCAGAAGCCCGGATCATTGTGGGCATAATCCTCGTGCAGCGCCTCGACCTGGTCGTTGATCTCGTCGGCCTCGTCCTGGGTTAGCCCCAGCGTGCGGGCGTTGATCTGGGCATTAAGCGTCCAGCCCGAGCCGATGGTCTCGTCAACGATGCGCGACACCGCGGCGCTGGCCCAGCCGTCGTTGCGGGCCAGATCATGAATGCGGGCGGCAACCTGCTGCCGGTCACTGCCCAGCGCGGACTGCCCCGACCATGTGCCCGGGCTCCAGTTGACCAGACTCGGATGATCCGAGCGGGCGGCCTGGTAGGCAGATGAGGCCATGGCGCGGGCGCGGATGGCGGCAATCGCCGAAGGGGCAACCGGCTGTGCATCAGGCCCGTAGATCACCTTGACGTCGCTCACGTGACAAAGCCCCGTGCCGATGGCCGCTTGGCGGTGGTGTCGCCCAGCTCACGCCGGATACGGCGCATCAGCGAGCGGATCTGGTTGAGATCGGACGGCGTGAATGTGACGGTTTCGCCGCTGTAGCCAAGCACTGTTGCCTGCTGGCCGGCAACGAGTTTGAACTCGGCCTCCTCCAGCGCGTCGAGGCGGGCCTGCAATGTGGCGGTGTCTGCCATGGTCAGCGGTTTCCTTGACGTTTCTTGGCGGCTGCGGCGCGGGCGAGCGCAGCGGCAACGCGTGAATTGACAGGTGCCAGCGCCGTCTGCGGACTGGCCTGGTGTGCCGGGGCTTCGATGAGCCCGTCCTCAAGGTCGAGCTGTGGGCTGAGCGGCGGGACCTCCAGCCGGGCGGCCAGTGCGTCCCAGTCGTCCTCGTCCAATTGGAAGATGCCTAGCCGGTAGGCCGCGCCCTGGGCGGCGTTCATGGTATCAAGTGCCTCGTTGCGCACCCCTTCGGGCAATTTCCAGCGATACTCGACGACGCCGCTCCGGGTTTTTTCCGGGGTGCGGCGCTCGGAGACCAACTGCAGGAAATATTCGTCCGGAAGGCCGGACGCGAAATGCACATAGCCCATGGCTTCCGGGTCGGTTTTCTTGAGCCCGCGATACAAATGCAGCTTCAGCACCGAGACGGCGAGATTGTAAAACCGCTTGCGGTATTTCTTTTCCTTGCCCTTGTTGTTCTTGTCGCCGCGCACGATGGCGAGGATGGCGGCATATTCCTGCGGCACGCCGCGGACCATGATGACCCGCGACATCGGATGACGCCGCGCCCACTCGAACACGTCCGAGGTGGAATAGTTGCCGTCGATCGCCAGCATGTCGGCAAATCGCTGGTTGCCCAGAAAATCCGGCCAGGTCCGCGTCAGCAGCCCGTCGAGCAGGGTCTTGATTTCCGGCTCCGAGATGTGACCCGAATGCGGCTTGCCACCGGCAGGCACAGAGAAGGAATCGTACACGCCGTGATCGATGACAAAGCGCTGGCGGCCCTTGCCCCAGCCGACAAGCTGCCACTCGACCCGATCGCCCTGCACATCGACGCCGATGGTGGTGACCAGCGCCCCGCGCGGGATGACACCGCGCCGGAAGCCTTTTTCAGCCGCCCGGTCGCGCAGGTCTTCCCATGGCAGGGTTTCGCCGGCCCCTTCGAAGGCCTTGCCGATGTAATCATTCCAGAAGACCTGCTCGGCCTCCCGGTTTTCCGCGTCTCCCGACTTGCCGGACTTGACCGCATACCAGCGCCGCGCCAGCTCGCCCCAGCTCTCAAGCGCCGAATAGGCCACCCAGAGATAAAACGAGCGGTGATACCGCTTGCGCTCTGGAAAGCGCGCCACCCAGCGGGCCTCGCCACCCAGATGCACCGGCCGGCAGATCTGTGCCCGGTGGTGCTCCTCGATGAACCCGCCGCAGCCATCCGCCACGCACAGGAATGCGGCCTTGTCGGGCGCGTTCGCATCGAGATGCGGCTCCATGTTTTCCCAGCGCAGAGCCTGAAGATGGCCGCAATGGGGGCACGGGACGTGATATTCCTCCTGGCTGCCTTCCAGCCAGTTGCGCGTGATGCGGCAGCCGGGCCAGACCAGCGGCGTCGAGATCTTCAGGACCTTGCGGTTGAAGAACGCCTTGGACCGGCTGTCGGCCTGCATTTCCGGGTCGCCGGCCGGGTTGTTTTCCCATTTGGCCAGGTCGTCCTGTACTTGCCGCTTTGGCGAAACCATGGACAGCGAGGCCGGTGAATTGGCGCCGCCTGAAGAGATCGCGCCGCGCCCGTCCTTGCGCTCCTTGTAGAGCACCGAGTTGGACCCTTCCCGGCTGGTGGTCGGGAACAGCGCCGCGAGGCTGGTGGTTTCCTTGAGCAGCGGCGTCAGCTTCTGCCGCGACCACTTGATGGCGTTGCCTTCTGTCGGATGGACATAAAGCAGATCACCCGGGTCCATTGCCATGGAACCGAGCGTGAAGATGTTGGCGGCGACCGTGCCGCCGACCTGGGCGGACTTGATCAGCGTGATCGTCTGGCACGGATCATCCGGGCCCAGCGCATTGAGCACCTCGGAGAAGAACGGGAACGCCGCCTCATTGTAGGCGCCCGCCTTGGCCGAGATGCGCTCGGAAAAGACGATGTTATCCTTGGCCCAGGCAAGATAATCGACCGGTGGTGGCGGGCGCATGACGTCCGACAGCACGCCGTAAAGCAGCGCTTCGGCGTTGGCGATCGTCCGGTCGTGGTAGCTCATTCGGTCTCGTCGTCCTCTTCGGCGGCGCGCGCCAGGGCCTCTGCCTCTGCGGCAAGGATCGCCTCGCGCTGGCCTGCGAATGCGTTGGCGGCCGTCTCGCGGATGCCGCGGAAGGATTGCGTCAGCGTGTGCAGCACATCGCGCGGCGGCAGACTGTGCGCCGAGGCGATGGCGTCGGCCATGTCCGACAATCCCGATTCGATCGTCGCCAGCACTTTCGACGCTGCCGAGGCGACCGCCGCACGGTGGTCATCGGCAAGCACGAACCGGCCTTCCGCCAGCGCCTCATCGCGCTCCATCCGGCGCGTGGCGATTTCTGCCTGGCGCAGCTTTTCGCGGCCGATCAGGTCGGCGGTATTGTCGAACGTCAGCTGCGGCGCCAGTGGCTGCGGGGTGGTGGCCGGTTGGCTCGCACCTTCCATCTGGGCTGGCCGTTGCGGTTGAGCGGGCGAACCTGAGAGCGCCGACCGCGTGGTCATGCCGTTGAGGCCGTGGCTTTGCGCCGGGTCGAGCGTGCGGCGGAGATCCGCACTGGCTTTATCGACGATCACCCGAGCCGAGCGGCCTTCCCCCTTGAGGCTGCCCGGGCTGATCTGACCAGCCTTGATCATCTGCGAGACCCGGCCCGCGCTCACACCAAGGTGAGCGGCGAATTCGGTCTTCGATACGGTTCCGTCAATCATCGGCATCGCATGCGCCAATGGCAAACAGCGCGGGCGCTCCACTTTAGTTGATTTTAGGCCCGACTTTAGCCCCGGACTTTAGGCTTCAATTTTTCATCCACTCGACCCAACCCCCGCGGCGCGAAATACCCGCGGCGGGGGTGTGTTGGGAAGGACCCAAAAGGCGGCGGTGGAGTGTACAGGGCACTCGGGCAGCGGATTTTGGTCAGCGGGCGGTTCTCATCGCGCGTAACCAGGACCGGTCGAAGTTTTTGGGCAGATTGGCCGCCGTATATTTGGCGACCGTCTCATCGAATGGCAGGCGCTTGGCATAGGCTCCCTGCTTGACGAACATCAGCACAGGATAGATCGCCCGCTTTGGGAAACCCGCCTCGAACCATACGCCCGGCGCAAGGTGCGACCCGGGCCGGGGGACAAAATAGAAACCGCTGCGAGATCCGCGCGTGTTTTTTGCCCTGCCTCTTCTGGTCGAGGCAACCCGTGTTGCGCCCGCCCCGCGGTAATCGATCTGCAACCGGCTCATGATGCGGTTGAGCTGCCCCTGGCTGACGTTGCCATAGCGGTCGAGCTTCACACGCTCGGCTGGGACGACAACATGCCCGGTTGGCAACATACCCAGACGACTAAGCTGCACCTCGAACGCCTTGAGCGTTCGCTTGCCGCCATCGACCTGCGGGCCGAGGAAGTAAGCCGCTGGCAACCCGCCATTCGACTTGTGTCCCGAGATGACGACGCGCGCCTCAAGGTCGGTCTTGCTCGCCTTCTCATAGACCACCCCTCGCCGTGCATATGGCGTCGGACGATCGAACGACTTGCTGATCTCCTTCTGCACCGCCTTGCGCGCGCCCTTGACCGTGTCATTGAGCGCCAGCATCAGTGCATAGGGCAATTGCTTGCGCTCGATGTCGAACGTGACCTGATCGAATTCGGCCAGCGGGAAGGTCAGCGTGGCGCTCAGCATGGGCGTTGGCTCTCCAACAAAAAACCCGCCGGGAGATACCAGCGGGTTTGAACTATCCTTTTCAGGGTGAGGTGAGCATTGTCAAGTTTGTGTCGCATGTCAAAGAAAAAGCGACACGGCACCACAGGGGTCGCCCGCGTCCTCCACCCCAGAGACCACAGCCCACGGCGCCATCGTCGGCACCACATCGCTAATCACATGCGCGGTCAGCGGCCCGTAAACCCCGCTCACCAGTTCACGCCGCAGATGCCGCACAGCACAGGCCCAGACCGTGCGCCGGAACCGGTCAACCGCCAGCCCGCACACATCGCCGGTCAGACGCTGTTTGCGGTAAGCACCCGGACGCGGCCGGCGGCTGCGCGGGTTCCAGCCGTCCACCTCCCGCTCGGTGTGGTTGCCATAGGCGTCCTGCCCCGCCTCTTTCATGAACCATGCGGGCCTGCCATTGCGCATCACCATCACCCGGCCCGGCTCCTGTCCTCGCCAGTCGGGCTTGCGGCCCAGCACGGCGCGCGCGATCAGCATGGTTTGCACCTCCGCGCCAGCCATGGATTCCATCCGGGCGCGCACCCGCGCCACAGCTTCTGCCACCAGCCCGTCGCCATCGGCCCATTCGGGAAACGGCGTCCAGCTCGCGCCGATCCCCACCCGCATGCACCCGAGCGCTATGACCGCCTGTGCCACCGCCATGGCGTCGGGATGAGGATCGCCCTCATCCATCGAAACAGGTACCACGCCATAGCTGTTGAGCGGCGCATCGATCACCGTGCCGAGCATGCCGTAGCTCGCGACCATCCCCCAGGACGAGGCCACCGACACCCCGATCCCATCACCCGCACGTTCCACCTTCGGCAATTCCAGCCGATAGGCCCATTCCAGAAATTTGGTGATTTCGATCTGCTTCATCCGAATGTCCTTTTCGAGAACTGCACCAGTTTTCACCAGTTTGCGATAGTTTAAGCGATAGTTTTTCTATATATATTTCAATGCTTTGCACCAGTTTCACCAGTTTTCTAAGGCTATACGCATGATCCTTTTTGCTTCCCGCTGTTTTCTCCCATGTGTATAGCGGCGGCAAAACTGGTGCAGACTGGTGCAAGCCTTTGATTTCATTCCCCCAAACCCCCTTGGAAGACTATCGCAAACTGGTGCGCAACTGGTGCAGACTGGTGCGAAAACACTGTCATATCGGCGGAATTTCATCCCAATGGCCCGGTGGCGCACCGCCGCTCTCCCCCTCGCCGCGCGGCACGTTCTCCAGCCGGACGCCGAGATAGTGGTTGGTGCGCCCTTCCTCCCGCTCAAACTTGCGCTTCATGATCAGCCCGAACCGCGTCAGTGAGATCGGCTTGCCGCCCTGGTCGACGGTGTAGTTGACATAGGCGTGATAGAAATCCTTGGCCGTCAGTCGCGACCCGGCCTCGACCCGCACGCAAGCGGCGCAGAAGGCCGCTGTCGGGTCCATCTCGTCGCGATAGTCCTGCGTGGCGCGCGCCACAGCTTCCGGGATCACAAGACCCTCTTCGAGGAACATGCGCATGCCATCGACCAGCCAATTGAGAATGCCCGGGAACTCGATCTCGAATTCCCCCATAACGTCCTCGAAATCGCGCTGCTCGTCCGCTGACAGTTGCACGGGCCAATGGATCACACACATGCGCCGCCAGATGCCGTTATCCATGCCGGTGATGCGCGGATAGCCGTTACCGCTCATGTGCGGCGTGAAAAGCGGGTCGAAGTCGAAGTATCCCTGATGCAGGTCGCGCGCGGTGATTGCCTCGCCTCCTGTCACTTCCTTGACCAGGTTCTCCTTCAGGTCCTCGCCGACCGGCAGTTCCTTGACGCGCAGGAACCTGCGCCCATAGAGCCGGGCGATATCGGGCGAGGCCGAGCCGCCGGTATTGCTCTCGCCGATGAAGGAGGTGGCGGGCAGCGTCACGGAGGCCGAGCCGAGCAGCCTGCAGATCACCTCCATGGCGACCGACTTGCCGTTGGCCCCCGAGCCATAGTGGAAAAACAGTTTTTGCACCGTGACGCCGACGAGGCCGAGCGCAAAGGCGATCTGCACCAGCTTGCGCACAAGCGGGTCAGGCAGCATTCGATCGAGAAAAGCCTCCCACTTCGGGCAGGTCGCAGCTTCATCGTAATCGACCGGCACCAGCTGGGTGATCAGGTCTCCCCGCGCATGACCTTTGCGCACCTCGATGGTGGCGCGGATCTCCTCGGCATCTTCCTGGGCGTCCGAAACTGCTGGCACCGACACGGTCTCCCGGCCGAACCGGATGGTGTGGTTAAGCGTGGCGAATGAATAGCGGTCGGCGTTGAAATCGTCGGGAGCGCGCATGATGTGCGGCGCCGCGCAAGACAGCATGGCGTTCATCTTGGCCAGGTTTTTGGAGCCGACGGCAAAGGAAGCGCGTCCCGCCCGGCGTTTCTGCCAGGTCTTAAGCGCGGCCTGGGCGGCCTTGAGCAGGACTGCCTGAGACTTGTTGAGGTCGGACGGGTTCTTCTGGATCCAGTCGCCCTCGAAACACTTGTCCGCCAGCTCCATGGCCACGGCCTCCTCCGGTGTCGGGCTGATATGCTCGACCTCCATCATGATCAGGTCACCGAGCCGCTGAGCCAACGCCAGCGCACGTGGCCCCCCATTGTCCGTGTCCCAGTTCGCCCCGGTCCAGACCGCATAGAACGGGCTCTTGGCCTTGGACTGAGTGACCACCAGCAGGTCGGAGCCGAAATGCGTGAGCAGCCGCTTGGCATTGTCGGTGTCGGAATGATCGAGGCCCGCGCAGGAGGCGACAACATCGCCCAGCGCCGGCTTGTCAGGCTCACGCGAAAACGCGCCCTTTTTCCTGCCGCTGATCGACTTCTGCCGTTTTGCACCAGTTTCACCAGCAGGGTCAGATCCCATAGAGGGGTCCGGGGATTTGGAGTGCCTTCCGCCATCGGGCGGCTCATGGCCCATGGCGTCAAGCATGGCCTGAACAGAGGGCGGGATATTGGCGTTCTGGTTCATGTATTCCCCGCGCTGGCATCCATCTGGCCGCCGGCCATCACTTCCACAATCGTCTCGGCCCAGTCCTGCCCGGCCGGTGGCCACGGCACCCGCACATCTACCCCGGGCGCCAGCAGAGCCGCACGCGAGGCTGCGCGGGCCATCATGGTGGCGGTCCAGTAGGGTTCGGAATCGCCATCACCCAGCAATAGAAGCTCGGTGATGTGGGGCAGCACCGGGAAACCCTCGCTCAGCCGTTCGGGGTCGGGATCCGGGCTGGGCAGCATCACCGGACGGGTCACGCCCCTCGTGTCGATCATGGTCTCGCCCGGGTGCTTCCAGCGGCCGGTCCGCGCCGCAGCCCCGGCAAGGTTGCCGATGTCGCCGGCGGCGGCATAGAATGTCGATTGGGCACACGCCTCGTCATGGCGGAGCTCCTTGCCGAGCCACGCGCAGACATTCTCGATCCCCTCACCCACCACCCAACGGGAAGCACTCACCTTGCCCGCAATCGGCAGAAGCCCGCCCTTCTTGGTGCCGCGCATCTTCTTGGTGGGGAGCGGCTCCCGCTTGTCAGGACAGATCAGCGACGGTCGCAGCTTGGGCGCAGCACCGAGGTCGATCCATGTCTGGTGGATGCCGATCATCGCGCCATCGCCATCGACAAAGGGCAGCACCATGGCAGGCCCGCACCAGATGTCGCGCGGGTTGTCGCGCTCATCCTTGCCGTGCCAATAAGTCAGGCGCGGTGCGTAGCGGACGGCCCCGAACAGCGACAGATGCGAATTGCCGATCGCGGTGCGCGCCGTCAGATAAGACGCCACATCGAGCGTCATCCAGTCAGCGGTCGCCGCCTCATAGATGCCCCGGCATTTGGCCAGCTCCTTGTCGCGGTAGACATTGCCCTGCCTTTCGCGCTCTTGCGCATCGGCTGCGGCTTGTGCTGCGCGGGCCTCGGCCTGCGCACGGATCTCGGCGCGGCGCGCATCGCTGACCTGTTCACCGGCATCAGGCACAGCTTCGCCCAGCGCCAGCCCGCAAGCCTCGAGGAATTCGGCGCGATGGGTCACATCGAGGCCATGAATATGCGCGGCCATGCCGATCGCGTCATTGCCGCCGGTGGCAGCACCCCGGCAGTTCCATTTGTTCTTGGCGGTGTTGATGGCAAACCGGTCCTTGCCGCCGCAGTGCGGGCATGGCATGGCCTGCTCAACCGTGCGGCCCTTCAGTGCCAGCCCCAGCAAGGGGGCGGCCTGTCCAATCGTCACATCGCGCGCCCGGGCGACAAACAGATCGATGATCTCGCTCAAGCCCTCGCCTCCGCACTCTCGCCACGGGCGTTTTCGATGTCGTCGCTGGCGGCCATGCGCAGGCGGCCCAGGCGCACCAGCGCGTTGATTGCCTGGTCGAGGTCGTACACATTCGGCATCGCCTTTACCCAGGCTTCGCGATCATGGGTGATGAATGGCGTGCCCGGCCGGGTACCGCGGAGCTGGTAGGCGCTGGTGATGCAGCGCGCATTGTCGAGCTGCCCCGGATCAAGCCCGAAGGCAACAGCCGTCCTGTGGCATCGCCACATGTCCGGGGCGATGATGTAGAGCGGCCGCGGTTCGCGGATGAGCCCCGCACGGATATGGCCGGTCATGGCGCCTGCCTCCGCCTGGCCGCAGTCCCGGCCGCCTCAAGCCGGCAACGTCCGGCCAGCGCAATGCGCACCAGTGGCGGCCGCCCGGCGCGCACCGAACGGCGGATCCACTTGCGGCTTTCAAGCTCCTTCAGCCGCCGCTTGCCCGCGTCATGTCCCAAACCGCAGGCCTGGCACAGAGTATCGAGCGTCATCTCGAACCAGGACTGTACAGACTGGCCTTGCGCAGCGCGCACCGCATCGATGGCGGCCAGAGCGTCGTCGAGCGAGCGCTCCAGCAGTCTTTTCTGTACCGCCACCGGGCGCATGCGAACCCGGACCCGGCTGCGCATCTCATCAGCCTCGCCCGGCACGGCAATGAGCGGGCAGCGCCGGTCACGCAAAGCCGCAATCGAGGCCGGGTCGCGGCCCAGCGCCGCGGCTATGGCAGGGAGCGGCTCACCCGCCGCCTCCAGCAGAGCCAGCGCGGCTTTCTGCTCGGCCATAGCCATTGCGTCGAAAAGCGGGGCAATCGCCACAAGGCTGCCAAACGGGCCTCGCGGGTCCGCAGATGGAATGTGCGGAAATGGCCCGACGAGCCACGAACTGCCCAGACCGTTCATCGCATCACCCCCGGGTGGTCAGGGTGCAACAACGGACCCGTCTGCGACCTGACCAGGTCCAGCACCCTGGCCACGGTGGCCGGATGCCGCGACACCTGGGCGCCGATCTCTTCGTGGTCAAAGCCTGCCTGCCACAGCGCCACGATGGCCAGTTGCTTGATGGCTGACGGGAACCCCGAGGGCGGCCCGGCCACATGAAGGTGAATGCTCATCCTATCCTCCGTTCACTGATAACCATGCCGCCGGTCGCGGCAGCGAGGCTTGAATCGATGCAGGTGCGCGCAGCCCGGCCTGGCATGTCTGCACCGCTCCGGTGCCGTGCGGCCCAGGCGGCGAGCCTGTCGCAATCCTCCAGCGACAGCCCGACGAGATCACCTTGCAGCCGCCGCGTCTGAAACGCCCATTCGAGTGCCGAGCGGTGCTTGCGCGGCTCGAACCACTGCCCGATGACCTTTGCGCCAGCAGGAAGCGCCCGCACACGCTCAGGGGTGGTGACGATCGCCAGCCAGGCCGGCCGCGCCTCGACACCCAGCACCGCCAGCACTGCCCGTGCCGGGTGATTGGTGATGATGGTAAGGCGGGGCTGCATCACGCCGCCTCTCCAAACTTGCCGGTCTGATTGCCCCATACGCTCCAGCCGGGCCGTGAGGTACGGGCGAACATCTCAAGCTTCGGAACGTCACCGGTCAGCCGTGTGATGGCGTCGGCAAAATGCTCCGGTTTGCGGGAGTGCTCGCGGATGCCCTCGAGGTGGGCCTGCGCCTCGCCCTTGGTGAGGCGCTCATAGCCCTTGCCGCGCGTGGCGAGCCAGCACTGCTCCATGCCGGAACGGGTGTGGTAGCCGAGCCCCTTTCGCACCGAGCCCGAGTCGGCAAAAAGGAAACGCTGCGCCGGATCGCCCTTGATCTTGAACCAGGCGAAAGCCACCGTCTTGAAGGTGAAGCCCCAGGCCTCGATCAGCTTCAATGCCTCTGGCAGCATCGGCTGTACCACCCACATGAACAGTGCCGCATCGTCGGCGGCGACATCGGCCACCGGCAGCGCGGCAATGGCATCGAGATCCATGCAGTCGTAGTGCTGCACTGCGCCGCGATCCTCACCGCGATGCGACCATGACTCGAACCGCCAGGGCGGGTCGGCGTAGATGACATTGAACGGACCGGGCGGCAGCGGTATCATCAACCAGCCTCCCCAATCTTGATAAACGCCGCCTTGGTCTGGAACGCTTCGTCGAGCCGGTCCTGCAGGTCGGCCATCAGCAACCGGTAGACCGGTGCCGAGGGCTTGCCGTCGCGCTTTGCCTGGCGATAGCGGTCCTCGGCACGCGCCAGCAGTGCGCCAAGCCCTTCGCGATCAAGAAACGCCGCAAGGGAACGGATTGCACCAGGCGCTTCAAGCCAGTCATCGAGCGCCTCGACTGCGCCATACCAGCCGCGCAGCGCCGTGTAGGTCCAGATAGTAACATCCGCACTGCCCTCGCGGCTGGCCTTGAGACTGGCCAACGCCGTTTTCATGGCTGCGAGCGCGGGCGCGGAGACGCCCCCATCGCGCTCGATGCGGTCGCGCACCCATTGCACGGCGTAGACATCACCGGGCTGCCGCTCAACCGCCGTGCGGTTTGAGGTCATCAACCGGCATCCCGCACGGGTGATCGCCCTATCGGCTTCAACAGCCCAAGGCTCACCTGCAGCAAGGCTGGCGCGCAGCACATGAAACGGGGTGATGGACGTGACATTGCCGTTGATTCCCATGAAGGCGCGGGCCTGCCCCGTGAGCGGCTGTGCCACGATCCGCACCGGCACCTTGTCGATGCCGGCCATTGCGGCCGCATGCACCCGGTGCTGCCCGTCGATGACCGAGAACAGCCCGTCCCCCGCCGGCGCAATGTCGACCACGGTAAAAAGGCTCCAGTCGAAGGCCTTGGCGATGCGGGCGATCGCTTCCCAATTGTGCCGCTGCAGCGGACGCTGGTAGCGGTCGTCGATCCGGAGCTTGGCGATCTCCACCCAGCCCAGATGCGGGAGCTCGCCCCGCACCACGGGGTTGGCCATGGCTGCGGGAACCGCGATCGGGCGCAAGGCGTTTGGCTGGCTCTGATCGGTGGGCACGCTCATTTGCCGACCCTCGCCGAAGGCACGCGGTCAAAACCCTCCCTGCCCTCAACCGCATCCATCGCGGCAACATCGGCCAGCGCCAAGTGACGGCCAGCGGTGTGAAATGACGGGATGTCATGACCGGCAAAGACATGCCGCCACCGTGGACGGCGACGGAGAAGCCCTTCCCCGCCCTCTCCGTCGCCTTTTGCTGCGGACAGAGGGTCTCCGTCCCGTCCGCAACAACCTCTGGAAACAAGCTGCGCCATCACTTGCCCTCCCCGCCGACGACCTTCAGATCACCGGCGCGCACACTCGCGAGAGTCTTGCGCAGGGCGGAACACTCCCGCTCGAGGAGAGACACCGCGCGGTCAATGTTCATGGACTCCGCTGCTGTCACCCTGCCGTCGGCCAGCGCAATGGCGCCGGCGCTCATCACCTCGCCTGCATGACGCACTGTCTCGGCGCAGGCGGACAGCACATCAACCGAGACACCCACGCCCTCGGCTTCGCCAGTCACCCGGCGGCCGTTGAGTTCGGCCATGACGCTGGTGACCACGGCGACACCGCAATGTTCTTCCAGCATCAGCACCGCGTTGAGCGGCATCAGGTCGGTGTCCTGGGCGTTGTTCCAGCGCCCGACATGGCTTTTGGAGATCGAGGTGATCTCGGCCGATCGTTCGATGCCACCTGACAGGTTGATCAGGTCGCGTTGCGCCGCCTTGATGCGGTAAAACCAGGCATTCTTGAGCATTGGACATACCTTTCCCATTCCGGGAAAACCCGGTTATCTTTCCCGTGGCGGGAAGCGTTCAAAACTGGTCAGATCATCCGGTGTTCAAGGAGGACCGGATGATGAAAATGGAAAACCCGCCCCGCCGCTGCAGGCCTTCCGGTTCTTGTCGCGCAGATCAGCAGGCGCGCTCCAGGTACTGGTTGCAGGGGGGGCGAGATCCTGGGTATGGTGAGCCACAGGCGAACGGCGGGATATCCGCTTCCCCACCCTGCGTTGAAACTGATCGAAGCCTGTCATGCTGCGCCCCTGGCCGCAGCATTGATCCGCTCGGCGAGAAGAGTTGCATCCTCTGGCGTCAAGAGCAGAGGATGCCCCGCACCATCGGCTTCGCGGACATTCACCTCGACCATAATTTCGCCCTTGACGCGAGCCCGTCCAACGGAAACAGTTCCGGTTGTCCCGCGTGTCCATTTGACAGGAGCAGCCAAAGTGCTTTCGGTTTCAGACATTCTCAGACTCCTCGACAAGATCCCGCAATGGAAAGCCCTTGGCGAACTGCCGGGGCGGATGGCCGCGCTCGAAGCACGGCTCGCAGCACTCGAGAGCAATGGAAATCCCGGAGGCAATCCCGACCCCTGCCCCGCCTGCAATGCTCCTCTGGCGTTCAAGGGCGAGCGCCCGGATCCAGTGATGGGGGCCGTTGGCATCAAGGAGCGGAGCTTCGCCTGTACGGCGTGTGGCTACCAAACCCAGCGGCAATGGACGGCGAGCGACGGCTACATCTGAACCACTCATTCGGCGGCCTCCGGAACGTCCGGACACAACTCGTCAGCCGTACCAAGTTCGGCAGCGTCCTTCAGTGTGTCGAGCAACCGCCGGGCCGGACCGCGAATCCGCTGTCCGCTTTCCATGCGTGAAACGGTCGAGCGGTTGACGCCCAGATATCTCGCAAGGCGTTCCTGCTTCCATTCCAGCTTCTGGCGAAGCCCCTGAAGGTCGAAGTGTGTCTCCATACCGCCATGGTGTGCATAACGCACTTCGATTTGTCAAGGCGAAATGCACACCGCTTTAAGGCAAAATGCACATCATGAAAACAGATGACCGCCCAGATCCATCCAAACGCCTGGAGCAAGCCCGCATCGCCGCGGGATTTGCAGACGCAAAACGCGCGGCCGCATTCTTCGGCTGGAAATATGACACCTACGCCCAGCACGAGAATGGAACCCGCGGCATAAACCGGGCTGCCGACCGGTATGCGCGGGCTTTCAAGGTCAGCCTCGCATGGCTACTTACAGGAGAGGGCAATGGTCCGTTTGCGAAATCGGATAACGAAGGGTTGAGGAAGTCGGCCGCGCCGGTTGGGTACATCACTGTTAAAGGCAAAGTAGCCGCCAATAATTGGATGAATGTTGCCGATATGGATTTTGGATATGACGATCAAGAACACGTTCCGAGTGTCGGCAACTATCCGATAGACTGGCAGTTCGCCCTGAAGATCGAGGGCAATTGCTTAAACAAGATTGCGAACCACGGCGACGTTCTCGTCTGCCTGGATACTATAGCCTCCGCCATCGATATTGAGCCTGGCGACCTCCTCATCGTCGAGCGTAGCCGCTATGATGGCGAGATGATAGAACGAACCGCCAAACGGGTTCGCATGACGTCTGAAGGTTACGAACTGTGGCCGGAAAGCACCGACCCCCAGCACCAGACCCCGATCAAACTGACCGGCGGCGCAGATGGCGAGTCCGTCCGCGTCATGGGCAAGGTCCTCTGGATACTGCGCAAACCCTGAAATCAGGTACTAAGCTTCAAACTTGATTCGTTTTGCCGTTCCTGTAATGTGCGTTACGCACTTTTCAGTTGACAGAGTAATGTGCATAAGGCACGCTTCTCTCCGTCACCTCCCAGTGACTGTTCCCCTGAGGTTCATCCCCGCCTTGCCGGGTCTCGTTTTGCGGCCCGGCGATTTTTTGGAGAGATCGATGTTTGCAGCCCCTTTGGCGAATCCAAGATTAACTGGCGGGATATACGCGGCGATGCCGGTTCGCACCGACCTTACAGAGTCATTCGGTCCGAAGCAGCAGACCGGGCACGACTGTCCCATTGGCTCCGTAGCGCCACCATCCAGTCGCGCAGTATTCGCTTTTTCCAATCCTTCTGAAAACCGACTTTTCGCTCTCGAACCGCATTGTATAGTAGTCGTTAACCGGCCCTTCGACACCGGCTTGATCATTCAGGCCAACGGCATCGATAAGCGCGTTGCCAACGTCATTGTCTCTCGCAACCGAGTCGCACTCCAGGAAAAGAAGCAAGGCGGTTGCCTCATGGTCTATCGCGGCCATCTGCTCCTTCGTCAGCCGGGCGTCCCCCAGGGCGCCCGCCGAAATCCCGCAGGCCAAAAAAGCCGCTGTTGCAAATTTCACTACAGGTCTCATCTGATCCTCCCCGAGCTCCCACTGGCGAAGCTTGGTTGTGCCCTATCGCCCTGTCAACCTTGGAGGCACTCATGATCCGCTACGAACCCTCCCCGGCCCAATCCGCCCTCCCGTCTGCGACCTGCCGCATGGCATTGATCGGTCGCATGGCCGACGACATGCGCGAGATAGCCTTTGACGGACAAGGGGTCAGCGCTGAAACGCTTGTACAGCGCGGCTGGACCCTTCCCACGGTCAAGCGCTTCTCGGGTGAAGCCATCGCCCAAGCCCGCCGCCAGAGTGTGCGGAGGCTGGGACGATGACCTCGCACACGATCATCATCGACGGAACCCGGCTGACCGAGGAGCGGGCGCGGGCCGCCCGAGGACGCGATGCGCCGGCGCTGGCGGCATTGGTTGCCGTGCTGGTTTTCGCTCTTTCCTGCAGCGTCATCGCCTTCGCGGCTTCATCCTGAAGGGGGCGACCATGACCAATTTACTCGGTGACTGCACCTTGATCGCCAAGACCAGCCGAGGGGGTATCAGTGCCGGTTTCTCGGCGGCGCTCAGCAACCATTTCTGGCAAGACAATCAGATAACGCAAGAATGCGTCAGCAAAAGCGCGCGCCGCGATGAGATCAGGCCGAGAAACGGCTTCGTCGTGTGCGCCATTGTTCCCGATGATCCGAACCTGATGGGCCCAATCGGCCATCTGCGCCGGGATGATATTAGTCCGCGCGAGTTCTCGAATTTTGTCGATCAAGTCGCCGGTAAGGTCACCATGCTTATAGGCGATCGCTCGCTCAATAGCGCGGCGATAGGACATCGCAGAGGGCTCTTCCATTTCTGCCGAGTCGAAAGCGTTCTCAGCTTGGCAGAACGCCCTTTCAACATTTTCTGGAAGGCCTGGCAGAATCTCACGAGGTGCTGGCGTCGGGACAAACTTGTGAGCCAAATTAAAAAGACTAATATCGGAATTGCTATTCGAGGCTTCACCAAGACTTTCCTGAGTTTGGCGGGGATTGGACGCCGTTCTGTGCGTAACTTCTCCTGCGATTGGCTTCTCACAACTGTTGCAGGCCAGCCCGACCACAAGCGTAGAAGTGTCACCTCTCGCTCCGTTTGCTCGGCGCCGGAAGTCTGCTCCAATTACTCGAAGCGACTGGTCTCGCCGCCTGCAATGGGGACAATCATCGATCAGGTATGCGGTCATGCTTGAACCCTCTATGGGCGAAGCAACCGCCCGAATGAACCGCAGGATAGCGTTGGCGATGCAGGATGCAACGCCCGGTCGCGTGATGACCGAACTTACCCACATCTGGTTGGCACAGAAATGCGAGAGCGACAAAGACGCATTCGTTCTGGCTCTGATCGGCACGTTTGGTGGAAACCTGGGGAAAGGATGTGCAAAATGACCTCCCTCGCCCGCCTCGCTCCCTCACCTGTCTGGTCGTTCCGGCCTGATGGTTCGGTCCGCGATCTGGCAGCGCCCGATCCGCTGGAGATCGATTTCTTTGCCATGGCCAACGGGCTGTCGAAGCTCGCCCGGTTTTCCGGGTCCAATCCGGGCATCGCCTATTCGGTGGCGCAGCATTCGGTGATGGGCGCCGAGGCCGCCTTCAAGGAGACCGGCGACGCAACCCTTGCGGCGCTGTTCCTGCTGCATGATGGCGAAGAGCACCTGCTGGGCGACAAGTCGAGCCCGGCGCAGGCGCTGCTGGTCGGCACGCTGGTCGCCCACACAACCCAATCCTCCGCCGTGGCGGCCGACTATGCCTGGGACAAGATCAAATACAAATGGCGCGAGGCCGGGTTCATGGCCGCCTGCCTTGGCATCCCCGGCAGGGACACATGGTCCGCGATCGAGGATTATGACCGCCGCATGCTTAACGCCGAGATGCTGGCGCTGTTCGGCCTGGCCGCGCGCGCGCAACAGGTTCCCGTGAACAATTCCGCACCGCTGAAACTCAAGGGCGGCATTCGCCCCTGGGCGGCGATGAAAGCCGAGGAACGCTTTGTCGAGGCCGCCCACCGGTTCATCGGCGAGGACCGGGTGATCGAACAACGCGCCATCCACGCCGCCCATGTGGCGCTCAACCCGTGAGGATCTCATGAAGCTCGACGACATTGAAACCATCCGCGAGCTCGCGGCCTCCCGCGAGAAGAACACGGCCGTGCTTGCCCGGCTGGCAGACACCAGCCCGCGCCTTGTGCTTGGCATCGGCAAGGATGCGATCGAGATCCGCATGCCACCCACGCTGCAGCAACTGGTCAACGACAGCGTCAAGGAATCGGTGACCGAACAGATCGCCGAGGCGGAGCAGAACCTCCGCGCGCTTGGCGTCGAAATCTAACCCCGAAAGGACCCCTGTCATGCACATCCGAGATGCTTCCATCCTGCTCGGCGCACTGGAGAGCGGAGAGCTCAACCGCTCGGTCAGCCACGAGCTTTCAACCGTGCTGCGCGAGCTGCACACGATGTCGACCGAGGACGTGAAGAAGACGTTCAAGGGTGAGGTCGATCTCAAAATCATCCTGTCTGCCGAAAACGGCGCGGTGACGATTTCATCCGAGATCAAGTCGAAGACGCCAAAACGTCCGCGCGCCCGCACGTTCTACTGGATCACCGAGGAAGGCACGCTGTCGACCGAGCACCCCAACCAGCAGGACATGTTCACCGGTCCGCGTGACACCAAGGCGCGCACCGCTGAACCCGCAGTCTGAGCCTCTCCCAACCCTCAAAGGAAAACGACAATGGCAAAACCCGACCCAATCGCCGGCGAATTGAAGAGCCAGCCGGACCATATCGAGGCGATCGCAAAGCTGGCGCGCGAAGCTGCCGGCATTGACATCGCGGAGCTCAAACTTGCCGGCAAGGGCCTGCCCGAGAGCGTGCCGCTCGCCAGGTTGCATGGCGAGAGTCCCGAATTCGACAGCCTGAAGCGCCTGGCCGAGGAATGGCGGCTACACCCGGAACGCAAGACAGGCACGGCGCAAATCGACACGCTTGTCTCCTTCATTGACCTGACCAACCGGCACAAGACCGCCGACAGCGTGATCTTCGCCGACACCAACTGGATAGCGCCGGCGCTGACCACCGTCGTCGACTATCACAAGGCCGAAGGCACTGACGCGCAATGGCTCAAGCACCGCGTGCACTACGCCTTCCCGCTGTCCGAACAGTGGAAGACTTGGGTGGCGACCAATGGCAAGCCGATGAACCAGGCGGACTTCGCCCAGTTCATCGAAGACAACATTGCCGATCTGTCCTCGCCCGAAGCTCTCGAGGTGACGGACTTTGAAGCGAAGTTCGCAACCAAGATCGCCACACCGTCCGAGCTGGTGGCGCTGTCTCGCGGCCTGGCGGTGCGGGTGGAATCGAAGGCCATGTCTTCGGTCGTGCTGCAATCAGGCGAAGGTGAGATCATCTGGGACGAGGTGCACCAGGGTGCCGACGGCAAGAAGCTGAAAGTGCCCGGGTTGTTCATGCTGCAGATCCCGTTGTTCCACATGGGCGAGACCCAGCGCGTGCCGGTGCGGCTCAGATACCGCGTGCGCGAAGGCTCAACCACATGGTTCTACCAGATCTACCGGCCCGACGTGGCGGTGACCGAGCGAGTGACAGAAGACTACGAGGCCGCGATGCTCGAAACAGGCCTGCCCGGCTTCATTGGCAAGCCCGAGCCGACAGACGGGCGCTCCTGACCCAGAGGTCAATCCTGCCCCGCGCGAAACCTCCCGAGCCGCGCGGGGCCACCGCTTCACGAGCCACAAAGGACAAGCCGGAATGACCTCCCCATTCACCCTCACCGCGCCGCGCGAGGCCTTGCTGGCGACAATCGAAACCGCACTGGCGCCGGTGGAGCGCAAGAACACGATTCCAGTTCTCGCCAACCTGCTGTTTGATGCGGGACCGGACGGTGTGCTGCGTGTTTCCGGTACCGACCTTGATGTGATGACGTCGGTGACCTCTGTCCTGGACCATTCAGGAATGCCCGAACAGGGGATCACTCTGCCCGCTGCCCTGCTGCACGACATCCTGCGCAAGCTACCGGCAAAGGCCGATGTGACCCTGAAGGCCAATACCCACGGGCTGGCATCGCTGACCTGCGGCCGCTCGCGTTTCAACCTGCAGACCCTGCCCGGCGAGGATTGGCCGAGGCTCGAGGAGAAGACCGAACCTCCTGCCTGCTTCACAGTGCCCGCAAAAAAATTTGCTGCCCTGCTGGCTGCCGTCAGCTTTGCCATCTCGACTGAGGAAACCCGATACTATCTCAACGGCGTCTACCTGCATTGCGCAGGCGAGCAGCTGATCGCGGTAGCGACTGACGGCCACCGGCTGGCCCGTGCAGTTTATTCAGTGGGCGACGGCGCTACCGGGATGCCCGGCGTCATCATCCCGCGCAAGACGATTGCCCTGCTGGCAAGCGCACTCAAGGCGGCGGACAGCCAGGCGGACCTTGCCGTCAGCGTCAGCGAGAACCGGATCTGCTTTCAAACAGGCGCGGTGCGCATAGCCTCTAAGCTGATCGACGGCACCTTTCCCGACTATGAGCGGGTGATCCCGCCCGCAAACCCCAACCGCTGGCGCTTCGATGTGGCGGCACTGTTGGCGGCCACAGAGCGCGTCTCGATCATCTCCAGCGAACGCGGCCGGGCGGTAAAGATGACCTGGGGTCAGGAGATTGTCGATCTCTCGGTCTCCAATCCGGACGCCGGCGACGGCCAGGACGCGGTGGACGTTACCGCAGATGACGATGGGGAGGTGACCATCGGCTTCAACGCCAAATATCTGGCCGACATGCTTGCCCACATAACTGGTTCGGCAACCGTGAACCTTGGCACGGGCGGCGACCCTGCACGCTTCGAACCCGTTCACAGGGACGACGACGAGATCGCGCTGACCTTTGTTCTGATGCCGATGAGGGTTTGAGACAATGTCTCAACGCTACATCTACCGATGGAACCGGCAGGGCCGCAAAGGCCAGATCTGCACCGTCAGCGCGCGCGGCAAGATGAACTCGATCTGCGTGCGCTTCGACGACGGCTACACCATGGTGACCAGCGGCAATGCAATTGCGAAGGTGAAGCGCTGATGACCCCGCTCTTGACACCTCACACGGTTGCCGCCTTTCTTGCGGTGTCGATCGACACGCTCAACGCGATTGTTGCGCGCGGGGATCTGCCGTTCGTTGAGGTGGGCGCCGGCGACAAGCGGCCGCGGCGCAGGTTCGATCCGGCCGACATCGAAGCCTATGTGGGAGAGCGCAAATGTCGATCTGGAAACGGCCGGGACAAGACACATGGTCCTATGACTTCACAGTCCGGGGTCACCGATATTCAGGAAATACTGGCGCAACGTCGAAGCGCGAAGCAGAACGGGCGGAAGCCCGCCTTAGGGAAGACGCCAGGGCGCAAGCGCGCAAACAAGCAGGTCGCGCAGCAGCAGGACTGACGCTCGGCGCGGCCGTCTCCCGCTACTGGCTGGAAGCAGGTCAACACCACGCCAATTCCGACAACACTCTTCACGATCTCGCCTGGCTGGAACGGCACTTTGGCAAAACACGCCTGCTGGCATCGATCAGCAACCAGGACGTGGCGTCCATGGTGGCGAACCGTCGCGCCGATGGCGTGGCGCCAGCCACCGTCAACCGAACGGCGACAGCCAGATTGCGCGCGGTGTTCACGCGCGCCCGCGATGTCTGGGATGAAACGGTGCCGCGCATCACCTGGAAGAGCCATCTTCTCAAGGAGCCGCAGGAGGTGATCCGCGAACTCACTGCCGACGAGGAGGCTGTGCTGTTTGACACGCTCGCACCGGGCTACCGTGAGCTGGCGCGTTTCTCGCTGCTGTCGGGCTGCCGCATGGCCGAGTGCCTGGATCTGGAATGGCGCCACATCGACTGGCACGGCGAGTACATCGCCATCACCGGCAAGGGTGACAAGACCAGGCACGTGCCGCTTTCGGCCGCTCTGCGCGCCCTGCTCTGGCCACTGCCGAGAGCACATGCCCGGGTGTTCACACATGTCATTCGCAGGAGCTCCGCCCACCATCGCCGCGGTGATGTGGCCCCGGTAGAAGAAGAGGCGCTCAACAGCCACTTCGCCAGGGTTTGCAAGAAGGCCAGTGTGGTCAAGTTCCGCTTTCACGATCTGCGCCACACCTTCGCCACGCGGTTCCTGCGCGCCACGGGAGACATGCGCGCGCTGCAGCTGATCCTCGGCCATTCAAGCATCGAAACGACGATGCGCTATGCCCACGTGACGGCGGCCGACGCAAAGCGACGGATGGATGCCATGAGCGCTGTGGCCCTCTACACCGAAAACCCTCTAAACGCCGAGAAAACAACGTGATGCGCACAGCGCCCGACAGCTACCATGTCACAGGGTCGGCTCCGTGACCTACGGAACTGAACAAAGGACTGCATAGGTCGTGTGACCGCAGTGTCCGCCGCTCGCGGATTGTGTTTGCTTCCAGAAAATCATCGTGTTTCCCGGTGAACATGCTTGCGCAAAGTGAGCATCGGTTAGAGTCGGCCCGCCTAACTGAGGGCATGTGAATTTAACATCATTGGGAATGGCATTGTCACCTTGATAAAGAACCTTCAGCTCAAGGCCGCCAAGCCGACGCTGACGATAATCAGATTCCTGGCGCACATTATCGAATTCCCTTCTCAGGTTTGCGTTTTCCATCAGCAACGCGTCGTGCGCCTGTTTCGCCTCCGAGCCAAGCTGGAACCCGAGAAGTGTGTCTTCCCGCAGCTTAATGGGATACGAACCAGCTGAAGTCGAAAGTGTGATTTCTGCCGGCGGATAGTAGATCGACTCTCCGCTTCTAAGCGGTGTCCGCTCACATATTATGGAGAACTCGCGATTCTTGACTTCAAATTCTTTTTCTGCCGTGACTTCGACAGCACCGGAGCCTCGGGAAAGGCCCGTGGACGTACAGCTCACGCCTTTCCCCACTCCGCTCATTCCGTGAACCGTTAACGATAGATCCGGATTAGTTAGCTGGACATCGATTGTCACGCCGTTTGGGCGATTCTCTTCGTGAGAAATGAAGACATCTCTCTTAAGCAGAGCGACACAGTTGTTATAGCTCTCTAGCGCTTCGACTACGACTGTTGACTCTCGATTTTGAAATGAATTGCGAAAGGTGTTCTCCTGCTGACCGACTTTGCAGAACTCCTTCAATTCGGTCTCGCTAAAATTACCATCTCCCGAGACATCCAACGGCACACCTTCAATAGGGAAAGAGAAGTTTGCACTTGTTACGATATCTTTTGTTTCTCCAGATTTTTCACAATATAAACTGAAATAATATGCTTTTTCATATGTATGCTCGGAGTTTGTAGAAATATTCCTTACATTACTTCGGTAGACATTATCGCAGTCCGGTGCTTGTGCAAAACTCTGGCCAGATAGAAAGACGAACGCAGCAAGCGGAACAAATAGTTTTTTCGACATGGCATTATCCTCCCAAAATCAGTTCAATATTATACTACATTTCCAACAGTATTTAACCCCTCCAATTTTAGAGGTTCTGAACATGATTTCCGGCTTGATCAAGATAAGACCTTGGTGACTACGCGTACATATTTTTGATTTATCAAATAGGTGAGAACCGCCACAAACCGGCTACAATTCATATCGAGTACCAAGCAACGAATATATGCCACGATTGAGGAGGATATCTTCACGCAGATCTCCACCACCCCGACCACAGATAGCGTTAAATTCTTAGAAATGTTTGTGAATCCGGATCGAGGGCTACCGCCCCCCAGACAAGTGCGCTACCGGGCTGCGCTACGCTCCGACTGGAGACAGGGATTAGATCATCAGTGTTTTGCGGGCAAGAGCAAAATGCCCTGACCAAGGGAAAAACCGGGAAAAGCCTTTCGAGCGTTCAATTGTCGTGTCCCAGCAAGCGTGTCACGTTCTCCGCCGAACGGCGGCGGAAAACGATCAGGTTTGCAATGTACCTCTCGTCGGGCCAGCCACGCGCCACGCAGGCCAAGATGACCTGACCATCGCGAATGCCCGCACCTTCACGAGCCACCGGGCTTTGCATGATGGCCTGAGTGGTGATCACGGCGCCCCGCCCCTTGCACCATGCGGCAAGAAACAGCCCGCAGGTCACGGCGCCGGTATCAAAATGCGCGATCGTGTTGCCCAACAGCTCGCGATGAAAACAGCTGACCACGGAGACCGGCGGGTCGAACTGCCGAAAACCGCGCATACCACAAGTCCTGGCGGCGCTCTGCGTCGTCGCGCTCGATCCTCATGACTTCAGACAGTTCAACAGCACTTTCGAGCTGACACTTGCGGTGCTCGCCTTGATACGCGGAATTAGCCTCGCTCTCGCGGAACGACGCTCCCGCATCATTTGCTCAAGATCCATGTGGCCGATTTCTTCAGGGCCGGAAAGAAGCCGCCGGCCTCGGGACATGCTCAGAGGTAGGCGAACCAGCCTGGTTTAATCAGGCAAACAATCTGGCGCAGCGGAAACGGTACAGTGGGTGAAAACCGGGCAAGACATAAAGGTTGAGCATCGAGCCCGCCTCGCTCGCCCACAACACCACAATCACTAAACGTCTAAGTACATTAGCAACCCGTTTTTTAACCTTTGTCGGTACTGTTGAAGTCAAGGTGAAGCGGAAACCGTAGAAACAAGGGACTTCTCCGCCAATGCTGACATCATAGCCATGCAGCGACAAGAACAAGGTGTGGGTAGACACATGCGAGACAGAAACGATTTTTTGAGAGACACATCCGGTAATTTCGGATTGGCTTTCGGGATTCTTGCAATTCCAGCCCTGCTGGCTGGCGGCCTTGCGGTCGATTACGTCGGAATAAGCGTGGAAAAGAGCGAGTTGCAAAACGCAGCCGATGCGGCAGCGCTGGCAGTCGCCCGCGAGGGTAACATCACCAACGACCAAGCCCTTCAAATCGCCCGGAGCATCTTTTCCGCAAATTACAGCTTCACGGCTGCCCAGGTCTCGGTCGAGCTCAATGACGGCGTTGCCGGCGTTCATGCGACCATTGAAAAACCTTTGGTTTTCGGCGGTTTCATGGGCAAAAAATTCGCACCGGTGAGTGTCAGTTCAGAGGCGACCTATGCCTACACCAAATACGAGATTGCTCTCGTGCTCGACACCACTGGATCGATGGCAGGCGGTAAACTCGCCTCGATGCAAAATGCCGTGATTGGTCTTGTGGACGGGATGATGGGGCTTGGGTTGCAACAAGATCAGATCAAGTTTGCGCTGGTACCCTACGCCGGTTTTGTCAATGTTGGGCCGGATTTCGGGCCCAAAGTCAAAGCGCTAGGAATTATCGCCGACACTGGTGCGGATTGGCTTGATCAGGATGCCAAGGCACCCGTTCCGCAGTCTGACCTGCCGTCGAATTTCAGCCGTTTCGCAATGTATAATCACTTGGGGGTCAAATGGCCGGGCTGCGTCGAAACACGGATCCCCAAGAACAACGTGCTGCACGATGTTGATGACACTGTTCCAAATGTGGCGGATGTGAACTCTCTGTTCACGCCGTTTTTCGCTGTAGATGAACCTGATACGGCATGGAAATATCCAAACTCCTACCTGCCGGACGACGGGACACCGATCAAAGGCAAAAACGCGACCGAGGCCGACAAGGAAAAACAGCTGTCGCGCTACGGCCAGACAGGAACATACGTCAAACCGAAGAATGTCGTTGAAGCCATCATACAAACGCTCAAGTGGAAAAAACCGAAAGTCGACACCTCGCCTTCAAAGTATTATTCGAACAAGAATGACCCGAAGGGCCCGGGCTTCGGCTGCGAGGTTGAGCCGCTGGTGTCCCTGACCTCGAAAGCCTCCGACATCACCAAGACCGTGAAAAACCTCAAGGCAAACGGTTCGACCAACATGCTGGAAGGCGTGATGTGGGGCTGGCGGGTGCTGTCGAGCCGCGAACCATTCGCCGAAGGCGCCAGCGAGAGCGACACCTCGGTGGAAAAGATCATGATTTTCCTGACCGACGGGCAAAACTCCTTCGGCAACCTGAATAATGATTTGGGGTCCGGCTACACCAGCATGGGTTATCTTGTCGATGGTCGGCTTGATGGCATGACCGCTGCATCAAGCGGGCAAACCAACAGTGCGCTCGACAAAAAGACGCTAGCCGCGTGCACCAACGCCAAAAAAGACGGGATCGAAATCTACACGATACGTCTGGAGGAGCCCGACGTCGGCACAGGGAATTTGCTTTCAGAGTGTGCGTCGAGCAAGAGCCATTATTTTGACGCGCCTTCGCGAAGCCAGTTGGCACCGATTTTCGACTCCATCAAGAAAGGCGTCGTCAAGCTCAGGATTACATCGTAAACACGGTGACAATTCATGGACTGACCAAAACAAAGGCCGGGATCGCAAGAGTGATCCCGGCCTTTGTTTGCGTGGCAAAACCTTTGTGCTCCACCGGAATGCATTTGATTTAAACCGGGCGGGCGCGCCGCGTGCGGTGGCGTCAACCCTGCGCCCACCCGGTAAACCGCTGGTCGTTAGGCTTCCCCGGCGGTTTTGGAGTTCAGAACGAAAACATTGTCGCTTCGCTCCGAGAAAGCGAGTTTCATTTTGAGCCGCAACAAAGCCTCCAGATTTGTGTCAGAGACCCTGGAGGGCTCCTCTCCCTCCCAATCAAGGGCAGTCTGCAACACGGCCATGTTGATAAGGCGGCTGAGATCGCTCATCTTGAGGCGATCAGCTTCTTCACGACAGGTCACGAGCGTACGGATGATCCAGGCGTAGGAACCGGCGTCGGACATCATCAATGCCCCCCCTTCAATTGCGCTGTTTCAAGCATTTGGGCCTGTCTGAGCGCCGAAACCTCGAGCGGGCCACGGACATGCCATGCCCCTTCGGGCCGGATCAGGCGGTAGGGATCGTCGTTGAGCGAGAGTGCTGTCGGCGACGGCTCGATATCGTCCACCATCTCGACAAACAGATGATCGGAGAAGGCGAACGGCGCTCCATTCTCCTTGAGCTTGAAGCCAAAATGCTGCCAGAAGGCAAGATAGTCCTCACGGGCATGACCGTAGATGCGCCGGAAGCCTTTTTCCTTGCACAAGGCGACACTGGCGCGCACCAGTTCGAACGCGGTGCGCGAGGTGCGGAACTCCTTGCGGACGGCGAGACGCTCCAGTTTGGCGAAATCGCCGAAAAATCTCAGCCGCATGCAGCCGGCCGGCTCGTTATTGACCAACGCCAGCAGATGAGTGGCTGCAAGGTCATTGCCGTCAAATTCCTCATCATAGGGACAGGCCTGCTCGCCGATGTAGACCGCTGACCGGACCGCGGCGACACGCATCATGTCATCGAAGCCATTGACCACTTTTACGCCTGTTGGACGCAGGACCTGATCATGCGTGGCATAGCTCGGCTGACGCGCGGCGAGCGTCTTTGGCCGGCGTGGGATCATGTAAAACCCCTTCAGGAACCGGCCATCGTGCCAGACACCCTCTTCGAAGCCACGCCGCACCATGGCCCGATGACCACGCAGGGTGAATGAAGTGGAGATGATATCGGCCTGGGCATAATGGGGAGAATCGAACCGGTCCATCACGCGGTTGATGCCTGCGGCCAGAACGCCTGGTGTAAAGCTCGCCCAGACATAGATCGCTGCCGGGCGCTCATGCTGCCTGATCAGATATTCATTCTGAGGGTCGAGCAGATTAAGCGATCCGTCAAACAGCGCAGACCGCCCCGCATCGTTGAGCAGCAAGGCAGACATGAAGCCTTCCGGCCGATTTCGACCACGGCGGGTGAACAGCCAAACCGCATCGGCATTGTACTCAGCCACACGAATAACAGTCTCAGGGGCTGCCAACTGTCCAATCACCTTGCCCGCGGCCTCGAGAAGACGAGGCACCTCCCAGTGATCCAGTCGGTTGGTCACGCTGACCATGGCGGCTGCGCGCTGCATCCTCTCGGCTTCTAATGCAGCTTCGGCGGCCAATGCACTTGCATTTGCTGGTGAAAAACTATTTTGTGACGTAACTGACATGACTTGGCATCCTTTTTATTTGGGTAAAGTAGCCAGGCCATTCCAATTTGACTTTGGCAAAGAATGAAACAGAGAGTTCCACCCATGGAACACCAATGGCGCAACGCCGATTGGAACAGCATCAGGGTCTTCCTGGCAGTCGCGAGACTTCACAGTTTTCGCAAGGCGTCTGAAGAGATCGGCATGTCTGTCAACACGGCGCGGCGCACCATCTCCCGCCTGGAAGATCAGCTCGGCTATCTTTTGCTTTTCCGCGAAGCCGAAGGTGTTCGGCTTACCGATGAGGGGCGCCGGGTCGTGCTTGCCGCGCGCGATGTCGAAAACTCGGTGTCCGACATGTGGCGTGTGGCGGCGATGGCTGAACGCGAAGCAAGCGGTCCGATCCGCCTCGCCATAACCGAGGGCCTGGGAAGTTTCTGGCTAACACCGCGCATTGTCGATTACATGAACGAGACGGGAGCGCAGAACCGTATCGAGCTGCAGTGCGCCATGCGCTCGGTCGATGTGTTGCGCATGGAAGCTGACATATCAGTGCAGCTGGAAATGCCAAACCGACCGGAGCTAAAGGTCAAACGGCTTGGCTATCTGCATCTGGTTCCCTTTGCCAGCAGCAGCTATCTCGAGCAGTTCGGACGACCGAAGAGTGTCGCCGACATGGTCAACCACAGGGTGGTCGAGCAGCAAACCGACCAATTGCGCGGCTATGAACTGGACAAAATTTTCGGCACCAAGATTGCCGAACGCATGGTACGGATGAAAACCAATTTTTCGTCGGCGCATTACTGGGCAGTGGCTAAAGGCGCAGGTATCGGACTGATGCCGAATTATGCCAGAGCCATCGGCGGCGATGTCGAGCACATTGATCTGGGTTTCGACCTCCGCGTGGAAATATGGCTGGCTACCCACCCGGAAGTAGCCAAGAGTTCACGACACAGGTCTTTCATCGATTTTCTGACCGAGAGCTTTGACGACAGCAAGTTTCCATGGTTCGGAGCGGACACCATGAGCCCGGCGGACATCGAAGAACAATTTTCACGCGAGGATCTCAGATCCTATTTCGAAGGGTTTACCGCTCGCTCATGACATTGCGCCGCCATCCACACGCCACTCCGGAAACCGTAACCTTGGCTACACAGGACGACCATGACCGTGTCGCTATGGTCATCATGCAGCTCGAAATGGCGCTGGCTCTGGCCAGGGGAAAAAAGCTAGCCCAGCTGACAACCAACCTTGAGGCCGCTCTGACCGAAGCGCGGACCCTGCACAGCAAAATGCTGAATTAGAACATGCCGGGCCTACAGCGCCGCGCATCCGTTAGAATGCGTAAGGATCGCTGCATCCGTCAGCGAACCTGATCAAGCAACCGTTTGCATTCAAGAAGATCGTAGAGCGCTTCCTGAAGCAGCGCGCGGTCGTCGCGCTTCAAACCGCCTGCCCCGCCCTCAGAGGCTTCCGCCTCCGGCTTGCCGTTGTCTGCGCCCAGTCCGAAAAAACGCCGTGTGGTGGGCAATCTTGCCTTGCCGACCAGTTGGTCTTCCTCGGCGGCTTGCGCGCGTGGGGCGGGCGCTTCTTCAGCCATGCTTGCCGAAAATGCTTCCGCCGCGGCCAAGTCACCGCTGCCGATGGCAATGACAAACTTGTTGCCGTTCTGCTTGAGCAGCTTTTGCACGCCCTTGATCGTATAGCCCTGATCATAAAGCAGAATACGGATCCCCTTGAGCAGTTCGATATCATCAGGGCGATAGTAACGCCGGCCTCCGCCGCGTTTCATCGGCTTGATCTGTGTGAATCTGGTTTCCCAGAACCGCAACACGTGTTGCGGAAGATCCAGATCTTCCGCCACTTCGGAAATCGTCCGGAACGCATCCGGGCTCTTGTTGTCCATTGGGCCACTCCGATCTTGCTGACACCGCGCTGCCGAGGTGGCGCGCGAAAGTCTCTGCGAGGTATCCAGTCAAGTGCGCATCACTCGCTTCAATGAAATACGAGACCACAAGCCCTTACGGGAAACTTCGCGTCCCTGCCCTGACGAATCGCTGCGCCAGACAACTCTGCGAAAGCTATTTCAGAGGTTTGTGATGAAAACATCAAGTCCTGCGTCAGCAACGATCGACATCGGCGCACCGTTTTTAAGGGACCGCGGATGCCGGACCGACACTCGGACCGGCACTGGGGGCTGTTCAGCCTTTGACTTTGCCCTTGCGTGCGGTATGGCCCTTGAGGACACGCTTCTTGAGCACATTGGAGGCTTTAAAAGTCATCACACGGCGCGGGCTGATCGGCACTTCTTCGCCGGTCTTTGGGTTTCGCCCGATCCGTTCCTTTTTGTCACGCACCTGAAATGTCGCGAACGAGGATAGTTTGACGCTGTCGCCACGAACGATAGCACCGCATACTTCGTCAATGACCATCTCAACGAGTTCTGCAGACTCTGTTCGAGAGAGCCCGACTTTGCGAAAAACCGCCTCCGCAAGATCAGCTCTGGTAATTGTTTTGCCGCTCATTTTATCCAACCAGACCGGTCAGCATCCTCGCCGCCCATAAATGTAGTATCACAACTTTATGGATCATGGCTCTCAAGGTCAAGCAACTCCCTCATGAGCTACCGAATTGCGTTATCCATATCCAAACAGCTGTGCAGGGTGGTTAATCAATAGTTATCCAAAACTCGGTGGCTACCAGCGCAAAATCACCGAACCCCATGTGAAACCACCGCCCATCGCTTCGAGCAGCACCAGGTCACCTTTTTTGATCCTGCCATCGGATGCGGCTTCAGCCAGAGCCAGCGGGATGGATGCAGCAGACGTGTTGCCGTGGTGATCGACTGTGATCACCACTTTCGAATCGTCAATTCCCAGTTTGCGCGCTGACGCATCGATGATACGGCGGTTTGCCTGATGGGGAACGAACCAGTCAAGATCCTCGGAGCTCAAACCGGTGGCAGCGTATGCGGCCTCGATCACATCAGTGATCATTCCAACCGCGTGCTTGAAGACTTCCCGTCCCTGCATGCGCAAATGTCCGACCGTGCCTGTGGTTGATGGCCCGCCGTCGACATAAAGCTTGTCACGATGGGCGCCATCCGACCGCAGATGGGCAGTCAACACGCCGCGGTCCGCAGTCGTGCCCTCGCCTTGCTCAGCCTCGAGCACAATTGCCCCGGCACCGTCGCCAAACAGCACGCAGGTGGTCCTGTCAGTCCAGTCCAGGATGCGCGAGAAGGTCTCGGCACCGATGACAAGAACGCGCTTGGCCAAACCGGACTTGATATAGCTGTCCGCCGTAGTGACTGCGAAAATGAAACCCGAGCAGACAGCCTGGACATCGAACGCAGCACCGTGGTGCATTCCGAGCCGGTCCTGAATATTGACCGCAGTGGCGGGAAATGTGTTGTCGGGTGTGGAAGTCGCGCAAATGATGAGATCGATATCCGCCGGTGTCATGTTGGCGCGTTCAAGTGCTGCGCGGGCAGCCATCTCACCCAAGAACGCAGTTGTCTCCCCCTCGCCCGCTATGTGGCGCTGACGAATTCCGGTGCGTTGAACGATCCATTCGTCGCTGGTTTCGACCACGCCTTCCATATCACTGTTTTTCATGATGCGCTCGGGGAGGTGAGACCCGAAACCACGTACGACAGACCGGATCATGCTGGTATCCTAGCTGGAAGAAGTATCACCAACCGGAACAGCAAGGGCTGAGCGGCGGTTATGGTAGAGTTTAAGATCGTGTTCAATTTTGGACTTCAGCCCGTTGCGGACCATGTCGTAGCCAACGTCGACAGCAGCAGCGAAACCCTCAGCGTCAGCGCCGCCATGGCTTTTGATGACGATGCCGTTAAGACCGAGGAAGACCCCGCCATTGACCTTGCCGGGATCCATTTTCTCTCGCAGCAGGTCGAATGCGCCCTTGGCGAAGATATATCCGATGCGTGCCATCAGGGTTCGCGACATCGCCGCGCGCAGATAGCTGCCGATCTGCCGGGCCGTGCCTTCTGCGGTCTTGAGCGCGATGTTGCCGGAAAAGCCCTCTGTCACCACAACATCGACGGTACCCTTGCCGATGTCATCGCCTTCGACAAAACCATAATAGCCGAAACTGGGCATTGCTGCCTCACGGATCAGGCGTCCGGCTTCCTTGACCTCTTCCTGCCCCTTGATTTCCTCAACACCGATATTGAGGAGTCCGACTGTCGGTTTCTCGATCTCGAACAGCGCCCGCGCCATGGCGGCACCCATCATGGTGAAATCGATCAGTTGCTGGGCGTCGGCGCCGACAGTGGCTCCGACATCAAGCACGATACTCTCGCCCCGCATGGTTGGCCAGATCGCCGCAATTGCAGGCCGGTCGATATTGGCCATCGTGCGAAGACAAAACCTCGACATGGCCATCAGTGCGCCGGTGTTGCCGGCCGAAACGCAGACATCCGCATCGTCGGTCTTAACGGCATCTATGGCGCGCCACATGGAAGACCGGTACCGGCCGTGACGAAGCGCCTGGCTAGGCTTGTCGTCCATGCTCACAGCAACTTCACACGGCACAAACGTGGCCGCTTTGCGCAGTGCCGGAAACTTGTCGAGAACAGGGAGACATTCGCCCTCGAGACCAAAAAGCGTGAAGCGGATGTCCGGGTGACGCTCCAGCGCCTTTGCGACGCCGGGCACGACAACCTTGGGGCCATGATCGCCCCCCATCAAATCAACCGCAATCCTGATCACACCCCATCCCTAATCCCCCGGCTCTACAGGCCGGATTTGTCGGCAGAAAATACCCGTTTTCACACCACGTACAACCGCTTTATCGCCTCATGCAGGGCTATCCGGCGGAATCGTCGCGCTTGAGACCTTTCAATACAGCAAAAGGCGACGGTTTTTTGTCCGAAGATGAATCACTTTCGATCCTATCGGCAAAATCCAGTCCCTCCTTGCGCGGGTATTCATCAATCGAGAGCGCTGCAAACTCGGCTGCGAAAGCGCCGACATCGATCGATTCGCCACTGAAGATTTCGGGCAGGTCCGGCCCGTCCGGATCCAGGAACATCTCGCCTTTGCCGTCGAGTGTGCGTTTCGCCAAACGCGAATTTTCCGGGAGAAAAACCGATTCAAGATCTTCCTCGATCTGCTGTTTGACGGGATCCAGAGTGACGACACACTCCTGAACGATCGAGGATGTGACACGCCCCTTCACCCGCACGCCGTCGCGCTTCCAGCGACCCAGCTCAAGCTCTGCTTCAAAGCTGAGAACTTCGGGAACGCGCCATTGCCTTGCCAAGCGCTTGCAATCTGCCGCATCGGCTGAAATCTTCACAGTGATAGGATTGGCCGAGATATGGCTGACCTTTACCTCGTACGAAAACAGATCGTCTGAGACACTCATCACATCACCTCTCTATCGACTGACTTGAAAACCAGTTGTCCGGTGGCCAGGGTTTCATCGGCCACATCTTCAAGTGCGCGCGCAGTTGCCATCATCCAGTCCGAAAGCGCCTGCATTGACGGCGCATCATCACTTTTTTCAGGATGAATATTGCGTGTGAGCGCATCGGTCAGCGCCTGACTGTCCGCGGCATCCAGCGCCTGGCTGTAAGATGTGACGCGACCATAAAACATCTTGGCGAGTTTTTTCATCCGTTTGGGCACACCCATATCGCCGATTCCAAGTTCTCGGATCGAATGATCCACATCCTCGAAAAATGCGTCGACGATCTCCTGTGCAAGCCCCTGGGCGGCGTCACCTGCAGATCCCGTCCGGCGAAGATACAGAAAAAGATGCACCGAAATCATTTCAAACCGCCCCATGACGGTATCGGGCACGCCCATCGACTCGTAAAATACCGGAGATCGAGCCGCCCCGGTAATCTCGGCATACTGCCTCTCGACCAGAGCCTGATTGCCTTTTTTTCGTGTAAACAGGTTCCAGATCATGAAAATGCCTTCAATGGCCGATGGATATCATCGCAACTGCGATAGACTGGTGTGTTGCATCCGTGCGGAAGCTGGTTTACCGAATGGGACGCAAAACGCAATGGCTGCGGCTGGCAAGCTCGTGTGCCAAAGGGAGATGTCGTTGACGATAAGAGTTTTCAAGGCAACCGGACGTCATTTGCGTCTCGGCGCGGCTATTGCAGTCGTCTCAACGATCGCACTGGGAGGCTGCACGACCAGTGAAGTTTTCAATCAAGGATATGTCGTCGACCAGACCGCGCTTGACCTGACCCCTGTCGGTTCAAGTCGCGAGCAGGTTTTGTTGTCGCTGGGCACACCATCGACCACGGCGACATTTGACAATGAAGTCTTCTACTATGTGTCGCAGAAGCGAGTCCGCGGAGCGATGTTCATGAAACCGAAGCTGGTCGACCAGACAGTGCTGGCGGTCTATTTCGCGGAAGATGGCACCGTCAAACAGATCGCCAACTACACCCTAAAGGACGGCAGGGTCTTCGACATGATTTCGCGCACGACGCCAACCGGCGGTGTCGACAAGTCATTCCTGGCTCAGGTTATTACGGGCGCGGCAGATCCGAGCTCGATTGGCCGCGCAGCGATGGGCGGTCTCAACTGACGCTTACAGCCATTCGGGCTTGAGCGTTTCAGCTCCACCGAATGGTCGGACCGGCGGGTTTGCAAGACATCTCATATTAAAACCCCGCGGAGAGCGATCTCCGCGGGGTTTTTCGTTTGAGGCGATTACGCCCGGTGCCGCTTAGTGTGCGAGCACTGCCAGCAGCAGCAATGCGACGATATTGGTGATCTTGATGGCCGGGTTGACGGCCGGACCAGCGGTGTCCTTGTAAGGATCGCCGACCGTATCACCGGTCACGGACGCCTTGTGAGCTTCCGATCCCTTTTCGTGCTTGACACCATCCTTGTCGACGAAGCCGTCTTCAAAGGATTTCTTGGCGTTGTCCCACGCACCGCCGCCCGAGGTCATCGAGATGGCGACGAAGAGGCCGTTGACGATCACACCGAGGAGCGAAGCACCGAGAGCCGCGAAGGCCGAAGCCTTGGACCCGGAGATCAGCAGAACGCCGAAGTAGACGAACAGCGGAGCCAGGACCGGAAGCAGCGACGGCACGATCATTTCGCGGATCGCGGCCTTGGTCAGGATGTCCACGGCCCGGCCGTAATCAGGCTTTTCGGTACCGGCCATGATGCCCGGTTTGGCCTTGAACTGAGCGCGAACCTCTTCGACGATTGAGCCTGCGGCACGTCCCACAGCTGTCATGGCGATACCGCCGAACAGATAGGGGATCAGACCGCCGAAGATCAGGCCCGCAACCACGTAGGGGTTGGACAGATCGAACGAGATCTCGCCCATATCCTTGAAATAGGGATAGAGCGTCGAACCTTCGGCATTTGCCTTGGCTGCAAAGAACTTCAAATCGTTCGAGTACGCCGCAAACAGTACCAGTGCACCAAGACCAGCGGAGCCAATGGCGTAGCCCTTGGTGACGGCCTTGGTGGTGTTGCCGACTGCGTCGAGTGCGTCAGTTGCCTGACGGACTTCCGGCGGAAGGCCCGACATTTCGGCGATGCCGCCAGCGTTATCGGTGACCGGGCCGAATGCGTCGAGCGCCACGATCATGCCGGCGATACCGAGCATGGCAGTGACCGCGATACCGGTGCCGAACAAACCAGCAAGCTGGTAGGTCGAGATAATGCCGCCAACGATGACGATTGCCGGCAAAGCGGTTGATTCAAGAGAAATGGCGAGCCCCTGAATCACGTTGGTGCCGTGGCCGGTGACCGAGGCTTGCGCAATCGAGTTGACCGGACGCTTGTTGGTGCCGGTGTAGTACTCGGTGATCACCACGATCAAAGCTGTGACGATCAGGCCGACCACGCCGCAGGCGAACAATCCCGTACCGGTGATTGATTTGCCGTCGATCACGGCGATTTCGCCCCAACCAATGGTCAGCGAAGTGGCGCCGCCAAGGCCGACAATCGACAGAAGGCCGGTGACGATCAGGCCCTTGTAGAGAGCGCCCATGATCGAGCCGTTCTGGCCAAGCTTGACGAAGAAGGTGCCGACAATCGAAGTGATGATCGAAGCGCCACAAATTGCCAGCGGATAGAGCATTGCCGATCCGAGAACATCCATGCCGCCAAAGAAGATTGCCGCAAGAACCATGGTGGCGACAACGGTCACCGCATAGGTTTCAAACAAATCGGCTGCCATGCCTGCGCAGTCGCCGACGTTGTCGCCAACGTTATCGGCAATGGTTGCCGGGTTGCGAGGATCATCTTCCGGGATGCCTGCTTCAACCTTGCCGACCAGGTCACCGCCAACGTCGGCGCCCTTGGTAAAGATACCGCCGCCAAGGCGGGCGAAGATGGAAATCAGCGAAGCACCGAAGCCAAGCGCCACAAGCGCGTCAATGACTTGACGGCTGTCGGTGGCCAGCGCCATCGGGCCCGTGAGGATGTAGTAGTAGACCGCGACGCCCAGGAGCGCGAGACCCGCCACCAGCATGCCGGTGATAGCGCCTGCCTTGAAAGCGATGTCGAGGCCGCCGGCAAGATTGACAGCCGAAGCCTGTGCCGTGCGCACGTTGGCACGAACCGAAACGTGCATGCCGATGTAGCCAGCCGCACCAGACAGCACCGCACCGATCAGGAAGCCGATCGCTGCCGTGGCGCCAAGCAGCAGCCAGGTGATCACGAATACGACTGCCCCGACAATGGCGATAGCGGTGTACTGACGGTTCAGGTAGGCCTGAGCGCCTTCACGAATGTAGCCTGCGATTTCCTGCATGCGTGCATTGCCCTGATCGGCTGCCATCACCGATTTGGTCGCCCAGATGGCGTAAACAATGGAAAGCAATCCACAGGCGATCACAGCAAATAGAATTGTCATGCTGATATCCCTCCAATATGGCCGGAGTCCTCCCCCCGGCCAGAAACCCCGCGGCGAAAGGAGCACGAACCACACGTTTGCACACCCTGCCGCATCGCGGCGGATGATTGCGACAGAGGCGGGGCGCCGTCAAGGGCGCATATGGTGTTATTGACCAGGCACAGCCATTAAGCACTGGGAAACGTTGCCGGAGCGGCAACTTGCGGGCAGAAGTAGGTGTTTCGGATGCAAACAAACGGCCACGAGGAAGGACAGATCAGGCCAAACGGTGGCGCTCCCAGAGGATCTGCACACCCAGCGCCAGAAGGCAAAACAGCGCTACAGGCCAGAACAGGCTGTTGAGCGCGTCCCAGCCCCAGGCATTGAGCACCTTGCCCGACATCAGCGACGAGAACGCAACAATGCCGAACAGGGTCACATCGTGGAAACCCTGGACCTTGTTTTTCTCGGAGGGTCGGTAAGTCATGGTGACCATGGTCGTGGCGCCGATGAAACCGAAATTCCAGCCAACTCCAAGCAGCACCAGCGCCAGCCAGAAATTCCAGAGCTCGATCCCCATATGGGCGACAACGGCGCAGCCGAGCAAGATCACCAGACCGGCAGCAGTGATGGTGTCGCGGCCAAAGCGGGCGATCAGCTTGCCGGTGAAGAAGCTTGGCGCAAACATCGCCATTACATGCCACTGAATGCCAAGCGTTGCCAATTCCGGCGAGAAGCCGCATCCAACCATGGCCAGTGGAGCGCCGGTCATCATGAAAACCATCAAGGAATAGGATCCGACACCGCAGATCATGGCGGTGATGAAGCGCGGCTGACTGATGATCTCCAACAGCGGACGGGCCGGTGTCTCGTCGTGTCCGGCTTCACCGGGCCGGGTGTCATTGGGAATGCGCAGGAACCAGATGATCGACATGGTGATCAGAGCCAGCGGCACCAATGCAACGAAGGACCCGGCAAACATCACCGGCGCGAACAACTCACGCGTAAAAATTACCGTCTGCGGCCCGATGATGGCGGCGAAGACACCGCCGGCCAGCACCCAGGATATAGCCTGGGACTTGAAATTTGTCGGCGAACCATCTGCTGCGGCAAAGCGATATTGCTGCACAAACGAGCCACCTATGCCAATGAAGGCCATGCCGAGGGCAAAGAGCCAGAACTCATGACGGAACAGGGCGATGGCTGACACAATACCGCCGAATGCGGTCATGGCCATGCCGGACAGGAAACCGTAACGGCGGCCGACCTGGCGCATCAGCCAAGCGGCGGGCAACGCTCCGACGGCGACACCGAGGTTGAAGCCGGTAACAGGCGCAGTCGCGAGCGATTTGTCAGCACCGAGCAGATAGAACCCCGCAAGCCCGCCCATGGCGATGGCTATGGGCGCCGCGGAACCGCCGAAGGCCTGAGCGCCCGACAGCAAGAGCGCGTTGCGGCGGGCGAGATTTTCCACGTCCGTCGCACCGGCCAAGCCGATCCTGTCGAGAAACGCCATGGCTGTCAGTCCTTGCCTGGCTTTGTTTCTTCTCGATATTTGCGCGCCAGCCGGTCGAGCACCGCGTTGACGATCTTGGTCTCTTCGCCATCGAAGAAGGCGCGTGCCACATCAACATATTCATTGACGATAACTGCGACGGGTACGTCCTTCTTGGCCGAGAGCTCCCATGCCCCAGCCCTCAGGATTGCGCGCAAGGTCGCGTCGAGACGCGACAACGGCCAGTCCTCGTTGAGGCCTGCACGGATGACAGGGTCAAGCGCCCGCTGGTTCTCGACGACGCCGGACACAACAGCGCGGAACCATGCCGGATCAGCCGGACGATACTGCTCACCGTCGATCTCGTTGCCGAGCCGATGTGCTTCGTATTCAGCGACAATCTCAAGCACGCCGGCACCACCGATATCCATCTGGTAGAGCGCCTGAACAGCGGCCAGCCGTGCAGCGCCGCGCTGGTTGGCGGCTTTGATTTCCGGCGTCGATGCCGGCGATGGAGGAGTTTGTTCGGTCACCAGTTTCAACCTGCCAGCTTTTCTTTCAGCGCAATCATTGTCAGCGCTGCCCGCGCCGCAAAGCCACCCTTGTCGAGCTTGTCCTTCTTGACCCGTTCCCAGGCCTGATCGGCGTTCTCTGTGGTCATGATGCCGTTGCCGAGCGCCAGTGATTCAGAAATCGACAAAGTCACAAGACCGCGTGCGGATTCATTGGCAACGATATCAAAATGGTGGGTTTCACCGCGAATGACGACGCCGAGCGCCACGAAACCATCATATTCCGTGCCGCCCTCATCCATCGCGTCCAGCGCCATGGCGATTGCCGGAGGAATTTCCAATGCACCGGGGACAGTGACGACATCGTAGGTCGCGCCACCTGCATCGAGCGCCGACTTGGCGCCATCAAGCAATGCATCGGACATGTCATCGTAAAACCGTGCTTCAACGATCAGCAAATGCGGTGTCTTTGGTTTGGCCATGACGGCTTTCCTTTTTGCGGGCAGATTTGCCACACGCCGGGGTTCCCGAATGGAACCTGAGAATTGGATCGGATCAGAGCGCGGTCAAACCACTTTGTCCGCAACTTGGCAAGCAGAAATGGCCCGGCGGTGCTGAACAGCGGCCTTTTGTCCTTGCGTTTGTCTGGCGTGTCCTTGTCAAATCATGACGAATGATAAACGCTACCGATCGCGAACGGGCGATCAAATGCAGCTTTGCGCAGCCGCAACGACTCCTTTATTGAACCAACCATGACCACACCCAAACCTCGCGAAACAGACCTCTATCCACCGGTCAAGGCTCTGCTCGAAGGCCAGGGCTATCTGGTCAAGGGCGAAATCGGTGCGGCTGACATCGTCGCGGTTCGTGACGATGAAGATCCGGTTGTCGTCGAGTTGAAAACCGGGTTCTCGCTGTCGCTGTTCCATCAGGGCATTGAACGGCAGGCGATTACCGACGCAGTCTATATCGCCGTGCCGCGCGGCACCGGGCGGGCTTTCCAGAAAGCGATAGCCGCCAATACGTCCCTGTGCCGCAGGCTGGGTCTGGGATTGATGACCGTACGGCTGAAAGACGGGCTGGTTGAAATTCATACGGACCCCGGCCCCTACAAGCCGAGAAAATCGATCAAGAAAAAGGCCCGGCTGCTCAAGGAATTCGCCAAGCGCACCGGTGACCCCAATTCGGGCGGTGCCACACGCCAGGGCCTGATGACGGCCTACCGCCAGGACGCGCTGCGCTGTGCCCGTGTGCTGCTGGAGCTCGGGCCGACGAAAGCCGCACTGGTCGCCAAGGCGTGCGGGGTGGAGCGGGCCAGAACGCTGATGGCCGACAATCACTACGGCTGGTTCGAGCGGGTGGCGACCGGGATTTACGGGCTTTGCCCAAATGGAGCGGAAGCGCTTATCCAACTCGGGGATCCGGATGACGTTGCCAAGGCAGCCGATCCCGTCGATGCGAGCGGTTGACCGCTTTACCGCAGGCTATCAGGCAAACTTTCAAAGTGGAGACACTACGCCAGCGCTTTTCATTTACCGTTGGTTAACCATAAAAGCCGATGCTCGACACCTGACATCTCTCGCCCAGGCAATGGCATGCGCCACGTATCACCTTATGTTTCCGGACAGCACGGTCGCCCGGCCTGGACTTCATTGCAGGATCAACTGAGCCTTTCCCGTCCCGGCATCGTTTCTCCTGGTGCGCTGCGGCTATCGGCGATTGCCCTTTCCGCGCTTGGCATGGCGTTGATGTTGATTTCCTTGCAACCGTTTTCCCATGCAAGTCTGGTCAGCGACTCGGGCGGCAATGATGGCAATGTGGTCAACCAGGTTGGCTTTCTTGCGGCAGGACTGGTTTTCGCACTTTCGATGATGTGTCTGGCCAGCCGCAAGGTGTTTGGCAGCCTGCTGACACCCAGCTTTGTGCTTCTGGCCGTCGTGCTGGTCTATTCCGTCGGGACTTCGCCCTATCCGGATTCGGTTGTTCGCGGTGTGATCCTGACCGTGATCGGGATGTTCATTGCGTTTTCGACCATTGTCCTGCCGCGCAACGAGAAAGACTTGCAGCTTGCCTTGTTCGCGGGCGCGGCGGCGACGCTACTGATGTCCTATGGCAGTCTGGTGGTGGTGCCGGATCTGGCCAAGCATGGGTATGACGCATTTGAACCCCAGCATTCCGGGCTTTGGCGCGGTCATTTCAGCCACAAGAACATGGCCGGCCCCGTGATGTGCGTGATCGCAATCTTCGGTCTTTATCTGATGCGGTCCGGTCAACGACTGGGTGGACTGATCATTTTCGTGGCAGGAACGGTATTCCTGCTCAACACCGGCTCGAAGACCACAAGCGGCTTCTTCCCGCTGTCGATGATGATTGTCCTGATGGCCACCCTGTTCGGCCGTGCCAGCGCGGCAATTGCGGCATTCGTTCTGATGCTGTGCGTGGTCGCCACGGTTACCCTGGGGTCGTTATACAGCCCCGGCATCGCGGAATTGATCGGAACCTTGCTGGGGGATGAGACATACACCGGGCGCGCCACGCTGTGGCAGTTCAGCTTGTCCAAGATACCGGAAAATCCCTGGCTCGGATTCGGACTCTACAATTTCTGGAGCACCGACAATGTGTTCCTGCTGGACAAGCCGTTTGAAGACGCGTGGGACTACCGTTTCATCGTACACGGGCACAACAACTATCTCGACATCCTGCTCAATGTTGGATTTCTCGGTGGATCGGTGTTGATCTGGGTGATGTTTGTTGCTCCGGTCATCAACTACGCCAAGGCGCGCAAAATCCCGCAAAACCGCAAGATCGCCGACATGTTTTTCATGATAATCGTCTTCATGGCGTTGCTGTCGTTTCTGGAGACATTTTTCCTGGCCCGCAACGATCCGCTATGGCTGATGCATGTTTTCGCCGTGTTCGGCCTGCATCTCGCAGCCCGGTTCAGCCTTGGCCAGCCGCAGCGTTGAGCGTGCGGCAACTCTGACGTCCGCTGTTCATTCCTACTTTGCCGCTTCAGCCAGACGCGCGGCATAGCGCGCCATCTGGTCTACCTCGAGATTGACGTGATCACCGACAGCGCGATGACCCCATGTGGTGACCGAGAGAGAATGCCGGATCAACAGCACGTCAAAATCAGCGTCATTGACGGCATTGACGGTCAAAGATGTGCCGTCGAGCGCCACCGAGCCTTTGGGCGCAATGAAGCGTGCCAGCGGCAGAGGCGCGCGCAGCGTGAAACGCCGGGCCTCGCCTTCATCCTTGATCTCGATGATCTCGGCCTGTCCGTCGACATGCCCGGAGACCATGTGTCCGCCAAGCTCGTCGCCAATCTTCAGCGACCGCTCGAGATTGATCGGCGAGCCGACGCTCCATGTGCCGATCGTCGTCAGCCGTAGCGCCTCTTCCCAGGCCTCTACTTCAAACCAGCGGGAATTGTCGCCCTCAACCGGCAGAGCCGTGACGGTGAGGCAGACACCGGAACAAGCGATTGACGCTCCGATGTCGATTCCAGCGGGATCCCACGCCGTCTCGATGCGCAGGCTGATACCCTGATCGAGCCTGGTGAGAACGGCCACCCGGCCGATATCGGTAATGATGCCGGTGAACATAACTTCAGGCCCTTTCGAATTCATCCATCTGGTCGGTTCCGTATCTCATGGATGTAACCGGGCGGAAAGTCTCGGGGACCATCTCGCGGGTGACCGGTGCGTTCACCGCTTCGCCCTCGATTGTCCCCTCGCCGGTCAAGAGAATGATGCGGTCCACCAGATCCTCGTCGAGGAAGGCTTTCGCGACTTCCGCGCCGCCTTCGACAAAAACCGTCGAGAGACCGCGCGCCGCAAGATCTTCGAGCAATTCCGGCAGCGCCAATCTGCCATCATGCGCGTCACAGGCCAGAAACTCGGCACCCTTTGCAGCGAGAATCGCCCGGCGCGGATCATCCGGAGCGGCAGCGGTCGCAATCCACAGTGGAGCGTTGCGGGCTGTGGCGGCAAGCCTCGAACCAACCGGAAGCCTGAGATGTGTGTCGAGCACCAGGCGTATGGGCGACCGGTCTTCAAGGCCCGGAAGCCGGCAGGTCAGGTCAGGATCATCGTTGATGGCTGTTCCGACGCCCACCAGGATCACATCAGACTGAGCGCGCAGCGCGTGGACCTGGGAGCGGGAAATATCACCGGTAATGGCCACCTGCCCGCCGTTGAGTCTCCCAATCTTGCCGTTGGCGGAAACCGCAAGCTTGAGCGTCACATGGGTGCGATTGCTTGTACGCCGCTTGAGATACCCCGCCAGATCGCGCTCGGCCTCGTGGGCCAGCACACCCTCGACCACCTCAATCCCCGCGCCGCGCAAAATTGCATAGCCGCGACCCGAAACCCGCTCGTCCGGATCGGTTGCGGCGGCAACCACACGGACCACGCCGGCAGCAATCAGGGTCTCAGCGCAGGGCGGCGTGCGCCCATGGTGGGCGCATGGTTCAAGGGTAACGTAAGCGGTGGCGCCACGGGCCAGTTCACCGGATTCGGCCAATGCCTGGGGTTCGGCGTGCGGCCGGCCGCCGATTGCGGTGACACCGCGCCCGACAATGACATGTTGGCCGTCGATCTCACGCACGATCAATGTCGCAACCGACGGGTTCGATCCGGTCCGGCCCTCATGCCAGCGCGCCAGACGAATTGCCGCTGCCATGTAACGACGATCTAGCGCGCTTGCGGCCATGATCTCAGAGGTCCCCGACCTTGCTGTCTCCGGCAATGCGTGCGGTCAGTTCTGCGATCGTCCGCTCGAAATCCTCCGGTCCGGAAAAATCGCGGTAAACCGAAGCGTAGCGGACAAATCCGACGTCATCGAGCGCCTTGAGCGCCTCGAGCACCAGAAGTCCGATCCCGTCTGTGGCAATTTCGATCTCGCCCGAACTTTCCAGACGACGCACGATGCCGGACACAGCGCGATCAATGCGCTCGGGATCAACAGGGCGCTTGCGCAAGGCGATCTGAAACGATTTCGCCAGCTTTTCACGATCGAACGGCACCCGTCGACCGGTTTTCTTCAGCACCTGCAAATCACGCAACTGCACGCGTTCGAAGGTGGTGAACCGGCCACCGCAATCGGGGCAGACGCGGCGGCGGCGGATCGCGGCGCCATCTTCGGCAGGCCGCGAATCCTTCACCTGGCTGTCTTCAGAGCTGCAATAGGGACACCGCATCTCGCCTTACCCGAGATGTGGATAAAGCGGGAAACGATCGGTCAGAGCCATGACCTTGGCCTTCACATCGGCCTCGACCTGGGCATTGCCCTCTTCGGCGTTGGCAGCCTTGAGGCCGTCAAGCACTTCGAGGATCAATGCACCGATCTCACGGAATTCGGCCTCGCCGAAACCGCGGGTGGTTCCAGCCGGGGTGCCGAGACGAACGCCGGAGGTGATGGTCGGTTTTTCCGGATCGTTGGGGACGCCGTTCTTGTTGCAGGTGATGAAAGCGCGGCCAAGGGCTGCTTCGGAAGCCTTGCCGGTGAGGTTCTTGGGACGGAGGTCAACCAGCATCAAATGCGTGTCGGTGCCACCAGAGACGATCTGAAGACCGCCGGCCACCAGTGTTTCGGCCAATGCCTCGGCGTTGCGCACGACATTGCCGATATAGGTGTTGAACTCCGGCGTCAGCGCTTCGGCGAAGGCCACAGCCTTGGCAGCGATGACATGCATCAACGGGCCGCCCTGAAGGCCCGGGAAGACGGCAGAATTGATCTTCTTGGCGATGTCCTCATCATTGGTCAGCACAATACCGCCGCGTGGACCGCGCAGGGTCTTGTGGGTGGTCGATGTGGCAACATGGGCATGCGGGAACGGGCTGGGATGCGCGCCACCGGCGACGAGGCCGGCGAAATGCGCCATGTCGACCCAAAGAATGGCGTCAACAGAATCAGCAATCGCACGGAAGCGGGCGAAATCGATACGGCGTGAATAGGCCGAGCCGCCGGCGATGATGATGCGTGGCCTGTGCTCGCGGGCCAGAGCTTCAACCTGATCGTAGTCGATGGTGCCGGTCGCCAGGTCAAGGCCGTACTGCACCGCATTGAACCACTTGCCAGACAAGTTCGGCTTGGCACCGTGGGTCAGGTGACCGCCTGCATCCAGGCTCATGCCGAGAAGCGTGTCACCGGGCTTTGCCAGCGCCAGGAGCACGGCCTGGTTGGCTTGCGAGCCGGAGTTCGGCTGCACATTGGCAAACCCGCAATCAAACAGCTGCTTGACCCGGTCAATCGCCAATTCTTCTGCTATATCAACGAAGTGACATCCACCGTAGTAACGGCGACCGGGATAACCCTCGGCGTATTTGTTGGTCATCACCGAGCCCTGTGCTTCAAGCACGGCGCGGGAGACGATGTTCTCCGAGGCGATCAACTCGATCTCGTGACGCTGGCGACCCAGTTCGCTCTGGATCGAGCCAAAGAGTTCGGGGTCAGCTTCGGCGAGCGGGCGTTTGAAGAGGTCAGAAATCGCGTTGGACATATTCCAGGTTCCTTGTCTGGCTCGGGTCTGGCGGAGCGCCTGCAGGGTAATCGGGGCGCTGCGGTAAACAGCTCGAATCCGGCACGCATTCAGCGTCTAACCGGAAGCGGCTGTTTAACCCTGTCGCACGACAAGGGCAATATCCGCAGTCCCGATTGCGTCATTGCAACGCGTCAACAAAAAAGCCGCCCGGTGTGGGCGGCTTTTGAAGAGTGAGATGCGTGCAGACTCAGCGCAGAGCCAGTTCCTCGACGCCGTCGCGCTGGTAAACATCATCACGGAACTGAACAACGCCATCTTGCGACGCCCAGGCAGAGAAATAGGTGAAGTAAACCGGCACCGGCGTGGACAATGCAATGGGAGTGCTTTCCCGCGAAGCAATGGTAGCTTCAATGGCCTGACGGTTCCAGCCAGGCGTATCCCTGAGAAGCCAGGTATTGAGATCGCGAACGTTCTGCACGCGCACACAGCCTGACGATTCAAACCGCATCAGCTGGTTGAAGACTCCCTGCTGTGGCGTGTCATGCATGTAGACGGCATGCGGATTGCTGAAATTGATCTTGGTCGAGGCCATGGCATTGCCCTTGCCCGGATCCTGACGGAACATCAAGTTGGGTGCCTTTTCAGCGTTCCAGTCAACCGTTTCAGGAGGCACCTCGTTACCCTGATTGTCAAACAACCTGATGTTGTTGCGCGCCAGATAGGTCGGATCCTTGCGCATCAGCGGCACGATATCCTTTTCGATGATCGAGCGCGGCGACGTCCAGTAGGGATTAAGGATGATCTCGTGGATCTTCGAGTTGAGAATCGGGGTCTGACGGTCGATCTTGCCGACAATGGCCGTATGACGCAGCACGACACTGCCGTTTTCCACGGCCTCAATCTGAGCGGCTGGAATGTTGACCATGACATAACGGTCACCGAGAAAGCCCGACATCGAGCGCAACCGCACCAAGTTGGTTTCGAGCTGACCAAGACGCACGTCGGCAGACACGTTGAGCGCCTGATAGGTGTAATTGCCCATAACGCCATCCGGCGGAAGTCCGTGGCGCGCCTGGAATTTCTTCACTGCACCATCAACATAGGAATCGAACGCGTTGGAAAGCCCGGCGTTGCGATCAAGGTCGTCAGACGCCATCAGACGCTGGCGCAGCAACCGGACTTCGGGTTCGGCCACACCCATACGCAGCTTCTTTGTCGGCGGCACAAATGGCCAACCGCCCTGAGCGACCAAATTCTGATAGTCAAATATCGAGCGTTCGACGAAAGCGATCGTATCAGCGCCCGCTATCGGGTATCGGGTGGCAGTCTCGGCCACGGAGCGCGAGCTCTTCGCATCGAACTGATCATCCCAGCTGCCGCGCCGCGGAGAGTTGATGATTTCCTCGATCGCTGTCTGAGCCAACGCCGGACCGGTCGCTACCGCTGCCGCTGCGATACCCGCAGCACGCCAAATGAAACGACGACGGGAAATTGTGTCTGGCCGGGTTGGCTTGGTCATGCGTTTTCCACCATGAATTCGAATCTATCGTTAAGTTTGCCAAAATTGGTAGCATTCTTAACGTTAAAAATTGGGGACCGAAACCGACCCTTCCAGCCTGACGCAACACTTTTGTGTCAGCGCACAGTCCAAAAAGACCCGGAGGATCAGTTCTCTGACATCAAGTCTATTCTTACCATATTAGCTTTCACGGCAATATGGCTAATTCAAGATTCTCATCAAATTGAAATGACGAGACTCCTGTTAGGACAAGCATTCCGAACATCATGAACCGCCCCGGTTGGTGTAGGTGTTACCGGCTCTGGCCGCGTCGTCATCGCATCTTCCCCGCCCCACAAACCAAAAGTCCTCGTCGGCACAAGGAAAAGGTGGCAAGATTGAACGTGCCGCCTTTTGGGTAGTTGCTATTTGTGCTTTTCCAAAAGCGATAATGGTCTAGAGGCGATACTGGATCTGGTCGTTCCAGAACCGGTCGAGACGCTGCATCAGCTTGTTGAGTTCCTCGAACTCGCTGGTGCCAATACCGCCGACCTTGGCAATCGAGTTGATGTGCCGGTCATAAAGCGCTGCGACGGTTTCGGCGATTTCTGTACCGTGCTCAGTCAGGCTGATGCGAACAGCACGGCGGTCGACCCGCGAACGCTGGTGATTGATATAGCCCAGATCAACCAGTTTCTTGAGGTTGTATGAGACGTTGGAGCCGAGATAGTAGCCGCGGCTGCGCAATTCGCCGGCGGTCAGCTCGGAATTTCCGATGTTGAACAACAGCAGCGCCTGAATGGCGTTGATATCCGTGCGGTTGGCGCGGTCGAATTCATCCTTGATGACGTCGAGAAGGCGGCGGTGCAGCCGCTCGACCAGCTGGAGTGATTCAAGATAGAGATCACGCAGGGCTTCGGGCTCGTCGTTTGCTGTTCCTGGTTTGGGTGCGCTTGCGACTGCTGAATTGGTATATGACATGATGACTGCCTCACTGTGTGTTGCGGCGGGTATTGTTCCCGCCTTGAGTGAGACCCTATCGAATACGGCTAAAATTCTACTTAAAATGCAAGCTTAACAGCGAGTTACCGGAGGCCGACTGTCAATCAAAGTGAATCAGTTGTTACCTGCCGCGCGTCGTGCCGGCTTTTGACAAACAGAGCGACACGAAACCCGATATAGACAGAAGCCACGACAGTGTGGGCAATGACCAGCATCGGCCGCTCGCCAAACCACAGCGGCAGGCCCTTGTGCATGATGATTTCCGAACCGGCTGCCACCACCCAGAGGACCGGTCCCCACGACACCTGCATCCACAGACCAACGGCTGCCACTGGCAAAAGCACTGCCAGCGAGGCCGAGGCCAACTGCCAGTAGGACGGGATAAGATCGAAGCGAAAGTTGCCGCCCTCGGAATAACCGATGAGGCGCGCCCAATACTGCACCCCTGCCACGATGCAGCTTATCGCGACCAGCCGCATGAACAGCCGGAAACTGGCTTGAAGCGCGCCTGTGCCAACTTCGGGTGAAGTGCCTATCTGCAGTATCGCCATATACGGCGTCTCCTTGTTAGGGGCACCAAGACCCCGGCCACCCCCGGCAGGTGTGCACTCATAGCCAATCCGCGGCTCGCGGCGCAAGCCCGGCGCTTGCCCACCGCGCCCGTGAGGTCATTTGTCCTGCTTGACCGCCCTGCCCCCGGTGCGATCTAAAGCGTCAGATAAGTCCTTGGGCGAGTCTACAAAGATATCCCGGCGCACGCGAGTTGAAGGATGAAGAGAATGGGCGAGAAATCAAGCAACACTGCGGCAGGACTGGCGGCAGCGGCGGCGAGCGATGTCGATGAGATCACCGGCCACCGCCGCATGCGCCGCGCCCGCGTTGCCGACTGGTCGCGGCGGCTGGTGCGCGAAACCCGGCTGGGCGTCGACGATCTGATCTGGCCGATCTTCATTGTTCCCGGCACCGGAATTACCGAACCGATCGACGCCATGCCCGGCGTCAACCGGATGAGCGTGGACAAGGCAGTGGAAGCGGCCAGGATGGCGGCTGACCTCGGCATTCCGGCGCTCGCCACGTTCCCCAATGTGGAGATGGAAAAGCGCGATGAGACCGGCTCGCATATTCTCGAGCCTGACAATCTGATCAACCAGACCACCCGCGCCATCAAACAGGCCGTGCCCAATATCGGCATCATTACCGACGTGGCGCTCGATCCGTTCACCAGCCACGGCCATGACGGAATCTTGCGCGACGGCGAAATCGTCAATGACGACACGGTTCGGCAGATCGCCGCGGCCGCCGTGCATCAGGCCGATGCAGGTGCGGACATCATATCGCCGTCGGACATGATGGACGGGCGGGTTGGCGCGATCCGCCGGGCACTTGATGCCAGCGGCCACCAGTCGGTCAGCATCATGTCCTACGCGACCAAGTTTGCATCCGCCTGTTACGGCCCCTACCGCGAGGCAATCGGCACTTCGGGGCTGCTCAAAGGCGACAAGCGCACCTATTACCTCGATCCTTCCAACGCCATGGAGGCGATCCGCGATGCAGGAATGGATGTCGAGGAAGGGGCAGACATGCTGATGGTCAAGCCGGGCCTGCCCTATCTCGATATCTGCCGGGCGCTGAAAGACACCTATGGCCTGCCGACTTTTGCCTACCAGGTGTCGGGCGAATATTCGATGATCAAGGCCGGGGCAGCGGCGGGTTACATCGACGGCGAACGGATCATGATGGAAAAGCTGCTGGCCTTCAAACGCGCCGGCTGTGACGGGATTTTGACCTATTTTGCACCGGAAGCAGCCCGGTTGATCGCCAAGGGGCTTGGCTGAGCGGACAGCGGTTGCGGCCAAAACCGGAAAACAAAACCTTTAACTGTGGCGTTTGAGTTCCTACATTTGGTTGAACGCGGACCATCTGACCGCGACACACGACAGGAGAGCCCCGTGAGCCAACCGTTCCCAGACAGCGCAGCCGAGCCGACAACCGGCAGGTATGACGACATCGCGCTTTATGACGGCGTACGGACCAAGCGTGCGCTGGCGTTTTTCATCGATTACGCCATTGTGCTGGCGCTGTGCGTGCCGATGGCAATTCTGGTGTTCTTCATCGGCGTCTTCACGCTCGGCCTTGGCTTCTTCCTCTATCCAATTCTGTTTTTGCTGGTGGCCATTCCCTATATCGGCATGACGATGGGTGGAGCCAACCAGGCTACACCCGGCATGCGGATGATGGGCATCCGTCTCGCCCGCCTCGATGGCCGTCCAGTCGACTTCATGCTCGCCGTTGTCCATGCCGTGCTGTTCTGGGCGCTGAACGCCATACTGACCCCCTTCATCCTGCTCGCCACGCTGGTGCTCGATCGCAAGCAGACAGTGCATGACTGGCTCTTGGGGACCGTGGTGGTACGTGGGTAGCGCGGGTAGCTTACCCCACCGGCAAAGCTTTTCGGTCCTGACGACTCCTCTCTGCCCGTCATCGCGGATCTGATTCAGACAAGCGAAGCGACGTCGTAGCCTCCGCAATTCAACTACCGCGCGTCGGCGCGGTCAAGGATTACTTTCAACGCTCTACTGCATCGAGAAAACCAGGAGAGTTTTCCGGATCGGAGTCCGGCATGGCGGAATTTGTCCTCAGACCACCAGCCGCGTCTCGTGCTTCAACTGCCTGAGGATCAAGTTAGTCTTCACCGTTGAAACGCCCTCCAGCGCGAACATGAAATCTTCCAGAAAAGCATTGTAGGCGCTGAGATCGCGGCAGCGGATGCGGAGGTGGTAGTCGGCGTCGCCGGTGGTGGCAAAGCAATCGAGCACTTCCGGGCGGGTCATCACGGCCTCGATGAATGTTTCGACGTGGCCGGCCTGATGGCGTGAAAGCACCACATGCACCATGGCGTGGAAGCCGAGACCAACGGCTTCGGGATCGACCAGCGCGGTGTAGCGCTCGATGACGCCGCACTCCTCCAGCGCCTTCACCCGCCGCCAGCAGGCAGACGCCGACATCGCGGCACGTTCGGCCAGATCCTGATTGGAAATGCGGCCGTCCTGCTGCAAGGCATTGAGAATCTGCCGGTCGGCCGCCTGAATTTCAATTTTCTCCGCCATATTGGATATTCCTTTCGTTCTCTCCACCCACAATGAATAGATCATCCATATTCATGCGGCAACGCGGCCAATCTGGCAAGAACTGCCAGTGCTGTGCTGCTAGAATTGCGGGCGGAGGATTACGCCCATGACATTTCACACACCTGCCCCATCCAGCTACGCCCTGTCAGATCGCTATGCGCTGCAGTCCGGCCGGGTGTTCATGACCGGCACCCAGGCGCTGGTGCGAGTGTTGTTCGATCAGGCGCGGCGCGACCGTGAGGCAGGGCTGAACACCGGCGGCTTCGTCTCGGGCTATCGCGGCTCGCCGCTGGGCGGACTCGACATGGAATTGTGGCGGCAGAAGGCGCGGTTGGCGGACGGCAGGATCGAATTCCTGCCCGCCGTCAACGAGGATCTCGCGGCAACGGCGGTGCTCGGATCGCAGCAAGTGGAAACCAATCCGCAGCGCCAGGTCGATGGGGTGTTCGGCCTCTGGTACGGCAAGGGTCCGGGCGTCGACCGGGCGGGTGACGCACTCAAGCACGGCAACGCCTATGGCTCCTCGCCCAATGGCGGGGTGCTGGTGGTGGCCGGCGACGATCATGGCTGCGTCTCGTCCTCGATGCCGCACCAGTCGGATGTGGCCTTCATGGCCTGGTTCATGCCGACGCTCAACCCGGCCAGCGTGGCCGAATATCTCGAATTTGCCGAATACGGCTACGCGCTGTCGCGCTATTCGGGCATGTGGGTCGGCTTCAAGGCAATCTCCGAAACCGTCGAGGGTGCGAGTTCTTTCATGCTCAAACCCGACCGGGTGTTTGCAAAGCCCGACTTCGAGGCTCCCATTACCGGCTTGCATTACCGCTGGCCCGATTTGCCCGGTCCGCAGATCGAGGAGCGGATGGAGGCCAAGAAACATGCGGTGTTCGCGTTCGCCGAGTCCAACCCGATCGACCGGGCGATCTACGGCGTTCATGACGCGCGGTTCGGGTTTGTCACCACCGGCAAGGCGCATCTTGATCTGTTGGAGGCGCTCAGGTTGCTGGGGCTTGATGAGGCCCGCTGCCGAGCACTCGGCATCGACATCTACAAGGTCGGTATGGTCTGGCCACTGGCGCGGCGCGATGCGCTCGGCTTCGCGCGGGGCAAGCGCGAAGTGGTGGTGATCGAGGAAAAGCGCGGCATCATCGAAAGCCAGTTCAAGGAGTATTTCTACGACTGGCCGGGTGACAAGCCGCAGCGGATGGTTGGCAAGCATGACGAGACCGGCCGGCGGCTGATCCCCTGGACTGGGGAACTTTCGCCCAAGCAATTGCTGCCGCTGATCGCCAAGCGGCTCGACGGCGTGTTCCGGGGCGAAGGGTTTGCCGCGCGGGCTGCGGAGATCATTGCCGAGCCCCTGATTGCCCTGTCAGATCCCGGTGCAACCCGCACGCCCTATTTCTGTTCGGGCTGTCCGCACAACACCTCGACCAAGGTGCCGGAAGGCTCAAAGGCGCTGGCCGGCATCGGCTGCCATTTCATGGCGAGCTGGATGGACCGGGAGACCTCGTCGCTGATCCAGATGGGTGGCGAAGGCGTCAACTGGGCGGCCTCCTCGCGGTTTACCGGCAACAACCACATTTTCCAGAATCTCGGTGAAGGCACCTGGTATCATTCCGGTTCGATGGCCATCCGTCAGGCAATCGCGGCGGGTGCCAACATCACCTACAAGATCCTCTACAACGACGCGGTGGCGATGACCGGCGGCCAGCCGGTCGACGGCCCGGTGAGCGTTCAGGCGATTGCCCATATCTGCCGCGCCGAAGGCGTCGAGCGGATGGCACTGGTGTCGGACGATCCCGACAAATTCGCAACTGCTGACTTCCCGCACGGAACCACCGTTCATGCGCGCAGCGAGATGGACGCGGTGCAGCGCGAACTGCGCGAAGTACCGGGGGTTTCGGTGCTGATCTACGAGCAGACCTGCGCCACCGAGAAACGCCGCCGCCGAAAGCGCGGCACATTGCCGGATCCGAAAAAGTTCGCTGTCATCAACGATCTGGTTTGCGAAGGCTGCGGCGATTGCTCAACCGAATCCAATTGCTTGAGCGTTGAACCGAAGGAAACCGAATTCGGCCACAAACGGCAAATCAACCAGTCAAATTGCAACAAGGACATGTCTTGTCTGAACGGCTTCTGCCCGAGTTTTGTCACCATTGAGGGAGCCGAGCGGCGCAAGCCGCAACCGGCTGATCTCGATATCGATAGCCTTGGGAAGGCAATTCCCCTGCCCGCTCTGCCTGCGCTTGATACCCCGTTCAACCTGCTGGTCACTGGCGTTGGCGGCACTGGTGTCGTCACCGTTGGGCAGCTGATCTCGATGGCCGCGCACCTGGAAGGCAAAGGAGCCAGCATTCTCGATTTCACCGGGTTCGCGCAAAAATTCGGCGCGGTGCTGAGTTTTGTGCGGATCGGCCGAGATCCAGACCAGATCCACCAGGTCCGCATCGATACCGGCATGACCGATGCGGTGATCGGTTGCGATGTCGTTGTCTCTTCATCGCCAAAGGCGTCGGGCACCTATTCCGCCCGAACCAGGGTTGCGCTCAACACCGCCGCAATGCCGACGGGGGATCTGGTGCTCAAGCGTGATGCTGATCTCAACATTGCTGGACGCCGTTCATCGATTGAAGCCGTGGTCGGGGCAGACAACCTTGCTTCGTTTGATGCCAATTTGGCTTCTGACGCGCTGTTCGGCGACGCAGTGTTTGCCAACGTGATGATGCTCGGCTTTGCCTGGCAGCAAGGGTTGGTGCCAGTGTCGCTCGATGCGCTGATGCGGGCGATAGAGCTCAACAATGTCGCGATCGACCAGAACAAGCACGCTTTCGCCTGCGGACGGCTGATGGCCGCTGATCCCTCGGCTCTGGCCTCGCATCTCAATCCGAAGCCAGATTTTGCAACCTCGTCTGAAGACGTCATCGCCCGCCGCGCCGCGTTTCTGGAAGACTATCAGAATGCTGTGTGGGCGAACCGCTACCGCACCCGAATGGTGGATTTCAAGGCCAAGATGCCGGTTGACCAAGCTGAAGATCTCGCTGTCAGCGCGGCCAGATCTCTGTTCAAGCTGATGTCCTACAAGGACGAATATGAAGTGGCGCGGCTGCATCGGGACAAAACCTTCCTCAGCAGCCTCACAGACCGCTTCGAAGGCGATTTCAAAATTGTGCATCACTTCGCGCCGCCCTTGCTTGGCGGCAGCAAGGATGCGCGCGGACGTCCCCTGAAGCGGGCGTTTGGTCCGGCCATACAGCCAGCCCTGTCGGTGCTTGCGCGGCTCAAAGGCCTGCGCGGGACGGCTCTCGATCCCTTTGGCTACTCCGCCGAGCGAAAAATGGAGCGCGGGTTGATTGGCTGGTTCGAAGCGCTGATGGCGCGATGCGAGCGCGAGATAACACCCGCCAATGCCCTACTCTGGGCGCAGGTGCTTTCCGCTCCGATGGAAATCCGCGGCTATGGCCCGGTCAAACACGAGGCGGTGCTCAAGGTGCGAGCCAAGGTAGTGGCCCTGCTGTCCGAATAGATGATGGCCGGTCAGACACATACGACCGAACCAACCGCCCGGACAGCGGGTGGCATGGCAACCTTTGACCTGAACTTTCGTTTCCGTGTTTCGCCAACCTTTGCGCTGCTCATTGCGCCGGATCTGCGTCACCGGAAATATTCGCCCTAGGCGCAGGCGCAGGCAACGCGGTAAAGTGGTGTCCAACTCGCGTCACCGGAGTCGCACCGCATCCATGCCAGATTTTCATCTTATCGCCACGTTTGTCATCATCGCGGCAACCATCATCGCCTATGCGTCCGAACGCTGGCCGATGGAAACGGTGTCACTGGTATCACTTGCCGCCGTGCTGATCCTGTTCGGGTTCATTCCCTATAGCGGACCGGATGGCGCCAGCCTGCAACCAGAACGGCTTCTCGCCGGTTTTTCCAACCCGGCGCTGGTTACAGTCATCGCGCTTCTGATCGTCGGACAAGGTCTGTTTGCAACCGATGCAATGGAAGCACCGGCGCGCAAGCTCGGGCGGATGGGCGGCGCCAGCACCTTTCGGCCGATCCTGTTCATTCTTGTTGGCGCGGCCGTATTCTCGGCTTTTTTGAACAACACGCCGGTGGTGGTGATTTTCATTCCGATCCTGGTGGTGATTTCGGCGCAACGGTCGATTTCTCCCAGCCGGGTGTTTATCCCGCTTTCCTTCATCACCATTCTGGGCGGCATGACCACGCTGATAGGATCCTCGACCAACCTGCTGGTGGCAGGCGTTGTGCGTGACTACGGATACGAAATCGGATTTTTCGATATCACCGGAATGGGGGTGATCCTGGCGCTGGTCGGGGGCGCCTATGTGCTGGGCGTGCTGCCCCGTCTGCTGCCGGAACGGGAGGCCGAACTGTCTGCAGGCGCCAAATCCGGGGCCCAGTTCATCGGCGAGATCACACTTGGCCTGGACCATCCCTTTGTCGGGATTTCGGCCAAGGCGGGTATGTTTCCCGGCCTTGGCGACCTGACGCTGAGGATGCTGCAGCGGCGCGACGTGCCAGTGTTGCCACCGTTCGAGGATCTCACCCTTTCCGTCGGCGACACACTGGTGGTGACGGGGACAAGGAAGGCCTTTTCCAAGGCGCTGGCCCGCGGACGTGCCGGACTCGAGGCCGACGACGGGCCTTCCGAGGATGCACAGCACGAGCACCCGCCGGGGCCTGACTATCACCTCGCCGAAGCCGTTATCTCGCCTGGGTCGCGCTATGCCGGGCGGACCATCCAGCTCTCGGGCCTGCGGCCGCAGTTCGGGATCTCTGTGCTTGGCGTCCAGCGCAAGAGCCGCATGGCGCGCGTTGCCCTGTCCTACATCAGGCTTGAGCCTGGCGATACGCTGCTGATCGGAGGACCGATGGGAGCGATCCAGCAGCTCAGGGGAAACCATGACCTGCTGTTGCTCGAATACTCCGCCGAAGCAGTGCCGCAATCCCGCAAAGCGCGCATTGCGGTGGCAATCTTTGCTGCTATCGTTCTGCTCTCGGCTTTTTCAATCGTGCCAATCGTTGTGGCTGCGGTCTCGGGTGCTGTGCTGATGCTGCTGACCGGCTGTCTTTCAATCCTTCAGGCCGGCCGGGCCTTTGACCGTCAGATCTTCCTGCTGGTCGGATCCTCGGTGGCGCTGGCCACCGCGCTCGAATCAACCGGCGGCGCCGCGCTGATAGCCTCAAGCTCGCTGAGCCTGATGGAGGGCGCACCGCCAGGCGTGATCCTGTCAGGGCTGTTCCTGGTCATGGCCGCGCTGACCAATGTGTTGTCGAACAACGCCACCGCCGTGCTTTTCACGCCAATCGCGCTGGGCATCGCCAAAGGCATGGGGGTGTCTCCCGAGCCCTTTATTGCGGCGGTGATCTTTGCGTCGAACGCCTCCTTTGCCACACCGATCGGGTATCAGACCAATCTCCTGGTGATGGGGCCCGGCCACTACCGGTTCAGCGACTTTCTTCGCGCCGGTACGCCGCTTGTGATCATCATATGGTTGACGTTTTCGTTACTTGCGCCATGGTATTACGGATTGTGACCAGCTCCGTAACCAAGACATGATGAACCAACCCATCAATTCACCTCAGTTTTTTCTGACCGCTCCGTCGGAATGCCCTTACCTTGAGGGACAAAGCGAGCGGAAGGTGTTCACGCATCTGGTGGGCGAGAAAGCCAAGGCACTCAACGACCTGCTGACGCAAGGCGGGTTCCGGCGCTCGCAGAACATCGCCTACCGCCCGGCGTGCGAATCCTGCCGTGCCTGCATTTCGGTGCGTATTCTGGCCAGCGAATTCAAACCCACACGCTCAATGCGGCGCAACCGGGCTGCCAATATAGATCTGGTTGGAACCGAATATCATGCCGAGCCATCGAGCGAACAGTTCAAGCTGTTCCGGCGCTACCTCGACAACCGCCACCAGAGCGGTGGCATGGCTGACATGAGCATCGGCGATTATGCGATGATGGTGGAGGATTCACATGTCGACAGCCGCATCGTTGAATACCGGGGGAGAACCGAGGGCGACGGCTTGCTGGAGCATCCAACCGGCGAGTTGCTGGCCGTGGCGCTCACCGACCGGATGGGCGACGGGCTGTCGATGGTATATTCGTTTTTCAGTCCAGAGGTGACGGAACGGTCACTGGGAACCTACATGATCCTCGACCACATCGCGCGCGCTCAAAACCTGGGGCTTCCCCACGTTTACCTTGGCTATTGGGTAAAGGGATCGCGCAAGATGGAATACAAGACCCGATTCCAGCCACAGGAACACTTAACAGCGCAGGGCTGGCAGCGGTTTTGTCCGTGAAACGGGATTCCATGCGCTATCGCTTATGCAGGGTAAAGTGCATCTGATTGCTATTTACACGTCAACATGCTAATTTTAGTGCCTCATAATATCAAATTTCATCCTGGCGAAAGACGAGTTCATGTCACGAATTCGCTCGACTGCATTCGGATATTCTTTGTTGCTGGTGTCAACGCTCGCTGCGCCAGCTCAGTCCTTGCCGCCAAGCTCTGAGTTGTCACCTGAACTCAGCATCGTTACGCGTGTTCCGTCCGGAGAAGTCAGCCGCGCTCTGGAAGCCCTGCCTCAGACCGGGCTTGCGGATTGGTCAAAACAGGCGGTGGATCTGAGAGAAATCAAACCTGACACCGGCAATCTGGATGATGTCGGCCGCGGTAAGCTGGAGATGAACGCATCACAGTCCGCCACGGTTCCCTTCGTTGCCCCCAATACCATGATCATCCAGTTCAAGACGGAAACGACAGCTGCTGAAATTGAAGACTATTTCAAATTCAAAGACCTGCCGGTCATCCAGACTTTTCCTTCGATCGGCGCAGTCCAGGTTGAGGCGGACCTGTCGTCGTATTTTACTCCGCAGCTCACCGACAGGAGCGTCAACGAAACGATTTTAAGGGGGGTGACAAGTGCAATAGCTGACTTCCAGACCGACACCCGCATCCAATCGGCAACGCCGGACATCGTGCTGACCGACAAGGCACATCATGGCGGGGCAAACACCGATACTGGCGCGGACATCACAAACGTACTGCATCCAACCGGAATTGTTAGCGGCTTCGGAGAATCCGGGGATCAGGAGGTGACAGATTGGGGTGTCATTGACATTGAGGCCGACAAGCTTTGGGGCATGCCTGGCGCCACGGACGGCGTGGTCTTCGGTGTCATGGATGCCGGATTTTCGAGGCATGATGATTTGGTGTTCGTCGGATTTCCATCCGGAATGGGAGCCAATAATCATGGCAATCATGTCGGAGGCATTGCCTGCGCAGCACACAATGGCCGCGGCATCGCCGGGGTCCTGCAAAACTGTTTCATCCGTGCCCGTTCGGCAGATGTGTTCTTTGAAACTATGGAAGCCATTCCCGAATTGCGATTTGTGGTCCTGTTCAGCCAGATCCTGAGAACGCTGGACCGGTTTGTCACCGAACAAAACGATGTTTCCACTTTCAATGTGAGCCTCGGCTACAATTGGCGCAGCAATTTCGGGATCAATCCCGACTTGCCGGAATCGGAACAATGGCGGGTCCTCGTGGCTTCGCAAGGGGCGATCCTTGTTACGCTGCTGGAGATCGCCAACACCAAAAACAAGGTCATCTATTCTGCGGCAGGCAATGACAGCACCGGGCTCTCGATGCCGATCAAGGCGAAATACGCCAGCCCGTTCAACTGGGCGGCAGTCACCGCGCGCGAACTCGGGATCGCCAGCAATGGCATTATAGTCGGCGCCCACGGTCCCGATGGCAAGCGCGCGCCATTCTCCAATTCGGGCGCACAGATATCCTGCCCCGGCGTCAATATACTGAGCGCATTGTCATTCGATGCCAACAAGCAGCCTTCAACAACGGCCTATGGCCAGATGAGCGGCACGTCGATGGCCTCTCCTTACTGCGCCAGCGCCCATGTCCTCTTCCATCTTGTCCGCCCGGGCTACACCGGCGTCGAAATCACCCGATGCCTGATGGCCGCGGACGATGTGACCGACGACGGTACGCCACGCCTCAGATTGACCCAATCACTAACCGCCTGCCCGGCACGGGGATGAACCCTGGCCGGACACGGCAACCGCGACAGTGCCCAACAATGGTGAGGAGCCAAAAATGCCAAGGACCGCAGCAATTTTGGCCGGGATTGTGTTTGCAACCCTGTCCTCGAACGTCGCCCGCGCTGATTTCACAGGAACACTCATTCTGCTGCCGCCCGGCTGCGAAAACACCGGATTCTGCAAGCTTGGCGACAACTTCGGTTTTGTTGATTCAGGCAACACTGGATGGGAGGCGGCAAAAGGCCTGCTGACGGATGGCGCCTCCATTCCGCCGTGGGCCCAGCCTCTGGTGGGAGCACCGTTTGAAAAAAGCTTCATCAAGGCCGCGATCATCCATGACCATTACTGCGACCGCCATGTTCGGCCCTGGCGGCAGACCCACAAAGTGTTTCACGAGGCTCTGCTCAAGAGCGGCGTCACACCGGGGAAAGCCGGCATCATGTATTTTGCCGTGATGATTGGTGGACCGAAATGGGCCAAGCTGATCAAAGGCAAGCCGTGCTCGGTTGGCGGCGACTGCATCAATCAGGTCGACGTGACCTCTGCAGTGCCAGGCGGAGGTCTGACGATCGGCAGCGAGGGGGAAGTGTTTGTCTCCCGGCCTGACACCTATGCCTCGGCGTGGTTTGCCAACACCCTCGCCGCGAACCTTCCTGACCTCAAGTTGAAGGGTGATGCACTGACAGCTGAAGAGGTCGAGGCGATGGCGGCGAAAGCAATGGTGGACGATTTCTACTTCAAGCATGAAGACACGATCGGAACCGAGATGTCGATCGACCTCAAGATCGAACCATAACACCCCGCGATCCCTGTCCGGGTTTAGGCTGCCGCAGACGAGATTTGTGGTCAGCCGATTTTGCCACGAGTTGACCCCATACAATTCATATTTTCTCCCCCTATCAGACCGTTCGCCCACCGCCGGCGGGGTTGTATCCGGCACGACCGCGCTCTATGCCATGCGCGTGTCGAAAATTGCTTCCATGAAGGCTTCTTCCAGATGACCGGTCCCCAGACAGAGGCGGCCAGCCACCGCAAAGGCTTGTTGATCACGGCGATCGGCGGCCTGATGCTGACCATCGATATCCCGCTTATCCGGTTGTCGCAGAGCGATGCGTGGTCGGTGCTTGCCATGCGAGGCGGGCTGACGTTTCTTGCGGCAATTGTTGCATGGTCGGTTCTGCGGGTATTCTTTAATAAACGTGCTCCGCTGATCCCGGGAAAAGCTGGTCTGCTGGTGGTGGCGCTATATGGCGTTGCCGGGATTACCTTCATGTTGGCCGTCTTCAACACCACGACCGCCAACCTGGTGTTTATCCTCGCCTTCAATCCGATGTTTTCGGCGCTTCTGGCCTGGCTGCTGGTCGGCGAAAAACCAAAGCCGCAAACTTTTGCCGCCATGGCCGTGATGGTATTCGGTGTCTTGTTAATCGTCTCCGACGGTATGAAAGCCGGCAATCTGGTCGGCGACGCGTTTGCACTTGCCTCCAGCTTTATCCTTGCAGGCGCCATCACGGTCAGTCGCAAAGCCCGCACTGATCTGGGCTTCGCACCCTTGTTTGCGGCAATTGTACCAGCCATGATCGGACTGACCGTGGTCGGCGGGCCGACGGGCGTGGTGCTGGGCGAGCCGGTCTGGCTGGTAATCAACGGACTGATCGTCACCCCGATCGCCTTCTGGTGTCTCGCAACCGGGCCGAAATACATATCCGGGCCGGAAGTCGCGATGTTCTATTTGCTCGAGACCATCCTTGCGCCGATCTGGATCTGGATAATTTTTTTGGAGGCTCCTACCGGCATCGGGCTGATTGGCGGTGCCATCATCATCACAGCGCTGGTGGCGCACTCGCTATGGCAGTTGTCGTCACACCGGCGTGCCGTGCGGACTCTGGCGCCGCGGCATCCTGTGTAACCGCCCTGCCCTAAAAACGTCGCATGGCAATGCTTGGTATCAGACCCTGCCGAAGCGTGTCAGTGTCTGGAACGCCCGTTGTCGTTGTTGAAAAAAATCGTGCTCTTTGTCTTGTTTTGCTTCGTTGCGCCGGCCCTGGCCTCGCTTGCTGTCCGCGCAGCCAGTTCCCAGCCTGGCTCCTGGCGAGTTGCGGACTGGTCGTCGGCGGGCATATTGCCGGAAGCTTCACAAAGCTCCGATGCGGCTATTTATGTGATGGCGGCGCGAACCGGCGGATTGAAGGGCGCATTGTCGGTTCACAGCTGGATTGTGACCAAACCCGCCGGAGCCGAGCGCTACAACCGCTACGACAAAGTCGGTTGGGGCAATCCGATCCGCACCAACGCCTACCCCGCCGACGGACGCTGGTATTCCAACGCGCCAGGCGTGCTGCTTGAACTTCACGGCGCAGAGGCCGAGCAGCTGATCCCACGGATCGAAGCAGCAGTTCAGGCCTACCCGTTTTCCGGGCGCGGGGACTACAAGATCTGGCCAGGTCCGAACTCGAACTCGTTTGTGGCTTATGTGCTGAGAGCAGTTCCGCAGCTTGCTATTGCGCTGCCGCCTGAAGCGGTTGGCCGCGATTTCCGGCCATTGGGTGATTTTGTCACGCTCTCACCAGACTGGCGCAATTTCGAGCTGTCGCTCGGCGGCTATGCTGGAGTGGCAGTCGGTGCGCTGTACGGGATCGAGGTACGGCTTGGCGGACTGGTGTTCGGCCTAGACATTGCCCGCCCGGGGCTCAAACTTCCGGGATTTGGAAGGGTCGGCGTTTAGAGGCTGCGTCACCGCCCGTGCATCAGTATCTTTTGCAAGGACATGGTTCTGGCAGTAAAATGCCCGGGCGCGCCCCTTGGCATCCAGAGAGAATAGTGACGGCGATGATCCTCGATCCATCCGGCTCGCGTGTAAAACCTCTCCGCTCGCTCATTGCCGGCGAGACACAGCAGTTCTCCTACAGCGAAACCTCCCGCAGCAATTTTTTCCTCGCCATACGCCAGGAGCTTTTCTGCAATTCCGCTTCCCCGGACGTCGCGTGCGACAAAAAGCTTGGTCAATTCCGCACCATTCACCACTACGAAGCCGAGTATGCGGCCCTCATCGGCAACATGAAACATATCCGTCGATGTGCGGTATAGGTCATCGATGTAGTGTGACGTCCGGTACTTCAAAATCTCCACAGCCACCAGATGCGCATGAGCATCGTGCCATCCTTGATGAAGGATCTCCACGATCTCAGCGTGGTCTTCCGGCCTCGCTGGTCTGATTTCAATCATGCTGGGAACCTTGACTAACGGGGTTTTAAACGGGCCCTACCAGTCCAAAGCCTCGCAAGCTTTACCCTATACGCCCGTCAACTGAACTTGCCTGAGCGCGGGAAGCCCTTGGGCACCACACGACCGGCTTGGGCACGGTCTGCGATCCACTCGATCAGCTCTTCCTTCTTGCGATTGTGCATGCGCCCTGCGCTGTCTTCCCAGGTCAGCCCTTCCTCCATCACGAAGCAACGGATGTCAGACACACCGCCATCCTTGTAGCGTTGCAGGCGAACGCCCTTGCCGCGGCTCATCTCAGGCAGTTGCGCAAGCGCAAAAATCAGCAATTTGCGGTTTTCACCTATGACGGCAACGTGGTCGCCGGTGACAGGCACGCACAATTTCATTTCCTGCGGGAGGCTGACATTCATGATCTGCTTGCCCTTGCGGGTGTTGGCGACCATGTCACTCTCGGCCACAACAAAACCATTGCCGCCCGTTGATGCCACAAGCAGTTTGCGCGCAGGGTCGTGGACAAAGGCTGTCAGCACCGCCTGATCATTGTCCATGTCGACGATAATGCGCAGCGGCTCGCCATGGCCACGTCCGCCGGGCAGCTTGTCGGCACCCAGCGTATAGGCCTTGCCACCGGTGGTGACGATAACAATCTTGTCCGTGGTGTTGGCGTGGAAAGCGAGCTTGAGCGAGTCTCCGTCCTTGAATTGCAATCCGGCGTAATCGGCCATGTGGCCCTTCATGCCGCGAATCCATCCCTTCTCGGAAATCACCACGGTGATCGGCTCTTTTTCGATCATCGCCTGCTCGATGGCCGCGAGATCGGCGACCGGCGCTTCGGCAAACTTTGTGCGGCGGGCACCCAGTTCGGTTTCCTTGGAAAAGGTCTTGCGGACCTTGCCGACTTCCCAGGCGACTGTCTGCCACTGTTTGGCATCGGAGGCGAGCAATGCCTCGATCTCGGCCTTCTCACCCGTCAGGCCATCAAATTCCTTGCGGATTTCCAGCTCTTCCAACTTGCGCAACGAGCGCAGCCGCATGTTGAGGATGGCTTCGGCCTGAACATCGTTCAACTCGAAGGTCTTCATCAGTTCGAGCTTGGGTTCATCCTCCTCACGGATGATACGGATCACCTCGTCGAGATTGAGGTAGGCAATCAGATAGCCTGCCAGCAGCTCCAGGCGACGTTCAATCGCCGCCAGCCGGTGACGTGACCTGCGCTGCAGCACCTCGCGGCGGTGCGCCAGCCATTCGGACAGCACCTCGACCAGGTTCATCACCTTGGGCACCTTGCCCATCGACAGCACATTGAGATTGAGCGGAATGCGGTTTTCCAGATCGGACAACCGGAACAGCGATTCCATCAACAGCGTCGGATCGACCGAACGGCTCTTGGGGACGAGAACGAGGCGGACATCTTCAGCAGATTCATCACGCACATCATCAAGCAGCGGCAGCCTGCGGGCAATCAGCAGTTCGGCGATTTTTTCGATCAATCGCGACTTCTGCACCTGATAGGGCATCTCGGTGACGACGATCTGGTAACCGCCACGTCCGGTGTCCTCAACCTCCCATTTGGCCCGAACACGGAAGCCACCACGGCCGGTCTTGTAGGCCTCGAGAATGGATTCGCGGCTATCGATGACGACGCCGCCAGTTGGGAAATCCGGACCTTCGACATATTGCAGCAGGTCTTCGACTGTGGCTTCCGGCTTGCGGATCAGCGCTAACGCTGCATCGCAAAGTTCGGCCGCGTTGTGCGGCGGGATCGAGGTCGCCATGCCCACGGCAATGCCGGTGGCACCATTGGCAAGCAAATTTGGAAACGCGCCCGGCAGAACCACCGGCTCGCTGTTTTCCTCATCATAGGTGGTGCGAAAATCAACCGCGTCCTCGTTGATGCCCTCGATCAACAGCTCGGCGACCGCGGTCATCTTCGATTCGGTATAACGCATCGCAGCGGCGCTATCGCCGTCGATGTTGCCGAAATTGCCCTGACCGTTGGCCAGCGGATAGCGCACCGCGAAATCCTGCGCCAGACGCACCAGCGCATCGTAAATCGACTGGTCGCCGTGGGGATGGAAGTTACCCATCACCTCACCGACGATCTTGGCGCATTTCTTGAAAGACCCGGCTGATTTCAGCCCCATCTCGCTCATCGCGTAGACGATGCGGCGATGCACAGGCTTCATGCCATCGCGCACATCGGGCAACGCCCGGTGCATGATGGTCGACAGCGCATAGGCCAGATAGCGCTCTTCGAGCGCCTTCTTCAGATCAACGGCTTGTATGTGGTCGCCACCACCGGGCGGAAGCAGGCTTTTTCCCATGGGGTGGGGTTAAAGGAAGCGGTGATTCGGAGCAAGAGGCGACCGGCGTCCGTTGCAATGCAAGTCATTTCCAGCCGGATACCGAATGCGACCGGACCGGATCCTGCAACCGCTGGAACTCTTCCACGACAGACCAGTCACCTTCGCCCGGATCGCAGATACTGCCCTGACATGAATCTCGATGCTGATATCATGGCCAGCATCTTCATCAATTGGTAGGCGAGATGTTTTTTTTCAGAACCATGTCGAAATTGGGGCGGCGCATTCGTCTCCATAACGTAGACTCAGGCTCGAGCCGGGCCTGGACACCCCCAACGAAAAGGAGACAGACATGAAATATCTTGCACTCATCTACGCCGCCCCCGGAGCCGGACCCGACTATGGCACACCGGAATTTGGCCCCTACATGGAAGGCTACCGCTCGGCTACTGAAACCTACCAGCGCGACGGCGTTATGCTGGCGGGCGAAGCCCTGCAAGACACTTCAACTGCGACGACCGTGCGGGTGCGCAATGGCAAGACCGAAACCATGGACGGGCCGTTTGCCGAAACCAAGGAGCAATTGGGCGGGTTCTACCTGTTCGAATGCGCCAATCTTGACGATGCGATCAAATACGCGGCAATGATCCCGTCTGCCGAGCACGGATCTGTGGAAGTCCGTCCGGTAATGGAGTTCGAATAGGCCATATGGCTTCGGACCTCTCCGAGCAGCAGCAGAGAGCGCGCGAGGCAATTGAAGTTCTCGCGCGCGACGATACCGGTCGGCTGCTTGGCGCGCTGTTGCGCGACACACGTGATTTTCAGCTGGCTGAAGATTGCCTGCAGGAGGCACTGGAATCGGCACTTGTCCATTGGTCGCGCAACGGTCTGCCCGCAGCACCGGGCGGCTGGGTGCTGCAGACAGCACGGCGCAAGGCGATTGACCGGTTCCGGCGGGCACGCAATTTCAGCCGCAAGGCGGAAGAATATGGCCTGCTGATCGAACTCGACCGCGAGACAGTCGACAGCGATGAACCCGCAACCATACCGGATGAGCGGTTGCGGCTGATCTTCACCTGCTGTCACCCGGCACTGGATGCCAAGACTCGGGTGGCGCTGACCTTGCGAACCCTGTGCGGACTGACGACGCGGGAGATAGCGCGGGCGTTTCTCGACCGGGAAGAGACGATGGCGCAACGGCTGGTGCGGGCGCGCCACAAGATCACCAAGGCGGGCGTTCCGTTTGAAATCCCCGAACCGGAGCAATGGGCTGAGCGGTTGGACTCGGTGCTGGCGGTGATCTACCTCACCTTCAACGAGGGATACACGGCTACCGCCAGATCCGATTTGCTACGACGTGATCTGTGCCTTGAAGCCATCCGGATCGGACGGCTGATGCTCGAACTGGTGCCGGACGATGCCGAATGCGAGGGCCTGCTGGCGCTGATGCTACTCAACCATTCCCGAGCACAGGCACGACTTGGCGAAAGCGGCAGGATGATTCCGCTCGACTGCCAGGACCGAGACCTCTGGCACAGCGGTGAAATAGACGAAGGCTGCGCCCTGCTCGACAGAGCGCTTAAACGCGCCCACCCCGGCCTGTTTCAGTTGCAAGCTGCGATCAGTGCGCTTCATGCCAAAGCGCCCAGCCACGTGGAAACCGGGTGGCCAGAAATCGTCCTGCTCTACGAGGCCATGCATCGTCTGTCACCCAACCCGGTTTACCTGCTCAACCGCGCCGTGGCGGTGTCTTATGTTGCAGGAACGGAGGACGCATTGAATGCGCTCGACGCACTTGAAGCGGAGCTTTCCGGCTACCAACCGTTTCACGCTGCCAAGGCTGATTTCCAGCGCCGTATGGAAAGGTTCGCCGCGGCTCGGTTGAGTTATCTGCGCGCCCTCGATCTGAGTGAAAACGAGAGTGAAAAGGAATTTCTCCGGAGCCGTCTGGCGTCGGTGGAAGGACAAATCTGAGGCTGGAATGATCCGGCGCGCACTTTGAGATCATCCTCAGCGCAATCATCGTATTCAGCCTGCAAAGGGGCAAGTCTGGCTATGGTTCAGCTTGCTTGTGCCGCAATGTGGGCGCAGGGTGCTTTTAGAATCATGCGCAATTCGACACCTGTTCCGGTGCGCAGATCGCCCCTCTCGCACATACTGGACCCGTTCAATGATCCGTTTCGAGGCAATCCCGGTTGAAAAGCCGGAAGACAAATCCGTTGCCAAGCCCGCCAAGGGCGGCAAAACCAAGAGCAAAGCTGCCACCGCAGCGACGAAGCAAGATTTACTTGATCTCCCGTCGAACGAAGAAAACGAAAAGGACTGAGAGTTTATTAGCTCTCAGGTCAAAGAAAAAGCCCGGAAAACAGATGTTTACCCGGGCTTTTTAATGATTTGAGTCCGCCTGGCTCGGCGACAGTGCCCTATGCAGGTTTGGCCGGGATCGGGCGGATCGACAGATCGCGCAACTGCGCTGGCGAGGCCGGGCTTGGTGCACCCATCAAAAGATCCTGGGCCTGCTGGTTCATCGGGAACAGCGCCACTTCGCGCAGGTTCTTGGCGCCGACGATGAGCATGATCACCCGGTCAACGCCGGCTGCCATGCCACCATGCGGCGGTGCGCCATACTGGAATGCACGGTAAAGACCGCCGAAGCGCTCTTCGACATCGGCCTGGCTCAAGCCCACTTTTTCGAACGCCTTGACCATCAGCTCGGGCGACTGGTTCCGGATGGAACCGGAAGCGATTTCAAAGCCATTGCAGACGAGATCGTACTGGTAGGCCTTCAGCGTCAGCGGATCCTGGTTCTCAAGCGCATCCATGCCGCCCTGTGGCATCGAGAACGGGTTGTGGGCGAATTCCACCTTCTTGGCGTCTTCGTCCCATTCGTAAAACGGGAAGTCGACGATCCAGCAAAGCTCGAAACGATCCTGATCGACGAGGTTGAGTTCCTCGCCGGCGCGGGTGCGGGCATCGCCTGCAAAACGGGCAAACTTGGCCGGATCACCGGCAGCAAAGAAGCAGGCGTCGCCGTCTTCCAGACCCATCTGCATACGGATGGCTTCTGTGCGCTCAGGACCGATGTTCTTGGCAATAGGGCCTGCGCCTTCCAGATTATCGCCTTCCTTGCGCCAGAAGATGTAGCCCAGACCCGGCTGGCCCTGGCCTTGCGCCCAGGAGTTCATCCGGTCGCAGAATGCACGGCTGCCGCCGGTCTTGGCCGGGATCGCCCAGACCTCGACCTTCGGGTTGTTGGCGATCATGCCGGCGAACACCTTGAAGCCGGAACCGGCGAAATGGTCGGTCACCGACTGCATCTCGATCGGGTTGCGCAGATCCGGCTTGTCGGAGCCGTATTTGCGGATGGCTTCGGCATGGGGAATGCGGCGAAATTCCTGGGTTACCGGCTTGCCTTCGGCGAACTCTTCAAAGACGCCGCGCATCACCGGCTCCATGGTATCCCAGACATCTTCCTGGGTGACGAAGCTCATTTCGAGGTCGAGCTGGTAGAATTCACCCGGTAGTCGGTCGGCGCGCGGATCTTCATCACGGAAGCACGGCGCGATCTGGAAGTAGCGGTCAAAACCGGCCACCATCAACAACTGCTTGTACTGCTGCGGTGCCTGAGGCAGCGCGTAGAACTGGCCCGGATGAATGCGGCTTGGCACCAGAAAGTCGCGTGCGCCTTCCGGTGAAGAGGCTGTCAGGATCGGCGTCGCATATTCGGCAAAGCCAATGTCTGTCATCCGCTTGCGCATGTCGGCAATGACCTTGGTGCGGGTGACGATGTTCTTGTGCAGGGTCTCGCGGCGCAGATCGAGGAAGCGGTATTTGAGGCGCACGTCCTCAGGATACTCCGGCTCGCCGAAGACCGGCAGCGGCAATTCCTTGGCGGCGGAAAGGATTTCGATTTCCTGGGCAAAGACTTCGATCTCGCCGGTGCCGAGGTTGGCGTTGATGGTCTCGGTCATGCGGTCCTTGACCACGCCGTCGACCCGGATCACCCATTCGCCGCGCACGGTTTCAGCCGCCTTGAAGGCGGGCGAGTCTGGATCGGCGACGATCTGCGTCAGACCGTAATGGTCGCGCAGATCGATAAACAGCAGACCGCCATGGTCACGCACGCGGTGCACCCAGCCCGACAGACGGACATTGGCGCCGGTGTCGCTTTTGCGAAGCGCGGCGCAAGTGTGGGAACGGTAGGGATGCATGGCATATCCTCGATGGCTTGGACCAATGGGTGGAATCGGCGGATCGGCAGGTTGCGAAGCAGGCTCGCATCGCCACCTCGGCGCACGGTAAAAATCGCGCGGAAAAGCGCATGACCCATCCGGTTTGTCAAGGTGGAAGGCGGCTTTCGTCCAGCCCTGACGCTGACCGGCCGTAGAATGCCGGGATTTAGCCGCGACGGATGCGGATCTTCGATGTAGGACTGAGGTGATTGATTTTCTCATTTTCGGCCTGTCATGCATTCGCTCCGTCCACTGTTTCCGCTTCTGACCACCGCCGGCGTATTGCTGGCGGGCAATGGACTTCAGGGAACACTGATCAGCTTGCGCGGCTCGGCGGAGGGGTTTTCGCCCACTGTCATCGGGCTTGCCGGCGCGGGCTATTATTTCGGCTTCATCATCGGCTGCTGGATGACGCCGTGGCTTTTGCGGACCAGCGGCCATATCCGCGCATTCGCCGCAATGGCTGCCGTTGCCGCTTGCGCGTCGCTCGCCATGGTGATGGTCATCGATCCGTTCTTCTGGTTTTTGATGCGGCTGGTCACGGGTATCTGTTTCGCCTCGCTGTTTGCAAATGTGGAAAGCTGGATCAATTCGCAGATTACCAACACCAACCGTGCCAGAACCCTGGCTATCTACAGGTTTGTCGACCTCGGCGCCGTGACGGCCTCGCAGTATTTGTTGCCCATATTCGGAATTGGCGGCTTCGAGATTTTTGCGGTGATGACCATGCTCATCATCTTGTCCATCGTACCGGTGTCACTCGCCGATCGGTCCAACCCCGCTCCGCCCGCGCCGTTTTCGTTCAGTCCAAAACGATTGTGGATCGTATCGCCGCTGGCCTCGGCCGGAGCCATCACGGTGGGACTGACAACGGCCTCTTTCCGCTCGGTGGGACCGCTCTATGCAGAGAGCCTTGGCTTGCAGGTCTCCGACATCGCCTCGTTCATGAGCGCAGGCATTATCGGCGGGATCGTGCTGCAATATCCGCTGGGATACCTGTCCGACAAGATCGGACGCCGGTCGGTGCTGTTGATGGCGACAACCGGCTCCACCTTGTGCGGGTTGTTCATGGTCTTGTTCGCAGGCAGTGATGTCGCGTTCAATCTTGTCGGCATATTCCTGTGGGGCGCATTCACCATGCCGCTCTATTCCTTGTCGGCAGCGCACGCCAACGACAAGGCCAATGCCGGAGAATATGTGCAGATCGCCTCCGGCCTGATGTTCTTCTGGGCGATTGGCGCGTCGATCGGTCCATTGTTATCAGCAGTGCTGGTCGATTGGCTCGGCGCTGTGGCATTCTTTGCCTTCATCTGCGCCATGCACGGCGCTTTCGTGATCTACACTCTGGTGCGGATCGCTCGCGGTTCACCCGATGAGCCCGACCGCGGCCGCTTCGCCGGCCTGTTGCGCACCTCCCCGGTGTTTGCCCGCATGGCTGCGCAATCAGTCAACCGCGACACGCAACAAGACAATAAAGAGGCACCAGGGGGAGAAGACAAACCGGAAAATTCCCGCTAAATGCCAATCATGGACATGATTACAACAACCGAGGCGCTTGCCGCCTTTTGCACCCGCCTCGCCAAACACGACTTTGTCACCGTTGACACCGAGTTCCTGCGTGAGACCACCTATTGGCCTGAGCTGTGCCTCATTCAGATGGCCGGCCCGGAGGACGAAGGGATCGTTGATCCCATGTCCAAAGGCATTGATCTGAAACCCTTTTTCGAACTGATGGCCGATCCGTCAGTGATCAAGGTGTTCCACGCCGCACGCCAGGATATCGAAATCGTGGTGAAGCTCGGCGACCTGGTGCCGCATCCGATTTTTGACACCCAGGTGGCGGCCATGGTCTGCGGATTTGGCGAATCGATTTCCTATGACCAGCTGGTCTCGCGGATCACCGGGGCACATATCGACAAGTCATCGCGGTTTACCGACTGGAGCCGCCGGCCCCTGACCGACAAGCAGCTTGATTATGCGCTGGCCGATGTCACCCATCTGCGTGACGTCTATCTCGAGCTTGTGGCGCGTCTCAATGCCGAAGGCCGTAGCCTTTGGGTGATTGACGAGATGGCCGTTCTGGAATCGCGGTCAACCTATGAGATCGATCCTGCGGATGCCTGGAAACGGCTGAAAATGCGGGTCAAGAAACCTATTGAGCTCTGCGTGTTGCAGCATGTGGCTGCCTGGCGTGAACGCGAGGCCAAGTCACGTAACGTGCCGCGCGGCCGGGTGATCAAGGACGACGCGATTTACGAGATTGCCCAGCAACAGCCCAGGGATTCCGAGGCGCTGTCGCGGCTCAGGACAATCCCGCGCGGCTGGGAGCGCTCACAACAGGGTGCTAACCTGGTCGAAATCGTCAATGAGGCGCTCGAGACGCCAAAGGACGAGATGCCGCGCCTGCCACGGCAGAAGCAGACTCCAGAAGGCGCGCAAGCCTCCATCGAGCTATTGCGGGTGCTCTTGAAGCTGACCGTGGAAAAGGAAAATGTCGCTGCCAAGATCATCGCCAATTCCGATGATCTTGAAGCCATCGCCGTGGATGGCGACGACGCAGATGTGGCAGCACTTCAAGGCTGGCGCCGCGAGCTGTTCGGCGAACAGGCGCTTAAACTCATTCGCGGCGAACTGGCGCTGCGCTTCGCCAACAAGCGGGTTGAAGCGGTCGAACTTTGAGCCGCTTGCGAACCAATCCCGTCTATCGGTAAAGATCAGCGCGGGTCGGCGGCAGGCCTGACGGTCCGCGCCGCACTTTGCTGGTGACCGTCTGGTACAGCCGGACGGTGTTGCGCTCGAAAGCAATCGAGCAGCCGCCGAGATAGACCAGCCAGAGCCGCGTCTTGACCTCGCCGACTTCGGCCACCGCCGCGTCATAATTGGCCAGCAGGCGGTCATGCCAGAGCCTGCAGGTGCGCTGGTAGTGCTCGCGCCAGTTCTCCACGTCATGCACCTCGAAGCCATGCTGCTCCAGCATCGTCACGGTGTTGCCGATATGGTCGAGTTCGCCGCCGGGGAAGATGTATTTGGTCAGCAGCGCAAACTCCTTGTTCTTCTTGCGGAAGGTCTTGGCGTCCTTTTTGGCAGGCCGGGTGATGGCGTGATGCAGATAAATTCCGCCCGGCTTGAGCACGCGTTGAATGGTCGCGTAGTAGGTCGGGTAATTGTCGATTCCGATGGCTTCGTGCATGCCGATCGAGGATATCTTGTCGAATTCGCCCTCAACCTTGGCGTAATCACGCAGCACAAAGTTCACTCTGTCTGACAGACCGAGCTTTTCTGCCTTTTGGGTGGCAAATTCGAGCTGGCGTTCGGACAGAGTGACACCGGTGACATGGACGCCATAATTGGCCGCCGCATAGAGCGCCAGCGATCCCCAGCCAAAGCCGACATCGAGCATTTTCTCGCCGGACTTGAGCCTGAGCTTGCGGCAGATCATTTCCAACTTGTCACGCTGCAATTGGTGAATGTCATTGTCCCAATCGGTGCAATAGCCGCAGGTGTAGACCATCTGATCGTCGAGAAAGAGCTCGTAGAACGCATTGGAGACATCGTAGTGATATGCGATGTTCTTCTGGTTTTCCTCGGCATTTCCGTCGGAGGGCTTCTCATCGGGCTGATCGCTCAGCGGCCACGGACCGCCCCTGTCCAAAAACAGGAACTTGCGGGCATTGTTGAGCAGCAGAAACTTGCTCAGCTGTTTGCGGATCTCGCGTGTGCGCACCTTCGGACGCCGTGCCACGAGGTCGAACATGTCGCCGTTTTCGAAGTCTATCCGCTTGGAAACCCAGAGATTGAGCAGAGTTTCGGGATTTGGCGAGCGAAGCAGTGCGGCAATCAGTCCTTCATCGGCGAGGCGGATTGTAAACGCCCCATGATCTAGATCCTCGGGCACCGTAGACCCGTCCCAGAGGCGGAAGCCGATATCAAGTTCAAGGATCTGCTGCGCATGGGCCAGCAGCTTGCGAAAACTTTTCAGACGGCTATTGGCGCTCATGGACACTTGCTCCCAGGCAGTTCGGTCATTGCGCGCGGCAATCGACTGGCATCTGCCCGGGTTGCAGCCGGACATCAATCAGATGCGCCATCTTCTATGCCATCCGGGCTCCATAGCAACCCTGATTTCCTGAAAACCCGCTAACCTGCGCCAATCTGGTGAACGGTGGCGGCGCTGATCTGCTATTCTGCCACCCACACCATCGTCGCCTGGTGCGAACTCAGGCAAGGGATGCGCAATTTTCGCACGGACCGGGTGAGCCGCAGCCTGCTGAGACTGCGCATTTTCGCGGGCCAGGTGAAAGCCTGCACCCGCAATGGAACGAGAGCTTGACGGCGGGCGGTGCAGTTTGATCCACGCTCAGCAGCATCACCGTCGGCAGAGCATAACACACGGCTGAGCAAATGCGCCCTCCTCTGGACGTGCAACATCGCGCAGCCAAGTGTGTCCAACCGATGTCTAGGTGATGCCGTCTTACGGAGTTTCTCTGACAATTTAGATTGTGAACGGCTCGTTCGCGGGGCGTAAAGGCGGGAATCGGCAAAAAAGTCAGGCAAACGAAAACTCCATCTTGCCACCGTACCGACCAGTTGGTATGGTATTGTAATTGGAGTAGCTGATGACCGAATCCACAACCGTCACCGCAACGACGCAGCTGGGCGCTCGTGACAAACTTTTGACCGCAGGTTTTGCCGTGATCCGCTCCAAGGGCTATTCGGGCACTACTGTTGATGAGCTCTGTGCAGCAGCGGGAGTGACCAAGGGCGCATTCTTCCATCACTTCAAGAGCAAGGAAGCACTTGGTGTTGCCGCCGCCGACTACTGGTCAGAATTCACCGGCGCGCTGTTTGCGTCTGCTCACTATCACGACCATGCCGATCCGCTTGACCGGGTGCTGGGCTACATCGATTTCCGCCGCCAACTGCTGGCAGGCGAGTTACCGGATTACACTTGCCTGGTCGGCACCATGGTGCAGGAGACCTATTTGACTGCGCCGGCGATCCGCGACGCCTGCCATGCCTCTATTTTGGGCCATGCACAGACACTCGCGCCCGACATCCTGGCGGCGATGCACGCGCGCGGCATGAAAGGCGCCGGTTGGACCGCAGAGAGCCTGGCGCTGCACACGCAAGCGGTGCTGCAGGGCGCGTTCATCCTCGCCAAGGCTGAGGATTCCGTCTCGGTCGCCATCGACAGTGTCGACCATCTCAAGCGCTACGTGACGCTGTTGTTTTCCCAACCTGAGGAGAATGCTGCATGAGCAGTGCATCCGATTACAAACGCCTGATGCGAGGGGTGATCCCCTACGCCACCGTCGACGGCGCCGACAAGGCGATCGAATTCTACACCCGTGCCTTCGGCGCCGTGCTGCACGGCGAAGTGACCCGTAGCGAGGATGGCCGGGTGCTCAATGCCAGCATCGAGATCAATGACGGCATTGTGATGCTGATGGATCCGTTTCCCGAACACGGCATTGGCCTTTCGTCAGGCAGCAATTTCCTGCTGCAACTGGTGATCACCGATGGCGATATGTGGTGGGACCGCGCGGTGGACGCTGGCTGCGAGGTTCTTTCGCCGTTCAAACTCGAATTCTGGGGCGACCGTTTTGGCCGCGTCCGTGATCCGTTCGGCCTGGATTGGGCCTTCAACGAACCCGCTTCCACAAAACAGCGAGCCAAGTGAGGATAAACCATGAGCAATTCAGATCACCCCACCGACCGTGAACTGGTCCTCGACCGCTACATAGATGCACCACGCGCGCAGGTGTGGCGCTGCTGGACCGACCCGGAACAACTGGTCAAATGGTTTACCCCTGCGCCGTGGAAGACCAAAAGCGCTGCAGTGGATGTTCGCGTCGGAGGCTCATCGATGGTGGTGATGGAAAGCCCGGAAGGTGAGGAATTTCCCAATCCGGGTGTTTATCTCGAGGTGGTCCCCGGAGAGAAACTGGTGTTCACCGATGCCTATACCGAGGCTTGGGCGCCAAGCGAGAAGCCTTTCATGACGGCTATTCTGACCTTCGCTGACGAAGGCAACGGCACACGCTACCGCGCCGTGGCGCGGCATTGGAGCGCCGAAGACCGCCAACGCCACGAAGACATGGGGTTTTACGAAGGCTGGAACAAGGCTGCCGACCAGTTGGAGACAACGGCGAGGGACCTGGCAGACTAACAATAACCACGCGTCCGCCCGCAAGGCCGATGCAGCAACACTCAGGGAGGAAGGCATGAACGCGATTGTCGATGAAGCCAGATGGAGGTCCACCCATGCGGAACTGCTGGCACAAGAAAAGGCCATGACCAGGGAGCTCGACCGTCTCGCAGCCGAGCGGAGGCGCCTGCCGTGGATGCGCGTTGAAAAATCCTACAGGTTCACCGGCCCGGACGGGGAAACCGATTTCGAAGGGCTATTCGACGGACGTAGCCAGTTGATCATCTATCATCACATGCTCAAGCCGAACGATCCGGCACCCTGCCCTGGCTGCAGCATGGTCGGCGATCACATGCCGCATCTGGCCCACCTCAATGCCCGTGACGTCACCCTTGCGTTCGTTGCCACCGCGCCTTCGCTGGAAATCGAAGCCTACAAGCGCCGCATGGGCTGGGACATGCCATTTTACCAAAGTATCGACAGTTTTGGGCCGGATTTCGGAATTGATGGCGGCTTCGGCCTCAATGTCTTCCTGCGCACCGATGACGGCATTATGCGGACCTATTACACCAGCAATCGCGGGGTCGAGACCCTCGGCACGCCGATGACGCTGCTCGACCTCACCCCCTACGGGCGCCAGGAGACCTGGCAGGATGCGCCCGAGGGCGTGGCCCAGGACGCGCCCTTTCAATGGTGGCGGCGGCACGACGAGTATGAGGAACACCCGTCCGCCCCAAGTGCTGCCCGACGCTGAGTGGTTACAAGGCCCCCCGGTAGTCGAATTCCAACACTGAGGAAGGACTTATGGCATGGTGAATTTCAAGGGACACTCCACTCAGATCATCACCCCCTTCATCTGGTATGAGAGCGGTGCCGAAGATGCAGCAGATCTCTACACCAGACTGTTTGCCGGCAGCCACATCACCCATATCAGCCACTACAGCGATGCGGGCCGGGAGGCGCACGGCCAGCAGGCAGGCAAGGTGATGGTGGCGGGTTTCGAGCTTGCCGGACAGCGCTTTTCCGGCCTCAACGGCGGGCCGGCTTTCAAGCCCAATCCGTCAATCTCGTTCTTCGTCGAGTTCAATACGGTTGCCGAGGTCGATGCGCTCTGGGCCGGGCTCAGTGACGGGGGCTCCGTGCTGATGCCGCTCGACAGCTATCCGTGGAGCCAACGCTATGGCTGGCTCAACGACCGGTACGGCGTATCCTGGCAGATAGCGGTCACGGAAATGGCGGCGAATGGCCAGACGATCACGCCGTCACTGATGTTCACTGGCGACAATCTCGGCCGCGGTTCGGAGGCGATCGAGCTCTACACAGGCATCTTCCCCGATTCAGCAACCGGGATGGTGCTGTATCGCGAACCGACCGAGGGTGAAGAGACGGGCACAGTGCAGTTTGGCCAGATCAAACTGTGCGGGCAGAGCTTCAACATCATGGACGCCCCTGGGCACCACGACTTCAGCTTCACCGAGGGCGTGTCGCTGATGGTCTTGTGTGAGACGCAAGCGGAGATCGACCACTACTGGAAGGCTCTCACTGCCGATGGCGGCCAGGAGAGCCAGTGCGGCTGGCTGAAAGACAAATTCGGCGTTTCCTGGCAGATCACCCCGACTGTCATGGAAGGGCTGATTGCTTCCGCCGACCCGGCCAAGGCCGACCGGGTGATGAATACAATGCTGACAATGAAAAAAATGGACATTGCCGCAATGGAAGCGGCGTCCCAGGGATAACCAGAGAGGAGAGTAGCATGGCATATGTAAGTGGATTCATGGCCGCCGTGCCATCAGACAAGCAGGGCGACTATCTGGAAATGGCAAAGCGCGCCGCCGAGGTATTCAAGGACAACGGCGCGACACGCGTGGTCGAGACATGGGGTGATGAGGTGCCTGAAGGCAAGCTGACCTCAATGCCCTTGGCGGTGCAGGCGACCGGAAACGAGATCGTTGTCTTCTCCTGGGTGTGGTGGCCGGACAAGGAAACCCAGACGGCTGGCATGGAAAACATGATGAAGGACGAACGGATGCAGTTTGATCCCGGAACGGCGCCCTTCGATATGAAACGGCTGATTTATGGCGGTTTCGACGTCATTCTCGACGTATAAAGGCAACCTGCAGAAGTCTGGAGAAAATTGCGCTAACCGGGCCTTGCAATGCGCCAAGGACGCACCATATTGAGATCAACAAAGAAATTTGTCTCCACCCTGACCACGGATGTACTGGCAGGTGTGTTGAGGCAGATCAGGAAGGTCGGTGCGAATTTCGCCCGGCCTTTTTCTTTGCCTATCGCCGAGCCGGGCACCTTCCATTTTTTGGTTTGCCGTGATTCAGCCGACCCGAAAACCAAGCTTCTTGCCGGTGAGCTTGGCCAATTGCAGCAACCGTCCGTCGAGCCGTTCGCCGACAAAAGCCTCGCAGGACTGCGGTACCTTGAGGACAATATCGACATCGCCATCGGACTCAACGGCTGGCACGAATTCGAGTTGCGGCACCATACCGGGCATCGAAGCGGAGAAGAGATAGACAACCCGCAAGATGCCTCCGAGCAATTTGGCGTAATCGAGGTATTTTGTCCCGGCGATCGCCGCAAGCTCTGACGACATGCCGTCGTCGTTCAAGCCTTCAAAACGAAAGTAATTGGCCAACGCGATGTAGGCACGGCCGGCATGGCTGATGCCGGTAAACGTCCCATGCGCAATGATATTGAGCGCCTGCGGTCCCCGGTAGTCGGGATGGGCGCGCCAGGAAATATCAGCCAGCAGGCAGGCCGCCTGTCGATAGCGGGCATCCTCCTCGCTCTCATCCACGCCGAAGACCGGAAACATCCGGCCTGTCCATGCAGCGAGTTCACGGGCGTGTTCGGGTGACCGGGCGCGCAGGATTGCCAGTTCACCGGCTGCCGTCAGCAACGGATCGCGTGCGGCCTCGGCTGCGCCAAGCAGAGAGTAGAGATACCCCTCTCGCACGCCAAGTGCCGAAAAGCTGACCCGTGCCGCCTTCATGGCAATCAACGTTTCCTGCAACGCCACCGCGCCATAGGGCAACAGTCCGCGGCGGTTACGGGAAATTGCCTTGATCGCGTTGATCTTGGATTGCTTCATGGCGGCAACTTCGCCAAGGAACTCGATCGCAGGTTTGGCGTCGATCTCGTAGGCTTGCATCATGTGCAGCGGATAGCCGGTGATTTCCATATGAAGCTTGGCGATGTTTCGCCAGGTGCCGCCAACGGCATAAAAGGTGCGGCCTGCACCGCCATTCAACACCGCGGATTTCTTGAGAGCCTGCCGGGCGATGGTTCTCGTCTTGGAAATCGAGTTACCCGACATTTCAGCGAGCCTCAATCCGCCCAGAGGCAGAGTCTGACCGCCTGAATGCAAGTTGCCTTTGACATCGACCAGTTCAAGCGAGCCGCCACCAAAATCGCCTGCGATGCCGTCCGGGTTGTAGTAGCCGGCGATGACACCAAGGGCTGAGAAACGAGCCTCTTCCTCACCGGTCAGAATACGAATGCGACAGTCCAGAATGGCTTCCGCAGACGCAATGAAGCTCACGCCATTTTCGGCCTCACGTGCCGCTGCGGTGGCCAGAACGTGCAATTCAGACGCCCGCGCCTGTTCGGACAAAGCCCGGAACCGCTTCAGCGCTGCCAGAGCGCGGGCGATGCCGGTTTCATCCATCCTTCCGGTTGCAACCAGACCCTTGCCCAGGCCGCACAGGACTTTTTCGTTGAACAGCACGGACGGTGCCCGGCTGAGCCCCTCATAAATGACAAGGCGTACCGAATTGGAGCCGATATCGATGACAGATACCGGATGTATGCCCGGTAGTCGGCCCTGCGCTTCCGATTCCACCATGTCTAAGGCGCTCTATGGTTAGGGCGACGCGTTCCGCAGATGCGGAGCGAGACCAGGGACGCAACATTCAGCGCCCTTATATATTGCATTGCAGAGAACCGAAACCCGGCAAGAATAACCCGCCACAAGATTCCCCGACTACAAGGAGCAGATCTCACTATCCAAGGAAGCGAGAACCCGCATTTCGTGCTTGGCTGAAACAAGCATGGGGTTTTAGATAGGTACGATGTCAAGTCGTTCAATGACGCTGTGACGGGCCTAAACCATTCGCAACAGACCACAAATCAGCGGGTGCTGCGCGATGCCCGGGCCAACCGGTCGGCGATCAGCTTCGGAGCATTGGATTTCAAGGCTTCGCCTCTTCCCGAAAGACTTGGATTGGTCATGAAATACACCTGCGCATTGAATGGCTCTTCATCCTCGCCAGGCTCGATCCGGCGGGACGTACCGTCGGGCAATATCTCGTAACTCTGCTGATTATCAATCATATTCCCGAGCATGATCTGCAAAAGCACCTGTTCATGCACAGTCTTGTTGATCAGCGGCACAAGGGTTTCGACGCGGCGATCGAGGTTGCGCGGCATCAAATCAGCCGAGCTGATATAAACCAGAGCTTCAGGCGACGGCAGGCCATGGCCATTGCCAAAGCAGTAGATCCGGCTGTGTTCGAGAAACCTGCCGACAATCGACTTGACGAAAATATGCTCGGAAAGGCCTGGAACCTGAGGCCGGAGGCAACAGATGCCGCGAACCACCAGATCAATTTCCACCCCGGCCTGACTGGCGCTGTAGAGCGCATCGATGATTTCCGGGTCCACCAGGGAATTCATCTTCATCCAGACCGCGGCGGGCCGTCCGGCCTTCGCATGCTCGATCTCCGCTTCGATGTTGGCAAGAATACGTGCGCGCAGATTGAGCGGCGAGATCGCCAGCCTGTTCATGTCCTTGGGCTCACCATAGCCGGTGATGAAGTTGAATACGTGCGCGGTATCGCGCGCGACGACCGGATCGCAGGTGAAATAGGACAGATCAGTGTAAATCTTGGCGGTAATCGGGTGATAATTGCCGGTACCGAGATGGCAATAGGTGATCAGTTTGCCCTCCTCCCGTCTGACAATCAGCGACATTTTCGCATGGGTCTTGAGCTCGATGAATCCGAACACGACCTGGACGCCGGCCCGTTCAAGGTCCCGGGCCCACCGGATGTTGGCTTCCTCATCAAACCGGGCCTTGAGCTCGACCAGTGCCGTCACCGACTTGCCGGATTCGGCGGCGTCAACCAGCGCACGCACGATAGGGCTGTCGTTGGAGGTGCGGTAAAGGGTCTGCTTGATCGCCAGCACATCGGGATCGCGCGCGGCCTGAAACAGGAACTGCACAACCGCATCAAACGATTCATACGGGTGATGAACGACCAGATCCTTCTCGCGAATTGCGGCAAAGGTATCGCCAGCATGCTCGCGAATGCGCTCGGGAAACCGGGCGTTGTAGGGCTCGAACTTGAGATCGTCGCGCGGCGCCTTGGTGATCTCCGACAGCGTGTTGAGCGCCAGCAGGCCGGGCAGCACGGCCACACGGTTTTCCGGAACGTTGGTTTCATGAACCACAAACTCGCGCAGGCTTTGCGGCAGTTCCGAATCAAACTCGATGCGGATCACCGAGCCCCTGCGGCGGCGCTTGAGCGCGCTTTCAAACAGGCGAACCAGATCCTCGGCCTCCTCCTCGACCTCGATATCGGAATCGCGAATGATCCGGAACGTGCCCGAGCCGCGAACCTCATATCCGGGGTAGAGCGAGCTGATGAACAGACTGACGACGTCCTCGAGCGTGATGTAACGGATTGCGCCATCAAGATCAGGCAAACGCAGGAAGCGTTCCAGAGCGACAGGCAGGCGGATCAGCGCCGTCATCGGTTCGTTGTCGGACTTTGAGGCCAATAGCAAACAGATGGAAAACCCGAGATTCGGAATGAACGGAAATGGATGCGCCGGATCGATCGACAACGGGGTGAGCACAGGAAAGATCGATTGCAGGAACTGCTCCTCCAGCCAGGCCATATCACCGTCAACGAGCACCGAAGGACGGACGATGTAGATATTCTCGGCCGCCAGGTTCTGCTGCAAGATCGCAAGCGAGGCCTGCTGTTCGAGTTGCAGCCCGTCGACCTCTCCTAGGATCTGATCAAGCTGCTCATTTGGCGACAGACCGTCTGGCGAGCGGTTTGTAATGCCTTCACGCACCTGGCCCTCAAGACCGGCGACGCGGACCATGAAAAATTCATCGAGGTTGGCTGCGGAAATCGACAAGAACCTGACCCGTTCAAGCAGCGGATGGGCTCCGTTGAGGGTTTCTTCGAGGACGCGGCGGTTGAACTGCAGCCAGGAAAACTCCCTGTTGATGAACCGCTTGGGGCTGGTCAGCAGTTCCTCCATCGTAATGTCCGATGTGATTGGATCGATCCGCAGTTCACTTCCACTTGCACCCTCGACATTGTCCATTCTGCACTCCAACGCACTGTTCCGGAATTGACCGTCTATAGCACAAGAACGAAGGAACTATGACACTTCAATGTCGCTCACTCCGGCGTCCATTTCAGCCAGCACTTCGGATGCCAGAGCACGGGTGATCTTTGATCCGCGCGCCAGAGCCAACTGATCCAGACGGGTCACAACAATGCGGGCTGCGGCAAGCGAGCGTTCCATGCGCGCAACCAGCCAGGCAATGATTTTGTCGTCGACTACGAGCTGACGGTCGGAGAACAGCTTGACCATCACCTTGGCCAGCAACTCCTCATCCGGCTCGGCGATCTCTACAACCGTCGCGGCTTTCAGGCGTGAGACAAGGTCGGGCAAACGGACATGCCAACCGGCAGGCCAGAGCCGGCTGGTAATCAGCACGGCGCTGTTATGCTCGCGCACAGCATTGATGAGGTGAAAAAGGGCTGTTTCATCAAACCCGGTGTGGTCGATATCCTCAATGAGCACCGGACCCCGCGAAGCATGCTCAAGCACCATCGGGTCAGGGTTGTCGATGCTTACTCTGGTTGCGCCAACCCGCTCGGCCCAGATGCTGGCCAGATGCGACTTTCCCGATCCTGTCGGCCCGGCCAGGACCACGACCGGAGAGGGCCAATCGGGCCATCGATCGACAATCGCCACTGCGGCGTTCAAACGGTCAGATACTATAAGATCATCCCGTCCGGAGGCGGGATCATGATCAAATTCCAGAGGCAATTGCCGTGTGGCGGGCGGTTTGTTCATCACTCACTCGCGACATCATCAGCCGAAGCACCAACTTCGAGGACAGGGCGCTTGGTGCCGTGATAGAGGTCGCTGTCGAGGTAGCGCGAGATGGCAAAGCGCACCAGAACCCCGACTGAAGCAGCGGCGGGCACTGCAATCAGCATCCCGACAAATCCGAACAGCGCGCCAAAGGCAAACAGCGCAAACATCAGCCAGACCGGATGCAAGCCGACGGATTTTCCGACCAGCCGCGGCTGCAGAATGTTGCCTTCGAAGAACTGCCCCACAGCGAAGACCGCGACCACCGCACCGATCATCAGGAAATCCGGCCAGAACTGAACAATCGCGACGATCAGTGCCAGCACCAGACCAACCATGGATCCGACATAGGGAATAAAGCTGATCAAGCCGGCAAAGAGACCGATCAAGAGACCGAAGTTCAGGCCGACAAGAGACAGACCGACCGCATAGATCAGACCCAATATGATGCAGACGCTGCCTTGGCCGCGTACGAAGCCGGCAATCGTCGCGTCGATCTGCTTGGCGAGATGGCGCACCGTACCGACATGATCGCGTGGCACCCACTTGTCGACCTTGGCAACCATGTTGTCCCAGTCGAGAAGCAGATAGAAGGCAACCACCGGCGTCACCACGAACAAGGCCGCGATATCAAGCAGCGCCATTCCGGAATTCCAGATCTGCTGGAAAATGGTTCCGACCAGACCGGCGCCTTCCTTGAGGAGAGCGGCAAAACTGTCCTTGATCTGGCCAAGCTGATCGCTGACCCAACTGGGCAACAAGCTCGATTCCGACATCAGCAGCGATTGCAACTGGGTGATGTAGCCCGGAATCCGGCCGCCGAGATCAGCCGCTTGGGTGACCAGAATGGGGATCAACACGACCAGCGAGATCGCAAACAGCGCAAGGAAGGTGATCAAAATGGCAAGGGTGGCCATCAACCGCGAAAATCCGCGGCGTTCAAACCAGTCGGCCACCGGATCGAGAAAATAGGCCAGCGCCATGCCCGCGATGAAAGGCAGCAGGATGGAACGGAACACCATCAGAAATGCGATCACCACCGCCAGCGTCAGCAGCCAGAAGAAGATTTGGCGGCGAAGCGCCGCGCGGTCAACGTGAGTGGTCATGGTCCCCTCGTTTGCAAGCCCGCGTCAGCCGGCCACAGTCTGCCATATATCATTTATCTTCTTCGACACCTGCCATGTGCCTGAGCCAGGTGACGAGATAGGCGCTGGCCGAAGCGATGGTCAAGACTGCCACTGCATAGATCATCCATCCGACAATGCCGTCAAGTCGGGCCAGTCCGGCCAGATCAGCGAGGACGATCACCAGCAAAATGATCTGCACCATCGTGTTGGCCTTGGAGACCAACAGCGGCCGCATTCCAACCGGGTTGACGAGCAGGCTGGACAGCACCACTGCCCCGACGATCATCGCATCACGCGATACCGCTAGGATCACCAGCCAGTTGGGCAATGCGCCAAGCCAGCCGAGCATGACAAACACACTGACCAGGAGAAACTTGTCGGCTACCGGATCGAGCCAGGCGCCGAGTTCTGATTTTTGATTGAAATGGCGTGCAATGAAGCCGTCAAGCCCATCGGACACTCCGGCCAGCAGGAACAGCACAAACGCCACCAGCATCTCGCCATTGATCATCGCCATGATGATCAATGGAACCATTATAAACCGGGCAATCGTGATGAAATTGGGCAGCGTCATGAGCAGCGAACCATCCTGAGTGGTTCTGATATGGCGATTGATCCTCGCTTTTCCAATCCATTTCACGCTGCATAGCATATTTAGTCACGGTTTTCCCGGCGTTATTGGCGCGTTAGAGCCACCGGCGTCTTGCGAAACTGACTGCAAAATGTCATCCCCCGAGCATACGTAACTCCTTTGAAACCCAAGGAGGGGAAGCCCAGATGGCTGATCCGAAAAATGGCCTCACCTATGCCCAGGCGGGCGTCGATATCGATGCCGGCAACGAGATGGTCAACCGCATCAAGCCGCTGGTGCGTTCCACGCGACGCCCCGGAGCAGATGGCGAAATCGGCGGCTTCGGCGGCCTGTTCGATCTGAAGGCTGCCGGGTTTACCGACCCTGTGCTGGTGGCTGCCAATGATGGTGTCGGCACCAAGCTGAAAGTGGCGATCGAGGCGGGTATTCACGACACGGTCGGCATTGACCTGGTTGCGATGTGCGTCAACGACCTGGTTGTCCAGGGTGCTGAACCGCTGTTCTTTCTCGACTACTTCGCCACCGGAAAGCTTGATCCCGAACAGGGTGCGGCGATCGTTGCCGGCATTGCGCAAGGATGTCTGCAGGCGGGATGCGCGTTGATTGGCGGAGAAACTGCCGAAATGCCGGGCATGTACCGCGACGGCGATTATGATCTGGCAGGATTTGCGGTGGGTGCGGCCGAACGTGGGCAACTGCTGCCATCGGGCACTCTTGCCGAAGGCGATGTTCTTCTGGGCCTCGCCTCCTCCGGCGTTCACTCGAACGGTTATTCGCTGGTCCGCCGCATTGTTGAGTTGAGTGGGCTTGATTATAGCGCGCAAGCGCCGTTCGATGCTTCAACCAGCCTTGGCGCGGCTCTCCTGGAGCCAACCCGGATTTACGTCAAATCGCTGCTTGCGGCGATCCGCGAGACCGGCGCGATCCGGGCGCTGGCCCATATTACGGGCGGTGGTTTTCCCGAGAACCTGCCACGTGTGCTGCCCGAAGGGCTTGCCGCGGAGATTGATCTGGGCGCCATCAAGCCACCGGCAGTGTTTTCATGGCTTTCGCACACCGGCGGCGTTGCGGCAGAGGAAATGCTGCGCACCTTCAATTGCGGCGTGGGCATGATCGCAGTGGCCGCGCAAGCCGACGTGGACCGCGTCCAGAGTGCACTTGAAGCGCAAGGAGAAAGCGTCATACGGCTTGGAATACTGACAAAACGTACGGATAACGGACCGGGCGTGATCTACAAGGGAAGCCTCGCGCTGTGAGCGACAAGCCGAAAGTTCCGGTTGCAGTGCTGATCTCCGGACGGGGCTCGAACATGGGCGCGTTGATCGCTGCATCGCTGCACGGGGATTTTCCGGCAAAAATCGTTTCGGTGATTTCCGACAAACCAGACGCCAAAGGTCTCGAGCATGCCCGCGGGTTTGGCATCGAGGCACTGGCAATCCCGCGCGGCGATTATGCGAGCAAGGCCGAGCATGAAGCAGCGGTGATAGCAGCACTCGACGCCTCCGGAGCGCGGATCATTGCGCTGGCGGGTTACATGCGGCTGCTGTCGGGCGACTTCGTTCGCCGCTATGCCGGTCGCATGATCAACATCCACCCTTCCCTGCTACCGGCATTTCCAGGACTTGCGACGCATGAGCGCGCGCTTGCGGCGGGTTGCCGGGTGCATGGCTGCACCGTGCACTTCGTGACGGAAGGCATGGACGAAGGTCCGATCATCGAGCAACACGCCGTTCGCGTCGAGCGGGACGACACGCCAGACACGCTTGCGGCTCGCGTGCTTGAAGTCGAGCACAGGATCTACCCCGTGGCGCTTGCGATGCTGGCACGCGGCGAAATCCGCATGAGCGGTGATGGCAGGACCCGGTTCGGCGGCTAGATCTTCGGCTCAGCCGTCCCGTGCCACTCTCTTGGTTTTCGGTCCACTCGTGCCTCAGGATCCACCCGATGGACCGTCCCCTATCTAATTGCGCATGGGTCTGGCTTTTGGTTTAGTGTGCCTGCTTGTCCCAGCCTTGATCGGATAGACCATGCCTTCGCTATACGGACTGCTCGACAACGCCATCAAGATCGGTCGATTGACCATGACCGACGCAAAAGGCGCCGTGCATGTGTTTGGCGGCAAGGAACCCGGTCCTGAGGCCGCTATCCGCTTCACAACCAGAGCGGCCGAGTGGAAGATCTTTCTCAACCCGGAACTCAACGCCGCTGAAGCCTATATGGATGGCGAGCTGGTCATGGACAGCGGCAGCATCCATGACCTGATCAAGGTGTTTTACGCCAACAAGCGGCACTTCGATCTCTCGCCCAGCCAGATTTTCTGGCGCGGGCTGTCGCGCAAGATCCGGCGGTTTCACCAGAACAATGTGCTGTCGAGATCCCGCGCCAACGTCAAGGCGCACTACGACATCGGCGAAGACCTCTACAAGCTGTTCCTCGACCGGGATATGCAATATTCCTGCGCCTATTTTCCCGATGGCACAGCGACCATTGAAGAGGCTCAGACACTCAAGAAGCGGCATATCGCTGCAAAGCTCGACCTCAAGGCCGGACAGCAGGTTCTCGACATCGGCTGCGGATGGGGAGGACTGGCTCTCTATCTCGCCCATGTCGCCGACGTCGAAGTGCTGGGCGTGACGCTGTCGGAACGGCAACTGGCAGTCGCCCGCCGCCGCGCCGATATCCTCGGCGTCAGCGACCGGGTGAAGTTCGAGCTAATCGACTACCGGGAAGTTCAGGGCACGTTTGACCGGATTGTGTCGGTCGGCATGCTTGAGCATGTCGGCGTGCAATACCTGGCGCCGTATTTTCTGACGGTTCGCGACAGACTGGCAGACAACGGGGTGGCGTTGATCCATTCGATCTCCACCAAGTCACCGCCCGGCGTGACCGGACCTTTCATCCGCAAATACATCTTTCCCGGCGGCTACGCGCCTTCCCTGTCGGAAACGATCGTAGCGCTTGAGCCGACGGGATTGTGGCTGCTCGATTGCGAGATCTGGCGCTGTCACTACGGCTACACCCTGCAGCACTGGCGCAAACGCTTTCTCGACAACCGGGAGGCGGCGGTCACAATCATGGGCGAGCGTTTCTGCCGGATGTGGGAGCTCTATCTCTCAATCGCCGAGTGCGTCTTCCTGCAGGGCTCAAGCAATGTCTTCCAGCTGCAGATCGGCCGCGAGCGCGATGGCGTGCCAATCACGCGCGACTATATCGGCGAGGAAGAAGCCCGGATCGCCGAAGGCGAGACCGAATTCCTCGAACGCGTTGTCGCCAGTGCCGCCCAGGCGCTGGAGGAGTAATCCAGAGGCATTGCGCGCTCTGGACTTCCGGCTCATGAGACCGTGAACTGACCCATCATGCCGGCATCCTCGTGCTCGAGGATGTGGCAGTGGTACATGAACGGCTTGTCGCGGCTTGCCGGCTGGTCGAAGCGCATGATGATTTCGGCCTCGTTGGTGACCAGCACGGTGTCCTTCCAACCAAGATTTTCAGGCCGCGGCGTCGCGCCATTTTCGCTGACGACCCTGAACAAGGCTCCATGCACATGAAAGGGATGGGCAATCATCGTGCTGCGGACAACCCAGCGTTCGACCGTGCCGAGAGCAACTTCCAGATCTATCCGGTTCATGTCAAAGGGACGCTGGTTGATTGAAAATCCGCCACCACCCATCATCATACCGCCCATTCCCATATCAAGCGACAATTGCCGCGTGCGGATCTCGGTTCCAGCAAGATCTTCGGGTTCCGGGCCGAAGTTTTCAGGGAGGCCGGTAATGCGCACCGGCATCGTGTCATCGACGCCAAATTCCAGAACCCCATATGGCTGTTCAATGCCGCTCATGAGTACCGGGCTTCCGCTACCAGAGAAATCGACAAGGATTTCAACCCGCTCTCCGGGGGCTATATTCAGGACAGACAAGGCGACAGGCGCTGACAAGAACCCGCCATCGGTCGCAATCAGGTGCATGAGCCGTCCATCATCGAAAGACAGCGCATAGCTGCGCGCGTTGGAGCCGTTGAGCAGGCGCAAACGAACGATCCCCGCGGGCACAGCCGCGACCGCGCCGGATTGTCCGTTGACCAGCATCCGGTTGCCCATGAAGCCGTGCATCACATCCATCATCGACGGGTCATAAACCATGCGCCCGGACTGATCGATCCGGCGGTCCTGAAGCACGAGGGTCAGGTCATCGACGCCATAGTCGACCGGCAATCCCCGCTCCGCATCGCGACCGTCGGTCACATGGATAACGCCTGCCAGGCCACTATAGACCTGCTCGGCAGTTCGTCCGTGGATATGCGAATGGTACCAGGCCGTGGCGGGTTGCTGAGCAATCATCATGTCAGGAGTCCAGCTCTCGCCCTGCCCGATCGGAAGGTGCGGCCCGCCATCGTGCTCGCCAGGAACAAGCAACCCATGCCAGTGCACGCTGACCGCTTCATCAAGAGTGTTTTTCACCTCGGCGGCAAGCGGGCCATTCTGCATGATGATCGTAGGACCCAGATAGTCCTGATTGAAACCGGTGGTGGGGTTTGCCGGGCCGCCCGAGAAGCTCAGGCTACCAGTCCTTGCCGACAAAGAAAGTCGACCGCTTTGTCTGGTGTCGAGCAGCGGCGGCATTTCAAGGCGCGTGAATGAGCTTGCGCTGCCAGCCGCCCCGGCCGGTCTGCCTGTCAAAAAACCACTGGACACACCAGCAAGGGCCGCCGCAGCGGATGTCATAAAATGGCGCCGTTTCATGCAAGAACCTTCTTTCACCAATCTCGAGGCATGATCGCGCACGAGTTTTTCTCACGGGCATTCGAACATGCGACTGAACAAATGATGGGGCGAGCAATAGTCTGCGGCGGACGGCCATGCCCACCTTCTGTCATCATCGAGCAGCCCGCCTGCACCGCGTTCAATCGGGCTCAGTCGACAAGCCTGGCCTTGCGCTCATCAAATTCCGCAGAATCGATCTCGCCCTTTGCGTAGCGTTCCTTGAGCGACGCCAAGGCGCGTCCCTCGGCCTGAGCAGAGCCGGACATAGAGCCAGATCCGCCGAAGTGACGCATGAGATAGATAACGCCAATGACGATCCCAACAAGTACCAAAATCATGAAGATAGGACCAAGAACCATGCCGAAACCTCCCCACTGATCGCCGCCCCACATCATTCCGGGGCCATGGTAATAGCCCCCGTTCCTGCCAGGAATTTCACCGACCTGAGCCAGCGCCGATCCGGTTACAACCAAGCTGATGGCTGCAATACCGGCAATGCGTGTAACTTTAAATCTGTCCATCGTCATCTCCCTTGCCAACAAGGCAGGAATGCCCTGATGGAAGAGCGAAGGTACCCCGTTTCTGAGCAGAGGTATTGATCCATGTCATTCTCACGGATTTGTGACCAGAGCGTCGGCTCAAATATGAAAAGCCCGGACCATGACATGTCCGGGCTCTGTCTGTGCTTATCAGTATTGACGATCAAATTTGTCAGGCAAGCTCTGGCGTGATGCTGAGCGTGCCAGAGGTGGCGTGCGAGTAAGGACAGACCTTGTGGCCGCCGGCAATCAGGTCTTCTGCGACGGATTTCTCGATCCCCGGCAGATCGACCTTGATCTTGACGTCAAGGCCGAAGCCCAGATCTTCGCGCGGGCCGATACCGACAGTCACGGTCACGGTCGCATCATCAGGAACCGTCACCTTTTTCTGACCGGCGTAGAATTTCACCGCACCAAGGAAACATGCCGCGTAGCCGGTGGCAAACAGATGTTCCGGGTTCACACCGCCGCCGGGGCCGCCCATCTCGGTCGGAACCGCCAGATTGACGTCAACCGCACCGTCATGGGTTTTCGAATGGCCATCACGTCCGCCGGTAGCGGTGGCCGAAGTGCTGTAGGCGATCTTTGTTGGCATGATACATTCCTTAGCTTGCGATTAAATCGTGCACGATATATATAACTTCGATCCACATCATGCAAGTGATTGCGTCATGCCGAAGCGCGAAATAGATTTGATTGACAGGAGACGACCCAGATGACTGACGGAAAGTTGCCCGACGGATTCCGTTTGCGCCCTCAATCAATGCTTTGTTTCGATATATACGCGACACATCACGCAATCAGTCAGACCTATCAGCCGCTGTTGTCGGAGCTTGGCCTGACTTATCCGCAATATCTTGTCATGATTGTGCTGTGGGAACACGACGGGCAGAGCGTCGGCGATCTTGGCGCCCGACTGGACCTCGCTTCTTCCACCCTCACTCCGCTGATCAAACGGCTGGAGAACCAGGGACTGCTTGCGCGCAAACGGGATACCTTCGACGAGCGAAAGGTGCGGATCACGCTTACCAGCGCCGGACAGGCTCTCGAACAAAAAGCCAGCCACGTTCCGGCCTGTGTGGCCAAATCATTCGGACTGTCGACAGGGGAATTCATCCAACTGCACGAGATGCTGGGCAAACTCAGGACTTCGCTTAAGACGCCAGGCGAAGCAGAGCTCGCCAAGAGCACAGTGCGTCCTGATAGGCGCACAAAGACCACCGTAATCCTTTGAAATAGAGCATGTAAATCATCATCTCTCAAACGAATACAGTTGAACTCCATTTTATCAGATTCCCGCATCAAGTGGCAGGTCGAGGGGTGAGACGACTGCCGCTGGTCCCAATGTCTTGGCGATGGCGCACGTTTGAGAAGACCGCCGGGTTTTGAATGCCGATCAGGGTCGAGAACCGGCATGCAGGCAGGCCCTGAAGCGGCTGGTTTCGGGTGCTCAAATCGGGTGTCGGTGTCGTTTCAAGCTGCCTAAGAATTGGCTCTCGCAACACAGGAGAGCACAATGCGACTTGACGGAAAATCCATCATCATTACTGGCGCCAGCAGTGGAATTGGAGCAGCTGCCGCAGAGCTCTTTGCGGTCGAAGGCGCCAATCTGGTACTGGGCGCGCGGCGGGAGACCGAACTGGCGTTGATCGCAGGCAGGATCGGCGAAACCGGCCGCAAGGCAAAATGGCTGGCTGGCGACATCGCTGACGGCGGGTATCACAAGGCGCTCGTTGATCTCGCAACCACCGAATTCGGCGGGCTGGACGGCGCATTCAACAATGCGGGCACGACAGGCGAGATGAGCCCGGTTCCGGACATGAAGACGGAAACCTGGGAGAAGGTCATTGCCACCAATCTCACCGGCGGATTTCATGCCGCGCGTTATCAGGTTCCGGCGATGAAACTGCGGGGTGGCGGCTCGATCGTCTTCACCTCGTCCTTCGTCGGACACACTATCGGACTCCCCGGCATGGCCGCCTATGCGGCTTCAAAGGCCGGCCTGATCGGTCTTGTCCAGGTTCTCGCCGCCGAGCACGGTGCTGCGGGGATTAGGGCGAATGCCCTGCTGCCGGGCGGCACGAAGACTGCGATGGCGGGTGACGATCCTTCGTTTCATGAATGGGTGAAGGGGTTGCATGCGCTCAAGCGAATGGCAGAGCCTGAAGAAATTGCGCGGGCGGCGCTGTTTCTGGTGTCGGATGATTCGTCATTCATCACCGGCAGCGCACTGATGGCTGACGGAGGCAATTCCATCAACAAGACCTGAAAACATGGCCTGCCGGTGTCCTGCCGGCAGGCTTTTGGCGCTCCTGACAGGTTCAGGCCTTCCTCACCCAGACCCTCGTGTCATGAAACGCGGCACCGCCGTAGGGTGCGCAGGAATCAGCGCCAGTCAGCGTGTTGATCCCCTCGCCACCCTCAAACGCCGAATTGGGCCACAGGCCTTCATGGATGACGACGCCCCGCCGCTGCCCTGTGTCGAACCTTGTCGGCATGGTGATGTCGCCACGGGTATTGCCGAGCCGAACCTTGTCGCCCTCCGCGATGCCGAGCGCCGTGGCATCTTCCGGATGGATCAGCAGTTCAGGACGTGTTTCCTTGGCCTTTGAGGACGGGGTTTCGGCGAAAGTGGAATTCAGGAACGAACGCGCCGGCGATGTTGCCAACCGGAAAGGATGGTCGGCATTGGCGCTTTCGATCAGGTCAACATGATCGGGAAACTCGGGAAGCTGATCGACCGGCCCCTGCGGCCCCATGCGCTTGGGCGGTTTGTTCGCCGCCGGCGTGCCGGTCCAGTCGGGCCGGAAACGGTATTTGCCGTCCTTGTGGCCAAACCCGTTGAGAAAATGCGCTGTTTCGAAATCGACCTGGACATCGGCCCACTTGTCAGCCTTGAAGCTGTCGAAATCGCCGAGGTCACGTTTCTTGAGCATGAAGTCGATGTGCTGGCGCTCGCTCAGGCCAAAACCTTCGCGGCCGCTGACGCCAAGACGTTTTCCCAGTTCCTCGATCACGTAATGGTTGGGTTTAGGGCCTTCGGGCGGCTCAACCAGTTTTGGCCCAAGCACGATGTGCTGGTGACCACCACCGCGGTAGATATCATCATGCTCGAGAAACATGGTGGCAGGCAGCACAACATCGGCATATTTTGCCGTGTCGGTCATGAATTGCTCGTGCACCGCGAGAAACAGATCATCGCGCTTCAGGCCTTCGATGACCTTGCGCTGCTCGGGCGTCACATTGGCCGGATTGGTGTTCTGGACCAGCATGGCAGTCACCGGCGGACCGCCATCCAGCGCCTCAGCCTCCCCGGTCAGCACTCGTCCGATCTTGGATTGATCGAGCCAGCGCAGGCCCGGATCAAAATGCTTGCGGCCTTCAAGCAGCGATTTGTCCAGCCGGAACAGATCTGAATTGGAGTGGAATGCCCCGCCGCCTACATACTGGTAGCTGCCGGTGACGACGGCGAGCGAGAGTGCGGCATGCATGTTGACGGCACCATTGCGCTGCCGGGTAAAACCATAACCGAGCCGAAAAAAGGTCCGTTTTGTAGTGCCTACCAGCCGCGCGAATACTTCAATTTCAGCCACCGGCACACCGCAGATCGCTTCGGCCCACTCCGGCGTCCGGTCCTGCAGATGTGATTCAAGACCCGCCGGGTCGTCGCTGTATTTGTTGAGATAATCACGATCAGCCAGTCCCTCGCGGAACAGCACATGCATCACCGCGCAGGCAAAAGCGCCGTCGGTTCCGGGCTTGAGCAGAACTTTAATATCAGCCTGCTTCATGGTTGGCGTGTCGTAGATGTCGATGACAACGATCTTGGCGCCGCGCTGCTTGCGGGCGCGCATGGCGTGGGTCATGACATTGACCTGGGTAGACACCGCATTGGTGCCCCAGATTACGACGCAATCGGATTGCGCCATCTCACGCGGGTCGGAGCCGCGCATGGCACCTGCCCCCATGGCAAAACCGGTCCAGGCCATGTTGGTGCAATAACTGTCAAACTGGTTGGAGTAGCCCTTGGCGTGTCGGAGCCGGTGGATGCCGTCGCGCTGCACCAGCCCCATGGTACCAGCGTAGTAGTTGAGCCAGACTGTTTCCGGCCCAAACCTGGCTTCTGCCTGTTCGAATTTTTCAGCTATCAGATCAAGTGCTGCGTCAAAGCTTGCCTCTTTCCACTGCCCCTCGCCTTTCGCACCTGTGCGTATCAGCGGCTTGAGCAGCCGGTCGGGATGATTAACCCGCTCCGAATAGCGCGCCACCTTGGCGCAGATGACGCCGGCGGTGTAGCTGTTGGCCGGATCGCCACGCACGCGGCCGATACGGTTGTGCGACAGCAATTCAACCTCCAGCGCGCAAGTTGACGGGCAATCATGCGGACAGGCCGAGTGGCCGATGGCCGTGGCGGCTGCGGAATCGAGGGAGGCGGAATCAATGGGGGTCGCGTCGTTCATGCTTTCTCTATAAGAGAATTCACGACGCCGCGCCACGTTGCGCGCGCATCGATCAGATCAAATCAGGGACGCATCACGCCAGACGATGAATTACCGCCACAGCTATCATGCGGGCAATTTCGCCGATGTGCTCAAGCACGCGGTGTTGGCCCAGATCATCACCTATCTCAAGCGCAAGGACCAGGCGTTCCGCGTCATCGACACCCATGCGGGTATCGGGATCTACAATCTGTCGTCCGTCGAGGCGCAGAAGACCGGCGAATGGCGCGACGGCATCGGACGTATAATAGGCGCGGATCTGTCGCCTGAACTTAAAGCATTTCTGGCACCATGGCTTGCGGCTGTCGAGACGCTCAATCCGGAAGGCGGCGTCAGCCACTATCCCGGCTCGCCCAAGGTTTCACGGCTGGTGATGCGCAAGCAGGACCGGCTGACGGCGATCGAGCTGCACCCGGAGGACGCACAACAGCTCAGAGCCAAGTTTGAGGGCGATTACCAGACCAGGGTCATCGAGCTTGATGGCTGGCTGTCGCTGGGCGCGCATCTGCCGCCCAAGGAGAAGCGTGGCCTTGTGCTGATTGATCCACCTTTCGAGGCCGACGGCGAATATGACCGGATAATCGACGGGCTGGCGCGGGCAACGCGGCGGTTTCCCGGCGGCACCTATATGGTGTGGCACCCTATCAAGGCAGACAGCCCGCTTGCTGCCTTCGACAGGAAACTGACGGCCCTGGGGCGTCCGAGAACGCTCACGGTGCGGTTGATGACGCGCGACAACATATCCGCGCCGGGGCTCAACGGATCGGGGCTGGTGATCATCAACCCGCCGTTCACACTGGAGGCAGAACTCAAACAGGTCCTGCCCGAACTGACCAGGCTGCTGGCACAAGGCACGGGCGCAGTATCGCACGCCCGGATGCTCGTTGGCGAGAGCTGACAGGCATTCCGGCTTGCCCAAGAGCGCCAGCACACCTTATACCGTGACTCGCATCCTGTTTGGAGGACCGGCCGTGACCATGAAAAGCCTGATAATAGCATTTGCAACGACGCTCACCGTCTCGCTTTCGAGTTTTGCAAGTCCTGCCCTTGCCTTCGGTGGCAGCAACTTCCCCGCCTGTGACGCGCCGCAAGTGCTGTCTTACATCCAGAAACGGTTTGTGTGGAATGATACTCATGTGCTCAAGCGCGGATTGGCCATCAAAACCATTGATCGCGTCCACCGCAACCGCAGCCGGTACGGCGACAAGTATTGGTCGATCCCACGGCTTTACTGCCATGGCACCGCCTATATGAATGATGGCCATAAACGTCAGATCTGGTGGCTGATCGAAGGCGGCCAGGGCTTTGCCGGGATCGGCGACAATCTCGAATATTGCATCTCCGGGCTCGATCCGATGAAGGTTCATGGCGCCTGGTGCAGATCAGTGCGCTGAGCAGGTCATGACGAAAACCGGTCTGCTCAGGTTTCTGCTGACCTTGCCGGTCCTCGCGCTGCTTGCCGCCTGTGCCGACGACGGTGCGCCGCCCGCCCAGGCGGGCACCAGCGAAGCTGCCTCTGGCGCGGTTGACGCACCCCAGGGGTCGGGGTTTGATTTTTATGTGCTGGCGCTGTCCTGGTCGCCGGCCTACTGCCTGGTCGAAGGGGACCGCGCCAACCAGCAGCAGTGCGCCGAAGACCGCGATCTCGGATTTGTCGTACATGGTCTCTGGCCGCAATACGAAACCGGATATCCGGAGTATTGCCCGTCTCGCGAACCCGACCGGGTGCCCTCGCAACTGGGCCGTAATTATCTCGATATCGTGCCGTCCATGGGACTGATCGGTCATCAATGGCGCAAGCATGGATCGTGCTCGGGGCTGTCTCAGGCCAACTATTTCGAAGTGCTGCGGGCTGGCTGGAATCGCATTAAAGTGCCGAGCGCCTTTGCGCTAGACCAATTACCAGCGCGAATCGATGCGTTCGAAGCCGAGAATGCCTTCATCGACGCCAATCCCGGCATGGAGCGAGATGGTATCGCCGTCAGTTGCGAGCGCGGGCTTCTTCGCGAAGTCCGGATTTGCATGACACCGTCGCTTGAGTATCGCAGCTGCGGCGAGATTGACCGCAACGGCTGCAAGATCAGAAACCTGAACCTTCCCGAACCGGGCTGAGCCCTGCAGACTGTTATTACGAAGAAAAGAGAACACCATGATGAAAATCCTCTATTCGCCCGCCTCCCCCTATTCGGCCAAGGTCCGGATGGCCGCAAAGTTCGCCGGTCTCGACGCTGAAGCCGTGCTCACCGACACCAATGCTGCGCCCGCTCAATTGATCGACAACAATCCGCTGGGCAAGATTCCCACGCTGATTACCGCTGAAGGCCAGTCCGTCTTCGACAGCCGCGCCATCATGCAGTTTATCGACCGTGCCGGTGGCAAGCGCATTTACCCTCGCAACGCCGCCAAGCGCACCGATGCAGAAGTCATGGAAGCACTGGCCGACGGTATTTGTGATTGCTTGCTGGCCATCATGTACGAGCGCCGGTTCCGGCCGGCCGAGATCGTTCATCAGGAATGGATCGACAAGCAATGGACCAAGGCAACCCGTGCGCTTGACTACCTCGAAGCCAATCTGCCGCGGATCACCAAGGCACCCAATGGCGGACATTTTGCCGTCGCTGCTTTGCTCGGTTACCTTTCCTTGCGGTTTGACGGCCAGTGGGAACGGGGACGGCCAAAGCTCAAGCGCTGGAGCACCAAATTTGGCTCGAGTTTCCCGGAACTCGACGCCATGTTGCCAAAAGCGTGACGCTGCGGCCCGATAAAGAAGCCGGGATCGCCCACGTGTTTGCGGCTGCCCGCTATTCGCTGGGTGGCATCAGGCGGCTATGGGGCGAGACCGCCTTCCGGCACGAGGTGCTGGCCTTTGTTCTGATCATGGGGCTGTTCGGCTTGTCGGGCGCACCGCTCTGGGGCTACGTCGGCGCGACCCTGCTGTTCCTGCTGACTGTCTCGATTGAAGCCCTGAACACTGCAGTGGAAGAGATCACGGATCACGCCTCGCCGGACTACTCGGACATGGCCCGCCATGCCAAGGACCTGGGGTCCTTCGCGGTGTTCTGCCTGCTCTTGGCCAACGGCATATGGGCGGCATTCGTTCTGGCGACGCTCTGGCTGTCGCTTGCCGAGTGACATCAATCGGCCTGCACACAAGAGCCTTGCATGCCCAATGATAAATTCACCACATCAACGGCCCCGCCAAAAACCGGGCGGTTGATGTGGCATTTCCGCTGCCAGTGACTAAGTGTGACTCAACCATCGATCAAACACTGGAACATCGGAACCATCATGACAGAAACAATCCAACCGCTGCGGATCGACATCATTTCGGATGTTGTGTGTCCGTGGTGCATCGTCGGCTACAGACAGCTGCAGCAGGCGCTTGAGACCACCGGCACAGCGCATGAAATCCACTGGCATCCTTTTGAGCTCAATCCGGAGATGGGACCCGAGGGCCAGAATCTGGGTGAACATATCACCGAGAAATACGGCAGCACCCGCGAGCAGTCGCTGGAAAGCCGAAACCAGTTGACCCAACTCGGTGCCGGACTGGGGTTCGAGTTCAATTTCGCTGATGACATGCGGATGCACAACACATTCAATGCCCACCAGCTGATCCACTGGGCCAACACACAGAATCTCGGAAACGCGCTGGAACAGGCCCTGTTCTCGGCGCACTTCACGCACCGGCGTGACCTGTCGGACATCGATGTACTGGTCGATGTGGCGCTCGAAGCTGGTCTTGATGCCACCGAGGCAAAGGCCGTACTCGAAGATCAGCGCTTTGCCGAGGACGTGCGCAAGATCGAAAGCTTCTGGGTTCAGCAGGGCATTCGCGGTGTTCCGGCCATTGTTTTTGATCAAAAGCACCTCGTTACCGGCGCCCAGGGAACCGAAAACTACACAAGCATTCTCAAGCAGCTTGCCGGCGAAGACGCCTGACGCGATCTCGCTCTACAGCAAGGTCTGTTTTGCAGTTTCACTGGAAAACCGGATGCTCGGGAGAAACAAAAAGCCCGGACGATTTCCCGTCCGGGCTTTTCGCATTAGGGGTTCTGACAGATCAGAACTTCATGCCGATACCGACGCGAACCGAATGATCATCAAAGCCCGAAGACACGTTGGTGCCACCAAGATTGTAGTTCTTCGACTCGTAATCGGTGTAACGGTATTCAACACGGGTGATGATCTTGTCGGTCAGGAACGCTTCTGCGCCTGCACCAGCGGTCCAACCGAGGTGGGTGTTGTTATCCGAACCTGCGGCAGAGGTAAGCTCTGCGCTGGTGGCAGCAAGACCGCCAGTGGCATAGACCATGAATGGATTGACATCCATACCGATGCGGGCACGGAGCGATCCGTTAAAACCCTGCTCGCCCGTCAGGCCGGCAGCTGAAAAGTCTGCGCCGGAATAACCGATATCAGCTTCCATACCGTAGACAATGTTGTCAGACTGCCAGTTGTAGCCACCATAGACACCACCGCCGAAACCATCGGCATCTTGAGCTGGAGCAGCGCTGAACTCACCCCATTTGTACTCGCCGTAACCACCGAGATAACCGCCGGACCACAGATAAGCCTGCGGTGCGACTTCAGCCATCGGCGGCTCAGGTGGCTGTTCCATGATAGCGTCCGCTGCCAGCACGGGAGCGGCGAGCGACACGGAAAATGCTGCGGCCAGCAGTGCCAGTTTACGATTACGCATTTTATTCTCCTTGTTTAGACTGACCCGATACAAACAGCGGGCCTGAAACTCCGGGGCATTGGGATGCATGCCTTCCGACGAGGTCCAAGATGGAGATCGAATGCGGCGGCGTAGCAGCAAGATTGTGAAGACTCCGCGGCAGAAAAAGGGCGAGGACAACTGTTGCTTTGGCGCAACATATTCGCCGTGGGTCCGACTTTGAATCCATTGCGAATACAGTGGCGTGGCCTATATGAAGGCTAACCGAGTGAAACCGCGAGCGTTGATTCCCAAGCATGTTGAGCATTCTGACCCTGATCGCGGGCCTGGTCTTCCTTGTTTTCGCTGGTGACTACCTGGTGCGCGGTGCAGTTGCCCTTGCCGAGAAACTCTCGATCGACCCGCTGATCATCGGCCTGACGATTGTGGCCTTCGGAACCTCCGCCCCGGAGTTGTTCGTGTCTTTACAGGCGGCTTTCGACAATGTGTCCGGAATCGCCGTCGGCAATATCGTCGGTTCAAATATTGCCAACGTTCTTCTGGTGCTTGGCGCACCGGCATTGCTGATGAGCATCAATTGCAGCGAAAAGGGCATTGGCTCATCCCTGGCGGTGATGGTCGCTATGACGCTGACGCTGATGGTGATGATGTGGTTCGGGCCACTGAGCCGGCTCGACGGTGCAATTCTGCTGGTGATGATCGCCGTCTATCTTGGCTGGCAGATCAAGGCAGCGCGGGAATGCGACATGGCCGTCGTGCCTGATTACCATGATGACGTGGCAGACCTGCCGCAAGAGGGCTGGAAGACGGCGTTGTTCATTGGCGGCGGACTGATCGGACTGCCGATCGGGGCCTGGCTGACGGTGGACGGCGCCTCCCACATTGCGCGGATGCTCGGAGCCACCGAAACCGTCATCGGACTGACGATTGTGGCAATCGGCACCTCGTTGCCGGAACTGGTCACCTCGGTGATGGCCGCCTGGCGCAAATCCGGTGCGGTGGCGATCGGCAATGTGGTCGGCTCCAATATCTTCAACATCGGCCTGATACTCGGCGGCACCTCCGTCATTCTTCCGCTGGAGGTGGATCCGCGCATCGTCTCGATCGACATGTGGGTGATGCTGGGCGTCAGCCTGCTGGTCGTGGCTCTTGCGCACTGGAACGTGCCGATCAAAAAGCTCGGCGGCATGGCTATGCTTGCGGCTTTCGCGATCTACATTCTCTCGGTATTCTGATATTGACGTTTGCCTCCGGAAGGGGGCAACATGACCCGGGAACCAGCATGACATCTTCCAAAGGGACAGTCCTTGTCACCGGCGCAGCGCGCCGCATCGGCAAGGCGATTGCACTGGATCTGGCCGCCCACGGCTACAAGATTGCTATTCATGCCAATCGCAGCGGCCAGGAAGCAGAGGCAGCGGCCGGGTTCATCCGGGATTCCGGCGGTGTGGCGGAGGTGTTTCTGGCAGATCTTTCAAATGGCAATGCCGTTCGCGCGCTTCACGATCAGGTGAGCGGGCGGCTCGGTGCGCCCGATATCATCGTCAACAACGCCTCGGTTTTCCAGGAGGATGATGTGCGCAGCTTTGACGAAGAGCGGTTCGACCGGCACTTCGCCATCCACCTCAAGGCGCCTGCAATTCTTGCAGAGGCAATGGCTGCGAGCCTGTCCGATGATCGCGAAGGGTTGATCGTCAACATTATCGACCAGCGCGTATGGAAACTGACGCCGCGCTTCTTTTCCTACACCCTGTCAAAAGCTGCGTTGTGGACAGCGACACAGACCATGGCCCAGGCTCTGGCGCCGCGCATCCGGGTCAACGCCATCGGCCCCGGCCCGACGCTCGCCAATGAACGCCAGAATGCCGATGACTTTGCCAGACAGACAACATCGGTACCGCTTGAACGCGGGCCCGTGCTGGCGGAGTTCGGCGCCACCATCCGCTATCTCCACGAAGCCCGCTCGGTCACAGGCCAGATGATCGCGCTCGATGGCGGACAGCATCTGGCCTGGGAAACGCCTGATGTGGTCGGCGTCGGGGAATAGCGGTGCTTGATAAACTGCACTGCTGACGCCAGATGACAGGATCTTGAGCAAACACTCTCTTGCCCGCAAAGCGCCCGGAGTTGATAAGATCGGTCAATGACTCGCACGCCCGACCCGACATCCCCCAAGCCTTCCAAAGCCACGGCGCAGACCGAGGGCGGTGTGATCTATGCGGAATCCGATCAGGAAGAAGACGAGCAGACCGAAAGCGAAGCGCCCCTTCCCGCAGATGTCGCCAATGTCGCAGCCATGGAATGGAACGAAAGCCCCGGCCTTACGGTGGGCTTGAAAGGTGCGGAGGTGATTCAGGCCTTCGTCAAGCACCTGCCCAATCAACCCGGCGTCTACCGGATGATGAACGAGGCCGGTGATGTACTTTACGTCGGCAAGGCGCGCAGCCTGAAAAAGCGAGTGACCAACTACGCGCAAGGCCGTGGCCACTCCAACCGCATTACAAGGATGATCGCGCAGACGACGAACATGGAATTCGTCACCACGCGCACCGAAACCGAGGCGCTGCTGCTTGAAGCCAATCTGATCAAGCGGCTGAAACCGCGCTTCAACGTGCTGATGCGCGACGACAAGTCGTTTCCCTACATCCTGATAACCGGCAATCACGAGGCCCCGGCCATTCTCAAGCATCGCGGCGCGCGCTCGCGCAAGGGTTCCTATTTCGGGCCTTTCGCGTCTGCCGGTGCAGTCGGCAGGACAATCAACGCGCTGCAGCGGGCCTTTCTACTCAGGACCTGCACCGAGAGCGTCTACGAGAGCCGCACACGGCCATGCCTGCTCTACCAGATCAAGCGCTGCTCAGGTCCCTGCACCGGAGAGATCAGTGCAGAGGGCTACGCAGAGCTCGTTGGTGAGGCCAAGGATTTTCTCTCCGGACGCAGTCAGGCGGTGAAATCACAATTGTCGACAGCCATGCAATCGGCGTCCGACGATCTCGATTTCGAGCGCGCGGCCATCTACCGGGACCGGTTGTCGGCGCTGAGCCATGTGCAGAGCCATCAGGGGATCAACCCGCAGACCGTTGAAGAAGCGGACGTGTTCGCCATCCACCACGACGCCGGCATGGCCTGCATCCAGGTGTTCTTCTTCCGTACCGGGCAGAACTGGGGCAACCGCGCCTATTTCCCCAAGGCCGACCCGTCATTGGCGCCGGGCGAAATCCTTGGCGCCTTCATCGGCCAGTTCTACGACGACAAGCCGACGCCGCGGATGATTCTGATCTCGGAGGATTTCGAGGACCGGGCGCTGCTGCAGGAGGCGCTGAGTGTGCGCATGGAGCACAAGATCAGCATCTCAGTGCCGCAACGTGGCGAGAAACGCGAACTGGTCGATCAGGTGCTCAACAACGCGCGCGAGGCCCACGGCCGCAACCTGGCGGAAACCGCCTCGCAGACACGGCTGCTCAAGGGATTGGCCGAAACCTTCAACCTGCCGCATCCTCCGCGCCGCATCGAAGTCTATGACAACTCGCACATCATGGGCACCAACGCAGTGGGCGGAATGATCGTTGCCGGGCCGGAAGGCTTTGCCAAAAACCAGTACCGCAAGTTCAACATCAAATCGACAGACATCACCCCCGGCGATGATTTCGGCATGATGCGCGAGGTCATGCAGCGCCGTTTCTCACGGCTGATCAAGGAGCATGGCGACGCCGGACCAAGCCAGCCGGATGCGGCGGATGATCCGGATGCAGTGCCGCAGACAGGAATACCGGCATGGCCCGATCTGGTGCTGATTGACGGCGGCAAGGGCCAGATGAGCGCGGTGCGTACCATTCTTGAGGAGCTCGGCATTGCCGACAAGATCACAGCCATCGGGGTCGCCAAGGGCATGGACCGCGAAGCCGGACGCGAACGGTTTTTCGTCCAGGGCAAACCGGACTTCACCCTGCCGCCGCGTGACCCGGTTCTTTATTTTGTCCAGCGCCTGCGCGACGAAGCCCACCGTTTTGCCATTGGCACACACCGGGCGCGGCGCAAGAAGGACATGATCGCCAATCCGCTCGACGAAATTGCCGGCATCGGGCCGACTCGCAAGCGCGCGCTGCTGCACCATTTCGGCACGGCCAAAGCAGTCTCGCGCGCCGGGATTGACGACCTTGTTGCTGTTGACGGGATTTCGCGCACGGTCGCTGAGCTGGTTTACAATCATTTTCACGAGGAAAATCGCTGAATGATTGGCAGAGCGGACATCAATCTGCGGCATTCGGGCGCTATTACGCGGTTGGACGGTTGACCTTTCCGGGCGCCCGCGCGCATCTTGCGCAAAATCCTGGAACGGATGAGGTGCTCCATGGCGTCCAGCGCGCTTAATATACCGAACATGCTTACTTACGGGCGGATCCTCGCCGTCCCGCTGATCGTGCTGTGCTTCTTCATCGAAGGCCGTCTGCACGGCTCCGATTTGGCGCGCTGGAGTGCGTTGGCGATCTTCATTGTCGCCTCGGTGACCGACTTTTTTGATGGCTATCTTGCCCGCATCTGGGACCAGACTTCGGACATCGGCCGGATGCTGGATCCGATCGCCGACAAGTTATTGGTGTCGGCGATCCTGCTGCTGATTGCCGCCGACGGCACCATTGCCGGCTGGTCGATCTGGGCGGCGATCATCATCCTGTGCCGCGAAATCCTGGTCTCGGGACTGCGCGAATATCTCGCCGCTCTGAAGGTTTCGGTGCCGGTCACCTGGATCGCCAAGTGGAAAACCACAATACAGATGGTGGCGTTGGGTTTCCTGCTGGCCGGACCTGCGGGAGACAAGGTGTTGCCCCATACCACTGAAATCGGGATCGGCTTGCTGTGGATCGCTGCAGCGATCACTATGTACTCCGGCTATGATTATTTTCGTGCCGGACTGAAACACATGGTGGACGAATGAGTATGCGGATTGTCTATTTCGCCTGGGTGCGCGAGCGCATCGGCAAGGGATCGGAAGAACTGGATTTACCCGACGGTGTGGTAACTGTAGGCGATCTGATCGCCCATCTCGCGACGCTCGGTGAGGAATATGCCGCCGCCTTCGAAGTGCCCCAGGTGATCCGTGCGGCGATTGACGAGGAACATGCAGACCATGATGAACCCATTGGTACCGCTCGGGAAATCGCGCTGTTTCCCCCTATGACGGGTGGCTGACGTGGCAACGGGTGATGCTGCCATCCACAAGCAGACAGCGCCGATTACAGTGCGCATCCAGAGCGGCGATTTCGATATCAGTGCAGAGATCAACGCGCTTTCCGGCGGCCGTGTCGATATCGGTGCAGTGGCAAGCTTCACCGGCCTTTGCCGCGACGAAGGCGGGCGTCTGTCGGCACTTGAACTCGAGCACTATCCGGGCATGGCGGAGAGCGCCGTTCGCGCGATCGCCGAAGAGGCGGTGAAGCGCTTTAATCTGACCGGCATGACCGCCATTCACCGCTATGGCAAAATCGCACCCGGTAGCAATATCGTCCTGGTGGTGGCGACCGCGCCGCATCGGCAGGCGGCCTTTGATGGCGCCTCTTTCCTGATGGATTTTCTGAAGACCGATGCACCGTTCTGGAAGAAAGAACATCTCAAGGCCGGCGGCTCCGGCGAATGGGTTTCGGCCAAGGATGCTGACGATGAAGCCAAGGCGCGCTGGCGGGAAAGATAATGGTTGCGAGGTTCACGCTCGAAGACAGCTGGAAAACCGCATTGACGGAAGATCTGGCAAATCCCTACATGGCCGACCTCATTACGTTTCTGAAAACCGAGACCGATGCGGGAAAAACTATTTTTCCCAAACCGTTAGATTATTTCGCAGCACTGAACTTGACCCCGCTGAAACAGGTCAAGGTGGTCATTCTGGGACAGGATCCCTATCACGGCGACGGCCAGGCGCATGGTCTGTGCTTCTCGGTACAGCCGGATACACGCACCCCGCCCTCGCTCAAAAACATCTACAAGGAACTCGAAGCCGATCTCGGCATTGCGCGGGCTAGCCACGGGAACCTTGTGAGCTGGGCCAGGCAAGGCGTGCTGTTGCTCAACAGCGTGCTGACTGTCGAACGCGGGCTGGCCGCCTCACACCGCGGGCGTGGATGGGAACGTTTTACCGACGCGGTGATTGCGCAGGTCAACCAGCTTGAACACCCGGTGGTGTTCCTGCTCTGGGGCGCCTATGCCCAGAAGAAAGCTCATTTCGTCGACACCAGCCGCCATCTGGTGCTGAAAGCCGCCCACCCTTCGCCGTTGTCGGCCCATAATGGCTTTCTCGGCTGCCGGCATTTCTCCCAGACCAACGCGTTCCTCGAGAATAACGGCATGGAGCCGATTGACTGGCGGTTGCCGGCATCAAAGTAATCCTGTCTTGACGCAAGCAGAGTTGGATGAATTATTTGAGGCTCAGAGGAGCGGACGGCATGCGGTTTTCATGGTTCAGAAATACGCTTGCCTGCCTGACAATCAGCTTGGCGGGGTTCACATCGGCCCACGCCAACCCCGACAGCCAGTATGACATAGCACTCAGCAACATCATCCTGATCATGCATCATGAAATCGGCCATGCGCTTGTTGATCAGTTCGGCCTGCCAGTGATCGGGCAGGAAGAGGACGCGGTCGATGCTTTCGCCACACTGATGGTGCTGGAGACTTATGAGGAACCGGCACCGATACTGCTCGACGCGGCAGCGACATGGTTCGCGTTCGACAGGATCTTCAAGGCAAGTGGTGGCCAGCATGCCTTCTATGACGAGCACGATCTCGATATCCAGCGCGCTTACCGGATTCTCTGCATTGCGCACGGCTACGACCCGGACACCTATGTCGCGGCCGCGAAAAAGCGGGCCATCCCCGACGAGCGGCTTGAAACCTGTGAATACGATGCAGCCCTCGCGCTGGAATCGTGGGATCTGCTGCTGGCTGAGGCGCTACGAGATAACGATAAAGCTGCAGGCAATGTATCAGTCAAACTCGCCCCAAGCAGGGAATACGACGATTTACGCCAGGAACTCGAAGACAGCGGCGTGTTTAGCGATATCGCCACCTGGATCGACACAACTTACGACTGGCCCGCACCGCTGACACTTGCCGCAGCCGAATGCGGAGAGGTCAATGCGTTTTATGACCCCGGCAATGTCACGATAACGTTGTGTTATGAGATGATGGACGAGCTGCTGGTCGTCGCTGAAACGCTGGAGCGATAGCGCCGGCAGCGCAAACAAAAACGGCCCCCGAGAGGGAGCCGTTTTGCATTTAATCAGACCGAATTGCTTCAGCCGACGATTTCGGTGCCAGCGAACCAATAGGAGATTTCTTCGGCTGCGGTTTCAGGCGCATCCGAGCCGTGGACCGAGTTTTCACCGATCGACAGCGCGTATGTCTTGCGGATTGTGCCTTCGGCAGCATCGGCGGGGTTGGTGGCGCCCATGATTTCGCGGTTCTTGAGAATGGCGTTCTCGCCTTCGAGAACTTGAACAACGGTCGGGCCGGAAGTCATGCCTTCAACCAGTTCACCAAAGAAAGGGCGTTCCTTGTGGACCGCGTAGAAGCCTTCGGCTTCGCGTGTGCTCATCCAGACGCGCTTGGATGCGACGACGCGCAGGCCGTTGTCTTCGAATACCTTGGTGATGGCGCCAGTCAGGTTGCGCTTGGTGGCATCGGGCTTGATCATCGAGAAAGTGCGTTCAATCGCCATGGTCTTGTTCCTTTAGCGGTTACCCGCAGAGCAGCGGGAGAAAATGGGTGCAAAAATCCGGGCAGAAGCAATCCCGGCCCGGAGTTGCGGCTTAAATAGCCGCATGCCCTGTCATCCGCAAGAGGCGATGCGCTTATCGCGCCATACCCCTTCGTTCCCAAGCGTTTTGCGTAGCCATTGCGCCACACGCTCAACCGGCTTGCGCCGTGCGGTTGCCGGATTTTCAATCAGCCAGATTGAATCCGGCAAGCTGATCGACTTGTCTGCGAATGGAGCGACGAGCAGGCCGGAGTTCAAACTGTCGCGCGTCTGCGAAAGCCGCGCCAGGGCCAGGCCTTCACCGCATTCCGCCGCCCTCAACAGGATGTCTCCTGAATTGTAACGCGGACCTTGCTCGCAATCCGCGTCCGGCGGACCATGAAGGCGTAGCCATTCGCGCCACTGAGCGCACGGATCGCGATCATGCAGCAGCCGCATTCTGGAAATCTCACGCACCGGTCCGATCGACCGCAGATAGCCCGGACTTGCCACCGGCAGCAGCCAGTCATTGCACAGGGCGGTGGCACGGCTCTCAGACCACGGCCCATTGCCCATTCGAACCACAAGATCGGCGCCCTGGGCTTGAGGCGGCGCGACTTCCCGGCTGACCTTGACCGACACATCAAGGCCATCAAGCATCCCCTCCGCCTCATTCATGCGCGGGAACAGCCAACGGGCAGCAAAGGATGCCGTGGTGGCAATGACAACGCCGTTGCGGCTCTGTGGACTGGAAATGTCGCGCAAGGCGGCCTCAAGTCCCGAGATCGCGGCCATGGTGGCTTTGCCCAAGACCTGTCCTTCAGCCGTCAGCTCGAGCTTGCGGCCCTGCGTTTGGCGCTGGACCATTGCAACACCGGTCGCCGCTTCGATCTCACTCAAGGAACGGCTGATGGCGGAATGCGAAATGCCCAGCCGCTTTGATGCGGCGCGAACTCCGCCTTCCTCCATAACAGCAGCGAGAGCCCGCAAATGTACAAAACCTGGCAACATGGTCTCCATAATGGACCACTTTTGCGATTTTTTGAACCACTCAACTGGAGAAATTCTTGATATTCCAGAACCTGCTTCAATGAAGATTTCAGCCAGGACTTCAGAAAGGTGCAGATATGGGCCTATTGATCGACGGAAAATGGCAAGACGCCGCAAGAGACCTTCCGACAGGGACCAACGCAGAGCCAATGCCAAACTGGTCATCATTTATCACCAGCGACAAGAATGGTTTTGAGTCCGGCAGGCATGTCCTTGTGGCTTCCCTGAGCTGCCCATGGTCCCACGCCACTCTTGTTGCACGCGCCATCCTGGGTTTGGAGGAGATTGTTCCGCTTCATATCGCGGGGGGAGCACGCATCGAAGGCTATGCGCTCTTGCACGAGGGGCCGCTCAACAGCCGGCAAGGGTCTTCCAGCCGCGATCCGGTCTACCGCCATGTGCATCAACTCTATACAGCCGCCAACCCGCACTACTCCGGGAAGGTGACTGTGCCTGTGCTTTGGGACAGGTTCAGCCAGCGACTGGCTCTGGCTGATTCCTCCGACATTTTGCGCTGGCTCGACAACCAGCCCGGCCAGCCGTCATCACGGTTGCATCCGGAGACACCTCAAACCCGGATGACAAGCATGCTTGAGCTGCTCAAGAGCGATCTGATGGAGCCTATCTACCGGGCCGGATTGGCCAAAGAGCAGGACGAATATGATCAAGCGGTCATGACCGTATTTGCCACACTGGCTGCGCTGGAGACCCGATTGAGGACGCAACGCTTTCTGCTCGGCTCCACCCTGTCCGTATGCGATATCCGGCTGTTTTGCATCCTGGTGCGGTTCGACACGATCTACGGGCCGTTTTTTCGCTGCACCCGCAAGCGCCTGTGTGATCATACAGCGCTATGGGCCTACGCTCGCGACATCATGTCGATGCCGGGAGTGAGAGAAACGGTCAACATGCGGATCATACAAGAGGGCTATTACCTCAATGACGGCGACACCAATCCACATGGCATCGTTGCAGAAGCACCCGAGCTGGACTGGGCTCCGGACGGATCGCGCGATCACCTTTCCCCTTACAGCTCGGCTGGAGTGCATCGCATGACAGCACCTTCGGCTGAGCATCATGTTGTGTTAGGATCAGCCCATGTCTGAAGCCATCCTTACTTCAGGAGTTATTGCCGTCGTGGTTCTCGGGTTCGGCGCCCAGAACCGCGCCATGCTGGCGGCGGGTGCAGCGCGGTCACTGCGTCCGGTCGTTGACGGCATGGTGGCCAGCATTGGTGGCGGCTTGATGCTGTTTGCACTGGCCTTTGGTGCGCTTCATTTCTTCGCGGCCTGGGTGAGCAGCACGGCAATGATCATCGCAGCGCTGTTTCTGGCCTTGTCGGGACTTGGGCGCTATGTCGCGACCCCGCCAGGAGGCTATGGTTCTGGCGAAGCCGATGAGGCTGACATGGCGCGAGTGCTAGCCTTGAAACCCGATGCTGCCATGCTGCCGATGGACCACTTCAAAAGTGCTGAAAGCTGGGCGCTGGGGCTTTTCCTGGCCGGCGCTGCCGGCAGCGGTTCGGTTTCGCTCTCGGGCGCTTTTGCCGGGCTGACACTGCTCAGTGCGGCAGCCTTGGGAATTTGGGCGCTCGCCGGCTGGTCGGGCTGCCTGCATCTGGCATCCAACTGGCACCGGCGTCACCTCGATTGGGCTTTCGGGATACTGATGTTCGTCGCAGCGGTCACTTCACTGGCACCGTCGGGCTGAACAGCGCCACCACTCGGGTCAGCCTGCGGCGGGAGCCGAGCGGCCCAGGCCGTCATAGAGATCAAGGCAGCGCTCGAACCAGTCGCCAACAGGATCGCCATCCTCTACCAGCTTCACACCGGCGGTCAGACGCACCCATTGCAACGCGCCGAAAACGATGTAATCGGCAAACAGCGGCGACGATCCGCCAATCCACGGCTGCGACTTCAAGGTCACGCGAAGCGGCATAAGGGTCGCGGGCAGCGCCCCCAGCGCCTTCGCACGTCCTTCAGCCACCTGCTCCAGCGTCACGCCCATGCGGGCTTCCCGACTCGAGCGGAAATAATCCTGGTCAACCGGCGCCAGTGCATCGTGAATGTCCAACAGCGCGATGTCGCGCATGGCGCCATGCAGGACCGTGTTGGTCCAGCTTTCGATGAAACGGGCCATGGCCTGGCCGCCGTCTCCGCCAAACAGCGACGGCTTGTCCGGGTAGGTTTCTTCCAGATAAGCGGCGATCATGAAACTGTCGGAGATGACCTGGCTGCCATCACGGATGACCGGCACCGTTTTCGACACGCCACCCTCGACCTCGGGCACCTTGGTGAAACAGACATTATTGCGCTCGAAAGGGAGCCCCTTGTGCGCAAGCGCCATCACCACTTTCCAGCAATGCGGACTGAAGGGCCGCGACGTATCTGCGCCGACAAGTTCGTGAAGGATAATGCTCATGTTTTTCGTCTCCCAGCTTCAAATCAGCAGTGTTGTCGCGCAACACGAAGCTGTTGTCACGCGCATTGCCGCCATCAATCCGTGGTTTCCCTCTTGCCATTTCGGCTCAACATCGCCAGAAGCGCGGTCATGCTTACGATTACAGACCTTTCCGCACGCATTGCCGGGCGCCTTTTGATCGACAATGCCTCGCTGGCGCTGCCTGCGGGCATCAAGGCCGGCCTTGTCGGCCCCAATGGCGCTGGCAAATCGACCCTGTTCAAGATCATCACCGGCGAGATGGCGACCGAAACCGGCCACACCTCGATTCCGAAGAACACCCGTATCGGCCAGGTGGCGCAGGAAGCGCCGGCTGAAGATACCGCTCTGGTGGAAATCGTGCTGCGCGCCGACCTCGAGCGCACCAAGCTGATGAAGGAAGCCGAGACGGCGACCGATCCGAACAGGATTGCCGAAATCCAGACCCGGCTGGTCGACATCGACGCCCATTCAGCCGAAGCCCGCGCCTCTTCGATCCTGGCTGGTCTCGGATTTGACCAGGAGGCCCAGCAGCGCCCGGCCTCGAGCTTCTCGGGCGGCTGGCGCATGCGCGTGGCTCTGGCCTCGGTGCTGTTTGCGGAACCCGATTTGTTGCTGCTTGACGAGCCGACCAACTATCTCGACCTTGAAGGCACGTTGTGGCTGGAGGAATATATCCGCCGCTACCCGCACACCGTGCTTATCATCAGCCATGACCGTGACCTGCTCAACACCGCGGCCAACGCCATCGTGCATCTCGACCAGAAGAAGCTGACCTTTTATCGCGGCGGTTTCGACCAGTTCCAGCGCCAGAAGGCCGAGCGGGACGAACACCAGATGAAGGCGCGCGAAAAAAGCCTAGCTGCGCGCAAGCACATGGAAGAATTCGTCGAACGCTTCCGCGCCAAGGCCTCGAAGGCGCGCCAGGCGCAGTCGCGGCTCAAGGCGCTCGAAAAGATGGACACGGTCGATGCTGTTGTCGAAAACAATGTCAGCGGCTTCTCGTTTCCACGGCCGGATCGCGGCGTCGCCTCGCCGATCATCGCCATCGAGGGCGGCTCCGTCGGCTACACGCCGGGTTCGCCTATCCTGACACGGCTGGACCTGCGGATTGATGCCGATGACCGCATCGCGCTGCTTGGCTCCAACGGCAACGGCAAATCCACCTTCGCCAAATTCATCGCCGGACGGCTCGAAGCCGAGGGCGGCCTGATCCGCACTGCGCCGCAGCTCAAGACCGGATTTTTCGCCCAGCATCAGATGGACGACCTGATTCCGGAAGAGTCCGCCGTAGCGCATGTCCGTGCCTTGATGCCGGATGCGCAGGAAGCCCGGGTACGCGCCCGGGTGGCACAGATGGGTTTGAAGCAGGACAAGATGAACACGCCGGCCAAGGATCTCTCGGGTGGCGAGAAAGCACGCCTGCTGATGGGCTTGTCTGCTTTCCACGCGCCCAACCTGATGATCCTCGATGAGCCAACCAACCACCTTGACATCGACAGCCGCGCGGCGCTGATCCGGGCGCTCAATGATTTCCCCGGCGCCGTAATCCTGATCTCTCATGACCGGCATCTGATCGAAGCCACGGTCGACCGGCTGTGGATCGTCAAGGACGGCACCGTCAGCGCGTTTGATGGCGACCTGGAAGACTACCGCCAGGAAGTGGTTGGCTCTTCGAGCAAGAGCAAGAAGAGCGGCGACAGCGACGGCGGCTCCAAGGCGGAGAAACGCAAGAAGGCGGCTCAGGAACGCGCTGGCCTCGCGCCGATGAAGAAAAAGATCAAGGATTTCGAATCGTTGGTGGAAAGACTTACCAAACAGATTCAGTCTCTTGATGCCGAGCTTGCGGACCCGGACCAGTTCGCCGATGCGCCCTACAAGATCGCACAGAAAACCAAACAGCGCGGCGAGCGGGCGGCGGAACTGGCCAAGGCCGAGGAAGACTGGCTGGCACTGACCAGTCAGGTCGAGGAAGCCGAAGACGCGGCAGAATAAGTCTGCCTGCCGTGGACCAAGGGTGAGCGTCGCCGACGATCGGCGGGTTGATCACAATCGTGCTCGCAACCTTTGAGATTTTTGCGAAGGCCGACGCCGTGTTCGGGTGCTTTCCGGCCGTCGGGCCGCGCGGATCGACCCGATCGAGGCACTGTGCGATCAATCATAGCTGATGGTCCCGGCGGGTAGGCCGCAGGGCTCGCCAAACTGATTCCGCCTGTAGTTGCGTTGACGTGAGTGCCGCAGGGCCGAGCGATTGCCTTCCGGATCATGCAATTTTTGAATAGACGCCCGAATACAGGCTGACGCCGGGTGGCAGCGGCGTTAGGTTGCGCTCATGTTGTTTGACCTGCCCGGCCCCGCCACACTCTATGATGCACTGATCAACCGTGACGCCGGTTACGATGGCCGCGCTTATGTCGGCGTTTCATCGACCGGCGTGTTCTGTCGCCTGACCTGTCCAGCGCGCAAACCCAAGCGGGAAAACTGCACCTTCTACAATTCGGTCGGCGAATGCATCGAGGCCGGGTTCCGCGCCTGCAAGCGATGCCATCCGTTGGCACCCGCCGCAAATGCTGAACCGGCGATCAAGACGCTGCTGACAGCGCTCGCGGAACGCAAGGGGCACCGCTGGAGCGAACCGGACATCGTCCGGATGGGTCTTGACCCCTCAACCGTGCGCCGCGTCTTCAACCGGCATTTCGGCATGACATTTCTGGAAATGGCCCGGCTTGAGCGGTTGCGCGACGGTCATGTCACCCTGGCATCCGGCGGCAAGGTGATCGAGGCGCAGATCGAGGCGGGCTTTGGATCGCCAAACGCCTTCCGGAGCGCGTTTGCACGGCTGATGGGGTTGCCTCCAGGGAGTTTTTCCGCGGAAGGGCTGATCAAGGCCGATTACATCGACACACCGCTGGGGGCGATGATCGCCTTGTGCGACCGGACCCATCTGCATCTGCTGGAGTTTGCCGACCGCAAGGCATTACCAGCAGAACTGCGCCGGTTGCATCAAAGCTTCCAGGGCCGCGTCGGGATCGGGCGGCATGGCCCGATGGATCTTCTGGAGGCCGAGCTCGATACCTATTTTTCCGGGCGCAACGGCAGGTTCACGGTGCCCATGGCGTTTCACGGTAGTGACTTCACCAAATCCGTCTGGCGTGCGCTGGTGCAGATTCCCGCCGGTGAAACCCGCAGCTACAGCCGGATCGCCAGCGATATCAACCGTCCGAGCGCGGTCCGCGCAGTGGCACGGGCAAATGGTGCCAACCAGATTGCGCTGCTGGTGCCATGCCACCGCGTCATAGGCGCCGACGGCTCACTCACCGGTTATGGCGGCGGGTTGTGGCGTAAACAGAAACTCATCGAAATCGAACGGCAATATGTCCGCAAATCAGGAGTGACTTCGCATGACTCAATCCGTTAAGGCCAACCGTTTTGCAGCCCTGCATTCATCAGCCGATCCGCTGGTCCTCTACAACATTTGGGACGCCGGCAGCACCAAGGCAATCGCGGACGCTGGTGCCTCGGCGATTGCCACAGGCAGCTGGTCGGTGGCTGCAGCGCAAGGATATTCCGACGGCGAGAAAATCCCGCTGGAGCTGCTGCTTGACATCGCCGGGCGCATTGTCGCTGCCACCGAGCTTCCGGTATCCATAGATTTCGAGGGCGGCTATGCCCGCGCGCCCCGCCAACTGGAAGAGAACATCGCGCGCCTGCTGGAAACCGGAGCCATCGGGATCAATTTCGAGGATCAGGTTGTCGGCGGTGACGGGTTGTATGAAACACAGGAGCAGTGCGACCGTATCACGGCAATCCGGAAGGCAGCCGACGAGGCTCAGGTGCCACTGTTCCTCAACGCGCGCACCGATCTGTTCCTGAAGGAAAAAGAAGCATCCCGGCACGCAGCCCTTGCCGATCAGGCAATCGAGCGGGCGGACCGTTACGCTGCGGCGGGCGCCAGCGGCTTTTTTGTGCCAGGACTTTCCGATCCGGACGTGATCGCCAGTATCTGCAAGGCGGTCTCCCTGCCGGTCAATATCATGCGCCCCGGAAGCGGGCCATCGCGGGCCGATCTCGGCGCGCTTGGAGTTTCCCGTATTTCGGCCGGACCGGCGCCCTACCGGACCATGATTGCCGATCTGACAACGCGGTTTGGCGCTCTGAGTTAAGCCAACGGCGAACTCAAGCAGCCGGTGGTTCCATTTTGCTGCTAGATTCGCAGGTGTGACGAGTTTGAAGCGCATGAGTGTCGGAAGGTAGGCTTTGGACCGCCGCTCGGCGTCCGCCACAGACTGGACCAGACACCGGCGTGCTGATCCGATCGGGCTTGCTGTGCTTTCTGGCTCTGCTTTTTTTGCGGATGCGCCATAAGTGATCCGGGCTAAGCTTTCTTCTCCCAACGTCTGTCCTGCGTCTGCTGCCAGTAAGTCAGGCTGTGACCAGCGGCTTTCAGGGTCTTCCACTGCGCTCGTGCTGCGTCAAGCTGGCTCTGGTCATGACCGTCAAACATCATCACCAGACGCTCTACCCCGTCCAGCGCCGGAACACCGGCACCATCGACGACAAAGCGCACAGTGGCGCCATTGGCAGCCTCGGTCGCCATGGTTAGCAACACCGGCTGGCGCTCCGCATGGGCTGCCTGGTCACTGCCATGAGGCAGGAAGCTGTCTTCGCGAAATGTCCACAGATGGGTATCAAGCGCGGCGCAGCGTTCCTCGCTGCTCAGATGCACCGACACCCGCCAACCACGATCCAGACTTTTTTCAAGCAGCGGCGGCAATGCATCTTCAAGCCGGGACTCCGTCAGATGATAAAACAGCGCCTCAACCATCAGTAAACCTAGCTTTCATAGTTGGCGCGCACCAACTCATCGAGAAGCCGGACACCAAAACCTGATGCCCAGGACTGATTGATGTCGGTGGCGGGTGAGCCCATGGCGGTGCCGGCGATATCAAGATGCGCCCACGGCGTATCCTTGACGAACCGCGCCAGGAACTGCGCCGCAGTGATGGATCCGGCATAGCGGCCACCGGTGTTCTTCATGTCGGCGAATTTGGAATCGATCATCTTGTCATAAGCCGGATCAAGCGGCAGGCGCCAGACCCGTTCCTGGGTCGTTTCGCCGGCCTTGCTCAGAGCCTGCGACAGCTCATCATTGTTGGAAAACAGACCGGCATGGTGCTGGCCGAGCGCCACCATCACGGCACCGGTGAGTGTTGCGAGATTGATCATGATCTCGGGCTTGAAGCGGTCCTGGCAATAGGTCAGCGCATCGCACAGCACCAGGCGTCCTTCGGCGTCGGTATTGATGATCTCGATGGTCTGACCCGACATCGAACGGACGATGTCGCCGGGGCGCTGGGCGGCACCATCGGGCATGTTCTCGACCAGTCCGATGATACCAATGACGTTGACCTTGGCCTTGCGGGCAGCCAGCGTGTGCATCAGGCCTATGACGGCTGCAGCCCCCCCCATGTCGCCCTTCATGTCCTCCATCCCGGCTGCCGGCTTGATCGAAATGCCGCCGGTATCAAAGACAACGCCCTTGCCGACGAAGGCCAGCGGCTTGTCCTTGGGCTTGCCGCCCTTCCAACTCATGATCGCCATACGCGGCGGCCGCACTGATCCGAGCGAAACGCCGAGCAACGCCTCCATCTTGAGCTTCTTCATTTCCTTCTCGGTCAGGATTTCGACTTCCATGCCAAGCGCTTCAAGCGCCTTGGCCCGGGCGGCGAATTCGACAGGGCCGAGTACGTTGGCCGGCTCATTGACCAGATCACGCGCCAGCTTCACACCATCGGCAACCGCCTGACGGCTGGCGAAGGCCTTCTTGCAGCCGGCTGCGTCATCATGCTGAAAAACTACGGTGAGTTTGCGCGAGTCGTTTTCGTCGTCCTCATTTTTTCTGGTCTTGTAGAGGTCAAAGGAATAGGCCCGCATCAGCAACCCGAGCGCCATGTCGGCAGCAGCGTCGACGGAGGCAGCGTCTGCGTCTCCCAGCAGCACGGTGACTTTTTCCGCCTTGCGGATCAGCGTGAACATCTTGCCACCAACCCGCATCCATTCGTGAGCGGTGAGCTTGCCCGGGTCCCCTGCCCCGACCAGCGCGATGCGATCGGCGGCCGCGTCAACGGGCGCGATGATGTCGGCGGTTGTGAACGACTTTCCAGTGAAGCCCGCTACCTTTACCGCCTTGTCGAGCTGACCTGCCGGATCGGCGCTGCGGGCGGGGGCTGATACGGGCTCGGATAGGGAGCCGAGAGCGACGACCAGTCCTCCAGATATTTTTGCTGTTTTGGAAAAACTGATTTCAATGCTCATCGACATGACGGCTCCAGTGGAATCTTGTTGTTTGCATGGCTGACGATCTTCGCCTTTTCACCTCAGAAGGCAAGGCTCAAGGCTCGGATCTCGCGAGAAACGCTTGCCGGTTCAAAACGAACCGGTTTTGCGTCGAAAATTAGGCATGCCTGGGCAATACCAAATCTCGGTGATAGGAACCCATAGGACAGGTTCGCACCGGGCTACTTGGCTATATTGCATTTGCGATGCAAGCCGTAATAAACGATTAACCGCGTTTGTTTGCCACACATTATCCAGTTTGTGATTTGATAAGGCCGGTGCATGGTTGGGCTGGTTGAACCGGGGCACTGACGCCGAACGAATCATGGGTCCGCGCGTCCTGCTCCGGAAAGGCACAATGAAGCAGATTGAACGTTACATTTTTCGTCGCATGTGCCTGCTGACCTTCTGGTCACTGGCTGCTGTGACCTTGCTTGTGATGACCACGCAGGTGCTCATACGCGTCGATGTGCTGACCACGACCGGTCAGGCGTTCGGCGCCTTCATGCTGCTTGCTGCCACACTGATCCCCTCTGTGCTGACAATCGTTGCTCCTTTTGCCTTGCTGATCGGTGTCAGTCAGGTTCTTTCGAGCATGAATTCCGACAGCGAACTGGTGGTCATTGAAGCAGCCGGCGTGCCTCCGTCAACGGTTCTCAAACCCGTTCTGCTGCTCTCGGCATCGCTGTCGCTGGGCGTTCTTCTGATCAGCAATTTTTTAGAACCCTGGTCGAACAACAAGCTCTACGATGTTCTGGCTCAAGCGCAATCTGATCTGATGTCAGTGGCCGTACGCTCCGGCACCTTCATGAAGCTCGAGGACGGACTCCATATTCAGATCAACGAGAAATTGTCAGGCGGACAGATGGGGGGGATTTTCCTCTCCGATAGTCGGACCGAAGGAAACGAAACCATCTATTACGCGCGCAGCGGCGTCATCCGGAAATCCGAGGAAACCGGCAGCGACATCTTGCATCTGGTTGACGGGGAATTGCAGCAGCGTGACCTGAGCAGTGACCGGATCTCGATCGTTACGTTTTCATCCTATGCGCTGGATATGGCAGCCTTCATTCCGGCCGGTGGTTCACGTGCCCGGCGGCCAAAAGAACAATCGACGTTGTATCTGATGAACCCGAATGCGGAAGATCATTACGCCAAGGGCGCCAAGAACACTGTAAAACAGGAACTGGTGAAGCGTTTTTCGACGTGGATGTATCCACTCGCTTTTGGTCTGGTCGCGTTCTCATTTCTGGGCAAGGCGAGATCGAACAGGTACGAGCAGGTACAAAACGGCGCTCTGGTTGCGGCCATCGCCCTTGGGAGCCGGGGCGTGGGTTTTTACAGCACGGAGGCTTCGGGTATCGATCCGGCGATGGAATGGGTGTCGTACCTGGTTCCGGCCGCGATCATCCTGGTATTCGGTTTCCTGGCGCTTAGCGGCAGAACACTTACTATCCCCAAAGCATGGGCCCAGCTGAACTCTCGCCTGGTCGAGTTTGTCACCAGCCTTTTCGACAGGCTGCAGGGACGCGGCAAACCCGGTGAAGGACATTCGACATGAGTGTCCTTTTCTCCACTTTGTCGCGTTATTTCTTCCGGCGCTACATGGCGACATTCCTGATTTATTGTCTTGGCCTGCTGCTGGTTATCCTGCTGGTCGATTTCAACGAAACCAGCCGTCGTCTTTCGCAAGCAGCAGATTATTCCATGGGCCTGGGGATGCTGGTCTCGGCCCTGCGTGTCCCGACCGTCCTGCAGGTGATCATTCCGTTTGTCGTCTTGATCGCCTCCATTGCAACCCTCATGCAGCTCAACAGCAAATACGAGCTGGTGGTGACACGGGCAGCGGGCATTTCGGCCTGGCAGTTTCTGGCGCCGGTGGTCATGGCCAATATTCTGATCGGGGTCGTCTCCGTTACAGTACTCAACACCCTCGCCGCGCAAGCCATGCGACTGGCCGAAGAGATTGTCGTCGAGCGCAACCTTGGCAGCGCGCGCACAACAGATGCGCCACCCTGGCTTCGGCAGCGCACCGAAGATGGCGACACGGTCCTGGGCGCCCGCGCAAGCTCGGAGGGAGGCACCAGGCTGTCCGGCGCAACCTTCTTCCTGTTCGACAAGGATCAAAGGATCAAGGAACGGCTGGAGGCTGAAAGCGCCAAGCTTGGGGATGGCGTCTGGGAATTGACCAACGTCAAGAGAATACGCGGCTCGCGACCGGTAGAGGAACTGGATTCCACAACCGTGCGAACCAGCCTCAAGGCTGAATTCATTGGCGAATCGTTGACATCACCTGAAACCGTGCCGTTTTTCGAGTTGCGTGGAAAAATTGCCACAGCCAAGTCCTTTGGCCTTCCCGCGACAAGTTACGAGATGCAATTCCACCGTTTGCTGGCCCTTCCGGCACTTTTGGCAGCGATGACACTTATTGCTGCCATGGTGTCGCTCAAATTTGTTAGGTTTGGCCAGTCTTTAACGGTCATCCTGGGTGGAATCCTGGCGGGCTTCGTGCTTTATGTCGTTTCCGAGTTGATCCAAGCGTTTGCGAACGCCGGGACGATTCCGCCAATCGTGGCGGCCTGGCTTCCGGTGTTGGTAGCCTCGGCATGTGGTACAACAGTACTTCTCCACAAGGAGGATGGATAGTGGCGGGTGTGGGCCGGTCAAAAGTAGATGTGTTTGCCGGCGTCCTGTGCGCCGGTGTGGCCCTTTGCACGATTTTTTCATTCGTCCCGCAGCAAGCTGCCGCGCGGAGCATCGCGCCGGCCGGCCTAACTGTTGCCGAAGACGCAAAAATGCTACTGGCGGCCGACGAGCTGATCTACAACAACAATACCGGCGTTGTCATCGCAAGCGGCGGCGTACAGATCGACTATGGCAATTACAAGCTGGTTGCGGACCGGGTCGAGTACGACCAGCGAAGCGGCCGGATGCAGGCTTTCGGCTCGGTCGAGATGATCGAACCGTCCGGCAACCGAATCTATGCGGACAATCTTGATGTGACGGATGATTTCGCTGACGGCTTTGTCAACGCCTTGAGAATCGAGACGCCTGACAATACCCGTATCGTTGCTGAAAGCGCTGAACGCAGTTCCGGGAACACGACATTCAACAACGGGGTCTATACGGCTTGCGAGGTATGCGAAAAGGATCCCGAACGGGCGCCTTTTTGGCAAGTCAAGGCCAGACGGGTGATTCAGAACGCCGAAACCAAGACAGTCCGGCTGGAGCAGGCAAGTTTTGAACTGTTCGGCATGCCGATTGCCTACCTGCCCTACTTCGAACTTCCCGACCATGATGCCAAGCGCAAATCCGGATTTCTGGCGCCGAGCTATCTGACCGCTGAAACCCTCGGCGCCGGGGTGGCCGTGCCTTACTTCTGGGCAATATCGCCAACCATGGATGCGACCTTCACCGGTACCGCTTATACAAACCAGGGTTTCCTTGGCGAAGCAGAGTTTCGCCAGAACTTCGCCAATGGTGAGCACACGCTCAAGATGGCCGGCATCTCCCAGCTGCATTCAGGTGGTTTCGACGCCAACACGTCGGATTCGATGGTGACCAATCGCGGCATGATCGCCTCCAAGGGTGAGTTCAGAATCAATCCGCGGTGGACATTCGGCTGGGACGGCATGCTCCAGAGCGACAACAACTTTTCTCGGACCTACGGCATAACCGGATATAGCGGCAGTACCGTCAAATCCGAAGTCTACCTGAGCGGTCTGTCAAACCGCAGTCATTTCGATTTGCGCGCCTACCGGTTCGACCTGCAGGATGCCGACGAAACCAGCGCGGACGAAAAACAGCAGGCTGCGGTGCATCCATCGCTTGATTACAGCCGCACTTTTTCCGATCCGGTTGCGGGCGGCGAACTGGCGCTCAACGTCAATGGCTATTCTGTGTCGCGTTCAAATAATGACATCACGACACGCCCTGGGCTTGCAATCGTCAATCCGCTGAATGCTGACGTCTACAACGGTTTTGCTGGCTCCAATTCCCGATTGAGCACGGAACTGGAATGGAAGCGAACCCTGACCTCCCAGAACGGCCTGCGCATTACGCCAATTCTGGCTGCACGCGGTGACCTGAATTCGGTCAATATCGACACTGCGCCGATCGACTACAATGGCAGCTTTGCCGGCAACGGTTCGCATGCACGGGGCATGGTCACGGCCGGGCTTGAAACCAGCTATCCGGTGCTTGTCACGACAGCCGGTTCAAGCCATGTGTTCGAACCCATCGCACAGGTCTTCATCCGTCCCGACGAACAACTGGCCGGCGGCATTCCCAACGAAGACGCACAGAGCTTCGTTTTTGACGCAACCTCTCTCTTCGAGCGCGACAAGTTTTCGGGCTTCGACCGAACCGAAGGCGGGATGCGGGCCAATGTCGGAATGCGCTACAGCGGCGACTTCGACAATGGCCTGAAAACCCAGCTGGTGTTTGGCCAATCCTACCATCTGGCCGGCCTGAACTCATTCGCCACACCGGATCTGGCACAGGCAACGGTGAACTCCGGACTTGGAGAGGATGTGTCGGATTTCGTCGGCATGGCAGGCTTTGCGTATAATGGTTTCTCGCTGGCAACATCAGCCCGCTTTGACAAGGACGATTTCCGCGCTGAACGGACTGACTTTCGCGCCGGTTTCAGTCAGGAACGCGTCAGCACTTCGCTGACCTACTCCGAGATCAAGGCGCCTCGCCCCAATTCACTGGCGGAACTGGATCGCCGTGAGGTGACTGGCTCTGCATCGGTGAAAGTCCATGATTACTGGCGCGTGGCGGCCAAAGCCAGTTACGATCTTGTCGACAAGAAATTCAACAGCAACGGCTTCGGATTGCTTTACGAAGACGAATGCTTTGCCTTTTCCCTCGCCTATGCAAACACGCGCGATAACACCACCACCAGTGCCCGGGACTGGAGTATCGGCGCGCGGTTGAGCTTCCGTACACTTGGCGATATTGGCGCAGGCAGCGTGGATAATCCGTTGCTGTCATCCAGTTTTTAAGCTTAAGCGATCCTAGGCAGGTGCGACCAGTTCGGCGCGCCTCGTTTTTGCCGTAAGCGACAGGCATTTACGGTTCACTGTGGATTTGCAAGACTGAAGCCGACAGGTTGACCGGACAAAGGACCAGATAGCATGAAATTTCCCGCAATTTTTAGGCTCACCGGCCTGCTGCTGGCTGTGGCTGTAGCGCTTCCGCTCTCCTTTGCAGGAACAAGTGCCGTCCGTGCGGCGAGCGAAATCAAGATCATAGTCAACCAACAGGCCATCACGAGCGTCGACATCGCTCGCAGGGTGGCATTCCTCAAGCTGCAGCGTGAGAGCGGAAACCTGGGGCAAAAGGCGCGCGAACAGCTAATCGAGGAAGCCCTGAAGTCGCAGGAAGCCGCGCGTATCCGTGCGCTCGTGCCTGATTCTGCGGTCGAGGCTGCATTCGAACGGTTTGCCAAGTCCAACAACATGTCCCCCAAACAAATGACCCAGATTCTCAATCAGGCTGGGGTCACGCCTAAACACTTCAAGAACTTCATTCGGGTTCAGATGAGCTGGCCCAGAGTTGTGGGAGCGGCCACCGGCAGCAGCGGCATGTCAACGCAAGATCTGGTTTCGAAGATGCTGGAACGAGGCGACGACAGAGCCTCCACCACGGAATACATCCTGCAGCAGGTCATATTCGTTGTGCCCGCCAGCAAACGATCCAATTCAGTGTTGAATGCGCGCAAACGTGAAGCTGATCAGCTGCGCGGTCGGATTGAGGGCTGCGACAGTGCAGCCTCCGCCATCACCGGCCTGCGGGATGTTTCGTTGCGTCAGCTTGGCCGCATCATGCAGCCGCAATTGCCGCCAGAGTGGAAACCGCTCATCGAAAAGGCCAGTGCGGGTTCGACGACGTCCACGCGCATTACTGACCGCGGCGTTGAATTCATCATCATTTGCTCGGCAAAAACCGTCTCTGACGACAAGGCGGCAGAAATGGTGTTTCGCGCCGAGAACGAAGATGCAGGAGAGTCAGAAGAGGCGAAAAAGTTCCTCTCCGAGCTGCGCAAACGCGCGGTCATTGCCAACAAGTAAGGACGTGTCTTCAATGAACGGACGCCGTCTCGCGCTGGCTTTGACCATGGGCGATCCAGCCGGAATCGGCCCGGATCTGGCTCTCTCTATCTGGCAAAACCGTGCGGCTCTCGGAGTTCCGCCGTTCGTTATGATTGCAGATCCAGGCATGCTGGCCGAGCGGGCGGACCTGCTTGGGCTGCAGGTTGCGCTGATCGAGACGTCTCCCGAAAAGGCGGCGGCAAATTTCGCTACCGCCCTGCCCGTCATTCCAGTTGCGCTGGCCAGGACTGCCGTCCCCGGCGCGCCCGATGCAGCAAATGCCGAGGCAATCATCGAATCCATACGGCTCGGCGTTGAGTTGACCACGACTTCGCGAACCCGGGCGGTGGTGACCAACCCGATTGCAAAAAGCGTGCTGTATGCATCGGGCTTCGGTTTTCCCGGCCACACCGAATATCTGGCACACCTGGCAGCACAGAGTGTTGGTCATCCGCTGACACCGGTCATGCTGCTGGCGGGACCCGCGTTGCGCGTGGCGCCGGTTACAATCCACATTCCGCTCAGTCAGGTGCCACAGGCCCTGACAACCAGCGCGATTGTAGAGACCGGGCGCATCATGGCACGCGATCTTGCATCCCGCTTCGGAATGCCTGCCCCCCGCATTGCAATTTCCGGTCTTAATCCTCATGCCGGCGAAGACGGGGCTCTGGGAGCCGAGGATGCTGCTGTCATCGCGCCGGCGATCGCCGCGCTGCAGGCACGAGGGATCAACGCCTTCGGCCCGCTTCCGGCCGACACCATGTTTCATGCCGAGGCGCGAGAAACCTATGACGCGGCAATTTGCATGTATCACGATCAGGCACTGATCCCGGCCAAGACGCTGGGATTTCACGATTCCGTCAATGTGACGCTCGGCCTGCCGTTTATTCGCACGTCTCCGGACCACGGCACGGCGTTTTCCCTGGCCGGAAAAGGCGAGGCTCGTGCCGACAGCCTGATTGCGGCGCTGCAGCTCGCTGCGAAAATGGCCAATACCGAAGCTGAGATCAATATCCTTCACGCATTGAGCGGTACATAATGGCCAGCACCCCTGACGGCCTGCCACCACTGCGGGAGATTGTTGCCACCCACGGGCTGGCTCCGAAAAAATCGCTTGGGCAAAACTTTCTGTTCGACCTCAACCTCACGGCGAAGATCGCCCGCTCGGCCGGCCCGCTTGAAGGTTTTACCGTATTCGAAATCGGACCGGGTCCGGGCGGATTGACCCGGGCGCTGCTGGCGCAGGGCGCGTCGCGTGTCGTGGCGGTCGAGACCGACCCGCGATGTCTGCCGATTTTGGCGGAAATCGCAGATCACTTTCCCGGTCGCCTGGAGGTTGTTCAGGGTGACGCGCTAAAGACCGATCTTGCAGCCATTGCGGAAGGTGCTCCGGCGAAAATCGTCGCCAACCTGCCCTACAATGTCGGCACTCAATTGCTGATCAACTGGCTGACGGCCGATCCGGACCTTCCGTTTTGGTCATCGATGACGCTGATGTTCCAGAAGGAAGTAGGACAGCGGATTGTCGCAGCACCTGGATCTAACCATTATGGCCGTCTGGGTGTGCTTGCTGGATGGCTGGCGCACAGTGAGATCCTGTTTGACGTACCGCCACAGGCTTTCACGCCCCCGCCAAAGGTTACCTCCAGCGTGGTACAGCTTGAGCCGTTGAAGGACCGCCTGCCCTGCGATCTTGCCAAGCTCGAACGCGTGACCCAGGCCGCCTTTGGGCAGCGGCGCAAGATGCTCAGACAGAGCCTGAAGCCATTGGGTGGCGAGGCGCTGCTCGATCGGGTCGGAATTGATCCGGCGCGTCGCGCAGAGACGCTAAGCGTGGAAGAATTCTGCGCCCTGGCTCAAGTGATATAGAGAGTAGGCACTGTCGCCGCCACCGGCTCAGACTTCGAGCAATTCCTGGACAAAATCGAACAGGCCCGGTCGACGGTCGCGGCGCAGCCGCTCGGCCTGGACTATGGATCGCACCGCCGAATAGGCCCGGTCGAGATCGTCATTGACCACGACATAGTCATATTCGCGCCAGTGTTCGATCTCCGAGCGGGCATTGGCAAGCCGCTGCTCGATAACCTCATCGGCATCTTCGGCCCGGCGGTGTAACCTGGCGCGGAGTTCTTCCATCGAGGGTGGAAGAATGAAGATCGAGACGACATCGACGCTCATTTTTTCCTGCAACTGCTGGGCACCCTGCCAGTCAATGTCGAACAGCATGTCGCGGCCTTCTCCCATAGCCACTTCCGCGGCTTCACGCGGGGTGCCGTAGCAATTGCCGTGTACCTCTGCCCATTCCAGCAAAGCTTCGGAATCGCGCATGCGTTCGAAATCGCGGCGCGACTTGAAGTGGTAATGCACCCCTTCAATTTCACTGCCGCGACGCGGCCGCGTGGTCACACTGACCGAAAGGCTGAGGCCGGCGTCGTTCTCAAGGAGGTTGCGTGCAATGGTCGATTTGCCGGCGCCAGATGGCGATGAAATCACCAACATGAGACCGCGCCGCTTGATGCGGGCCGAGGGAAGATGGGCGGGCGGCTGGCTCATCGCTACTCCAGATTTTGAACTTGCTCGCGAAACTGGTCTATCAGGACCTTCAAATCAAGCCCGATGGCTGTGACCGGCGCGGCATTGGATTTTGAACAGATGGTGTTTGTCTCGCGGTTGAATTCCTGGGCAAGAAAGTCGAGGCGGCGACCAGCGGCTGCCTCCCCGGCGATCAGTGCCCTTGCGGCTTCAACATGAGCCTTGAGCCGGTCAATTTCCTCGCGCAGGTCCGTCTTGGTGGCAAGCAGCGCTGCCTCCATGTGCAGGCGATCCCGATCCAGGGTGACGCCGGTGTCCATCAGGCTTGCAACCTGCTCTAAAAGCCTTGCGCGAATGACCTCGGGCGAGCGCGAAGGATCGGCCTCAACGGCAAGCGTGAGTTCGCCGATACGGTCAACCTTGTCACCAAGCACTTTCGCCAGAGCAGCCCCTTCAGAGAGGCGCATGGATCTGAGATCTTCAAGAGCCCTCATGAAACCGGCAAGAACTGCCTGGTTGCGCCCTTCCCGGGCGTCTTCGGAAAGTTCAGGATCGCGAAACTCGAGAACGCCCTTGATGTTGAGAATGCCATCGAGCGCCGGTTTGCGCGCGTCTATGCGGTCTTCCAACCGGTTGACGAGTTCGATCACTGCATCAAGTGCGGCTTCGTTGACCACGGCCTCCACCGACGTGCTGGCTGCGCTGACTGACAACGACACCTGAAGATTGCCCCGCGTCAGTGCTGCGGCGATGGCCTTGCGGACAGGCTGCTCGATGGCTTCAAAGCCCTGCGGCAAACGGAGCCGCACATCAAGGTTTTTGCCATTGACCGAGCGGAGTTCCCACACGAAACGGAAGCCGTCCACATCGCCCTCGTGGCGCGCAAACCCTGTCATCGACTGGATTGCCATGTGTTCAGCCCCCTGTTTTCCCACACCCGCATTGCCCGCCAGGGCAGCAGCTAATCAATTGCCCTGCTTGTCGGCGCTATCTTCTGCGGCCTTGTCTGCGGCAGCTTTCGCCGCTGCGTCCTTCTCGGCAGCAACCGCCTTTTCGCGCTCGGACTCAATCCGGCGCCAACGTGCGACGTTTGAGTTGTGCTCCTCCAGTGTTTCGGCAAAGGCATGTCCGCCGGTGCCATCTGCAACGAAGTACACGTCGTTGGTCCTTGACGGATTGGCGACGGCTTCCATGGCCTCGCGACCCGGATTTGCAATCGGGGTGGGGGGTAAACGGTCGATCACATAGGTGTTGTACGGGGTCGGCTTGTCGATGTCGGATTTGTAGATCGGGCGATCGGATGGTTTTCCGGCGCCGCCGAAGAGGCCATAAATGATGGTCGGATCCGACTGCAGGCGAATGCCACGGTTAAGCCGGTTGATGAAGACCCCGGCCACCCGCGGACGTTCGTCGGCCCTGGCGGTTTCCTTCTCGACGATGGACGCGAGAATCACCAGCTCCTCAGGGCTCTCTAGTGGCAGATCCGGCGCACGGCGTGCCCAGATCTGCTCCAGGGCTCTTGTCTGCGCCTTGGCCATCTGTTCGAGGATTTCTGCACGGGTGGTGCCGCGGGAAAATTTGTAGGTCTCCGGCAGCAGCGCGCCTTCCGGCGGCATTTCCGCCGGCAGATCGCCCTGCAGCATTTCATCAGCCTTCAGCCGGTCGAAGACCTGCTGTACGGTCTGACCTTCGGGTACAGTGAAAGAATGCAGAATGGATTTTCCAGACTTCATCAGCTCGACAATCTCCTTCATCGAGGAGCGCGCCTTGATCTCGTACTCGCCCGCCTTGAGGGTATCATCTCCGAGCACGCCCTTGGCGCCAATCGAGAATATCCGCTGATTGGTGACGATGCCCTGACCTTCGAGCGCGGACGCAATCTGGTTGAGACCGGCTCCTTCACGCACCATGAAATCAGTCGTCTGGTCGAGTGGACCAGGTCCTTCGAATTCGGTCTTGCCGTACCAGAACACGCCGATCCCTATGATCGCCACGAGGATGATCAGCGAGAGAATGAAGTTCAGAAACACCACAACCTGATTGCGGGCGCGGCGCGACCGCTTTGGTGGAGGCGGCGCCATTTCCGGCTTCAGCGCCTGTGAGGGCGAGACCGGGACAATGGGCCCGGTCTGTGCATTGTTTTTGCCACCGGCCCGGCCAAAAATGCCCTTGCCTTGATTATTGCGGTCGTTCACGAGGTCAATCTCCGCAGGAATTGGAACAGGGTCAGCACCCGATGCAGTGTCTTTGCCGCCTAATGTGGCGAAATGCCGGTCCGAAGCAGATCACCCCGAATCGCAGATCCCATTACTGGCCTTGAAAACGCTTGAGAACAAGCGATGCGTTGGTTCCGCCGAACCCAAAGGAATTGGACAGCGCCACATCGATCTGACGTTTGCGCGCCACGTGGGGAACCAGATCGATTTTTGTCTCGACTTCGGGATTGTCAAGATTGAGCGTCGGTGGAGCCACATTGTCGCGAATGGCAAGGGCCGCGAAGACCGCTTCCATGGCACCTGCTGCACCCAGCAAGTGCCCGATCGCTGACTTGGTCGATGACATCGAAATGCTTTCGGCGGCATCCCCGACCAGCCGCTCGACAGCGCCCAGTTCAATGGTGTCAGCCATCGTCGAGGTGCCATGTGCATTGATGTAGTCAATATCGTCCGGTGTCAGACCGGCGCGCTTGAGCGCCATCTGCATGCACCGATAGGCCCCGTCACCGTCTTCGGACGGTGCGGTGATGTGATAGGCATCGCCAGACAGTCCATATCCCACCACTTCGGCGATGATGTTGGCGCCGCGCGCCATAGCGTGGTCGAGTTCTTCGAGAACCACGGTCGCAGCGCCCTCGCCCATGACGAAGCCGTCACGGTCGCGATCGTAGGGGCGTGAGGCCTTTTCGGGGGTGTCGTTGTAGGAGGTCGACAGCGCCTTGCAGGCGGCGAAGCCGGCCAGACCGATGCGGCAGATGGCGGCTTCCGCACCGCCTGCAACCATCACATCGGCATCGCCAAGCGCAATCAACCGGGCCGCATCACCAATAGCGTGCGCGCCAGTTGAACAAGCCGTCACCACAGCGTGGTTGGGCCCGCGCAATCCGTGGCGGATCGAGACCTGACCGGAGATAAGGTTGATCAGGCGACCGGGAATGAAGAAGGGTGAGACGCGGCGCGGGCCCTTGTCGCGCAGGGTATAACCGGCTTCGACGATGCCCTCGAGGCCGCCGACGCCTGAACCGATCATTACGCCGGTGGCGATCTGGTCTTCGCGCGACTGAGGGTGCCAACCGGCATCCTTGAGCGCCATGTCGGCAGCGGCAACGCCGAACAGAATGAATTTGTCGACCTTGCGCTGTTCCTTCGGCTCCATCCAGTCGTCCGGATTGAAGGCACCTTCCACCGACGGATCGGTGGGGACAGAACAGGCAATCTGGGCCGCGATGTCGCTGACGTCAAAAGCAGTAACCCGCGACGCCCCGTTCTGGCTGCCGATCAAGCGAGACCAGGTGATCTCGGTGCCGCAACCGAGCGGAGAAACAACACCGGTGCCGGTAATGACAACTCTGCGCATCTTCTCAGGTCCCAGTCATGTCAAAATGCAAATAAACCGGCGCATGTGCTGCGCCGGTCCTGACTGCGGACGCGAGGTCCACCGGTCAACTGAAGTCCAATCAGGCCTGGGCCTTGGTGATGAACTTGACTGCATCACCAACGGTCAGGATGGTGTCGGCTGCATCGTCGGGGATTTCGACGCCGAATTCTTCCTCGAATGCCATCACCAGTTCGACTGTATCGAGCGAATCCGCACCGAGATCGTCAATGAAGCTTGCGCCTTCGTTCACTTTATCAGCGTCAACGCCCAGATGTTCGATGACAATTTTCTTTACGCGGTCTGCGATGTCGCTCATGTCGGATTCCTCGACCTGTTTCACATTGTTGTTGCGCTTCGTTACCTGCGCAAGCATGGCTAATCAAGCTCGTTGCACGTTTTTATGCGCAATGTCCGGTTCCGTCAAAGCCGAAGCTGTGGATTTCAGCATATTCGACCGACGCCAACAGGTATTTACCGAGCTATAGAGGGGGCGAAGTATCATGGTTTGGCAACCGGGCAAAGACGGAAAATGCTCCATCACCGTGATTCCCGGCAGCATGGTGAACCCGCGACATTCGCTTTGCGGCAAATCACACCATCAACATGCCGCCATTCACATGAACCGTCTGGCCGGTGACATACGACGCCTCGTTTGATGCCAGCCATGTCACGGCAGAGGCGATTTCAGCGCCCGTGCCCATGCGGCGCATAGGGATGGCGCCCATGATCGCCTCCTTCTGCTTGTCATTCAGTTTCTCCGTCATGGCGCTCTCGATAAAACCGGGAGCGACGCAATTGACGGTAACATTGCGTGGCGCAACTTCCTGGGCGAGGCTTTTCGAAAAGCCGATCATGCCTGCCTTGGCCGCACAGTAATTGGCCTGACCGGGGTTGCCGGACACTCCGACCACCGAGGTGATGTTGATGATGCGACCATTGCGGCGCTTCATCATCGGATGCATCAGTTCGCGGGTCAGGCGGAATGCGGCAGTCAGGTTAACCTCCATAACCTGGTCCCAGGCGTCGTCGCTCATGCGCACGAACAGACCGTCCTTGGTGATGCCCGCGTTGTTGACCAGGATATCAACGCCTTCGAGCTGTTCCTCGGCCTTCTTGCCAAGAGCCGAGACTGCATCGCGGTCAGACAGGTCGGCGGGGAACATCATCACCCGTTCGCCCAGATCTGCTGCCAACGCTTCCAGCCGCTCGACGCGGGTGCCGTGCAAGCCGACGGTTGCGCCCTGGCTGTGAAGCTGGCGGGCGATCGCTTCACCAATTCCACCGGATGCACCGGTCACAAGAGCCTTACGGCCTGTCAGATCGAACATGGAAAGTCCTTTCGGGAGTCTTCTTCAGTTTGAGCCTGAAAACAGGCTGTCATGATTTGAGGGGCAGGCCTTTTTACGTGCTTCATGCGGCCAGAAACGGATCAATATCATCAGGCCCGGAAACATTGAGCCCGGTCAATGAACGGTCAATGCGGCGGGCGAGCCCGGTCAGGACCTTGCCCGCGCCGATTTCTGCCAGGGTATCGACGCCGTTAGCTGCGAACCAGGCAACTGTCTCGCGCCAACGCACCTGACTGGTGACCTGCTCGACCAGCAGATTTACAATCTCGTCTGGATCAGACACCGGAGCGGCACGAACATTGGCAACCAGAGGTACAACCGGGGCCTGCCTCGTTACACCGGCGAGCGCTTCACGCATGGCCTCGGCTGCAGGCTGCATCAGGCTCGAATGGAAGGGAGCGGAAACGGTGAGCATCAGCGCGCGCTTGGCGCCCTTGGCCGTGGCAGAGGCGGCAGCGGCTTCAACAGCGGGCTTCAGACCGGAAATCACCAGCTGACCACCGCCATTGTCATTGGCAATCTGAACGGCGCCGAGTGTTCGCGCTTCGGCACAGGCCGCTTCGACATCGGCGTTTTCCAGCCCGATGATAGCGGCCATTGCGCCCTCGCCAGCAGGCACCGCGGCCTGCATGGCGTTCCCGCGAATGCGCAGCAGCCGCGCCGTATCCGAAATCGAGAACATGCCTGCAGCACACAATGCGGAGTATTCGCCAAGCGAATGACCGGCCACATGACTTGCGGTCTTTGCAAGCTCGAGACCGCGTGACTCGAGTACACGGATCAACGCCATGGACACGGCCATCAGCGCCGGCTGGGCGTTGGCGGTCAGGGTCAGCGCGTCTTCGGGGCCTTCGAAGATCACCGCAGACAGCTTTTCGCCGAGCGCCGCATCGACCTCGTCAAATACTGCTTTTGCTTCAGGATATGCTGCGGCAAGGTCCTTGCCCATGCCGACGGCCTGGCTGCCCTGCCCCGGAAAAGTGAATGCTATGGCCATATCTCGGTTCCGTTCATTGGTGTCCCGTGTTGCTTCAATTCACATTCATGACGCCGGTGTCAACCTCGGGGCGGTTTGAGCGCCACAGCGAGGCAGATCACGCTTCTTTGCAATCGGCGGGTTTCCAGCCTCAAAGCTGTTGACCGTGCGCCCCATTGAAGGCCACGAAATATTTTCGTTGCCAGGCTTGCCAGCATCTTGAATTCGCCACGGCATGAGATCAAATGCACCGTGTTGCGCTCAAACACAGCAGCGCCCTTTTCGGACGAAAAAAGATGTCGCACTCAGCGTCACACTCTGACTTGCCCATGCCTGTCGAGAGCATTGCCGTGCCTGCCCCCAGAACCAAATTCGTCGCCTTCGTGACCGCCATCGGCGCCATTTTGCTGATCGGCTCGGAGATTTGGCTAGCCGCGATTGCCAGCGTATGGGCGGTGGACGGGTTATTCAATCTGGCCACAACAGGCGACGTGATCCTGATTGCAGTGGTTGCGCCGATTGCCCTGTGGGCGACCTGGATGACAGCCAAGCTGGCGATCTCCGCCGAGATGAACCCCGACAACGCTGACTGACCGGTCATCGGCCAGGCGGATCTCTGCCCGTTGGTTCGAACCTAACGGAACGTGGCGGGTTGCCGGCAGACGCCTGTCGCGTTCGGATGCGTCCGGTGAAGCCCAAAGCAGCCGCGTAGTTCAAAACGGTGCAGCCCCCGTTGCATCTCCAGTTGGACGCGCGCCGCATTACTTGTAGCAATGCGTTTCCACGCAAGGCCCGGAACGAAAGAAAAACCTCATGCTGTTCAATCTTCTCATGCTGGCCGGCGGGCTGGCGTTGCTGACCCTTGGCGCGGACTTCCTCGTGCGCGGCGCGATCTCGTTTGCCAACCGGCTCGGGATGCCGCCATTGCTGATCGGGCTGACCGTGGTGGGTTTCGGCACATCGATGCCTGAACTGCTGGTCTCCTTGCAGGCAGCCCTTGCTGGTTCGCCTGCCATCGCCGTAGGCAATGTGGTTGGCTCCAATACTGCCAATATCCTTCTGATCCTTGGCGTATCGGCAGCCATCTCACCGATCGCTGCGCGGATTCCCAATCTCAAGCGCGACATGACAATGATGCTGGCGGCTGCGCTCATCATGCTCGGACTGGGATACTGGGGTATCGTCAGTTTCTGGCTGGGCCTTGCCATGTTCGCCCTGCTGGCAGCCTACCTTGCCTGGGTTACACGCACCGACCGTCGCTGCCTGACGACCGAGGAAGCCGAACTGGTTGTGAAACTCAAGGGTTGGAAAGAGGCTCTGTACATTGTTGGTGGACTGGCCGGACTCATATTCGGCGCCAGCCTGCTGATTGATGCCGCCACGGCCATCGCCCGCGAGTTCGGCATCTCGGAAGCCGTGATCGGTCTGACGATCGTTGCCGTGGGCACCAGCCTGCCGGAACTGGCAACCTCGGTGGTGGCAGCTTTCCGGCGGCATGCTGATATTGCGCTCGGTAATGTTATCGGATCCAACATTTTCAACATACTGGGTATCCTCAGTCTCACCGCTATCGTTGTCCCAGTTCCGGTTGAGACTTCAATGGCCACTTTCGACATTCCGTTCATGGTGGTGACGTCGCTTGCGCTGATTGCGTTGATCCTGGTTGCCGGGCGGATCAGCCGAATTGTCGGCTTGGCCATGGTGGCGGTCTATACGGGGTATGTCACCTGGCTGCTCTAAACCCGCTCCACCTGCAATGATTTGAGTGTTTTACCGGACAGTGGGTTGCACCTCCGGACACCGCCGGTATTGTGCGCTCGACATATCAGCCAAGGACAAAATACATGAAAATGAACCGGCTCGGACGCACGGACATGATGGTCAGCGAGATCTGTCTCGGCACCATGACCTGGGGCGAACAGAACACCGAGGCAGATGCCCACGAACAGATGGATTACGCACTTACCCAGGGCGTCAATTTCTTCGATGCGGCGGAAATGTATCCGACCCAACCGACACGTGCGGAGACCCAGGGCCTTACCGAGGAATATATCGGCAGCTGGTTTCGCAATTCCGGCAAACGCGATGATGTGATTCTGGCCACCAAGATGGGCGGCAACGGGGTCAAATGGATTCGCGACGGGCAAGATTTTACCCGAGCCTCGGTGATGGAAGCTGTTGACGGCAGCCTGAAACGTCTGGGCGTCGACCATATCGATCTCTACCAGCTGCACTGGCCCAACCGAGGATCGTACCATTTCCGCAAGCACTGGGAGTTTGATGCGAGCACCCAGGACAAGACGACAACCGTTGACGACATCCGCGAGACGCTGGAAGGTCTCGGCGATGCGGTCAAGGCCGGAAAAATTCGCGCTGTTGGCCTGTCCAACGAGAGCGCCTGGGGCACGATGCAGTTTGTCCGGCTGGCAGAAGAGCACGGCCTGCCCCGCGTCGCCTCGATCCAGAACGAGTACAACCTGATCTGCCGCATGTTTGACACCGATCTGGCAGAAGTCGCGCATCACGAGGATGTCGGGCTGCTGGCATTCTCACCGCTTGCGGCTGGCATCCTGAGCGGCAAGTACCAGGGCGGCGAGATCCCGGAAGGCTCACGCCGCTCCCGAGTGGAGAAACTCGGCGGGCGCTGGCGTCCGGAAACCGAAGCTGCAACGCAGGCCTATCTCGACGTTGCCGGGAAGCATGGGCTGGATCCGTCGCAAATGGCGATCGCGTTCTGCATGACCCGGCCGTTCATGACCTCGACGATCATCGGCGCGACGACAATGGACCAGCTCAAGATCGCCATCGGTTCGAAGGACGTAACCTTGTCCGATGCGGTTCTGGACGACATCGCGACAGCAAGGCGGGCGCACCCGTTGCCGATTTGACACATTAATAACCCTTTTCTCCCGCCGCGGGTGTGGCGGGAGGCTCTGGCCGGTCGCCTGAGAGCGGCGGGCGTGTTCTGTCACGCCAAGGCGCTTGGCAGATGCTTAAGCAGGCGCAAGATCATAAATCGAAAATGGTTCTGAACTCACCCGTGTGGACATAAAGCATGCTTGAAAGTATCTCGACGTATCTCCGCTGGGAGTAGGTAGACCGGAGCAGCGCGTAATAGGCCTGCACCCGCTTGTTGTTCCTAATTTTCGGTGGAGCCAATATATCCGGATACACATCAAGAAGCCCTTCGGCCCTGAGGATCTTTTCTTCTTTTTTAAGGCGCATCTCACTGGCTTTGTGACGGCGTTCGGCAGCGCGCAGCAACCCTTCAATTATTTCCTTCTTTTCTCCTTCACTTTGGGCGCTCTCGATGCGTTCGATCAACCGTCTGGCCCGGTCACGCTGGTATCTTATCGCATTGGCAATATCGTGGCCGGAGTAAACTCCCATGGGGCCCTGGATGGTGAGACTAATCCTGTGGATACCCACGGTAAAATCGAGCAGTGTATCGTCGTTCAAACGCAGCAACTCATGCGTTGTGAGAACCCGGCGTTCCGGACCGTTTCCGCGGTAACTGGAGCCACCGTCCCGGTAGGTGGCGTGAGCGGCTTCGGGCAGCGCCATTGCTCCCACCAGGCCAGTCACAAGCGGCAGGACCACCGCCATGGTCGAGGTTATTCGCACAAGTCTCATCATCGCATCGCTCCATTTTGGCTTTCAGTCGGGGCGATGTCCGGTTCGCCGGCAGTTCGCCTCCGCTCATGGCGAAAGATGCCGGGCTGGCTCGACGCTGTAATCATCAAATGTGATGAGCGGTGTCCTCCCTGCCCGGGCCCAATCGAACGCCCGAACGCGGGTCAAGTGGCGCAGTGAAATTTTCGCAGGAGATCCAGTTGGCCGGTGCTGCCGGTTTTTTCCAAGAGCCGCCGCATGTGGGTTCGCGCGGTGTTGACGGATATTCCCGCAGTTTCTGAATGAGCGACTACAGTCAGTCCTTCAACCAGACTTCCGAGCAGCTTACGCTCGGCGGGCGAGATCCCGAATTCTTTTGAAAAAGCCACAAGGTCCGGCTGTTTCTCTGCCGCCAGGGATCCCAGCCGTTTTGACAGATCCAGCACGGTCTGGTCCGGAAGATGCTCTAATATCCGGTTCATGCGCGCAAGTTCCTCGGGATCATAGTCGAGATCAAACAAGCCGCTTTTGCGTATCTTGTCGGGCAACGCCGCACGCGCTTCATGCATCCCATCCTTGTCAGCCGATGACTGCGGGTCCGCCGCTCCGATAGGTCCGCCAGTCCGCTTCTCTGCCATCTCGCCTGGCGCTCCCCGCCCCCGTTTTACAAACACATCAGCACTCATTAAGGTGACGAGGTAATGTGCAGCCGTATTGATCAAATAGATGTGTTGCTGGCGATACAATGTCACAATCAGGGATAACCGCCAATTCGGATATACTGAGCAATCTTACCGGCCCGCGACTTGCGATGCTGGAGGCCACAGATTTGGCGAGGCGGTATACGATCGGGTCGAGCCTGCTCGGACGGAGCGTCAAACAGCTGATTGCCCGGATTGAAAACCGGGTCATAGAACGCACCCTGATTTCAAGGCTGAAATATGCGCTCCGGCACACTGGAAGCCTTGAAGCGGCCCAATTGCACATTGCCCAGATGCGCGGCGGCTATGAAAGCGGCGCCTTGGAAACCCTGCCAAGTTTCACGCCGCGGGGCCTGATTACGCGGGGCTTGGCACCGCCGCCGCGGCCAGATCAAAGTCCCAACAAGATACAACGTTCGGCGGGCAACCGGCCGGTGGTTCTCTACGTCGCGGGTGGAGGCTTCATCATGCCACCATCACGAAAGCAGAAGAACATGGTGCAGCGGCTTGCCGAAGCGATTGACTGCGAAATCATGATGGTGGCGCATAGGCTTGCGCCGGAACACCCGTTTCCAGCGGCTCCGATAGATTTTGCAGCGCGTTATTTCGGTCTTCTTGAACAGGGGCACCGCCCCGAAAATATCTTTCTAGCGGCGGACACTGCCGGTGCCTCAATCGTGCTCGGCGCCCTGCAAGTTCTGCAGCAAGACGGCGCTGAACTACCCGCTGGAATCGTGCTGTTTTCGCCGTGGTGCGATCTGAGCCTGAGCGGCTGGTCCTACATCACCCGCAGCATGTCATCGCAGAGCCCGTTCCGGATGGAGACAGCGGCTTTCTGCGCCAGGCTTTACCTGCAGGACGAACCGGTGACGTCGCCGCTTGCCTCACCGGTCTTTGCCGATCAGTCCGGTTGGCCGCCAATTCTAATCCACACCAGCGAAAACGATCTTCATTTCGACGACGCCATCCGCATGACCGAAAACGGCCAAAAACACGGATGTAACGTGCGGATCAATTACTGGGATTCACCCCGGCATCATCTGGAGAGGTTGTCGTCCGAGGCCGCCAAGCAGTCGTTCAGTGAGGTCAACGCGTTCATCTCCCGCAACTGGCGGCCAGCACCCGCTTGAGGTTCTTTCCGCGGTAATGGCCGGTTAGGTCATCGGCGCGACGACAATGGACCAGCTCAAGGTCGCCATCGGTTCGAAGGACGTGACCTTGTACGATGCGGTTCTGGACGACATCGTCACTGCACGCCGCGCGCATCCGATGCCGATCTGAGGATCTTTTTTCAGGCCAGAAACAGCGTTACGCTACCCGCTTATACAAGTCTCGGTGATATGAACCTTTGGTGCCCTGTCACCGAGATCTGGTATCAGTGGCGGCGTTTGCCGAGAGCAGGATGGGTGCGTCGGGCAACGACTGCACATCCGACAAGCACCAGCCCGATGGCAGCGAAGACGCCCTGTACCGAGGTGAAGGCGAGCACCAGCCGGACGAAGGCAGGCGAGCCGACGGAGGCAACATCTCGGAAAGTGGAATAAACTGCCGCCATCTCGGTGCGCTCGGAGGGTTTGACCGTCAACAGGAATGGCAAGCCAGCACTGACGTCGAGCAGAACCAGAAACAAGGTCGCCGACACCAGGATGGCGATGGCGGGCCATGGAAAACCCGAGAGCAGTGTCGCCGCGAGGAACAAAATGCCACTTCCGGCGAATCCAGTCACAATCGCGTTGCGCACACTGGTTTTCTGCAGGAACCCAAGCATGAACGGTGTCAGGAACAGAAAGCCGTTTGAAACTGACAGCGTCAGTCCGCCGACCTGATCGCTCAGGCCGGATTTCACCGCATAGATCGGCACATAAATGATGTAGATCGCCCAGCCGGCTGACCGCATCGTGGCATAGAACCAGCCTGCTACCAGGGTAGGCTGACGGAAAAACCGCGGGATATAGCGCAACGGGTTGGTCGGAGGCCTACGGGCCTTGGTGATGATTTTGCCGTCACCGAGACGCAAGTGCCAGAAGAACCCCAGCATCACCAGACATGCGGCAATCGAGATCAGGAACGGGACCTGCGGGTGCCAATCCATCAGCACGACGCCGAGAAATGGCCCGATGCTCCAGGGAATACCGCTGAACAATAGCCGCCGGCTTTCGTTGCGGCCCATTGAGGAGCGTTCCACATAGTCCATCACATAGGCATTGAAACAGACTGCAAGGATGACCAGCCCGATCGAATTGGCCGCCACCGCATAGGGCACGAACCGGGCGTTGAAGAAGCCGCCGAGCAGGCTTCCGGCAATCATGATGAGGGCACCCAGCGTGTACAGCCAGCGCCGAGGCACGAAACGGGCAAGCAAAGGAACGCACAACGCGCAGAGCAGCCCGGTAAGGCCGATGAGAACATAGACTTCCGACACCGAGGCGGCAGTGCCCAACGCCCGATACATCAACACCGGATAGACAGAAACCAGCGTCGCACGGGCTGACGCCTCGCACGCAGCAAGGATGGCGAAAGAATTTACCCCGGGTCTGGCCGGCGGAAACTCGACGAGCGGAAGGCGATTCTGGACCAATGTGCTGACTAACGCTGAAGAAGAGGCAACCAAGGACGGTTAATGCGTGCACAGTCTGCGTGTTTGGCGATTCAGGCAAGCCGGTAAGAGACCCTTGAGTGTCGCGGCCAGGACCGTCAGATCAAAACTGGCGCGATCGGCAGGATCCACGACATGAAGAGACCACCACCGCGACCCGGGAGGGCGCTGCGGTGGTGGACTGATCAGCAATTCTACATATTGACCTTGCCGCTATCACCCATATCCGGCTTGCCAAGCCCGACGGCAGCTGCGGCCATCTTGATAGTAGAGACGACGTCGTGAGGGCTGTCCCATGCTTCCGCGTCTTCAGGGACAAACCGGATCAGCCGAATGTCTGCATCGTTGGGTCCGTCCCACCAAGATTTCATCATCGGCGACCACAATTCCTCGATTTTGGCGCGATCATCGGACAGCTTTGCTGTGCCCGTGATGGAAACATAATCGTTTTCTGACTGGTCGACAAACGCCAGGGTGACAATCGGAAATTCTCTGATCTGATCGTCTTTTTCGGCACTTGCACTGGTAAAGAAGTAAATGGCGTGTTCCTGCTGTTTTGGCATCGCCGCCATAGGGCGGGCGCGCTGGCGGCTTCCATCCCAGGTGATGAACATACAAATGTTGATGCCCTCCATCATTTCCCAGACATGTTGCTGATCGATCTTGGCCATGAGCGTGCTCCTGTTGAGTGATTTCTCCACAGCTGAACGCGGAGCGGAGCGTTAAGTTTCGTTTTTTTAACGGACAGGCGCATCGGCGACCTCCCGAGGGATCTTGATGCAACGGCAGAGCCCCACCCGGACACATTCGTGCTTCGCACTTGCAATAGAGCGAAAACCACGTATAAGCGCGACTGTTCGAACACCCGGTCATCTGGCTGGTGGCTGAACGGGGGGTGGTCGCCTTGGCGTCCATAGGAACTAGAGTGTTCCGACCTCCTGTGTCTCCGCTCACGACCGTCTCGATACCACGTCTTTCTTGCCCGGCCCAAATGGCCGCCAGGACAAGTCGCTGGGGCTTAGCGCCGGATCCGGGTGATGTTAAAGCAAGAAAGGCAAGTCAATCATGGCTCTTTATGAACATGTATTCCTTGCCCGGCAGGATGTCTCCAGCCAGCAGGTCGAAGCCCTCGTAGAACAGTACAAGGGTGTGATCGAAGCTAATGGCGGCAAAGTCGGGCGCATTGAACACTGGGGCCTCAAGTCCCTCACCTACCGCATCAACAAGAACCGCAAGGCGCATTATGCGCTGATGGACATTGATGCCCCTTCGGACGCCGTGAAGGAAATGGAGCGCCAGATGCGCTTCAACGAAGACATTCTTCGCTTCATGACCGTTTCTGTTGACGCCCATGAAGAAGGCCCGTCGGCCATGCTTCAGAAGCGTGAACGTGATGACCGTCCGCGTGGCGGCGATCGTGACCGTGGCGACCGCGGTGATCGTGGCGACCGTGGCCCGCGCCGTCCGCGCGAAGACCGCGAATAGGAGATTAGAGCAATGGTTGATATCAATCAGATCCCGACGCGCCGTCCGTTCAATCGCCGCCGCAAGACCTGCCCGTTCTCGGGTGCGAATGCGCCGAAGATCGACTACAAGGACGTCCGCCTGCTGCAGCGCTACATTTCCGAGCGCGGCAAGATCGTTCCTTCCCGCATCACGGCTGTGAGCCAGAAGAAGCAGCGCGAACTCGCCCGGGCGATCAAGCGTGCACGTTTCCTCGGCCTTCTGCCTTACGTGCTGAAGTAGAACACTCGGAACCCTGCCTAACCGCAGGGTTCCGTTCCCATCTTCGCGAACGGGCGCGGGGTATGGGCTTCAGACTTCCCGGGTTGGGGTCAAGGCGCGGAATGGTCCGCATCAGGCCTCTAACTGCTTGAACGCAGGACAGCGACTTAAGATGATACAGCAAAGCACATCGCTCCTTGTGGGCCTGCTCGCCGGCGTTTCCGCCGCGTTTCTGCTTGTCAGCGCCGGATCCCCTTCCAGCCTTTCGTTCATCCTGTTTGCCGCCGCAGCACTTCCGATTCTGATTGCCGGCCTCGGCTGGTCCAATCTTTCCTCCATAGTGGCGGTTGTTTGCGCGATGGCCGTGATCGGTTTTGCGACCACGCCGCAGGCAGCCCTTGTCTCCGCCGTCACCACGCTGGCACCGGCTGCATGGATTGCGCATCTCTCCAATCTGGCCCGCCCGGCCCAAGAGGTTGGCGGACCTGAAGGTGGGGTGGCCTGGTATCCGCTGTCAGATATTTTCGTCAACATTGCGTTCTGTGTCTGCATCGGCCTTGTGGCCGTCGGGCTGGCGATGGGATATGGCGCAGACTTTGTCAGCGAACTGGTTGAAATCTTCGTCGCGACGCTGAAAGACAGCAACGCAGCCTATCAACCCACCGCCGAGGGTTTGGCGGAGATGAAACAGTTCTTCCTCTATGCCCTGCCCGCAATCCAGGCGGCGATGTGGGTGCTCATCCTGTTTGCCGGCTGGTATATTGCCTCGGGCATCGTGCGCATGTCGGGCCGCTCAAAGCGCCCCAAGGACGATATCCCCTCACAACTGAGAATGCCGCACATGGGTGCGATGGTGTTGGTCGTGGGTGTGGCAATGAGCTTCATCGAGGGTGGCATCGGCCTGATCGGCTGGACCATCTGCGGCGCCTTCGGGATCGGCTTCGTGGTGGCGGGTTTTGCCATCGCGCATCACCGCACAAGGGGCAAACCGGCGCGAGGCCTGCTGCTGTGGACCGCCTATCTGTCGTGCGTCATCTTCACGCTGCCACTCGTGTTTTTCCTGTTCCTCGGGTTGTTTGACACGGCCCGAACACTCACGGCGACCGGATCCGGTCCCCAATCCAAACCCTGACACTCTCCTCGAAAGGACACCAACATGGACGTTATTCTTCTTGAACGCATCACAAAGCTCGGCCAGATGGGCGAAACCGTAAAGGTTCGCGATGGCTACGCCCGCAACTTCCTGCTGCCGCAGGGCAAGGCGCTGCGCGCCAACGCCGCCAACAAGACCCGTTTTGAAGCAGAGCGTGCGGTGCTGGAAGCCCGCAACCTCGAGCGCAAGTCGGAAGCCGAGCAGATTGCTGAGAAGCTCAACGGCAAGACCTTCGTGGTGGTTCGTTCCGCCGGCGAAACCGGTCAGCTTTACGGTTCGGTCGCAGCCCGCGACGTGATCGCAGTGCTGGCTGACAACGGCTTTACCATCGGCCGTAGCCAGGTTGACATGAACAACCCGGTCAAGACCATCGGCCTGCATGATGTGCCGCTGGCACTGCATGCTGAAGTCAACGTCACGGTCACCTTCAACGTGGCTCGTTCGGCCGATGAAGCTGAGCGTCAGCTCAAGGGCGAAGATCTGTCGTCGGCAGACGCCATCTACGGCATCGACGAGGAAGCTGCTGCGGAAGCCGAAGAAGCGGCCGCTAACGACCCGGATTACCTTGATGAGGAAGAAGGCGAAGGCTCGAACGACGGCGAAGACAACGCCTGATACCTGCCTCGACTGCTTGAATTTGACGCCCGGAGCTTCGTGTTCCGGGCGTTTTGATGCGCACAGGATTCTTGCACATCAAACCAGAATTACCGGCGCCAGTCCGCCACCTGGCGTACGAAAATTCGTCGTCTGACCCGAATACATGCGGGCCACGGGAAACAATGGCTTTCCGGCATAGGCATAAAGCCGGATATCAAACTTGAGCCGGACAGGCTCACCGTCAACCACCAGACTGCGGTAAGCGGGTGGAACGAAGGTCTGGGCCACGTAATCGCCCTCCAGGATGGTTTGCCAGACCTGCCGTGTCAGTTTGTCACCGCGATAGGCAGCCCTACTGCCATACCCGCCTGACGGCTTGAAAAACATCGTTTTTCGCGCCTTCCATGCTGCCGCCGGGTCCATCATGGCAACCACCTGTGTTTGAGGGATCATGGCTCGGACAGCAGCACTCACCGCGCCAGACTCGTCATCATCACCACCCAGCAGCACAAGATTCCGCTTGTCGGCATAGAGCGCGTGATGACGGGGCGACGGTGATATCACCGCAGCGTCATGGTCATAAGCCCGCCGCAGCATCCGGTTCGAATCGGCTTCGAGCCTGAAATCGGTCAATCGATTGTAGACCATGTCGATAGTCTCATCGCCGTGAAGCAATTTGCCGTCGCGGTAGTCGAGCGCAGACGGATCGGTGATGATCGAGCGAATTCCACGTGAATTGAGGAGCTCGGCGGCAAGCAGCATGTCAGGGTAGAGATATTGGTTTTCGGGATCATCATCGACAATGGCGAGCGTGCGAAGCGGCTTACCCGGTCTGACCGATTTCCACTCCCTGATGAACATGGATACCAGCAGGTCATCCAGCCTTGCCTCATCAAAGTCCGGACGGATTTTTCCAACCGGCAGACATCCCGATCCCGCATCGGCAAACTGTTTGGCGAGAAATGCAGCACCGGCATTGGTGTTGATTTCGATCAGCCTCGGACCTTCCGATGAGATATGGAAATCGAAGCCCATCAGCACACTTCTGCTTTCCCGTTGACACGTAAGGTCAATGCCCGGATTCCTGGCTTTAATTGCTGCCTGATAGGATTTGGACTCGGTGCTTTTGGCTACCGCCTCCACCAGTTCCGCCATGCGCAGGTAGTGATCGCGCGAGAGGAAAACGGCGGTACCGGCATATAGACCTGGCCGGTCTGTCAACAGATTTGGCAGTCGCTGGTCGCGGCTGGCAGCTGCAACGCGGATGCGCCGCTCTTGCGCGTCAAATGGCAGGCAATGGCAGAAACTGTTGACCGATTCGAGAGATACCGCAGTACAGCAGGCAGCCTCAGAGGCGGGGATCAACATTTGCATACCCGCTGCACGGTCCGGCGTAAATCCTCATGCCCACCACAGCAATCGTGCATGATAAAGGCGAAAAGCGCGCCAAGCGTCTGGTACTCGGCACAATATATCATCTGCTTACCGTCACGGCGGACTTGGACAAGTTCTGCATCGGCCATCAGTTGCAACTGCGCGGACACAGTCTTGATGTTTTGCCCGATTGCCTCTGCCAGTGCGCTCACCGAAGAGCCCTGTTCGCCCGCCTGCACCAGCGTTTGCAACAGCGACACGCGACCTTCGTGAGCCAGAACCGAGAGAACCTTGACAGCAGTGTTTGTCTTCATCATTCTCTTATTCCATGGAATGTGAGAATAATCAAGCCCACATAAAGCGGGACCGAGCCTTTGGCTCAGGGCAATTCCACCTCTTCCCACTCCGTGGCCCTTGGGATAGAACCATCCGATGGCAACCACCGCGCATGAAATGGACACAGCCGAGCTGGCGGCGCTACTGCAGTTCTATGCAGAAAGCGGCCTGGTGGACCTGTGCGAAGACGCGCCAACTGACCGTTTCCAGCAATCAGCCGAGATTCTTCAGGCACGGGCCAAGCCTCAGCCCAGAACCAATGTTGCTGCACCGGTCGCAAACGGCCAGAAGCCTGCCCTCGATCAACCGGCATCGTCATCTTCCATCGGCCGCAAGGCGGCTGCGCAACCGATTGCGCCAGCCCCACAGGCCTCGCAACTGACGATCCCCGGCGCCGCTGCCTTCTCGGATGCCCGCGGGCTGGCCGCCAGTGCCAATTCGATTGCGGAGTTGCGTTCAGCCCTTGAAGGGTTCACCGGCTGCAATCTGCGCCACAGCGCCAAGACGATGGTGTTTGCCGACGGGAACCCGGAAGCCGACGTGATGTTTATCGGCGAGGCGCCGGGCCGCGAGGAGGATCTTCAGGGCACGCCGTTCGTCGGCCGCGCCGGGCAACTGCTTGACCGGATGCTTGCCGCCATCGGGCTCAGCCGGGACACAGCGTACATTACCAACATCATCCCCTGGCGGCCGCCCGGCAATCGCACCCCGGCCGCCCACGAAATTGAGCTCTGCAGGCCGTTTGTCGAACGCCACATTGCGCTTGCCAACCCCATGATCGTGATCATGCTCGGCAACATCGCAAGCAAAGCGCTGCTTGATACCGACAAGGGCATTCTGTCGCTTCGCGGCACCTGGATGGAGTGCAAGGTGGGAGAGTCCGCAACACCGGCAATGCCAACGCTGCACCCGGCCTATCTGCTGCGCAATCCGGCCCAGAAGCGGCTCGCCTGGGCTGATTTCCTCGCCTTGCAGGACCGTCTCGAACACCTCAAGATCAGCTGACCACCGCGGCGGATATTCGGCTCTAAATGGCGGAAATATTTCGGCTATGTCGCGATCCGGCCTTGGCGTCGCATTCGGACGTGACAAGGTCATCTACAGAATCACAATCGTAATCTGGTCTGCATGATCCGGGGCATCCGGCGCATGGACAGGCCGCGCTCCGTTGGCAGGGAGAGCCGCCATGTTCCAGTCCGTTCGATCGGTGGCGTCGCTGCTGCTTTCGACCTTTTTCCTGCTGACCGCGATGGGGCTTTCGGGCTACCTGATCCCGATCAGGGCGGTGGCCGAAGGCTGGTCGACCTTCACCATTTCGTTGATTGCGACCGGCTACGCCATCGCCTTTACCGCCAGTTGCATCATCACACCGAGACTGGTGCTCAAGGTCGGCCATGTGCGTGTGTTCGGCGCACTGACGACAATCATGGCAATGTCGTTTCTGCTGCATACGCTCATCGTGCATCCCGGTGTGTGGGTGCTGACGCGCGCCATGGCGGGTTTTTCTATCGCCGGCGCTTACATGATCATCGAGAGCTGGCTCAATGAAAAAGTCAGCAATGAAAACCGCGGCGCACTGTTTTCAGTCTACATGATGGTTTCCATGTCAGCGGTTATGGTCGGTCAGTACATCGTTCCGTTCGGCGATCCAATCAGCCCGACACTGTTCATGATCTGCGCGTTGATCTGTTCGATGGCGGTGATGCCGACGCTTTTGTCGAGTGCACAATCGCCACAACCATTGACCCAGGTGAAATTCGATGTGCCGGCACTTTACCGACGCTCGCCGGCCGCCGTGGTAGGGACGCTTCTGGCTGGCCTGATTGCCAGCGCATGGGGTGCACTCGGTCCGGTCTATGCAACGCAACTGGGGCTTTCGACTTTTGAGGGCGCGTCAATGCTGGCCATAGCCATGATCGGCGGGGCGATTTTCCAGTATCCTCTGGGACGTGTGTCGGACCGGATGGACCGGCGCAAGGTAATGATTTTCGCCGGTATCGTCGGTGTTGTCGCCTGCGCGATAACCATCTCTTTCGGTGTTGAAAACCGGATCATCTTCTTCGCAGGCATGCTGTTTCTCGGAACCGTTCTGCTGCCGATCTATTCTCTCAATGTCGCGCATGCCAACGACCACGCCATGCCGGACGAGTTCGTGGAAGTTTCGAGCGGGTTGATGATCACCTATGGCGTTGCCACCATGATCGGACCAGTGATTACCGGTGTTGCGATGGACTGGTTCGGTCCTCATGCGTTGTTTGCGGCGATTGCGGTGTTCTTTGCAGCCTATGCAGGACACGCCGCCTGGCGCATCAGCCGCCGCGAACAGGCGCCTGAGGACATGCGCTCAGACTTCCTTCCAATGGCAGCCATGCAAGACCTGACGCCACAATCGGCTGAGCTTGATCCGCGCTCCGATCCGACCTGGGGCGAGCACACCGAAGAGGACGAAAGCGAGGCTTCGCGTTCCTGAACCAATCCGCTGTCCAGTCTCGCTTTTCCGGAACCTGACCGGTTACCCCTGCGGCGTCACCAGCTTGCGCTGAGCCTTGCGCTCGAGACCGAGCCTGTGCTCACGCAAGATGACAAAAATCCCGGCTCCCACCACGATCATGGTTCCGATGAGCATGGACCAGGTGGGAACATCGCCGAATATGAAATAACCGATGAGGATACCGAGAACGATCGAAGTGTACTCGAACGGCGCGATCGTCGACACCTCGGCATGGCGATAGCTCTGGGTCAGCAGGATCTGTCCGAGCCCGCCGCAAAATCCCGCCATCGCCATGAGACCGAGCGTCTGCCAATCCGGCACGATCCAGCCGAATGGCAGAGACGCGAGCGACAGCACTGTCGCGGTCAGAGAGAAATACAAAACGATTGTCGGGGTCTTTTCGGTCAGCACGAGTTTGCGCACCAGAATCATGGCTGTTGCGCCGAGGGCAGCAGAAGCCAGAACGGCCATCGCGCCTTGCGCCTCTCCCGAGCCGAAGCCTTCACCGAAAAGGCTCAAACGCGGCCAGCTGATGACCAGCACACCGCCAAGGCCGACAGCCACCGCCGACCAACGGAAGATCCGGACTTTCTCGCCGAGGAACAGCGCCGCGAACACCACAGTCAAAAGCGGCATGGCGTATCCGATGGCGATTGCGTCGGGCAACGGCAAGCGCATGATGCCATAAAAGCCGAGTCCCATGGCGGACACCCCGACCAGACCGCGCCGCACATGCGACAGTGGACTTGCCGTGCGCCAAGCCGTTTCGAGTTGGCCGCGCAGCGCCAGAAAGATCAGAATGGGAACAATGGCAAAAGCCGAGCGGAAAAACACGATCTGCCCTGCGGGCATGCCCTCACCCGATGCCTTGATCAGGGTCGACATGGTGACGAACACACTGACAGACGCCACCTTGAGCAAGATCCCGATCATCGGCGATCCGTTTTGTTCGCTGGCAGACTTCGGCGTAGCGGCTTGAAGGTGGCCGGTTGGCGGGCGTTCGGTCACTCAGGTTCCTTCATATCGGGATGTCAGGCACGCGACGTGAATCATCGCATTCTTGCCACCATAGACCGCCTGCCAATCATCGTCCGATCAAAAAAGCTGATGGTCGACCCGCGTTGCATTGATGCCTCCCCGAACTCCCACATTCGATCAACCGTTCAAGGCTGCCCAGACGCGCTGCGGGGTGGCGGGCATCTCGATTTCGCGTATGCCGCGGGCGCGGTCGAGGGCATCAACCAGCGCGTTCATTGCCGCGGGGCATGCGCCGATCGTGCCCGCCTCGCCGGCTCCCTTGATCCCCATGGCATTGGTCTTGGATGGAATGTTGCGGGTTTCAAAATCGAAGAACGGCACGTCATCGGCGCGTGGCACGGCGTAGTCCATAAAGCTTGCGGTGAGGAGCTGACCGTCTTCGGAATAGACAACGCCTTCGCTCAGGCACTGTGCCACGCCCTGAACAACGCCACCGTGGATCTGTCCCACCAGCAGCACCGGATTTACCGTCATGCCGAAGTCGTCGACGATGGTATAGCGGACGATCTCGACCCTGCCCGTTTCTGGATCAATCTCGACCTCGCAAACGTGGGTTCCATTGGGATATGTCGCCTCGTCCTGCACCACATCGGCAAGCCCGGTGCGGTCGTCGTCTGACTTGGCAGCCTTCGCCATATCCGCATAGCTGATCACCCGGTCAGTGCCGACAATGCGCGCTGTGCCATCGACCAGTTCGATGTCGGCGGCGGATGCTTCCAGTTCATCGGCCGCGAGTTTCTTCATCTTTTCAGCAAGCACCTTGGACGCGGCAGAGACCGATACTCCGCCGAGAGGTATCGAGCGCGACCCGCCGGTGCCGCCGCCCTTGGCAAGCTCGGCGGTATCGCCCTGGCGCACGGTGATCTTGTCAAAATCGATGCCGATCTGGTCGGCAACGAACTGGCTGTAGGCTGTTGCGTGGCCCTGTCCGTTGGTTTGCGTCCCGATATAAAGCGTGATCCCGCCATCAGCATCAAGCGTCAATCTGGCGGGCTCCGATCCGGCAAAGGCGCAGGCCTCAATGTAGACTGCGGTCCCCAGACCGCGCAGTTTACCGCGCGCTTCAGCCTCACGGATCCGATCGGAAAAGCCTGCCACATTGGCCTTTTCGAGAGCGCGGGTCATATGGCCGTCAAACTCACCCACATCATACATCCTCCCACCGGGCGTGTGATAGGGGAACTGCTCGGCACGGATGAAATTGCGGCGGCGCAGTTCGGCCACCGGCATGCCGATTTCGCGGGCTGCCGCGTCGATCAGCCGTTCGATCAGGAAAGCTGCTTCCGGACGCCCGGCGCCGCGATAGGCATCCACCGGCGTTGTGTGGGTGTAGACACCGCGCAGCTTGAAATCGAGATTCGGGATGTCATAGACACCGGTTGCCATGGACGCGCCAAAAACCGGGATGAATGGCCCGAATTGGCTCAGATAGGCCCCCATGTTGGCGAGCAGATCGATCTTCAGGCCAAGAATCCGGCCATCATCATTCATGGCAAGCGACGCGGTGACCTTGTTGTCTCGTCCATGCGCGTCTGCAAGAAAGTGCTCAGTGCGGTCCGACACCCATTTGATGGGGCGGCCAAGCAGGCGCGCGGCTTCCAGAGACAGCGGATATTCGCGATAGTTGAACGCCTTGGTGCCGAAGCCGCCGCCGACGTCGCGGGTGATCACCCTGAAATCCTCGAGATCCATGCGGAAAATGTCGTTGGCGAGTGTTTTGCGAATGCCATGCACACCCTGTGAGCCCAGCGTCAGGGTGAATTTCTTAGTCTCCTCGTCCCACTCCGCCAGGCAGGCGCGGGTTTCCATATAGTTCGACACAAGCCGGTTGTTGATAAAGTCGATTGTGGCGACATGATCGGCTTGCGCGAAGGCCTGCTCGGTCTTGTCGATATCGCCGATGCGATACAGGAACGCCTGGTTGGTTCCAAGATCAGGCCAGACCAGCGGACGATCCACATCGAGTGCGGTTGCGAGACCCGCCTGGGCGTCCTCAAAATCCCAGTCGATGTCGATAAGTTCCGAGGCATCCTGTGCCTGAGCCATTGTGTCGGCAACAATGAAAGCCACCGCGTCACCGACATGGCGGACTTTACCATCGCACAATAACGGGATGTGCTTTTGAGCGTGGCGAGTCCCATCCGGCTGCTTGAGTGTGACCTGGTTTGTGACCGGGCCGAGGTGAGCCACATCGCTTGCCGTCAAAATCAGACGGACGCCTTGGGCAGCCCGGGCAGCCTCGATATCAAGAAATTTGAAACTTGCAGCGGCATGGGAAGAGCGCAGCACGTAACCGCGCAATTCGCCTTCGGCGCGGATATCATCGGTAAAGCTCCCCTCCCCCATGATCAGCTTGCGGTCTTCCTTGCGCAACGCTGAAGCGCCCACGCCGAATTTAGGTGTCGCGATGTTCATGGCAGTTCCCGATGATGGATTGGTCTTGGTGACCGCGTGGCGATCCGCAGAACCATATTTAGCCCCCGAAGCAAAAATGTCGAGCATCCGCTCTATGATTGCAGGGTGTTCGCCACAAAAGCGCCGAAACAATCGAATTCACAAGACGTGTCGGATGCCAATAAAGGATGTTGTAGATTTTTCGCGCCAAGATACCACGCAAAGTGAATACCAGACGATCTTCTGCCCCCTACGGCAGGCAGATCCAGCTCCAGATTCAAGGAAACCGCAGGAAATCGGACACAATTGTCAATCGCACTCATGTTTCCTTGTTCTTTGTTTCTTTGTCATTTCAGGCAAAATGCCTAGCTTCTGAACGAGATTTTTGGGAATTCTGCGCCCGGTGATCCCGTTGAATGAAATGGGTCTATCTTAACCCGCTGTCAGGATCCGCTGTGATAGCGTCCGCGCCATAATGGGACATTGCGGGATACACACAATATGCGGACTGAAACGGGACAGGTGCACAAGCTCAAGGACTACAAGCCCACCAACTTCGTGGTGGAACGGATAGATCTGACCTTCGAACTTGACCCGAAAGAGACAAAAGTTGTCTCCCGGGTAATCCTGCATCGCCGTGAAGGCGTCGCAGCAGATGCCAAATTGGAGTTCGACGGAGACGAGCTGACGCTCGACAGTGTGCAGCTTGACGGCAATGACATAGAGCAAGCGCTTTATAAGGTTACCCCGGAAAGCCTGACCATTGGCGGGCTGCCGGAGAGTGAACCCTTCGAGATCACCGTCAACACCACACTGTCTCCCGATACCAATACCAAGCTGATGGGGCTCTACCGCACCAATGGTGTCTTTTGCACCCAGTGCGAGGCCGAAGGCTTCCGTCGCATCACCTATTTTTATGACCGGCCCGATGTTCTGGCGGTCTATACCGTTACGATCATTTGCAGCAAGGAAGACGCAAAGTACCTTCTGTCAAACGGCAATTTTCTCGGTGGCGGCAATTATGACGAAGGCCGGCATTTCGCCGCCTGGTTCGATCCGCATCCCAAGCCCTCCTATCTCTTCGCACTCGTGGGCGGTGATCTCGGTCTGATCGAAGACAGCTTCACCACCATGAGTGGCCGTGAAGTGGCACTGAAGATCTATGTCGAGCACGGCAAGGAAGGCCGCGCCGGCTACGCCATGGATGCGCTGAAGCGCTCGATGAAATGGGATGAAGAGGTCTTCGGCCGCGAATACGATCTCGACATCTTCCAGATCGTCGCCGTGTCGGATTTCAACATGGGCGCCATGGAGAACAAGGGGCTCAATGTCTTCAACGACAAGTACGTTCTGGCCGATCCGGAAACCGCGACAGACGCCGATTACGCCAATATCGAAGCCATCATCGCACATGAATACTTCCACAACTGGACTGGCAACCGCATCACCTGCCGGGACTGGTTTCAACTGTGCCTGAAAGAAGGCCTTACAGTTTACCGTGATCATGCCTTCTCGGCTGACCAGCGCTCTGCCGCAGTCAAGCGCATCGCCGAAATCAGGCTGTTGAAAGCCCACCAGTTTCCCGAGGATGCCGGCCCGCTGGCGCACCCTGTGCGGCCTGAATCCTACAAGGAAATCAATAATTTCTACACGGCCACGGTGTATGAAAAGGGCTCGGAAGTGGTGCGCATGATCCGCACCATTCTGGGCGCTGACGATTTCCGCAAAGGCATGGATTTGTATTTCGAACGGCATGATGGCGACGCCTCGACGATCGAGGATTTCCTCGCCTGCTTTGCCGAAGCCAGTGGCCGCGACCTCAAACAGTTCGCGCTGTGGTACAGCCAGGCGGGAACACCTTCGGTTTCCGTCTCAACAGTCTGGAACGAAGCGGCAAAGACCTTTGACGTCACGCTGGAGCAGTCGCTGGCGCCAACGCCAGGCCAGACACGCAAGGCACTGATGCACATCCCGCTGGCCTATGGGCTGATCCTGCCGGACGGCTCGGAATTTACCGGCGAGCCGAAGGGCGACAATGCCGAAAACGGCGTATTCCAGCTGACCAAACGCAAACAGACTTTCAGCTTCTCCAATGTGCCGGGCCGGCCGGTGCTCTCGATCAATCGCGGCTTTTCGGCTCCGGTCAATATCGCGATGGAGCAGAGCGATGCGGACCTGGCCCACATCGCGCGCCATGACAGCGATGGCGTATCCCGCTGGCAGGCGCTGAACGAACAGGCGACGCGACATCTGGTGACCGCTTCAAAACTGGCGCGTGACGGGCGAGACCTGCCCTCCGCCTCTGATCTCGCCAAGATACTTGTCGAGACTGCAGCCGACGAAAACCTGGAACCCGCTTTCCGGGCCCAGGCACTGGCGCTGCCAGCGGAAAGCGACATCGCCAGAGAAATCGGCGCCAGTATTGATCCGGACGCAATCCATGCCGCGCGTGAAGCGGTGTTGGCGGAAATCGCTAATGCAGGCCTTGCCGTGTTCAGCAAACTGGCAGACAGCGCGCCGGTAGGCCCCTACAGCCCCGCTGCAACAGATGCCGGGTTGCGCGCTCTTGCCGGCGCTGCGATGGCCTATGCATCTATCGCTGAAGGCTCTCCCGCCCGCGCCAAGAAAGCCTTCGATACCAGCAACAACATGACCGGGATGACGCAGGCATTGCAGGTTCTGGCTTACCAGTTTCCCGGTTCCAACGAAACTGCAGACGCGCTCACCGCCTTCAAGAGCCGGTTTGCCGGCGACCCGCTGGCGCTCGACAAATGGTATTCGATACAGGCCATGGCTCCCGGCGCCCAAACCTGCGAAAGCGTAGAGGCGCTGCTGAGCAGTCCGGAGTTTGACCGGACCAACCCAAACCGCATGCGCGCGCTGATTGGTTCATTCTCGGCTGGCAATCCGACCGGTTTCAACGCTCCCAATGGCGCGGGCTACCGACTTCTTGCCCGCGAAGTCATCGACATCGACGCCCGAAACCCGCAATTGGCGGCTCGCTTGTTGACCGCGATGCGGTCGTGGCAATCATTTGAACCAGGACGGCAGGAGCTGGCACGGCAAGCACTCGTTTCAATTCGCGAAGCCGGGAAACTGTCACCGGATGTCGGGGATATCATCGACCGGATGCTGGCAAACTGACTTTTACGCCTATGCCAAATTTAAAAGCACCTGCCCCGTCATCCGGCTGCGATGACGGGGCAGAGTTGTTTTGGTGGCAAAATGCAGGTGATTTGCGCAATCGGGTGCATTGATATCCGGAAAGCCTAGGTAAGGGGCGACTCGTTTTTGCTAAAAGATAAACGAATTCACATTCTTAACGAATGTTTACTTTTAGCACTGGACAAGCCGAATCAGCTTTGATTCATTAGGGCAGATCCGAAGATGCGGTAGTCGGATCCTAATGGGGAATTACAATAGTTATGACGGATGCGCAGCATTTATCTGCGGCCGAAGGGTCGAACCATGCTCGTAAGGCAGGCGTCAAGCGGGCCTCTGACGGTCGTTTGTCGGGGCATGCCAAGCTGTTTGCCCAGCCGGCTTATGACCGGCTGATCAGCGCCGAGCCCTTCCTGAAGAATTTGATCCCTGTGCTTATCGTGGCCTTTCTGGTGGTGGTCGCTGCGGCGAGATACATGAACATCAGCGAAAACCGTGAGCGTCTTCTAAATTCGGCGCAACACATTACTGCGCTGTCCCTGACTGCGGCCCATGCGACCCTGTCAACCGACCTGCAGCCGGTCGACCAATCCCTGCGCTGGGAAACAGAGGCACGTCTGAATCGCGTCATCAGCGCCATGCCGGATACGGCAGGCCGCTTCCTGCTGGTGCTGAACGCTGACAACCGCGCCTATGCAGCGACTGCTGGCGGATATCACCTGGTCGGCAGGCTGATCTCGACGCTGTTGCCCGAATCCTCTCCGCTGCGTTTGTTCGGGGACCGGGCCGGCGTGCAGCAAATCGACCTCAATGGAGAACCGGTGCTGGCTGCTATGTCGCGGTTACCTGACGGCCTCGGGTCGGTCCTGTCGGTCACTCCGATCGCCGATATGAACGTTGCCTGGCGACAAGCCATCTCGGTCAATGTCACATTGTTTATCGCCACCTCCTCGATCCTGCTTGTCATTCTGTACGCCTATTTCAGCCAGGCTGGTCGCGCCCAGGAAGCCGATGGAATCTATCTGGAAAGCCATCGCCGGGTCGACATGGCCCTGTCGCGCGGACGCTGCGGGTTGTGGGATTGGGACCTGGCGCGCGGCCGGCTCTACTGGTCGAGTTCGATGTATGAAATACTCGGGCTCACACCCCGCGACAGCGTGATCTCATTTGGCGAAGCCTCGCAACTGATTCACCCTGACGATGGCGACCTTTACGAAATCGCTCAAAAAGTGGCGAGTGGCGATATCAAGCAGGTCGACCAGTTGTTTCGGATGCGCCATGCCGACGGACATTATTTGTGGATGCGGGCACGAGCCCAGGTTGTCGACCCGACCTCGGCTCAAACCCACCTGATCGGCATTGCGATGGATATTACCGAACAACACCGCCTGCAGCAGCGCACCGTGGAAGCAGATCAACGGCTGTTCGACGCTATCGAGAGCACGTCCGAAGCGTTCGTGTTGTGGGATCGCGATGACCGTCTGGTGCTGTGGAACAAACATTATCAGGACATTCACGGGTTGTCGGCAGATCGCTTGGCGCCGGGGACGCCGCGTGCGGTTGTCGAAGCTGCCGCTACCCGCCCGATCGTCGAACGGCGTCTGGCTGTTCCGTGCGACAAAGGGCAGGCCCAAACCTACGAAGTTCAACTGGTCGACGGCCGCTGGATGCAGATCAACGAGCGCCAGACGCGGGATGGCGGCCAGGTTTCGGTTGGTACCGACATCACTCCGCTCAAGCGCAATCAGGAACGGCTGCGCGACAGCGAAAAACGTTTGATGGCAACCATCGGCGACCTGACGGTTTCCCAAAGCGAGCTGAAGCGCAAAGCAGCGGAACTGTCTGATCTGAACAAGGACTACCAGGTTGAAACCGAGCGTGCGGAAGCGGCAAACAAGGCCAAATCCGAGTTTCTGGCCAATATGAGCCATGAACTTAGAACACCGCTTAACGCCATCATCGGATTTTCCGAAGTGCTTCAGGCACGCATGTTCGGACCGCTCGGATCGGACAAGTATTCAGAATATGCCGATGATATCCACAATTCCGGTATCCACCTGCTAACCGTGATCAATGACATTCTCGACATGGCCAAGATCGAGGCCGGTCAGTTGCAGATCGATTGTGAACAGGTCGATATGGCGCCGCTGCTCGATGAAGCCCTGAGGCTGGTGGCAATACAGGCGGAGAAAAAGGGCATTGAGGTTCAGCAGAAAATTTCCACACGGTTGTCGCTGAACGCAGACCGGCGGGCAATGAAGCAGATCCTGCTCAACCTGTTGTCCAACGCTGTCAAATTCACCGAACCCGGCGGCCGTATCATGGTCAGGGCGCGCAAAACGTCGCGCGCGATGACCGTGAGCATCGAAGACACCGGCATAGGTATTCCGAAAGCCCTGCTGAGCCGTATTGGCCAGCCCTTCGAGCAGGTCCAAAATCAGTTCTCGAAATCTGCCGGGGGGTCAGGGCTTGGTCTTGCCATCTCGCGCAGTCTTGCCGAGCTGCACGGCGGTGCGATGAAGGTCAGGTCCAGGGAAGGCGTAGGAACGATTGTCAGCATCCGGATGCCGCTCGAGTGCCCCGAAGAGCACCCGAGTGCAACCGAAGACCACATCGAGGATGCGACTGTCGAAACGGTTTAGACGGCGACATGCATTGGACAGCATACAGGGTCTGAACCGCCGCCAAACCGGTTCAGTTGCGATCGTGAATCAGGCCATGAATGAATTCAAGCTTGGCAAAGATCGTATCAGACAGCACAAAAGGATAGAAATCCCCCAGGCCGATTGAACGGTTCATGGCGTTCATCGCCACTGTCAACGGAACCCAGGCATCCATCAGCGGACGAAATTCTGCGGCCCCATAGGGTCCAGCGTCGGACCAGGCTCCCGGCGTCCGATTCAGTCCGGCATCCGGGGTGTGTCCGTCGAGGCCATACCATCCGGCAGTTTCCAGCCCGTCGACTATGTGGAAATAGTGCGCCCAGGTTTCGGCAAAATCTTCCCAGGAATGCGCGCAAGCATAGGAGCTGACATAGGTTGCCTCCCAGCCTGCGGGCGGACCGTTTTCATAGTGGCGCTTGAGCGCTTCGCCGTAGTCCTCGGTCTCATCGCCGAAAATGGCGCGATAAGCATCAAGCTTGGGCGTGTTCCATACCAGATGATCCCAATAATAGTGACCGGTCTCATGACGGAAATGACCGATCAGTGTGCGGTAGGGTTCGCCCATCGCCTTGCGGTATTTTTCGCGGGTGGGATCGTCAGCTTCGGCAACATTGATAGTGATCAGACCGTGCTCATGACCGGTCAGGACACGCTTGGTCTTGCCGTCAGCTGTCAGGGTGTCGGCCTTGAACTCGAAACGCAACGCCGTGTCGGGTTCGTTGACAAGATCACCGACACCGAGCCGGAATTTCTCAATTGAATAGAACAAACGCCGCTTGGCTTCCTCAAGGGCTGCCCAGTGCTCGCGGTTTTCATCCGATGACAGGTCGGGGATAACCAGCGTGTGCCGGCAGCTCAGGCAATGTTCTTCCTCGTCTTCGTTCTCGACAAGCCAGTTGCAATAGATCGTCTGCCGGTTGGCGCAGGCTTTGTAAGCTGTCGCGCCGTCGTGCCAGAGCAGATCTTCCTGATTGGCGTAAAACATCTGGTCCCATGCGGGAACATAGCCAAGGCGCGAATGACAGTTGACGCATTCGCTGTTGCGGAAATGAACTTCGTTGGAGCAGTTGGGACAGGCATAGCGGCGCATGGGCTCAATCCAGTGGCTTGGTGGTGAAGGGCTATCACCGGCGGTTGTAACAATAGAGCGCAGTTCTGGGACAGATCATTTTCCCTCCCGCCCCATACCACGCCGGGTTCGCGAAAACGTGTGGAACCAACAAAGGTTCCAACCTGCGCCACAGGCAACGATGTCTGTCTAGGCGACCAATCCGGTTGCTGCGGTTAGCGGCGCGCCTGGTGCTGAACTTGGCGGCTGGCGGGCTGAAGCAGACCATCTGAAATGGATTGCCTGAGTTCAAACTTGTCTATGGCGTCAACAATACCGTGAGCCCTGAAATCTCCCAGCTTCTCGCTCTCCCGCGCCGCTGAAATGAGATAGATCCGAGAGTCGTTGCTCAGGTTTCTAATCGCGCCGATCGTCTCTGTATAGCTGTGGTGAGGACGGAGCCGATTGTCCAGGAAGATAACGTCGAATGACTGTCTTTGAAGCAGGCCCAGGGCCTCCTCGAGATTGTAGGCGGAATCGAAAGGACAATCAGCACCGAAGGTTTCATCGAGATAAAATGAAAAGAGTTCGTGCTGATTGGGATCATCATCAACCAATAGAATACTCTGCATGGTGGTCCCCATCGCCTTGCGGGCGACACCAAACTCCGCGCCCCGTTTCCCCACTCTGCACACTGCTCCGGGCAACTTGCGCCAAGCTTATTCACCTTCAATTTCCATTGGTATATGACGCAACGCTCATGTCAAATGCCAAGCAAGCTTGAGCATGCCTCCGTGAAACTGGTTCCTACTGCCGCTTTCCCAACATCTGATGGCAGCTTCGGCGGTTTCAGGCCATAATCTTTTTGAAAATTGCCCGTATACGTTTCGACGTCGCCCTGAAATCGGCCTCGAGGCTTGCAAGATCCGGCGCCGCGCCTGCGCGGACGACCAGATCAACCAAACCCGCCGGCGCCTCCTTTGGCGAGAAATCCCCCTCGGTACACAGCCTGACGATCTGGGCATGGCCGCTCCAGAGCGCCAGTGCATGACGTAGGCTCTCGGCCATTTCCTCGCCCAGCGCGTCAGCGCCAAGTGTCTTGAGCGTCGCATCGGTGCTGGTGCATTCATTGTGGTCCAGGGGCTGGGCAATTCGGTCCGGGTCGATGCCGGTGAGCAGCCCAGCGGCCTCATCGTCCTCCGGCGCTGGAAGCCATCCCTCGGCTCTGGCACCCAGCGAGAGATACTGGGCAATGAACTCGATGTCGATCAGACCACCGGGTATAAGCTTGACGTCCCAGATATCGCGCGGTGGCTTTTCCTGCTCGATCAGACCGCGCATTTCTCTCAGATCTTCAAGCAGCTTTGCCCGGTCGCGCGGTCTGGCCAGAACCTCATCAATCAGCGCACGGGCTTCGCTGCAAAGACTTAAGTCGCCTGACACAGCGCGAGCGCGGGTAAGCGCCATGTGCTCCCAGGTCCACGCCTCTTCTGCCTGGTACTTGGAGAACGCCCGAATCGAGGTCGCAATCGGACCTTTGTTCCCGGATGGCCGAAGCCGGAGGTCAACTTCATAAAGGATCCCCTCGGCGGTGGGCGCTGACAGTGCCGCGACCAGCCGCTGGGTCATGCGAGTGTAGTAACGCACCGGGTCCAGCGGTTTGGGACCATCAGATTCGTCGGTGTCCGTGTCGTGGTCGTAGAGCAGGATGATGTCGATGTCGGAGCCTGCGGTAAGCTCGTAACTGCCGATTTTTCCCATTCCAAGCACCGCAACCCGCCCGCCGGAGATCCGGCCATGGGCCTCTTCCATGCCTTCGCGGACCGCTTCGAGTGCGGCGCCGATAATCAGGTCAGCCAGATGCGAGAAGCTGCGTGCGGCGCGCTCTTGCGAGATCGACCCGGTCAGGAGGCGAACACCGATCAGAAATTTCTGCTCCAGTGCAACAATCCGCAGCCGGTCAAGGATTTCCTCATAGGCCCGGGCACCCTCGAGGAAGTTCTCCAGGCGTTCGGATAGATAGGCGCGGGTCGGCAATTCGGCCATCAGACCGGGATCAAGCATGCCGTCGAACACATGCGGCTTGCGGGAAATGATCTCCGCCAAACGCGGTGCGGAAGCCATGATCGTCACCATCAACGACATCAAGCCGGGGTTATTTCCGATCAATGAAAACAGCTGGATGCCGGCGGGCAAACCAGAGAGGAAGGCATCAAACCTGAGCAGCGCTTCATCGGCGCGCTTGGTGGCGCCGAACACCCGCAAAAGATCCGGTGTCAACTCGGTGAGGCGTTCACGCGCCTCCTTGGACTGGGTAGCCCGATAGCGGCCGTAATGCCAGGTACGGATGGTGCGGGCAATATCCGAAGGGCGCTCAAACCCAAGATCGGACAGCGTCTTGAGTGTGCCTGGGTCATCGTCATCGCCGGTAAAGACCAGATTGCCAACACCGTCCGAGAGCCCCTGTTCCTTCTCGAACAGTTCCGCGTAACATTGCTCGACACTGGCCAACACAGAGACATATTTCTGGCCGAAACTTCTGGTGTCGGCGGCCCCCATCATCAGCGCGATGCGAGCAAGTTCGGCTTCGCTCTCAGGCAAGGTGTGGCTCTGTTCGTCGCGCACCATCTGGATACGGTGTTCAACGTCACGGAGATACCAGTAGCTTTCCGCCAGCAGCCGTGCGGTCGCGGTGTCAATCCAACGGGCACGGGCCAGCGCCACCAGCATCTCGTCGGTGCGGCGCAGCCTCAGCCGCGGCATTCGTCCGCCGGCGATCAATTGCTGGGTCTGGACGAAGAACTCGATCTCGCGGATGCCTCCGCGCCCGAGCTTCACATTGTGGCCCTTGACTGCAATGTCGCCAAAGCCGCGATGGGCGTGGATCTGCCGCTTGATCGAATGAATGTCCGATATCGCAGCGAAATCCAGGTATTTGCGAAAGACGAACGGCACCAGATCCTTGAGAAACCGCTCTCCGGCACTCTCGTCGCCAGCCACCGGCCGAGCCTTGATATAGGCCGCGCGCTCCCAGTTCTGGCCACGGCTCTCGTAGTAGTTCATCGCAGCATCGAGCGGGAAAGCCAGCGGCGTTGACCCGGGATCAGGTCTCAGTCTGAGATCGGTTCGGAAGACATATCCGTCCCCTGTGCGCTCCTGCATGATGCGCACCAGCCGCCGGACCATGCGGGCAAAGACCTCGGTCGCCTCATCCCGCTCCTTCACCACGCCGGCGACAGGGTCGAAGAAGACGACAATATCGATGTCGGAGGAGTAATTGAGTTCGTGGGCGCCGTGCTTGCCCATGCCGAGCACGATCAGGCCGGAATTCTTGCTTGGGTGCTCCGGATCCGGCAAGGTAAGCTTGCCCGCCTCATGTCCACCACGCAGCAGATGATCAAAGGCCGCACCCAAGGCCGCATCGGCAAGGTCACTCAGCGCTGCGGTGGTGTGCCTTGCGTCATTCAGCCGGGCCAGATCATGCAGCGCCAGGGTGAGCGAAACCCGCCGCTTGGCGCGGCGCAATTGCCGCATCAGTTCGGCTTCGGTGGTCAACCCGCCATCGGCATCGCGCCAGCAGGCGCGTGCTTCCTCGATGGTTCTGGCCACCAGAAACGGTGCAGGCAAAGAGACTGCGAGAGCCAGCGAATCAGGGTCGCTCAGTGCGGTTTCGCGCAGGTAGGGAGACAAGGCCAGGGCTGCGAGCAGAAACTCACGCGGTGCGCCGGCTGAGGAAAGAACAGCACCGATCTTGGGATGCTCGGCAGCCAGAGGTTTGAGATCGGCAGCGACAGACCTGGCTGCCTTCTGGGACGGCGCGCGAATGGGACTGCTGGCAAGATCGGCAATCAACCCGGATTGTGGCGTGTCTGTCATTTCCCCCCCGGCAGCACCATGATCGCGGCGAGACCGGGTTTGTCCCTGGCTTGCGGTGACGCGTCATCAAGCAGCAATTTCCCACCATGCAGCGCTGCAACGGCTTGAACAAGGCTCAATCCAAGTCCGGTACCGGGTTTTGAACGGCTTTCATCGAGCCGGACAAAGCGCTTGACCACATCGTCGCGCCGGTTTGCCGGAACGCCCGGACCATTGTCGACAACGGCGAGCCGGACCTGACCACTGGACCGGCTGAGCATCACGATAATTTCCGACTTGGGCGCGTCGCCTACATATTTGACAGCATTGTCGATCAGGTTTGACAGCGCTTGCGCCAGAAGTTCGCGATTGCCGTGGATTGTAATACCGGGTGCGATCTGCGCCGTCAGCATCACCCCTTCCTCCTCGGCCACCGGCTCATAGAGTTCAGTGGCGTCCTGGGCCAATCTCGACAAATCGACATCGCTCATCTGCGCAGTCGATGACCCGGCCTCGACGCGGCTAATCATCAACAACGCATTGAAGGTCCGGATCAGCTGGTCGCTGTCAGCGATCATCTGCTCAAGCGCATCATGCTGTGCGGCGGGAGAGCCATCGGCAAGGGCTGCTTCGGCCCGGTTTCGCAATCGGGTTAGCGGGGTCTTCAGGTCATGGGCAATGTTGTCGGACACCTGCCGCAAGCCCTCGTTGAGCCGCTCTATGCGCCCCAGCATTATGTTGAGTGACAGGCTCAACCGGTCAAACTCGTCACCGGAGCCGTTTACCGGAAGGCGCTGCGACAGATCTCCGGCAAGGATTTTCTTGCTGGCTTCCGACATGTGGTCGATGCGCCGGAGCGCCCGTCGTCCGACAAAGAACCAGATCGCCAGCGCGCCGACGAACATGATCGCAAGGGCCATCACAAGTGCCTGCCGGACAAGGCCGCGCACCTGTTCGCGCTCACCGATGTCACGTCCTACCATCAGCCGCATTCCGTTGGCCAGGAACACAACCTGGGCCAGAGCGCGATGGCTTTCACTGGTCTGCTCGCCAATCCGCTCATAGCGAAACGGAACTGCGCTCCAGCCCTCTGCATCCAGAACGCCCGGCTGCAGCGAAGCAATATTGCCGGCGATCAATTCGCCAGTGGGGGCCGCGATTGCATAAAGATTGGCGCCGGGCTGGCGCGAGCGGCGTTCGATGATCCGGACCAGGCCGGCCACTCCGCCACCACGGTAAGCGGCGGCGACAATGCGCAACTCGTTGGCGATGGCACTCTGGGTGCGGTCACGTTGCATGCCTTCAGATATCGCAGTGACATAAAACACCAGGGCCACCGCGCAGACGGCAAACAGGCCGAGATAAAGCGCCGACAGACGAACAGCGGTCGTCGACAACATGGCGCGGAGCCGAATCATCAGCCTCCGGCTTTCATCATGTAACCGGCACCGCGTACGGTGCGCAGCAGCGGTTCGCCGAAGTCCTTTTCGATCTTTGATCTGAGCCGCGAAATATGGACATCGATGACATTGGTCTGCGGATCAAAGTGATAATCCCAGACATGCTCAAGCAGCATGGTGCGGGTGACCACCTGACCGGCATTCTTCATCAGATACTCAAGCAGACGGTATTCGCGCGGCTGCAGCGGTATTTGCTGGCCGGCGCGGCGGACTTCATGGCTCAGACGATCAAGTTCGAGGTCGCCGACACGGTAGGTGGTTTCCTGTTCGCGCCCGCCCTTGCGGCGTCCGAGAATTTCAATCCGGGCGAGCAGTTCGGAAAAAGCATAGGGCTTGGTGAGATAATCGTCGCCGCCGGCGCGCAGACCGGTCACGCGGTCATCGACCTGACCAAGTGCAGACAGGATCAGCGCCGGGGTATCATCCCCCTTGCCGCGCAATTCGCTGATGATAGACAGGCCATCACGCTTGGGCAGCATGCGATCCACCACCAGCACATCATAGCTGTTCTCGGACGCCAAAAAGAAGCCGGAATCGCCATCGCTGGCGTGATCGACCGTGATGCCTGCTTCGCGAAAGGCTTTCGACAAGTAAGCGGCAGTTTCCAGATCGTCTTCGATGATGAGAATCTTCATGGAGGCATCCTAGAGCGCTTTCCATCGAAATGGAATCATCGGAAATCCGGACAAAAAAACGCGGCGGGCAATTTGGGGGCGGCCCGCCGCGTTGTGGCATCCGGAACGCTTCATGCGTCCCGGATGCAAGAGCATCAGGCGGAACTAGCCTTTATCGATCGGCAGGGCGACGAAGCGCGAACGGTTCTCGTTCTCGACCTGGAACAGGGCTGCCTTGCGGCCATCCTTGGCGGCGGCATCAATGATGCTGACCACATCGGCTGCCTTGGAAACATCCTGATTGTTGACGGCCAGGATCACATCACCGGCGCGCAGACCGCGTTCTTCGGCAGCGCTGTCAGGCGCCACTGAGGTGATGACGAGGCCGTTACCAGTTTCCGCAGGGACCACCGTCAAGCCGAAGCTGTCGAGGGTTGCCTCGGCCTGAGGCGCGGAAGGAACCTCGTCCTGGCCGGGATCAATCGCAGCCACTTCCGTCGGCAACGCGCCGAGCTCGACCTTGATGGATTCGCTCTTGCCGTTGCGCCACACCGTGATGTCGACGGTTTTGCCCGGGTCCATCGCAGCGATCTTCTTGGCAAGATCGCGTGGATCCTTGATCATGTCACCATCGACGGCGGTGACCACGTCACCGGCCACGATACCGGCCTTGGCGGCAGGCGCATCATCCTGCGGTGCAGTCACCAGGGCGCCTTCGGAAGCGGCCAGACCGAGAGATTCGGCGATATCTGCAGTGACCGGCTGGATCTGCACACCGAGCCAGCCGCGCTCGACCGAGCCGCTGTCGATCAGATCTTTGATCACGGCGCGGGCAGTCGAAGCGGGAATGGCAAACGCGATGCCGACATTGCCACCCGACGGCGAGAAAATGGCGGTGTTGATGCCAATCACTTCACCGGAGAGGTTAAAGGTCGGGCCACCGGAATTGCCGCGGTTGACGGCCGCATCCACCTGGATGAAATCGTCGTAAGGACCTGCGCCAATGTCACGACCGCGGGCCGAAACGATGCCTGCGGTGACCGTGCCGCCGAGGCCGAAGGGGTTGCCCACTGCCACGACCCAGTCACCGACCCGGATCTTGGAATCATCAGCGAAGTCGACATAGGTGAACTTGCGTTTTTCCTCGACCTTGAGAACCGCGAGATCGGTGCGGCTGTCGCGACCGACAAGTTTGGCATCAAGTTCGGTGCCGTCATCCATGATCACCGTGAAGGCGGAACCGTCTTCGACAACGTGGTTGTTGGTGACCAGCAGGCCATCTTCGGAGATGAAGAAGCCGGACCCCTGGCTAACCGGGCGAACACGTCCGGGACGACGTTTGCCTTCAGGGCCACGACGGTCGCGCTCGGCACGGCGGTCGCTGTCAGGAGCGCCCTTGTCGCCAAAGCCGCGGCTGAACTGATCGAAGAAGCGTTTCATCGGATGATCATCGGGAAGGTCGTCGAAGCCCTTGCCGTTGAAGTCGAAATTGAAGCCGCCGTCGTCGGAAACTGGTTTCATCGCGGCCTGCACGCGCACCGAGACAACAGCCGGGGACACGGCTTCAACGACATCGGCGAAACTGGGGGCCTGCGGAGCTTCAACGCGAACGGCTTCAGCGAAAGCACCGGAAATCGGCGCCGGAACGCCAGTGGTAAGCAGGGCAGCGGCGATACCGGCAATCGCCGTCGTGCTCAGGAAGCCCTTTGAGAATTTGCGGGGTTTGTTCGACATGTATCAACCTCTTGTTTGCTAGCTAAGCCGTTTATCCGGCTCTTGCAGACAACAGATAGGGCATTTCCACTTACGACAAGCTTTCCGGATCATTAAACCTTTGTAATGTTTACCGCCTTGTCTTCGCCACAATCTTTTCGCGACCGCGCTTTGCGAGCCCGTCGCCGGGAGGTATGGGAGCCCACGTATTGGTCAGACGACCCTGGTGGCCACTTTTGCACCATGTTCGAGTGTGCGGTGAACCGGACATTTTCCGGCAATCTCGGCGATCTTTTCTGCAAGCTCCTCCGGCACGCCACCATCAATCGAGATAATGCGCTCAAACCGGTCGATCTTTCCGCCGTTGACCCGTTCGACCTCGGTGCATTCCAGGCAATCTGCGGCATGGACCTTGTTGTGCCGGACCGTGACTGTCACCAGGCCGAGTTCAAGTTTCTTCAAACGCACATACATGCGCAACGTCATGGCGGTGCAGGCGCCGAGTGCGGCCGACATCAGATCATAAGGTGACGGCCCGGTGTCAGCGCCGCCGACGTCAACCGGTTCATCAGCCAGAAAGCGGTGAGGACCTGCCTGCACGGACACCTGAAAACGCCCCTGCCCGGTTTCGCCGACAACAACATCCTCGACCGGGTCATCTTCTTTTCGCGGCGCTTCGGCGGGCAAATAGCGCGATGCCCAGGTCGCAATGATATCCGCAACGTAATTGGCATCCGCCTGATCGGTCAGCAAATGATCGGCGCCATCCAGAGAAATGAAGCTTTTGGGGTGTTTGGCTGCGGTAAAAATCGTGGAGGCGTTGTCGATGCCGACCACAGCGTCGCGCGGCGCATGCAGGACGAGCAGCGCCTTTTTCATGTCGCCGATGCGCTCCGCCAAGCTGGTGGCATTGAGATCCTCGATGAACTGCCGTTGGATGGTGAAGCTGCGGCCACCGAGATTGACCTCCGCCTCGCCCTGCGCGTTGATCTCGTCAACATGGGTGCCGAAATTGTGGATCACATGGCTCGCTTCAGAAGGGGCAGCCAATGTCGCGACGGCCTTTACGGACTTGAGATCCCCGGCGATTGCCAGAACGGCAGCACCGCCGAGCGAGTGTCCGATGAGGATTTCCGGCGCACTGTAATGCGCCGCCAGCCAATCGGAAGCTGCGCGCAGATCTTCGAGGTTGGAGGAAAAGTTGGTCGAGGCGAATTCGCCATCGCTTGAACCCAGGCCGGTAAAATCAAAGCGCATGACCGCGATGCCGGCACTTGCCAATTGACCCGATATGCGACGAGCTGCGAGCGTGTCCTTTGAACAGGTGAAGCAATGGGCAAACAGCGCCCATGCGCGGATGGTTCCAGCAGGCAGGTCAAGCCTTGCCGCTAGTTTCGCGCCGGAATGGCCCGCAAATTCCGCCTTGATCGTATGTGCCGTCATGTCCTGCCCCTTGGTTCTTCTTTCCGTGTCGGTTCGGGGCAGTGATATCAAACTTCCCGATCACAGTCTTTCAACAGTTTCGCGAGCTCGGTTTGTTCGGCATCGGTGAGCCTGCCACCACTGGCTTTGGCAACGCTCCTGTTGCGGCCGCGGCCGTTTGCCAGCATCACCCCGGCACCAATCAGAAAAATTGCGATCGGCGCCCCCCAAAGCAACACCGTCTGTGCAGAAAACCGCGGCTTGAGCAGCACAAACTCGCCATAGCGCGAGACAACATACTCGATCACATCCTGATCGCTGTCGCCTTGCACCAGCCGTTCACGCACCAGGAGCCGCAGATCGCGGGCGAGTTCTGCGTTGGAATCGTCGATCGACTGGTTCTGGCAGACCAGACAGCGAAATTCGAGCGAAAGCGTCCGCGCTCTCGCCTCCAGTGCGGGATCATCAAGCACTTCATCCGGATTGACCGCGGCAGCCGGAGCAACGAAGGCCAGGAGGAGCAGAAACGCGGCGAGAGCTTGGCGAAAACCGATCACGCCGCCGCCTCAGCAGGTTTCTTCGCGCGGGCCCGGTTTGGCGCACCGATGCGCAGGCGCCGATCAGACAGCGACATCACGCCACCAATCACCATCAGGATGGTCCCGTACCAGATGAACGTCACCCAGGACTTCCACCAGATCCGCACCACAAGCCCACCATTGGCTTCCGGATCGCCGAGTGCGATGTAAAGCTGGCTGGCTCCGAAGGTCAGGATACCGGCCTCAGTGGTCGGCATCCCTCGGGCCTGATAGAACCGTTTGGAAGAGGCAACCTGCGCCACTTCAACGCCGCCGCGCGACACGGTAAACTCGCCCGACTGGGCCGTGTAATTTGGGCCTTTGTAGTCGCGTAAACCCTCATATCGCAGCTCGTACCCGCCAGCTGTCGTGGTATCGCCGGGCTTCATGGCAATAACGGTTTCGGTCGAGAACAAGCTGGCCGCAACGACGCCGATCACGGTGACGCCCAATCCCATATGACCGAGCGCCGAGCCGAAGGCCGAACGCGGCAGCCCGGTCAGACGGCCCCAGGCAACGCCCGCACGGACCCGGCCGATTCCGGCGCGCAATGCCAGATCGGTAAATGCGCCGAGGATCAGGAAAACGCCCAGCGCGATGCCGAGCCCTGCCAGCACAGGCGCACCGGTCCTCAGGAACACCACAGCCAGGCCGACCAGCATGGCAATGCCGACGGCGAAATACAGCCGGTGTGCCGCGCCCGCAAGATCTGCCCGCTTCCAGGCCAGCAGCGGGCCGAACGGCACGGCCAGCAGCAACGGCACCATCAAGGGACCGAACGTCAAATTGAAGAACGGAGGACCAACGGAGATCTTGGTCCCGGTGACGGCTTCCAGCACCAGCGGATAGAGGGTGCCGACCAGAACAGTGGCTGCCGCCGTGGTCAGGAACAGATTGTTGAGAACCAGCGAGCCCTCGCGCGAGATCGGCGCAAACATGCCGCCGGCCTTCAATGTGCCCGCCCGGAAACCGAACAGCGCCAAGGCTCCGCCGATGAAGATCACCAGGATGCCCAGAATGAACACACCGCGCGCCGGGTCGGTGGCAAAGGCATGCACCGAGGTCAGCACCCCGGAGCGAACCAAGAAGGTGCCGAGCAGCGAGAACGAAAAGGTCAGAATGGCAAGCAGCACCGTCCAGATTTTCAGTGCTTCGCGTTTTTCCATGACCAGCGCCGAGTGCAACAGCGCCGTTCCGACCAGCCAGGGCATGAACGAAGCGTTTTCGACAGGATCCCAGAACCACCAGCCGCCCCAGCCAAGCTCGTAATAGGCCCAGTAACTGCCCATGGAGATGCCGGCGGTCAGAAAGATCCAGGCTGTCAGAGTCCAGGGCCGGACCCAGCGGGCCCAGGCCGCGTCAATGCGGCCCTCGATCAACGCAGCAATGGCGAAGGAGAAGGAAATCGAGAACCCGACATAGCCGAGATAGAGCAGTGGTGGGTGGATCGCCAGACCGATGTCCTGCAGGATCGGGTTGAGGTCATTGCCTTCCGCAGGGGCCGGATCGAGCCGCAGAAACGGGTTGGAGGTCAACAGCACGAACAGCAGAAACGCCACTGTGATCCAGGCCTGTACCGAGAGCACATTGGCTTTCAGCGTATCGGGCAAATTCTTACCGAACAGCGCCACCAGGGCCGAAAACAACGCCAGGATCAGCACCCAGAGCAGCATCGAGCCCTCATGATTGCCCCAGACACCGGTAATCTTGTAGAGCATCGGTTTGAGCGAATGCGAGTTTTCGACCACGTTCTGAACCGAAAAATCAGATGTCACATAGGCGTTCGTCAGCGCCACGAATGAGATCGCGATCAGCATCAAAGAGGTCACGGCCGCCATCGGCCCGACGGCCATCAGGCCAGCGTCGCGGCGGCGTGCGCCGATCAGCGGAACGACCGACTGGACGATTGATGTCGCAAGCGCGAGGATCAGTGCGAAATGGCCGATTTCAGTGATCATGGCGTTTTCTCCTCACATGCCGTTGTGGCATGTTCCATCGTCAGGCTTATTGCGTTTTGGTTCCGACCCCGGGTGTCGGATCGCCGTCCTGCCAGACCCCTTGCGCCTTTAAAGAGTCTGCCACTTCCTTGGGCATGTAGTTCTCGTCATGCTTTGCCAGCACGGAGTCAGCCAGGAAGGTTCCTTGCTCGGGCGAGAACGTGCCTTCGGTGACCACTCCCTGCCCTTCGCGAAACAGGTCGGGCAGGATGCCGACATAGCGCACCTTGACCGAAGCGTTGGTGTCAGTCACCTGGAAAGTCACTGCGGAATTCCCGCCACGTTTGACCGAACCTTTCTCGACCAATCCACCAAGCCGCACACGGGTGCCGGGCGCCAGATGTTGGGCCAGCACATCGGTGGGCGAATTGAAGAACACGATCTGTTCACGCAATGCACTGGTGACCAGCGCAGCAGATCCGGCCAGAAAAACCGCACCTGCCGCTATGATAGACAAACGTTTTTGCTTGCGGGTCATTGTCTCTCCTGAACAGGTTCCAGCCCGAGCTCAACGGCAAGGCTCGCCAAAGTGCGGCCGCCCTCGCTTTCGCCCGAAAATGTCTTGCCGGCTCGTTCAAGAGCGGATTTGGCTGCGGCGCGATCACCCATGACCGAGTAAGACCGCACCAGCCGCAGCCAACCGTCCAGATTGTCGGGGTTTTCAGCCAGCTTGGCGTCCAGCGATTCGACCATAGTGCGGATCATCGCGACCCGGTCCTCAACCGACATTTCAGCCGCTGAGGCAATATCGGCCTTGCTCGGGCCGCCCATTGCAACAGGCGCAGATTCCGCAGTTTCGGGAGCCGGCGCTTTGGTCGGACCAGCGTCGGCCGGTGGCAGCATGAACGGTGTTTTTGCGGCGCCTTTCGGCAGACCAGCGGGCGTATCTTGCGTGGAAGCAGCAGGTGCCACCGGCACCCCACCAAGCGTCGGTGTCTCGGTGAGGCCGAGGTCTTTGGCAATCGCACTCAATTGCTGGTTTTCCGGGCTGGCCGGGGCGAACACCGCAAACGCGCGATCCAGCGCCGCTTGCGCCCTTTCGCGATTTCCGGTCACAACGTGCGAGCGCACCAGCCGCAGCCATCCGGCGACATTGTTGGGGTTTTCGGCAAGTTTGGCTTCAAGGCTTTCGATCATCGACGCGATCATTGCCTGCCGGTCTTCCGCGCTCATGTCCTGTGCCGCGGCGATGTCAGCGGCAGTCGGGTTTGCCGGTGCCGCCGCCCCTGCGCCGGACAAGGGCCCAGCCGTCGTACCCTGCTGTAAGGACGCAAGCTGGTCCCGCACTGCAGGTATCCACGGCGCATCGGCTGGCGCAGTCTCGAGCATGCCATTGAAGGCTGCACGGGCTTCGGTGGTCCTGCCCGATTGCGCCAGGGCCACGGCCAGAAAGAACTGCGGTTTCGGATCGCTGGAATCAAGTTCCCGGGCGGTCTGGAAGGCCAGATTGGCTTCTTCCGTTACAATGCCACCTGAAGCCGAGAACAAGGCCTCGCCAAGACTGGCAAGCCTGCTTGGCGAAGGCCCCAGAATGGAGATCGCTTTCCTGAACGCGTTCGCGGATTCCTCGTATTTTCCCGTGCGAAGATAGATCGGACCGAGCACGTCCCAGCCGCGGCCATCGTCGGGATTTTCCACCAGGTGTTGCTCCGCCTTGGAAATCAGCATGGCGATGTCGTTGGCCTGTGGATCCGCCTGCAAACGCGCGGAAAGCGGCAATTGCGGCAAACCGGGCCGGCCGAGTTCGAGATAGGCAGTGAGTGCGGCGAGCGGCATGAAAAGAGCCATCGCGATGACAGCGACCCGGCGCAATCCACGATTGTTGCCTAGCCCGCCCGTGGAATTCGCTGTCTCGCTCTTTCGCGCGGCGCCCAGCAGCCGACGGGATATCTCGGTTTTGGCCACCTCGGCCTGAACCGGGTCGACCAGACCGTCAGCGACATCACGATCGACCTCGATCAACTGATCGCGATAGACCTCGATATCATGCAGCTCGGGCGCGTCGGACGCCTCGGAACGAGCACGCACCACCGGCCTCAGCAAGGCCAGGGTCGCAACGGCAGTCATAACGGCGGCGATTACCCAAAACAACATGTGGCTTCAATATCCGAGCATTGTTAGTTTTCCAACTGCAATCGGCTTCGAAAATCCGATTGGGGCGATTGGTCGCGTATGAAGCAGCAAAACCGCCATCAACGCCGACCGTTAGCCATTTCCCATAGCCCCATATCAGAGGTGACGCCAGACTCCCACAGCCGGAGAGAACGTTACCGGTTTTCAAACATCTACACGTGACAATGAAACCTACCAAAGATGAAGAACATCACAGTGATTCAGATCTATAGCGACACGACCGAAATCAACCCAGGGGGGTCCAACTGCCATCGTCATTGCGGCAGGCAGCACCCTGCCCCTTCACCTGCGCACCGCTGATGGTCGCAGTATGGGTGTACTGACGGCAATTCTGCTGTCCAACCTGATATGGTGTTCCGGCAGACACCTGACCGGCAGTTCCGTCGCTTTGGCTCTTCCAGGCGATCACCTGCCCCAGCGGTGCTTTTTCGAGAGCTTGGTATTCGGCTTCCAGAGCGCGTAGCCGGTCTGGCCCGGACAACCCCCTGGCGGCATCCTGCGGCAGTATTCCGCCGTTCAACGCAGCGAGGATAGTCTCGCTTCCGGCAACTTTCGGCGTCGAAACCGGTGCGAACGACAGCGGTCGCACAGTGCCCGCGCCGGTACAGCCGGCCACCACCAACGAAAGGCACGCAATCATGCCGAATTTCACCAGGTTCGTGTAGGAAAATGCCATGCTACGGTCGTCCTCATCTGTCGCGCGAATGCAATCGGGATTGCCGCACAGCCGATTTTGCTTTGTTGCTGTGGCGGGATTGTGACGTAATGCCGGTGTGCTCAAAAGGTGTAATTGGATTGGTATATGGAAGCGGAACACCTCGTTTCAAGCTTCCACAATCAGCCCCGGCAGGGTCAGGCGTGCTGACAGTCCCCCGCTAACCGCCCTCGCCAATGTGAATGTGCCTTTGTATTCCGAGGCGATTTCACCCACGATTGAAAGCCCCAGCCCGGTGCCGGGCTTGGTTTCGTCAAGCCGCCGTCCGCGCTTCACCGCCTCGGCCATTCCCGCCTCGTCCAGACCGGGACCATCATCATCGATGTCGATGCGAAACATGGGTCGTTTGCCGTCCGCATCGGGTGCAGACCGCAGTCTTATGACCACTTCATTGCGGGCGAACTTGGCAGCATTTTCCACGAGATTGCCAAGTGCCTCTTCTAGATCCTGGCTTTCCATGGCAAGTACCGCATCCCGCGGTTCGATTTCGGTGGAAAAATCCAGATTGCGATTGAGCTTGGCCATCACCCGAACCAGCCGCTCGATGACAGGTGCGGCTTCCGTGCGGGCCAGCACGCTGCCGCGCTGGGCCGCAATGCGGGCCCGATCCAGATAGGTCTGGACCTGCGCCTGCATGGTCTCTGCCTGAGCACGCACCAGCGTCTGGTGGGCCGGCGTCATGTCGCGCGATTCATTGATCAGCACAGCAATCGGGGTTTTCAGGGAGTGTGCGAGGTTGCCGACCTGCATCCGCGCCCTGTCGATCACCCGGTGATTGGCCTCAATCAAAGCATTGATCTCCCCGACCAACGGCGCGATCTCGCGAGGAAATGACCCGTCCAGTCTCTGAGCCTCGCCCGCTCTAATGCGGCCCAGCGCCTGCCGGGCATGGTCGAGTGGCCGCAAGCCATAGAGAATGGCGACCGCATTGACCATCAGGCTGCCGATGCCGAACAGCGCCAGCACGAGATACAGATTGGTCGAGAAAGCCGCGATTTCGGCCTCCAGCACATCGCGATTGCCCATCACCCGGAACCGCGCCGCGTGTCCAAGATTGTCCAGTTCAACTTCGGTCTCGACAACCTGCAGTTGATTTCCTGCACCATCACTGGCAGGATAGCTGCGCTGATAGCGATCGTTGAATGGCAGATCCTTAACCGAAGGCACCGCAATTTCGGAGTTATCGATGGAAATAGAAGCCAGACGCGGGCCGTCGAGTTCTCCCAGCGGTTCGACCAGCCAGATCCAGCCGCTGCCCGGTTGGTCGAATACCAGGTCACCCAATTGCGGGTTACCGGTCAGCCGGCCATCGTTATCGATCGAGACAGCATTGATCACACTGTTGAGATAAGCGCGCAGAAGATCGCCGTAAGCGCGCTCGCTGCCGGCGCGATAGAGCTGCGATATCACGATAGCGATCGCGACCAGGGCTATCACCGCCCAGGCCGACGCAAACAACAATACCCGAGCGGTTAGAGACCCGCGTTTCATCCGGACTTGCCCGGGCTATCACCATCAGGTGCAACCATCCGGTAGCCGAGGCCGCGCACGGTTTCGATCAGATCGACGCCGATCTTCTTGCGCAAGCGACCGACAAAGACTTCAATCGTGTTGGAATCGCGGTCGAAATCCTGATCATACATGTGTTCGACCAGTTCGGTGCGTGACACCACCTCACCCATGTGGTGCATCAGGTAGGACAACAGCCGGAACTCATGGCTGGTCAGTTTCAGCGTTGTACCGTCGACACTTGCCTTGGATGCCTTGGTGTCGAGGCGCACCGGACCGCAGACTATCTCGGAAGATGCATGCCCCGAGGCGCGGCGAATCAGGGCGCGGATGCGCGCCAGCACCTCTTCGACATGAAACGGCTTGGTGACGTAATCATCGGCACCGGCATCAATTCCAGCAACCTTGTCGCTCCAGCGATCACGGGCTGTCAGGATCAGCACCGGCATGATCCGGTTGTCAGAACGCCATTTCTCCAACACCGTGACGCCATCCATTTCCGGCAGGCCAATATCGAGAATCACGGCGTCATAGGGTTCAGTGTCACCCAGAAAATGGCCTTCCTCGCCATCATGGGCGCGGTCGACCACGTAGCCCTGCTCCAGCAGCGCTTCGGCCAACTGCCGGTTGAGATTCTTGTCATCCTCAACAATCAAAATGCGCACGTGAACTGCCCCCGCTCTTTGTCTCTGCCGGCGCTGTCTAAAGTGAGCAGCGCTGCACCCCTGTTACCATGCACCGACTCGCGCAAAACGCACAGGTGCAGAGGCAAGGCCGGAGAAGCCTTACCCGGTTTCGTTCACTATTTGCGTTACTGGGGAACGGACACGGTCACCTTTTTCGGACGTTCGTTGCCATTGCCCGGCACCAGCACAGTGATCACGCAGACAGCTTGCCCGCCCTGCGTCTGGGCGGAAGCCGACAGCAATTGCCCACCGCTCTGGCCAACAACCCTGTTGGCCGCGTCCGAACAATCAGCCGCAACCCGGACAATGACGCTGCCGTCGGGCGCGCGCAAGTCCTGCGACACGGCGGCAACCGGTGTCATGGTTGCGGCCTGCGCGGCGACTAAGCCAATAGTGAGAATATTCATAATCATGGTCAGCCCTGAAGCGGTTGGTATTTCATCTTGGAGCCAGTGATACAAGATCCTGTCTGAACCGCAAATGAATGGAAACAGGTGTGGTCGCGATCTGCACTGACCCGACCTCAACCGATCCGGTTCTTCGCCTTGAGCCGGCCAACAATCGCGATCAGGCCTCCAAGCGCTGCGCCGAGCGAAGTCAACAGCCCGGTCAGGGCCTCGCGATCCGTCTCGGCTATGTCGGATCCAAGCAATCCCAGCGTTGCTGACGCGATGGTCACAATAGCGCCCCAAAGGGTTCTGGATTGCCACCAGGGTTTGATGTCGGTCATCGAAGCTGTCCTTTCAAGGGTGAGAAATGTCAAAGGCTGCAGGTTGCGCTTCGCGCCACGCCCCAGGGCACACGTTTGCCGCCTTGCGATACGCGGAATGTCAGTGAGGTTTGAGGCGCGCCGAAATTCGCGAGTTCGTCCGCCGATGCATAGAGCCAGTCCGAAGTCGCGGTTTCCACGGCTCTGATGACCGAACCACCATCCAGAATTTCGAGCCGATAGCGCTCGAAACCCTCGTCATTGGCAATCTCGGCGGCAGCCCAGCTGTCAGCCGGCAGGCGTCCGCGCCGGATCCAGGAAAGCGCAATTCCGCCGACTTGCCGCGCGGCGCGCAAATGCACCGGAGACAGTGGCGTCAAGGCCCGTTCACCGCCCGCAAAGGCCGTTGGCAGACCTGTGCCAACCGCTCCGCCGGAAGCTTCGGCTATCCAATTGAGATCACGCCCGGCCTCTTCCAGCTGCAGGCCGAGCGGCACAACGGCGCTGTCGAGCACAACAAGAGCTGCGCCAGTCGCTGCACCCGCCCGCATTGCGTCATCGGTGCCCGCCTGTCCGCGCAGCAGGCTTGTGAGAAGCCAGCGCCCGGCGGCAATTTCCTCTGCGGTTTCGAACTGAATCACTTCCCAGACGCCCGAAACAGAGCGAACCGCAACCACGTTTGCACCATTGAGAACGGCGAGACGGCTGACGCTCGACAGACCGCCAAAGGCGAGATCAACCACGAGAGACGTCCCGTGGTCGAAGCGTCCTTCGCTGTCTCCGGGCGGCAGCGCCTCGGCCAACACACCAATCCTGGCAGGTGCGTCGAGCGTCGCCCGGGCTGTGTAGCCCTCGGCTTCAACGGAACTCGAGAGCACCATCTGTCGCCAGGGCGTGGCCAAAGCACCGGCCCGTGCCCACCCTGTTTCCTCAATGCCCGAGAGAACCGGCAGATCAAGCAAGACCACCTCCGGCGCAAACGGCGCGTTGGCGTCATTGGCCGCACGGCTGGCAAATGGCTCCACCGCGCCCGCTGCGACACCGTTCGCATGTGCCACCGCCTCGACGCGTCGGATTTCGCCGTCTTCAATGCGGGCGATGCGAAACCGGCTCGGCGGGGCATTTTCCATGGAAAACCGGACCGTATCGCCCGGTTGCAGCCGGCTGGACTGAGGCGGCAGTGCAAACCGCAACTGGCGGCGCTGTAGTCGGTGATCCTGTAACCAGCGATCAGCGGTCGCGCGCGCAATGCCCGGCTCGATTGCCAGGCTCAGAGACAGATCATGCTGACGCACCGGCTCGCCTTCAAGCCTGCGCGACCGCGCTGAGGCCGGCGCGTAGTCGGCCAACGGATCTGCTGAAAGCAAGACCGCTTCATTGGCAAACTCATTGAGTTCGCCGCGGATTTCTGCAAACAAAGGCCCTTCGCCGGGCTCGGCAACCAGATCAATCTCGAGCGGAGCGGAGCCGCTTGTCAGCCGCGAGGCAAACTCGAGACCACCCGGACCTTCCCGGACATCAATGCAAAACGCCTCGATCAGCGGCTGCAGCACTGCGCGCGGGGAAATCGGGTTTGAGATCACATGCCCTGTCACCATGCCGTCAACGCGATCGACGTTGAAATCCGTCATTCCTGCTTCGCTCAACACGCCGGCGATCAGGTCCTTGAGAGCAAGAGTGCCGAGCCGTCCGTTGAGCCAATGCCCGGTTCGCCAATTGGCACCGTCAGACCAGACATCGGCAGACAGAGGAAACGCCGGATAGGGTCGCGTGTCCCAGGTCCAGAGGTGGATGTGGTCGGTGGACACCATTCCATCGGCGTTGGCCGCTCCGGCCCAATGGGCGAGATGCACTTCGAGAAACGCGCGCTGGGCCAGATCGTCACGGGCGCCGTTCGAAAACCTGGGAACAGCCCCTTCGGATGACTTGGGATCGGGGAACAGGTTGGGCTGATTGGCGCCCTTGTCGACTGCCGGGCAGCCAAGCTCCGTGAACCAGAACGGCTTGGAGCCGGGAACCCATGCACTGGGGCTTGCCGCCTCACTACCGCCGATCCGGTCAAAATGCTCATTCTGCCACCATTCGCGCAGATCCTTGACCCGGTAGATCCAGTGCTTGCCCGCGACTCCATCGGCAATCGGAACGCGGTCGCGCGCATTCCGACCCGCCTCATCGGCATAATACCAGTCATAGCCCTCGCCACCGGCAATCGCGGCGCGCATGGCAGTAGCGTCATTGGCAAAGCCGGCACCGTCCGGGTTGCCGCTGGCAAGGTCCGCATCACGCCAGTCGCTCAGCGGCATGTAGTTGTCGATGCCAATGGCGCCAATCGCCGGGTGCGCCCAAAGCGGATCGAGATTGAAATGCACATCACCAGACCCGTCATCCGGCCGGTAGCCGGCATATTCGGTCCAGTCGGCGGCGTAAGTGACCGTCGTTGCCTCCCCCAACATTGCCTTGGCTTCAGCCGCCAGCTGGATCAACTCATCGACAAAGGGAAACGCGCCGGTCTCGTCACGCAAACGGGTCAGACCGATCATCTCGGATCCAATGACAAAGCCATCGACGCCACCCGCAACCTCAGCCAGTGCAGCGTGGTGCAGAATGAACCGCCGATAGCCTTCATCGCCGCCCAGCCAGGTCACGTTGTCAGCTGCAACACCGAAATCCGAAGCCAGCGTGGCCCCGCAGAGACCGACAATTTCGCTGCGCATCGCAGCCGTCCCGTCGGGTGTGCCGGGCAATCCCGGCGCAACACTCGCCGTCATGCGCCCGCGCCAGGGATACACCGGCTGACCGGCACTGCCATCTGGATTGGGCAGTGCATTGCCGTCGAACACATCCATAAGCACGAAAGGGTAGAGCACTACCTTGAGGCCGCGGGCTTTGAGATCACGGATAGCCTCGATGATCGAGGTATCATCCGGGGTGCCGCCATAGGTCGGGCCGCCATTCCTGGTGGATACCAGATGCGCAGTTGCGCGGGTGAGCCCACCAACCTTCCAGGGTCTGGTTTCGGCCTGCCTGACAGCCACTTCGACGCCGGGACGGAAGCGGCAATGGCTGGCGCGCAGATCATCGCCGAACCAGGCGGAGACCAGCGCCACCGATTTGAGATTGGGGCACAGCGCCTGCAACTCATCAATCGACTGGGCCCAGTCAGTAGCGGCCTGACGCATGTTGCGGTTGAGCAGCCGGGCAGCTCCCACACCCAGAGTTTCACGTACCGGCGTCGTCGCATAACCATGCTCGGTTGATCCCGGGATCAGCGCCACCGCCCTGACTGCCACTTCGAGGCCGCCCGTCGGACGAACCACTTCGAACTGCAGTGTAGGGATGCGATTGCCGAAATCATCAAGCGGCAGCCGTTCAAACACCACATAGGCAAACCCGCGCCAGGCAGGCACCTTGCCAGATCCCTGTTTGGCTTCAATCAACGGATCGGGCAATTGCGTGGGCGTGCCGTGGTAGATCCGCATATCGAGGCTTTCGATAGCCAGCTCCCGCCCGTCTGCCCAGACCCGCCTTATGAAGGCAACCGGTCCTTCGCAAAGGCCCACGGCAAAATTGGCATGATACTGATAGCTTTCTACCTTCGCCCCGCCGCCCTTGCCGCCCTGGCGCTCCCGCGTCACCGTTTCCTCAAACCTTGTTGCCCAGATCAATGCGCCTGCAATCCGCATGGTGCCCTGCACCCTGAGAACGGGCGACCCTTCATCGGCCGAGGGAATGCGCGCACCGCTCAGCCCGCGTCCGGCAATGGTGCGGGTAGAGTAGATCAGGGACCTGTCGAGCATGCCGCCAACGGTTGCGCCAATCGCCGAGCCGATGGCAGAGCCCACCGGCCCGAACAAGCCACCCAGTGACGCGCCGGCCACCTGCAGCAGGATAGTCGCCATTTCGATACCTCGTTTTTCAATCTGCCAGTGGAATGCGGTGCACGGCGGCAATCCGCCGCCGCCAGGAGGGAACCAGCACGCTTTCGATAACGCCCGCAGCTTCATAGGCGTGGATGAAATGATCGGGTCCTGAGAGAATGCCGGCATGCTTGGCCGACACCCCGGTTCGCCAGCGGAACAGAACAATATCCCCGGGTGCGGCTTCCGGCAGCGCGATGGGCTCTCCGCAATGCAGCCGCGCGGCGTTGATCAGCCGGTCGCTGTCCGCTCGCTCCGCCCAGTCCGGAGCATAGGCGCCCGGCTCCTGGGCTTCATGCCCGGTCACCTCGCTCCAGACGCCGCGCACCAGGCCAAGGCAATCGCAGCCTATGCCCTTGCGCGTTCCCTGATGCCGGTAGGGCGTGCCGATCCATGCGCGCGCCGCTGAAACGATGCGCTGCCCGTTTTGATCGCCGCTCATGGCACGATTGGCCGGCCGTCATGGACCGTATCGGCATCCGCATATCCGTATGCAAAATCACTGCCCGGCAGATAAGGAAACCCTTGGAAATTGAGTCCGTTGCCGAACTTGCCTGAACAGGTTTCGAACGCCTTGTCGCACCCTGCCGACACAGCCAGTTGATCACCAGATTCAGGCAACCGAGCCAGCGGCTGCCATAGGGCAAGGCGCGCGCCGTCCGCAATTATCGTGTGGTTCGAAATGTCGGCTGAAACGCCTTCAAGCAGGCCATCGGAGAACCGGATACGGCCATTGCCAAACCACCCGGCGGCCAGACTTTCGAGCCCGGAGACGATCAGGGTAAGTTCATCGACAATGTCGACGATTGCACCTGTCATCGTGAACGGCGCTATCGAGATATCCTTGGTGCAGCGCGCATCCCCGAGATCCGCGTCGCAGCGTTTGCCATAAAGCCGTCCGTGCGGCTGGTCGAGCCCTGCCGCCAGGCTGCGCAGTTCGACTGTAAACGCCTGACCCGCAGTGCGGACCTCGCCCAGCTGCCGTGTGGAGAGCAGCGCATGATCATCGGGGTTTTGCCAGTTGACCAGAAATGTCTCGACCCGCGCACCGTCATAGCGACCAAGCGCCAGATCATCAGCGCTGATGGCCGAGGCGGAGAATGCACCGGCCACATCGGCGGCATCGGCTTCCAGCCCCAGCCCGGATTCCACTTCGCTGGCGCGAAACCCGGTGGCGGCGGAAAACACCGTGCCGTCAAATTCCAGTTCATGATCGTGCTCGGTAAAACCCAGCACCAGACCATCGGTCCGGGTCAATCGCCAGGCATGGCATGTTGTGGTCGATGTCTGCACCAGATGCGTCGCAAGTGCTTCCGGCAAATCTCTCATGGCTTGATCTCCACCAATGGAACGGTTGGTACAGAGCCAGCCTTGAAGGCGGCGAGGCTGATCTCGATGCGATCAGTGTCAAAGCGCACCGGAATGTCGAACTCATAGCCTGCGGTCACCACCGCACCGGGTGCAGGCGTTGCCCCAGGCGCTATCGTCACCAGGCCGGTGGCGTAATCGACGGCGTAATCACTTGGAGTCAGAGCCAGGCCGTCAACCGCGAGCACCACACTGCTCTCGCTTGGTTTTTCGATCCGCCGGGTAGTCGCGCCTCCCGCATCCGAATAGGTCTTGCTCAGTTCAAACTCGGTCTCTACCCCGTCGCCGGTTCCGATCTGCTGGTCGATGGCGGTGACCGTCTGCCCCGGCGGTGCCGAGGCATGGTCCACCGGATCGCGAAAGCGGAACCCATAGAGCTGGCCGCGCCGCGCTTCGAAAAACGCGGTGAGCTGATAGAGATCTTCAAGACCGCGCAGCCCTGTGCCGGCGTCATAGCGCCGCCGCGCATCGGCCCAGCGGGCATTGCGGGTTTCGCCGCCATTCGACAGCGCCACGATGTCGGTGCGCCGTCCCGGCCCGCCGCTTGCCCCCAGCGACAGTCTGAGCGGAAACCGAACCTCATGAAAACCGTTGCTCATGCCTCATCTCCCGTTTCACAGGCCACACGTCACAGGCCGCGACGGCCACGGCCGACCGCGCGGGCCAGTATGGCCGTCACCTGCGCTTCTGATTTTGAAAAACTCGCCGCATCCGGCGTCGTTATATTGAAGGTCACCTGCACCGGTTGAGCGCCCCCACCAGAGGCCACCCCAAGTCTGCCGTCGGGCCCGCGCTGCAATGGCAGAATAGCCTCCGCCCCCGCCTCGCCCATCAGCCCGACATCGCCGCCCTGCATCGGAAACAGAGATGGACCGCCAACCACGCCGCCATCGGCAAAGGCGGTCAGACGTCCCGGCACGCCGCCCCTGCCAAAGGGCAGAATCCGGCCAAGACTTCCGGTCAATCCGGCGATCGAGGTGCTGACAAGCTGGTTGAGTGGCTGCGTGCCCGCATCAAGCGCGATGCCCACCATCCGGTTACCCAGCGTGCGCAACACATCCTCGAGACCACGGCCGTCAACGGTGGCTGATTTCAATGCGCCCGACAGCGCCCCGCCGAAGGCATCGGCTTTTTGCGTGAGTTCATCGAGCGCCCGGTCGGCGCCGTTGAGATCCAGCTCGACATTGACATTCAGGTTCGGCTCATCGGTCATCAACAGGGTCCTTTGCAGTTGGTGCAAGCGGCTTGTCGGGCGTGTCCGGAAACAGTGCCATCAACCCGTCCAGCGCTTGTCTGCTGGAAATATCAGGCAATGCATCGGTGCTCAGCAGCGCCTTGAGTTCGGGCAGGCTCAGCCGCCAGAACGCGTCGGGTGTCAGCCGCAGGTGGCCGAGGCCGAAGCGGAGCACGGACGCCCAGGGGAAAAACGTCCGCTCCGGCATCGTCACCTCCCCGCCACCTGCGGCGCGGGAGGGTTTGGCCCGTTGCCCGGAACCGCGCTCTCCCGATCTGAAATCTGTCTTGGGTTTCCCGCCGCTTCCGCCCCGCCAAAACTGACCCACAGCAGCTCGGTGGCGATGCGGGCAAAGCCTGCCGCCCCGCCCTCGGTCGACATTTCGGCCACGTCCTCGTCGCTCAGCAGGTTGCCGGCGCCGCGAAGGCCAGCGCCGACGATGCGAATGATGTCGCCGGCCGAAAGCTGACCCGCTTCGAAACGGCTCGCCAACTCACTCAGATTGGCGACGCCAAAGGCAGTTTCGAGCTCTGCCAGCGCACCGAGCGTCAGGCACATGAGCCGGCTCTCGCCATCAAATTTCGCCGCGATCTCGCCGCGTAGCCGGTTTGGATGAACGCTCATCGCCGCCTCACGCCGCCGCAAAGGCAAGCGCCCCAGCCGATTCCAGCGCGATCTCGAAGGTCATCTCGCCGTCGTGGCGTCCGGCATATTCGAGTGCTGTGATCTGGAACGGCCCGGTCACCGTGCCGAAGTCCGGGATCGCCACCTGCCAGTCGCGGATTTCGCTGGCGAAGAAAACGGTCCGGGTCAGCGCATCGCTCGACTGATCCTTGAACAGTCCTCCCCCCGACAGCGATGCCCGCTGCACGCCAGCGCCGCCCAGCAATTCGCGCCATCGTCCAGCGGATTCAGCGTCGGTGATGTCGACAGCCTCCGCGTTGAACGCCAGCCGCCGCGCCCGCAGGCCTGCGATGGTCACGAAATTCCCGCCATCATCGATCTTGATGAGCAGGTCCTTGCCTTTCTGGGCCGTCATGGGATTTTCCTTTCAAACTTTTACTGTGGATAAATGGTCGATTGAGCCCGACAAAACATTCCCGCATCGCGCTTCCTGAACAAACGGAGTACATTTGTTACGTCACGAGTCGAATTTCAACTAAGGAACGATCCAATGGCAGCGAAGAAATCTGGTGGTGGCGCCACCAAACAAACAGGAAACAAGGTGTCTTCAATCGCTTCGAAGGGTTTGCGGACTGGCAAGCTTTCGCCTTCAGAAATCAAAAGCGTTTCAGCCTCTGCATTGGGGCAAGATGAGACAAAAGGTACCCGCAAGAAGTAAAACTTACGGTTCGGTCACCGCGCGAAACCTCAGCCGCGCCACATGCAGCGCCGTTCTGGGCGCACGGCGGCTGACGGTGCGTTCATGCCGAAGATTGATCAGCACCGCTCCCACCAGCGTCAGATCGGCGTCATGCAGTGCCGCCCGCACGGCATCGGCGAGTTCCACCGCCTGCCTGCGGCCGTTCTGTTTGGTCCAGGCTTCGATTTCGAACCGATGCTCGCTGCCATCAGCATCGCCGGTTGAAAATTCACTGGTGGTAGCCTGACCCAGCACCAGATACGGCGGTTCCGCCCGAGTAATCTGACGGTCGAAAATCCGGCCAGCTCCGATAATTGCGAGCACATCCGGATCTGCCACGAGCCGCGCCACCACTGCGCGCTGCAATGCGTTGGCGCTCATGGCTGGCTCTCGTCGCAGTCGCAGATCAGATAACGGCGTGTTTCGTCAGGATCGCGCGAGGCGCGAATGCGCAGGTGGCGGCCCCGATGCACAAACCGCATGGCGTGCCGCACATCGTCGCGATAACGGACAGTGACCCGGTGGGTGACTGGTGCAGTGGCCGTCCTCGCCGTTTCACCGGCGTTTGACCGCTGCGGTTCAATCCGGCCCCAGAGACTGGCGACCATCTGCCAGTCCTCGATCACACCGCCCTGCCCGTCGGACAACCCGCTGGCTTCTTCCAGAACCAGCCTGGCGCTCAGCCTGCCCGGATCAACAAACAGCGCGCCCATCACAGGCACCGCCTGAGCCATGGGGCTATCAACCGCTCATAGCCCGACGGAACCGCAGCCGGCTGCATGTCCGGCGTCACCGCGCCGCGAAACTCGTAAAGGTATGCGGCATGCGTCAGGATCGCCCGCTTGAGTTCCGGCGGCACGTCCGTGGCCGCACCAAAGCCCGCCGTGAACTCGATCTCGATGCCGTTGATCGGCTGGGCAGGATGCAGCCGGCCGCTGATTACCAGCCGCGCCGGTTTCGCCGTGGCGTCAAGCAACAAGCCGCTCAGGTCCTGATCCTGCGCCACTCCATCAGCGTCATAAACCAGAATCGCATCAATGGTTTGAACCGGAGTTTTCATCAACTGAATCACCTCGTCTCGCGGCCAGTCATCAAGAGCCAGGCGGAAGCCCTGGGTCATCAGCGCGGTGCCGGTGAGCGTTTCAAGGTGGGCGCGGGCCACCCGGATCAGGCCTTCAAGCAGGTCATCCTCGTCGGTGGCGTCAATGCGCAAATGTGCCTTCAACTCGGCAAGCGTCACCGGTTCCGCCAGCGGCGGATCGGTCTTAATCAGGGTCATGGCAGTCTCCAGGAGCGAGAGAAATGTGGGAGCTTAATTGCCTCCCCCGGAGACCGGGAGAGGCGTTCTCGGGAGGAACTGAAACAGTCAGGCAGCGAATTTCAGAAGCTTGATTGCCTCGAAATTCTGCACCCCGCCGCCCACACGTTTGGTGGTGTAAAACAGCACATAGGGCTTGGCCGAATAGGGATCGCGCAAGATCCGGACTCCGGTCCGGTCGACCACCAGATATCCGCGGCGGAAATCGCCAAAGGCAATCGACGCGGAATTGGCGGCGATGTCGGGCATGTCCTCAGCCTCCACCACCGAAAATCCCATCAGTGCCGCCTGCTGTCCCGCACCCGCAGGCGGCGTCCAGAGATAGTTGCCGTCGGCATCCTTGAACTTGCGGATCTGGCTTTGCGTCTTTCGGTTCATCACAAAGCGCCCGTTCTGCCGGTGCCCGGCCTTGAGCGCATAGATCAGTTCGACCAGCCGGTCGGACGGGTCAGCGCCAAACGCGCCGGCAGATCCCGTGGCGATGTGACCGAGATTGCCCCAGCTCCAGCTATCATCAGCAACACTGGGGTAATCGAGAAAGCCGCGCGGCTTGTTGACGCCGTCACCGGACACAAACGCCGTGCCCTCCTGCTCGGCGAAAGCCGCTTCCACTTCGGCAGCAATCCAGCCCTCGATGTCAAGCGCACCATCCTCGATCAGCGAAGCGGTTGCGGCCGGCATGGCGTAGAGTTCCATGGTTGGAAACTGCAGCTCCGCCAGTTGCGGTGCCGCCGTCTGCGGCCGCGCATCGGTCTCGCCCACCCAGCCGGTGGCCATACCATCGAGAGCAAAAGGCTTTTTCAGCACCGCGCCCGAGACCTGCCGCACCGTGGCAATCGAGCGGATCGGCGAAAGCTCGGACAGCCTGCGCCCGATCTCGCTGTCGAGTTCGTCAGGCACCAGATAGCCGCCATCGGCGTCACTGCCCGCCGACATCGCCTTCAGCTCGGCCTGGCGCAATCCGGCCTCGTCGCCACGCCGGACATAGGCATCAAAAGCCTGCCGCACCGGGCCCGGCGCACCACCTCCACCACGGCCAAGATCGGGACGGGCGCGCTTGACCACCAGCGCGTCAAGCGCGCGTTTCTGCTCGTCCAGCGCCGTATCGATACGCGCCATTTTCTCCTCTGTGATGATGTCGGCGCCACCGCGGCGTTCGATCTCGGCCAGCCGCTCGTCATTGGACTGCTTGTAGTGCTCGAACGCGGACATGAAGTCCTCGAAGGCGGCGGAAACGTCAGCGTCGACGCTCTTGATCTCCGGCGCGCGGTGGAAGTTCGGTTGCATATTCATCGGTCGTCCTTTCAACAGGTTGGGTTCGTCGGGCCGGGAATGGCGCACAAGCGATCCGGTCAGGGTGCGCAGATGTGCTTCCAGGCGTTTGAGATCCTCCGGCGCAGCGTCCTGCCTGTCCGAAAGTGCGCCGTAGCCGCGGGCAATCAGCCCGCGAGCCTGGCGTCTGGTCAGCCCCGCATCCCGCGTGAGCCTTCGTTCGAGTTCGCGCCGTGTGGGCGCCAGTGCCGGGGCTCCCGCGGCCTTGACCACGGTCACCCGCGCACCCGGCTGCATCGGAAATGTCACCACCGAAATCTCCCACAGATCGGCGCTCAAGATCCGCCGCACCCCGGCCTTGGCCTCGGTGCGGGCGCGCAAGGTCTGGAAGCCGATCGACAGCCCATCAAGCGCGCCGGATTTCATCAGTTCATGGACTTCGCGGGCACGGGCCACGCCAAGCGACAGCTTGCCCTCGACATGCAGCCCACGGGCATCCTCGCGGATCGACAGCCAGCGTCCGATCGGCTGGTCCGGGTCGTGCTGGTAGAGCATGCGCACATCGGAAGCGCCGCGCCGCTTGAGCGAGGCGTCAAAGGCGCCCGGCTCGATCACGTCACGGCCCAGATCAACCGCGCCAAACAGGCTGGCATAGCCCGAGAAGCTGCCGTCGCCGCTGACGTCTTCCAGTGCCAGATCGACACGTTTTCGCTGCCGTCCGGATGCGCTCCAGTCAGTTGTCATGGATTTGTCCTTCATGTTGTCGAGGTGTTTCATGTGCCCGGAGACCGGACAATTGCGGCTACTGTTTCGCGCCTGGCCCGCGCCCGGTCCGGTCGGCAATACGGGCCAGCGCGCCCAGCACCCACCAGGCGGTCATGCTGGCGGCAGCAGATCCGGTGAGCAGTGTTTCGGTGGGTGAGAGCAATTGAGTGACGCCCATCCAGTGCGCCAGCGCCACGCCCGCCGGTGCGCCAAAGACCAGACCGGAGACAATGCCGGCGATGGCGCGAGCCGTGGCCTCGCGGGTACCCTTGGGCATCATGTAGGCGAGCGAGACCAGCGCACCGGCCACAGCGCCTGCGATGCGGGCAGCCAGCATTGCCGGCTCCGGATCCATGCTTTGCATTGCCTCGCCTCCTTCAAATTGAGCAGCCAGTTCCGGCTCACAGATAGAATCATGTGCTTGCCGGTTTGAGTCCGGATCAGCTCGCAACACGCTGATATCCAACAGCTTCCCGCTTTTCCTCGTCGGTCAGGAAATCGGCGGCCCCGACCCGCGCCCACAGACCGTCGCGCTCGGCGGAAAGACCCGGCAAGCGGTCGGCGTCGTAGTCGATCTTCAGCCCCGCGCCGTGAATGGGCTGCAGCCAGGCGGTCAGTGCGGCCGCCGTCCGGTGCACCAGCGGCAAGACGGTCAAGCGACAAAAGGCGCGGTTGGCTTCCTGGTAATTGGCGTAGGTCAGGTCGCCGGGAATGCCGAGCAGCATCGGCGGCACACCCAGCGCCAGGGCGATGTCACGCGCGGCTCCGTTGCGTGCTTCGATGAAATCCATGTCGCGCGGGGTCAGTCCCATCGCCTTCCAGTCGAGCCCGCCTTCGAGCAGCATCGGGCGACCGGCGCGGCGCGCGCCCTGATAGCCCTCCTCGAGCTCGGCTTTCAGCCGCTCATATTGCTCGGGCGTCAGGTTGCCACCGTCCTTGGGCTGGTAGACCAGCGCGCCGGATGGCCGGGCAGAATTATCCAGCAGCGCCTTGTTCCAGCTCATCGCCGCATTGTGCAGATCGAGCGCCATCATCGCTGCCTCCAGCGGCGCAAAACCCAAATGATCATCAAGCGGATGAAACAGCTTGAGATGCAACAAACCCGGCCCTTCTTCCGGGGTCACGGCAAAGCGCTGCCGCCTTCCGCCGGAGTGATGTTCATAGGCCGTGGGCCAGCCGTCGGGTCCGGTGATCACCCGCATCCGGTCCGGCCTCAAGAGTTGCAACCCTGCCACATGGCCTCCGGCACTGACCGGGTTGATCCAGGCATTGCCCGACAGCACCAGATGGCCATAAAGCGTTTCGAAAAATCCGTTACCGGCCCCATTCGGATCGGGCCGATTGAGCAGATCGAGCACTGAGTGCCGCTCCTGCTCACGGCCCCCATCAAACACCAGCCAGGGCACCGACGCCGCCGCTTCGGCGATCATCCGTGTCGCTCTATGCGCCACCGGATTGCGCATGAACCCTTCTCGCGCAATCGCCGCATAGCTGCGCCCGCTCCACTGCGCGCCGGCATCGCCTGCCAGCGCTGCAATCGCGCCCGGCAGCCAGCTCTTGGCGGCAGCTGGTTTTTGCGTGGGCGGCGAAACCCAGGGAAGCCTCAATCCGAATGCCATATCGATGCCCTTTCAAAGCTCTGGAATCAAAAACCCCGTCTGCCGGTCTGGTCAGACGGGGTATGAACCTCGTTCGCGTGTTTCGCGGTGTCCTTACAAATGCCTGATTTGTGGTGCGCCACGACGGCTCAGCACCAGCTCCGTCAGAGCCCAGACCAGCGCGTCGAGCCGGTCGGGCGAGCGCCCCGATGACACTCCGTCCGGGCCGAAATCACACATCTGGTCTTCCAGCGCGCCAAAATGGCCGGCATGAACGACCCGACCCTGCTCATAAAGGGCCGCCACCGGTTCTGCGCGCAGCCATTTACCGCGCGTTGCCCGCACTGTTCGCACCGGCAGCGTCGGGTCGACGGTGCGCAACACGCTTGTCACCATGTCGCCGCCCTGGTTGATTTCGGCCACCACGCAATCGGCATCAAAGCGGCGGTAGAGCCGGCTGACGGCATTTGCCCAACCCGACGGACTGGCACCCTCGACCGAGCCATCGGCCAGCACCACCGCGCGGCCTTCCGCATCCAGCCCGGCAGCCACGATGCCGCAGCAAGAGTATCTGGCCTCGCTCACCGCCGGCGGATCAACCGCCACGACGATACGGCTGAGCTGCCCGTGATTGCGCACCACAAGCGCCTCGATCTGCTCGCGCCGCCACAGCCCGTCCTCGCGGTCGGCAATCAGCTCGCCATCGAGTTCCTGCCGCCCCAGCCGTGTGCCGCCATAGCGCGCCCTTATGGCGTCGAGAAATCCCGCCGCCAGATGCTGCGCATTGTCTTCAGTCCGGATCCGCGTCACCCGCGTGGCCGTGTCTTTCACCAGCGCCAGCATCAAGGGCGTCGCCCTTGGGGTTGTCGTGACAAGCTGGCGCGGGTTGGCACCAAGGCGCAAGCCAAATTGCAGCATGTCCCAGGTCTCGCGTTGATGCCGCCATTTGCCCAGCTCATCACACCAGGCCAGATCAAATTGCGGCCCGCGCAGGCTTTCGGGGTCTTCGGATGAAAACATCTGCGCCACCGCACCCGAGGGCCAGACCAGCCTGCGCCGCGTAGCCTCAAAACTCGGGCGCTCGTCACGGGCCACGCCGAGGATTCCCGACACTCCGTCAATCATCACCTCGCGGGCATCGCCAAAGGTTTCCGCCACCAGTGCAATGCGGCCATCCTTGCCCAGCCCGGCGATCTCGCCCGAGGCGAGGGCCTGCACCCACTCGGCGCCTGCGCGGGTCTTGCCCGAGCCGCGCCCGCCCATCATCAACCAGGTGCGCCACACGCCATCGGGCGGCAATTGTTCGGGCCGCGCGGTGAGCTGCCAGTCATGCGCATTGGCCATCAGCGCATCATCATCGAGCCGCTCCAGATGAGCCGCCACCAGAGCCTCGGCACTCACCGGGTCAACCACACACGCGTCTTGCGAAACTGAATCACAAAGCGCGCCTATCTCGTTGCAATGCATCAATTCCGCTTCCGCCTCTCCGACGCTCAGGCCAGCAGTCTGCTCATCCGGTTCCACCTCCTCGCAGGCTGCCGCATCAGCCACCCCGGCGTCAGCGTCAACGTCCGGCTCATCCGACATGTCATGTGTGGTGGCGGGTACATCCCTCACCTCCGGATCTGGCGCAGGCCATGCCCGGCAAGCCAGCAGGTTGCGAAACGGCAGCTTCCGCCCCGGCTCGGGATCAGCCCACACACTGCAGCGAAGCGACGCCACCATCGATCCGTTTGCCATGTGAGGTCCTTTCGCGATCCACTCGACATCTCGCCGTCGGTCATGCCGGACCCCGATCCGGTATCCAGCCAGCGCAAGTCTTTGCGCTGAACAGAGCCTTCTTACCCGGCAGACGCCGGGCCGCTGGACTCCGGCTCAAGGCCGGAGTGACGGAGGTTTAAGTCTGCCGTGCCCAGCGCATCCGACCCGGTGCCCCGCCTCATTCCGCTTCAACCGCAACCCGGCCTGTCATCTCCTGCCCGGCCCTCTCATCGGCCGCCGTCTCCGCCCGGCTTCTGGCCACTCTCCCCCGGGCCTACCTGTTCACCGGCCCGTTCGACCACCAGCCGCTCGGCAGCGGCAAGGATCAACTGCCGCACTGTCTGTCTCATCTGCTCGCGCTCTTCGGCGCTCAGGCCCTGCCGCACCGCGGCGGCCTGATCCTGCGCAATCAGCCGTTCCATCTGGTCAATCTTTTCCAGCGTCCGGGCAATCAGCGCAACCTGGTCCACCGCCGCCTTGCCCTCTGCCCCCTCAGTGCCAAGCCGTGCCGCCTCGCGGTCGAGCACTGCGCGCATCTGCGCCAGCATCCGCTGGGTGCTCTCAGCCACAAGCGTCGGCGCAGACGCACGATCACGCTCTGATGGTGGCCCGGCCGCAGTCACATCAGCCGATCCGTTCTGCTTGAGTTCAAGCGGCTCTAACGCCAGCACCATATCGACCAACTGGTCGATCGCCGCCGCCTCGCGCCCCGCCTTCACATCGGCTCCAGACAGCATGTTTCGCCCGGCAACCCCAAGGGTCTCGGTCATGGCGCTCCTCGCACTCGCTGAATAAATTGATCTGGATCCCGGTCACGCCGACCGGTCGGACTTTAAAACGTCTCCCGGCATTGAGCCCTTGTCAGCCGCCGGGTCGACAGGAAGCAGGCCCGCGCATGGGCAGGCCCGCATAAGTTGGCGTCACCGATTATGAATGGGTCGGACCGCCGCTGGATTTTTCGTGCAGCACCACCTGCGTGCCCAAAGGCACCTGGTTGTAGAGTTCGACCACATGGTCATTGACCAGCCGCGCGCAACCGTTGGAAACCGCGCCGCCGATGGTGCGAGGATCGTTGGTTCCGTGAATGCGCAGAAACGTGTCACCCTGTTTGCGTGTGAACAGATAAAGCGCCCGCGCGCCCAGCGGATTGTTGATGCCACCTTCCATGCCATCCGCATATCTGGCGTATTGCTTGGGATCGCGCCTGATCATGTCAGGCGTCGGTGTCCACGCCGGCCATTCCTTTTTGGCACCGACAAAGAACGTGCCCGGGTGATACAGGTTCTTGCGCCCCACCCCGACGCCGTAGCGCATCGCCATGTTGCCGGGCAGCGTCAAAAACAGCCAGAACTGATCCGGGTAAACATGAATCGTCCCGGGTTCGAAGTTCTCACGCATGGTCACCAGGCGCGGCAGGTATTTTTCGGGCAGGACATAACTATCTTTGGCTTTGTGGGCCTGGGCGGGAAACAGACCCAGTGATCCCGCGGCCAGGGCCGCACCGGAGGCTATGAATTGGCGGCGATTGAGCACTTGAAACTCCTTCGGGATATACGATTGAACTGCGGCGACAGCCGAGGCTTCATCGCCGAAAGGTACATTCATTGGCACCAAATTCCATACCGCACCGCTGAAAAACTCGCCTGCGGCGCAGCGGGACAGTGACCCTGCCAGCCAACGATAGCCGCAGGACGCTCATCGTGCAAACCAGGTTGCATTCCCGTCCAACGTGTCGCAGCAGGCCCATCCGGCGCCAGCAGCAGTGTTCGCCCGGCACCGGCAAAGGTCTCGGTCATCACCCACCTCGCAGGTATCTGGATTTCCACCGCCAGCAGCCAACAAAAAAGCGCCCCGGATGACCCAGAGGCGCTTTGCGCAAACATCAGTATTCTATCGGCACCGCCGCCAGATCTTGGCAGAACGTCACCTTCGCCCCAACCACCGCTTCCGGCGCATTTCTGTGACGATGACATAAACCTACCAGAGCACCGTGACGCCGTCAAGGATTATTTTCCTAATTATATACTTGACAAAAGTAACTGGATTCGCCCAATTAGAACAGCGTGACAGGCCGGGGCTTTTGTCGAGGGACTAAGGAAGTTCCTATGACGGACGATAAAAATACGGACGAGATCGAAGCGTTGATATTGGAAGCGCTTAGGCGCGAAGATCCGACCGCCTTCATTCAAGAGGGACCAGACGACTGCTGGAGTATAGACGGGTGCTTCAACCTACATCGAGCTGTGCGACATGTTCTGAAAGCCGTCGAAGGTCATTTTGACTAGTGATGTTAATTTATCGGCCGTCTGGCTTGTCATCTGTAATATCAAATGCTTCCCGTCTATCGTCATATCAATCGTCGTGCGGTCAACATTGTTGCATCTCATCCCTATTGGGGAAGAATTTCTAGCGATGGATTTTATAGACTGGTTGATTTCCGCATGGTGACCAACGGCGTGTCTGAATTGGGCGTATCCTGGGAAGCTATTATAAAAAAATTTTCGGGCAGCTTTTAATTTTGTGTGGTCGGCTTTCTCCATGAGATATTGGTGGAATCGTAGTGCGTCTGGGATTGATTTAGTTAAGTGCCAGCCGATATGGAAGATTTGGATTCCGGCATCCCTACCGGCAATACGGCACCACGCGGACCTAGTTTTAGCCCCTTTGATGTCGTGCTTTGTCAGTAGATTGGATAGTTGGTCGTGGGAGTTCGAAAACAGCTCTATTGCTGAATGAACGTCCAATAGATATTGGCCGAGCTCGTTCAATATGCCTTGAAGATGCAGAATTTGGGCGTCTTCAATTTCGCATGAGCGGGTGAGAAGTGGGATAGGGATAATACCCAGCATGGAAGAAAGCACCCATATGAAGGAAACCGAGATTGAGAGCCGTAGGGATGACGCATTGCGCCGCGCCCTTTCGACGCCTCCGAAACCTAAACGGGAATCGGACAAGAGCAAAGGCAAGAAATCAGATGCGCCCAGCGACGACGGCTAGTTCGATTTCTTTGGGTCTGAGGGGCGATCTGATTGAGAGAGATCAGGAAACCCCCAACTCCTTTCTCGTGCAATCGACAGAATCGCTTGGGCAATTGTCCACGCTTCACGCGGAGCAAGTTGGACTAATAAAGTTTCATTGGCCGGTAGGCGTGTATCATGGTCAAGAAGCCTCACGTGGATGCCAACAGATTGAACGCTTGGGTGATGTAAAAGAGCTGCGCTGTCTGGTTCCGCAATCGCGCTGACCCGACCGGAATTGTCACGTGAAAGTGCGTTACTTTTCATGTTTCTCCCCTTTGCGTTTTCGCAATAGCAGGAGCTTACGCGTTTTCTGCTTAGGAGTAAGCGGCTTGATCAGTTTGATTATAGGTGAGTCGCTTGCCAGCTGCCCCACGGATCGCATCTTCGGCGCGTTCGCGATCTGACACCTTGAGTGCGGTACGGCGGTTATAGCGGAAATCAAATTCAGCCAGATAACGGTGCAAATGAGCTTCGCCGCAATGCTGGTAAATGCCGATCATGCCACGCTTGAAGATTGAGAAGACGCCTTCAATCGTATTCGAGTGGATCACGGCATCGCCTTCAACGCGGGCATATTCCTTAGCGGAATGCTTCACAGTGCGGTGTGTGGCGAATTCCTTGCCAGTCTCAGGGTAGAGGCGGGATTCGTCGGTGTAGAGGTTGGACTTGCGGTCAGCGTTGCGAACCAGCACGTCGCGCAAGATATCCTTGGTGGCGTTCTGGACAAGGAACATGCGGGATTTGCCGCCACGCTCGACAAGGCCGAACACGATACGTTTTTCAGCGCCACCGGCCTTGCCTGACTTCGTAGGCTTGGCAATGCGGCCACGGGAAAGCTGGCGGGGTGTCTCGCGCTTGCCGATATAGGTTTCATCGGCCTCAATGGTCTTGCCTTCGCCACCAAGCGGGCCAGATGAGGCAACGTCTTCTTTCATGGCTTCGCGGATACGGTGCGCCATGAACCACGCGGTTTTGTAGGTGACGCCAAGCATACGGTGCAGCTGGTGCGCGGACATGCCTTTCTTCGAAGCTGCAAACAGGTGAAATGCAAAAACCCACTTGGACAGCGGAACCTTTGACCGCTCCATAACGGAGCCAACTGTTACGGTGAACTGGCCAGCGCATTCGTTGCAATAGTAGAGGCCCTTGCGGTGCGTCTGCTTCTTGCCTTCGACCTTGGCAATCGTGTCTGGGTTGATGTTGCCGCAATGCGGGCAATTAGGGCCATGCGGCCAACGGATAGCCTCAAGGTGCTCGCGGGCGGCGTCTTCATCGTGAAAGATTGGGTCGTTGAAAGCGGTCATTGGTCTAACTCCTTGAACCATTTATGATTCATGGCTCTACTTTTGTCAAGTATATAATTAGGATTATTTTCCTAATTATATACTTGACGTACCAAGATTGATTTTGTATAAGGAAATCAAAGGGGAGTAGCCGCGCCATGTCTAAAGGAACCATCGGAGTTCAAATACAATGCCTGAAATGCGGGAGTGCCGTCATGGAGATTCCCGATGGCGCAACCGACAGCACCCTTATCCATTGCGGCGATTGTGGCACCGTCATCGGTCCCCTCAATGACATTCACAGAGCAATTTCCGGCGAGGCTCACACCGTGATCTTCGGAGGAGTGGCTACCGCTAACAGGAAGCCTGTCGGGAAATAACTCAAATCGAGATACGAGCATGTTTGACCTCACTAACGAAATTTACCACGACGCCGAAAAGGCCCGCGAACATCTAGAAGCCATTCAGTGGCCGGATGGTGCGATCTGCCCTCATTGCGGCAACTGCGATCAAACCCGCATTACCAAGCTTGAAGGCAAGTCCACGCGTCCCGGCGTCTACAAATGCAAGGAATGCCGCAAGCCGTTCTCGGTCACTGTCGGCACCGTGTTTGAGCGCTCCAAGATCGGCCTGCACAAGTGGGTTCTGGCAACGCACCTTATGGCTTCTTCCAAGAAGGGCATGTCCGCGCACCAGCTGCACCGTATGCTTGGCGTCACCTACAAAACCGCGTGGTTCATGGCGCACCGTATCCGCGAAGCCATGAAAGAAGACGTTGCCTCATCTGGCCCGCTTGGTGGCGAAGGCAAGACCATTGAGGCCGATGAAACCTATATCGGCAAGCGCGAGACACCCCGCCAGCTTTCCCGTGGCCGCATTGCCAAGCCTACGAAGTCAGGCAAGGCCGGTGGCGCTGAAAAACGTATCGTGTTCGGCCTTGTCGAGCGTGGCGGCAAATCCCGCATGTTCCTTGTCCAGAACGCCACCAAGGATATCTTGCGCGACGTGCTGGTTCGCAACGCTGACCGCAAGTCCAACCTCTACACCGACGAATCCCGCCTCTACCCTGAGACTGGCAAGGAATTCGCCACACACCGCACTGTGAAGCATTCCGCTAAGGAATATGCCCGCGTTGAAGGCGATGCCGTGATCCACTCGAATACGATTGAAGGCGTCTTCTCAATCTTCAAGCGTGGCATGATCGGCATTTACCAGCATTGCGGCGAAGCTCATTTGCACCGTTATCTGGCTGAATTTGATTTCCGCTATAACCGTCGTACCGCGCTTAAGATTTCAGACCGTGAACGCGCCGATATGCTGCTTGAAGCCATTCGCGGCAAGCGCCTGACATATCGGCGGATTGGTGAAGCCGGTCACGCCTAAGCAGAAGGCGCGCAAAATCATCGCGAAACGAAAGAAGAACAAGCGCGGGTGTGCATAACGGGGATTGAGGTATCGACGCGCTTGCGTCAATCGCTCGACTCATCTCAAGGTAAAGGCGGAGGCCCACTACAACCTCCGCCTTTTATCAACCGAGCCACAGGACGGCCCGAATGAAGCCAGAAATAACTTTGAATCCTCCCACGATTCTCGTCAACCCGTCCTGTAGCTTCATACAGGAAACTAAAGCATGTCAAACTACATCGTAACCTACGATCTCAACGGAAAGACGCCGTCTCATGCCGAGATGGATAAGCATCTTCAGAAGCTGGGCGTGGCGCGAGGACGTATCCTTGAGACTGTCTGGTACATTGGCTACTCTGGCGATTTAGGGTCACTTTACAGCCATGTGAAGTCCATTCTGTCGGACAATGACCTTCTTTTTGTGTGTCAAGCTGGCGAGGCGACATGGAACAAACTCCTTGTGTCTTCCGATAGTCTAAGAACAGCTTGGGCTAACAACTGTTAGCATCACCTTCATCCTTCCCAGGCTCCGGCTTGGGAGGGGTTTGGGGCTGCGGCGGGGTCTTGAGCATCCTTCTCAAAACCTCGTCGCCTTTTTCCTGGTCTGTTTTCTTATCGGTGTCTGACATGGCTAACATCATCTACAATAACATCCCGTTTGACGAGAACGAACTAAGCCACCACGGCACAAATTTCACACTGGGCCAGTTTATGACCGCTTGGAGCCAAGTCGAAAGCCTCTGTGGTTTCTTATTTAGAGAGCTATCAAAAATCGAATACGAAATAGCCAACGTCATTTTTGATCGGGTCGGGGTCCGGGAGCAAATCGAAATTATAACGGAACTCGCAGAATCGATCACCGACCCGAGATTGCGCACTGAGGCCGCGATCTCGCTAAAGGAAGTTGAGGCAATTTCAATTGCGCGAAACAAAATTGTTCACGCTGGATGGGGCCTTTTCAACGAGGAACAGGCCCGATTTTGGCATGGTATAACTTCCGCACGGTTCGATCAAATTGCGCGAGAGACGGAGAAAGGGAAAGCCGACAGAGTCCGATTCATTTTCACATTAACCGACATTACTCACCTGACTGAACGTTCCCTGGGCGTCCGCCAGCGGCTAGAGTCTGTTCTCCACGGGATAACACTTGAAAGAGTCCACGCACGACGCGCTCAAGACGCTGATCGGTGGCCGTTTCCTCCAAATATAGCCCCAAACCACGAATAAGCGACGATTTCCCCGCCTCAATCATCTCAGGCGTGATTTCAATTTCCTCAGCGTTTTGTACCGGCCTGTCAGGGCGAATCATTACATTTTCCGATCTTGGTACGTCAAGTATATAATTAGGATTATTTTCCTATTTTGGTGTTTTTGACGTCGTGGACTGGATTGAGGCTGTTCTCGGCGACAGTCTAGCAGCGCCCCAAATGCTCATAATTCTTGTTAGTTTCTGTTAGCCGCGCTAAACTCTGCTCATGAAACACGAACCGATGAAAACGCTGACCATCTCGCTCTCTCAGCAGCAGATTGCACGGCTGCAACAGGCCGTTGCGTCGGGTTCCTATGCGTCTAACAGCGAAGTGATGCGCGATGCGTTGCGTCTGTGGGAACAACGTCAGGAACTGCGCGAGCTCGAAATCAACCGGCTCAAACTCGCCTATGACGATGGCATGGCCAGCGGCGAAGCCCGTACCATAGACCCCGAGACCCTGCTCGCTGAACTGAAAGCCGAACGCCGTGGCTGAGGCCCGGCTCAGCCCTCGGGCCGAGCACGATATACGTGACATCTGGCGCAGCATCGCTCTTGATAATGAAGCGGCCGCCGACAACTTGCTGCGGCGCATGCTGGACAGGGCTGAACTCGCTGCCACTCAGCCCAACATGGGCGTGTCGCGGCCTGAGCTGAGCCCTTCAGCCCGAATCCTGATCGAAGGCAATTACATCCTGATCTACGAGCCGCAAGCTTACGGCATTCTGGTTGTCACCATCGTCCATGGCGGCCGTGATCCGGAAAGCTGGGTGTAACGGGCAGCTTTATCGCTGGTAATCGTATGTAGAAACGACTTGCCCGGGACCAACAATTGCGCGCCCAATGCCGCAGATCGTCCACAATCCTGACCGCATCTTCGATCTGCACCCTGAGCACCGATAGATAGGCTTTTGCCAAGCTGAGGAACCGTTGGCCGCCTGCGTCTCCTGCGTTTGCGCCGCAGACGAGCGGATTCTTGCAAACATGTGACCGGCCGCAACATAACGCCGAGGATTTTCAGTCACATGACATCTGGCCCACAACCACAAAAAAACCGCCAGAGAAAACTCTCTGGCGGTCAGGTGTGCTTCAGCTTGGGAGGATGAAGAACGTAAAGCTAGGCTATGGCGAGAATTCCGAGGACTGCGAGAAGGAACAGCACCAGCACGATGCCGATCAGCAGTTTGGCGCCGGTCATGGCAGCGCCCGACAGGCGGCCAAATCCGAGCAAGCCGGCAACCGCTGCGACAATAAGCAATATCAGGATCCACTGGATCATCGGGAAAACCTCCGTTTTGCAAATACAAAGGCTCAACGCCGGTCGGCGCAACTGGTTCCCGGCGGCCAGGATTTTATCCGCCCTGTCCTTGCCCGTCCGGCTCAGACGTCCTCGCCGGGCCAGTCGACGAGATAGTCTTCGAACTCCTCGACATCGACATCAAGCTCGCTCACGGTGCTGCCGCGCACCGAAGCCCCGGACTCGTGCACCGTGTCGGGGTCGCCCGAGACCAGCGGATGCCACCAGTAGAGGTCGGCCCCCTCGCGCACCAGCCGGTAGCCGCAGGTTGGCGGCAGCCAGCTGATGGTGTCGACCTGCGCCGGCGTCAGGCTGATGCAGTCGGGCACGGTCGCCTGGCGGTTGTCATAATCCTTGCAGCGGCAGCTGTGGCCGTCGAGCAGACGGCAGGCAATGTTGGTCCAGGCGATTTCGCCGGTGTCCCAGTCCTCCAGCTTGTTGAGGCAGCAGCGGCCGCAGCCGTCGCACAGGCTTTCCCATTCCGGCTTTGTCATCTGGCTCAGCGTCTTGGTTTTCCAGAAGGGTTTGGCTTCCATTGCCTCGTTCCTTTTTGTCATTCTCGCGCGCGCAACAGCGCACTCGCGGCTTGTCCTTTGACTGAAAATGATCCAAAAGCATAGATCAAAGGGGCGAAAACCGTGCTGCTATCGTGCATCGCGGATAAGCAACATGTGGCGATATAGGCCGCCGCCGCCCGCAATGGAACAGACCCGTGCAAGACCCGTTCAACCAGGAAAACCGGCCGCGCAAGCGCTCCAACATCCTTCTCCGCATCGATTCCTGGATTGATTCCTCGATCTGGAACGCCGGTTTTCGCGTCGGCGAGATCTGGGAAGAAATCACCATCTTCTTCCGCCGCTTCCGCACCCGCGGGGTCTGGAAGGCCGTGTTCGAGGTCGCCGGCGAAGGCATGAATGTGGGCGTTGCAGGCTTTGTTCTGCTCCTGGCGCTGGCGCTTCCGGCATTCGAGGAAACCGCCGGCAACTGGCGGGCGCGCGATGATTTCGCCGTCACCTTCCTCGACCGCTACGGCAACGAGATCGGCCATCGCGGCATCATCCACGAGGATTCCGCGCCTGTCGACCAGTTGCCCGATCATTTCATCAAGTCGGTGCTGGCAACCGAGGACCGGCGGTTCTTTGAGCATTTCGGCATCGATTTCCTCGGCCTCGCCCGCGCCATGACCGAAAACGTCAAGGCCAATTCGGTGGTCCAGGGCGGTTCCACCATCACCCAGCAATTGGCCAAGAACCTGTTTCTGACCAACGAGCGGACGCTCGAACGCAAGATCAAGGAGGCCTTCCTCGCCCTCTGGCTCGAGGCCAACCTGCCCAAGAAGGAAATCCTCCGGCTCTATCTTGACCGCGCCTATATGGGCGGCGGCACGTTCGGCGCGGCAGCGGCGGCGCAGTTCTATTTCGGCAAGGACATCACCGAAGTCTCGATTGCGGAATCGGCGATGCTTGCCGGTCTGTTCAAAGCCCCTGCCCGCTACGCGCCGCATATCAACCTGCCCGCAGCCCGGGCGCGCGCCAACGAGGTCCTGTCCAATCTGGTTCAGGGCAATCTGATGACCGAGGGCCAGGTGATCGGCGCCCGGCGCAACCCGGCCAGCGTCATTGACCGCGGCGACCATGATGCGCCGGACTATTTCCTCGACTGGGCGTTTGACGAGGTCAAGCGCATTGCCGGCGGTTTCGACCAGCATTCGCTGATCGTGCGCACCACCATTGATCCTGGCATGCAGGAAGCAGCCGACGCGGCAGTGGAAACCGGTCTGCGCCAGTATGGCGAGCGCTACCGCGCCAGCCAGGCAGCTTTGGTGCTGATCGAGAACGGCGGCGCGGTGCGCGCCATGGTCGGTGGGCGCGATTACGGTGAAAGCCAGTTCAACCGCGCCTCCCGCGCACTGCGCCAGCCCGGCTCGTCTTTCAAGATCTATACCTATTCGCTGGCCATGGAAAAAGGCATGACGCCGGACAGCCCGATCGTCGACGCACCGATCCACTGGGGCAACTGGAACCCGAAAAACTATGCCGGCGGCTATTCCGGCCGCATCGACATCAAGACCGCACTTGCCCGCTCGATCAACACCATTCCGGTGCGGCTTGCCAAGGAACGGCTCGGCGAGGATCCGATCGGCCAGATCATGGCGCAGGCCAAGAAATTCGGCGTCGAGACACCGATCCGCCGGGATGTGACGATCCCCATCGGCACCTCGGAAGTCACCGTGCTTGATCAGGCGACCGCCTACGCCGTGTTCCCGGCGGGCGGCTACCAGTCGCGCCGGCACGGCATCATCCAGATCATGAATTACAATGGCGATGTGCTGTATGATTTCGAACGCGACGAGCCTGAGGCAACCCGCGTGCTGTCGGAAGACGCCGGCAACTACATGAACCAGATGCTGACACGGGTACCCTATGTCGGCACCGCCCGGCGCGCGGCAGTGGATGGCGTGCTGACCGGCGGCAAGACCGGCACGACGCAGGCCTATCGCGACGCCTGGTTCTGCGGCTTCACCGGCAATTTCACCGCCGCGGTGTGGTTCGGCAATGACGACTACACCTCGTCCAACCGGATGACCGGTGGCTCGCTGCCGGCCATGACCTTCAAGCGGGTGATGGACTACGCCCATCAGGGCATCGAACTGCGCGCCATCCCGGGCGTCGAAAATCCGCTGCCGACACCGAAAGCCACACCGCTTGTCGCCAGCACGTCGACTGACGCCAACGGCAATGTGGTGCCTCAGCGCCAGCGGCTGCGGTCGCTCAACCGGGAAACCACCAACGTGCTGCGCTCTATGATGGACAAGCTCAACAGCGCCCGGCCGCTTGGTGCGCCTGACCGCCTGGCAAAGGTCGAAGGCCAGCCGGAGCTTGCGCCTGCAACTGCCGAGCAGTGAGGCTTCATTGCATCGTGCATATCGCAATCTTTTCAAGCCGGATGACTGGTTATTGGCGCAGTATTGTGCTTTTTCCTGTCGCGTGGCGTGTTTCGCACGCCTGCTCTGACGACCCTCGCGTGGCGGCCGCCACTTGCGTAAATTGACGAAGGAAACCCCGCCACGTGTTTCGTCTGCCTGCCCTGGTTGTTGTGACGCTGGCGATCGCTTTTGGCGGTGGCGCATGGTCTGCGTCGTGGATGCTCAAGGCAACTTCGGGCTTCGGGGCAATCAGGCTGGGGCCCTGGAGCGCTTATCCCAAATTGCAGACAGCGAGCGCTGATCCCTTCGCCAGGGCGCATCGTGCAGGCGACGGGCGCATTCTGCTTGGTCGCGCCGAAGGTCTGGTGTTTACCGCCCGCAATGATGAAACCGGTGCTGCACTGTCCGGGCGCTGCAGCTATGAGATTTCCGGATCAACCCCACCGGCACGATTCTGGACGCTGACGGTCACCGACGCCGGCGGTCAGCCGCTTGAAGCCCCGCCGCGGGTTCCCACCAGCATCAACTCCTGGACCACCCTGCGCAATGTGGATGGCACATTCCGCATCCGGCTCGACGCCTCTGCGCAAGCCGGCAACTGGATCTGGCTCAGTGACAACAGCAATGTCAGTCTGGTGCTGACCCTGATCGACACGCCGACAGCGGCTGCGCTGAGCATGGTCGAGCTGGACCTGCCGAAAATCTCGAAAATCGGGTGCGGTGATGCGTAGCGCGCTGTTGGCGATTGCAACCGGGCTGGTCGGTGCGGCGTTGATTCACATCATCATCATTCTGGCCTTGCCGATGTGGACAGGCAAGGACGCCTGGACCCGGGTCAAGGCACTTGGCGACGCAAACCGCTTCTACTCTCTCGCCAACGAGCCCAATCTGACCGGGCTCTACAATGAGAACCCCTATATACGTAGCGCGGTTTGCCGGTTCGATATCACCGACGGGCCGGTTCGGGTCATCGCGTCGGGCGACGTGCCGTTCTGGACGTTGGCGGTGTATGATGCGTCTTCGAATGAGACCTATTCGATGAACGACCGCTCCTCCATTGGCAGCGGGGTCAATATCGTATTCGTCACCCCGGCCCAGATGCTGCAATTGCGCCGCTTCATGCCTCGCGCGCTGGAGCGTTCGGTGCTGGTCGAATTGAGCCGGCCGGAAGGCTATGTCGCCTTGCGTGCAGTGGCGCCTGCTCAAAGCCAGAGACCCGCGGCGCGGGCGTTTCTGTCAAACGCCATGTGTTCCGGCATCACCATCGACCCGTCCTGACCGGCACGGCGCTCATCCGTACGTCCGACATCTGTTTGTTCTAACCGAATTCCACCAGTCCTGTGGAGGCAAATCCGCCCGTTTGCGAGGCTTCGCGCGCGGCCATAATTATTACCTCATTTTTAGGGATTTTATGCGAATTCTTGCAAGCCAACTACGGCAACCAAACGCAAAACGCTGAGCCAACAGAAGGTTTGCTTTTGGGTGCATCGGGAAAAGCACTGAACTAACCCCATATTTCTCCAGGAGAACCCAGAATGTCCCGGCTCAGCATAAAGGCGGCCATGATCGCAATATTTGTGGTCATTGGCACTATTGTCGGCGGTATATCCGCACTTTCTCTCTCAAGCATGTCCACTCTAAATAGGTCGACCGTCGAAATTGCCGAGAACCGGCTACCGAGCGTTGATGTCGCTGGGAATATCAAATTTGCCCTGTCTGCCGAGAGGCTCGCCTATGCAAGGCATATCCTGGCGTTGACGCCCAGCGATATTGCCGCCGAGGAAACAACCATTGCTGAAAAAGTCGCCGATTTCGACAAGGCGGTAAAATCCTACGAGCCGCTGGCTTCGTCGGCGCAAGGCGTTGAAATGTTGAAAAATATTGTCTCCACCTCCGCCGTGTTCCGTGCGGCAGCAGCAAAAATGATGGACATGTCGCGCCAGAGTAGAAATGACGAAGCCACCGTGCTGTTCAATGCCGACATGCGCACTCATGCCCGGGCTCTTGCGGGATTGATTGACGACCTATCGGATCGCAATCACCACGGCGCCGAAGAGGCCGCCGCAACCGCCGCCGCGACTTTTGGTTCAACAATCATATTGTTTTATGTGGTGATCGGCATCGCTTCGGCAATCATCGCTGGCGCCACTGCCTACGCCATGCTGCGCGTCGTCAAGCCGATCACTCAAATCACCGCCTCGATGCGGGAACTGGCGTCGGGAAACACCTCCAAGGCCATTCCCTTCGTTGACCGGAAAGACGAAATCGGCTCCATGGCCGGTGCGGTCGAGGTTTTCCGCCAGAACGCCATCACCAAGAACAAGATGGAAGCCGAGGCCGAAGCCAACCGTGCCCAATCCGAGGCAAATCGCATTGCCGATCAGCAGCGCGCGGAAGAGGAAGCAGCCGAGCGGATGCGTGTCGCCACCTCCGGACTGGCCACCGGTCTGAAACGGCTTGCATCCGGCGATCTGGCATTCCAGTTGACCGAGACCTTCGCGGCGGATTTCGAGCCATTGCGGGAAGACTTCAACACCTCCGTCAGCCAGCTTGCGGAGACATTGGGCTCAATCTCGACGAGCGTTGGCACCATCAACAACGGCTCGCAAGAAATCAGCAGCGGTGCTAACGACCTGGCCAAGCGGACCGAGCAGCAGGCCGCGGCGCTGGAAGAGACCGCCGCAGCACTCGAACAGATCACCGTCAATGTCGATCTGTCATCAAAGCGCGCCCAGGAAGCTCGCACAGTCGCCGGCGAAGCCAACAAGAGCGCCACCAAGTCCGGCCTGGTTGTGGCCGACGCAGTCAGCGCCATGAGCCGGATCGAGGAGTCGTCAAACAAGATCTCCAACATCATTGCGGTGATTCAAGAAATCGCGTTCCAGACCAATCTGCTGGCGCTCAATGCCGGCGTCGAAGCCGCGCGCGCCGGCGAAGCCGGTCGAGGGTTCGCGGTGGTGGCGCAGGAAGTTCGCGAACTGGCCCAGCGTTCGGCCACAGCGGCCAAGGAGATCAAGGGCCTGATCGAGACCTCGACGGCCGAAGTGTCGAGCGGCGTCAAGCTGGTCAACGACACCGGAGCCGCGCTTGCAGATATCGGCAATTTCATTGTCAAGATCAACGAGCACATGGACGGCATCGCCACCGCCTCTCGGGAGCAGTCCACCGGACTTGCCGAAGTCAATGTCGCGGTCAACGAGCTCGACCAGACCACCCAGAAGAATGCTGCCATGGTCGAACAGACCAATGCCGCAGCAAACCTCATGTCCGACGAAGCCGTGAATTTGCGCGATCTTGTCGGCCAATTCAAGCTCGCCGGGTCGCGCAACGCCAGGTCATCAACGGCAATTCCGGTTCATGCGCTGCACAACACCGCACGCCGGATGGCGGAGACCCCAGTGGCAAAGGCGCCAGCGCGGATTCGTGGCAATGGCGGCGCGGCTGCCGCGCAGGAGTGGAGCGAATTCTGATGCATGTCATATTCAAATGAACTCATTTGAACGATAACGGACATGCATTATTCAAGCTGCCACCGCGTTTGGCGCGCATCGAAATGGCAATCGAGCAAAACCCCCGGCACGCTCCGGGGGTTTTCGCTTCAAGCTGTTCGAGTTTAGCTCGCTCCTTCGCGCTACCTTGACGGTTAAAACAGGGCAACCGTCATGGCAAACATCGTTTCAAATCGACACAATAAATTGTCGCCCCGTCCAGTAAATAAGCGCCGTCAACTCAGCTGCTCTTGCCGCGAGAGCGCTTTCTGCCGGTGGGCTTGTCGGGTGCGGAATCATCGAACATCGGCGCATGCCGGATTGCTTGCGGCAGCTGCTCTGTCGAATACAGCGGTTCGCGACGTACCCCGGTAAACATCAGTATCTCTGCAGATCCGGTGTTGCTTTTGCTTTGAGCCTCAGCGGGATTTGCCACTCGGCACCTCGACTGATCAAAGGTCAATATTGTCGTCATATCTGGACTCCAACTGGGTGGAACAGGAAATACGCTCGACTTTCTTCTACTTACCGATTTTTTTCTAACGGTCAGTTGGTTAACAGCTTGCTAACGCTTTTGGGATAAATTGAGGCGAGTGTGTTGTTGCGTTTGAGTAAGGTGTGCCCGTGTCAGACAATTTCCGCGACCTCGAACGGCCAGATGGCGGCCGCCGCAAGGACGCCGTCATGATGGCTGCCATCAGCGGCCTCGAATGCCTTGATCATCCGACGCGCCAGGACATGGCCCGGTTTTCCCGTCTCTTTATCCCGCTCTACAGAACCGCCAGCGACGAAGCCCGCCGCACTGCTTCAGCAACCCTGTCGCGGTTGTCGCGGGTTCCCGAGGACGTGGCCGACATGCTCATCAACGAGCCTATCGCCATAGCCGCACCCTTCATTGTTCATTATCCGCTGCTCAGCGAAACCGCACTGACCCGTGCGGTGATGCGTCATGGCGCGCCCCATGCCCGCGCAGCCGCGCGCCGCTCGGACCTGTCGCCCCAGGCCATTGCGAAGCTGCAGGAGCTCAAGGATCCCTCCGTCGACGTATTGCTGGTGTTGCGCGGACTCGTTCGCGCTCCTGCCCCAGCACAGCCTAGCCCTGCGGTGTCCACTCCGGCCCCAACTTCACGACCGAGCATCGATGCGCCGCCGCTTGACCCGAGCGAAAGGCTCAGGACGCAACTCAAGGCAATGGTGGCGGCAAGCCCTGCGCCGAAATCACCGCTCAACCGGCCGACGAGCCCGCGCAAGATCACCGGCACAGACAGTGGTAGCGTGCCTTCGATTCCCAAACCCGCGAGCGCATCAACCACGGCACAACGCAGGGTCGGCGATCTTCGGCTCGCACAGCTGGCGCGCCATGCGAAAACCGATCAGGAATCCTGGTTTGCGACGGCCCTCGCCGACGCCATGGGCGCAAGCTTTGCGCTCGCCGAACGCATCATGATGGATCTGTCAGGGCGACAGCTGGCAACCGCCATGATCGGTCTTGGCGCGCCCGAAAGCACCATCAAATCGGCTCTCGAGAGTTTTTTCCCGCATCTGGCCAAGCCGTCGACGCGCCATACGCTGGCGACCGATCTGATCGAGGAACTCGACAGCGAGAGCTGTCAAGCGCGGCTTCAGGCCTGGCAACGGGCCGACTGCTACACCAATGGTGCCGCCACCCATGTTCCCACACTTGCCGAAGGAAAGTCTGTGCGACGCGACACCGGCCAACGCGTATCGCCGCGCGATATTCGCAACCGGATCTCGACATCACGCCAGGCCGGCTGACAGACCGACGCATCCTGGCAATAGAGAGCGGGTTATCGTCCCGCTTTTTGCCATCCCGCCGCGCGCTTGACCTTCCGAGCAGAACCAGCACTCGCCATACTCCGTCCGGATTATGGTTGGTAGATAATCCTCCTGACCGGGCACATGGTAGATGCGCTCGCGGGAGTTTATGCTGATGTTTCCCCTGATCACACACTGATCCAAGCGGACGGACGGCACCTCCGGTGAGCGTGACACCAGCCGGCTGACCGCGGATGGCGCAACAAAGGCTGCAGCGGAGACAGCGATCACCAATGCAAGAAATTTTGCGCATCCAACCGGAAGTGCTGCGCTGTCGTGACAGCCTTCGACCGTGCACTTCGGAAATTAGAAATATATTGGGACAATCTCTATAATTGCATCGATCTGAAATTATGACTCACGCGGGATATTGGACCGTGCCAGACGACACGGTGCTCACACTCGCGGGAAGAACAGAGAGATGGCAAGCGCACCTAACTAATGCGGCAAGCGTCAGTCTTCGCTGAAATCCAGATAGGTTTCGGGACTGTCGGTTTCGATCTCCACCACCCAGATATCAGGATCGAAGCGGGCTTCGCGGGCGATCAGTTCGGAGACTTCTTTTTCGGGAACGCGGTCTTTCCTGAGTTCAAACAGCCGGCCATCCGGGTGGTCGCCGTCGAAAGCTGTCTGCGGTGCAGGTGCTGCCAGGCTCTCGCTGCCGTCTCGGTGGCGGATGCGGATGAAAATCGCTCCCGCCTCCTCCGATCCGCGTTTTTCGATCGCTGCCATGTTGCCTTCGGCAAACAGCCTCCGGGTCAGTGCCGCAACGAATATGCCAGCCTTCAGCCTCACAACGCGCCGATTTCGAGCAGCTTCTTGAGAACAATCTCGTTGGGTTCGCCGGTTACCGGCAGACGGTAGTGTTTTTCGAACGCGCTGATGGCGGCGCGGGTCTGCGATCCGGCCACGCCGTCCACGGTGATATCGGCATAGGCGATATTGGACAGGCCGGACTGGATCTGCTGAACCAACTCGCTTGCCCCTTGGGCAATTGCCGCAGGAATGGTGACCGGCTCTCCGGCGCGCGCGTCAGATGCGACGACAGGTGCCGCCGGGGCGGGTTTGGGTGTCGGAAGAGCGACCGGCTGACTGCTCGCCACTTCGACGGGAGCAGCCTGCATCCTGCTCTGCACACTGGCCTGATCCATGATGGCGAGCAGCGCGGCACTTGCCTCGCCGGTCTCGGTGTAACCGTTGGTCTTCTCCCAGGCCCGTATCGCGGCTGCGGATTTCGGTCCCATCAGACCATCGATCTCTCCCGAGTAGAGCCCCTTGCGCGCCAGTACGGTCTGGATCTGCACGAGCACCGGATCGGAAGCCGGTGCAGCGGAGACTTCAGGGCTGACCTGCGACACGGCAGGAGCCGGTGCGACAGGAACGGGGATCGAAGCAGTTGGCGTCTCGTCACTGCGCTCGATCCGGTAGGTGGTCACGGTGCGGGTCGGCGCGCCCTTGATCAAAGGCGTCATCGCGCCCTGCTGGGCCGAGGCGAGCGGAGCCGTCGACGATGCGACATCGCGGGTCTTGAGGATCGGCGCAGGATGCTGTCCGGGCTGATGCCACAGGGCATTTGTCGCAACGAAACCAAAGATCACGGCGAACGCCACGCTGCCTCCGGCAAGCGAAGGATGCGCCGATACCACGGAGCCGAGCAATCCGAGGATGCCCTGGCCGCTGCCGGTCTCATCTTCAATCAAGTCAGGCGATACGCGCTGTCTCGGCATAGTTTTCATTCCTGGTTTTTTCATCAATTCGGGCCAGATTCGAGGCCGTTTTCCTTACGGCTTTGGGCAGACGCGGCGGGAAGACCACCGCAGTATCGGCCCTGTTGTCGTCGCCATGCAGATTGGCGCCGGAGCCGTCGGCCGGCAGGCTGATGGTCACAACGGTGCCCTCACCCTCGCTGCTTTCGATGGTGAAGTCACCACCGTGCAGATCCACCAGTCCCTTGACCAGAGACAGGCCAAGACCTGTTCCCTCGTACTGACGGCCAAGTTCGTTCTGCGCCTGGACAAAGGGTTCGCCAATGCGGCCAAGCTTCTCTGCGCAAATGCCAATCCCGGTGTCACTGACAACCAGTTGCAGCCGTCCGTCGCGGATCGCGGCATCGACATTGACCACGCCACCGGCCTCGGTAAACTTGATGGCATTGCCGACAAGGTTGATCAGGATCTGCTGGACAGCACTTCTGTCAGCCACCACGTCGGTATCGGCGCCACGGGCCAGGCGGCGGGTCAATGTGACACCACGGTTGGAGGCCTGGAGGCGCAACATGGCATCGCAATTGTCGATGACATCGGCAATCGGGAAGGCCTCGACAAACACCTCGTAGCGACCGGCTTCGATCTTCGACATGTCGAGCATGGTGTTTACCAGAGACAGCAGATGCTGCCCGGACTGGTGGATCAGGCCGACATATTCGCGCTGGCGTTCATCGCTGAACTTGCCAAACATCTCGCGGGCAAGAATATCGGAGAAGCCGATGATGGCGTTGAGCGGCGTGCGCAATTCATGGCTGACCGCGGCAAGAAAGCGGGTTTTGGAATCGTTGGAGCTTTCAGCCTCTTCGACCACCGCACTGGCCCGGACGTGATCAGCAACCTCGGCCGAGATGTCGCGGGACTGGGCCAGGACACCTGAAAACACGCCATCCGCATCGCGCTCGGCCGACAAGGACACTGCAACATGGATGAACTGCGAGGCCTCGCCGGGGCAGTCAAAGCGCAAATCGACCTGGCTGCGGGCCTCGCCGCGGCGGAGGCAGTCGATGGCATCAAGGAACGCAATCCGGTCTGCAACATGGATGCGGTTGACAAATCCCTTGCCGGAGAAGGCTCCGAGCTTGCGGGAAAACTCATCGCGATCGGCTCCGGAAACGCGGATCACATCGCCACGGGCGTCGTGCAGCGTCAGCAGTCCGGGCAGGCGGTCGAGTAAATCGGGCTCATCAGCTGCGACTGGCTGCTCGGTCTGGATGGCTGTGACAGCGGCAGCGGAAACCGGGCGCTCCAGCACCAGTGCGAGGCCGCGGACAAGCACATAGAAGGCAAATGCCAACCCTGCCGCCGGCGCTGCACCGGACGGCACTGCAGCCGAATTGGCAACCGCGTCAAAGCCCGCCAGGCCCAATATCGCCGAAGCCGCAGCAAGCAGTCCCGACACCAGGCCCGAAAACCGCTTTGAGTGCATGGCAGCTTCGAGCGGCAGCAACGCGAGGAGCGGCAAGAACGGAGAGGAAAGGCCACCACTGAACGCCATGAGAACCGACAGGGCCGAAGCAACGGCAACCAGTGCTGCGCGACCGGCAACTGCTGGGGAGCCGGTTGCAGCCAGCAATCCCGCTACAGCGACGGGAATCGCTGTGACCGCCAGCGCACCAGCAATTGCATGCGGCCATGAGAAGGTCATCAGCAATACGGGCGCGGTGATTGCAGGCGCAAGGATGATGCTTGAGAGACAAGCCGTCATGCCATGAATGCGGGATTCGTAGGCCTGACAATCAGGCACAGCGGACCCCAGCCAGGATTCGGCAGTTTGCCGTCCGGCGAGCTTTATTCTGTCGATGAGGTTGTCCAATTTTGTCACTGCCGAATCCGTACACGCCGCAGTTGTTTGTTGTTGGGGCAACATTCTCATTGCCGACTTAAGGAAAGGATAAGCCACGCGACCGGGGGCTGCCAAATCCCTTCGATTTGCCGTTTGCGGCCGCCTCAACAAACGGCTTCGGTGATTATGGTTAATCGTTGCTTTCGCTGGCGCAGGCCTGAAAACGTGCCGCACCTATCGGCTTGACCGCCTGCAAAACCGGTGTTGCCGAAGATATTCCGCAATGAACCCGGACATGGTTTTCACCTTCGTGGCCAAAACCATCCACAGAAAAAGCGCTATCGGGACAATTGGCTAAAATTTTCAGCAAATTTGGCTCAAAACCTATCGCCCGCTTCAAATCCGCCTTGAAGTTTTTGCCCCATGTTGATCATCAAGTTCGGAACAACCCGAGCATCCCCGCCCAAAGATGGCGGGTAACAGGAAGGGCTAACCCATGTGGTTTCTAATTAAGGGAAGTTTCTGGTTTTCGCTTGTGCTGATCGCCTTGCCATTTCTCGATTCCAACTCGCGAGAGGCGCTGGAAAATGCGCCGCCGCTGGAAGTCAGCCAGAGCATGGCCGCAGCCGTCGAGGCACTTGAGGACATCAGACAGATCTGCGTTCGCAAGCCCGAAGTCTGCGAGACCGGCAGCGAGACCTTTGCTGCTTTGGGGTCACGGGCAAAAGAAGGCGCGCGCATCGCCTACCAGTTTCTCGATTCCAAATTCGCCGATGGTGAACCCGATCTGACAACCGGCTCCCTGCCCGTCGTCAACTAAGTTTCCTCGGTCGCCTGCCCCATGACGGGGCAATGGTCGAGGGTGTCCGCCCGTACGTTATATGATGCTAGATACTGCCAACTTCAGTCGCGTCTGACGCGCCGCCGCCGGGAACAGCCCTTCCTCCCGGCGGCGCTTTCTTTTGCCCAGGCGCCGGCAACAGCCCTTCTCCCGGCAGCGCTTTCTCTTGTACGGACGCTCGCCGCGCGGTTCGCGAGACATTTCCCAAAACCCGCGTGTCACGTCTCCGTGGCTGACGAGACCCACATGGGTGCATCCAGGCTATCAAACACGCAGGAACGGGGTGCATATTCGGACAAACCCGCCTATATGACTGACAAGTCACAGGGAACCGAGATGTCCACGCTGCAAACCATCATTGACGACTTCGAGTATCTTGAAGATTGGGAAGACCGGTATCGTTACCTGATCGAAATCGGCAAGGCGCTGCCTGAGATGCCGGCTTCCGAACAGATCGACGAAAACAAGGTCAGGGGCTGTGCCAGCCAGGTATGGCTGGTGGCGGAAACAGAACCCGGCGCTCCCGGCGACCCGGTGATGGTGTTCCGCGGCGATTCCGACGCTCATATTGTCCGGGGTCTGGTTGCCATCGTGCTGGCGGCGACGTCAGGGCAAAAGGCCTCGGCGGTGGAAGCGCTTGACGAAGCCGCACTGATGTCCCGGCTGGGACTGGGCGAACATCTCTCAACACAGCGGGCCAACGGGTTGCGCTCGATGGTGCTGCGCATCAAGGCGCATGCGGCGGCGGCGCGGGCTGACGGCTAGAGCGTCTGGGCATGGCGTAGTGCCTTGCCAGGGCCGCCAGCGCTGTTCGCAGCATCAGCTTGGCCGAGCGCGCCGGCCATTGCCGTTCGCGCTCGACCTCAGCCAGACCTTTGAGAAAACAGCACACGTCGAGAAGCACGCCTGAGAGTTCGGGGCCGACCTCCTGCAGGGCCATATCCACCCGCAACCGGGCCGACATGGCTGCCTCGGTCAATTCGGCCGCGCCGCCGGCAGAACCGGTCTGCCGTCCGCTGCCCACCGGTTCCCAGCGCTGCCCCAGCGACGGCTGCATCTGTCCCCGGGTAAAATCGATGCGCAGTCTTTCACCCGCTTCAACCTGCGAGGGTTCAAGAAACAGAGCCCCGCTCCTGCCCTTGATCCGTGCCAGAGCCGTCAAGGGAGATTCTGCCTGGTTGACCTGAACCTGCCCGTGATCTGGATCGGACTGCCTCTCAAGGGTCCGGTGCTGGTCCTGAAAAGCACTTTCCGGATCGGCAAGCCAGCGCCTGAGCGCGGAGCGGCCCTGCGGCGCTGATGTGCAGGAGAGCATGTCTTCCGGCTTCTTCTCGGTCAGGATCAAGCCTCGCTGTAGGGCGAGTTTGAAGAGCTTCACATCGACCTTCCTGATTGCGCCATCACCACGGATCAGCTGAACCTGCCCCGACCACGGCTCGACTTCGGATGCCCGGCAGCTTGCATGATCGCGCGCGAGGAACCCGACAAGGACCGCGAGCGCCTTTCGGGACCGGCGGACCTCAGAGCTCCGCATCGTCGTTCTCCAACGGGGCAAAAACCGCCTTGATGCAACGCTCGCACTGCTCGACGAAGCGATCATAGCCGGCATCATCGCGCCGGTCTTCGACCACCGCACAGGCATGCATAACCGTGGTCCGATCCCGACCGAAAGCAGTGGCTATGCTCTGGTAGGGCAACGACAGCACCACATGACTGAGATACATGGCAATCTGGCGCATATGGCAGCGCGGCCTGCGCCGCGCCGCGCCTTCCGGCAAATCGCGATCACAGGCTGCAGCGAACAGCTCCGCCACCAGGCGCCAAGTCACGCGGCACCGCAAGGTATCAGTGAAACTGTTGCAGCAGACACCATCGGCTTGAACCGCAAAGCCGCGATGTGGAGCCTCGGCAACATCAGGAGCGGTGCAGTCAACCGGCCTGCATTCAGGCTGCGCAGTGGCAAGCAGCGTCTCATGGCTGAGCAAAGATCCGGCCAGTGCGTCTGCGGGTGTGGAATGTCTCGCGGGATCATTGTGTGTCCCTGCGGCGGCCGATCCAGGGCGGCTGGTTTTTCTGCATTGAAGTGCCATGATGAAAATCTCCATTGATAGGAATATTTTCTTACATGGTATGCAGGTCATGAGGACGTGCAGCCACCCACGCACCACAGCCTTACGTTGATTTCGTGTTGTTTTTGGACATTCCACATGAAATTGTGAGGAATTTTTTCCTCACATGCGATACGCTCGACCATTCAACCATGCCACTTCCCCTTGCAAGGATGTGTGGCATCGCCATTAAAACGAGAAAACCGGATCGACGACTACTGGACTGGCGCGGCAAGACGCATTTGCCGTTCACTTAACAAAAAACCGCAACCCGAGGGTTACGGTTTTTGTCATTTCGCATATCAGGCTGGCCGTCAATGCGATGCCCCGCGGCTGGCATCTGATTGGGGCGGTTCAGGGTTGACGACCGAACCATCCGATCAATTGCAGCCTTCCGCAGGTCTTACTTGCTGCGCTTGCGCTTCTGGCCAAGGCCCATTTCCTTTGCCAGACGCGAGCGCGCCTCTGCATAGGACGGCGCAACCATCGGATAGTCCGACGGCAGATCCCACTTTTCACGGTACTGCTCTGGTGTCAGGCCGTAATGGGTCATCAGATGGCGCTTGAGCGACTTGAACTTCTGGCCATCTTCCAGGCAGATCAGATAGTCGTTCTGGATCGAGCGACGGATCGAAACTGCCGGCTTGGGCTTTTCAACGACTTCTTCCGCAGGCATTGTTGCGCCGCCAAGCGCTGCATGCACCTGCGAAATCACATTTGGAAGATCATTAGCTGCTACGGAGTTGTTGCTCACGTAAGCTGCGACAATTTCTGCGGTCAGCTCGATGAGCAATTCCGCACCATTGTCTTTGGTTGCTTCTATCATAGTCTGGTCCTAACTTTTCTAATATACCAACCGTCCGGGCTCAGGAGAAAACGGTTACAAATAACGCACAATCCACCCGACAAGCTGCTGCCATGGATTTACATTGTTTTATACTTTAAACAAGTACTATTTCTAATAGAAAGTTAGCCTCATCAATACAATTTGATACAATTTGATGCAAGTCGGCAATTTATTGTAATCAATACGGGAATACCGCACGAATTGAATTTAAAGGTTGTGTTCGACGTTGAACCACATTGATCCATCACTGACTTTCATCTTCCCGCTTCATTTCATCCATTACTGAAATTGAATGTAGCCGATACCCCACGGAATAGGCGGCCTTGGCCAGAAGATGCGACGACACGGGCGCTGTCAGCAAGAAGAACACAACACCGGCAAGCGCCCGTGACATGGTTCCGACATCGGTTGCGTGGATGGCAAGGGCGATTAGCATCAGGCAGGCCCCCATTGTACCGGCCTTGGAAGCGGCGTGCATGCGCGTGTAAAGATCGGGCAGGCGCAGCAGGCCGATGGAAGCAACGAGTGCGAAAAAAGAGCCTATGACGAGCAGAGCCGCAGATATCAGCGTGAGTATGTCATTCATGGTCCTGCCTCCCGGAAGACTTGCCAGTCGTGACGGGAGTGGCCTTTGCGTGCGGTGCTGGACTCCCCTGCCCTGACCTTGTTGCGCTCTTGGCCTCGCGGCGCGCCTGAGAAGCCGCTTCGCGTGCTTCGGTCAGGATGTCATCCTCGGTCTTGCCGCGAGACAGGACAAACCGGGCGAAAGCGACCGTGGCGAGAAAGCCGACCAGCCCCAGGGCGATGGCCACATCGACATAGAGTGTGTAGCCGGTCTTGATACCGATCACCGCGATGAAGCCGATCGCGATCGCAACCAGCATGTCCAGCCCGAGTATCCGGTCCGGCAATGTCGGCCCCTTGACGATCCGGTAGATGGTGACCAGGAAAGACAAGCTCAGAATGCCCAGAGCAAGACTGACAGAAGCATCAAAGATGGCTGCAACGCTGATCATCGGAACGCCTCCATGATCTTGCGCTCGAAACCTTCGGCAATATCGCGCCGGGCGCCGTCGGGATCGGAAGCGTCGATGGCGTGGACGTAGAGAATACGGCGGTCATCGGACACATCAACCGACAGGGTGCCGGGCGTCAGCGTAATCAGGTTGGCCAGCATGGCGATCTCGAAATCGCGGTCGACGCGCAATGGATAGGCGAAAATTCCCGGCTTGAGATTCATCTTCGGAGAGAGCACCATCACCGCGACCTTCACGGCTGAAAGCACCAGTTCGTACAAGAACAGCAACAGCAGCGAGATCACGCGGCGGGCGCGGGAGAAGTAGCCGACGGATCCGACCTGTTCGCGAATCAGCGACAGGGCGAAGATCGCCAGCACGAATCCGAAGGCGAAGTTGAAGAACGTAAACGAGCCGGTGACCGCCGACCAGGCAAGCGCGAGCAGCAGATTGACCAGAAACAGGCTCATTGCGAAGCCTCCACAGGAAAGACCGACAGCACGTAAGCGGAAGGATCGATCAGCCCGCGCGCTGCATCTTGGGCCAGCGCAATGAGCGGCTCGGGCCAGACACCTGCGGTGACTGTAATGGAAACCAAGCCGGCAAGCGCGACCGTCGCGCCCATCGGCAGGGAGACCGGCAACGCGTTACCGGCACCCTCCAACGGCGATGGACGCCAATAGGCCAACACCCATATCCGCCCGACAGTGATCGTGGTCAGAAACCCGGTCACCAGGATCGAGCCGGCCAGCCACCAGGCTCCGACGTCGAGCGAGGCCTTTACCAGCATGATCTTTGGCCAGAGCCCCGAAAACGGCGGCAGACCGGCAACCGAGAGAAACAGCATCAGCGTCATCCCCGCCAGAAGCGCGTTCTTCGCATAAATCCCGCCCGCTGTGGTCAGTTCGAAACTGCCACCAAGCCGCGCGGCAATGCCTGCCGCGAAATAGAGCGCAGTCATCACCACCATGGAGTGGGCGGCATAGAGGATCGCGCCAGACAGTCCGGCCGGACTGCCAAGCGCCAGGCCCGCCATCATCACGCCGATCCCGGAAATCACCAGGAAGCCGAGCGAACGGCGAATGTCGTTTTGCGCCAACGCGCCGATCACGCCAAGCACCATGGTCAGGGCCGCGGCGATGGCGATGAGCAGCGACAGTTCTTCGCGCTCAACAGGAAACAGCATGCCCAGAATGCGCAGCAGCGCATAAATGCCAACCTTGGTCAGAAGTCCGGCAAACAGGGCCGAGACCACCAGCCGTGGCGTATGGTAGGACGCGGGAAGCCAGAAATTGACCGGGAACGCGGCAGCCTTCATGGCGAAGGCCAGTAGATAAAGTGTCACCAGCGTCATCAAGGGCGCAGTGCCGCGCAGTTCCGACGCCTTGATGGCGATATCCGCCATGTTGAGCGTGCCGAACAGGCCATAGAGATAGCCGGTCGCAACGAGGAACAAAGTGGTCGCGATCAGGTTGAGGAAAGCGTATTTGACGGCGCCATCGAGCTGCTTGCGTTCCGAACCGAGAACCAGAAGCCCAAAGGAGGAAATCAGCAGGACCTCGAACCAGACGTAGAGATTGAAGATATCGCCGGTGAGAAACGCGCCGAGGATACCCGCCATGATCAACATCAGGAACGGGTAGAAGCCGTAGCGGCGGCCGGTATCATCAATGTCGCTGCGACCATAGATGCCGGCACCGAGTGCCACCAGCGCGCAAGTTGCAGCGAAGAACGCGCCGAGCAGATCAACCGTGAAGGAAATTCCGAAGGGCGGCAGCCAGCGGCCCATGGTCATGGTCAGCGTGCCGCTCTGGACGACATGAACAAGCAGCCCGAGCGTCATCAGAACAAGGACAAACAGCGCCGGAATGGCGATCACCGGCTGCACATCGGTGCGCTTGCGCAGCATCAGCAACACCGAGCCGATGAGAATGCACCAGACGACGGGGGCAACAATCAGCCAGTCGGCAGCCGCCACCTTATCCATGGTGTAAGCGACGGAGAGATCTTGGAGCGCTTCACTGGTACCAGCCATTGCCGATCTCCCTCAGTAACCGGTTGGGGGGGCTGGTTCGCCCACCGGTTCAGCCAAACGCATCTCGTCGGAATTGTCGGTCCCGAGTTCCTGGAAGGCGCGATACCCCAACACCAGAAGAAACGCGAAGAACGAAAACGAGATCACGATTGCCGTCAGAATGAGCGCCTGCGGCAACGGATTTGCAGCAGCCTCCGTCAATGTGTTGGCATCTCCCGAAATAATCGGCGGCACCTCGCGGGTGACACGTCCGGCGGTAAAGATCAGCAGATTGACGGCATTGCCCAGGATAGCCGCGCCCATCAGGATGCGGATGATGTGCTTGGACAGAAACAGGTAAATGGCGACGGTGAACAGCGCACCTACCAGAATGGCGAAGATCGGTTCCATCAGTCGCGGTCCCTTTCCTCAAGCGCCAGGGCAATCGAACTGATGGCGCCGACGACCACCAGATAGACACCGACGTCAAACACCAGAACGCTCGACAGAGCTATTTCCACACCGAACAGATGCGGATAGATCCACAATCCCGACATGTAGGGCACGCCGGCGAACATCGACAACACACCGGCCATGGCCGACATGAACAGCCCGAAGGCGGCAATGGCCATCGGGTGGAAATAGATGGCGCGACGGACCGGGGCGACGCCGCAGGCAATACCGTAGATCGCCAGCGCGGAAGCTGCGATCAGGCCGCCGATAAACCCGCCGCCGGGCTCGTTGTGGCCGCGCAACAGCACGAAAATCGAGAACAGCACCATCAAGCTGGTGAGATAGGGCGCAATCGAGCGGAAGATCACCGTACGCATGTCATCGGACCTCCGCGGTCAGTTCGGTCACGCCGTTCCGGTCTGGATCATTATCTGCCACCTTGACGCGCGAGGCCCGAATGCGGATCAGCGAGAGGATGGCAAGGCCGGTGACCATCACCACTGCGATTTCGCCCAGCGTATCCGTGCCGCGGAAATCGACGATGATGACGTTGACGACGTTGGCGCCGTGAGCGACGACCTTGGAATAGGCCGAGAAGAAATCACTCAGGGCCGTGTCGAACGGCTGCTGGGTTACCGCCATCAGGTAAAGCGTGAAGCCCGCGCCGCAGGCGATCGCAACACTCATGTCGACGAGCTTCTGTAGAGTTGGCCGATGATCCGAGGCTGTCAGCTTCAGCCGCGTCATCACCAGGGCCAGAATGACGACGGCGAGGGTTTCGACCATGAACTGGGTGAAAGAGAGATCCGGCGCGCCGAACAACATGAAGATCAGCGCCACGGCAAAGCCCTGGATGCCAAGCGAGACGATGGCGGTCAGCCGGTCGCGCGCATAGATCACCGCCAGCAAGCCGACAATGACGATGGCGAAGACAACAAGTTCATGAAACTGAACGTCCTCAGGCCAGACCGGCATCGCCGGCCATTCGCCGTACCAGGCCATCGGGCCGATCAGGGCCGCCGCGATCATCAGGAAGGTTACGGTCATATAGATGTCGAGCCGGCCAGGCTGAACCAGCCGAGTGACTGAGACGGACAGCCGCACAATGCCAGTGATGAACTGGTCAAAGCCGCGATCAGGCCCCCAGCCGATGGCAGCCAGAAGCGATATCATGGCTGAGCGGAGCCGATCGACCATGCGGTAGGCAACGATGCCGAAGACGATGGTGACAAGCGACAGGATCAGCGCCGGGCCCATGTGCGGAATGACGGAGATGGTGACTTCTTCCGCCTCTCCGGCCACGGCACTGGCCATTGGCGAGGAAATGAACCGGTGAGTCAGCGGCGAGACCAGTGCTGCCACAAGCGCCGTCACACCCAGTGTCAGCGGCCCGAGCCAGAGCAGCACCGGGCCTTCATGGGCGGCTTTCGGGGTTTTGACAGAAGGGCCGAAGAACGGCTTGATGGCGACGGCGAAGCCGATGACGAACATCAGCCCATTGCCGACCACCGCGACAGCGACGAAGACCAGCGACCAGGGATCGGTGGCCCAGAGAGCGTAGTAGATTTCTTCCTTGGCGAGAAAGCCGATAAAGGGCGGCAGGCCGGCCATCGAGATCGCAGCCGCCATGGCGGCAACAAAGGTGATCGGCATCGCCTTGCGCAGGCCGCCCAGTTTGGTCACGTCACGGGTGCCTGCTTCGTGGTCAATCAGGCCGGCAACCATGAACAGCGCGCCCTTGAACAGCGAGTGTGCCACCAGATAAAGCACGGCTGCGGCAATGGCGCGCTCGGAGCCGAAGCCGGTAAGCATCACCAGCAGGCCGAGCGAGGAGACGGTGGTGTAGGCCAGCATCAGCTTGAGATCGGTCTGGCGGATGGCAAGCAGCGTGCCAACAATCAGCGTGGTGCCGCCAAAAACCGGCAGGATGGTTTCCCACCAGAGCGTGTCGCCAAGCACGGGGTTGAGCCGCATCAGCAGATAGACGCCGGCTTTGACCATGGTTGCGGAATGCAGATAAGCAGAAACCGGGGTCGGCGCTTCCATGGCATTGGGCAACCAGAAATGCAGCGGGAACTGCGCCGATTTGGAAAACGCACCACCGAGCACCAGAAGCAGCGCCAGCAGATAGAACGGGCTGCCGCGCAGCTCGTCGCCAAAATGCAAGAGCAGAGATATCTGGCTGACGCCGGTGATGTTCCAGATCACCAGCAGGCCCGCCAGCAGCGCCAGTCCGCCGCCGCCGGTAACCACCAGCGCCTGGACGGCGGCGCGGCGCGAGGCCTCGCGGGTGTGATCGAAGCCGATCAGCAGGAACGAGGTGATGGAGGTCAGTTCCCAGTAGACAAACAGCATCAGGAAGCTGTCGGAGATAACGACGCCGAGCATCGAGCCCATGAACATGAGCATGAAGGAGAAGAACCGCCCGAGCTGGGCGTTGCCCTTCAGATAGCCGCCGGAATAGAGCATGATCAGCGCGCCGATACCCGAGATCAGCAGCACGAATGTCATCGACAAGCCATCAATCAGCCAGGAAAAGCTGACATTGAAGGACGGCACCCACTGAAAGCCGCCGGTGACAACACCGCCATTGGCTATCTCCGCGGAAAACCCAAGAAAATGGATAAAGATCGCCGCCGGCGCCAAGGCCAGGAGCCAGGCAGCATTGTGGCCAAGGCGACGGGTCAGCCACGGGGCAATCAACGCCGCCAGAAATGGCAGCATCAAGACAATAAAAGTCATTCCAGGCGCAGATGCGCTCATCAATATTCCCCGGGGACGGCCCTCTGATTTCCGCTTTGCGCGGTTATTGTGAACGTCACTTAGCCATGAGATTGATCAAGGACAAGGCAATCCTTTGCATTATTGGTGGAAAAGCAATGGTTGAGCCCAGCGAATGTGGCCACTGGGACAATCTAAACGATTAACCGGCACATCAGGGCTGAACTTTTATGTGTGTCGTGTCCGGCAATTCAGATTAGGTCAGTATTATTGACATAAATCGCGTTTCATGATCATTGTTGCCTCCGGATTACAGAATACGCATTTTTGTTGCGCCCAGACCCTTCGTTCGGACAAAAACGAACATGCATAACATCGAACTGGATGGCGCGCTGTGACGAACGCAGCTCGCACTTGGGAGGATTGGACATGAGTACTCTGGCGCAGGCTGCTTCGGCCAAATCCGCGACGTCCGGCCATGGCCTCGACTGGCCGCATTTGTTCGCCACACGGGCGGAGCGGATGAAGGCGTCGGAAATCCGGGAGTTGTTGAAGCTGCTCGATCAGCCCGACGTGATCTCGTTTGCCGGCGGCATTCCCGATCCGGCGCTGTTTCCGGCCGAAGCTTTTGGCGCCGCACTTACTTCGGCCTTGACTGGTGACAGCCGAGGCGCGGCGCTTCAATACTCGGTCAGTGAAGGCTACAAGCCACTGCGTGACTGGCTGGTCACGCGCATGGCCTCGCTTGGGGTCGCGTGCACGGCTGACAACATCATGATCACCTCGGGCTCGCAGCAGGCGCTGGATTATCTCGGCAAGCTGTTCCTGTCCAAGGGCGACACGGCGCTGGTCGGCTGGCCGACCTATCTCGGCGCGCTGCAGGCGTTCAACGCCTATGAACCGAACTACGACCGCCTCACGCCCTTAGGCAACCGTTCGGCCAGCGATTATCGCGAAACGGCTGCGGCGGCTGGCGGGCCCGGCGGCGGCAGGGTGAAATTCGCCTATGCATCGGCGGATTTCGCCAACCCAACAGGCGAAACACTGGCCGAGTCCGCGCGCAAAAAAATTCTCGATCTGGCGGAAGAACTCGACATCGCGGTGATCGAAGACGCTGCCTACCAGTCGCTGCGCTATGACGGAGACGAGGTGCCTCCGCTCTTGGCGCTCGATATCGAACGCACTGGCGGAATCGAAAACACACGCACAATCTATTGCGGCAGCTTTTCCAAGACGCTGGCACCGGGCCTGCGCGTCGGCTGGGTCTGCGCGGCAAAGCCGGTGATCTCCAAACTGGTGCTGATGAAACAGGCAGCCGATCTGCATTCGGCAACGCTGAACCAGATGGCGATCCACAAAGTCGCATCCGACGGCTTCGACGCCCAACTCGCCAAGATCAAGGCAACCTATATGGCGCGCCGCGACGCCATGCTGGCAGCCCTCTCCCGCCACATGCCCGAAGGCGTGAGCTGGACAAAACCCGATGGCGGCATGTTCATCTGGGTCACCCTCCCCGAAGCCGCCGACGGCGCGGCGCTGCTGGCCGAAAGCCTCAAAACCGAACGTGTGGCGTTTGTTCCGGGCAAGGCGTTTTTCGCCGACGGCTCGGGCGCCAACACGCTGCGGCTGTCGTTCTCGTGCGCCAGCGAGGCGATGATCGAAGAGGGCATCAAGCGGCTGGGGCGGGTTGTGCGGGGCGGCTAAGACGTCCTACCCCACTCTTCATCCGAAAAGAGACCTGCGATGGCATTGGAACTGAGACCCAACTGCGAATGCTGCGACAAGGATCTACCGCCCTCCTCCACGGAAGCGCGAATCTGCAGTTATGAGTGCACCTTCTGCGCCGACTGCGTGGAAACTGTGCTTTTCAACGTCTGCCCAAATTGCGGCGGCGGGTTCGCGCCGCGCCCCATCCGCCCGGCAACCGAATGGCGGCCGGGATTGTCAGTCGCCAAACAGCAATCAACGACGACGCGGAGGCACATGTCCTATTCGGCAGACGACGCACGCGCTCTGTCGGAACGGCTCAAGGACATCGCGCCGAAAAACCGCTGAGCGGCACTAATCGGAAACAGGTTCGAAGCTTTCAAGCCCACGCCATCCCGAATTGCCCGCACAGCCATTCCGCCAGATGGTCGCGGTCGCGGGTTGGGCGACCGGGCTTGGCCGGGGCTACGGCATAAAAGCCGGTCGATGACTGGGACTCATCGCGCCACACCACCACAAGTTCTCCCGCCTTGATATCTGGTTCGATCAACGCATCGGGCGCGATGGCGACGCCGCGGCCGGCGCGGGCGGCGGCGATGGCGAGGGCTGTCTGGTTGAAGCGGGAGACGCGGGCGGCCTTTCCGGCCTCCTCATCGCTGTCGAGCAGCTGGCGCCAGTTGCGGTGGCTGTTTTCGAGCAGGCGGTGGGCGCGGAAGTCTTCAAGTTGATTGGTCGGCGGCGCGGTTTGCAGATAGGTGCGGCTGGCGACCGCAACCAGATTGAGCGGCGCAAGCAGAACTGACTTGAGGTTCGGCGCGAACGGCGGGCTGGCCTGGCGGACCACCAGATCGACGCCATCGCTGTCGAAATCGGACAATCCCTCCGACGCGATCACCTGCAGATCAATATCGGGATGCAGCGCCTCGAATTCGCTCAGCCGCGGCAACAGCCACATCGAGGCAAATGACGGCGGCACGCTGAGCACGACACTGCGGCTTTCAGGTGCCAGCCGGGCGGTGGCCTGATCAATTCGGGTGAGGCTAGCGTGGATCTCGGTGAAATAGGCCGCGCCGTTTGCGGTCAGTTCAAGTCCGCGCGGCTTTCGCACGAACAGTTTCGGGCCAAGAGATGCTTCGAGGTTGCGGACCTGCTGGGCGACCGCGCCCTGCGTCAGGTTGAGCTCTTCGGCGGCAAGGCGGAAATTGAGATGGCGCGCGGCGCATTCGAAGGCGCGCACACCATTGAGATTGGGCAGACGCATGCAGCGCTCCGAATGACAGTAGATTTTCTACAGTCTGAGCCAGAAAACATGATTGGTCAACGCCCCGCGCGGCCGGTAAATTTGGGGCAATTCAAGGAGAGACGATATGAGCGAACACAAGGTTGCATTGATCACCGCCGGCGGCAGCGGCATGGGCGCGGACGCAGCACGGCGACTGGCGGCAGACGGCTTCAAGGTCGGCATCCTGTCCTCTTCGGGCAAGGGCGAGGCGCTGGCCAAAGAGCTTGGCGGTGTGGGCCATACAGGTTCCAATCTAGACCCGGCCGCACTTGAAGCCTTTGTCGGCAAAGCCATTGATGCCTTCGGACGCATCGACGTTCTGGTCAATTCTGCCGGTCACGGTCCCAAGGGTGATGTGCTGGCGATCAGCGATGACGACTGGCACAAGGGCATGGAATACTACCTGATGAACGTGATCCGCCCGACCCGGCTGGTCACCCCGCATTTTGAAACCCAGGGCGGCGGCACGATCATCAACATCTCCACCTTCGCCGTGTTCGAGCCCGATCCGCTGTTTCCGACATCGGGCGTATTCCGTGCCGGGCTGGCTGCCTTCACCAAGCTCTACACCGACCGTTATGCATCCAAGAACATCCGCATGAACAATGTGCTGCCGGGCTTCATCGACTCGCTGCCCGAAACCGGGGATCGCAAGGCGCGGATTCCGATGGGGCGCTATGGCCATGCCCGCGAGGTCTCCTCGCTGGTGTCTTACCTGGCATCCGACGATGCGGCCTACATCACCGGGCAGAACCTGCGCATCGATGGCGGCCTGACGCGGTCCGTGTGACCGGCGATCCGAGGAGTATCAAGCCATGACGACTGCAGTTGCCGGAGCTTTTTCGAGCGAGCGGATCGCATTCACCGTCAAATGGGTGGCGTCGATCATCCAGATCCTGGGCTACACGGCGACCGGCTTCGGCTGGACGCCGTGGAACCTCTATCTGTTCGTCGTCGGCGTGTTCGGCTGGTTTGCGGTGGGCGTGCTGTGGAACGACAAGGCGATCATGCTGATCCACATCGTGGCACTGGCGGCGATGGTGGCAGGGATGTCGGCAAGCAGCTGACCCCCCTGTCCCGCTCCAGCTCCGGAGCGGCGGCCTATCCCCTGAACGCGGACGTCCGGGCAAGCGTTTCTCCCGGCACCGCAACTGACGGCGGGGTGCGTGACGGTTGTCTTTTCATCCTCACCCCGTTGAACATCAGCGTGGCGATCGCGCTGCGGCTGACGGCCAGGTGGATGGCGTAGGACATGAAGCCTGCCGAAACCGCGATGACGGCAAATTCGACGACCGGCGGCAGATCCACCAGCAGAAACAGGGTGCCCAGCACATAGATTACAGGGTGGTGAAACAGATAGATTGTGAAGGAAGCATCGACGAGTTTGCGGACCCTTGCATTGGACTGGCCGAAATGCCGGTGGGCGAGGCTCGAAATGAAGCCGACGATGAGAAGCGCACCGAAGATCGCGGCGATCACCTTCAAAGTGTGCATGAGCAGATCGGTATGCGGAATTTGCGAGAGGGTGACCAGCGCCACGCCGGCAACGGCGGCAGCCGGTCCGGGCCTGAGCAGCAGATCGTTGAGCGTGCGGCTGGAATAGACCAGCGCGCCGAAGCCGAAATAGGTCACATAGAGATTGTAGTTGATCACCGCGTTTCCGTAATAGGGACTGGCGGCAACAACGATCGACTGGACATGGGCTGCGAGTGCGCAAATGGCGGCAAAGGCTGCGAGCGACAGGATGCGGTTGTCGGCCACCCAGTCAACGAAAGCTTCCAGCCGGGCGCGCAAGGTTCCACGGCTCAGGGCCTGCAGGATGGCAAGCCCGATGCAATATGCAATCAGCACCCACAAAAACCACAGATGCGCGATCCACGGCTCGCCGAAACGGGAGAGCTGGGCGCCGATCAGGCCCGGCAGATCTGATGCGGGCACAGTGCCATTTACGGCAAGTGCCACTTGCTGGACGCTTATCTGGAACGGTACGATCAGCAGCGTGGCAAAGAGCAGCGGCAGGCCGAGCCGGAACAGCCTGGTCTTGAGCCAGGCCAGCGCGCCCTGGCGATCGAGCAGCATCATCGAGAACAGCCCGGCAAGCAGGAAGAAGCCGGGCATGCGGAAGGTGTGGAGGAACTCGGCAAACCAGGTCAGCACCTGGCTCTTGTCGGGCGAACTCACCGACCATTCATGGTTGAGCGAATAGATCACCGCCGCATGAAACGGAATGCCAAGCACGAGATAGAGCGCTCGGGAAAAATCCCAATGGTGCAGGCGCTTTGTCTTTTCGCCTTGCATTGAAGTCATCCGCTTTCCGATCGCGTTGATTGCCGCTCTATCGAGATCGCATCATGCACGACAAGGGGTTAAGGCGCGGTTGGGATTGCCGGATGGATTTGGTTCAAATTGTAACTATTGACGGTTTGTCAGCTTGCAGTGACCCGCAAGCCCGATGCACGGTGTACCGAAACGGGAAAGGCCGGAGTTCTCACCCCGGCCTTCATGCTCAGACAAAAGTCAAAAAAGCTTAGTTCTTGTCCTTGTCGACCAAGGCGTTGCCCTTGATCCACGGCATCATGCCGCGCAGCTTTTCGCCGACTTCCTCGATCTGGTGACGATCATTCATGCGGCGGATGCCCTTGAAGCGCGCTGCGCCACCCTTGTATTCCTGCAGCCATTCGCTCGTGAACTTGCCGGTCTGGATGTCGTGCAGAACGCGCTTCATTTCAGCCTTGGTCTCGGATGTGATGATGCGCGGACCGGAGACATATTCGCCCCATTCGGCCGTGTTGGAGATCGAGTAGTTCATGTTGGCGATGCCGCCTTCATAGATCAGGTCGACGATCAGCTTGACCTCGTGCAGGCACTCGAAATAGGCCATTTCCGGTGCGTAACCGGCTTCGACCAACGTTTCGAAACCGGCGCGGATCAGCTCGACCAGACCGCCGCAGAGAACCACCTGCTCGCCGAACAGATCGGTTTCGCACTCTTCGCGGAAATTGGTTTCGATAATGCCGGAGCGGCCGCCGCCAACGCCACAGGCGTAGCTCAGAGCCAGTTCATGGGCATTGCCCGATGCATCGTGATGCACAGCGATCAGGCACGGCACGCCGCCGCCCTTCTGGTATTCGCCGCGCACCGTGTGGCCGGGGCCTTTTGGTGCGATCATGACCACGTCGACGGTTGCCTTGGGCTCGATAAGGCCAAAATGCACATTGAGGCCATGGGCAAAGGCAATCGCTGCGCCATCGCGGATGTTGGCGGCGATGTGATCCTTGTAGATGTCGGCCTGAAGCTCGTCGGGAGCGGCCATCATCATAAGATCGGCCCAGCCGGCAGCTTCGGCGACGCTCATCACCTTGAAGCCATCGGCCTCAGCCTTCTTGACCGTGGCCGAGCCTTCGCGAAGCGCCACGGCGACGTTGGTGGCGCCTGAATCCTTGAGGTTGAGCGCATGTGCCCGGCCCTGGGATCCGTAGCCGATGATGGCTACCTTTTTCGACTTGATCAGATTGAGGTCTGCGTCACGATCATAATATACGCGCATGATAAACTCCCGTTTGCGTGTGTGTCGTTGTCTTTGGTTTCATAAGGGCAAGAGGCACAGCGCCTGCCGCCAATTATTGGTGTTTCAACCTCGTCCGTAGAGGCGCATGAAGTGGGCCACAGCGGTTGCGGATATGGTCTGGATCTCGTGAGCATCCGGGCGCCGGTCTTCGCCCAAAAGTGCGCGGATCTGCGTGTCGGCCACCACCAGCCCGAAGAAGGTGCGGCAAGCCGTATCAACCTGATCAAAACTCAGCAAGCCCTCTGCCCTGCCTGCCTCGAACAAAGGCTCAAGCCGGTGCTTCATGGCGAACGGGCCATTGGTGAGAACAATCGCACCGAGCCGGCTCTTGCCCGATCCGGCATGGGAGACGGCGGCGCGGTTGAGGGCGATCGACAGATCCCCGGTAATCACCGTCAGCCAGCTTGTTGCAAAACCGGTAAGCGCCGCCTCGAGGCTTGCGCGCGTCAGCTTGTCCTGCGGCAGTTTCGGCATCTGCACCTTGGACGCCTGCCAGCGCACCGTGGCCGTCAGCAGCCCGTCGCGGTCGCCAAACCATTTGTAAAGCGTCTCCTTGGAGCAGCTTGCAGCCCGCGCCACTGCGGCCACGGAAAACCCGTCTCCCACGGCCACCATCAGCTTGAGCACGGCGTCGAGGACTTCGCGCTGCCGCTCGGACAGGCCTTCGCCTGCTGAGGCGCCCGGGGCAGCTTCAGCAGGCACGGCGGTCTGCTTGGGAGCAGCATCTGGGGCAAGTGTCGTGTTCATGGGAGCCATGTACCGTACCGTACGGTACGGTGTCAAGTCAAAGAAGGCGGGACCCAAGCCTGCATTAAAGCGCCGCGAATCCGGTTGGATGCGCGGCGCAGTTGGAATGGGACGTGGTCGCAGTCATCAACGCTCTGAATCCATCACGTGCAGTTTTTCGACCCGGCGGCGGAATTCTTCGCTGGTGGAGAATTCGGCCTCCAGATAGGCCTTGATCAGGTCGCTGGCGAGCCAGGAGCCGACGATCTGCGCGCCGATGCACATCACATTGACATCGTCATGCTCAACGCACTGATGTGCCGAATGGACATCATGACAGACGGCGGCGCGGATGCCCTTGACCTTGTTGGCGGCGATCGAGGCGCCGACGCCGGTGCCGCAAACCATCAGGCCACGATCGGCGGTGCCTTCGGTCAGCGCGCCGGTCACCAGTCTGGCGATATCGGGAAAATCCACCGGCTGGTCATCAAAAGATCCGACATCGATAACCTCGTGGCCGAGCGCCTTGATGGCTTCGACGGCGTAAGCCTTCATCGGAAATCCGGCATGATCAGAACCAACAACTATTCGCATTTTCAGTATCCTTCCAAAGGGGCTAACGCAGGAAGCTGGGCAGCCAGAGAACAAGATCGGGAGCAAAGGTGATCACGCCGAGGGTTGCCAGCAGCGGGATGTAGAAGGGCGCCAGGGCCTTGAGCAGGTCGCGCAGCGAAATGTCGGCGATGGAGCAGACCAAAAACAGCGACAATCCCATCGGCGGGGTCAGCAGGCCAATCATCAGGTTGAAGATCGCGACAATGCCCAAATGCACCGGATCGACACCGGCCAGCACCATCGGCGGCGCGATCACCGGCACCACCAGCAGCGTCGCGGTGGTGGAATCGAGGAACATGCCGGCGATGAAGAAGATCAGATTGGCGATCAGCAGCAGCATCAGCGGATCTGTCGACCATTGCAGGATCATGGCGGCAAAATCCTGTGGCACCTGCTCGACGGCCAGTATCCAGCCGAACAGCGCCGCGGCTGCGACAATGATCAGGATGGCGCTGGTCGAGCGCACGGTGGCCAGCATCGAGTGCCACATGTGGCCCCAGGTCAGCTCCTTGTAGATCAAGGAGCTGATCAGGATGACATAGACGGCGGTGACAGCTGCGGCCTCGGTGGGGGTGAATATCCCCAACAGCATGCCAGAAATCATCAGCACCGGGGCAAGAATGGCTGGAAGGGCGGGCAGCAGCGACAGCCAGATTTCGCGCGCCGTCGGCCAGCGGTCTGCCCGCGGCATCGAATGACGCAGCGACAGGATCGCCGCCGTCGCCATCAGCATGACGACGCAGATCAGCGCCGGGACGATGCCTGCCAGCAACAATTGCACGATCGAGACGCTGGTGACCGAGCCATAGACGATGAGCGGAATGCTGGGCGGGAAAATCGGTCCGACCACGGCAGAGGCGGCGGTGACGGCGGCCGAAAACGGCGCCGAGAAGCCGCGCTTGCGCATCGCCTCGATCTCGATCTTGCCGAGACCTCCGACATCGGCCAGGGCCGCACCCGACATGCCGGAGAAGATCAGCGAAGAGAATATATTGACCTGGGCCAGACCGCCCGGGGCGCGGCCGACAAGCGTGTCGGCAAAGCGGAAGATGCGGTCGGTAACGCCGGACAGGTTCATCAGATTGCCGACGAATATGAAAATAGGCACGGCCACCAGCGGGAAACTGTCGAGTGCATAGGTGATGCGCTGCGCCAGCAGGCCGAGCGGAAATCCCTCGATCAGGATATAGAGGATGCCCGGCAGCAGGATGGCGTAAACCACCGGGAAACCGATGATGAACAGCGCCAGGAAGGCGATGATGATGACAATGCCCATGGGTCGGTCCTAGATGCTGACGCTCGTGGCCTTCTGCGGTGGTTTGCGCAGATGGACGAGATGGACCAATGCCGCTGCGGCAAATCCGAAAAAGGTGGAGCCGAGGAAGATCCAGAACGGGATTTTCAGCGTCGGCGTGGCGTTGTTGAGGTTCTTGCCGATGGTGGCGAACACCGCATAGGCAACCAGCCCGGTAATGAAGATGGCGCACAGCGACGTCTGCACATCGAGAACGCGGCGCGGCAGATCCGGCAACGCCTTGCGCAAATCGCCCATGACGATGTTCTCGCCTGCTTCGACAACCAGCGGGAAGCTGACAAAGACAACGCGAATCAGCAGGAAGCGGGTAAATTCCTCGGCACCGATGATGGGCGCACCGAAAACCCAACGCATGATGATCTGGGCAAACGGCACAAACACCAGCGCTCCAAGCAAGAACACGCTGACATATTCGACAAGGCGTCTGGCAAGTTTCATGACGTGCTCCGGCAAGGAGACGGGCGCCCAGAGGCGCCCGTCAAAAGATGCAATGGCTTACTTAACCGCTGCGATCTGTTCGATGTAGGGGGCAAAATCCGGAAAGTCGGTGCGGATCTGATCCAGCACCGGCACCCGGAAAGCGTCGATGTCGAGGCCGTCGGCTTCGGTGACCACGGTCATGCCGTTGCTCTTGAGCTCTTCGACCAGACCAGCTTCCGATTCCTGCGCCCAGCGCAGCGAGTCCGTGGCCTTGTCATCAAGTACCTTGGTGATCTTGGCACGATTGTCCTCGCTCAGGCCCTGCCAGACGTCTTCATTGATAAAGACGGCAAGCACGGAGTGCATGTGCCCGGTCATGGCGACATGGGACTGCACTTCATAGAGCTTGTTGGCCGAGATCATGGTCAGCGGATTTTCCTGGCCGACAACCAGACCGGTCATCAATGCGGTGGGAAGCTCGGAGACTTCCACCGGGGTCGGCGTCGCGCCAAATCCCTTGACCATCGACACCCAGAGATCGAGCGGAACCGCACGGAACGGCTTGTCCTTGAGATCGGCCGGTGATTTCACCTCGAAATTGGACGAGATGTGGCGGGCGCCACGATAGATGCGGCCAATGATGCGCACGCCGCCTTCGGCGATCAGCTTTTCATTGATTTCCTGCAGTGCGGCTGAGGAGTTTGGATTGGTTGCAGCCAGCGCCTGTTCGGCACTGCGATAGATGAACGGTGCATTGAACACCGCCACGTCAGGCACAATTCGGGCCAGCGAGGCAAAATCATGGTGACCCATGGAAATCGAGCCGATGCGGACGCCGTCGACCATTTCAGCCACACCACCAAGCTGGCTGGCTGGAAACACTTGAACCGTGACGTCGCCGCCGGTGGCATCCTTGATGCCTGCGGCTGCTTCGGTGGCATATCGTGTCTGAATGTCGCCCTCGGACCCGACATGCGCATAGCGCAGCTCTTCGGCAAGGGCTGGCGCCGACATGATGCCCAAGGCCAGGATGGCGGACGCAATGCGCCCGGTAATTGAAGTATACATACTCACTCCTCCACTGTTGATTTTACTTTACTCCGCCATGCCACCACTGCTGAAAGCAGCAATGATGCTTTTGCGGCGCAGTTCGTCGCCGATCGCGAAATGTTCGCGCAACCGATGATCGGCTGCGTCCCCATCCCCTTCCACGATCGAAAGGAAGACCTGGCGGTGGGAATCCACCAGATCGTCAATTACCTTCGGTGTCTTGTGCGTCACCTGACGGCGTTCGACATGGTTCTGCATAAGCAGTTCCGAGATCGCCTTGTAGAGCGTGATCAGCGCCTGGCTGTGACTTGCCTGGACGATCGCCGCATGGAAGCGGAAGTCGGCCATGCCACCCTTCTCCGGATCAGACAAAGTGTTGATGAGAGCCGTAAGGCAGCCACCGATGCGGTCCAGATCGCTGTCGGTTGCGCGCTCACAGGCAAGCCGGATCGCCTGGCATTCAATCGCCATGCGCGCCTGCATGATGTCCTCTGAAACGTTCTGTTCCTGAGCCAGACTGAAGGTGAAGAAATTGGTCAGCACGGAGATGTCGGCCTTGCCAACAAAGGCGCCACTGCCGTGCCGGATATCGACAAGGCCGAGCATGGCAAGCGACCGCATCGTTTCCCGCAGCAATGGACGGCCGACATTCAGCTGGGCGGCCAGATCACGCTCGGCCGGCAACCGGTCGCCGGTCCTGAGCTCACCGGAAAGAACCTTGCCGCGAAAAAAAGCGAACACCCGTTCGCTTCCGGTCTGAGGGTCTTGCTCATCTTTGGTTGCGATTTTGTTCATTGGCTCCATCCAGTGGTCTTACCTCTTTAGACCTTTAGATCGCCGTGGAGTCAAGACTGAGATCTTGAAATCGGTCAAAACCAGGAAGCTAGATGAGGTTGGCTGCAACTTAGAACTATAAAATGACATTCAATTGGAACAGCCTCGAAAAGAATCAGACCACTTACGACCAATTTTCACGCCCAAACCGGCACGCTTCTCGGGCACCGCAACCGCGCTGCTGCAAACCACACGCCACGCCGGCCCTCTGCCCCAGACACCATCAGGCGACCCGACGGCGGTCGCGCTTTCATGAAGAGGAGGACGTGCAGAGGAAGATCGCCAACCGCCGCCGCAATTTAACCTGAAACAAGTCGATATCTCCGCTCCGGGCATTTGAGCTACGGGCAGGCTGCGGCATGGATACACAACTTTTCGCCATCATCGTTTTGACCTTCGTCATTCATCTGATCGGAACGCTGGCGTTTGCGTTCCGGATCGCAGGGATCCGGACCGGGCATATCGCGATTGCGTTTTCGTTGTTCAACGCAATGGTGCTGGTGTCACGCACATCGAATTCGTTTCAGGCGCCGCTCCTGGCCAAGCGTGTGGAGAGCTCGATACTCGACGCTGGCGCAAGCCACTTGCAATTGGATTTCGCGTTGATCCTGGCGGCAGCCTCGGTGGCGACCATCGTCGGCGGGCTGCTCATTCCCACAGTTCAACGGGTTGCCACAACGGCCGTGGCGAGCTTCAAGAAACGGCGCAATCTTGTGCGGCTGGCGCTCAAGACCCTGACGCCGCGCGGTGCGGGCGTGGTGCTGCAATCGGTGGCCTTGCCGCGCTATCAGAACCTGACGTCACTCAGGGTCTCGCGCGGCTTTCCCGCCATCTATATCGGCATGAATTTCGCAGCCACGGCGCTGTGGACCGTCGGTGTGTTGTCGGCCATCTATGCAGGCTCTCTCGATCCGGATTTCCGGGTGACGGCGAGCTCGCTGTCAGCGGTGATAAACGGTGTGGCGACGATCATGATGTTCATCCTGATCGACCCCTATCTCGCCGGGCTGACCGATGATGTGGTCGAAGGCGAAGTCAGTCACGGATTTTATCGTCAGGTGCTGGTGTGGATGGTGCTGAGCCGGTTGGCGGGCACCCTATTCGCCCAGATTCTGCTGGTGCCGGGCGCGCATCTAATCGTGGCGATCGCCAGGTGGATCTGATCTCACTTAGGAGCCCTGCCCGGAGCGGGGGTCGGCAGCAGGCGGCAGCGGACCATGGTCGAACCTGCACTATCAGACCCGCTGCTCAGGCGCATCTGGCGGCTGGACAGCATCTTGATCTGGATGGGCCGCGTGGTGGTTTTCTTGCCCCTGGCCTTGCAGGTCGCATCAAGGCGAACGACAGAACCCGGCTCGCCCTGTGAGATTTCGCAGATTTCGCCCGAGCGGCGAATGCGCCCCGGGGTAATGACGGCGAAGCCCTGAAACGCTGTCTGGTCCATCATCGCGCATTTATCGCCATCAGTGGCCCAGACACCGACATAGGACAGCCTGCTCTGGCTGCGGTCGTGGTGGAGCGCGGAACGTGTATCTTCACGCAGCAGACTCTCGGGTGGCAGCACTGCATCGAGATTCACACCAGGTTTTTTGGCTGACTGCGACGAGGGCTGTGCGACACAGCCCGACAGCGCCAGCATTGCGATTGTGACGGTTATCTTGATGCGACTCATAGTGACTCCGGCTAATGCGTAGCGACTTTCTGGCCGAGCAATTTGCCAATTTCAATATATATCAGGTCTCGCGCTGCGCATCATACTGATTTCTCGCCGCATCAACCCCGGCCAAACTGTCACCTGCCCAGATCACCGGGCCGTTGAGGAGTGTGGGTATGGACGTTCCTGAACAGGTCAAACCGAGTATCGAAAGCTCATCCGCAGGCTTTGACGAAACGCTTCACGGTTTCGGCCATTCCGTATTCCAGTGCGTCGGCTGTCAGGCCGTGGCCGATAGAGACTTCGAGAAGGTCCGGAATGGCGCGGGCAAGGGCCGGAAGATTGTCGACCGTGAGGTCATGTCCAGCGTTGACCCCAAGACCGAGCTCAGTGGCAATCCTTCCTGAGACCTCGAGCTTCTTGAGTTCTTCGGCAGCACGGGCTGGATCATCATAGGTTCCGCCATAGGGGCCTGTGTAGAACTCCACCCGGTCGGCACCCGTGGCCTTGGCAGCTTCGAGGCTCGCGCGGCTGGCGTCGGGATCACAAAACAGCGAAACCCGCGCGCCGCCCTTTTTCAGGCGCTGGACCACCGAGCGCAGAACATTGCCCTTGCCTTCGAAATCCCAGCCGTGATCCGAGGTCGCCTGCGATGGATCGTCAGGCACCAGGGTCACCTGTTCGGGCGCGTTGGCGTCCACCAGATCTAAAAATTCGTCTGTCGGATAGCCTTCCATGTTGAATTCGGCTTGAGGGAATTCATCGTCAATCAAGGCGCGTATTTCGGGAAGATCGGAGAAGCGTATATGGCGCTGGTCGGGTCGCGGGTGCACGGTCAGGCCGTGGGCGCCATTCAACAGCGCAATGCGCCCCAGACCTGTGACACTGGGCCATGGCAGATCGCGGCGGTTGCGCAGCATGGCTACGGCATTGAGATTGACGGAAAGCTTGGCAGTCATGGCGGCCTCACGGACAAGGGCAACGAACAGGGCGACCGGCCCTCAGACATTACCTAAAGCATTGGCCGGTGATGTTAAAATGAATTTCGGGAAAGCGTGCATTCGGATTTTCGATCAATGACCGGAAAACTCGATTTATTGCGCTTTGATGTCACCTGCAAGCGACGACAATCGCACCACTTCAGGACTTTCCGCGCCGCAACCGCGTCGAGTAGTCCTTCATATCGGCATTGTAGTTTTCAATCATCCGGCGCTGACGTTTTTTGCCGATTCTGAGAGCCCCCCAGAAAAACAGCAACGCAAACAGGCCAATCAGCACGAAAATCGGCCCGCCAAGGTCTTTGGGATCGGATGAGCCGAAAACCTGTTTCAGCAGTGCGTTGAAATCGACGGCATGCGCAGGCACAGCGGTCATCAGGACGGCCGGCAGCGCAGCGAATGCAGATGAAAGGCGCATGAACATCTTCCCTGTTCAGATAATCAAAGACCATCCTAGGGCAAGATTGTTAAAGAACTGGACACTGGCCACCTCTCCCTCGACCGCCCGCGGATCAAACCGCCTTGGCAGCAGGATCTTTGATCCTTGACGCATCCTTGCCCCCGGCGGCGCTGGCGCTTACCATCGGGCAGGACATGCGAGAGATCGTGACAGGTTTCTGCTTGGGAGCCAAAAGATGATTTTCGTGACGACAACCAGAACCGGTGAGCGAATCGAATACCGCGACAACAAGCGCTGGCTGTGGGTGTTGTCGGTGCTGTCGCCTTCGTTGCCGGGCCTGGCGGCGGTTGCCCTGCTTTTGACCGGCAATCCCTGGTGGGCTCTGGCGCCGGTCACTTTCTACTACGGCGTCTATATTGTCGGTGACCACCTGGTCGGCACGGATCCGAACAACCCTCCCGAAGACGTGGTCGAAGCCATGGCCGCCGACCAGTATTACCGGGTGCTGCTGTTTCTCTCGGTGCCGGTGTTCTGGTTTTCCTTTCTCGCCTGCGCAATTGCGGCGGGCCAGCCCGGCACACCAGTCTGGGCCTGGATCGGGCTGGTAGTCGCTGCAGGTGTCAGTTCAGGCACGGCCATTACCGTGGGACATGAGCTGGGCCACAAGCCAAACCGGCTGGACCAATGGGGCGCGAAATTTGCCAATGCGGTGTCAGGTTACGGACATTTCTGCATCGAACACAATCGCGGCCACCATGTGCATGTCGCCACACCCGAAGATCCCGCATCTGCCCGTCTTGGCGAAAGCCTGTGGCGCTTCGCATGCCGCGAAATACCGGGCACTGCCCGGCGTGGCTGGCAAATGGAGCGGGCGCGGCTTGAGCGCAAGGGCCTGCCATTCTGGCACTGGCGCAACGACATTCTCCAGGGATACGCCATCACCTTTGTGGCCGATGCGCTGCTGATCGCAGCTTTCGGCTGGACCATGCTGGTGTTTGTGGTGCTGCACAATCTGATCGGCTGGTTTCACCTGACCACCGCCAATTATATCGAGCATTACGGACTGAAGCGGGATCTCAAGCCGGACGGGCGTTATGGCCTGTGCGAGCCGCGGCATTCCTGGAACACCAACCACATCATTTCCAATCTGATGCTGTTTCATCTGCAGCGGCACTCGGATCATCACGCCAATCCGTTGCGACCCTATCAGGCGCTTCGCTCATTTGACGATTTGCCGACATTGCCATCGGGCTATCCTGGCACCTTCCTGCTGGCGTCGTTTCCAGCGCTGTGGTTCCGGGTGATGGATCCGAAGGTGATCGCCTGGGCCGGAGGCGATCTGAGCAAGACCAATCTGGATCCGGAGAAGGCGGAGATTTACCGGACGCGTTTGCACAGTGCAGCATGACAGATTTGCGTCTCCCCTCGGAGAAGCGGATCGCGTCCGTGCTCGCTTTCCTGGATCAGGCCAACCGGCTGAAAGATACCCTGCGCAGCGGCCACACCCCCGAAGGCCGGCAGGAAAGCACCGCCGAGCACAGCTGGCGGCTTTGCCTGCTTGCCATTTTGTTCAGCGACAAGCTTGAGGGCGTCGATCTACTTCGGCTCATCAAGATCTGCATCGTGCACGATCTCGGAGAGGCAATTTCCGGTGACGTACCGGCAGTCGACCAACGCGCCGGGGATGACCGGGCCGCACGGGAGCGCGCCGATCTGATAAAGCTTTGCACGCCCTTGCCCGCTGATCTGAAGACGGAGATTATCTCGCTCTGGGATGAATATGCCGAAGCGGCGTCGCCCGAAGCGGTACTGGCCAAAGGATTTGACAAGATCGAAACCATGCTGACCCACACTACCGGCAAGAACCCGCCGGATTTCGACTATGGCTTCAACCTCGACTATGGCGTTTCGGCCACCGGCCGGAATCCTCTGCTCTCATCCATCAGAGCCCATGTTGACAAGCGCACCCGCGCTCTCCGCGAAAACCGGGGACACAAGCAGGACCCGCCAAAATCTCAGGGACCGGGGACGGCTTGAGGGGCCGCGCACCTTTTACGACCTTGCCGAGCCTGCTTTGGTTGCTACCCAGATCATGTGGCGCGCGCCGCGTTTTTTGGTGCTGGCGCGGGTCCGCACCTCGGTAACGGCAAAACCCGCCTGCTTCAGCCGTCTTGTGAAGGCGGCATCGGCGGCCGACGACCAGACCGAAAAGATGCCGCCAGGGGTCAATGCCCGCAGAGCGCTGGCAAGCCCGGCCGCCGAATAAAGCGCGTCGTTGCCGGTACGGGTGAGCCCGTCGGGGCCGTTGTCAACATCAAGCAATATGGCGTCCCATAGGTCGTCACTGCCGCGGATCAGCTCGCCGACGTCACCTTGATGGACACTGACACGGTCTTCTTCGAGACAGCCGTCAAATACCGATGCCATCGGCCCGCGCGCCCAGTCGATGACTGCGGGCACCAGCTCGGCGACGGTGATGCGGGCGTCATCGCCCAGTCCCTTGAGAGCGGCGCGCAGGGTAAACCCCATGCCGAGCCCACCGATCAGCATGCGGGCCTGCGCCCTGCCCTCAAGCTTCTGTGCAGCCAGTTCAGCCAGCGCCTCCTCGGAGCCACTGAGGCGGCTGTTCATCAGCTCGTTGGACCCGAGCATGATGGAAAACTCATGGCCGCGACGCATCAGCTTGAGCTCAACGCCCTCTTCAAGCCTGACTGTATCAAGCCGTTCCCAGGGGATCATGACTGGAGGCCTTTCGATGAACCCTTCATGAGAAATGCACTCCGGCCTCCGCACACAATGGAGAAGCCGATCCCGCAACTTGGTGCCGGACAGACACGATGATTTCATACTTGCCTGCGCCTAGATCGCTGATCGTATCCGCAAACCGGTCATGATTGGGGACCACGAAATCGGCACTCAAGACGGCGATGCCGACAACAAGGCAGCCAAATATCGCGTACCATCCGAGCACGATCAGGGAACTTGTGCCGGAACTGGGCAATTGCGTCTTGTCCGTCATCGGCTGCTCTCCTGATCCTTGCCGGCTCGACGCATCGTCGAGGCATCATTCCTGATGCAACTGCTATTCTATCGTGGGCCATTGTGAGAATAGGCCGGTGGATTTCGAGTTATTTGCGTGGCTGGCAGCCTTGGATGGCAATTTTGCGGACATCGGACCATCGTGCCTGTTACCTGACAATCACCAGCCGTTCGGCGGCGCGGGTGATCGCCGTGTACAGCCACCTCTCGCGGCTTTCTCGAAAAGCATAGCTTTCGTCGAACAGCACGACCGAATTCCACTGCGACCCTTGCGCCTTGTGGACGGTAAGCGCGTAGCCGTAGTCGAAATCGTCGTAGCGTTTCTTGGTCTGCCAGGGAACTTCGAGATCGGGATCGTCGAAGACGCTTTTTAGCAGTTTGATCTTGGCGGAGCCGCGATCCATATCGTCGTCTTCGGGCCTGACCAGCAGGTTGATGCCGGGTTTGACGGTTTCCTTTGACGAGGTCATCACCTGCCAGAGCGAGCCGTTGAGCAGCGCCTTGGAGGGATCGTTCCTGAGACAGACGAGCTTGTCGCCGGCCTGCGGAAAGGCCTGGGTATAGCCCTTGAGCTCGCGCAGGCGCTGGTTGTAGCGGCGGCGGGTGCGGTTGGTGCCGACCAGAACCTGATCGGCCTCGAGCACCATGTCGCGGTCGACATCGTTCTTGCCGATCACCTGAGCGGCGCCATAGTCGCCATGCATGATCTCGCGGCCTTCGCGCACCTGCATGGCGAGATCGATGATCGGATTGTCGCGGGCCTGCCGGTGGATCTCGGTGAGCAGGATATCCGGCTCGTGCTCGGTGAAATAGCCGCCGCCGGAGATCGGCGGCAATTGCCCCGGATCGCCCAGCACAAGGATCGGCGTGCCAAAGCTCATCAGATCCTTGCCCAGCGCCTCGTCGACCATCGAGCATTCATCGATGATGATCAGCGCGGCTTGCGCCAGCGGACTTTGCCGATTGATCGAGAACAATGGAGAGACGGTGGTCTTGCCGGTCTCCTCGTCGGAGATTTCTTCCTCGCCCTTCGGACGGTAGATCAGCGAGTGAATGGTGCGGGCGTTCTTGGCGCCGCGGGCGCGCAACACCTGGGCTGCCTTGCCGGTGAAGGCTGCAAACAGCACCTCGCCGTCGACATTGTCGGCGAAATACTTGGCCAGCGTGGTCTTGCCAGTGCCGGCATAGCCAAACAGCCGGAAGATCGGCGTGCGGCCATCCTTGAGCCAGCGCGAGACGGCTTTCAGCGCCTCATCCTGTTGGGGTGAAAACTTCATGTCTTCTCATGGCAGATTCGGTTCGCGTGCGCGACCCCGACAGTTGCGGGCTACAGGTTACAGGATCGATTCCAAATCATGCTTGCCGAGTGTCTGCAGAAAGGCATGTTTGGCTTGTCCGAGAACGCCTTTAAGCCCGCAGCGCGGCAGAAACGAGCACGGCTCGTCGCCAAAACAGCCGGCGATGTTGAAATCCGGCTCCATATGCTCCGCCACTGCCTTGAGATTGATATCGCGGGCCGGCATTGCCAGACGAAGGCCCCCATTGCGGCCGCGCACCGTCGAGATGAAGCCGCCGGCGGTGAGGTTCTGCGCGACTTTCATCAGATGGTTTTTCGAAACACCGAACTCGCGGGCCAGATCATCGACCGACTTCACCTGATCGGGCACAAGCGCCAGCGCCATGAGAACACGGAAAGCATAATCTGTGTGAAGCGTCAGACGCATGGGCAATCCAGTTGAAAGCTTAATACTGGTATTTCATATATTGCTTTTTGAAGAGCAATGAAATAGGGATGTTTCAAATATCAGAAAAGAGGATGTGATGAAAACAATGCTGTGGCTGTTCCTGCTCCCAGGCGATCTTGTCCGCCGTAGACTTGGCATCACGGTGGAGCAGGATGGCGGACTGATACGCTCGTTCATCAACATGTGTTTCTGGGGTGCGGTCGCGCTGCTGATCGCGCTAAAATATTATGGCTGAACGGCCTGAACCAATCGTCATCTCTGCCCGGCCAGCGCCGCCGCGGGTGCCCGCCGTCGAGATCTCGATAGACGAGATTGCTCTGCTGTTTGACCGGTTTTACGGCGAGATCCGTCAGCACCCGCGCCTCGGCCCACTGTTTGAGGACCGGTTGGCAGGCAAATGGGATCCGCATCTCGAGAGAATGAACCTGTTCTGGCGCTCGGTGCTGCTGTATTCGGGAGAGTATTCGGGGCAACCGGTGGTCAAGCACAACGCCCTGCCGGATTTGCAGGAGGATGATTTCCGGCTGTGGCTGGAGTTGTTCGAGCAGACCACCGCATCGTTGTTTGAAGCCGGCACCGCAGCCCCGATTCTGGTCATTGCCCGACGGATTGCCCGCAGCCTGTGGCTGGCGCGGTTCGGCACACCGTTCAATCAGGCACCCGACTGGCTGAACTGACGCCGGGAATTTGACCAGCGGCCGTTAAAGGCGAGATCCGTGAATTATTTTGCACGTCTCTTGGAATAAAAACAGCTGCATTGGTGTCTCACTGTCAGGAGCGCGGAAATTCCCTTGCTCCGGAACTGTTTGGAGATGAGAAACCGATGAAAACGCTGACACTGACAACCATACTGCTGCTCGCCACTGCCGCTTCGGCTCTTGCCGCACCGGTCAAGACAGTCGACACAGCAAAGGGCGCCGTGCTTGCCGGCGAAAACGGCATGACGCTCTACACCTTCAAAAAGGACACCGATGGCGCATCCAATTGCAATGATGCCTGCGCGACCAACTGGCCGCCGCTTGCCGCCGGTGCAGACGCCAAAGCCGATGGTGACTATACCATGATTGAACGCGCCGATGGCTCCAGGCAATGGGCCAAGGGTGGAAAGGCTTTGTATTTCTGGATCAAGGACGCCAAGATGGGCGACACAACCGGTGATGGCGTAAAGGGTGTTTGGGATGTCGCACGTCCCTGAAGATGATGCGGTTGAGTGGGCGAAAGCCCCCTCTCCGGTGTCTTCCAGTTTTGAAGCCCAAATGCTGGCGCTGTTGCCGGCGCTCAGGCGCTACGCAAGGAGCCTCTCTCGCTCGGATGGAGACGGAGAGGATCTGCTGCACGACAGTGTATTGCGAGCCATATCCAACAGGGCGCAATGGCGCGGCGTCAACCTGCGCGCATGGATTTTCGCCATCATGACTAACCTCAATCGCAACAAATTCCGCGGATCAAAACCGACGCTGGTAGAGCTTGACGCCGCTGATCAGGTTGCTACCGATGACGGCGACATGGAACCAATTGCGCGGATACGATTAGCTCAAGCACTCAATACCATTGCCTCGGATCACCGCGCCGTGCTGATGCTGGTGGTCATAGAGGGCTATAAATACCACGAAGTGGCGAGCATGCTCGACATCCCGCTCGGAACCGTCATGTCCCGTCTGTCCCGTGCCCGCCAGAGTCTCGCTGATGCGCTTGGCGAAGACAAAATCATTCCCCTGCGGAGACCGAAATGAACGACCGCGACCGAGCCGTTTCCGAGCACGACCTGCACGCCTACGCCGACGGCCAGTTGGATGCGGCAGATCGCAGCCGCGTTGAAGCGTGGCTGGGCGCCAATCCCGCCGACGCCGAGCGGGTGCGCAGCTGGCAGGAGCAAAATACCGAACTCAGGGGTATGTTCAACAAACATGCCAAAACCCTTCCGGGCGACAGCGAGCTTATCCTGAGTGCTCGTCCGCCGCGGACTGCATTGCTTATCAAGCGCGCTATCGCAGTTGCCGCGACAGTGCTGATATTTGCATCCGGATTTGCACTTGGTCGTTCGGAGCCGGTTCGTGACAGAATTGAAGCTCGGGCCCTAGCCGAGATGCTGCCAAGCCAGGCGAAATCTGCCTACCTGATCTATGCCAGCGACGTGCGGCATCCGGTTGAGGTGGGGGCCGATCAGCACGCGCATCTGGTGGCATGGCTTGGCAAGAGGCTCGGCACGCCGCTAAAAACACCGGACCTCAGTAAGGTTGGCTTTGAGTTGATCGGCGGACGTCTGGTCCCCGTCAGCGGTAATCCCGGCGCGCTTTTTATGTATGAAAATGCTTCCGGACGGCGCGTTTCGGTTCTGATCGGTCGCAACGACGAAAACCGCACCACCAGCTTCCGTATCGCCAGCGATGGCGATCTGGAAACGTTTTACTGGATCGACGGCCCACTTGGATATGCTGTGACGGGCGAGATTTCCCGGAATGAACTGCAGGCGATAGCCAACGAGTGCTACCGCCAATTCGAGAGCTAGCGGGGTTTTATGCGCTTTAAGGCACAGCGCGCTCTGGATCGTTTTCCAGCTTGATTGGCTGTCCGTGCGGTGTGGCGTGGGCAGCGCGCTGCCAGGATGCGGACAGCGCATCGATCACCTCCGGAGCGGCCACGCCTTTTTTAAACAACAGCGCTTCAATCGCAGCCAACCAATGCTGGTAGTAGTCACTGCCATCCTGTGCGGCGCCGGGTTTGGCGACTTCCATGGAGAGCGCCGCCGCCCATTCGCTCCAGGTGAACAAGCCGCGCTGATGCAGCGCCACAGCCAGTGCAAAGGCCTGCGCCTGCCAGGGCTCTGCGAACACAGGCGCGTCCGGCCCCGACCCCTCGGGCAGGCGAAACGGCGAGCCGGCTGTTGCTTCCGTTTCAGGCTCAGGCGGGCTCAAGATAGCTCTCCCAGGCATCAATCGATACGGTCAGCGCCGGATCCGCCCCCTGCCCCCAGAGTTCGCGTCCGTCAAAACAAACGGTGTAGACACGCTGCGGGCTTTCACCCTTGCCGTGCGCATTGGTGTCGGGAAACACAAAGCCGTCGCGCAAAGCCTCGATGGTGCCAAGCTTGCCGCGGGCATAGCGCGGCAGCCGCGTGTGGGTTTCGGGGTGTTCATTGCGGGTGCGAACCCGGTCGCCGGTTTTAAAGCGCGGTTCTGCTGGAACCTCGCGGTCGCACGGTGCGCCGCGAGCCAGAACCGCTGCGACGTCGCTTTCGTGGAGAACGCGCTTTGGCTTGACGCCGGGCCAGATCTTGTGGCCGGCATCCAGCTCATCGGTGGAGACGAACCCGTGACGTTCGAGCAAGGTTTCGAGCGCGCGGATCCAGATTTCATAATAACTGGCACTATAGTAGATCGCCGGATGCAGGCTTTCGCGCGCGTGGCGGCTTTCGTCGATATTCCAGGCCCCGAAGGCCCCGGTGGCAATCGTCACCCCGAGCGCGCGTCTTTCCCAGGCGGCATGAAACACCGGTTCATCGGTTTCGGGCGCCACAGGGCCGAACCCCATATGCCCGCCAAGATCGTGCGGGCCGTTCACGACGTTGCTCCCGCATCCGGCACGGCTGGCCACAATGCGCCGGGTCCGAGCGAACCGGGCCTCAGCGGTAGACCGGTGCCGATCATTGAGTCGCGGGTGACCAGCCGGGCGAGTTCGTCTTCGCTCAGGCCTTCTGTGTCCACAGGCCTCATCGGCACCACCATGTAGCGCAGCTCAGCGGTGGAATCCCACACCCGGATGCGGGTTTCCTCAGCCAGCACAAGGCCAAACTCCGCCAGCACGCCGCGCGGGTTGATAACCGCCTGGCTGCGATAGGGCGGCGCCTTGTACCAGACCGGCGGCACGCCGAGCACTGTCCAGGGATAACACGAGCACAGCGTGCAAACGATGAGGTTGTGGGTATCCTCGGTGTTGAAAACCGCCTGCATGTGTTCGCCCTGACGTCCCGTAAAGCCAAGCGAAGCGATGGCCGAAGTGGCATCGCGTTGCAGCCAATCGGCGAAGTCAGCGTCAGTCCAGGCTTTGGCCACGACGCGAGCGCCGTTGCGCGGACCGACCCTCGTCTCGTAGGTCTCCACAATGGCGTCGACCGCGGCGGGATCGATCAGGCCTTTTTCGGCAAGAATCGTCTCCAACGCCTTGACCCGGGCTGCGAATGGATCGAGCTCGTTGTCGTGGTGGTGATGGTGGTCGTGATGATCATGGGACATGTCGGAAGGTTATGCGCGCTTTCGATCGATCGCAATACTGATCATGTGGCTGCAGCAAAACAAGGCCCGGCCGCAGACCCGGAAATCTTGACACACCTTTGCCGGATCGCGTTGAAGACATCAGCCCGTTGACCCTATACTCAGGTTCCTGACATCAATTGCCATTGTCGGATTCTTTCGGGTCGAAAGAAAAACCGCTCGGCATCGAACACTCCGGGGAGACGTGAATATGACCGGATATGGGGTTTTGACCTTTTCCCGAACCATTGTTGCCGCGCTTGGGTTGATGGTCGCGGGTGCAGGCAGCGTCATGGCGCACAGCTTTTCAGTTGGAATCCTGACTCCGGACGCGCCGGACAAAGCGCAACTTATCTCGGCTGTCCGGGGCTTCCTCGTCGCCGCCGCAGAGCGTGACGGCCATCCCGACGAAACCGCTGACGGCCATGTTGGCGGGCTCGATGTCAATATTGTTCCGATATTCGATGGGACAGTCATCGAGATGAAGGAGCTGAGGCACGCCAGCACGGCCCGGCTTGACCTCATTATATCGCTTGGTGCAGACGATTCGTCACTGGGCATGGCACCGGGTCAGACCTCGGCCACGGTTGTCCTATCGCCCGGAGACCTGCCTGACGGCTGGTCTACCGATACCGGCCAGGACAGCTTTCCGGCCCGTTACCGCGCCGCGTTTGGCGCAAAACCGGACCAGGCCGCGGGCGCAGGGTACAACGCGGCGCGACGGATTGAGCTTGCTGTGCGGCCACTGGGCGGCGTTGCAGATGCCGCGGCGCTGGCGGCCGCGCTCGCAGAAACCTCCAACGGCATCGAATGGTGAGATCGTAGGACGGGCAGCGACCAGGCTATCGCAACATCGGCCACAGGCTTGCCACCAGCAGCACGGCCATGGAGATGTTGAACCATTTGAGCCGCACCGGATCGGCCAGCCAGGATCTGAGCACCGAGCCGAACCCGGCCCAGGCCGACACGCACGGTACGGTGGCGATGGCAAACGCAAGGAATATCAGCATCACCGTATCAGTGTAATGGTCAGGGTCGGTGTAAATTCCCATGGCCGTGACCAGCATCACCCAGGCCTTGGGATTGACCCATTGGAACGCCGCCGCCTCGAGAAATGTCATCGGCCGCGCCCCGGCCTTGGCTTCCGGCAAGGTGACCGATGTGGCGATCCGCCAGGCGATATAGACGAGGTAGGCGCCACCCAGAATCTTGAGAACAAGATAGAGCGCGGGAAAGGCCGTCAACAGCGCACCAAGTCCGAAACCGACCGCCAGAAGAAGAACCAGAAAGCCGATACCGATGCCGAACATGTGCGGCACGGTGTTGCGAAACCCGAAATTCACGCCAGATGTAAACAGCATCATGGTGTTGGGACCCGGCGTGCCGGAAGCTACGAAGGCGAAGGCGATCAGCGTCAGGAAGGTTTCGAGTGCCATAGTCTTTCCAACCGGCGAAATGCCGATCCATACTAGTTAAACCACCCACGGCGCCAGGCAAACAAATTGTCGTCATACCCGCATTCGAGAATATGATTGAAACCAGGCAGAGGAGACCGACATGAGCCTTGCGCTACCCACAGCCACATTCCATGACGGATACACCGTACCGGCTCTCGGGCTCGGAACCTGGCACATGGGCGAACGCCGCGGCGAAAAAGCGGACGAGGTGCGCGCTCTGCAAGCTGGCATCGATTGCGGCATGACGCTCATCGACACGGCGGAAATGTATGCAAATGGTGGCGCGGAGGAAGTTGCCGGCGAGGCCGTCAGGGGCCGCCGCGATGATGTTTTTCTGGTCTCCAAGGTTCTGCCGTCCAACGCCAGCCGGCAAGGCACCATCGCTGCCTGTGAGGCAAGTCTGAAGCGGCTCGAAACCGACCATATCGATCTCTATCTGCTGCACTGGCCCGGCCGCCATCCGCTGGGTGGCACCATTGAGGCCTTTGAAGAATTGCGCGCCGCCGGAAAAATCAGCCGCTGGGGCGTTTCCAACTTTGATGCGCTGGCCATCCGGCAGTTGTCCGCCCTGCCCGGAGGCGCCGTTTGCGCAGCCAATCAGGTGCTCTACAATCTGTCGACACGCGGTATCGAGTTTGATCTGCTGCCATGGATGACCGAGAACGCCATGCCACTGATGGCCTATTCACCGCTCGATGAAGGCCGGTTGCTCAGGCACCCGGGTCTGGGCAAAATGGCAAAGCGGCTCGGCATGCCACCAGCGCAGCTGGCGCTTGCCTTCCTGCTCAGCCGGGACAATGTGATTGCCATCCCAAAGTCTTCCAGTCCGCAACGTGTTATGGAAAACCGGGCGGCGGCGGATACCATTCTGACTGCCGAGCATCTGGCAGAACTCGACCAGATTTTCCCGCCACCCCGCTCTCGCGAACCGCTGCAGATGATCTAGATCACCGCTCTGAGACGCGCTTCAGTCGCCTGACAGCGAAACGCCGTTGGAGATGTTGAAACCTCCAGCGGCGTGAATTTCGGTTGTTCCGTGTAGCGCATCAATAGCTGAGGCACTTCTCCAGCAAGCTGCGTCGGGGTTGCTGGCGTTGGGACCGAATTCGGCGTAGCAGCCTGCGGTCCATGCATGGGCCGTGTTGTCGCGTGCACTGGTGGTGGTGCCTCGCGTGGGTGCAATTTTCATCTGTGCGGTTGTTGTCTGCGCCGGCTTGACGGTGGTTGAGCGGCTCTGCTGGGCGCTGGCGCTGCCGGCGGCTACAAACATGATGCCGAGGGAGACGGCGGCGATGGTCAGGATGATCTTTTTCATGGCTGGTTCCTCTCTTTGGTTTATCGCGTTGATGCGATACCCCGGTGTAGAGAGGTGCTGCTGAACCGAAATGGAACGCCACGTTCACCTGGCGTTAACCCTCATTTGGGCGTGACGGCCGGCAGCAACGTGCTGCCGGCCAATGTCATCACATGCCCTGCGGGCCGCGGTTCATGGCGGCGATGCCGGTGCGGCAGATTTCGACCAGGCCGAGCGGCTTCATGATCGAGATGAACTGTTCGATCTTGGAAACGCGGCCGGTAATCTCGAAGATGAAATGCTCGGTGTTGGCGTCAATCACCTGGGCGCGAAAGGCGTCTGCGAGGCGCAGGGCCTCGACCCGGTTGTCGTTGGTTCCGGTGACCTTGACCAGGGCAAGCTCGCGTTCCAGCGGCTTGTCGTGTCCGAGTTCAGCCGAGCGCACAGTGAGGTCAACCACCCGGTGGACGGGCACGATGCGTTCAAGTTGCGCCTTGATCTGTTCGAGCACATTCGGGGTTGCTGTGGTGACGATGGTGATGCGCGAGAGATGCGCTTCATGCTCGGTCTCGGAGACCGTCAGACTTTCGATGTTGTAACCGCGACCGGAAAACAGGCCGATGACCCGGGCAAGAACACCCGGCTCGTTATCGACCAGAACCGAGAGCGTGTGGGTTTCCGGAAGCCTGGTTTCGGCGGTCATGAAATAGGCCGAACCAGTGGGTTGATGCTGAGCGTTCATGTGATCAGTTCCTCTAACAGGCGCGGCTCAAACGAGCGCGCGGCCTTTTGCATCAATGGCGTTGGCGACAGCTTCGTCGGTGGCCTCATCCGGCAGCAGCATATCGTTATGCGCCTTGCCTGAAGGAATCATCGGGAAGCAGTTTGCGAGTGAAGCCACACGGCAATCGAAGATCACCGGATGCGGCGTATCGATCATGGTCTGGATCGCATCGTCGAGGTCGGCAGGCTTGTCGCAGCGGATGCCGACACCGCCATAGGCTTCAGCCAGCTTGACGAAATCAGGCATGGATTCAGTGTAGGAATGCGACAGCCGGTTGCCATGCAGCAATTGCTGCCACTGGCGGACCATGCCCATATACTGGTTGTTGAGGATGAAAATCTTGACCGGCAGCTGATACTGGACTGCACAGGACATTTCCTGAATGCACATCTGGATCGAGGCGTCGCCGGCAATGTCGATGACCAGGCTGTCACGGTGCGCAACCTGCACGCCGACGGCTGCCGGGAAACCGTAGCCCATGGTGCCCAGACCGCCCGATGTCATCCAGCGATTGGGTTCCTCGAAGCCATAGAACTGTGCTGCCCACATCTGGTGCTGGCCAACTTCGGTGGTGATGTAGGTGTCGCGGTCCTTGGTCAGCTCATAGAGCCGCTGGATCGCGTATTGCGGCATGATGACGTCCTTGTTGGACGCATAGGCCAGCGAATTGCGGCCTCTCCACTTGTCGATCTGGGTCCACCAGTCGGCAAGCTGGCTCTTGTCAGTGTGCTTGGACGCACGCCACAGCCGGACCATGTCTTCCAGGACATGGCCGATGTCGCCCACGATGCCGACCTCGGTGCGGACGATCTTGTTGATCGAGGACGGATCGATGTCGATGTGGATTTTCTTCGAATTGGGCGAAAACGCATCCAGACGGCCGGTGATGCGGTCGTCAAAGCGGGCGCCGATGCAGACCATGACGTCGCAATCATGCATCGCCATGTTGGCTTGATAAGTGCCGTGCATGCCGAGCATGCCCATCCAGTTCTTGCCCGAAGCCGGATAGGCGCCGAGCCCCATCAGGGTTGAAGTGATCGGGAAACCGGTGAGTTCGACCAGTTCGCGCAGCAACTGGCTGGCTTCACGACCGGAATTGACCACGCCGCCCCCCGAATAAATGATCGGACGCTTGGCGCCGGCCATCAGCTCGACGGCCTCGCGGATCTTCTCGAGATCGCCGGACACCTTGGGCTGGTAGCTTTTCTGCTCGATCACCGGAGACGGCGGTGTGTAGATGCCGGTGGCGAACTGCACATCCTTGGGGATGTCGACCACGACAGGACCGGGACGGCCGGTGGTGGCGATGCGGAATGCTTCGTGGATGACGCGGGACAGCTGGTTGACGTCCTTGACCAGCCAGTTGTGCTTGGTGCACGGCCGGGTGATGCCAACGGTATCGCATTCCTGGAAGGCGTCGGAGCCGATCAGAGATGTCGGGACCTGGCCGGTCAGGCAGACGATGGGGATCGAATCCATCAGCGCGTCCTGCAGCGCGGTGACCACGTTGGTGGCGCCGGGACCGGAGGTTACGAGAACAACGCCGGGCTTGCCGGTGGACCGGGCATAGCCTTCAGCCATGTGTCCGGCACCCTGTTCGTGGCGTACCAGAATGTGTTCGATATCATCCTGCTGGTGAAGTTCGTCGTAGATCGGCAGAACCGCCCCGCCGGGATATCCGAAGATATGCTCGACGCCGTTGTCCTTCAGCGCCTGCAGAACCATTTCCGCGCCCGTCATTTCCATCTGCTTGCCGGACATATCGCCTGACCCCTTATTTCCGTCTGTTTGTCGAGCTCAATAGCCCGGTTTAAGCCACAAAAAAAGGCCCCCGAAGGAGCCTGTGTTTCGCGCATGGGAGCTTTCGCCGGGTGGCTACGCCACCCTGCCCATGCGCGGTCCTACCACGAGAATGTTCGCGATCTTTTTCATGGTTGAATTCGTATCGTCTAGCAAACCCCGCGTCAACGGATTAATTGCAGGAATATCTGTTTCAAAAACCTGCAATGGAGTATTTTGCAACTCCCCATTAACCTGGCGGTGCGATGGTGATCGGGATGGATAATGGACAAATCACCGATAGCAGAATGACGTCACTGTCTCCCGAAGAGGAAGACGGGCGAGCGCGTCGTGGCACCTACCCGGCGGGTAACCGGCTTTTGGGCCGCGTCGTCGGCTGCTCCGGTTCCAAGGCGACAGTGAGTGCAATTGCAGGGCAGGACGGCAACGGACTGGCCGAACTGTGGTCTGTGGGGCGGCTGATCACGATCAGCGTTGGCGCCAACCGCGTTGTGGCCCTTGTCTGTTCAATGGAGACTGCCGCCTCAACCTGGTCCGAAAGCGACGACAATGTCATGCATATCGAGGTTGAGCTGGTCGGCGAGATTCGCACCGGCATAACCGGCAAGGTGGAATTCAGCGCCGGCATAAGCCAGTACCCTTATCTCGGCGCAGTAGCACACCGCATGCGGTCTTCCGATCTTGCCATCATCTATGATCCGGGCATGAGTGACACCGCCGTCATCGGCAAGCTGACCCAGGACACCTCTCTGGGCGCACTCATTCATGTCCCGTCGCTGCTGTCACGGCACTTTGCCGTTGTCGGCACCACCGGCGTGGGCAAGACTACTGCAGTCACACTGCTGCTGCACAAGGCTCTGAAGGCTGACCCTTCGCTGCGGGTGCTCATTCTCGATCCGCACAACGAATTCGCCGCAGCCTTCCCCACTGAATCGGTGGTCATTGATACCGACACCCTGGATCTGCCGTTCTGGCTGTTCAAGCTCGAGGAATTTACCGAAGTCCTGTTTCGCGGACGCCCGGCCATTGTCGAGGAGATCGATGTCCTTCGCGATCTGATCCCCGAAGCCAAACGGATGTTCAAGGGCACGACCGACACTGCACTTATTCGTCGCGGGCCGGAAAAATCCTCGCTGACCGCCGATACTCCGGTGCCTTACCGGGTCGCCGACCTGATGGCACTGATCGACGAGCGCATCGGCAAGCTTGAAGGCCGCCTTGAAAAGCCCCATCTGCGCTCACTCAAGGTGCGTGTGCAGGCGGCGATCAATGATCCGCGTTACGAGTTCATGTTCTCGTCAAACACGATCCATGACACGATCCTGACAACGATCAGCCATATCTTCCGCATTCCCGGAGACGGAAAGCCGGTCACCACATTCCAGTTGTCGGGCATTCCATCCGAGGTGGTCAATTCGGTCGCCTCCATCCTGTGCCGGATGGCCTTTGAAATCGCGCTCTGGAGTGCGGGCGGCGTTCGGATTCTGGTGGTCTGCGAAGAGGCCCACCGGTATGTGCCAGCCGATCCGAAGCTCGGCTTCTTCCCGACGCGTCAGGCGATTTCGCGCATTGCCAAGGAAGGCCGTAAATACGGTGTCAGTCTGGGGGTCATCACCCAGCGTCCCGGCGAACTTGATCCAACGATCCTGTCGCAGTGCTCGACAGTGTTTGCCATGCGCCTGTCCAACGACCGCGACCAGGAGATCATCCGCTCCGCCATTCCGGACTCGTCGGCCTCAACGATGAGCTTCCTGTCGTCCATCGGCAATGGCGAAGCCATCGCTTTTGGTGAGGCTGTCGCCGTACCTATGCGCATGGTGTTCGAAAGGGTTCCGGAAGCCGTATTGCCGCGGGCAAACTCGGGTCTGCAACCGGTTCATCGGGGCGACCCAAACAATGTTGACCTTGGCAAGATTGTCATGCGGATGCGGCATATCGACGATGCGGCCAAACCGGTACCTGCCCCCTCGCCGGCACCTTCGTATTCCCCCGCGGCCGAGACTTTCAGGCCTCAGCAACCTTCGACCACTCCACAGATGCCATCCATCGATCCGGTACAGGAGTTCGATGTGGCAGCGGCGCATCGGAGGCTGACCGACGCTCAGCCCGAGCGCCAGACGGGCTCGGGTTCCAGGGACATCGGCCAGCCGACAACGCCTGAAGCCGTACCGCGCCGCGAGATGAGTTCCCTGCGCGCGAGCCTTCTGAAAAAGCCGCTGTCCTCGCTGCTCAAAGACTGACGCTTCTCACACCCATCATTTCCGAAAGAAGATTGGAACTGCGCTTTAACGTCACGCGGCCAACGTTGCCGCTCGGACCGAGCCGGTTGCGCCATCAGCATTTGAGCTCGCAGATGAAGCTGCAGGGCCTAAAGCACATTGCGACAAATCGTAGTCATGCGATGTGCTTAACGTTTTTGTTGTGGCGCGCGTTTTATTCGGAAAACCGGTTCCCACTTTTAGGCCCACGCTTAATCAGGCGGCGCAGACGCGGTTTCGGCCCTGGCGCTTGGCCTCATAAAGCTGTTTGTCGGCCCGCCGGTAGAGTTCTTCACCGGGTTCAACGCCATCCCAGATCGCCAGGCCGGCGCTGACTGTCACTTTCAGCGTGACATTGCCGTGGGGAATTTGAAGTTCGGAGATAGCCTGACGGATACGATCTGACAGAGTGTAGAGCTGGCGCTCGGTGATGTTGGGTGACAAAATGGCAAATTCCTCGCCTCCCAGGCGAGCAAGAACATCATGGTAGCGGGTAAACACCTGCAGGCATTCTGCGACGTGGCGCAGAACCTTGTCTCCAACATCGTGACCATGCGTATCGTTGACTGCCTTGAAGTGATCGAGATCCAGAATGACCATGCCGATCGGCTTGTCGATGCGCCCGAACGCCTGAAGATACTCAGCCAGCGCATCGTCGAAATAACGACGGTTGTACATGCCGGTCAGACTATCGGTGACGGCTGCATGCTCCAGCGTCAGCGATCGCACCGAAAGAGATTCCGTCATTTTCTGCAGCTTACCGCGCTCGCGCACACCGCGCGACAAGATCGGGTAGACCAGCAAACATCCACAGACAGCTGACAGCGCCGCCAGCACTGCGGCCATGAACGAAAAACTCGCAGCGGTTTTTACACCGCCGACCATAAAGCCGCCGGTCGCGGCGGAAAACGCCGCCAGCGAGAAGGCTCCACTGACCCCAACCAGAAACATCAGCAGAAAAAAGAACAGTTCAGCCTTGTGAAAACGCATAGTCCCAACTGATTTTCCATGATCGTTGATGAAATACTACTTTCAATCCCTTAGATTTAGTTTAACGCGCAGGTAAATATCGCTCACTCCCGAGAGTGCCTCGCTCCTTATCGCTGTAGCCTCTCCCACTCTTCACCCAGCTGATTGCGGAACCAGGTCATCTGCCGCTTGGCATATTGCCTTGTGGCAATACTGGACAGTTCAATGGCTTCATCACGGGAAAGTCGGCCCGCGAGATAATCGGCGATCTGGCTCACACCGATGGCCTTCATGGCGGGATGTTGTGGCGGAATATCCAGATCGAGCAATTGCCGGACCTCATCCAGCGCGCCCTCGTCCATCATCGTCGCAAAGCGCTGGTTGATCCGGGAGTGCAGCAATGGCCGCTCTGGTTGCAGCACCAGGCAGCGGGCGCTCAGCGGATCGACGATTTTTGCACCGCCACGTCCCTGGAACTCGCTGATCGAGCGGCCGGTAGCACGAACCACTTCGAGCGCACGCAGGATCCGCTGGCGATCTGCGGGACGCAGCCGCTCTCCCATCGGCGGATCGAGCCGCGAAAGCTCGGCATGCAACGCCTCGACGCCATCCTGCTCCAGGCGGGAGCGCAATTCATTGCGGATCGGGTCAGGGATTGCGGGCATGTCGGACAAGCCCCCCGTGAGCGCACGGAAATACAATCCCGTACCGCCGACTATAACCGGGAGCATGCCACGGGCGCGGATGTCCCTGACAATTTCGGTGGCTTGGTTGAGCCATATGCCGGTGGAATAGACCTGTGCGGGCGGAATATGGCCATATAGATGATGCGGAACCTGAGCGAGATCCTGCGCATCGGGCCGTGCTGTGAGCCTGTCGAGAACCCCGTAGACCTGCATCGAGTCGGCATTGACGATCTCGCCGCCGAGCTCGCGCGCCATCTCAAGCGCCAGCGCAGACTTGCCGCTGGCGGTCGGTCCCGCTATCAGAAGTGCCGAGATATCTTGTCGCTGGAGTTTTTGTTCCATGGCCCTCGTTGCCACGCTTGTCGCCAATCCGTCAAACCCTGTTCTTACGCCAGCACTTGGCGAAGCCGTCTTCGCTGCCGTCGATGGGGCTGGCCTTTACTGGCTCGCAGATGGCATCGCCTGCGACATTGCACTCAAGGATGACGCTGACAAAGCGGCAGCCCTTTTGGCCATCCGGCAGATTATTGGCAAGTTGCCAATCGATGCTGCGGTCCAGATCGCCGAGACACGGCGCAAGAAAATCCTGATAGCGGACATGGATTCGACCATGATCGGCCAGGAATGCATTGACGAGCTGGCGGCCGAAGTGGGTCTCAAGGCGCGGGTTTCGGAGATCACCGCACGCGCCATGAATGGCGAAATCGCATTTGAACCTGCCTTGCGCGAACGTGTCGGCTTGCTGAAAGGGCTGCCCGTGGGCGTGCTTGCACAGGTGATCGAAAACCGAATCACGCTGACGCAAGGTGGTCGCGAGCTGGTCGCCACCATGCGTGCCAATGGCCATTACACTGCGCTGGTCTCCGGTGGATTTACGTCGTTTACATCAGTGGTTGCCGCCATGATCGGGTTTGACGAGAACCGCGCCAACATTCTCGAAAGCGAGAACGGCGTGTTGAGCGGCGTTGTACGCGAGCCCATTCTTGGCAAGCAGGCAAAGGTTGACGCGCTCAACGATATTGCAGCCCGCCTCAATCTCGATGCCGCTGACGCCATCGCCGTTGGCGACGGGGCCAATGATCTGGGCATGCTGGGTATTGCCGGCTCCGGTGTGGCGCTACATGCCAAGCCCTCGGTGGCAGCGGAAGCCGACATTCGCATTGATCACGGTGACCTGACGGCACTGCTTTATCTGCAGGGCTACCGCAAAACCGACTTCGTGACGCAATGAACCCGCTGAGAACACAGCGGCTGATCCTGCGCAACTGGGAGGAGCGTGACCGGGAGCTGTTTCACCGCATCAATTGCGATGACCGGGTGATGGAATTTTTTCCGATGCGGCGCAGCCGCGTGGAAGCCGATGCAATGATGGACAGGCTGGCAGCTGGCATCGCGGAAAATGGATTCGGCCTTGCTGCCGTCGAGATCGCTGAAACCGGCGAAGTTGCCGGGTTTACCGGGCTCAACGTCATAAACGGACTTCCAGTCGCTGAAGACGGCGTCGTGGAAATCGGCTGGCGGATCGCGCCCGAATTCTGGGGCAAGGGCTACGTCACCGAAGCTGCACGGCGCTGGTGCGATATCGGGCTGGGTGATCTGGGTCTGGAGCGCATCATCAGTTTTGCCGTGACCGGCAATCACCGTTCGATCGCGGTTATGCAGCGGATCGGGATGAGCCCCCGCCCCGACCTTGATTTCGATCATCCGGGGGTGCCGGACACTCATCCGCATCTCAAGAGGCATGTCTTCTACGAGATGCTGGCGATTCCACACAGCTGAGAAATCTTGCTGATCCGACATAAAAAGGCGGCCCGTGAGCCGCCTTTATTCTGCAGTCTCGAACGCCAGGATCAATCCATGCGAACCGTGACAAAGCGCAACTCGCCGGTGCGGCCTGCCAGCATCAATAGCGCGTTGCGACGACCGTCCTGTCTCAGGGCGGAAATCCGCTCCTCGACATCCTGCGGGGTCATCACCGTTTCCTGGGCGATTTCAACGATGACATCGCCCGGCTCTATCCGCTTGTCGGCAGCGGCGGACCCTGGATCGACAGCCGTGATCACCACGCCTTCCACATCATCGGCGATGGCAAATTCCTGACGGCCTTCATCGGTCAATTCCGCCACGGTCATGCCAAGCACGTCAATGGTGTTGAGCGTATCGGGCAAGTCCGTCGCACCCTCTTCACCGCTCTCGTCGGCGCTGGCCAGCTGATCGCTGTCTTCAAGCCGGCCGAGCGTCACCTTGACGGTTTGTTCCTCGCCTTTCCGGATGACGATGACATCGACGGCCTTGCCGACCGGACTTTCGGCCACGGCGCGTGGCAAATCGCGCATGGCATCGACATCCTTGCCATCGAATCGAATAATGACGTCGCCCGGCTCAATTGATCCGTCATCGACAGGACCGCCACGGATCACGCCCGCAACAAGGGCGCCCTTGGCCTCATCCATACCGAGGCTTTCGGCGATTTCGTCGGTGACCGGCTGGATACGGACACCGAGCCATCCGCGACGGGTTTCACCAAATTCGCGCAACTGGTCGATGACGTTGACGGCAAGCTCTGTCGGCACGGCAAAACCGATCCCGATGGAACCACCTGATGGCGAGATGATCGCCGTGTTGATGCCAATGACTTCGCCGTTCATGTTGAACAGCGGACCGCCGGAATTGCCGCGGTTGATGGCAGCATCGGTCTGGATGAAATTGTCATAGGGTCCCGAATTGATGTCGCGGCCGCGCGCCGAAATGATGCCGACCGTCACCGTGCCACCAAGACCGAACGGATTGCCGATGGCCATCACCCAGTCACCAATCCGCATGACGTCGGACTTGCCCAACGGTACTTCGGTCAGCGGCGTCACCGGCTCGACCTTGAGCACGGCAAGATCGGTCTTTGAATCCGCGCCGACCAGTTCCGCCTTGAGCTTGGAGCCATCGGCGAAATTGACCTCGATGGAATCGGCGCCATCGATGACGTGATTGTTGGTGACGATGATGCCTTCGTCGGCGTCGATCACGAACCCGGAGCCAAGGGAAGAGACCTTGCGGTTGCGCGGCCCCTGGCCCTGACGTTCATTGAAGAACTCGTCGAAAAAATCCTGAAACGGAGACCCGTCGGGCGCCTGCATACGCGGCTGTGTCCGTCCGCCGTCACCGACATTCTGCGACGTCGAAATATTGACCACCGCATCGAGCAGCCCCTCAGCCAGATCCGCCACCGACGCAGGCCCGTGGTTGGACTGGGCGGAAGCCGGTATCATGGCGGGTGATGCCACCAGCATGGCAACGGCAAATGCCGCTGTGACAGCGCGGAAGCGAAGAGTTCTCATCGAAACAATATCCTTGGGGAATGGTCTTTTTACGTAACTTGCACCACTTTGTGGCGCTATGCCAGCAGATCCAGTCACGTGTTCGTCACGACGCTCTAAAGCCGCACCAGGTAGACGAGGCCGACGCCGATCGCCAGAGCGACAACGCCGAAAATACGCAATTGGTCATCGCCGAGTTTGGGCAATTCCTCCGCCATTTTGCGGATAAACGAAGGGGCCAGCGCATAGGCCAGCCCCTCCACTACAAGCACAAGTCCAACCGCCAGAAAGAACATGCTCACCGGCGATCGCCCTTCAATCAGTTGGCAGGCGCGGCAGGCGCCGCCGAGGACGCTGCCGGGGACGCTGCCGGAGCGGCTGCGTTGGCACCCGCTGCACTGTTGAAGTAGCGGAAGAACTCCGAAGTCGGTGACAGCACCATGGTGGTGCCGGTGTTAGCAAGCGCTTCGCTGTAGGCGTTCATCGAACGGTAGAATTCAAAGAACTCCGGATCGCGCGAGAAAGCTTCAGCGAAGATGCGGTTACGTTCACCATCACCCTCGCCTCGGATGATTTCGGCATCACGCGCAGCTTCGGACACGATCTCGACAACCTGACGGTCGGCGATTGCGCGAATACGCTGTGCGGCTTCATTGCCTCGGGCGCGGATCAGTTCGGCTTCAGCCAAACGCTCGGCCTTCATCCGCTCGAATGTCTGCTGCGAGACTTCCTGGGTCAGGTCAGTCCGGCGGATACGCACATCGTCGATTTGCAATCCGAGCGACGTCGCTTCAGGACGAAGCTGATCACGCACTTCACGCATCATCGAGGTACGCTCTTCCGAAAGTGCAGCCTCAAACCCGCGCAGACCGTAAACGGTACGCAGGGCCGAGTTCAGACGCGTGCGAAGCCGGGATTCGACAGCCACCAGATCGCCGGAGACAGTCTGACGGAACCTGCGTGCATCGGTGATCTTGTAGAGCACGAACGCGTCGACTTCGTAGAACTTGCCGCCCGAGACCTGGACACGGATGTTTTCGAGGTCAAAGCGCAAGGCCCGGTCCTCGACATACTGCACCGTGTCGGCGTCGATGAAAGCAAACGGCAGCTTGAAGTAAAGACCGGGCTCGGTTTTCACACTCTGAATTTCACCGAAGCGAACGACAATTGCCTGCTGCCGCTCATTGACGACAAACAGCGATGACCAGACGAGGAAGACGATGACGGCCAGAAGGCCGACGATTATTGGAAGACGATTACCCATTAGTTGGTGCCTCCTGCATTCTTGCGGACTTCAGGCAAAGGCAGATAAGGCACGACGCCGGAGCCGCCGCCATCCTGACCGATGATGACCTTGTCGGATCCGCCGAGAACCTTTTCGAGGGTTTCGAGATAGAGACGCGACCGGGTCACGTCCGGCGCTTTGGCATATTCCTCATAGACCGAGAGGAAGCGGCCGGCTTCACCGGTCGCCTCATTGACGACGCGGTCCTTGTAGGCGGACGCTTCTTCGCGGCGTGAAGCACCTTCACCACGCGCCTGACCCAGTTTCTGGTTGGCATACTGGTTGGACTCTTCAACGAAGCGGTCTTCGTCCTGTTCGGCGCGTTGCACCTCGTCAAAGGCATCAGCCACTTCGCGCGGTGGTGCCGCGTCTTCGATCGAGACCTGATTGACCACGATACCCGACGGGAAAGCATCCATCACGGTCTGCATGATGGTCTGGACTTCCCGGGCAATCACTTCACGATTGTCGCGGAAAATGTCCTGTGCCGGCCTGCGGCCAACCACTTCGCGCATGGCGCTTTCGGCAACCTGCCGCAGCGTGTCTTCGGGACGGGCGACATTGAACAGGAACGCCTTCGGGTCCTGAACAGCATAAAGCACCTTGAACTCGACATCGACGATATTCTGATCGCCCGACAGCATCAGGCCGTCGCTGGATCCGGTGCGGGAAGAACCGCCGGTGTCCATTTCGCGCTCGACGATCCTGGCCAGTTCGACCGTTTCGAAGGGCCAGAAAATCATGTGCAGGCCTGGCTGGGACACTTCGTCCTTGGGCTTGCCGAAGCGCAGTTCAACGCCGCGCTCGTCCGGCTGCACCGTATAGATCGACTGCATCAGCCAGAGGCCGGCAAGGCCAAGAACCACAAGCGCCACAATCATTTTGGAGCTACCGGAACCGCCGCCACCGCCGGGAAGCGCCTGACGCAGCTTGTCCTGGCCGCGCCGGATCAGTTCCTCAAGATCTGGCGGATTGCCACCACCGCGCGGCGGTTGGGGACCCTTCCCCCATGGACCCTGATTGTTTCCTCCGCCATTGCCGCCGCCGCCCCATGGGCCGCCGCCGCCTCCGTTTTGATTGCTCCAGGGCATCAATACCTCTTTTCAGACCGTGTTATGGCACGCTCCGGAACCTTCCCGGAGTACGCACGTTGACCTCGTTATAGGTATCGCGCCCGCTGCTTTCAACGCGGCATCTTCACATCAGCGGTGTATTGGTGCTTATTCCGGCCGAATTATCGGTCTCGACGCCGCCAGACGGCAAAACGGACTGAATGGCTGTCATTTTCAGACCTTACCGGTTCGGACAGGCTGGTCTTTATCCACAGGCCCGAATCAATGGCCGGGAAGAAGGTGTCGCCTTCAATGTCGGCATCAACCTCGGTGAGCAGGAGTTCGTCAGCACGACCAATGGCCAGCGCGTAGATCTGCCCGCCGCCGATCACCGAAACCTGCTCAGCACCCGACCTCTCGGCCTGGCTTTGCGCCAGGTCGAGGGCTGCGTCGAGACTGGCGACCGTTTCAACGCCCTCGGCTGAAAAGCCCGACCGCGAGACGACGATGTTGCCGCGTCCCGGCAGCGGCCTGCCGATGGAGAGATAGGTCTTTCGCCCCATGATCACCGGCGTGCCCAGCGTGACCGCCTTGAAGTGTTTGAGATCAGACGGCAGCCGCCAGGGCATGTCCCCATCTCTGCCGATGACGCCGTTGCGAGCGTGGGCTGCGACGAGCACAATTTTCATATCAGTACCAGCTTCATTCATGGTTCCGATCACACCGCGATCGGCGCGGAAATCGCCGGATGGGGATCGTAGCCCTCAAGTTTGAAATCGTCATAGGTGAAGGCAAACAGGTCGGTGACATCGGGATTTATCCGCATCACCGGTAAGGCCCGCTGCTCACGCGATAGCTGCAGATGGGCCTGATCGAAATGATTTTTGTAGATATGCGCGTCACCCAGCGTATGGACGAAATCGCCCGGCTTGAGACCGGTGACCTGCGCCACCATCATGGTCAGCAGAGCGTAGGACGCGATGTTGAAGGGCACGCCAAGAAAGATATCTGCAGAGCGCTGGTAAAGCTGGCAGGAGAGTTTGCCGTCAGCAACATAGAACTGAAACAGGCAATGGCACGGCGGCAGCGCCATGTTGTCGACTTCCGCCGGGTTCCAGGCCGAGACAATGTGGCGGCGCGACGAAGGGTTGGTTTCAATCTGACGGACAACGCCGGCGATCTGATCAATCGTCGTCCCGTCGGGTGCCGGCCATGAACGCCATTGAGCGCCATAGACCGGCCCGAGATCGCCATTCTCGTCAGCCCATTCGTCCCAGATCGAAACGCCGTGGGCCTTCAGATAAGCGATGTTGGTGTCGCCCTTGAGGAACCACAGGAGTTCATGAATGATCGAGCGCAGATGCAGCTTCTTGGTGGTCAGCGCGGGAAATCCGGCGGCGAGATCGAACCGCATCTGATGGCCAAACAGGCTGCGCGTGCCGGTACCGGTGCGGTCGTCGCGGTCAAAGCCCTGGTCGAGAACCAGGCGGAGAAGGTCGTGATATTGCTGCATGGGTGTCGCTTGATGATTCGAGTTGGCGCGATCCTAGCCGAGTTGGGCTCAGGCTTAAACGCCGCTGGCGTGTTATCCCCGTCCGGCGGCTTCGCGGTCAAGAACTTCCACGGCAAGGATTGTCGGCAGATGCCCGGCGATCCGCTGCCACTGTTCGCCCTCATCGGGGCTGGCAAAGACAGACCCGCTGCAGGTGCCGAACAGATGCTTGCCGGGTCGCGTGCAGCACCTGATCCTATTGCCCGATCTGATCCGAATTCGGCATGCAGGCAAGTTTCATCTCTTCTGCAAACAGCCGCATTCTCCGATTCAAGCGCCGGTTTTCGGCATGGAGCAGGAATATTCCCCACTCGGGTACGATCATATTGGGAAGGAGCTGCGAAAGCCTTCCCGACGCAGTGAACGACGCGGAAATAAAATCTGGCAATCTTGCGATACCCAGGCCTTTCAACGTCGCGTCCAACAGGAATTTCCCGCTGTTGGTATTCAATGCCGGTTGGAACTCGATCGAGTGTGGCTCTCCGTTGGCGGCAATGAAGTCCCAATGCGCACGCTTTGCTGTTCCGAAATACAGCAACGGGTGGCCGCCAAGTTCACGCAAGTTCTTGGGAAGTCCGTTCGCCTCCAGATAGGCCGGACTTGCGCACAGTGTATGCCGCGACACACCAATCTGGCTTGCAATGACGTTGCCCTCCGGTTCTGGCGTGATGCGGATCGCAAAATCATAGTTCTCTCTGGCCAGATCGACGGTCCGGTCGTCAAAATCAACCGACAACTGAATGTCGGGGTAACGCGCTTTGAAGGCAATCAGAGACGAGGCGAGAAAGGCGACGCCGAAATCCTGCGGAACCGAGATCGCGAGCGGCCCTGCCAAACTCTGTGTCGCCTCGGTGAAGTCACTGACAATCTCGTCAATATCACCCACCACGGAAACCACTCTCTGGTAGAGTTCGCGCCCCGTCGCGGTAACTTGCCATGCACCGCGTTCACGGTCGATCAAGCGGCTGCCGAGGCGGTTTTCCAACAACTGCAATCGTCTGCTGACCGCGGATTTGGCGATGTGCAGTTTCTCGGCGGCCCGCGAAATGCTGCGGTTTTCAACGACCAGAGCAAACAACCGCATATCTTCGATCTGTCCCAAGGCGTTCTCCAAATTAGAACAATCAGGCCGAATTCTTGTATCTGTTCATCAGAATTAACACGCCTTATGTTTGAAGTCGAACAGATCAAACCGAAGGGAGATAACCATGAAGCGACTTATTATGGGCGCCATTGCCGCCAGTGCGATTAGCGGCGCTGTATTGGCCGAACCTGTCTGGGACGCAAACACTGTCGTGCTGGAATCGCAAGAACTCGCCGAGGGTGTATTTGCGGTCTTTCAGACAGGCGCGGACGAGATGGCCCGGAAAGGCATTCCAATCGCGACCTCCTCGGGCTTTGTCATCGGTACCGATGGCGTGCTTGTCATCGATACGATGCTGAACCAGCGCCTGAATACACAGTTGTTCGATCTGATCGCCGCTGAAACAGATTTGCCGGTGCGTTACGCAGTCAACACCAGTTTCCACGGCGACCATTCCTATGGAAACCACTTTCTTGCAGACGGCATCGACATTATCCAACACGCCAAAACCAAAGACTACATCGACAGCCACTTCGAGGCTGATGTCGCGTTCATGATACAGAATTTCGGCGAAGGCCGCGGCATCGAGGAGATAAAACCAACTGACGCCGACATTCTGGTGGGCGAAGGCGGCAGCCTTTCGCTAAATCTGGGCAACATATCCGTCGATATCCGCGATTATGGCTTTGCTCAGACGGGCGGCGATTTGTTCGTTTCTGTCCCCTCCGCAAATGTGGTTTGGACAGGCAACCCGGTTATCGCGAAGCCCCCGGCATTGCCATGGTTGCTGGATGGGCACTTGCTGGAAACCCGCGATACGCTTCAAACGGTTTATGACGCGTTTGACGCCGAAACACGGATCATACCCGGCCACGGTGCCGTCACCGATATCAGCACAATCAAGTGGAACCTTGATTATCTCAATGCGGTCGAGCGCGAGGTAAAGGCCGCCATTGCTGAGGGCTTAAGCCTTGAACAAACGGTGGCGCGTGTTCAACTGCCTGAGTTTGGCGGCTACGCATTGTTTGGCTGGGTTCATCCAGGTTTGAACGTCCCAGCTGCCTACAAAGACCTCAAATGACGACATAAGACAGAAATCGCCCGGCAACGGGCGATTTCATTCGTCAAAAGGCCAGTTGAACTGGTGATCCATTGCCGTAGCCGCTCAGCTCTGCCGCAACTGCCAAGGTTGGCCGCCTAATGCATGTTGCGTTCAAATGGATTCATTTGAACGCAACATGCATGCATCAATTCAAAGTGTTCCAGCAGCCTTCGCGCATCCAATTGGATGCGCGGTGCTGGAGCCGAAAACCCGACTGGACATCCGGGTTGTTGGCGATTTTCGGTCCAATGGCGATTTGATAGGGCTCATCGAACAAAAGCCAGCAAAGTTCGAGCATCAACCAATCCCCGTCACGCTGTGCCCGCCCGCGATCCAACGCCCCGAAACGCCGCTTGCGGATTGTCCCCCTTACAGCGCCTGACGGTCGAGAACCTCGACGGCAAGGATTGTCGGCAGGTGCCGGGCGATCTCATCCCAGGTGTCGCCTTCATCAAGACTTGCGAAAACCGATCCGCTGTTGGTGCCGAAATAGATGCCCGCCGGATCACGGTTGTCACCTGTCATGGCCTGGCGCAGCACCGTGAAATAGCACGACTGTTGTGGCAAACCCGCTCTCAGGTCCTGCCAGCTTTGTCCGCCGTCGCGTGAGCGCCAGACTGCGGCGGCTGCATCTGGCGGATAACGGCCCTGGCTGTCGCCGTTCAAGGGTACTGTCCAGATCGTGTCGGGATCGCGCGGATGGACCCGGATCGGAAAACCGAAGGTGGAGGGAAGTCCTTCGGTTATATCGTCCCAGTTGCGGCCGCCGTCGACCGAACGCCAGACTCCGTGGTGGTTTTGCTGATAGAGAAGATCGCTCGTCCCCGGAGCCCGCATCATGTTGTGAACGCAATGGCCGATTTCACCGTCGCGCGGGGCAGCAGGATGATCGTGGTGGCCGCAGTTCTCCGAATTGGAAAGACGGTTGCGGCGTTCCCATGTGTCGCCCCCGTCCTCGGTGGCAAACACGCCGGCTGCCGAGATACCGATCCAGAGCTTCTGGGAGTCTGAGGGGTCGGAGACGATGGTGTGCAGCACCAGTCCGGCGGCACCCGGATTCCAGCTGCCAGCAGAGGGGTGATTGGTCAGCCCGTTCACCTTCTCCCAGGTTTTGCCCGCATCCTTGCTGGCAAGCAGGCCTGCCGGCTTGGTTCCCGCATAGAGCGTACCGTGGGCGTAGCCCAGGGACCAGATCTGAGAAAACTCATCACTGTACGGCAAGTCCGCGCCGGTCCAGCCGATCATCGCTGCGAAATCCGCATCGTTGGCGGCCCATTCGTCCATCGTGCCCTTGGTGAGCCGGACAACGCTCCAGCTTTCGCCGGCATCAGCCGAGCGCCAGACACCGGCCCCGTGCCAGTCACCGCCGCCTGCGGCCCAGAGCGTGCCTGTCTGAGGATCTCCGACAATGTGGTTGATTGTCCAGCCATCACAGAACGGACCCTTCACCTGCCACCCGTCCCGACCACTTCCCGCCTCAATCAGGAATGCCCCCTTGGTGGTGCCGATCAGAATGGTCATGTCGCTTGAAGTCATCATGCGCGGGCTCCGACAACATCGCCACAGATTATCACAGTCTGCAATCGGAGCATAGATACGGGCACGGGCCGGGCCGCACGCCCCTGCTCCCGCCCTCGTTCCAGAAAACAAAAAGCCCCGCCGCTGCTCAGCACAGTCAAGGCGAGGCCTGATGGATGTTTGGCTCAGGACCTGGCTTTAAAGGTCGCCGAGCTTGCCGAGTTCCTTGGCGACCAGATAGTAGAATGTCACACGCGCCTTGGAATTGTCCGCTTTCATCATCTCGCAGACCTTGGCGACAGCATCATCGGCAGCCGCCCCGGTGACGCCGAGCTTCTTGCCGCACCATTTTTCAGAAACGCGTGCCAGTTCGGATGGATCGGAACAGGCCACCATGGCAGAATCGCGGCTTCTGAGCGCAATACCCAGGTGCTTGACGATCTTGTTGATGGCTTCGTCTGAAGCGCCGGCATCATATTTCTTCACATCGGCTGCGTAGTCGGTCATGTATATTCCCCTTTGGCTGGAACCCGGCTTGCTCAAGCCTTATTCCGTTGGCAGTTCAATGGGCCCATTGTTTGGCGCTGGGGCGGATGCTGTCAATAGTCACTCGTGTGCAATACCCCCTTTTCATTGGCTGACAGGCACCCTATATTGGGTGTGCTGCGCAAGCAGCTATGACAATAAACGAGCGTTGCAATAAACCATTCGGACCCGGGGGCGGTACCCGGCGCCTCCACCATGATCCGGCGTTTTGCCGACACAGGCCTTGCGGCCGGATGATGATGGGGGCGAAACAGGATCGACGAGGGTGTAAAGAGCGACTTTTTGTTCGGCATTGTACCACCGTTATCGGGCTAAACTTGTAGTTGCAAATGACAACTATGCGGAAGCTCGTCTCGCTGCTTAATTGCGGTGTGACACTTCAAATCAAGTCCTAGAGGGTCGCACTTCTGGGCGGGGTTCGGAGGTACCTGGCAACAGAAACCTCCACTTTTCCTACTTTAAACAGGCGGCGTGGGCAGCCATTCTAATCCTCGCGCCTGCGAATACCGGGATGCAGGACTGTCAATTGCGCCATAATCGAACGATTATAGATGCACTGAGGCATTATCCGTCAACACAGCTTTCAAGGGCACGGGCTTTCCGGTAATAAAGCTAGATGAATCGGCGGCGAAAGACCGCGCACAGATGACAAGCGGCCTGATGACCCGGGCCCAGACAGGAAAGAACGCGCTGATGCCGCAAGACCACATTCGATACGACATTCTTGCCCAGGAAGCGCTGCGTGGCGTGATCCGCAAGGTGCTGTCCGAAATCGCGGTGACCGGCTACCTGCCGGGTGAACATCATTTCTTTATCACCTTCCTGACCGAAGCGCCGGGTGTGCGGATTTCGACAGCGCTCAAGGAGCGTTATCCCGAGCAGATGACAATTGTGGTGCAGCATCAGTTCTGGGACCTGAAGGTGACAGAATCATTGTTCGAGATCGGTCTGTCATTCTCGGACAAACCAGAGAAGCTGGTGGTGCCTTTTGCCGCGATCCGGGGTTTTTACGACCCTTCGGTCAATTTCGAGCTGGAATTTGACACGGTGCTCGACGTTGCCGCCAATGATGGCGACGAAGACGATGAACGCACGGAACTGGCCGGCACGATCGAGCGGCTGGTCGAACCCGCCCCCAAGGGCGAAAAGGCCTCCAAAGGCAACAAGGCTGACAAGACCGATGCGGCTGAAGCAGCCGACGGCGATGCCGATCCGGATGCCGAGAAAAAGCCCGGCGCCGATGTGGTCTCGCTTGATTCCTTCCGCAAGAAAAGCTGACGGGGCTGAACGATGAGCGGTGATGTGGTGAATTTGCGCATGGCGCGGAAGCGTCGCGACCGCACCGCCAAGGAAGCCGATGCCGAACGCAACCGCTTCGAACACGGACGTTCAAAGGCCGAGCGCGAACTGGCGCGGGCCCGCAACGACAAAGCAACACGCGATCACGATGCTTCGCGCCGCGACCCCGACAAAGGCAGTTCCTGACGCATGGCCGGCGGACACATCCGCAAGCACTCGGTCAGCATTCGTGGGCATCGCACCAGCATTACACTCGAAGACGCCTTCATGGACGGACTGAGGCAGATGGCCGAAGCGCGTGGCATGGCAGTTGCGGCCTTGATCGCCGAGATCGACAGCGCGCATTCGGCGCCCGATTCGACGCCTGCCAATCTGTCCTCCGCCATCCGCGTCGCAGTGCTTGACTGGGCGCTAGAGCGCCGTTCGATTAACTAGACGCTCCAGGCACAACCCGCGGAACTCCCTTCACGGACGAGTGAGCCTGCAGCGACGCTGCGGGGGCCGGTGAGCCGGTTGCTTCCAATAATTACAGGTAAATGATTTCCTGATGTTCAGCCGTCCGGGGCGATCAGGCTGCGGATCTGATCGTCGGCGCTGGGGAGATCTTCAATCCGAAACTTCCGCATGTCCAATAGTGGCGGCTCATTGGCGATTGCCGATGGCGGGTTGGCCAATGGATCAGGCAGCGGACGGCGCTCGATGGCATTCGGTGTATTCAATGATCCCTGTTGGCGAGCGGCTTCCTCTGCCGCGCGCTGGGCAGCTGCTTTTTCTTCCCGCTCACGCTGCGCCTGCTCCGCAGCCAGACGCTTCTGCTCCTCGGCGGCGAGCCGCTCCATTTCTTCCGCCGCGCGCTGGGCGGCGGCTTTTTGTTCCCGCTCGCGTTGCGCTTGCTCTTCAACCAGACGCTGTTGCTCCTCGGCGGCAAGCTGGGCAGCCTCTTCGGCGGCTATCCGGGCAGCTTCGTCTGCTGCACGCTGGGCAGCAGCTTTTTCTTCCCGCTCACGCTGCGCCCGCTCTTCGGCCAGACGTTTTTGTTCCTCGGCGGCAAGCCGGGCAGCCTCTTCAGCCGCGCGCTGGGCGGCAGCTTTTTCTTCCCGCTCACGCTGCGCCTGCTCTTCGGCCAGACGTTTTTGCTCCTCGGCGGCAAGCCGGGCAGCCTCCTCGGCAGCAAGCCGGGCAGCCTCTTCGGCTGCGCGCTGGGCGGCGGCTTTTTCTTCCAACTCACGCTGCGCCTGTTCTTCAGCCAGACGCTTTTGCTCCTCGGCAGCAAGCCGGGCAGCCTCTTC
>JBPOEW010000023.1:0-4742 GCA_051251555.1 Hoeflea sp.
TGACCTGTCTTGTCCCGCTGCTTTTCCCCGCATTGGCGGTGGCCGAACCTGTGCAAATTCCCGGACCTCAGGGGCCACTAGAGGCGGAGCAGATCGCCGTCGAGGGTGCCGATCATGCGGTGGTTATTATCCCCGGATCAGGGCCGACAGACAGGGACGGAAACGCGTCGGTAATGGGGATCAAGACGGATGCCTACAAACAGTTGGCCGAGGCGTTGGCCGAACAAGGGGTCGCATCGCTGCGCATCGACAAAAGGGGATTTTACGGCAGCGCCAAGGCCATCGCAGACCCGAATAATGTCACCATCGCCGCCTATGCCCAAGATACCCGCGATTGGGTGGATCACGCGTCCGCCCTTGCCCCTTGTGTCTGGATCGCTGGGCATTCCGAGGGCGGGTTGGTGGCGCTGGTCGCGGCGGAAGGCCAACCCGAGAACCTGTGTGGTCTGATCCTGATGGCAACGCCCGGGCGGCCCATGGGACAGCTGCTGATTGAACAGTTTGAGGCCAATCCCGCCAACGCCCCGCTGATGCCTGAGCTTAGAGAGATCGTCGAAGACCTTGAGGCTGGCCAGACCCGAGACCCCGCCGCGCTGACGCCGATTTTGCGACCGCTCTTTTCGGAAGGCATTCAACGTTTCATGGTCGATGGATTTTCTTATGATCCCGCGATGATAGCCAAAGATTGGCAAGGGCCTGCGCTGATCATCCAAGGGGATGAAGATATTCAGGTAAACGCCCGTGACGCGGGTCTGCTTCAAGGCGCGCTGCCGCAGGCGCAGTACATAGACCTTGCTGGTGGAACACATATGCTGAAGGCGGCGGTCGCTGGAAACCCCGTTGCCACATATACAGATCCAAGTTTACCGCTTCATGAGGCACTTGTACCGGGCATTACGCGTTTCCTGATTGAGCATACCAAGCCTGAATAGGCGAAAAGGGCTGCGAATATATCGCTGCCCATTATTCCTCCGGATACACAACCGGGCGTGCGAATATCGGATCGGGCCGCACCTGCGCGCGCAGACCATAAAGCTGCATGACAGTTTGAGGGGTTAAGGCTTCGGCGGGGGCTCCGGCGCAGACCAACTTGCCCTCGGACAGGCCGACAAGTGTATCACAGAACCGCGCGGCAATGGTCAGATCGTGCAGCACAACCACCACGCGGCGGGACTGCCCCTGTTGATCCACAAGTTGCCGAAGCAGCTGCATCAACCGGATTTGGTGCGGCAGATCGAGGTAGGACGTCGGTTCATCCAGCAAGATGACGTCGGTTTGCTGGGCCAGCGCCATGGCAATCCAAGCCCGCTGTCGCTGCCCCCCAGAAAGGGCAGTCAGCGGGCGACGGCGTAGCTCGCTGAGCTGTGTGGCCTCAAGTGCTTGCGTAACGGCGTCACGGTCGGCCCGCGACGGCGGCAGAAAGGCCTTTCGCCACGGCGTGCGGCCCTTGGCGACCAATCCCTCGACGGTCATATCGGCCAGCATTGGCGGTTCTTGCGGCAAGAACGCGATTTGACGTGCCCGCGTGATTGAGGGCATCTGAGCAATATCCGCCCCCCGCAATTTGACGCTGCCATTGTCGAGCGTTTTCAGACCACCAAGGCAACGCAGCAGCGTAGATTTTCCGCAGCCGTTTGGGCCGATGATACCGGTGATCCCCACATCAGGCAGGCGCGCGCTGAACTGCGAGTAAATCGTTTGTGCGCCTAAGCTTACCGTCAAGTCGTGAATGTCAAAAAGGGGCTGTTTCATCACGCGGTCTTTCGCTTCTCTGACCATAGGAAAAAGATAAGATAGGGCGCACCGATCAGGGTCATGATCAGCCCGGTTGGTAATGTGACAAGCGGCGCGGTCAATCGGGCGACCAGATCGGCAGCTGTTAGCAGGCAGGCCCCCATAAGGGCCGCGGGGAAAAGGGCGGGCGGTTCGGCCCCCGTGACCGCGCGGGCAAGGGGGGCGGCGGTAAAGGCAAGAAACCCGATCGGCCCAACCGCCAACGTGGCCCCAGCCGTCAGCAGGGTGACCAGCCCAAGCACGGTGAAACGCAATACGTTCAAGTTGACGCCAAGCCCCGTCATTATGTCGTCACCCAGCCAAAGCGTGCGCAGATCGCGCCCGCGCCACAGCACGACCACCATGGCACAGCCAACGCCGCCAAGCAGGATGCCAGCGGTCGCTAAATCTGCACGGGCAAGCGAGCCGGACAGCCACAACATCATCTGGCTGATCGTCGCATCAGGTGCGCGCAAGAGGATCACGGTCGTCGCGGCCGACGCCGTCGCGCCGACGCCAATGCCATAAAGAACAAATGCGATTGGTCCCTGCTGTCGGGCCAAGGTGATCACGGCAAACAGGGCTAGGGCCGTGCCCACGGTTTCACCCAGAAAGACAGATGCGCCAAGCCCGAGCGCCACGATGTGGCCAAGGCTGGCCCCTTGCACCAGACCGATCACATCAGGTGTGGCCAAGGGATTGCGGGTCAGCCCCTGCATCAAGGCCCCTGCAAGGCCAAGCGCCAGACCGGCGGCGACGGCCAGTGCAGTGCGCGGCAGACGCAGCACTTGGATTACGAAATCATCCGCGTCCCAAAGCCCGCGCCAGACCTCGGCTGGCGACAGCCAGTCGCGCCCGCCCGATAGGGCAAGAAGGACCAAGCAAACCAGCGCGAGCATCAGGGTAATCACAGGTTTCATTCCGCGCGCCACCGTGTCGGGCGCAGGACGCGGCGCAACACCATAATCAGCGCAGGCCCCCCTAAAAGAGCAGCGATAATACCGGCATGGACCTCTCCGGGGCGGGCGATCACGCGGCCGATTGTGTCGGCTAAGACGAGGGCGCAACCGCCAAGCGGTAACGCAAGAAGATAGGCGCGCCGCAACGACCCCGCCGCCAAGCTGCGGGCGACAAAGGGAACGAGCAGACCCAGAAATGCAAGTGGCCCGGCAATCGCGACGCTTGCGCCGCTGAGCATGGTAACGCAGGCCAACACCAGCGCGACGGTGCGGTTGGGGTTGCGCCCCAAGCTATCGCTTTGCTCTGCCCCAAGGCTCAGCAGCTCAAGCCGTTCACAGGTGAAATACCCTGCGACCAACAAAACAGAGATCACCGCCAACGGGGCAATCTCAGTACGGGCAACTGCGGGAATAGCGCCGGAAATCCAGCGCAAATATCGCGCCTGCATTTCCGCATCGGCCAAGATAAGGGTCGCGGCGAGCGCGAGGCACAAGGTTTCAATGGCAAGACCGGCAAGGGGCAAGCGCAAGGCAATGCCGCCGACCCCTGCCACGGGGTCAGTTCCTGCCAGATGCCACAAGGTGTATCCCGCCAGACCTGCGCCGACGCTTGCCGCCAATAGAATAGCCATGCCGCTGCTGAAGGGCGTGAAATAGGCCAAGGCGATGGCTGCCAATGCGGCCCCTGCATTGATCCCCGTGATCCCCGGATCGGCCAGCGGATTGCCCGTCAACGCCTGTAACATCAAACCTGAAATTGCCAAGGCCGCCCCGACACATATTGCGCAAACCGTTCTAAACGCGCGGCTTTCCAACAGGCCAATTGTGTCGTTGAACAACGCGTCCAGTGTAACGGGCGCTGCGCCGAACCGCAAAGACAGGGCTGCGCTAAGGCATAAAACCAAACACAGCAAAACAAGGCTAATGGCGAAAGAAGCGCGTGACATGACATTCCCGTTGGTTTCGGCTGGCATGACGCTTGCCCTTAACGGGTATTCACATTCGCAAGGCGCTGCAAGAGGTCGCACGGCCATCTTGACACGCGGCAGCGATTGCGAGAGCACTGCCAAAACCGCCAAGCCAGACGCCAGGCCCGACCTGTTGGAGAGTCTGATGCGTCTTGCCGCCCTTATATGCTGTGTTTCATTCGTTCTTATGCCTGTCAGGCTAAGTGCCGAGCCAATAGTCATCACGCACGGTTTTGGCGAAACCCGCATCCAAGACACGCCGCAACGCATTGTGTCGGTCGGCTATCACGAGCAGGACTTTCTATATGCGCTCGGCATTGCACCCGTGGGTGTGCACGAATGGTTCGGCGCGCGCCCCTATGCCACGTGGAGCTGGGCAGAAGACGCACGTGCGGCATTGGGCGCAAAGCCGGATGTCCAGCGCGGGTTCGAGATTGATCTGGAGTGGGTCTGGCAGCAAAAACCCGATCTGATCGTCGCGACCTTTGCGCCGCTTGACCAGCAGACCTATGAACGGCTGTCACAGATCGCGCCCGTGGTTGGCCCGCCAGTGGGATACGAGGCATGGACCGCCCCCTGGCAGGCGGAAATGCAACTGATCGCGCAGGCCACGGGCCGCCCTGATCAGGGGGATGCCGTAACCGCCAAGGTTGAACAGGAACTGGCCGATCTGGCCGCGGCTTATCCCGCGCTGTCCGGCACCGAGGTCGCTGTTGCATATGTTTCCGGGACCGAGCTGATCGGGTATAGTTCAGGCGACGGTTCGAACCGGTTGATGGCCGCCCTTGGGATGAAAATACCGGCCGAATACGATGGCCTTGCAGCCGAGTCCGGTAATTTCTCGGTCAGCCTTGAACGCCTTGATCTTTTTGAGAAAGACGTCGCCCTGTGGTTGTCTGACGAGGCTGGGCGCGCGCTGATCGAAGGGCTGCCTGCCTACCGCGAAAGCGCATTGTACAAAAACGGCCGATCCGTCTGGGCCGATGCCGAGGAAATCGGTGCGATGAGTTTTCAAACCCCGCTGTCTATTTCGTGGGTCGCC
>JBPOEW010000024.1:0-4537 GCA_051251555.1 Hoeflea sp.
GTTTTCGGGATTATAACGCCTTTGCCAACGTGCAATGGTTAGGCTCGGAACCGATCAAGCTGACCGGCCTGCCTGAAGGCGGCTCTTTTAATATCGGCGAACTTAATCCCGTTACCGGTGATTGGGAGATCGACATCGCCGAAGCTGCGGCAAACGGGTTAACCTTCACACCGCCTGAACATTTTTCGGGCAACCTGCCGCTGACGTTGAATGTTTCGGTTGGCCCCGAGTCCGACGACACACTGATCATCCAGCGCCCTGTGCTAGACCCCATCAGTTTTGACACCACCGACGCAACGGGCGACGAAGACACGCAGATCTCTTTGTCTGCTGCTGTTACGCCTACCTTCGTTGATGACGACGGCTCTGAAACGATAACTTCCACCCTGCTGTCGGGGGTAACAGTGGGTCATACCATTACCGATGGAACAAACACATTTACCGCGACCTCAGGCGCGCAATCGGTTGATGTTTCATCTTGGGACACCTCTGCTCTTACATATTTCGCTGGTGAAAACGTCAGCGGCCAGTTCGATTTAACGGTTGTCGTCAATTATCAGGACACGGGCGCGGGGCAAACCGTTTCAGGGTCTTCCAGCGATACACTGACGGTGAATGTTTTACCGGTAAACGACGCACCCGATGCGGTGGATGACCAGTATATCTTGATAAACGGGCAGACGCTTGTCACAACTCTGCCGGGCGTCTTATCAAATGACAGCGATGTTGAAAATGATACCCTAACTGTGCAGACCCTTCCGGTCAGCGGCCCGTCGCATGGTATTCTTACCCTGAACGGTGACGGCTCGTTCATTTATGTCAATAGTGGCGACGGCTCTCCGACAGATCAGTTCACCTATTCGGTAAGTGACGGCAATGGCGGCGTATCTACTGCAACCGTCGTACTTACCATTGCACCAGCGCCGGTTTCCCCGCCCGATGCGAACGACGATGCCGTTAGCACAAACGAAGAAACACCGGTGACCATTGCTGTTTTGGACAATGATCAACCCACAGATGCGCCCGTACCCATTGTGCAATCCGTCACGCAGCCCGCAAATGGCGCGGTGGTGATCAATGCAAACGGCACCGTCACCTACACCCCCGACGAGAACTTTTTCACCGGAACCACCGACAGCTTCACATATACCATCGTCGATGCATTGGACCGCACCGACACGGCAACCGTCATCGTCACCGTAAACAATGTCCAAGACGCCCCGACCGCCCTGCCCGACAGTGCGACAACCCCCGAAGATGTCTCGGTGAACATCAACGTGCTTGCCAATGACAATGACGTGGATGGTGATACCTTGACCATCGCGTCTGCCACCTCGGACCAAGGCGCAGTATCGATCGAGATCGACGGCACATTGACCTTTGTGCCCAATGCCAACTTTTCGGGGCCAGCCACTATCAATTACACGATCAGCGACGGCAATGGTAATTCTGTATCCAGCACGGTTGCGGTTACCGTCACCGCGCAACCTGACGCACCGGATTCAGCCGACAAAACCATCACAATTGCTGAGGACAGCATTTACACGCTCGTTACCTCGGACTTCGTCTTTAGCGATGGCGACGACGGCGATAGCTTGCAGTATATCGATTTTCAAGCGCCATCTGTTGGCACCTTATCGCTGAACGGCGTACCACTTGTCGGCTTCCCTGCACGGGTCACTTTAACGCAGTTAAATGGCGGCGCGTTAACCTATCAGCCTGAAACCGACGGCACCGGCACCGCCTATGCAACTGTCGACTTTCTGGTCAGCGACGGCCAGTTAAGCGATACAGCCGCGAATACGATTACCTTCGATGTAACACCTGTTGATGATCCAATTGCGCTGTCTGGCACCGGCTTGCCCGATCAAACGCTAGTCGACGGCGAGACAGGTGTATCTCTACAAACCGCATTTGCCTTTAGCGACGTAGACGATGTTGTTGCAACTTATGCCCTGAACGGCGCGCCCCTTGGCTTGCAAATCAACGCAAACACGGGCGAAATTACATCCATAACGGGCGGTATCGATCACCTTGCCTCTAACGACAGCCCCTTTACCGCGACCGTCACAGCAACCAGCGCCGATGGTAGCTCGATTTCGACATCCTTTCTGATCGCCGTGACCAACCCCGCACCTGTCTCCACCCCCGGTGGCGACTTTGAATATAACGACAGTGAAGTGATCGTCCCGATTGATATCGCCGCATTGTTTTCCGACCCTGATCTCGACAGCCTGACCTATGCGCTGGAGTCCGGTACCCTGCCCGAAAACCTGGTGTTTGATGCGGCGGCGGGTGTTCTGTCCGGTGCGATCTCGAATGCGGCTTCTACGCTGGAAACCTATACGGCTACCTTCCGTGCAACGGATGAACAGGGCAGATCAACCACCTCGTCCATCTCTTTTACGATCAACAACCCCGAACCAAGCCTCGTGACACAAATCCCAAACCAGAACAACTTTGACGGCGATGTCATCGATGTGGCGGCTGGCGTTGATCTGAACGACTTCATCCAAGATGATGATGCATTGACCTTCACTGTAACAGGCCTGCCGGCCGGCCTGACCTACGACCCGGCAACTGATATCATTTCCGGCACGCTGGACACGTCTGCCTCGACAGGCGGAGTTGATGGTTCATACGCTATTACCGTGGTCGCCACAGATGCCCAAGGCCGCGATACCGAAGCAAACTTTACCTGGAACGTTGTAAATCTCATTCCGGTAATCGACGCACCAATCGCCGATCAGGAAGCATATGACGGCGATCTTTTAAGCTTCCCGTTAACGGACGTCTTTTCGGACCCCGACATGGACGGGTTGACCTTTTCTGTATTGGTTGATGATCCGGCCATCGGCACTGTGACCCTTTCCTCTGCCAGCGGATCACCGGTGATAGAGATCGACGTGGCACCTTCTGCCAGTCAGACGAACGGCGGCATTTACCTTTTGACCATCACGGCAGACGATGGCGAAGGGGGCGCGACCTCCGAACTCGTCCAAATCACTATTAGCAACCCGCCCCCCGTCATCGAAACCCTCATCCCCGACCAAGATAGCCTTGATGTCGATGTCATTTCCCTTGATGTCTCGGCCAACTTCGCGGACGTCGATGGCGATACCGTCACCTTTTCTGCGACTGGGCTTGCCTCTCTTGGCCTGTCGATTGACGCGAACGGCTTGATCAGCGGCACAATCGCGCCAAGTGCGTCTCAAAACAGCCCCTATCCGATCACCATCACAGCCACCGATGCGGATGGCGGCGTGGGAGAATACAGTTTCGTCTGGACCGTGATCAACCCGGTGCCGACGGCAGGCACGATCCCGACGCAGGTGGCGGTGGACGGGCAGAGCGTCAGCTTTGATGCGGCAACGGCGGGGGGCTTTGCGGATGAAGACGTGCTGGCCTATGCCGTCAGCGGCCTGCCCGCGGGCTTTGCCATTGATGCCAATGGTGTGATCACCGGCACCTTCTCCAATGCCGCCTCCACCAATGCGCCCTATACCGTCAGCGTCACTGCGACCGACAATGAGGGCGGCACGGTGGTGCGCAGCTTTACCTGGAGCGTCACCAACCCCGCGCCCCAGACCTCGGATCTGCCGGATCAGGCCGCGCGCGATGGCGACACTGTAGCCTATGACATCGCCGCCAGCTTTGCCGATACCGCCCCCGATACCGATCTGTTGTCCTTCTCCACCACCTCGCCCCTGCCCGCAGGTCTGAGCCTGTCCGCCACCGGCCAGCTTACCGGCACGCTTGATCATCTGGCCTCGGACGGCAGCCCCTATGTCATCACCGTCACCGCGACGGATGCCCAAGGGGCCACCATCAACAACAGCTTTACCCTCACCGTCACCAACCCCGCACCGGTGGTGGCAGCGGGCGGCATTGCAGATCAGGACTTCAGCGAAGGCCAGAGCGGCATCAGCATCAACGCCGGTGCCGTGTTTTCGGATGCGGACGGGGCCCTTGTGGATGACGCCGATCTCGACACGCTCACCTTTGATGTGACCGGCCTGCCTGCGGGGCTCGACTTTGATCCCGACAGCGGGCTGATCACCGGAGACCTCGCCACCGCGCCGAACCAGAACGGCACCTTCAGCGTCACCGTAACCGCAACGGACCAGCAAGGCGCAAGCGCCAGCACCTCCTTTATCATCGGCATCGAGAACGAAGCCCCGGTGATCGCGGCGGATCTGCCGGACCAGACCTATACCGACGGGGTGGCCATTGCGCCCTTCGATCTCAACCCCGGCTTTACCGATCCCGGCGCAGGGCTGACCCTCTCCCTCACCAGCGGCACATTGCCTGCGGGCCTGAGCCTGGTGAACGGGGTGATCACCGGCACGCCGGCGCTGGATGCAAGCCAAGGCGGTCCCGCCGGCAATGGCATCTATACCCTCACCGTGGTGGCCACCGATGCCGACGGCGAGACCTCCTCGCCCCAGACCCTCACCTTCACCGTGATCAACCCGGTGCCGACGGCAGGCACGATCCCGACGCAGGTGGCGGTGGACGGGCAGAGCGTCAGCTTTGA
>JBPOEW010000025.1:0-4413 GCA_051251555.1 Hoeflea sp.
TCGTGTCGGGCAAGATGGGCAGCGTCGTCCAAGGCATCCGCGACAACGAGGCGCGCGTGCGTTTCTTGGGCTACCGCGTAGAGGGCTACAAGCTGTTCATCTTCACGCTGACGGCTGTGATCTCAGGCATCGCAGGGGCGCTGTACTATCCGCAGGCGGGCATCATCAACCCGGCCGAACTTGCCCCCATCGCATCTATCTATCTGGCGGTCTGGGTCGCCATTGGCGGGCGCGGGCGGCTGTACGGTGCGGTCATTGGGGCGGCGTTCGTGTCGCTGCTGTCCAGCTGGTTCACCGGCGGCGGTGCACCTGCCATTGATCTGGGCTTCTATACGATCTTGTGGACCGATTGGTGGTTGGTTTTGCTGGGCGTATCCTTTGTCTGCGTCACGCTGTTCTTTCCCAAGGGGATCGGGGGCCTGTTCGACTATCTGGTAAGGAAACCGTCATGAACAATACCTTGCTAGAAGTATCGGGTGTGTCGGTTTCCTTTGACGGGTTCAAGGCGATCAACAGCCTGTCGATCCAGATTGCAGAACCAGAATTGCGCGCCATCATCGGGCCGAACGGCGCGGGTAAAACCACCTTTATGGATATCATCACGGGCAAGACCAAACCGGACGAGGGCGTGGTGATCTGGGGCGAACGCAACATCTCGCTTCTTGGTATGTCCGAGGCGGATATCGCCAATGCAGGCATCGGGCGCAAGTTTCAAAAACCCACAGTGTTCGAGGCGCAAACCGTGCGGCAGAACCTAGCCATGGCGTTGAAAAACCCACGCGGTCCGCTGGCGGTATTGCTGCACCGCAAGACGCCCGGCAATGCAACGCGAATTGAAGCGATTGCCGAAGAAATCGGCCTGTCCGACAGTTTAACCCGCATCGCGGGGGAGCTGAGCCACGGGCAAAAACAATGGTTGGAAATCGGCATGTTGCTGGCGCAGGAACCGCGGCTTTTGCTGGTAGATGAACCTGCCGCCGGCATGACGGTCGAGGAACGCGAGAAAACCACCGACATTCTGAAGCGCGCCGCACAAACCCGAGCGGTTGTTGTGGTGGAACATGACATGGAATTCGTGCGCCGCTTGAACTGCAAGGTAACGGTGCTGCACGAGGGGTCGGTGCTGGCCGAAGGCAGTCTTGATCACGTGACATCCAACCCGACTGTGATCGAAGTTTATTTGGGGCGCGGGCATGCTTGAAGTCGAAAATCTTGACCTGCACTACGGCCAAAGCCGCATCCTCTATGAGGTGTCATTTACTGCACCGCAAGGCCAGATCACCACGATGGTGGGCAACAATGGTGTGGGTAAAACCAGCACCCTCAAGGCGATTGCCGGGCGGCATGCCGCGTCCGGCGGGACGATCAAAATCGATGGTAAACTCGTGCGCCTGAACACGGCGTTTCAGGCGGCACAGGCGGGCATCGCCTATGTGCCGCAGGGGCGCGAAGTGTTCCCGATGATGACTGTGCATGAAAATCTAGAAACCGGATTTGCCTGTCTGCCAAAATCCGAGCATTTCATTCCAGACGAGGTGTTTGATCTGTTCCCCGTCCTGCGCGACATGCAATCGCGCCGTGGCGGTGATTTGTCGGGCGGTCAGCAACAACAACTGGCCATCGCACGCGCGCTGATCACCAAACCCCGCGTGCTGTTGCTGGATGAACCCACCGAAGGCATCCAGCCGAATGTGATCGAACAAATCGGCGACGCCTTGCGATTGCTGCGCAGCAAGGGCGAGATGGCGATCCTGCTGGTCGAGCAGAACGCGGATTTCGCCTATGCATTGGGGGATAGCTTCATCGTGGTCGAAGGGGGACGGAACAGCCCGCGCAAGCTCAAGGCCGATTACACAAAGGCCGATTTGATCGCCGATCTCGCGCTGTGAAGTGTGCTGGCTAATCATCGTCAGCACCAGCCCCTTTGGCCGATAGCACCGAGGACGGCACCGTCATTTTCAGCGCTAAACTGTCTAGCCGATTCAGGTGTTGGTGCGAGATGATCGCGCTTTGTGATGCTGTTTGAATAGGTGGTTGGTGATCGGGAAGGGCGGGGAATACGGTCACCTCAGCCACCGTTAAATTTGATTTTTTGGCGACGTGGGTTTGGACGTTATCGCCAGACACCCGCAGCCAAGATGAACCGTCCAATGTGATCTCTAACGTGGAGCCTAGCAGCTGTGAGGCTCGCGCCGCGAATGGCACCAACATTAACGGTCCGCTCACCTGGCCCAAACAAACGCCGTCCGACCCCGGCCCCTCTGGCAAGGTGGCGAAATCCGACAGCGCCACGCCGGCGTGCAACCCGCAAACGGAGGCATCGGCATCCCATCGGCCCACGCGGGGGGTAACCTGTCGCCCACCGGGCGTTTCGAGTTGATACAAAACGGTGTCTGCCCAATCAAGGTCACGAGCAGCTAACCATGTCGCTGCATGGGCGCATTCCTCGGCCATGCCCCAGCCCAACCCCGCACCGCGTGCTGCGCGCAGACACAACGCACTGATCTCGGGCATCGTCAACTGCGTTTGATCTGCCTTGATCAAAGGTCAGACTCCGCATGCAGATCATCGGGGTAGGGCGCGTTTTGAAACAGGCTGATACGGACCCAACGGTCCGATCTGGGGTCAAAGCGCGACGCGCCAAAACAGGCCAGTTTGCAGCGCAGCATATCGATCGGCAGCATGTTTGCGTCAATCAGGTTATCGCGAATTTCGGCGAAGGGGCGCGTGGCCGTCAACTGCACCCGGCGCACCATGGACCGGTGTTCCGGATGCGCCAACAGCAGCCCGGCGATTGGGGCCGTATCTGGGAAATCCTTTAGTATCTTGTGCAGTGCCGCCGCTTGTCGCCCGATATCAAGGGGGAGCTCGCGGTCGCTGCCTGGTTCCTCAAACCGCTCGCCTAATCGCGGTTCAAGCTTGTCCTCGGACACATACCAAAACCGGCTAGAGGCCTTGCGATCCGCATAATCGACCTCATGCGCCCAATCGTAGTTTTTCACCAACAGCGTTTTTAAGGTGCCAATCTGCTGGCTCCCGTTAATTGTAGACGCTGCTGTTTCATCCGCGCTGAGACTTCCCTCCAGCTCGTCGATCAGATCGCCGTGCGGCTCCAGTATGAGCGAGAGCAACGCCTCTTGCGCCTCTGTTTCCAGATGGGTTCGGCCCCACAGCCACAGCGCGTCCCACGGGTGCTCTGCCCGTCGATCCCAGCCAACCACGACGTATGCCGCGATCTGGTCAAGCCCCGCGCGCAGGGCCGTCAGACGGTCTTGTTGAAGCGGGTGCGCGCTGGTCCAGACCGCCGCGTTTTCCTGTGCCGCATTCAGTGCCTGAAGAAAGCGTTCGATCTTGTCTGGCGCGGCCGCCTGTTGGGCCCTTACACGGGCAAGGGCTTCTTCGCGCGCCATCATCCAGTTGTTCAGCAGTATCGGGTGGCGCACCAGAAACGGTGCCATGCCCAGACCTGTTGAATTTCCGACCCCAAGGGCACGCCTCTGGTTATCGGCAAGCGGAACAGCCGCCGCGCCGCCGCGATTCCGCGCCATGTGATTGACCAGATCAACGGTAAAGGCGCGGATCAGCCAGACTGTGAGCATTTCTGCTTGGAACGGCGCGGCGGTCTCGGCTCGGGTCCTCAGGCTGCGATGGGTTGCTGCCCCGAATTTCCCTGATCCGTAAACGGCCGTGGTGCGCATCAAATACCCCGTGGCCGCCAAGTCGCCTGCATCAGGTTGGCGGCCCTCGGAGAGGCATTCGATCACATGTTCGAACAGCCGCACCGACCGGTTAGCCCGGCTTAGGGTCAGCTCCATCTGGGTCACGCGTCCGGCTTCTTGCAGCGGCACATTTGCCGCCAACCGGTCTAGGTCAGCCGCATCCGGCGTTCCGTCATGCAAGGCAAAAGTCGCGTCCCATGCAGTGGCAATCACCCGGTCCGAGCGTTGATCGGCAGGCAGATCATGGGCAAAGGCAACCAGACTATAGGTGCGCTCGGGGCCAATGGCGCGGTAGACGGCGCGGCCGACACCATTGGCATCAATATCAAATACGGGTCGATCAAAGCGCCAGTTTTCGCTCTGCATCCGGCGCAGCAGGATACGCAGAAATGATAGGCGGGTCGGGTGGGCAAGACCAAGGCGCGCCAACTGCATGACCTGCGCCGGATCGCGGCGGAACAGCGCCGCCGTCCGGGCAGGGGACAGCGGCGCGCGGGTCATACGGCCCTGCCAAAGCTATCGCGAAAGAACCGCGCCCAGTTGCCACCCATCAGCGCGGCGGTATCGTCGTCGGAGAAACCGATATCGCGCAGCCCCGCGGTCAGATTTGGCATATCCGCGTTACCCCCGAACCAGTCCGGCATGGGCGGAAACCCCGGCGCATCCGCGCTGCCCTCGCCATAGTCGATGCGTT
>JBPOEW010000004.1:0-373856 GCA_051251555.1 Hoeflea sp.
GTCATGGCCGCTTCAAGAGCCTGCGTGCGATCCGTGACCGTCGTGTCCATGCGCTCGGCGATGGAGGATGCCGACGTTTCAAAGCGCTCTGCCCCAATTGCAAGGGCTGCTTCAAGAGCCTGTGTGCGTTCGGTTACCGTCGTGTCCATCCGATCGGCGATTGTGGATGCGGAGGTTTCGATGCGTTCGGCACCGCTTGCAAGCGCCAGTTCGAGCGACTGGGTGCGATCCGCAATCGTTTCGTCCACCCGCTCGGCAAAGCTCGATGCCGAAGTTTCCAGACGCTGTGCAGCGGAACTGGAAGACGCGTCGATGCGGTCGGTCAGACCGGTGGCGGTGGCCTCAACCCGCTCGGCAGCGCTTGAAGCGGATGCTTCAATGCGTTCGGCAATATCGGCGGTGGAGGTTTCGATGCGCTCGGCGCCTGAGCTCAAGCTGGTCTCAAGCGCCTGGCTGCGGTCGCTCAGGGTCGCACTGATGCGTTCGAGGCTGGACGAGAGAATGCCGTCCATGGCGCTGGTGCCGCCGTTAAGTGTCTCATTAATCTGCGACAGGCTCTCTGAGAGCTTGGTGTCGAGATTGCCGGCACGGCTGTCGAAAGCGGAAGTGAATTCGCCGACGCGCTCATCAAACGCCGAGGTGATGCGTCCGACGGTGGATTCGAGTTTTTCCTCGAAGAAGCCGGTACGAAGATCGAGATCCATGATCGCATCGTCGGCGCTCGACTTGAGCGACTGGCTGAAGCTCGAGCCCTTTTCGTCGAGCGAGGAATTGAGTGCTGCGAGTGTTTGCTCAAGCCCGGCGGAAATCGCCTGCTGGCCAGAAAACAGGCTGTCGGAAATTTCGCGGGTCCGGGCGATAAGTGTTTCGTTGAGCTGACGAGCGCGCTCGCCCAGAGCTGCATTGAGCTTTTCGGTGTTGGCGTCGAGTGTCGAGGCGCGGGTTTCGAACTCGGAGAGCAGCGCCTTGCCCCGATGGTTGAGCTGGACATTGAGCATTTCCAGCCTTGTGTCGAACTCGTCGGTCAACTCGCCGCCAGACGTCTTGAGCGTTGTGACCAGCGCTTCGGTGCGGCCGTCCAGCATTGTTTCCAGCTCGCGGCTGGTGCGGCTGGTGCGTTCCTGCAATGCGGCAGCGCGGATTTCCATCAGCTGCGCGAAAGCCTCGCCGGATGTCGAGATCCGGGTGGCGATTTCCTCGCTGGCGGTGGTCAATTCTTCCTTCAGCTGCTCATGCGCTCCGGAAATGGAGGCACGGATGCGCTCGGCATGACTGACGATCGAATCGCGCTCGCTCCCCAGCTCCTGCACAAGGCTGCGCACGCGCATCTCGTTGTCGGTGTAGCTGCGCTCCAGAGCGTTGACTTCAGAATGAACCAGGGTTTCGAGCTCTGACGCGCGTGCAATCGTGCGTTCGATGCCTTCGTTCATGGCGGAGACTTCGCGGCGAACGGCCTGACCTACGGTGAGGATGCGGTCTCCGGCGACATTTTCCGGTTCGGCAAGGCGCAAGGCAACTTCAGCCATCGAGCGGGCTGCCGAACGCATTTCCCTGGCGCGCGCCATCATCACGGAGAAGGCAAAGAAGACCAGAATCGGAATCACGATAGCGACCAGGAAGCCGATGGCTGCAGGCATCGCCAGCAGGTCGGAGACCGAGCTGATCTGCCATATGGCGGGTGCATAGAGCAGGTTGGCGAGCCCAAGCGCACCAAAAGTCCATAAAAGAGAGAGAACCGCTGCATTGCGGATGGCACCGCGGCTGGAGCGGCTTTCGAGGGTGCGCAACAGTCCTGCGGTATTCTTGCGGCTGTCATCATTGGCAGGCGCCATCGGGCCTGCAGGCGTGAACGGCGGTGTCGGGGTTCTGGGCGCGGTATTCTCACCGGGCGCAGACCGCTGGGTTTGAGCCGCGGTCCGGGAGGCGGCGCCTGCGCTCTTGAGTTCGAGCGCGGCGCTGGAGACCTTGTCTTCCAGTTCGTCTAGCGAAATATCGTCGAGCCCACCAAGTACGTCGTCGCTCAGGTCCATTTTCAGCGCATCTTCAAGCGCCTCGAAAGTCTGCTCTTCAATCGTCTTGTCCGCTGGTGTCTTACTCATGCCACTCAAGCCTCATTACTCCAGACAGGGTTCGCGCATGTTCCCTGTCATTATCGCACTTCCGGAGCGGCGCTAAAGGCCCGGTCGGAACGTGTGACGGGACTCGGAAAACAGCTTTCCGGCCCCTTAAACTAACAATTTAGTGGCACACAAGACGCTAATTCACAAATGAAACCGGTGGGATGGCGCCTGCATCCACTGGTTTTTAGCCTTTGGATGTCTCGAAAAGAGGCACAAACGTCAATGAAACGCCATATTTACGAGGCGTTAACCATGCCGACAGGTTTTGCCGTCCGCACCGCACCGGTGTTTACCCGATATTGAGACTGCTTACCGCATCATTGTCCCAACTATTGTTCAAGTAAAGGAAATCCGCCATGGCGGCACTTGGAATCGCGTTCGAAGCTCAGGAAATCTGCCACCAGACACGCCCGTCCGGCGGACGACCAATCGATCTGGTCCATCTGGCCCGCCAGACCGGTGGCGACAAAACGCTCGAAACCGAAGTACTGGCATTGTTTGCGCGTCAGGCCCGACAGGCCGTTACCCAGATTGGTGACTTGAAGAAAGACGCGCGTTCCGAACTGGCACACAAGATTGCGGGCGCCGCCAAAGGCGTTGGTGCATCCGATGTCGCCCGTTGTGCCTCAATACTGGAAAACGAACCTGGCAATTCTGCAGCGGTTGCGGCGTTCACCAAAGCGGTGGTTGAGGCCGATACGTTTATTGTCGGGCTGATGCGATAGAAATTTGCGTCAATTTCGCCAGTAAACAGTCAATTTGGAAAACCATGCCGCGAATCGCTGTCGCAGGGTGGTTTTCATTCTTGCCTCACACAGTCCAGCGTGTATGAAAGCCTCTTATCCCTGAGACTGTACCAGAGGCCGTAATGACCAAAATCTCCCTCGTCGCCTTTGACGGCACGCGTTTTGACGTTGATGCCGAAAACGGTTCAACCGTCATGGAAAACGCTATCCGCAATTCCGTTCCGGGCATTGAAGCCGAGTGTGGCGGCGCCTGTGCCTGCGCGACCTGCCACGTTTATGTCGATGAAAAATGGGCCGAAGCCGTCGGTTCGCCTGAGGCGATGGAAGAGGACATGCTCGATTTTGCATTCGATGTGCGTCCGACGTCTCGACTGTCCTGCCAGATTAAGGTCCGCGATGACCTTGACGGTCTGGTTGTGCATGTGCCCGAGCGCCAGGCCTGATTTTTCTCTTTGATTCCGGATAATTGATATGACTACGCCGATTGAAACCGATGTTGTGATTATTGGTGCCGGGCCGGTTGGCCTGTTTGCCGTGTTCGAACTTGGCCTTTACGATCTGAAATGCCATCTCATCGACATTCTGGATCGGCCTGGCGGCCAGTGCGCGGAGCTCTACCCGGAAAAGCCGATTTACGACATTCCGGCCTGGCCGGAGATTTCGGGGCAGGCACTGACGGACCGGCTGATGGAACAGATTTCTCCATTCTCGCCGGATTTCCATTTCAACCGGATGGTGAACGGCTTTCGCAAACTGGACAATGGCCGTTTTGAAGTCGAAACCGACGAAGGTGAGCTGTTTCATGCCCATGCCGTGGTTGTTGCTGCAGGCGGTGGATCGTTCCAGCCGAAGCGGCCGCCGGTACCCGGTATCGAAGCCTATGAAGGCTCCAGCGTGTTTTATTCCGTACGGCGCATGGAAGAATTCCGCGACAAGGATCTGTTGATCGTGGGTGGTGGTGATTCCGCGTTGGATTGGACACTCAATCTTCAGCCGGTGGCCAAATCGGTGACCCTGGTGCACCGCCGTCCTGAATTCCGTGCCGCGCCCGACAGCGTCAACAAGATGTTTGCGATGCGTGAAGAGGGCAAGATCAGGTTTGAAGTCGGTCAGGTGACCGGGTTGAAAGGCGATGACGGGCAACTGGAAGCGGCAACCATCAAGGGGCCGGACGGCGAAACCGAGATTGCCTGCAATCGGCTGTTGCCATTCTTCGGTCTGACCATGAAACTTGGCCCGATCGCTAACTGGGGCCTCAATCAGCATGAAAACCTGATCAATGTCGACACCGAGAAGTTCCAGACCAGCATACCGGGCGTCTTTGCCATCGGTGACATCAACTGGTACCCGGGCAAGCTGAAGCTGATCCTGTCCGGCTTTCATGAGGCTGCGCTGATGACGCAGGCCATCAAGCGCATCGCGCATCCGGACCAGAAACTGGTGTTCCAGTACACTACGTCTTCAACCAGTCTCCAGAAGAAGCTGGGTGTTCAATAGCAGCAAATATCAAGTATTTAACAAGTTACCGTAAAAAAGCGCCCCGCTTTCCTGCTGAAGGAAAGCGGGGCAAACAGGCGCCTAGGTGTCGAGCCTGACGAGGGAGGATCGCCGAGCGGCATCCTTGCGCCGGGGAAGCCGAATCAATTTCTCAAAACTTTTCCTTAAGCTCGACTTTATACAAAGTACCTTGTGCGAAAATTGCCAGTAGTGGCCGGTGTTAACTTGGGGTCACTGCAAATTGGCGAGTTTAGTTCAAGGGTTGCTGGTCCAAATAGTGGAATTGCTCTTGATGTTCGAAGTTGATTGAGCGGCGCCAGATGATGGATATCAGGCGTGTTCTCTGTGTGTCACTCTCGCGCTTTTCACTGGATGGACACGGAACGCTGCATCACTTTGTAGATATGTGTGCCGGTTCGCCTTTACATGTTGTAACTTACACGCGAGATGCAGATAAAGCGCGTGGCATCCGATCGGATGTGCAGAGAGCGCTGTAAGCCTTTGAAATTATAGATATACTTTATCGTTGAAATGAATACATTTGGACGCGATATGCCTTAGCTGCGGTTGTTGTGTTTCTTCACCTTGAAACGGAGCATGCGAAGCATCCGTCGTTCAAAGCTTGCGGCCTCGGTCCTGTCAAATCTTTGCTGGTCAGCGGCGTGGGCATCGATGATGGTCTTGCTGACTGCTTCGACGCGCACTTCCATCTGTTGGCAGGTTCGCTCGGGGCGCAGTGACTCGAGTGCCTTTTCCAGTTTACGGGCGTGTTGGCGGGCAATCTCGGCGTGACGTTCTTCATGGCGCTTGATGTCGGAAGACAGCGTGTCCCAGATCATGACGGTTTCGGGCTCCGCACGGTCGCGATCTTTCCAGCGCGGTAGCGTCAAATGGGTTTCAAGCGTAACTTTTGCGTCGAGCACCCTGCATCGGCCGCTGGAGCTTCTGTAATCGACCGAGCCTCCCAGCTTGATCTTGGTGGCTCCGGGATGCCGTATGCCTGTTTTGTCCAGCAGTGGTCCGTTTTTTGACAGTTCGCGCTCGAGATCGGAGCCGGTGACGCCTCGGATGTCGAAATAGGAATAGGTCTTGGTGATGATCGGCGCCGAGGCGCTGGTGGCCACTGATGCGCACAGCAACGTCAGGGCCAATATGGCGAAGCGTGGTTGGCGCATATAAAACTCCCGGTCAGAAACACTGCAGCGGAACTTGCGCCAAGCAGCAAGCTCATGCAACAGGAACCCGAAGCCATTTTGCCACAGGTAACGGGATAACAACGCCATGCAATCGCCGCCCGACAGCGTGTTTCATCTAAAAACCTTGCGGCTGGGCCGTGGCAGATCAATCGTGCTGGGGCCAAAGGCGCGATTGATGGGCATTCTCAACCTGACACCGGATTCCTTTTCCGATGGCGGTCTGCATAGCGATGCGAGCCAAGCGGTAGATGCGGCGCTTGCGATGATCGGTGAGGGGGCCGACATCATCGATATTGGCGGCGAGTCGACACGACCCGACGCCGCGTCTGTCAGTGCGCTCGAGGAGCAGCGGCGGATCATGCCGGTGATCGAGGCTCTGGGCGGACGTGAGGACGTGTTGATCTCGGTGGACACCTGGCGGGCGGAGACGGCGCGAATCGCGCTTGCGGCAGGGGCGCATCTGATCAACGACGTCTGGGGGCTGCAACGCGAACCGGAGATGGCGAAGATTGTCGCGGATGCAGGCGCCGCGGTTGCGATCATGCATACGGGGCGTGAACGCGAACGACTGCCGGACCTGGTCGAAGATCAGTTCCACTGGTTTGCCGCTTCGCTCGAACATGCCCGCAAGTCCGGGATTGGTGACGACCAGATCTTGCTTGATCCGGGCTTCGGATTTGCCAAGGACGCCAGCGACAATCTGCAACTGATGGCGCGGTTTGCGGAGTTGCACATTCTGGGTCTGCCGCTGCTGGCCGGCACCTCGCGAAAGCGTTTTATCGGCGGCCTGACAGGTCGTGAGGCCTCTGAGCGTGACGTTGGAACGGCTGCCACCAGTGTGGTGCTGAGACTGGCGGGTGCCGCCATGTTCAGGGTCCATAATGTGGCTTTCAACAAGGACGGGCTTGCGGTGGCGGACGCGATGGTTCAAAGCAGCCGCGAAAAGGAGCCCGGTCATGGCTGACAGCTACACAATCCGCCTTGCCAATTGCGCATTCTTCGCCCGCCATGGCGTCCATGACGAGGAGGAGTTTCTGGGGCAGCGCTTCTTTGTCGACGCTGAGCTGGAAGTCGATTCGGGCAATGCGCTTCTGGCCGACGACATCGAGGGGACCGTGCATTACGGGATAGCGTTTCAGGTGATCGAGCAAATTGTCACCGGCAAAAGGCGACACCTGATCGAGGCTCTGGCCATGGACATCGCCAAGGCGCTGACCACACGGTTTTCGCAAATCAGGTTGGCCCGCATCACCGTGCGCAAGCCGAGCGCAGCCGTGCCGGGTGTTCTTGATCATGTCGAAGTGATGGTCGAGCATCGTGCCTGATCGCAAGACCGATATCGCGGCGATCGGGCTGGGCGGCAATATCGGCAATCCGCGCAGAACCATGGCGAGGGCTCTGAAGCTGCTTGACGGGCGGGAGGATATCAAGATCCGCACAGTCTCGCCGCTCTACCGGACACCGCCATGGGGCAAGACCGATCAGGAATGGTTTCACAATGCCTGCGCGCTGGTGGAAACGACACTCGACCCACATGAATTGCTCAAGGTGTGCCTCGACATCGAGTTGCAGCTAGACCGGGTGCGGACCGACCGCTGGGGGCCGCGGACCATCGATCTGGACGTGCTCTTGCACGGTGATTTCCTGTCCGATCATGCCGATCTGACCGTGCCACATCCGCGGATGACAGAGCGGGCCTTCGTGATGGTGCCGCTGGCCGATATCGCACCACAGGCGGTGGTCAATCTGCAAAGCATTGCGGATTGGTCGAGTGAAGTGGATTCGGAAGGCATCGAAGCGCTCAGCCGCTCAGGCGACTGGTGGCAGGACGAAGACTGATTTCGAAGAGATAAAGTGCCGTATCGAACTCAGTGCAGAACGCCGGAAGCGACCTTGCGTGCGCCGCGTTTGAGGGTCATGCCAATCACCGGAACCATTTCCTTGCCGACCTTGACGGAAATGGTGACGTTCATCGTTTCCTCGTCGTGCAGACGAGCGATCATCGCACCATCGAGGGTCTTTCGGTTTATGCCCATGATCGCGCGGTCACGGGTAACCTTTCCCGACACGATGTCGAGACCGTCGCCGGCGGAACCGTCGAGAAAGCGGCCGGTGTAGGTTGAGCCCTTGCGGGTGATCAGAGCCGACATTTTCTGGTTGAAGACGCCGACGCGGCAATGGCCGTCGAGCGAGATACCGGCAGCCTTGCCCTGAACGGCATCGCCGGAGAGGTTGCAGACGAATTTTGTGCCCTTGTACTTTCCGGCAACGATTTCGCCTGGACCTTTCCAATCGCCGGCCACCGATTCAAAGAACACGGTGTCCTTGTCACGCGCCTGGGAGGGGGACGCGGATGACAGGGCGAGGGCTGCAAGACACAGCGGAATGAGGCGAAACTTCGAGAACATGGTCACACCTGTTGCGGCTGGAAAGGAAGCCTGACCCTGACGCAGAATGGTTAATGGATGGTAATCGCGCCCGATATATTCACAGTTTCATAAAAAATCATAGTGCTCTAGCTGTTTGCTTCGTTTTTCTCGGTGTCGCCGGCAAATTTGGTAATATCCGACATGAAATCACCAATGCCGGGACGCTTGAGCGCGGAAAACGGCATAGGGCGGCACAGATCCATGGCGGAGATACCGATTCGGGCGGTCATCAGACCGTTGATGACGCCTTCGCCAAGCCGTGCGGAAAGTTTGGCTGCAACCCCGTGGCCCACCACCTGCTGGATCAGGCTGTCGCCGGCTGCAATGGCGCCGGTGACCGCCAGATGGGCAATTACATCGCGAAACAGGCGGATCATGCCGATGGTGCCGGGACGTCCGCCGTAAAGTTCGGCCAGAGCACGGATCAGCCGTACCGATTCGAACCCGACATAGGCGAGATCGACAAAGGCGCGGGGGCTGACGGCGGTGACGACCGAGACCCGTTTGGCTGCGTTGACGGTGAGCAGCCGTGCCTGCCGATCAAGCGGGGACATCAGTTCGCGCTCGGCAAATGCAAGATAGTGCGGCCCGTCGATGATTTCGTCGTCGAGCGTCTTGAGGCTCTTGCGACCACGTGCGGTCAGCGGATTGGCTGTGAGCAACGCGGCCACCTCGGCCGTGAGGGCACGGGCCTCCTTGGCGGTCGCTGACTTGGCAATCGCCGCGATGCCCATGCGCAGATGAGCAACTCTTGCCAGGCGGCGGATGCCGAGAATTTCCTTGATGACCAGCGTAAGCAGTGCCAGAGCCGCAACAGCGGCTACGGCGCTGGCGACCCAGCCAAGCCAGGGGACGCGCTCGAACAGGCTGCGGATCAGGCTGTCGGTCCATATGCCAAGCGCCAGGGCTAAAAGAAAGCCGAGGCTCGTCATCAGCACCTTGCCGGCAGTCAAGCGGCGGCGGCGTGGTGTGGCCGGCTGTGGGGTCAGTGCCTCAAGCGCAGCCGGTGCGGATGCGAAAGGGTCTTCCTGTTCCATGGTGATCGAAGCGGTCACCGGTATAGCGGTCGGCTTGCGGGGCTTTTCCGAGGTCCTGGTCTGACGGTCCGGCTGTGCGGTGGGTTCTTTGACGGACGATTCCTCGAAGCTGAAGGACCGTGGTTTGCGGGGTGGGGAAGATGGGTCGTTATCTGTCATGCCAGACGGTCTCCCAGCAGGTAATCCATTGCCCGGTCGAGGCGAATATGAGGCAGCGAGAGCTTGATGCCGGCTTCGCTCTCTTCGATCAGGGGCGGGCGAAAACGGACGATGTTGATTTCCGGCAGCAGGGGCTGAGACGACGAATCAACCGCTTTGAAGAAAGAATCCGGACTTCTCGGCAAGTCACCGGGAAATATAGCTGTTTTGCGATTTCCGTCGAACAGCTCACCGGCAATTCGCTCGCCCTCGAGCGGGGTCCCGACGATCACTGGAAGCTCTTCGCCGTCCTGACGGACGGTGGCTTCACGGGTTGCCCGGACCGCAGCCAGCGCCAGAACTTCGATGTCGGCGCCGGAGCTTCCGATATTGGCCGAGGCACGCTCGACGATGCGGCGGGCGATGGCTTCCAGCCGGTCATGGCTTTCATGGTGCAGGTGATCGGCCTTGGTGGCGGCTATCAGCACCTTGTCGATGCGGCGTGAAACGAGGCTTGTCAGCAAGTTGCCGCCGCCGGGCCTGAAACAGGACAGAACATCGGAGAGCGCGCGTTCGAGATCGACGATAGCCTCGCGTCCGGCATTCATCGCCTGCATGGCATCAATGAGCACGATCTGGCGGTCGAGCCGGGCAACATGCTCGCGGAAGAATGGTTTGACCACCACCGACTTGTAGCTTTCAAACCGCCGTTCCATCATCGCCATCAGCGAGCCCTTGGGGGCGGTCGTGTCTGGCAGGTTGGGCAGCGGTGCAAAGGTCAGCGCCGGAGAGCCGTCGAGATCTCCAGGCATCAGGAAACGCCCGGGAGGAAGCGTCGAGAGCGCGCGCTCATCTTTCTTGCAGGCTCTCAGATAGTCGGTGAACAGCCGCGCCAGTTCCCGCGCATCGGCTTCGTCTGCGGTTTTGAGCGGATCGATGGATTTGGCTTTCTCAAGCCAAGGGCCAGCAAGATCGGCGCGAACCGGTGATCGCGCCAGCGAGGCCGCGTTGAGCGAGAAGGCGGCATAATCCTGACCAAGCAACGGAAGGTCGAGAAGCCATTCGCCGGGGTAGTCGACAATATCGAGACAGAGCCTTCCACCGGAGAAAAAGCGGTTCCATCCGCTGGCGGATTCATATTCGATGACCAACCGCAATTCAGAAATAGCACGGGTCGAATCGGGCCAGATGCGGTCAGTGATCATGCGTGCGGCGTGGTCCTCGTATTGAAACCTGGGAACCGCATCATCCGGCTGCGCTTCAAGAAAAGAGCGCGCCAGCCGGCCTGAATGGGCGGCCTGAAACATCGGCAAGCGGCCGCCATGCAGGAGGTTGTGCACCAGTGAGGTGATGAAAACAGTCTTGCCGGCCCTTGAAAGCCCGGTGACGCCGAGCCTCAAGGTTGGCTGGATCAGGTTGCTGGCGCGGTCGGTGAGCGTGTCAAAGGCGATTAGAGCCTCATCAGTGAATGTGGTTATGGGCGATGACACGTTGGGATCTGCTCCGATTTGCTCTTTGAGATATAGGAAGTTGCGGGAACGATTAAAAGCGGGGCCGGGTATGCGGTGTCGGCCCGCGACTTGAAATCAGGCGTCAACCGGGGAGAGCAGACCGACAAATCTTGCACCGCCCTCGATGGCGCTGTTGCCTCCTGTGTCGCAATCCAGGATCAGCAAGCCGGCGGTCGGGAAGCCCGATCCCAGCGCGGTTTCAAAGGTTGAGGGATCGTTTTGCAGAAGGACCTGTGCGGTGTCCTCGAGCATCGGATTGTGGCCGATGATCATGATCGAGCGTATGGTTTTGTCATGTTCGGACGCAATCAGATCGAGATAGGCGTCGTGGCTTGAAGCGTAGAGCGCATCGCTGTGTTCGATACGCAGTTTGATACTGCTTCGTGCCTGCAGGATCCCGAGAGTATCCAGGCATCTGCGGGCGTTGGAGCAATAGACCATGTCCGGTTCGAAGGCATTGACCGACATGGTTGCTGCCAGTCGGGCGGCTTCCTCGCGTCCGCGATCGTCAAGCGGCCGATCGAAATCGCGCACGCCAGGCAGCGCCCAGGCCGCATGCGCATGGCGAACAAGGAAAATACGCAAAACGGTGGCTGGTGCAGGGTCCATTCCCTGAATGTAGCCATTTGTGCAGCAGCTTCAATTCGCCAAAAGAACAAATCGCACTGCAATAATATGTTGCGGATACGCATGGGGGCCTAATGGTGCAATCCTGACTGATGGTTCTCGTCTCTCAGCGGAACCACGCCGCTAGATAAATTGCTTGGGGCCAGACTTTCCGGAGCAAATGGATTCCATCTTAGTCGGTCAGACCGCCAGGCATTGTGGCCGAGCTGCCGCGGGCTGGCGGCTGGATAATTATTGCGAAGCAATATCGGGTGAACGTCGACACACTTCGGATTTCTGAACGAAATCGACAGTTTCATGAAATTGCGGTGACCAGAGACAATAGCGCTTGTACCGGTGCCCCCGTCTGGTTATACACCCCCGAAATGGCTTAGCCGGGAGAATCGTCATGACTGAAGACTTCGATTTTTCCTCCTATGTGCCCTCAGAAAACGAGGATTTCATGAACGCCAAGCAGAAGGCCTATTTCAGGTCCAAGCTGATAGAATGGCGGAATGACATCCTGAAAGAGGCGCGCGAGACGCTTGACCATCTCGCGGAGGAAAGTGCCAACCAGCCTGATGTGGCCGATCGCGCATCGTCTGAAACAGACCGCGCCATCGAATTGCGGGCGCGTGATCGCCAACGCAAGCTCATTGGCAAAATTGATTCGGCGTTGTCGCGCATCGATGACGGTACCTACGGGTATTGCGAAGAAACCGGTGAACCGATCAGCCTGAAGCGGCTGGACGCGCGGCCAATCGCGACCTTGTCGATTGAGGCGCAGGAGCGTCACGAGCGGCGCGAAAAGGTCTACCGCGACGAATAGACGTTGCCGGACAGGTCTGATGAACAAAAAAACCGGCTTTCGAGCCGGTTTTTTTATGATTGCTGCAGAAGTGCTCCGGACTTTCGTCAGGCCGCTATCACTTGCGAGAGAGATCGCCGAGCAGCTTTTCCATCTCGGCTTCAAGTGAATCCCTTGATGGTTGCTGTTCGGGCTTGACGTCGGGCGCGTCTACCCGGTCGTCTTCGTCGGGAGCAAGCTGGTGCTCGTTGTAGTGAGCCGCAAGGAAGTTGTCGCGGGGAGAGCCCAGCGTCGGGTCTTCGGAGAGTTCTGCTGCCAGAACGGCTTCGAAATCCGATGATGTCCGTGCGTCAGCCGGTGCTGGAGAGGGAGAGGGTGAGCGAGCCGTGGCTGCAGCGGGCAACATGGTCGCGCGCGCTGCTTGGGGTGTCCGCTGCTCGGTGGAGGGGGCATCTGCCGTGAGTTCGTCAAAGGCGTTGCCGTCAAACGTCGGTTCTTCAAAAATCCGCGTCCTGACAGTTTCCAGCACATCGGCGGTTTGTGCCTGGATGGGGTCCTCGGTTGGTTGGGCCTTGGTGGACGTGGCCGAATCCGCTGGTTGGGACGGGACGGAGATTGGTGGTTTCGGCTGATTGGCAGGCTGCGGAACGGCAATCAGATCTTCAAGGTCGCTTGCGTCGAACTCCGGCTCTTCGAAGACCCTGTTTCTGGCAGTCTCAAGCAGATCGGCAGCTTCGGTGCGGATCGTGGCGGCGCCTCCGACGGTCGCAGCCGTGGCAGCTATAGCAGGTGCCTGTGGAGGTTGCTGCGGCCGGCGGGGTTGTCCTGCTCCGGCATCGTCCTGGTTGGTGCCGCGATCCGTTGCCGTTGCAACTGATGGAGCAGGTGCAGGAGAGGGTGAGCGCGGCCTCTGGGGAGCGGCAGGTCGTGCCGGGGGAGCGGTTTGTGCGGCCCGTTGCTGTTGCATTGCCTGGTCGGCCTGCTGGGAGGTGCGGGTCTGGAGCGCCTGGGGGATTCCGCTTTCGATGACGATATCGGTGGGTCCGCCGATCATGACGAGATGCTCGACATCATCACGGCGGATCAGCACCAGCCGACGGCGGGTGTCGACAGCCGTGGCGTCGAGCACCGCAAGGCGCGGCATGCGGTTCTTGCCGCCGCGGATGAAGGTCGACGCGTTGCGTTTCCTGACCAGCCAGAGCACCCCGACAAGCGCCAGAAGCGCGATGGCGACAACGACAATGGCGGTTAGCAATGATGCAGCCTGGCCACCCAATAGATTTTCCGGCATCCGGTGCCCTCCCGTTCCAATCGCGATTTGCCAACAAAAAACAGCGGCGTATTACCGGGTCTGATGGTGATCAAGCCGCATTTGACTTATTTCCCGCCGCGTTCACAAGCCATGCATGGCGGTTTTCCCGTGAGAGCTGAAATCTGTGGCGAGGATATGTCATCGGACCCTCGACAAGGACAGTTTTCCCCGAAAAGCAGGGCCGTAAACCGGTTGGAGCGGTGTTTGGGCTTTCCATCAGCGGCGGAATGTGATTCAAACCGGACGGATCCGCGGCGGGGCGAAAGAACGATTCATGACCGAAACGACACCAGCGGCGGCGAACCCGGCAGCACTTGTAGATCGCAGCGCTAAACCACGCTCCGTGTCGAGGCTGGTTTTTCTCGCGCTGGTGATGATTGGCGCGTCAATCGTCTTTTTCTTGTTCAGGGACCAGCTCCACAATGAGTTGATGCTCGGTATTCTGGGCGTGCTTGCGGTGGTCGGGATCTTCTTCCTGGTTTCCACCGTTATCGGCTTTGTCGACATCATGCCGAAAACCACGGCTGATCCGCTCGCCCGCGCCTTTATAGACACCCACCCCGAAGGCACGCTTGTCACGGACGACAAGGGGCGGGTGGTCTACGCCAACCATGCCTATGGGCGCCTGACCGGTTCAACGAATGCGGCCGATGTGCAATCCATCGAAGCGATCCTGTCGCGCCACCGCGAATCTGCTGAAGCCGTCTATCGGCTGACCAACGCCATGCGAGACGGCAAGGACGGTCAGGAAGAGTTCCGCATGTCGCAGCCTCTGAGCGCGGCGCAGGACAGCACCGAGACCGGTCACTGGTACCGGCTGCGTGGCCGCCCGGTTGCCTCCAGCGACAAGGGCAAAAAGGGCACCGCGCTGATGGCGTGGCAACTCTCCGACATCAGCCACGAACGCACCGAACAGGAAATGGTGTTCAAGGAGTTGCAGAACGCCATCAACTATCTTGACCATGCGCCGGTCGGTTTCTTCTCGGCGGGACGGGATGGCGAAATCGTCTATCTCAACGCCACGCTGGCCGACTGGCTGGGCATCGATCTGACCTCGTTCCTGCCAGGCAAGGTGATGCTGCGCGATCTCGTGGCGGGCGCCGGCATGGCGCTGGTGGAATCGGTGCAGGCCGAACCGGGGCTTAACCGCACGGCGCAGCTTGATCTGGATCTGCTCAAATCCAACGGCCAGAGCCTGCCGGTGCGGCTTGTGCACCGGGTCAGCGCCACCCGTGATGGTTCGCCGGGCGAAAGCCGCACGATTGTCATCAGCCGGGAAGAGGGCGGCACGGGCGTGCATGATGCGGCAAGTGCCGAAATGCGCTTCACCCGGTTCTTCAACAACACGCCGATGGCAATTGCCTCGGTGGATGGCGACGGCAAGATTCTGCGCACCAACGGGCCGTTTCTGCAGATGTTTAATGGTCTGGTGACGCGGGACGACATGGAGCGCGGGTCGCTGTTTGAAACAGTGCTGCGCGAAGATGATCGCAAGGGGTTTCAGGCCGCGCTGCGGCAGGCAGCGGACAAGCAGGGTGATATCTCGCCCATCGACAGCCGCCGCGCCGACAATGAAGAGCGGCATTTCCGCTTTTACGTCAACGCGGTGATCGAGCACTCGGAAGAGGCGCCCGAGGAAACCGCCATCATCTATGCGGTGGAGACCACCGAGCAGAAGGCGCTTGAAGCGCAGATGGCGCAGACCCAGAAAATGAATGCCGTTGGCACGCTGGCTGGCGGCATTGCGCATGACTTCAACAATGTGCTGACGGCCATTTTATTGTCAGCCGATCATCTGCTGATGTCGCTGCGGCCGGCGGATTCGAGCTTTGCCGATCTGATCGAAATCAAGCGTAATGCCAACCGAGCCGCCGTGCTGGTGCGGCAGTTGCTGGCATTCTCGCGCAAGCAGACGATGCGGCCGACGGTGCTGTCGATGACCGATGTGATCGGTGACTTGCGGATGCTGGTCGACCGGCTGATCGGTACCAACGTCAAACTGGAGCTGGAATTCGGCCGCGACCTGTGGCCGGTGAAGACCGATCTGGGCCAGTTCGAGCAGGTTCTGATCAATCTGGCGGTCAATGCCAGGGATGCCATGCCCGAAGGCGGCACCATCACCGTGCGGACCCGCAATGTCGAGGCCGAGGAAGTTGCAGGGTTGAACTATCGCGGCATGGAAGTGGGCGAATATGTGCTCATCGAGCTCGCTGACGCTGGCACCGGCATTGCGCCTGATGTGATGGAGAAGATTTTCGAGCCGTTCTTCACCACCAAGGATGTCGGCAAGGGCACCGGGCTGGGGCTGTCGATGGTTTATGGCATCGTCAAGCAGTCGGGCGGTTATATCTATCCCGAATCGGAAGTGGGCAAGGGCACGACGTTCCGGATCTTTTTGCCGCGGCATATCGAGGATGAAGCGGAAAAAGCTGCCGCTGTGGCTGAAGCCGAGGCTGCTGCCGGCCGTGCGGCTGCCGAGGGCGCGCCTGCCAAGCCAGCATCAGACAGTCCGGAGGATCTGACCGGCGGCTCGGCAGTGGTGCTGCTGGTGGAAGACGAGGAAGCGGTGCGGCGTGGCGGCAAGCGCATGCTCGAAGCGCGCGGCTACGAGGTGCACGAGGCGGGGACCGGCGTGGAAGCGCTGGAAGTGCTGGCCGAGCTCGAGGGCAAGGTCGACATCGTTGTCTCCGACGTCGTGATGCCGGAAATGGACGGGCCGACGCTGCTCGTCGAGCTGCGCAAGGACTATCCCGACATGAAGTTCATCTTCGTGTCCGGCTATGCCGAGGACGCGTTCGCCCGCAATCTGCCCGCCGACGCCAAATTCGGCTTCCTGGCCAAGCCGTTCTCGCTCAAGCAGCTCGCGACCTCGGTGCGCGAAATGCTGGACGCTTGATATCTGAACAACAAATCGCGCAGACAGGGTTAATTTTGCAGTGACAAAAAATTCATCATCCTGCCGCATTTTCCGCTAAAGTTCGCACTTCCAGTTTTGCCAAGAGGGGCCATTATGAAATCCAAACTTTTGATCGCGGCGTTGGCCGCAGTCTTCGTATCCGGCTGCACGACCGATCCGTATACCGGTCAGTCCAAGGTCTCCAATCTGGCAGGGGGCGCGGCACTGGGTGCGCTGGGCGGCGCTGCTCTGGGCACGCTGGCTGGCGGTGACGACCGCAAGAACGCGCTGATCGGTGCGGGCGTCGGCGCGCTCGCCGGTGGCGCCATCGGCGGTTATATGGACCAGCAGGAAAACCAGTTGCGGGCGCAGCTGCAGGGCACCGGCGTTTCGGTGACCCGCATGGGCGACAAGATCATCCTCAACATGCCGTCCAACATCACCTTTGATACCGACCAGTCGGCGGTCAAGCCGCAGTTTTATCCGACGCTCAATTCAGTGGCGCTGGTGCTGCAGAAATTCAATCGCTCGCTGGTTGATGTTGCCGGTCACACAGATTCCACCGGGTCTGACAGCTACAACCTTACGCTGTCGCAGCAACGCGCACAGTCGGTGTCGAGCTACCTGATTTCGCAGGGCAATGATCCGCGCCGCTTCTACACACAAGGTTTTGGTGAAAGCCAGCCGATTGCCAGCAATGGCACCGACGCCGGCCGCGCCGCCAACCGCCGCGTGGAAATCCAGATCTCGCCGCTGAGCTGATCGGCTGCGACCAGTCGCGTGAAGCGAAATCAGGCCCGGTGGCGCAAGCTGCCGGGTCTTTTTGGTCATGGGTGATCGCTTCGCGATCTTCGGCTGTGGGTTCGATGGCGGTACAAGGGGCCTTCACGCACCGTCATTCCGGGCTTGACCCGGAATCCAGCCAGCCCAGGTCTCTGGGCCGAAGAGTGCCGTTCGGCCCGGCAGACGCCGGCTCTGCTGGATCCCGGCACAAGGCCGGGAAGACGGAATTGTGGGGTGACCGAGGCCAGCCAGCCGACAGAGGCGGAGCCCTATTCGCTGTCGAGCCCTGCAGATGCGCGCAATGCTGCGTTGATGCGGTCTTGCCAGCCGGGGCCATCCTCCTGGAAATGCTCGAGCACGGCGCGGTCGAGCCTTATCGAGACCAGCTCCTTGCCTTCGGGCACGGCATTGAACTTCGGCGCGGCTTCCACCGGTTTGCTGGTGGCGGATTTGAATGCGGCTTCGGCCCGGTCAAAGGCGCTACCGGTGCGTCGGGTGGGTTTCATCGAATGGGTCCTTTGATCTTGCCGTTTGGGCAAGGAGTGTGGATCAAATTGATCCGGCTGCCAATTCAGATCCCAGTGCCTTGGCAATCTTGGCCGCCAGCCGGGCGTTGTTGAGCACCAGGGAGATGTTGGTTTTCAGGCTTGCGCCGCCAGTGAGCGTGAGGATTTCGCCGAGCAGAAAAGGTGTGACCGCCTTGCCTTCGATACCCTTGCCATTGGCTGTTTTGAGAGCTGCTGCGATGTGTCGCTTCATCTCGCTTGCGGCAATTTCGTCTTCAACCGGCACCGGGTTGGCGATCAGCATGCCGCCATGGCCGCCAAGCGCGCGCCGGGTTGCTTCAAACCGGGCGATCGAAGCCGCATCGTCAAGCCGCAAGGGGGCCTTGAGGCCGGAATCGCGTGACCAGAAGGCCGGCATCGCGTCCTGCCCGAAGGCCACCACAGGCACGCCGCGGGTTTCAAGCGCTTCCAGCGTCTTGGGGATGTCGAGAATGGCCTTGGCGCCGGCTGAGACCACGATTACCGGGGTGCGGGACAGCTCCTCGAGATCGGCAGAAATATCGAAGCTTGTTTCTGCGCCCTGATGGACGCCGCCGATGCCGCCAGTGGCAAAGACGCTGATGCCTGCCAGATGAGCGGCCATCATGGTGGCTGCAACCGTCGTGGCTCCGGTGCGGCCCTCAGTCAGTGCGAAGGCGAAATCGGCGCGCGAGAGTTTCATCACGTTCGTGGACTGGGCAAGCTTGGTGATGGTGGCCTCGTCGAGGCCCGCATGCAGGCGGCCATCGATAACCGCGATGGTGGCGGGCACGGCCCCTTCCGAGCGAATGACGCCCTCCACCTCGAGTGCCATGTCGCGATTGCCCGGCCAGGGCATGCCATGGGTGATGATGGTGGATTCGAGCGCCACGACGGGACGTCCGGCGGCCAGAGCATCAGCCACTTCCGTTGTCATTTCAATCTTGATGGGTCCGGTCATGGAAGATTCCTGAATGTGTGATCTAGATTTGCGATGGCTTTGGCATGGCTTCCAGCGCTTGCGCAAGCAGAGCCCGGGATAAATCCGGCCGCACCGGGCCGCGGATGCCTGCGGTCAAGCGCGCCAATGCAATGCCACGGGTCAGATTGGCTTCGATCGAACCGCTCGAAAGCAGGCCATCGAGATAGCCCGAGGCGAGCGCGTCACCCGCACCGGTCACATCGAGGAGTTGATCAAGCGGCGGAGGCTGGAGTGCGATGGCAGCGGGGTCCGAAGCGGAGCTACCGAACGCTACAACCGGTCCGGCACCGGTGCTGACGATGCCGCCGGTCAATCCGCAATCTAGAAGGTGCTTCACCCATTCGCCCGGTGCGTGAGCCTGTTTACCGGTGAGGGCGGCAGCTTCGGCGCTGTTCATGGCGAGGCAGGTAATTTTGGCAAGGCTCGGCTTCCAGCGCACCGCCTTGGCCGGCGAAACGGCGATGACCGCCAGCGGCAGAGCAAGGGCTGCGGCAGCGTCGGCCAGAGCGGAAAGTGCACTTTCGGGCAGGTTCGAATCGACCAGCAGCAGATCAGTTGTTGCGAGCCGCTTGCGAAGCCTCGAGGTCAGCAGCCGCCGGGCAGGGACCATGTCATACAGCGCCATATCTGCGAGCGCCGTGACGAGGTTGCCATCGGGTTCCAGGATTGCCGTATAGCTCGGTGTGGCGCGGTCAAGAAAGGTCAGCGGGCAATCCTCGATGCCGGCCTCATCGGCCGCCCGGGCAACCAGATCAGCGGACGCATCACCACCGCGGGGCGCGACCAGTGTTACCTCGTGGCCGAGACGCGCGAGATTGCGTGCCGCGTTGAACGCGCCGCCGCCCGCCTCGGTTTGCCATCGGCCGGGATTGGATGCGCCGGCCTGATGCGGGGCGGAAAGCCAGCCCTTGCGATCGATGTGGGCGCCACCAATGACCAGAATTCTCGCCACGTTCTAGGCCCCCGCAATTTCGCAAGCCTGGCGAATCGCCGCAGCGGGAGAGCCGAGCGAAATCACAAGGGCCGGTGTTACGGCTGATCTATCCCTGGTGTGAAAACAAAAATCGAACATTCAGTGTTTTATCATTTCTAATCAATGCCTTGAATAAGCCTTGCAAATATGGAACAAAAAGGGTACAAACTGTGCAAACGAGCACTTATTGCTTGCAGTGGCATGATAACCTAAAGGTGGACCAAATGGCACAGAACTCTTTGCGGCTGGTAGAGGAAAAATCCGTGGACAAAACCAAGGCGCTGGACGCCGCACTTGCCCAGATCGAACGTTCGTTCGGCAAGGGTTCCATCATGAAGCTCGGGGCCAATGACAAAGTGGTCGAGATCGAAACGGTTCCGACCGGTTCTCTGGGGCTCGATATCGCATTGGGCATCGGTGGATTGCCGCGCGGCCGGGTGATAGAGATTTTCGGGCCGGAAAGCTCGGGCAAGACCACGCTGGCGCTGCAGACCATTGCCGAAGCACAGAAAAAGGGTGGTGTATGCGGCTTTATCGACGCGGAACATGCGCTTGACCCGGTCTACGCCCGCAAGCTTGGCGTTGATCTCGAAAGCCTGCTGATTTCACAGCCGGACAATGGCGAGCAGGCGCTCGAAATCACCGATACACTGGTTCGCTCGGGCGCGCTTGACGTGCTGGTCATCGATTCGGTGGCGGCGCTGACGCCGCGTGCTGAAATCGAGGGCGAAATGGGCGACAGCCTTCCGGGCCTGCAGGCACGCTTGATGAGCCAGGCGTTGCGCAAGCTGACAGCCTCGATCTCGCGTTCGAACTGCATGGTGATCTTCATCAACCAGATCCGCATGAAGATCGGCGTGATGTTCGGCTCGCCCGAAACCACGACCGGCGGCAATGCGCTGAAGTTCTACGCCTCCGTGCGTCTGGATATCCGTCGTATCGGGTCGGTCAAGGACCGTGACGAGGTGGTGGGCAACCAGACCCGGGTCAAGGTTGTCAAGAACAAGATGGCGCCTCCCTTCAAGCAGGTCGAGTTCGACATCATGTATGGCGAAGGCGTTTCCAAGGTGGGCGAGTTGATCGATCTGGGCGTCAAGGCCGGGATCGTCGAGAAATCCGGCGCCTGGTTCTCCTACAACAGCCAGCGGCTGGGGCAGGGGCGCGAAAATTCCAAGCAGTTCCTCCGGGACAATCCGGTGCTGGCTGACGAGATCGAGTTATCGCTGCGCCAGAACGCCGGGCTGATAGCCGAGAAATTCCTCGAGGAAGACCGCAGTGGCGGCGAGGACGACGACACGCCCGATAGCGCTGAAATGTAAGCTTGCCGGCTCAGCTGTGCCGTTTGTGGACCGGTCGTCCGCCCTTTGAAGGGCTGGCGGCCGGTTTTCCTTTGGCGAGGCCTGCTGCTGTAACACTCTGATATGATGCATGACGTAATCGTTCAGATGAACATATTTGAACGCGACATGCAGTAGACAGCCAACCGGGTGAGCGATAAAAGCGGCGGTCCGCCAGTTCCGCGACGGATGTGACACATACGCCTCGGAACGGGGCACTGCCGGGATATCTGACAAAGGGTTGATCATGAGTGGCGTAAACGAAATTCGGTCGTCTTTTCTCGACTATTTCAAGAAAAACGATCACGAGGTTGTGGCGTCGAGCCCACTGGTGCCGCGCAACGATCCGACACTGATGTTTACCAATGCCGGCATGGTGCAGTTCAAGAATGCCTTTACCGGCCTTGAACAGCGGCCCTATTCGACGGCGGTGACATCGCAGAAATGCGTGCGTGCCGGCGGCAAGCACAATGATCTCGACAATGTCGGTTATACGGCACGCCACCACACGTTTTTCGAGATGCTGGGCAACTTCTCCTTTGGTGACTATTTCAAGGACCGTGCCATCGAGTTGGCCTGGAACCTGCTGACCAAGGAATTCGGTATCAACAAGGACCGGTTGCTGGTGACCGTCTATCATACCGACGATGAGGCTTTTGAGCTGTGGCGCAAGATCGCCGGCATTCCCGCAGACCGGATCATCCGGATTCCGACAAACGACAATTTCTGGGCCATGGGTGACACCGGCCCGTGTGGTCCGTGTTCCGAGATCTTTTACGACCATGGCGACCATATCTGGGGAGGCCCTCCCGGTTCAGCCGAAGAAGATGGCGACCGCTTTATCGAAATCTGGAACCTGGTGTTCATGCAATTCGAGCAGATCACCACCGAACTGCGGGTTGATCTGCCGCGTCCGTCGATCGACACGGGCATGGGGCTTGAGCGCATCGCAGCTCTGCTGCAGGGCCAGCATGACAATTACGACATCGACCTGTTCCGCCGTCTGATCACTGCTTCGGAAGACGCCACCGGAGTGTCTGCCGAAGGCAAGAACCGCGTCAGCCACCGGGTGATTGCCGACCATCTGCGGTCTTCGGCCTTCCTCATTGCAGACGGGGTGCTTCCAGACAAGGAGGGCCGCGGCTATGTGCTGCGCCGGATCATGCGCCGCGCCATGCGCCACGCGCAATTGCTGGGTGCTCAAGAGCCGCTGATGTACCGGTTGCTGCCGACGCTTGTTGCGGAAATGGGCCGCGCCTATCCGGAATTGCAGCGGGCGGAATCGCTGATTTCGGAAACCATGAAGCTGGAAGAAACCCGCTTCCGCAAGACGCTGGAGCGCGGTCTGGGTTTGCTTGACGAAGCCAGTGCAGGCCTTGGTGAAGGCGACCGGCTTGATGGCGAAACCGCCTTCAAGCTCTATGACACCTTTGGTTTTCCACTCGATCTGACCCAGGACGCGTTGCGTCCGCGCGGCGTTGATGTCGACACTGATGCCTTCAAGGTTGCAATGGACCGCCAGAAGGCGGAGGCGCGCAAGCATTGGGCCGGGTCCGGCGATGCCGCGACCGAAACCATCTGGTACGAAATCAAGGACAAGGTGGGCGCCACCGATTTCCTCGGTTACGACACTGAAGCTGCGGAGGGTGTGATCCTGGCCATGGTGCGCGATGGCGCAGAGGTCGAGACGGCAGAAGCCGGCGACACGGTGGATGTGGTGGTCAACCAGACGCCGTTTTATGGCGAATCCGGTGGCCAGATGGGCGACAAGGGCACCATATCAGGCGAAGGCTACACACTTGAGGTCAACGACACGCAAAAACGTGGCGACGGATTGTGGGTGCACAGGGCCAAGGTGACCAAGGGCAAGGTAACACGCGGTGCGGTGGCGCAGCTGATGGTGGATCATGACCGGCGGTTGAAAATCCGCGCCAACCATTCTGCCACGCATTTGCTGCATGAGGCCCTGCGCGAAGTGCTCGGCAGCCATGTGACCCAGAAGGGCTCGCTGGTGGCGCCGGAGCGCTTGCGCTTTGACGTTTCTCACCCGAAGCCGATGACAGCCGAAGAACTGGCGGTTGTCGAGACAATGGCGAACGAGATCATCCAGCAGAATAGCCCGGTGAAAACCCGGCTGATGGCCGTGGATGACGCCATCGCCGAGGGTGCAATGGCGTTGTTTGGCGAGAAATACGGCGACGAGGTTCGGGTCGTGTCGATGGGCACCGGCATGCGGGGGCCGAAGGTTGACCGACCCTATTCAGTGGAATTGTGCGGCGGCACCCATGTCGGGGCCACAGGCGACATCGGTCTCGTGCGGGTCTTGTCTGACAGCGCGGTGAGCTCCGGTGTGCGCCGCATTGAAGCCCTGACCGGCGAGGCCGCACGCCAGCACCTGACGTATCAGGACGAGAGGCTCAAGCAGGTGGCCTCGCTGCTCAAGGTGCAGCCGGGCGATGTGGCGTCGAGGATAGAGGCGCTGATGGACGAGCGAAAGAAGCTCGAACGTGAACTGGCGGAAGCGCGCAAGAAACTGGCGCTTGGCGGCAGCAGCGCCGATGGTGACGAAAGCCGTGATATCGGCGGGGTCAAGTATCTCGGCAAAGTGGTGAGCGGCGTTCAGCCGAAAGATCTCAAGGGGCTGGTCGATGCGGCCAAGGGTTCGCTCGGCTCGGGTGTCGCAGCCTTTGTTGCAGTCAGCGAAGACGGCAAGGCCAGCGTTGTGGTTGGTGTGACCGAGGACCTGACATCGCGGTTTTCGGCGGTCGATCTTGTGCGCGTCGCATCCGAAGCGATCGGCGGCAAGGGCGGTGGCGGACGTCCCGACATGGCGCAAGCCGGCGGTCCGGATGGGGCCAGCGCCAATGCTGCAATTGACGCAGTTGCTGCTGCCATCAGCTGATTGGCCCGGCGACCTTGGGGCCAGTCCCATGGGAAGATCAACAAACGCCCGGGTTTTGTCCCGGGCGTTTTGCGTCCGGCGGATCAGCTGCGTATGGAGCGCTTCATGGCCTCTTTCGGCGTCAGGCGGTCATCGGTCGGCGGACTACAGCTTTGCGCATCCAATGGGATGCGCAAAGGTCGCTGGAACACTTTGAAACGATGCATGTGTTATGTGTCCAAATGACCATATTTGAACGCGATATGCATTAAGCTTCTGCGAATTCTTCTTTCCCTTTGGCGGAGTTCGCGGGCGTGCGCGGGGCCGACAAATCTGCAGCGCTCAGCGTTTTGGGTAAAATGGCACGGACATTTGAATTCGCCAGAGCCTGAAATCCGGTCTTGTCCACGACAACATGCCAATGGCCGGTTTTCGGGATGATCAGGCGCGCAGGTGATTTTTCTGCACGTCCACCAAAAAATCTGGAGTTCTTGCCTTCGGCATAAAGATTGAAATTGTCATCATCCATGAGGCGGATGTTGTTGATACAGGAGAGAACGACTTCAATCACCGTTCCGCGGGCCTGCTGCCCGAGATCATAGCGTTTATAGCTTGGGGAAAGATTCTCTGTCACTGTCACAATCCATTTCCGGTTTCTCGGAGCAAGGATCACTGTAAAAATTTAAAATTTTATGTATCTCGTGATTTTTTGTGGACGTTTTCTTGTCGTTTAGAATTTAGGAATATTGCAGAATTGCATTGGCCCGCTTCGCCCGTATTGTCCCGTCGTCATGACCGTTGGTGACGTTTCAGCCGGGTGCGGGTTTGCGCTGCGTTGACAGCCAGCTTCAGCCGCCAGCCGAAAAAGGCCGCGAGCGCCAGCATCGCCAGCGCCATCGACAAGTTGCCGAGGATACCGGCGAGCGTTTCGATGTTGGAGCCGAAGCTGAACCCGAGCGCGATGTAAATCGACACCCACAAAGTTTCTCCCGCCACTCCCCAGGCTGTGAACCTGGTCCAGGAAAGTCCGGTGATGCCACTGGCGATGTTGATGGCTGGTCCGAGCGGCGTGAACAGCCAGCGTGTCAGGAAGACGCCGCCGCCGCCCCATTTTGCCAATTTCGGCTCAGCTGCCCGGGCCTTGCTGGCCAGACCGCCGAGAAACCCGGGCCGGCCTTCGGCAGATTGCACGACGAACCGACCGGTAAAAAACCCTGCCTGATCGCCAAGTGTCGCGCCGCCCAGCGCCCAGATGAAAGCCGTCATCAGATCCGCGTCGCCATTGCCAGCCAACGCACCCAATGTCAGCAGGGCAATTGACGTGGGCAACGGCAGACCAAACTGCCCGACCGCGAGAAGCAGCGCGGCTGCAGGGAGACCGTAGCTGGTCAGGAATTCGAGCAATTGCCCGGTCATGGCTGCGGTTCGGCCGGTGGTTGTGTGGTGGGAGGCTTCAGGTTGGGGGCGGGAAGTTCACCCGCGGGCTGGCCACGGGCAATGCGGTCAGCCCTGATGGCATCCAGCACTCGTTCGGTGATCTGGTCGAGCGGTTTGCCCTCTTCGCGGGCGATCTTGATCAAGGGGCGGCGATCAGGGCCGGTTAGTGGCAGGCCGACAGCGTCGTGCACAATTTTGGGATCAACCCGGTAGGAGCGGGCGACGTAGCGAACCGTCATCCAGCCTTCAATCGGCTCGTCAGCGTGGTTTTGCCAATAGACAAAAAAAACGCCGGCGCGGATGATGAACACCAGCGCCAGCGTCAATGTGATCAGAAAAGACAAGGTTAGCCACCGGTTGTGCCGCCACAGCTTCTTGAGCGTTACGACAGGCCCGGTGGCCATTGATCAGGCCATGGCCTTCTGAAGGTTCTCGTCGATCTTGTCGAGGAAACCGGTGGTCGACAGCCAAGGCTGATCGGGGCCGATGAGAAGCGCCAGATCCTTGGTCATGAAACCTGATTCGACGGTCTGGATGCAGACCTTCTCGAGCGTGTCTGCGAACCTTGCGAGGTCCGCATTATCATCGAGCTTGGCACGGTGGGCGAGGCCACGTGTCCAGGCAAAGATCGAGGCAATCGAGTTGGTCGAGGTTTCCTCGCCCTTCTGATGCTGGCGGTAGTGGCGGGTGACGGTTCCGTGGGCGGCTTCGGCTTCCACGGTCTGGCCATCCGGGGTCATCAGCACCGAGGTCATCAGGCCGAGCGAGCCAAAGCCCTGGGCAACGATGTCGGACTGCACGTCGCCGTCATAGTTCTTGCAGGCCCAGACATAGCCACCGGACCACTTGAGCGCGGAGGCGACCATGTCATCGATCAGGCGGTGCTCGTACCAGATCTTGGCTTCAGCATATTTGTCCTTGAATTCCGCCTCGAAGATTTCCTCGAACAGATCCTTGAAGCGGCCGTCATAGGTCTTGAGGATGGTGTTCTTGGTCGACAGATAGCAAGGCACTTTGCGCAGCAGCGCATAATTCAGCGAAGCGCGGGCGAAATCGCGGATCGAATCGTCAAGGTTGTACATGGCCATCGCAACACCGGCCGACGGGGCGTCGAAAACGTCATGCTCGATGGTCTCGCCATCGTCTCCGACGAACTTGATCGACAGTTTGCCCTTGCCGGGGAACTTGAAATCGGTGGCGCGGTACTGGTCGCCATATGCATGACGGCCGACGATGATCGGCTTGGTCCAGCCAGGAACCAGACGCGGCACGTTGTTCATGATGATCGGCTCGCGGAAAATCACGCCGCCGAGGATGTTGCGGATGGTGCCGTTTGGCGACCGCCACATCTTCTTCAGGCCGAATTCCTCAACGCGGCCCTCGTCCGGGGTGATGGTGGCGCATTTGATGCCGACGCCGTGCTTCTTGATGGCTTTTGCGGCGTCGATGGTTACCTGGTCGTCTGTCTCGTCGCGATGTTCGACCGACAGGTCGTAATAGTCGATATTCAGATCGAGATAGGGCAGGATCAACTTTTCCTTGATGAACTGCCAGATGATCCGAGTCATCTCGTCGCCGTCGAGATCCACGACCGGGTTTGCTACCTTGATCTTTGCCATGCTTGTTTGACCTTTTGAGGGGGTTGTCGGGGGGAGGCGGAAGCCGCCCGTTCAGTTGGCGCATCTCATAACAAAACAGTGGCGGACGCACAACATGCTGCCGGACCGCAAGATTGACAATGAATGGCCCGCGGGATCTCAAATACGCCCGGCCTTGGGATTGTTGTTCAGATTGACTGTGCAAACAGCGATCTCTAGGCATGTCTGAAATACGAGTGGAAGATCAGTGTCTGAATTGTCCTGCATACCCCAAACCTGTGAAGTGGACTGCCGTGTTCCGGCGCCGTGGCCCGTCGTGGTTTTGCACATCGGATCAAGTCAGTCGTTGACGTATGCCTTTGGCCTTCGCCGGGGAGTGTCATAGTGGCGGGAACGGACAGAAACCGCGAACTCATCATCGGTGGACCGGCGATCATCCTGGTCGAGCCGCAGTTGGGCGAGAACATCGGCATGGTGGCGCGGGCCATGGCCAATTTCGGGCTGTCCAATCTACGGATCGTCAACCCGCGCGATGGCTGGCCCAACGACAAGGCTGTCAGTGCGGCGGCCAAGGCCGATCATGTGATTGCAGGGGCGGTTGTGTTTGAGACTCTGGAAGCGGCGGTTGCTGACCTGAATTTCGTCTACGCCACCACGGCGCGGCCGCGCGACGGGCACAAGCCGGTGCGAGGACCGGTGGCGGCGGGGGAGATCCTGCGCGGACGCGAGACAGCGGGTGAGCGCACCGGCATTCTGTTCGGGCGCGAGCGCATCGGCCTGCGCAACTGGGAAGTCGGTCTTGCCGACGAGATTGTCACATTCCCGGTCAATCCTGCCTATGCCTCGCTCAATATTGCGCAGGCCGTTCTGCTGATGTCCTATGAATGGATGAAATCGGGGCTTTCACACCCGCATGAGACAGCGTTCGAGAAGGCCGAGGTGATGCCGGCGGAAAAAGCCGATCTGCATGGTCTGTTTGCCCAAATTGAAGAGGGGCTTGATGCGCGAGGTTATTTCCGTTCGGAGACCAAGAAGATGAAGGCGGTCGACAATTTGCGGGCGGTGCTGACCCGGCCGGGATTTTCTACCGACGAGATTGCCGTACTGCGCGGTCTTTTTGCCTCATTTGACAAGTTTAGTCGCGGCGGCAAACGAAAACCGGACGAAGACACACCGGGTGGGGATGATAAATGACTGACCGGCCGGTTCTGGTATTTGACAGCGGTATTGGTGGGCTCAGCGTTCTGCGCGAGGCGCGGGTGATCATGCCCGGGCGGCGGTTTGTCTATGTCGCCGATGATGCCGGCTTTCCCTATGGCCGTTGGGAGGAGGGTGCGCTGAGCGACCGCATCGTCAACCTGTTTGTCGATCTGATCGAGCGGCACAACCCTGCGCTGGCGCTGATTGCCTGCAACACCGCGTCCACCATTGTGATGCCGGCGTTGCGGGCCGCCTACCCGGATCTGCCCTTTGTCGGCACGGTACCGGCGATCAAGCCGGCCGCCGAGCGCACACGATCGGGGCTGGTTTCGGTGCTGGCAACGCCGGGGACAGTGAAACGGCAATACACACGCGACCTTATCCGCGACTACGCCGACAAGGTGCATGTGCGGCTGGTGGGGTCTGAAAACCTCGCAAGCCTGGCCGAGACCTATATGCGAAAAGGTTTTGTCGACGAGGCGGCAGTGAAGGCGGAGATCGAGCCGTGCTTTGTCAGCCAGGACGGACGGCAGACCGATATCGTGGTGCTGGCTTGCACGCATTTTCCGTTTCTGGTCAACCGCATGCGCAAGATGGCGCCCTGGCCGGTCGACTGGATCGATCCGGCGGAGGCGATTGCCCGGCGGGCGCTGGCGATCGTCGAAACGCTGCCGGGCGGCGATGCGTTGCCGGATGCAAGGGACAAGGTGGTGTTCACGTCGAGCCATCCAGATTACAGCGCGCTTCGCCTGATGCACGGCTTTGGCTTGAGCCAGGACATGCTGTAAGATCGCTGCCATGCCAGGATCAACTCAACCAGCGTCATTCAGGATACGGACGGCGCGGCCGGTCCATGTCGCCGAGCTGGCGGAACTGCTCAACGAGATCATTGCCGTCGGTGGCACAACGGCGATCGAGGAGCCGTTGACGGACGCTGAATTCGGTCGTTGGTTTCTGTCGGGCCCGGACTGCGTGGCTTGCCATGTTGCCGTGACAGCCGATTTGCAGATTGTCGGCTTTCAGGCGCTGGAGATCAACAGTCGCTTGCCTGTCGGTTGGGTCGATATCGCGACCTTCACCCGCAGGCCGCGGATTGCCGGTGTCGGATCGGCACTGTTTCCGGTGACGCGCGATCATGCTCGCGAGGCCGGGTTGACCATGATCAGCGCCACCATCCGCGCCGACAATATGGGCGGACTGGCCTATTACGCCAAGCTTGGATTTGTGGATTACAGCGTTGCGGCCGGGGTTGCCCTGCGCGACGGGACGCCGGTCGATCGCGTGTCCATGTGTTATGCCTTGCGCTGAAGCATCAGCACCTCGACCGGTATTCCGAACAGGTCCTGAAAGCCGCGTTCGCCACCGCGGGTGATCGTCAGAGAGCGACTGTCGTTGCCCGGACGGACCCAGTTGCACTCGATGGATCTTTGCAGAAGCGATGCACCCAAACGGCCGCCCAGATGCATGCGGCGTTCACTCCAGTCGAGGCAGGTGCGGCAGAGCGGCCGTGCGGATTTCGCTTTCGGATCCAGATCCAGCCCGAGGCCAGCGAAAAAGCTCTTGCCTTCGTCGGTGATCAACCCCGAGCGGTCTTCAATGATGATCAGCTGGCGCGAGGAAAGCGCATCGGTAATGGCGACCGCCAGCCGACCGGCCATATGATCGTAGCAAGTGCGGGCCTGGCGCATGGCGGCATCCTTTGGCCCGGTCGTCCGGTGGCGCCTGGGACCGGTGGCGGCAAGACCGGACAAGCTTTCGAAGGCTTCTGCCACCGAGGCCGACGCCAGCCGGTGGTAACGATGACGCCCCTGCTTTTCGACGCTGACGAGCCCGCCATCGACCAGTTTGGCCAGGTGGCCGCTGGCGGTTTGCGGCGTAACGCCGGCGCAATAGGCCAGTTCGCTCGCCGTCAGTGCCTTGCCGCCCATGAGGGCTAAAAGGATGTTTGCCCGCGCTGGATCGCCGATCAGCGCGGCGATGGCGGAAATGGTGTTGGCGTTGGCCGGTGCGGAGACTGTCTTTATGGTCATGATCGGAGTGTAGCGTCTGGCCGGGGGGAGGTCATCACCTGATGCTACGGTCAAGGCCGAAGCATTGCCGCTAAACGGTGTGCGACGACTGGGTCTTCTCAAAGGAGGCCGTCATGCACAGCACACTACTCACCGGCAAAGTGCCATCGCGTCATCAAGCCAGCGGACGCGATGGAAGGGATACGGGAACTCCAGCGCGCGCGATCATCGGCGTCGTGGGGCGGTGGTGGCGGGCCTATTGCCGCTGGGATGACCGGTTGCGGCAGCGCCGGCATCTGGGCGCGCTGGACGATCGGTTGCTTGACGATATCGGTGTGACAGCCAGGCATGCCCGGCAGGAAGCCAGCCGCTGGTTTATGGTGTGACCCGGGCGCCGGACAGACCGGGCGAATTCCTGTGTATTTCACGCCGAACGGCCTGCGGTGGCGGAAAAATCTGATAAACCGGGCGTTGGCGAACCCAGCAGAGAATCAGCCGGGTCACGCGTCTAGTTTACGGAGTTGGGTCACAGTGCAGGTCGGAATTGACATGGGGAGTCTGACTGGCGGACAGCCGGCCAAACTCGACATCGAGGAATTGCTGGCGACCCGTCTTCTGGTGCAGGGCAATTCCGGCTCGGGAAAGTCGCATCTGCTGCGCCGTCTGCTGGAGCAATCCTCGCAATGGGTGCAGCAGGTGATCATCGATCCCGAGGGTGACTTTGTCACACTTTCCGAGAAGTATGGTCACCTGGTGGTTGAAGGTGAGCGCAGCGAAGGCGAGCTTGCAGGCATCGCCAGCCGGATCCGGCGGCACCGGGTGTCGTGTGTTCTGTCGCTTGAAGGGCTCGATGTCGAGCAGCAGATGCGGGCGGCTGCGGTGTTTTTGAACGCGATGTTCGATGCCGATCACGAGTTCTGGTATCCGGTGCTGGTGGTGGTCGACGAGGCGCAGCTGTTTGCGCCGGCTGTTGGCGGCGATGTGTCCGAGGATGCGCGCAAGATGTCTCTCGGTGCCATGACCAACCTGATGTGCCGTGGCCGCAAGCGCGGACTGGCGGGAGTGATTGCCACGCAGCGGCTGGCCAAGCTCGCCAAGAACGTGGCGGCGGAAGCCTCGAATTTTCTGATGGGCCGGACATTTCTCGATATCGACATGGCGCGCGCCGCCGATCTGCTGGGCATGGACCGGCGCCAGGCCGAAATGTTCCGCGATCTGCAGCGCGGCAATTTTGTTGGTCTTGGCCCTGCGCTGTCACGGCGGCCGCTGCCGATCGCCATTGGCGATGTGCAGACGCAGGCGCGGTCTTCAAGCCCGAAACTGATGCCGATGCCGGATGCGGTGGTGGATGTCGAGGATCTGATCTTCACGCCTGATGCGGAAGAATTGATGCCGCCGCTGCAACGACGGGCACGGCCAGCGCCGCGTCCGACCACCGATATTCTGGCGGAGCTGTCGCGGGCCACACCGCTGACCGATGCACCACTGTCAAAACCTGCTGGCGAGACCGCCCGGCCGGAGATGACTGCGGAGGACCGCGAGGAGCGAATTTCCACCGTGCTTGGCGAAATTCTGGCTGATCCGGAATCTGGATATCGCACAGACGCGACACTGTATCAGGATTTCATCGTGCGGCTGAGGATGCGGCGCGTATCGGGCTCGCCGATGCCGCTGGGCCAATTCCGACGCCGGGTGGCCATTGCCCGCTCCGGCGTGGACGCGGAGACTGCCGCAAGCGAGGCCTGGGTCACGGCGCTGAGATTGTCGGCGATGGTGTCTGAGGATCTGCAGGGCGTGTTCCTGATGCTGGCCAATGCCGCCATCCGCGGCGAGCCTTGTCCGTCTGACGCCCGCATTGCGCGGGCCTACGGCACTCATTCGGCGCGCCGGGCGCGGCGGCTTCTGGGGTATTTCGAGGAGCAGGAGCTGATCATCGTGCACGCGGACCTGTCGGGCAAGCGCATTGTCGGCATTCCCGAACTGCAGGCGGAAACCGCGCCGGGCGCTGCGGATGCGCCGGATGAGGATGCCGGGAGCGCGGAAGCGGCAGAGTAAGCTTGCCGGTTGGATTTGTCGGCATTGGTGTCGTTCGTTGTCAGGCGTTTGATTTTCGCCAAATATGTCGGGTAATTTGACATAAATCACGAGGGACGGCTCATGATTGCGCGCAAAGCAATGTGTTCTTGCGGTCAACTTCAGATCGCATGCGAAGGCGATCCAATTCAAGTTGCACAATGCCATTGTATCGCGTGCCAGAAACGAACGGGTGCGCCATACGGCATCGCAGCCTTTTTTGACAAAAGAACCGTTTCGACTGAGGGGGAAAGCCTTACATATTCTCGCCCCTCGGACAGTGGCTTCTCAATCCGGTTTCATTTCTGTGGCATATGTGGCTCGACTGTCTACTGGTTCCCTGCGCGATTGCCGGATCGGGTCGCAATTGCTGTCGGCGCATTTGCAGACCCGAATTTTCCACCGCCCACTTTATCCGTATTCGAGGACACGAAGCACAGTTGGGTGAGTGCCCCTGATCAGAAATAAGCCTTTTGCGCTTTTTCACCTGCTCAACGGTCGTCTTGACGGATGTCTCCATGTTCTGACTGCTGATCCATTCGAGCGGCGAATACCAAGAGTGGTTGCCGCGCATAAGGGCCGAATGCTCACGAAACCGTGAAGCTGATTTGTCGCGTCATGTGTTGGGCTACCTTGGGATCGTTTGTAAACGCGCTATAATCAAACATGAGCCGTGACCAAGCCGCTTTACCGGTCGTCAAACACATCGCCTGATAGGGACCATTCTCCATGACTGACGCTATCATCACACGCCGTACTCTCTTGGCCGCCACTGGCGCAATCGTTGTGACCGGGGTGCCTGGCCTGATCTTGCCGGCGCGTGCGGAAATGGTTGCAGCAACGCCCTCGATGCGTGGGGGTGCCAACAATTACCTCCCCGGTGCGCCTGTCGTGGAGCGGATCGGTGGTGGCGGGTTCTGGATGACGGGCAGTGTCCGTCGTGTCGGCGATGGTGCGCCGCTGGCGGGCCAGCGCATCCAGATCTGGGCCCATACGACGGAAGGCAACGAGCGCGACCCGTGGAGCCACGGCGCCACCCTGACGGACGCGAATGGCGAGTTCCGCCTGGAGATGCCGCAGATTGTCCCTGCTTTTGGCCAGCCTCATGGCCATCTCGCCTATGATGATGACGCGTTCAAGACCGTCTTCCTGCGTCCCGTCATGGCCAGCGCGAGCGACACCAGCCTTTCTGCTGATTTCGTACTCGAACCGGCCTGAGCGCAATGGGCCTCGCCGGGACTGCCATGTGGCAGCGTACGCTTGTCTGGGCGGTGCTGGTGATTGCTGTTGCTGTGCCGATTGTTGCGGCAGCGGATAGCCCGCTGCTGGCGTGGCGCGAACCGGTCTATATCGCGGCAGGATTTGCGGGCGTTGTTGCGATGGCGCTCCTGTTGTTTCAGCCGCTGCTGGCGGCGGGGCTGCTGCCGGGCATTTCGCTTCTGCGGGGTCGGCTGGTGCATCGCTGGGTTGGAAGCGCGCTTGTCCTGGCAGTGGTGATCCATGTTGGCGCCTTGTGGGTCACCAGCCCGCCGGACGTCGTCGACGCATTGCTGTTCTCATCGCCGACCCCGTTCTCCGCCTGGGGCGTGATCGCCATGTGGGCCGTCTTTGCATCAGCGCTCCTGGCCGCTTTGCGTCCACGTTTGCGGTTGCAACCGCGCCGTTGGCGTCTGGCGCATACGAGCCTCGCGGCTGTGATCGTGGTGGGCAGCGTTGTTCATGCGATGTTGATTGAGGGAACGATGGAACTGGTTTCGAAGACTGTGCTGTGCACGCTGGTGCTTGCAGCAACCGTGAAGGCTATTGCCGACTTGCGGGTCTGGACAAAGCCGCTGCGTTGAGCCGCGTCAGTTTTTGCCCCGATAATACTGGCGCGAGACCTGCCGCCGTGCAGTCACGGTTTTCCGAAACCGGCGCGCAGCTGACCTGGAAGCAAGGCAGAAGCTATTCTCCTGCCTTGCTTGCCGTAATATTCAGGCCCGCTCCTCCCAGACCTTGACCAGCTCGACGATTGTTTCCGCCGACTTCTCCATGTCCTGAACGCTGATCCATTCGAGTGGTGAATGGTAGGAGTGGCCGCCAGTGTAGATGTTGGGGCAGGGCAGACCCATGAAGGACAGGCGCGAGCCGTCGGTGCCGCCGCGGATCGAGTTTGTCACCGGCTCGAGACCGACACGGCGGACGGCTTCGTTGAGATTGGCCATGATCTCGGGGTGGCGGTCGAGCACTTGCTTCATGTTGCGGTATTGCTCGGTGACGGTGAAGCGCATGGTCGAGCCGGGGTAGGTGGTCATGACCTCTTCCGCGATTGATTTGAGCAGGGTTTCTTTCTCGGTCAGTCCGTCATTGTTGAAATCGCGAATGATGAATTTGAGATGCGCCTTGTCCATGGCGCCAGTGATATCGGTGGGATGGATGAAGCCCTCAAGGCCATCGGTGGCCTCTGGGGCGATGTCTCTCGGCAGCCGGGCGACGATGTCGCTGGCGATCTTGATGGCATTTTCCATGACACCCTTGGAAGTGCCCGGGTGCTGGGCGACGCCCGTGATGTCGATCTCGACACCGTCGGCGGAAAAGGTCTGGTCGTCGACCTCGCCGATGGTGCTGCCGTCCATGGTGTAGGCAAAAGCTGCGCCAAGTTTTTGGATGTCGACCTTGTCGGCACCACGTCCGATTTCCTCGTCGGTGGTGAAGAGGATCTTGATGGTGCCGTGGCGGATATCCGGATCAGCGATCAATGTGGCTGTGGCGGTCATGATCTCGGCGATGCCGGCCTTGTCGTCGGCGCCGAGCAGCGTGGTGCCGTCGGTGGTGACAATGTCATGGCCGATCTGGTGTTTGAGTTCAGGGTGCTCGCTGACCTTGATAATGCGGCTCGTGTCGCCGGTGAGCTGGATATCGCCGCCCTGGTAATTCCTGACCACGTTGGGTTTGACGTCGGTGCCGGTAAAGTCGGGCGCCGTGTCCATGTGTGAGCAAAAGCAGATTACCGGTACGTTTTTGTCGGTGTTGGCGGGCAGCGTCGCGTAGATGTTGCCGTGTTCATCCATGTGGGCGTCGGAGAGCCCCAGCGTCAGCAGTTCTGCGACAAGAACCCGGGCCAGATTTTTTTGTTTTTCCGTTGAAGGCTGCGCTGTGGAATTGGGGTCGGACTGGGTGTCGATGACGACATAGCGGAGCAGGCGGTCAAGAACGGTATCGGTCATGCAAAGGGTCCTTCTGGCGGTCTGGGCTAGCTATAGCTGGCCGAGCGAGGTACGGAAACATGAAAGCTGCGAGGTGAGGCGCGATTGCGGTAGACGGCACCGAATTCCTTGAGGATGTTGACATGTATGACTGGATAAAAGCGCTGCATGTGGTTTTCGTTCTGCTGTTTGCGGGCGGGCTGGTGGCATTGCTTGTCGCCAGCATGGCGCTGGGGAAGCGAGACCCGGCGGCAGAGGATCAAAGCAGCAAGCTGAGAGCCACGGTGCGCAAATGGGACATGTGGGTTTCGCAGCCTGCACTTGGCGGCGTCTGGGTGTTCGGGATTTGGGCGGCGTTCAGCGGCGGCTGGTTCACGCAGCCGTGGCTGCAGGTCAAGCTCGTGTTGGTGTTCTTGCTGTCCGGGTTGCACGGCAATCTGGCCGGCCGGCTCAGGCGGCTGGATCTCGCCTCGACAGCGGCCAGGAGTGTGGTGCCGTCGCCCTTTGTCACCGCAACGGTTGTCATTTCCCTTGCCGTCATCGCCGTGCTGGCGGTGGTAAAGCCATTCTGAAGCCGGTTTCGTCCGGCGCCGTTGACAGCCCCCCCTAGATCCTCTAGAGACCCGGCCAGCGCGAGGGTTCATGCCCCCGCGTTTTCTTACGTGTCCCGTGGACGGTTTATCACAATGCGTGCGTGAACCGTTCTGTCAGGTCTCTCAAGCAAGGGGCCAGAGGAGGGCGCGTTTCCTTAAGCCGGTCTGGTAACGGACTGGTGAAACCTTTTGAAAGGAAATGCGATGAGCAAGCGCGAATCGTCCAAGTACAAACTCGATCGCCGTATGGGCGAAAACATCTGGGGCCGTCCGAAGTCCCCGGTCAACCGTCGCGAATATGGCCCCGGCCAGCACGGTCAGCGCCGCAAGAGCAAGCTTTCCGACTTTGGTGTGCAGCTGCGCGCCAAGCAGAAGCTCAAGGGCTACTACGGCGACATTTCGGAAAAGCAGTTCCGCAAGATCTACGACGAAGCCAACCGGATGAAGGGCGATACGCCTGAAAACCTGATCGGCCTGCTCGAGCAGCGCCTCGACGCCGTCGTCTACCGTGCCAAGTTCGTTGCCACGATCTTTGCAGCACGCCAGTTCGTCAACCACGGTCACGTCACCGTCAACGGCAAGCGCGTCAACATCGGTTCTTACCGTTGCAAGCCCGGCGATGTCGTTGCGGTCAAGGAAAAGTCCAAGCAGCTGGCATTCGTCATGGAAGCGACGCAGCTGGCCGAGCGTGACGTTCCTGAATATGTTGAAGCCGATCACCACAAGATGGCTGCAACTTTCGTGCGCGTTCCGACCCTGGCCGACGTTCCTTACGCAGTTGTCATGGAACCGAACCTGGTCGTCGAATTCTATTCACGCTGATCCTTATCCGGATCGCGTCATACCAAGGCCGTCCTTCGGGGCGGCCTTTTTGTATATAAAAGGTTTGTGGTTTTAGGCCCGGAGATCGACAATGACTGATCTGCAACAGGTTCTTGACGATATTGCCGCAGAAGCCTCCGTCTCTACAGACCGGGGCGTGGTGGCGCACTACATTCCCGAGCTTGCCAAGGTTGATCCGCGGCGATTCGGGATTGCCGTGACCTTGCCGGACGGGCGCGTGTTCTCCGCCGGTGACGCCGGGTCCGGATTTTCCATTCAGAGCGTGTCGAAAGTCTTCACCCTTGCACTGGCGCTGGGCAAGCTTGGCGATTCGGTGTGGAGCAGTGTCGGGCGCGAGCCTTCGGGCAACCCGTTCAACTCGATCGTTCAGCTCGAGCAGGAAAAAGGCCGGCCACGCAATCCGTTCATCAATGCCGGCGCGATTGCGGTCGTCGATCTGATCATGGCCGGTCATCAGCCGAAGGAAGCGATTGCCGAGATCATCCTGTTTATCCGCCATCTGGCTGATGATGATTCGATCATGATCGACGAACATGTGGCGCGCTCGGAAACCGCCCACGGGGACCGCAACGCCTCGCTGGCACATTTCATGCGGTCCTTTGGCAATATCGATCATCCTGTCGATCATGTGCTGGGCGTTTATTTCCATCAGTGCGCGCTGGTGATGAATTGCCTGCAACTGGCCCGCTCCGGCTTGTTTTTGGCGAGCCAGGGGCGGGATCCGGTCACCGGGGCGCAGGTTGTCTCGGAGCAGCGGGCACGACGGATCAACGCCATCATGCTGATGTGCGGGCATTACGATGGATCGGGTGAATTCGCCTTTCGCGTCGGCCTGCCGGGCAAGAGCGGCGTGGGTGGTGGAATTCTGGCGATTGCGCCGGGAAAGGCCTCGATTGCGGTCTGGTCCCCCGGCCTGGACAAGGTTGGCAATTCCAAACTTGGAACGGCAGCACTGGAACAATTGGCCAGGCGGATGGAATGGTCGGTGTTCGGGGCTTGACTGTTCGGGCCAAAGCCATCATCCCCGAGGCCATGAGCGATGTGATCGACACTGTGGAAACTACGGAACCTGCAACCGGAGCGGGGCCGTCGCTCTATGCGGAGGCGCCATCAAGCGTGTCGTTTAACAAGCTTCGCAAACGGCTGATCCGCAATGTCCGGCAGGCAGTTGATGATTTTTCCATGGTGCCTGCGACTGCGGGCAAGCGGCCGCGCTGGCTGGTGGCGCTGTCGGGCGGCAAGGATTCCTACGGGTTGCTGGCGCTGCTGATGGATCTGCAATGGCGCGGCATGTTGCCGGTCGATCTGATTGCCTGCAATCTCGACCAGGGCCAGCCGAATTTCCCCAAGCACATATTGCCGGAATATCTCAACGCGCATGATGTGCCCCACCGGATCGAGTACCGCGACACCTATTCCGTGGTAACGTCGAAGGTGCCGGAAGGTGCTACCTATTGCGCGCTGTGCTCCCGGCTCAGGCGCGGCAACCTTTATCGCGTCGCTCGGGAAGAGGGTTGCGAGGCGCTGGTGCTGGGCCATCACCGCGACGACATTCTCGAAACTTTCTTTCTCAACTTCTTTCACGGCGGACGGCTGGAAGCGATGCCGCCGAAGCTGCTCAATGATGATGGCGACGTGATGGTGCTTCGCCCCATGGCCTATTGCGCAGAGGAAGATCTGGCACGCTTCGCCGAAGCGCTGAAATTTCCGATCATCCCGTGCGATTTGTGCGGGTCGCAGGATGGCCTGCAGCGCAATGCCATGAAGCTGATGATCGGTGATATCGAGCGGCGGATGCCGGGCCGCAAGGATTCGATGATCCGGGCGCTGTCCAACACACGGCCGTCACATCTGCTCGACAGATCGCTGTTTGATTTTGCATCGCTTACGGTACAGCCAGGGAAGACAGAGCCATGACCTCATTGCATTCGGCAGATATGGATTGGCTGGCAGCGCTGCTTTTCGATGTCGGCGTCGCGGAAATCATGCCCCGGTTTCGCAATCTGGGTGACGGCGATGTGCAGCAGAAGACGTCAGCCGCCGATCTGGTGACCGAAGCGGACGTGAACGCCGAACGGGTGATCACCGGCGCCTTGCTGGAGCGGTTTCCGGACGCAATCATCATTGGCGAAGAAGCGGTGGCGGATGAGCCGAAACTGCTTGATGGCTGGAGCCGAACCGACAAGCTGGCCTTCGTGATCGATCCGATCGATGGCACCTTCAACTTTGCCTCGGGTGTGGCGGCGTTCGGCGTGATGTTGTCTGTGGTCAAAAATGGCGAGACCATTGCCGGGATCATTCATGATCCGGTCGGCAAGGACTGGATCATGGCGCAGAAGGGCGGCGGAGCGATCCTGCGGCGGCTCGACGGGCGTGAAAGCGCGCTCAAGGTTGCCGAACCAACCGGCGCGATCAACCGGATGATCGGATCGGCCTCCTGGCAATACATGCCGGAGCCGGAGCGGAGCACGATCGCGCGCAATCAGGGGCTTTGCCTGGGCAGCGTGGCCTATCGTTGCGCAGCTCAGGAATATCGCCTGCTTGCCGGCGGTCACATTCACTTCGCCCTCTACCACAAGCTGATGCCGTGGGATCATCTGGCCGGCACATTGATCACCGAGGAAGCCGGCGGCTATGTGCGCCGCTTTGATGGCAGCGTTTACCGGCCGGAGCACCTTGATGGCGGTGTGCTGGCAACCGCCGATCCTGACAGCTGGCGTATGGTACGTGAGGCACTGTGGCGCCGCTGAAGGGGTTAGAGCCAGCAGAATGCGTCCTATTTATCGAACGATCCTCCAAATCAGTTTGGCGTACCAACCCCGAACAGACGGCCCTTTTCTGCAACCAAAACCATGACAAGCGAGACTGCCGAGACGATGGCGTAGCCGGCGGCAAGCGGAAAAACCGTGCCGTCATAAGTCTGGCCGATCAAGGCGCCGACAATGCCGCCGCCAACTGTCTGGGCAAAGCCGAGCGTTGAAGACGCGGTGCCGGCGATGGCGCCGAGCGGTTCCATGGCAATAGAGTTGAAATTGGAGCCGACAAACCCGAACAATGGCATCATCAGCATGGAAATGCCGAAGAACAGCCAGAACGGAATCGGACCCATGGCTGTCAGTCCCGCGAGCAGCAACGAAAGCACGAAGTAGGCGATCAGCGCCCCGTGAGACAAGCGGCGCTGGCCGAACTTACCGACAAGCCGGGAGTTGAGAAATGACGAGCCAGCCATGACAACCGCGACTGCGGCGAATGCCACTGGAAAATAGGCACCCAGTCCGTAGAGATCGACATAGATCGGTTGCGCCACATTGAGAAAACCGAACAGCGAGCCAAAGTAGAAGCTTGTCGCCAGCGTATAAAACAGCGCGATTCGGTTGGTCAGCACGATGGCGAATGCAGCCCGGACGCTTTTCAGGGTCAAAGGCCTGCGGTTTTCCTCCTGGAGCGTTTCGGGCAGGCGCAAAATTGCCCAAAGCCCGACGAACAACGATACCAGCGCCATGAATACGAAGATGAGATGCCAGTCTCCCGCCAGGATGATGATTTGACCAATCATGGGGGCAAACACTGGCACTACCATGAAGACCATCATGACGAGAGACATGGTTGCTGCCATGCCGCGGCCCGAATGCGTATCGCGCACAACCGAGATGGCAATCACCCGTGTTGCTGCGGCGCCAATTCCCTGCAGGAGACGCGCGACCAGAAGAAACTCGAAGCTTGGCGCAAGAGCACCGGCGAGCGCGCAAATCGCATAGAGCGCAATACCAAAAAACAGCGGTGCGCGCCGGCCAAACCGGTCGGACACCGGGCCGAAGAACAGCTGCGCCCCGCCGAAACCAATGATGTAGGACAGCAGGATGTACTGCACTCTGTTGGCGTCCGCGATGCCAAGATCTGCCTGAATGTTGGGAAATGCCGGCAGCATGATATCGATCGCGAGCGCGTTGAGCGCCATCAAAGAGGCAACGATGGCGATGAATTGCGCGCGCCCGATACCCATGACGGTCGCAGGAGGGCTCGCGACTGCAGCCGTGTTTGCATTCATTGAAATGAATTCCACCTAATCGAAACAGCATGCGCTTGCGCATCTGTTCATTGCAATGCTGATTCCCATCTGCGCCTATCGGGCAATCGTGCCGGATTTCTTGGAATTATGAGACTCAGAAGGCGGGCCGTCGTGACCAGTGCCGGTATCGTTCATAACTCCGGTCTGCCAATCGGACAAGCCTATGAATTTAAGGGAGAACGGTTGCGCAAATGTACAGTCCAAACAGCTCCCTCTAGGTCCGCAAAATTGAAGCGCTCAAGGTGAATGCGCTGATCGATGTCATAGTCGATCGACTCGGGAGGGAGCGATGACTGAGGTTTAGCCGATGTCGGCAATGGTTTGAAAACGTTTGTATTTATTGGGATGTAGCAAGTTTCGACTCAGGCAGTGGACGGCTTAACGACCCTGATAAACCAGAGGGAAGTTTGCGGGGTCTGTCTCGACACCATCGCAGACAGTCTTCTCGCGGAATTCCAGAAGCTTGAACTCCACGGTTTCGCCTTCGGCATCGATGAGCTGAAACTTGTCGAATGAGCCGCAGTCGCCGCCGCTGTCGAGCGAATAGGAGGTGACTGTTGCTGTTGCAGGATCGACTGAGGCGTTCATCAGTCCTGCGTAATCAGCGATATTCAGGCTTGGTGCCGCGGGAAACAGGAGAACCGATGCGTGGTCCGGGTAATAGGTCCAGCTCACAGCAAAGACGCTCGACCCATGGCTGGCGTAGAGATTGCAGGGCACTTCCCACAGCATCATCTCGTCGGATATGGAATAGGCCGAGGAATAGCCGGCCGTGGTTTCGGGCTCGCATTCAGGCGCCTCGGTCGCGATTGCACGCAGGACCGGCGCAGGGACACTGTCGAGGCTGTCAAAGCCCACCGGCGCGCCAAGACTGAGCTGGGCATCAGCGCCCAGGTCTGCAGCGCCGGTATTGCGCTGGGTGCCGGGACAGCCGTTCAGCCCCTTGATCCGGATGGCAAACGGAAACTTGTCGTTGCGAAGGAAGGTCAGCCTTCCGTCGGAAATCTCGATGCCTTCATCGGTGCGGCTTTGCTGGAAAACTTCCATCAACACAGTCAGTTTGTTCTCTGAATCTCGATACATTCGGAATGGCTCAATCATGCCTGAATCCGCCGAGCCGATATCGCGTTGCGAAACCTCGATGATCTCATCACCGATCTTGACCCAGGCCGGTAGCGCTTCGCCATCCGGGATCGGGGCAAACAGGACGTAGGCGTAACGGTCTTCGTCCGGGTTCCGGTTGTGCTGCCAGAGGCCGAGGCGGCAGCCCTCCCAGCCCTGGATCACATTCTCGCCAAATAGCTTGAGATCAATGTCGTTGGCGTCGTCAGCCCGCGCCGTATTGGCAAACAAAACCAAGGCAAAGACGAAATATCGAATCAGTTGTTTGAGGGGCATAGGACCAACGCCTTCTATTGGTTTTGCTCTTCGCGGGCGGCTCGGACCGGATCGATGACGCGCCAGCCGAAATTTAGGAACGGCTGGGCCACACTAGCCAGCTCGGTGAGATCATCAAGCAGGGCGGTGCCCTTGAGCCGGTCATCGGGGAAACGACGGGACAGGGTGAGGTGTCTGAGCCGGAGCAGGTCAACCATTTCCGGATCGGTGATGGTTTCAAAACCGCGCGGGGTGCGCTTGAGGCTGTTTTCGCGGTCAAACTCGAAGCCGAGATCGAAGAGTGGCTTGAGTGCTGCGTCGAACTGCTCCTTGCGCGCAATGATCGCCTCGCGAAAGGCGCGCAGCTCGTCAGATTCCATTGAATAGAAACCGACAGCCAGAAAACAATCGTCCGGCGAGACGTGGAAATAAAGCAGTCCCTGATCCTTCTTGGTGCCAGAACGGGTGATCACCGCGCTGACATGGGTGTTGTAGGGATGCTTTTCCTTGGCGAAGCGGACATCGCGGTTGATGCGGAAGGTCGAGGTCTTGCGGTTGCAGGTGAGCGGAACTTTCTTATCAAGCAACCGGGCGGCAAGGTCATCAATCAGCTGTCCGCGCGGCTCGTTGAGATGCTCCTCGAATATAGGCTTGTTGTCATGAAACCATTCGCGGTTCTGATGAAAGCCGAGTGCCTTGAGGAATGGCAGGGCCTTGTCTCCAAAACCCTGATAGGGCCGGGTGGTCATCGGGCGTTGCCCGCAGCCTCGGTGTAGCCCGGCAGCGCGCCGTTAATGACATAGCGCAGGATCGCAACGACCTGATCAGGGGTCTTGGCAACGGCCAGCGCTGCGGCGTCGACTTCCTTGAGCGCATGGGCGTGTTCGTCCTGATGCAGGATGATCAGCGGCTTGCCCAGAGCGGCAGCGTAACCGGCATCGAAGGCGGCGTTCCACTGTTTGTATTTCTCGCCGAAGCGGACCACGACGATATCGGCCTTGTCGAGCAATGTTCGGGTGCGGATGGCGTTGATCTGCGCGCCCTTGTGATCGTGCCAGAACTTGTCTGGCTCGCTGCCCAGAATGGCAACGCCGACATCATCGGAGGCTTCGTGATGGGTGACGGGTGCACTGAAGCTGACCGGCAGTCCGGCCTGCTTTGCGCCAGCCTCTATCTGCTCGCGCCAGTCAGAGTGGATTTCGCCCGAGAGATAGATGGTCCAGGTCATGATCAGGGTCTCCCAACGTGCTTTGAGATGGTTGGCATGCGGCTGAACCGCAAGATCGTCGTGGCTGAAACGAAAAGAGGCGGAAAATCCGCCTCTTGCCGCATTGTCAATCAGTCAGTGTCAGGCCGCTTTGACAGGAACACCGGCTTCCGTCATGTGCTGCTGCAATTCTTCGGACTGGAACATTTCGCGGATGATGTCGCAACCGCCGACAAACTCGCCCTTGACATAGAGCTGCGGAATGGTCGGCCAGTTGGAGTATTCCTTGATGGCGTTGCGCAGCGTGTCGTCTGCCAGCACGTTGACACCCTTGTAGGGAACGCCAAGGTAATCCAGAATCTGGACGACCTGACCGGAGAATCCGCACTGCGGGAACTGCGGCGTGCCCTTCATGAACAGCACCACGTCGTTGCTTTTCACTTCGTTGTCGATGAAATCATTGATGCCGGACATCGTTGGATCCTTTCAAAACGTGTGGCCACGATATTTCTTTGTCCTTCAGATAATGCACGGCGGATGACAAGACAAGCAGGCCGGCCTTATAAGTGATCAGATGTGGATACGTCGCGCCAGTTATCTCGTACTAATTCTGCTGGCTGTGACCGGGACCTGGGTTGCATGGAGCATGATCTCCGCGTTGCCAGCCCCTCCCGGTGACAAGAAGCAGCAGCAGAAGGAAACCACCCGTTTGACGCTCAAACCGGATATTTGTGAAGAGACCGTATTCGAAGGTGCGCGGGCAATCCTCTGTGTGGTCGACCCAAAAACCCAGGGCATTGCGCTGGCCTATCGCGGACCAGGTGGTCAACCCTATGGCAGTGTGGCCAACTTCGTGGCGGCTTCAACTGATAACGGCCGGGTGCCTGTGCTGGCAATGAATTCCGGCATGTATCACGCGGACATGGAGCCGGTGGGGCTTTATGTTGAAAACGGAAAAGAACTCTCGCCGCTCAACACCGGCGATGATTTCGGCAATTTCTTTCTCAAGCCCAACGGCGTGTTTTTCCTACGCGCCGACGGCCATGCCGGGATCATGGAGACTACGGCCTATGCCGAAGCCGGGATTGCACCGGCTTTTGCGACTCAGTCAGGTCCGATGCTGGTGATCGACGGCGCGATCCATCCTCGCTTCCGGCCTGACGGAACCACCAAATATATCCGCAATGGCGTGGGCGTGGGCGCAGACGGCACTGTGGTGCTGGCGATCACCCGCGATCCGGTCAGTCTCGGCTCGTTCGCGCGGTTGTTCAGGGATGTGGCCAACTGCCCGAATGCACTGTTTTTCGACGGTGCGGTTTCGAGCCTCGCCTGGGGCACGCAAATGGAAATCGATGCGGGTGAACCGGCAGGGCCGATCGTGGCGGTGTTTGGCAAAGCCGACGACTGAACCGCCCGCCTACCGCGCGGGTTGCGTCACGTGATCGCCGATGCGCGGAAACCCACACACTGGTTTGTTCAATCGTGGCGGGCCGGTGCACTCAGAGGGCTTGGGACGATCGAACGGATGGAGACAACGGCCGTCAGCCCACTCCGTGCAGACCGTGGAAGCCCCCGGTTATAAGTATTGGGACGAGAAGCACCGCCGCAACAGCGAGAATGGATATCCGCTCCCGCCATTTATCCAGTCGTCTTAGCAAAATGAGCGTCAACACTACCACCAGAACCGCCTCAAACGGGGCGACCAATGCGCCGTAATAGGCCTGATCCCAGTAGGAAACCGGGCTCTTGAAAGTCCAATCGGACAACGGCCAGAACTGGCGGCGTGCATCATCATGGTGCGTCAGAAAATCAACCGCCGCATGGGCGAAACCGGCGCCCCCAAACGCCACGACGGCTTTCCAGTGAAACACGACCCCGGCGGCAATCAAGACGCCCCAGACGAAGAAGCTGTGGTCGATCGCGAAAACCTGCTGCCAGCGCTCGGAAAAGAACAGGGTGCTGTAGACCTGTTGTTCCGAAATTCCGGCGATCCGGGTCGCATAGGCGACCATCACGAGCATCGGGATGTCAGGTGCCAAACCACCTACAAGCGCAGCGGCGGATACCGACGGATAATCCTTACGGGCAAACAAGGCCGCGCCTATCAGCATGTGAGTGGGGGTGTTCATGACGCCTTTTGAGTGTGTTTAGATGAGGTGCCCAATGTGGGCCAACAAGTTGCAAATGTCTGCACTTGATGAAAATCAACAGGTGTTCAACATTGGGGAACTGGCAACAGCCTATTCGAACAGTTTGAATTGGACTAATTCGCGAATCTATTTCAACACTCGGCTGAATCCGAACGCAGTGCAACCGGAACAGAGGCAAAATGGAACACGATCGACAAGCGGGATCGTTCAAGAAAGACTCAATCACTCTTGGCGGAGCCGTGGCGATGGGGACTGGTGTCATGATCGGCGCCGGCATCTTCGCGCTGACCGGCCAGATCGCGCAACTGGCCGGGCCTCTGTTCCCGCTGGCGTTTGTTGTCGGGGCGGCTGTAACCGGGTTCAGCGCCTATGGCTACATCAAGATGTCGAGCACCTGGCCATCATCGGGCGGAATAGCGATGATATTGCAAAAGTCCTACGGGACCGGGGCGATTGCCGCCGGAGCTGCGCTGCTGATGGCGTTGTCGATGGTCATCGCCGAAAGTCTGGTGGCGCGTACTTTCGCCAGCTATGTGCTTCGCCCCTTCGATATCATCGATGGACCGCTGGTGCCTCTCCTGGCAGTGGCAGTGATTCTGTTTGCATTTCTGGTCAACATCGCTGGGAACCGCTCGGTTGGGTTGTTCTCGCTGGTCATGGCATCGCTTAAAATCGGCGGCATCGCCGTGTTCGGAATCGCTGCGTTGTGGACCAGCGGATTTCAGTTCGCCGCAGCGAGCGGAACCGTGACAGCGTTCAGCGCCACCGGTTTCATCGCATCGGTCGCATTGGCGATTCTCGCCTTCAAAGGGTTTACCACAATCACCAACAGCGGCGGCGAAATCACTGACCCGCACCGCAATGTCGGTCGCGCCATCACCATCTCCATCGCGCTTTGCGTCGTCGTCTATCTGTTGGTGGCCTTTGCCGTCGGCTCCAGCCTTACCTTGGATCAAATCGTCGCCGCGCGCGATTACTCCCTGGCCGAAGCAGCCGAGCCGGCATTCGGCCAATACGGCTTTTATGCAACTGTGCTGCTGGCGGCGGTGGCCACCGCCTCAGGCGTGCTGGCCAGCGTGTTCGCCGTCTCGCGCATGTTGGCAATGCTGACGGATATGAAGATGATCCCGCATAGCCATTTCGGCATGAGCGGCCCGATCCAGCGGCACACGCTGGTCTATACAGTGGTCATCGCTTCAACGCTTGCAGTGTTTTTCGATCTCAGTCGGATCGCCTCGCTTGGGGCATTCTTTTACCTCGTCATGGACATGGTAGTGCAATGGGGCGTGTTCCGGTTCATGCGGCGTGAGACCGGGGCGGCGGCGCCGGTCTTGCTGATGACATTGGCCTTTGACGTGATCGTACTGGCGGCCTTCACCACGATGAAACTGCAAAGCGATCCGGCAATTGTGCTTTACGCGGTTATTGGGATCAGCGGCGTTTTTGCATTCGAGCGGGCATATCTTTCGAGCTGGATGGGAGCGCAATCCGACCACGAACATTAGAGTATCGTTCGATGAATGCGTCCGATTAATCGAACGATGCTCCAAGGCGCACCCGCAAATCTGTTTGATTGGGAGCGTTTGCCAGGCCGATTTCGCTGACAGGAATAGCTGCCGGCCTTTCGCTTGTGAGTTTCCGCCGCGGCGAAGCTTACTCGGGCACGCTGGTCTGCAACGCCAGAGCATGCAGTACGCCGCCCATGTTGCCTTCCAGGGCGTTGTAGACCATCTGGTGCTGCTGCACCCGGCTTTTGCCGCGGAAGCTCTCGGAGACGACTTCGGCTGCATAGTGATCGCCATCGCCGGCGAGATCGCGGATCGTGACCTTGGCGTCAGGGATCCCGGTCTTGATGAGTTTTTCGATGTCGCCAGCATTCATTGGCATGGTGGGAGGCTCCTGATTGGGCTATTCGGCTGCCATTGCAGCGGGATTATCCATGAACGCAGGGAACCACGATTCATGGGTGGCGCGCAATGCGGATACGGGTAGCGACATGAGGCCTTCGATCCGCAGGCTGTCGCCAGTGGCAGTGCCGAGTTGACGGAAGGGAACGCCTGCGCCTTCGGCGCTTGCCATGAGGTAGTTTGCAAGATCCGAGGGAACGGTGATGACATAGCGGGCCTGGTCTTCGCCAAACAGCAGGGCGTGTGGGGGGCCATCGCAGGCTGACAGGTCGATTTCCATGCCGAGATCAGAGGCCATTGCCATTTCTGCCAATGTCGTTGCGAGACCGCCGGATGAAATGTCGTGGCAGGATGTGACCTGGGCATTGCGGATTGCTGAACGGATGAAATCACCGTTGCGGCGTTCTTCCATCAGATCAACGGTTGGCGGAGGGCCTTCAGCCCGGCCAAGGCAATCGCGCATCCAGGCCGACTGGCCGAGATGGCTGCAATCGCCGCCAATCAGGATCACCGCGTCTCCAGCCTTGGCACCGCCGATACGGGCCATCTGGTTCCAGTCGTCGATCAGGCCGACGCCGCCGATGGTTGGTGTGGGCAGGATCGCTTCGCCATTGGTCTCGTTGTAAAGCGAGACATTGCCCGAGACGATGGGGAAATCGAGCGCCAGGCAGGCTTCGCCGATGCCCTGGATGGCCATCACCAGCTGGCCCATTATTTCGGGCCTTTCGGGATTGCCGAAGTTGAGGTTGTCAGTGGAGGCCAGCGGTTCTGCGCCGGTGGCAGTCAGGTTGCGCCAGCACTCGGCGACCGCCTGCTTGCCACCCTCGTAAGGATTGGCCTCGACGTAGCGCGGTGTGACATCGGAGGAGAAAGCCAGCGCCTTGGTGTCGTGGCCTTCGACGCGCACAACACCGGCGTCGCCGCCCGGTATCTGCAGCGAATTGCCCTGGATCAGCGTGTCGTACTGTTCCCAGACCCAGCGCTTGGAAGCATTGTTGGGAGAACCGAGAAGATCGAGCAGCGACTGGCCATAATCTTCCGGTTCTTCGACGTCAGCGGTGTCGAGAGGCGAGAATCCGCCAATTTCGCGCCATTCGCGGTCATATTCGGGAGCTTCGTCGCCGAGTTCCTTGATCGGCAGGTTTGCGACTTCCTCGCCCTGATGCAGGATGCGGAAGCGCAAATCATCGGTGGTCTTGCCGACGATGGCAAAGTCGAGGCCCCATTTGACGAAGATCGCCTTGGCTTCAGCTTCTTTCTCGGGCTCAAGCACCATGAGCATGCGCTCCTGGCTTTCCGACAGCATCATTTCGTAGGCGCTCATGTTGGCTTCACGCACCGGCACCTGATCGAGATCGAGTTCGATGCCGAGACTGCCCTTGGCGCCCATTTCGACGGCCGAGCAGGTGAGACCGGCAGCGCCCATGTCCTGGATTGCGATGACCGCTCCGGTCTGCATCAGTTCAAGGCAGGCCTCGAGCAGGCATTTTTCGGTGAACGGATCGCCGACCTGAACGGTGGGGCGTTTTTCCTCGATGGATTCATCGAATTCAGCTGACGCCATGGTGGCGCCACCGACGCCGTCGCGACCGGTCTTGGCGCCGAGATAGACCACCGGAAGGCCGACGCCCTTGGCTTCGGAAAGGAAGATCGCATCGGTCTTGGCAATGCCTGCAGCAAAGGCGTTGACCAGGCAATTGCCGTTGTAGCGTGCATCAAACTCGACTTCGCCGCCGACTGTCGGCACACCGAAGGAATTGCCATAGCCGCCGACGCCGGCGACAACGCCTGATACCAGATGGCGGGTTTTCGGATGATCAGGATCGCCGAAGCGCAGCGCGTTCATCGCGGCGATCGGGCGGGCGCCCATGGTGAAGACATCGCGCAGGATGCCGCCGACACCGGTTGCTGCGCCCTGATAAGGTTCGATGTAGGACGGGTGGTTGTGGCTTTCCATCTTGAAGACCACGCAATCGCCATCACCGATATCAACCACGCCGGCGTTTTCGCCGGGACCCTGAATGACCCGCGGTCCGGTGGTCGGCAATGTGCGCAGCCACTTCTTGGAGGATTTGTAGGAGCAATGCTCGTTCCACATGGCCGAAAAAATGCCCAGCTCGGTAAAGCTTGGTTCACGACCGATGAGATCGAGAATGCGTTGGTACTCTTCGGGCTTGAGCCCGTGAGCGGCAATCAGCTCTTCGGTGATGGGAATGATATTTGGAATGCTCATGGCGGTGGTCGCCCTTCTTGTCCTATGCGTGTTGCAGCCTATAGCGCACTGGCGGGCCTGATGGCACCTGGAAATTGGGATTTGGAACGAAAGAAGGCGCTATTCTGTGGACATGGTCGATGCCGGATAGCACAAATTGTGTCCATCAGCAGCTCTTGCTGCCTGATGCCCAGCGCGAGATGTCATCATTGATCCGGCCAGCGAGCGGCGAGGCGGAGAGGGGGCCGTAAAACTGGGCGCCGTCAGCAGACGCAACGATGACGGCCCTGGGCAAGGATTGCGGCTTGCCACGCGGGATCATCAACAGCCTTGGCGTGCTGGTGGTGTCGAGCTCGGGAACAATTCCATAGTCTGCGAACTCTTTGTCCTTCAGCCAGCAGGCATGGGCCTGGTTGTTGACCCGTTGCAGTATCGAGACGGACTGTGACTGGGAGCTGAGTCCGGGGGCTGGGCCGGATGCTGGAGAGCAAGCTGAGACAGCAAGTCCGGAAGCCAGAACCAGCATCGACCAAATTTGTTTCATCAAGCTCTCCGGGCATTTGCTGGGGCTATTGCCAGTCTCGAAGTTTGCATTAGCATGATTCCCGCTTGGCCCACGAGGAATGCAGTGCAAATGGAAGGTCATGGTTGACCCGGTTGTGGGTACAGGTGATGTTCAGCAGATCATCTCACCATATCCTCCAGCAAGCGGTTTGTCGGATTTGACTCATTTTCGTGTGTGTATCATTGGCGCGGGTCCGACGGGACTAACGACGATCAAGAATCTGGCGGAAGCGGGAATCACCGATATCATATGCCATGAAGTTCAGCCGGAGACCGGTGGAATTTGGGCTTATAGCGAAGACCCGGAGCGGCCAAGCGTCTATCAGTCAGCCCACACGATCACGTCGAAGCGGCTGTCCCAGTTCCCTGACTTTCCGATGCCGGATTATTATCCTGACTATCCGTCAAACCGGCAAATTCTTGCCTATATGCGTGCCTACGAAGCCCATTTTGAGCTGACGCCTTATATCCGGTTCGAGTCGCTGGTCGAAGATGTCAGTGCCCGCGAAGGCGGCGGGTGGGATGTTTCCTTTGAAAATGACTCCGGAAAACACACCCATACCGCTGATTATGTGATCGTATGTTCTGGCCATCACCGTGAGCCGTCCGTGCCTGAAGTGCCGGGCGGTTTCTCCGGCGAACAACTGCATTCAGCTCAATACAAGAATTCGACCGGCTTTGCCGGGCAACGGGTGCTCGTGGTCGGAGGCGGCAATTCAGCCTGCGATATTGCCGGCGAAATCTCCCGTGTTGCTGACCATGTCACTTTGAGTATGCGGAGCCCGCAATTCATCATGCCGAAAATTTTCGGCGGGCGGCCTGTCGATGTGCAACTTGCCAAGCTTCAAAAACCGCGATTGCGATGGGCCCGCGATATTATCCTCAAGGCGGTTATGTTGCTCGTTGTCGGTCCCTACGACCGATACGGGTTGCAGCAGCCTGATTTCGCGCTCTTGAGCCGGCACCCGACGCTAAACACCGCAATTCTGGATCACATTCGCCACGGTCGAGTGATCGCACGGCCCGGCATTTCCAGCTCATCGGCCAATACGGTGACCTTTTACGACGGCACAAGTCAGGATTTCGATACAATTGTCTGGGCGACAGGGTTCAGGCTCAGTGTCCCGTTTCTGAAGGGTATTTGCAGCAATTGGCCCGACAGCATACGGCTACCGCTTTACCTCAGGATGATGCTGGCTGGTGTCCCGGATCTTTTTTTCATCGGGTTGATCCAGCCGATCGGCTGTATCTGGGTAATTGCGGATTTGCAGGCCAAGGTCGCCGCCGCGGAAATTTCCACAGCCTGGCAGCGCCCTGATGACATCGCCAATCGGATCGATCACGAGATGCGACGGGACGCCAAGCGCTACAAGGCGAGTCCGCGCCATGCCGTTCAGATTGATGGTCGTGAATACAGTGCTGAACTTGAAGCTCTGCTCCGGGCTGCGCAACAGTAGCCAGGATCAGGATGTGTGCCCGCTGCTACCCGTCTCCGGCCTTGCGCTTCTGGCGCAAGCCGATCGGGGGATGGGTTTCAGGCGCCGACAAGTCCCAACGCCGATTCGAACAGGGCGCGGCCTTCGCTGCCGCCATGGGCGGGCTCGATCAGGTTTTCCGGATGCGGCATCATGCCCAGCACGTTGCCGGCCTTGTTGACGATACCGGCGATGTTGTTGAGCGAGCCGTTCGGATTGGTGTCGGGCGTGTAGCGGAAGGCCACCTGATTGCTGGCTTCGATATCGGCCAGCGTGTCGACATCGGTGAAATAATTGCCGTCGTGATGGGCCACCGGGCAGCGGATGATCTGGCCCTGGGTGTAGCCTTGCGTGAAGACGGTATTGGCGTTGGCGACTTCGAGGTTGACTTCGCGGCAGACAAATTTGAGCGACGCGTTGCGCATCAGTGCGCCGGGAAGAAGACCGCTTTCGAGCAGGATCTGGAAGCCGTTGCAGACGCCGATGACGCGGGTGCCCTTTTCGGACTTCTCGCGCACCGCCTGCATTACCGGCATCCGGGCGGCAATGGCGCCGCAGCGCAGATAGTCGCCATAGGAGAAACCACCCGGGATGACGATCAGATCGACATCGTCGTCAATTGACGTCTCGGTCTGCCAGACGGTTTGCGGGGCCTGACCGGAAATCTTGGTGAGGGCGGCGACCATATCGCGATCACGATTGAGGCCGGGGAGCAGGATGACTGCGGCTTTCATGGCTCAGATCACCTCGACCGCGAAATCCTCGATCACCATGTTGGCGAGCAACTTTTCGCCCATGGCCTTGAGCTCAGTTTCGGCCTTGGCGCGATCGGAAGTTTCGAGAACCACATCGAAAACCTTGCCTTGACGGATGGAATCGACGCCGGAAAAGCCAAGGCCACTGAGCGCATGCTCGATGGCCTTGCCTTGCGGGTCGAGAACGCCGTTCTTGAGTGTCACGGTAACGCGTGCCTTGATCATTCGAAGAACTCCAGACGTTTACTTGACCAGAACCGGTCCGGTGGGACGGTTCGGTTCATTCTCGTTCATGATGCCAAGCCTGCGGGCGACTTCCTGATAGGCTTCGACGAGACTGCCGAGATCGCGGCGGAAGACGTCCTTGTCGAGCTTCTGGTTGGTGTTGACGTCCCAGAGCCGGCAGGAATCAGGTGATATCTCGTCGGCGACGACGATGCGCATCATGTCGCCTTCGAAAAGACGGCCGCATTCGATCTTGAAGTCTACGAGCTGGATGCCGACGCCGAGGAACAGGCCGGTGAGGAAGTCATTGACGCGGATGGCAAGGGCCATGATGTCGTCGATTTCCTGCGGGCTGGCCCAACCGAAGGCTGTCACATGCTCTTCTGACACCATCGGGTCATCCAGCGCATCGGCCTTGTAGTAAAATTCGATGATCGAGCGGGGCAGGACCGTGCCTTCCTCGATGCCCAGACGCTTGGCCAGCGATCCGGCGGCGATATTGCGAACCACCACTTCAAGCGGGATGATCTCGACTTCCTTGATCAGCTGCTCGCGCATGTTGATGCGCTTGATGAAGTGAGTCGGAATGCCGATCCGGTTCAGATGCGTGAATATGTATTCAGAGATGCGGTTGTTGAGCACACCCTTGCCGTCAACCACATCGTGTTTCTTCTTGTTGAACGCCGTGGCGTCGTCCTTGAAGAACTGGATCAATGTGCCTGGTTCAGGGCCTTCATACAAAATCTTGGCCTTGCCTTCGTAGATACGGCGGCGACGGGTCATGTGCATCTCTGTCAATTGTGCCGGCTGAAGCCGCGGCAACTCGGCTGGGGTCGATTTTGAGCCGTGCTTTAGCCGATTGCTCAGGCTTTCACAACGCTATTGTCGGCAATGTCCCCGGAATTGCGAGGTTGGAGGCGGGTTTGCATTGCACTTTTGGCGGTCTTTTGTTTAATGGAGCGAACCCCCATATAGGGAATATCAATTAACCGCCGGGAGCCAGATCATGAGCAATATGAAAGACCGCGAAAACGCATTCGAAAACAAGTTTGCCCATGATGCGGAGCTGAAGTTCAAAGCTGAAGCCCGTCGCAACAAACTGTTGGGGCTTTGGGCCGCCGAGTTGCTCGGCAAGAGCGGCGCCGATGCAGAAGCCTACGCCAAAACTGTCATCGTGGCTGATCTAGAGGAAGCCGGCGATGATGACGTGTTCCGCAAGGTGCGCGCTGATTTCGACAATGGTGGCGTAGACCAGTCCGACCATCAGTTGCGTCGCAAGATGAACGAATTACTGGTAGTCGCCGTCGAGCAGATCCAGGCCAGCTGAACCACAGCTGGTAGAGTTACGACGAACCGTCTGTGGCTTGCCGCAGGCGGTTTTTTGTTGGATTGAGGTTTTGGAGCGTCTGTAGATGGCGGACGAGTGATTCGGGAGGAACCGGCCATGCAATTGCGAGACATTCTTGATCAGGACAAGATGCTGATCACAGCTTGGTCAACCTCACCCTCGGCTGAAATGGCTGGGGCACTTGCCCGCTGTCCATTCGATACTGTCACCGTCGACATGCAGCACGGTGCCCACACCGAGTTCACAGCCTTTGCCTCGGCCAAGGCGATCTTTGCCGCAGGCAAGCCTGCGATCATGCGTATTCCGGTCGGGCGGAATGATCTGGCCAGCCGGGCGCTTGATATGGGATTTGAGGCAGTCATCGCACCGATGATCAATTCGGTGGCGGAGGCGGAGGCGTTCGCCGATGCGATGAAATATCCGCCCGTCGGTGAGCGCTCTTGGGGGCCGATACAGGCGCTGCAGATGCATGATGCCTACACTGCCGAGAGCTATTTCCGCTCTGCCAACGAAAAGACCGTGTCGCTGGCGATGATCGAAACGCGGGATGCATACGATGCACTGGACGGCATTCTGGCGACCAAGGGGATAGACGGGATCTTTGTCGGACCGTCAGATCTGTCGATTTCCTGGTCGAATGGAGCACATGTCGATCCTCACAACGCGGAACTTCAGGATGTCATGGCCGAGATTGCTGACCGGGCCCGGAATGCCGGAAAAATTGCAGCGATCTTTGCCGTTGATCCAGCCGACGTGCCGCGATTTGGCGAGATGGGTTACCGGCTGGCGGCTTTGAACACTGACCCGGGAATCATCCATGTCGGAGCGTCCATGATGCTGGACAAAGCGCGGGGCTGACCGTGCGATTGCTGTGATCTGAATAGAGCCAGATATAGGTTGTGCACAGCCGGCCCGTGGACGGGAGAAAAGCAGTTGTTCGCGGCCAAATGAGAGATGCCGCAAGAAACTCCATCAAATTTGGGAACTTTTCGCAAGGCACGTTGTTGACCCTCCGCAACGAAGGAGACGGCAATGAACAGCATTTTTTACACCATCGGGCTGGTGGTTGTTGTGCTCTTTATACTGGGCCTCTTGGCTTAAGAAGGAGATACATCAATGGCCAATTCCAAATCTGAAACCGTGGCGAACGCCACTGACAACATCAAGCAAAAGCTCTCGGAAACAAGCGGCAAGCTGAAGAGCGAAGCCAGGCTTCGTGGCGATGACGCGAAGGCAAGAGTCGCAGATGAAATGTCCGGCGTCGCTAGCGCTCTGCAGGGCGCTTCGAGTGAATTTGAAGCGGGCACTCTGCAAGCCAAAGTGTTCAACCAGATTGCGGACGGTATCTCTGGCGCTGCCAATTCAATGCGCCAAAAGGATGTGGGTGAAGTGATCTCCGATGTCCAGGGGTTTGCCCGCAGCAACCCGGCAGTTTTTCTGGGTGGAGCAGCGCTCCTGGGTTTCGTCGCAAGCAGGTTCGCCAAAGCGTCCGAGCAGAAAGAAGCGTCAAATCCCGCTGCCGATGTCGTGCGGACACCTGGTTCGCCGGCGCCAGCACAATTCGGAACTGACCGTGCATCGTCCGCGGTGCGTCAAAAGGAGATCAAATCATGACTGAGCACAGCACCACTGCAAGTGCGAAAGGGCTCTTTTCCGACGTGCTTACCCACGGTACCAATCTTATCCGTGGTGAAGTTGACCTGGCCCGTGCCGAAGTTTCGGAAAATTTGAAATTAGCTGCGGCGGCGATCGGTCTGATTGTCGGCGGTGTGGTGATTGCCCTGACTTCGCTTAACGTTCTGGCTGCGGCGCTGGTCGCGGCACTTGCCCAGGCAGGCATGGGTGGCGGATGGGCCGCACTGCTCGTCGGGGTCGGGTTCGCGCTGGTGGCCTTCGGCCTTACCTACAAAGGTATCAACGATCTCAAGCCGGCAAGCATTGCCCCTTCCCGGGCTGCCCGCAACCTGCGACGCGACGTGAACGTCGTAAAGGAGAGCTACAATGACAAATGAGTCGAGCAACGTCCACGAAATCGAACGCGAAATCGAGCGCGAGCGCGCACAATTGTCAAGGTCTCTGAATGCCCTGCAGGACCGGTTTTCTCTTGAGGGAATATTCCGTCAGGCCAGTGACCAGGTTACCCGCCACGGCGGTGATTTCGGAAGTTCGGTCGGCAAATCTGTCAAGGACAATCCGATCGCATTGGCATTAACCGGGATCGGACTTGCATGGATGATCTATGGTGACAACCGTAAACAGAATGACCGGCCGCATGGCAGTGGCGGATCGGCTGGCGATCCGATGTCCCCCTCATACCGCGACGGCCCGACTTCACTGCACGGGGCTCACGCTTCGCCGGGCGAATACGGCAGCGGCAATGGAAACGGATCCTCGCGGATCAGTGATGCAACCGGCGCAGTTGCGGACGCGGCATCCAGCGCAAAACGCGGTGTATCCAATCGCTGGGACCGGGCTCAATCTGCAGCTTCCGACTATGCGGACAGTGCAGGGGCATATGCCCGCAGTACTCGGGCTTCGGCGGATGATTTGCGCCGTCGCTTGTACGAGGGCACCGAAAATCTTTCGGAGTCCGCTCGGCAAAGCGTTGTCGCAGCGCGCGAACGAGCCCAGCAGGCTCAGGAAAAACTTGAGCGCGCTGCCGGTCACGGCAAGAAGGAAGCAATCAACTTTTTCAACGAGCAGCCTCTCGTTGCTGGCGCATTGGCGTTGGCGGTTGGGGCCGCAATCGGGGCGCTCGCGCCACGAACCAAAACCGAGGATGACCTTGCGGGTTCGCAGTCGGACGCCTTGTTCAACGAAGCAGAACGGGTATTTCGCCAGGAGGTTGACAAGGCTGAAAAGGTTGTGAAGAGGGCTACTGCGGAAGCCAAGTCCGTCGCAAGCGAGGTCAAATCAGATGCCGACCGCAAAGCGCCCGGCAAAAAGACCGCCGCGCAAGCGGCTGCCAGCAAAGCCAAATCAGCTGGAAAAAGGGTGGCTGACGCCGCCAAATCGGAAGCAACCAAACAGAATCTGGGTAAACCCGATTTGGATAAGTCCTGACCAGAACCGGTGTTCACCGGATCTGACCGAGGGTCGGTAAACAGCAAGACGTCCGGTTCTGATGCCGGACGTCTTTTTTATATTCTGGGCTAGAGGGTATCGCATCAATTTGGATCCGATACGCGCTGTAAGGCTTTGAAAATCTTCAAGCCGCGTCCAGACGAAATCATTTGAACGTGACATGAATCACACCTTCAAGCGCATCGTCGGTCAAAGCTGCGCGTTCAGGGCTTCAGCCGGGCGAGGAAACTGGCAAACACCATGATGCCTTCCGGCCAGGGGCCATGGCCTGATTCTGCGTTGAGGTGGCCGGCTTCACCGGCGTCGACCAGCATGGCGCCCCAGGCATTTGCCATGTCACCTGCATGTTCGTAAGAGCCGAACGGATCGTTGCGGCTCGCCACAACAATTGACGGGAACTCAAGCGGATCCTGATCGTAGGGACCGAAGGTCATGAGGTGCTTTGGACGGATGTTCGGATTGTTCACTTCCGGAGGCGCAACCAGAAAGGCTCCCGCAATCTTGTTCCTGCATTCCGGAAGAGCCTGCAACACCGTTGCCACACCCAATGAATGGGCGATCACGACAACTGGCTTGTGAGCCTCATTGACGGCTTCGGCGAAGCGCGCCGTCCAGTCTTCGCGCAGAGGTTTGGCCCAAGCGTCCTGTTCGACGCGACGCGCCGACGACAGGCGCGCCTGCCAACGCGTTTGCCAATGGTCGGGACCGGAATTCATGTATCCGGGGACGATCAGGATGTCGGATTCAGCTACTTTCATGCTGCCGAGTTGGGCAAGCCGGACCCGAATGTCAACTGGTGGGGATGGCACGACTGGCGGAGAGCACGATTTTTCTGCAGAACCGGGAATTTCCCCCCGGTCTTGGGAACGATTTTGGACCAGTCTTACAAGTTGGCTGCCGGGTATGCGCTGATTTGCGCCGGGGGCGTGATCACGAAGGGCCCGCCACCATTTTTGACATGGCCCTGGGTGAAGATCAACAAGATACCAAGCGAGATGATCACGGTCGCGGCTGCGATCCAGAGACTGATTCCGGTGTCGTGGGTGGGGCGGGTGTGTGTGCCGTTGCTGCGGCGTTCAGTGCTGTCGTTGCCGGCAAGGGGCGGATAGTCCTGCATGGGGGGCTCCAATGATGTCGGATGACCATCAGAATGAGCGGCAACCACGGCAACTTGGGGGCAACAGCAGGGCGAGATGGTGACACGCAATCACTTCACGTGACTGCGTGTCATTTATGTCTCAGGTGGACTGGTCAGCTTTCGCCGAACACGCGTGCAAAAATCGTATCGACATGTTTGGTGTGATAGCCGAGATCAAAACGGTCCGTGATTTCGGTCTCGGAAAGATATTTGCGCACATCCTCGTCGGCGAGAAGCTCGGTGAGGAAGTCGATTTCCGAATCACCTGAAGTCTGATAGCTGTTCCAGACCTTCATGGCATTGCGCTGGACCAGCCGGTAGGCATCCTCGCGCGACGAACCGGCCTGGGTCAGCGCCAGCAGGATGCGCTGAGAGTGGACCAGACCGCCGAGACGGTCCATATTGCCGACCATGCGTTCGGGATAGATCAACAGCTTGTCGATGACGTTGGTCAGCCGGGCCAGCGCGAAATCCAGCGTAACTGTGGTGTCCGGACCGATCATTCGCTCGACGGAAGAGTGCGAGATATCGCGCTCGTGCCACAGTGCTACGTTTTCCATGGCGGGCGTAACCGCCATGCGCACCAGTCGCGACAGGCCGGTGAGGTTCTCGGTGAGAACCGGGTTACGCTTGTGCGGCATTGCCGACGAGCCCTTCTGGCCCTTGGAGAAATATTCCTCGGCTTCCAGCACCTCGGTGCGCTGCAGATGGCGGATTTCGGTGGCGACGCGCTCAATGGATGAGGCGATGACACCGAGCGTGGCGAAATACATCGCATGACGGTCACGCGGAATGACCTGGGTCGAGACCGGCTCCGCGGTCAGCCCCATCGCCTTGGCGACATGCTCTTCAACGCGCGGGTCGATGTTGGCAAAAGTGCCGACGGCGCCTGAAATGGCGCATGTGGCGATTTCTTCGCGGGCATTGACCAGCCGGGTGCGGCAGCGATCGAACTCGGCGTAGGCTTCAGCCATCTTCAGCCCGAACGTCACCGGTTCGGCGTGAATGCCGTGTGAGCGGCCGATGCAGACGGTATCCTTGTGCTCGATTGCGCGGCGCTTGATGGCAGCCAGAAGCGCGTCCATGTCGGCGAGCAACAGATCAGTGGCCTTGACCAGCTGTACGTTGAAGCAGGTATCGAGAACATCCGACGAGGTCATGCCCTGGTGGACGAAACGGGCGTCGGGTCCGACGATTTCTGCAAGGTGGGTCAGAAAAGCGATGACATCGTGCTTGGTTTCGCGTTCGATCTCGTCGATGCGATCTATATCAAAGGTGGCCGCGCCGCCCTTGTCCCAAATGGTCTTGGCTGCCTCTTTGGGGATCACGCCCAGTTCGGCGAGCGCATCGCAGGCGTGTGCCTCTATCTCGAACCAGATTCGGAATTTTGATTCTGGCGACCAGACGGAAACCATTTCCGGGCGGGAGTAACGAGGTATCATGGCGAAATCCGTAACAAGTTAGCGTTGCGGCGGGTCTAGACCATTTCCAATCGGATTCAAACTTCGGATCACAAGAGTCTAGGCGAGAAAGCTGCTTTTGCGCGTCTTTGACGGCGAGTGCCTGCTGGCAAGCAGCCATGATGCCCCAAAGAGAAACAACACGCCCAGCGGCAAATAGAGCCGGATGCCCAGAACGGCGAACTGGTACAAGGCCGACGCGATGGTGAAAACCAGCTGCACCAACCAGAGTTTCGTGAAGGGCTCACCATGCCATTGCGCATAGTAACTCCGGAAGATGACGGCGAAGATCGCTGACGTTATTCCGATGGTGAAGATGGTCAGGCAAATGAATGCTGCAGCGAAGGCGGTTTCGCGCGCTCGCTGGAAGGCGATGAAGCGGAAGGCTGCAAGGCTGAATGGCCAGGCCAGCGCTGCGCCGGCAAATGCGATGGCGTTCAGGCTCCAGTAATGACTGGTTAGGGCCGCAACGGACAGCCAAAGCCAGGCTTGCGCGGAAATCGCCATGGCTGCACCCCAGGCGATTGCACCATAGACGACGTCGCGCCAATCTGGCCGGGCGGCGTGAAACCGGTCGCGCAGATTGGAATTGTCGTTGGCCGGCCTAGGTTTTGGTCCCCTGTGCCGTTTGACTCGATTGTTCATGGATTGCATCGGATTGTGGCGATCCTCCCAGGTCATCCAGCATTCAAATCGAATGGTTTGCAATGCGCAGACGCCATGGAGCATCTCAGATTGGTTGACACGTCCGCGTATCATTGGCTGAGCGGTCGGGCAACCGTAAGCCGGTTCAATCGTCAGCGGTGGTCCATGCCGGCATTAAATCACGATCGTCAGGTTTGGCTACGTAGATGCCACGGGCAATGGCGCGGCTCATGGTGGAAGCGGCGGCAGCGCAGAGGTCGATGAATTCATCGACTGTCGGTTTGCGGCCCGAGGCACCGGTTGCGAGAGCGAAAACCAGATCTCCGTCAAACGGCGTGTGGCTGGGCCAGATGGCGCGGGCAAAGCCGGCATGGGACGCGATTGCCAGACGTTTGGCCTCGGCTTTTGTGAGCTGGGCATCGGTGGCGATGACGGCAATGGTGGTGTTGGAGACACCGCGGGACATGTCACGGAACTTGATTTTCAGATCGGTAGCGTCAGAGGGCAGGGGAGATGGCATGCCGAGACCGCCGAATTCGTCCCCGATCTCGAAAGGGGCGGCCCAGAAGTGACGCGAGCTGCCGATGGTGGCTGTTCCCATCGGGTTGGCTCCCACGAGCGCTCCGATGGTCAGGCCGTCAGCGACAATTGCAGAGGCTGAGCCAAGACCGCCCTTGAAGGTGGCGGTCAGTGCGCCGGTGCCGGCCCCGGCGGTTCCAATGGAAAAGTCCTCGGATGCCGCAGCTGCGGCCTGATAACCCATGTCGCGATAGGGCGGATACCGCCCCCAATCCTTGTCGCCGCCATTGATCAGGTCAAACAGGATTGCCGCAGGGATGATGGGGATACGGTGCGGACCGACTTCAAAGCCTTTGCCTTGTTCGCGCAGGTAGGCCTGAGCGCCGCTGGCGGCATCAAGGCCAAAGGCGGAGCCGCCGGACAGCACAAGACCATTGACGGTCTCGACGGTGTTGTGGGGTTCGAGAAGATCTGTTTCCCGGGTGCCGGGGGCACCGCCAAGCACCTGGACTGCGGCGGTGGCGGGCGGATCACAGACGATAGCTGTCACGCCGGAATTCAGTCTGGTGTCACTGGCATTGCCGACGGTAAGTCCCGCGACATCGGTAATCAGGTTGCGCAGTCCAGTTTTCATCCCGGTTTTCATTATCGCCTGTCTCCGGCGATCCGGGCAGCTTCTTCGACGCTGAGCCGTGAGAATTCGCCATCCTGGAGGATTGCCAGCACAAATCCCGGTTCCCGGCGCTCGCCATCGTGATCGAACGTTACGGGTCCAAGTGCCGTGGAAAAGGTGGTGGTGCGCAAGGCTTCCTCGAGATCTGTGTCGCTGAATTGCATGCGGGTGGCGACCGTGCCGAGGATTTCAGCTGCCGCGTAGGCCGGGATTCTGAGCCCCTCCGCAAAAAAACCTGCGTCTTCCAGCGCAATGCGGGCAGCTTCGGCCTCAGGACCTGGCGTGGAGTCGGCCGCAAGCACGGCGATTGTGCCGTCCGGTATTGGAAGCTCACCTTGTGGTGCATGCAACGCGTCGCCGCCCATGAATTCGAGGTCGACACCCTGACGTGCGGCTTCCATGGCAATGACGGCCAAATCAGACCTTTCGCCGCCGACAAAGACGCGGGCGACTCCTGCAGATTTGAGCCTGCGGATCAGGCTTGGCTGGGTGGCCTGGCCGGGGCGATAATTGTCGACGAAATTGGGTTTCAAACCCCGGTTCTCGAGTTTGATGCGGATGGATTCGGCCAGCTCGCGCCCTGAAATGGCGCCATCCTCGATCAGCGCGAAGGACTTGTCTGCCCAGAGCTTGAAGATTGCATCGGATGCGATTTCAGCTTCAGAGCCAGCGCGCGGGGCGAGGCGAAAGAACTTCCACCCGAGGCGTGCGGCTTCTTCGCCTATGATGTCGGCTCGGACAGTCAGTGTGATGACCGGTATGTTTTCATCCGACAACGACGGTAATGCGGCGGCGAGGCTTTCGGTACACAAGAAACCGACGACAACATTGACGCCGGCTTCAATCATCGCTGCAGCAGCGTCCGTACCCGACTGTTCGGAGCAGCTGTCGTCACCCTCGACGATATCTTCGAACTGGTTGGGGTTGGCGGCGTCCCAGGTCCTGAAGGCCTCGCGAACGTGATCACCAAGAGGTTTGAACTGGCCGGACTGTGGAATGACGAGGCCGACATGCAACGGTTCCGCAAGCGCTGGAGCGGCGGCGAGAAACAAAGCCAGGACGAGTGGCAGGCGGAAACGTGGAGGCTTTGTGATCATGTGCCGTATTTAGCCCGGCCAATAGCTCTAATCCAAGCAAAATCCGCCGCTTGCGCCTTGTCTGACGGTGTTGAGGCATAAAAAGTCGTGGTCGACGGGTTTCAAAAATGCATTCGCACTTTATGTATGGTCGACAGGACGACCACCGGGACGTGTCCCGAAATCGAGGCGCAGGCGTGTTGAAACGGCAGACTATTGATTCCAAGGACTACCGAGATGCAATGGCGCGCTATGCCGGGCATGTCCAGATAGCCACAACGATGCATGAGGGTGTGCGGCGCGGGGTCACCGTGACGGCGGCGTGTTCGGTGTCGGACAATCCGGGAACCTTGCTGGTCTGCCTCAATCACTCCAATCCGCACAATGAGCTTTTTACCGAATCAGGTGTGTTTGCGCTCAACACGCTGATGGCGGAGCATAAGCATCTTGCAGTGGCGTTTTCCGGTCGCGATCATCTTAGCGTCGAGGAACGGTTTGCGGAGGGAGAGTGGGACACCATCACCACCGGAGCACCTGCACTCGTGGGGGCTGCGGCGGTGTTTGACTGTCGTCTGGTCGATGCGAAAATAGTCGCCACCCACACCGTGCTGATTGGCGAGGTGACAGGTTTGCGGATCGGGCCTGCCGGGCGCGCGCTTTTGTATCTGGACCGCGGATACCATTCTGTCTAGAGCCGTTCATCTTAAAATGGAATCGTTTGAGCGCAGGGATTTCCTGATCTGGCGAGAAGCGTGCGGCGACGCGGTGCGAGCACCGTTAGCCGGTCGCGACGACGCCCAGAGTGCGAAAGGACAAGCTCACACGATTACCTGGCGGACTGTCACTGCAATCGCGGATGCACCGCAAGTGCCTCGCTTGGATGTATTTTCCGCACCAGCGTCGTCAAAATCCTCGCACGACGCGCGGCATCGTGGCTGCGGTATTTTCCTGGCTAACGCGAAAAATCCATTGCATCAAACTGCTTCCATTTAAAGATGAACGGCTCTAGCCTTGTGTTGAGAGGCGTATTGCCCACCTCGATCCGGAGCCGAAATGTCGATCACCACTGCGCTTCCCAATTCGATTGACGAAACACTGGCTCTGCTTTCGAGCGAGGATTATGTCGCCAACCGGGCGCTGGCGACGGTATTGTTTCTGAGCCTTCGGATGAAGCGGCCGTTGTTTCTCGAGGGCGAGGCCGGGGTTGGCAAGACCGAGATTGCCAAGGTGCTGTCAAAGGCGCTCGACCGTCCCCTGATCCGCCTGCAGTGCTATGAAGGGCTGGATGTATCGTCGGCAGTATACGAGTGGAACTACCCGGCTCAGATGCTGGAGATCCGGCTTGCGGAAGCTACCGGCGAAGATGACCGAGGCGCTATCGAACGTTCTATTTTTAGTGAAAAACACCTCATTCGCCGCCCGGTGCTGCAGGCGCTGGAAAGTTCGAACGGCCGGGCGCCGGTGTTTCTGATCGACGAGCTTGACCGCACCGATGAGGCCTTTGAAGCGTTCCTACTGGAGATCCTCTCCGACTATCAGGTGACAATTCCCGAATTGGGAACGATCAAGGCGCAGGAACCGCCGATCGTCATCATCACCACCAACCGAACCCGCGAAATCCACGACGCGCTGAAGCGGCGGTGTCTGTATCACTGGGTGGATTATCCTGCGGCCGATGTAGAGCTGGAGATCGTCCGGTTGAAGGTTCCCGGTTGTCATGAGGAATTGTCGCGGCAGGTGGTGGCCTATGTCCAAAAGCTCAGACAGATGGATCTGTTCAAGAGCCCGGGAGTTGCCGAAACCATCGATTGGGCGACGGCGCTGACTGAACTTGACCGGTTGGCGCTTGATCCGGAGACGGTGTCGGACACGATTGGCACGCTGCTCAAGTATCAGGATGACATCGCCCGCATCGAAGGAAGCGCGGGGCGTGAACTATTGTCCGAGGTGAAGGCAGAGCTGGCTCAGGCGCTCTGATGGCGGACGCCGCAAATCCGACCAAATTCAAGGGCGGTGACGGCCGCATCCCCGACAACGTGGTTTATTTTGCCAGGGTTTTGCGCAAGGCCGGGATGAAGGTCGGGCCTGCGGCAGTGCGCGATGCCGTGGAGGCCGTGCAGATCGCCGGTATCGGCAGCCGCGAGGAATTCTACTGGGTTCTGCATTCGGTGTTCGTCAAGCGGCGCGAGGATCACGAGGTCTTTGATCAGGCGTTCAAGCTGTTCTGGAGGACGCGGGATCTGGTCGAAAAAATGATCGCCATGTTTTCACCAGTGGCGATGGAAAACAAGCAGCGCGAAAAACTCAAAGCCGGCGAGACCCGGGTCAGCCAGGCGCTGTTCGAAGGCCATGAAAAACAGCGCCCCCCCGAAGACAAGCCGATGATCGACATCGATGCGCGGGCGACGATTTCGGGCAACGAGGTTCTCAGGCAGCAGGATTTCGCCCAGATGACGGCGGTTGAACTCGCCGAAGCCAAAACTGCGATCGCCAATTTGAAGCTGCCTTTCGACCAGGTTGACACCAGACGCTACAAGCCGTCGTCTTTGCCAAAGCGGATAGACCCGCGGGCAACCATGCGTGCTGCCATGCGGACTGGTGGCGATCTGATTCTGCCACGGTTTCGCAAGCGCCGGAAGGTGCATCCGCCGCTGGTGATCATTGCCGACATTTCCGGATCGATGAGCCAGTACACCCGGATTTTCCTGCATTTCATGCATGTGATCAGCGAGCGGCGGCGCGGAGTTCACACCTTCCTGTTTGGCACCAGGCTCACCAACATCACCCGGCAGATGCGCAACAAGGATCCCGACGAGGCGGTGGATCAGTGCACGGGTGCCGTCAAGGACTGGTCGGGCGGAACCCGGATCGGTGAAGCGCTCAGACTGTTCAACCGGCAATGGTCACGCCGGGTCTTGGGGCAGGGCGCGGTGGTGATCCTGATCACCGACGGCCTGGAACGTGATTCCATCGAGGAGCTGGACACCGAAATGGACCGGCTGCACCGCTCTTGCCGAAGGCTGGTCTGGCTCAATCCGCTGCTTCGTTTTGACGGCTTTGAGGCGCGGGCTCGTGGCGTGCGCACCATGCTTGATCATGTCGATGAATTTCGCCCGGTGCACAACATCGCTGCAATGGCCGACCTGGTGACAGCGCTTGGCGACCGGGATGCCGAGAAGGCCGATCCACGGCGTTATCTGTAATCTCACTTGAATTTACAGGTCGGCGGTGGCCATATTTAAGCGACAGACAATGGAGGCCGGCATGTCATCACAGATCAGTCAGACCAATAGTGAGGATCAACTCGATCCCCTGGCGGTTGCCGAGCGGTGGATGCTGGAAGGGCGCGACGTTGCTGTGGCGACCGTGATCGAGACCTGGGGGTCTGCACCGCGGCCGGTCGGCAGCCATCTGGTGATCGATGTGGATGGCAATTTCAGCGGATCTGTTTCGGGCGGATGCGTTGAAGGCGCGGTGATTTCGGAAGCCGCCGAGGTGATTGCAAGCGGCGAGCCCAGGATGCTTGAATTTGGCGTGGCAGATGAGACAGCCTGGCGCGTGGGCCTGTCCTGCGGCGGCAAGATCCAGGTCTATCTGGAACGGGTCGGCTGATGGATCCGCATCTGCTCAGGAAACTCAATGCGGCCCGGCGCGACCGGCAGGCCGTTATCATGCTCACCGATCTTGCCGATGGCCGTAACCGGCTGGTGATGAAGGGCGATCCGGTCACTGGAGACCTTGGCGACGCGGTGGAGAAGACATTCCGGACCGGCAAATCAAGCGCGGTGGAGGCTGAAGGGCAACGGTTCTTTCTCAATGTTCATGTGCCGTCGCCGCGGATGGTGATCATCGGCGCTGTTCATATTTCGCAAGCGCTGGCGCCGATGGCTGACATGGCGGGCTTTGATGTCCGAGTTGTCGACCCGCGCACCGCATTTGCCACGCCGGAGCGGTTTGAAAATGTCGAGCTGATTGCCGACTGGCCGGAGGATGCGCTGAAGGACCAGCCGATCGATGCATTCACGGCGCTGGTGGCGGTGACGCATGACCCGAAGATTGATGACTGGCCTCTGATCTCCGCGCTTCAAGCAGGTGCTTTTTATGTAGGTGCGCTGGGATCGCGCAAGACCCATTCGCGGCGGGTGGAGCGGCTGTCGGATGCGGGGCTCCGTAACACGGACATTGCCCGAATCGCGGCGCCCATCGGGCTTGATATCGGGGCACAAAGCCCGGAAGAGATTGCGGTTGCCATTCTGGCGCAGGTCATTTCAGCGCTGCGCAAGCCGTTACAGACAATCTCCACTCAACCGGCGAAAGACTGACGCATGCAATTTGGTCCGGTGCAGTTGTCAGAAGCCGAAGGGGCCGTGCTGGCGCATTCGCTCTCTCTTGGCAGTGTGCGGCTCAAGAAAGGGCATGTGCTGACGGCTGAGGATCTGGAACGCATCGGGCAGGGCGGCGCCAAGCAGGTTATCGTCGCCAGATTGCTCGAGGGCGATGTGGGCGAAAACGCCGCTGCCGAAGCTCTTGCGCAGGCATTCACCGGTTTGAACATTCGCGCCGCGAACGCCTCGACCGGGCGGGTCAATCTGCATGCCACCAGCGCCGGGTTGTTTCGGGCGGACAAACGGCTGGTGGATGCATTTAACGCGATAGACCCATCAATCACATTCGCCTGTCTTGCCGATCATACTCCGGTTCAGACCGGTGAGATGGTTGCGACGATCAAGATCATTCCGCTGGCTGTTTCAGGGTCTTCACTTGACCAGACCAAAGCCGCCATCGCTGTATCTGAGCTGGCTCATGTCCTGCCGTTCCGCTCTGTTCGCGCCGGTCTGATCTCAACGACATTGCCAACACTGAAGCCATCGGTGATGGACAAGACACGCCAGCTTCTGGCCGCGCGGTTGGCGCTGAGCGGCTCGAGTCTGGATGAGGAAAGCCGCGTTGCACATGATGCCGGTGCGGTGGCCGGTGAAATCATCCGGATGGCGGAAGCTCACGACATGATTGTTGTCTTTGGCGCATCGGCGGTCACCGACCCGGAAGATGTGATTCCGGCTGCGATCTGCAGGGCAGGCGGTAGAGTCGAGCGGGTGGGCATGCCAGTCGACCCGGGTAATCTGCTGGTGCTCGGATCGCTTGGGGAAATTCCGATCATCGGCGCGCCGGGTTGTGCCCGCAGTCCCAAGGAAAACGGATTCGACTGGGTGCTGGCGCGTATCCTTGCAGGTCAGACACCGACATCGATGGATATTGCCGCCATGGGCGTTGGGGGCTTGCTGAAAGAAATTCCAAGTCGGCCGCAGCCTCGTCAAGCTGCGGTTGCACACACCAAAATATCTAACACTGCCGTTGGCGTGGTTCTGCTTGCCGCAGGGCGCGCCAGCCGCATGGGAGAACAATCTGGCCACAAGCTGCTCGCTGCCTTTGACGGTGAGGCGCTGATCCGCAAGATGGCACGTACAGCTCTGTCATCTGCGGCATGCCAGACAGTGGTGGTGACCGGTCATCGCGGCGCGGACATTGCCGCAAGGCTGAGCGGGCTTGATGTCGAGTTGGTACATAATGCGGAATTTGCATCAGGCATGGCGTCTTCGCTTAGACGCGGTCTGGGTTCGCTCGATCCGCAGATTGCAGGCGCGCTTGTGCTGCTTGCCGACATGCCGGGGCTGCAATCTGTTCACCTGGACCGGCTGATCGACGCATTTGTCGCAAATCAGGGAAACGCGATCATTCGCGCCTGTGACGGTGGGCGGCGGGGCAACCCGGTGATCCTGCCGCGCGCGGCGTTCCCGGAGGCTATGGGCCTGTCGGGCGATGTTGGCGCACGTGTCTTGGTCGAAAGCGGCGTGTGGCCAGTGATCGATATCGAGATCGGCCCGGCCGCGCGGCTGGACGTCGATACAGTCGATGCGGTGCGTGCGGCAGGGGGCGTTACCGAGACAGTAGACAGCAGTTGATTTGTGTTCATCAGCTTGGTGGCTTGCAGCAAGCGGGTTGTCTGCGAGCTTCCAAACGGCAGCGATCCGAGCAATATCTGACGTCATTCCAGACTCTTGCCCATTTGCGCCGCCAGGTGAACTGACGGTTGCAACAAGCGCAGGGCTTTTCAGGCAAGTCGGATTTTCCTCTGTGCTTCGGCATAAAGCGGATATGGAGCTGAGCCAATTGACGGCAAGGCTTCAGCGGCTGAAACTGTGTCCGGGCAAGCAGGTTTCATGGTGCCGCCCGGATCAGCAGGAGGCGATATGGACAATGATGCAATAGGCGACATGTTCGTGAGCCTCGGTGAGGTGACAATCAAACGCATGTTCGGCGGCAAGGGAATCTATCATCAGGGCAAGATTCTGGCGCTGGAAGTGAGCGGTGACATTCTGCTCAAGGCCGATGCTATGAGTGCGCCGGAATTTGCCGATGCCGGTGCCAGACAATGGGTATACGAAGGCAAGAACAAACCAGTGTCGATGCCTTACTGGTCGATACCCGAGAACGCGCTTGATGATCCCGATGAGTTGGCGAAATGGGTGGCGCTGGCCTGGGACGCAGCGTTACGGGCCAAGAAATAACAAACCGTGCCGTGGCGTTGCTTTATGCGACCATTGACAGTGCGCCTGACGCTGGTCCGGCGCACTGCGGCCGTTTACTGCGGTTGCGCTTTCGGCTGTGCGCCGACGCCATGACGAAACACGACGAAGGTGAACAGGGCCATTGAGGCTAGCGCCAGCACGGAGCCGATCTTGGCGAGGGTTTCGCCTGATCCCGAAATCGCCATAGCGATACCAGGCACCAGCAGCAAAACAGAAGCAACTGTGAGCAGGTAATGGATACCAGCCAGTCTGGACACTGCTGCGGTGGGACTGAGCGCGTAGAAGGTGCCAAAGACCGCCATCGCGACGAAGCCGATCAGATTGAGGTGACCATGGGCCGGTGCCAGCGTGTGGTCATGGGTGGCGGACATCTGAATGCCCCAAATCATACCCAACAGCGCGAAGATCGCACCCGTGATGAAAAAGCGTGCTGCTACATGTTTCATGTGTCTGCTCCTGAAAAGTGTGTTGTTCACAAGGGCGGCCCGGTGAAGTCCATGCGATACCGGCTTGCGGCTTCGGTAATCGCCGGCATGTCCTCGGGAATGCGGAAGCGGTTGGCGGCCATTTCGGCAAAGAAGCCCTCAAAGCCCCCGGGCGTCAGGATGACCAGATGACGCGAGGGTGAATCGCTGACAATGCGGAAGGTGTGCTCCTTGCCGCGCGGGACGAACGCCGTCTGGCCGGGACCGCGGGTAATCTCCTGGCCTTCCAGCCAGAACACGGCATCGCCGGATAACATGACAAAGGTCTCGTCAGCATCATGATGGACGTGGCGGGGCGGTCCGGAGTTGGGCGGGCACACAGAGTCCACGACCGATATCGCACCACCGCTCTCTTCGGTCTTGAGTATGGTTTTGTAGTGAACGCCAAGCCATTCGATGGCGTCTGCACCTAGAGTATTCATGTCGTCGTTTCCTCCGCTGTGGCTGGTGGATGGGAAACGAATGCGCATTCGATTGGAGGGATGTTAAAATAGTTGTATGTATTCGTTAAATCGCATTTTCGTATGGCAGGTATTTGGCTGATGAATTTGGGAACTTTCGACCTCAACTTGCTGCGCGTTCTGGATGCGCTTCTTCGCGAGCGGACGACAGTCAAGGCAGGGTTGCGGATTGGGTTGTCGCAGCCTGCGGTCTCAGCGGCACTTGGCCGTTTGCGGGCGGCGTTGGGGGACGAATTGTTCCTCAGGCGCGGGCATGGGCTTGAACCTACCGATTATGCCAAGTCTCTCGAACTTCCGGTCCGGGAAATCCTTGACGAGATCGAATTGATGTTCGAGAGGCCGAAGATGTTTGATCCCAAGACGGCAACAGAGAGTTACAAGATTTCGGGCAGCGATTTCTTCGCCGAGATGCTGATGCCGCGCCTTGCCGACCTCGTGTCCCGGCAGGCGCCCGGAATCCGCGTGCAACTGGTTGATCTCGTTCCGGACAACTACGCTGACACGATAGAGCGCTACGAAGTCGACATCGCCCTTATTCCAACGTCACCATTGCCAGACTGGACCGATCACAGGGCAGTGTTCCGGTCGAAGTTTTCGGTTATCGCCCGTAACGGACATCCCCGATTTCAGCATGCGGCTCTCAAATCCGGCGATGTTGTTCCGATCGACCTGTTTTGTGACCTTGGGCATATCCTGTTTTCGCCAGAGGGCAAGCTCAAGGCCATGGGTGATGCCGCGCTCGCCCGTGTCGGGCGGGAGAGGCGCGTGATGATGACCCTACCGTTTTTTTCCGGCGTTTATCGCGCGGTCAGTGAATCCGATCTGATCGCGCTGATCCCGCATCAGCTCGCTGCTCAAGTTGCGCCGAAAGCCGGATTGTCGATCTACGAGGCGCCGATGCCACTCGAACTGGCGCAGATCATCATGGTCTGGCATCGGCGATCGAGTTCCTTGCCAGGACATGTCTGGCTGCGCGATCGCATTGCAGAAATTCTGCAGCAGTTGGACGACGGAGACATGCCGTGACGGCAGACGACCTGAGAGTGGTTCCGGAAAGACAGTCGACAGGCCGCACAACAAAAAAGCCGCCAACCCTTGGGCCGGCGGCTGGAAAGATTGCTTGAACCAGTGGTTCAGATGATCAGAACTTGCTGCCGATCATCATGAAGGCCGGAATCTCGTCACCAAAGCCGACAGGTGTTGGCTCGCGGTCGTCATTGTCGCGGCCGCCACGGCGGTTGCGATTGCGGTTGCGATCTTCATTGGCATTGGCCGGCTGAGGGGCGCGTTGTGGCGCCGGTGCGCGGACTTCCCGTTCCTGACGGGGCTCTTCCTTGATTGCAGTCTGGATGACTTTATCCTCTTTTTTCGGTTCAGCCACTGCTTCGACAGTCGCGGTTTCGACCTTTTTGTCTTCCTGCGGACGCTTTTCACCACGCCCGGACCGGCGTGCAGGTGACTTGCTTTCGCCGCGGCGGCCGCGAGCAGGCTTGTCGTCAGCCGGGTCGGCGGACTGAATGGCGCCCTGTCCATCAAGCCATTCAATCTCGCGATCGATCAGCTTGGTGATGGCATCGACATACTTGGCATCGCGGCGCGAGACCATCGTGAAAGCTGCGCCTTCGCGACCAGCGCGCCCGGTGCGGCCAATGCGGTGCACGTAGTCTTCGGCATGGATCGGCACATCGAAATTGAAGACGTGGCTGACAGCCGGGATATCGAGGCCGCGGGCTGCGACATCGGAGGCCACGAGAAGCGTGATCTCGTTGTCCTTGAAGCCTTGCAGCATGTTGGTGCGCGAGCGCTGATCCATGTCGCCGTGCAATGCGCCGACAGAGAAGCCGTGCTTTTCGAGTGACTTGTATAGATCGGCCACATCTTTCTTGCGATTGCAGAAAATGATGGCGTTGGTCAGCTCTGTCTGAGAGTTGATCAGGTCGCGCAGGCGTTCGCGTTTTTCAAAGTCCTTGCTGCCGCAAGCGACAAGCCGCTGCGTCACTGTGGCCGCAGTCGACGAGGGCGGTGCGACTTCAATGCGCGCCGGGTTCTGCAGGAACTTGTCAGCGAGCTTTTGGATTTCCGGCGGCATGGTGGCCGAGAAAAACAGGGTCTGGCGGGTGAACGGAATGAATTTGACGATGCGTTCGATGTCGGGAATGAAGCCCATGTCTAGCATTCTGTCGGCTTCGTCGATAACCAGGATTTCCACGCCGGTCATCAGCAATTTGCCGCGCTCGGTGTGATCAAGCAACCGGCCCGGGGTTGCGATCAGCACGTCGGCGCCGCGTTCGAGCTTGCGATCCTGCTCGTCAAAAGAGACGCCACCGATCAAAAGAACAATGTTGAGGCGGTGATTCTTGCCGTATTTCTCAAAATTTTCATGGACCTGCGCAGCGAGTTCGCGCGTCGGTTCCAAAATCAGGGTGCGGGGCATGCGGGCCCTTGCACGGCCTCTTTCAAGCATGGTCAGCATCGGCAACACGAAGCCAGCCGTCTTACCAGTTCCGGTCTGGGCGATGCCCAGAATGTCACGCCGTTCGAGTGCTGGTGGTATAGCACCAGCCTGAATCGGGGTTGGCGTCGTGTAGCCGGCTTCAGTTACGGCGGACAGTACTTTTTGGCTTAAGCCAAGATCAGCAAAAGTGGTCAATTGGGAGCGTTTTCCGTTTCGGATGGTGCGGCAATGCGCGGGAGCGCGCTTTTCACGCGGTCCCAATCCGTTTCGAATAGTCGTTGCGGTGCATTAAGTCAAGGAAAAGCCCGGACAAGCGCTCTATTGACGCGTTTGGCTGACTGGGCACTTCCGCAAGTTTTTGCGGTGGCTGAGTCGGTATGCGCGTCTATGAGCTTTTACTTTATTGAACGAATGGTGTCAGTCAACCGTTTCGCCCGAGCGTGCTCTGAATCGGCAGCTGTTTGTTCGCTTGAGAATTCTTCAGTTTGCCAGAAGTGGAATGCATGCTTGGAATACCGTCTCTCTGTCCAAAGCCTAGACTGACGAACGGGGTGTCGGGTGTTTTTTGAGGCTTTTCGGGAAGCTTTCCGGATCGCAAGTAATGTTGGTCAGTCACTCACTTGGATACCAACAGAGGCTTGAGTTTCTTGGCTGCCTTGAGGAAGCGCATGGGGTCGACGGGATTGCCGTTGCGACGGACTTCGTAGTGCAGATGCGGGCCGGTGGAGCGACCTGTTGAGCCGGCTTTGCCAATGGGTACGCCGATGGACAGGGTATCGCCTTCACGAACCTCGACGGAGGAAAGGTGGGCGTAACGGGTGGTGATGCCATTGCCGTGGTCGATCTCCACCATCTTGCCGTAGCCGCCGTTGCGGCCGGCATGAACGACAATGCCGGAGCCGGTCGCATAGATGGGAGTTCCGGTCGGGGCGCGGAAATCGATGCCGCCATGGAAGGCGAGCCGGCCGAGGAACGGATCGCGGCGATTGCCGTAGCGTGAGGTAATTTCACGCCCTAAAGCTGGAACGCCGATTGGCAGCTTGCGGGCATGGCGCCGGACTGTGTCGAGCCTGCCGAGAGCCTGGTCGAGATCATCAAGCGTGGCTTCAAACGCGTTGGGATCATTGGGGCGCACAAACGGACCGCCGATGGCGTTGTCGTCGACCGCTGACGCCGGCAGGCCTGCCGATTTTATGATGTCATCGATTTCCGAAGCTGTTTCAAAGGCATCGACAGCCAGGTCCTGCATTTTTTCGATCTGCTCACGCTCGATGGATTTGAGCGAGAGGGTTACGCTCGAGAAAATGCGGTCAGCCCGTTCGCCGACCGATTCCCGCTCGGCAGTGGATGATGCAGCGGCATAGGCGAGCGGGTTGATATTTGAAGCGGCGTGCGGGGCGATGATTGTCGAGGTCGCGGCAAGAGCGGCAAGCCGTGATGTCTTGGTGCTCGCAGTAGACAGGGAGGCCTGGTTCTTCGGGTTGCTGACCGGCACAGGGATCTGGGTTGGCGAAACGCCAACGCGGTCAAGCAGGGGCCCAATCTGGCCATGACGGTTGCTGAGCGCGTTTTGTCGGGCAATCAGTTCGGCAACCTTCTCTTCCATCAGTTGCTGATCAAGCAGCTGACGGCTGGTTACCCGGTCGACCTGCGACCTCAGAGCCGCAATCCGGTCCTCATAGGCATGCTGCATGCGGGCCTGGCGCGCCATCGAGGCGCCGATCAGGTCGTCGCGCAGGACGAGGTAGGATGTGGCGCCGAGATATCCGATGGCCATCACTCCCAGAACAGACATCAACAATCCGGCTATCCATGGGCGAATCGTAATATGACGCACGCTTTCGCCGCTGGCGAATATGATTGTGTGAGAGTTTTTTGGCTTTTTGCCAAAGACCCGGCTGTCCTGTCTTTGCGACACGCACTGATCCTGTCCACAACGGGTTGCCATTAATTGTTCAGGCGTGATTACAACCCGTTAAGGTTAACAAAGCTTTTAGCGGACCCCTCCGCGAGGCAATTCAGTGGCCTCAGGACATGTTTTGGCTGGTCAGGGCGCGATAAAATGTCGGTGTCAGCCCGGCTGCGGCGCGGGCGAGATCGTTAAAGGGTGGTTTCAGGCCGCCGCGAAAATTGGCGCGCACGAGCAACCTGAATGTCTGGGCCGGATCCTTGCCGTCGCGAGCGCAGATGAACCGGAACCATTTTGCGCCAATGGCCACATGCTTTTTCTCGTCTTCGTAGATAATGTCGAGCACGTCGGCCGTATCGTGATCGCCAACTTCGCGCATCTTGGTCCGCAGGGATGGAGTGACATCGAGTCCGCGTGCCTCAAGAATCAGCGGAACGACAGCGAGACGGGCGGTCAGGTCGTTGCGGGTGTCGTGCGCTGCCTGCCACAGGCCGTCATGTGCCGGCAGGTCTCCATAGTCGGCGTCCAGCGCCTGGAGCCGTTGCCTGACCAGCATGAAATGCTTGGCTTCCTCAAAGGCCACCTGCATCCATCCATCGAAAAAACTCTGCGGCATCGGACTTGCTGCGAACCGGGCGACAATATCGAGCGCCAGATCAACTGCGTTGAGCTCGATATGAGCGATGGCGTGCAACAGCGCAATGCGGCCGCGGCGCGAGTTGAGCGAGCGGCGCATGACCTGGGTCGGCGGAACCAGATCGGGCTTTGCGGGACGGCCAGGGCGCAAGGGCGCCAGAGTGTCGAGGGGTGACCGCAACGACAGACGCCGGTCATGCCAGCGATTGGCAACGTCCTGCGCAAGTGCGGTTTTCTCCGTAAGATCATCAGCAAGGATGGCGCGCGACGCGCCGTCACGCAAGGAAATGACAGGATTGGAGGTGGTTGCCACGTCAATTCCAGACCTTGTGTGTCGACCGGGGATCAAAGCGGTCTGACTGCCTCAAGCACGGTCTGGGCATGGTTTTTGACCTTGACCTTGCGCCAGACCCTGACGACCTTGCCGCTGCCGTCGATGATGAAAGTAGACCGTTCAACTCCCATATAGGTGCGTCCGTACATGCTTTTTTCCTTCCAGACGCCATAGGCTTCAAGAACGGATTTGTCCTCATCTGACGCAAGGATGATGCCGAGATCGTGCTTGGCGATGAATTTGTCATGGGCTTTGACCGGATCCGGCGAGAGCCCGACAATCACGGCGCCTGCTTCGGTGAACTGATCTGCAAGTGCCGTGAAATCAAGTGCTTGCGTGGTGCAGCCGCTGGTGTCGTCCTTGGGGTAGGCATACAGGACCACGGTTTTGCCCGCCAGTTCGGCCAATGACACGTTTCCGCCGCCATCTCGTGGCAAATTGAATTGTGGCGCCAGCGCTCCCTCAACAATTTCGTTCACTATGGATCCCTTTCATTGGCTTGCTCGTGTTTTTTGACAGGTGACGCTGTCATCAAGCGATATATAAACGCCCATCTGACAGTCCAGAAGAATCACCGATAAAACAGAAAGCTATCATTCCTAAGCCCATGCCGGATCAGCCGATAGACAAGGTTCTGTTCAAAAAACGCGACATTACCGGGTTGCACGAATATCCGTCGGCAAACGCAGAAGATTCTATTCTGGTGCGCGGACACCATCCGCGGCACTGGCTTGGGACGACACTGCGCTGGATTGTCGGCGTTTTTGTGTTTGTAGCGGTGCTTTTCGGGGCGCTGATTGCGGCGCTGGAAACGGGAGTTATCGACGGACTCATTCGGGATCGGGCGCACTTGGCCCTGTCGCAAGCCGTTGGCCCGGACAGCCGGGTGGAACTGAGCTCTGCGGGTATCCGCCTGAACAGGAGCGGGCAGATTTCACTTCTGGCAAGGGATGTTCTGGTGCAGCGGCTGGACCAATTGACTCCAGCCACCCGGGCGAAAAGCACGCTGGTCTCCCTCGATCCCTTGGCGCTTCTGACTGGCAAGATATCGATTTCATCAGTCGATATCGGCGGGGTGGAGCTGGTCGCTCCGCAGGGCGATGGATTCAACCTGACTGATCTTGCCGGTTTTCGGGTCGACGGTACCGACGCGATGATCGAGCAGCTGTTTGCAGCCCTGAACCAGGTGGCTGTCCAGGTGGACGCGGTAGAGGCGAAGGCCTTCCGGTTTTCCGATATACGGATATCGGGTGTTGGCGTGCCGGTAGTGATCGAGACCGGTGTGGTGCGACGGGTCGATGCCAAGCAGTATCAGATCGAGGCTGACATCGAGCGTAATGGCCGCAAGATTACCGTGACGGGAACAGCCAGCGCTCGCGCCAGCGAAACCGAGCTGTCCAAGATCAGCGGCGAGATCGGCGGACTGGCAGTCGATTTCCTGACGGAAGGACCGAGCGATCGCCAGAACGGCATCGTGGCCCCGCTTGAAATCACATTCACAGCGGGACGGGCCACGCCGAAAAGAGGGCCCGCGCTTTCGATAAAAGTGGCAGCGATCGACGGCACAATGACGATGGGAGGCATCGAGGCCGACGTGCGCGACGCGCGGGTCAACCTTGTCTACATGCCCATGCTTCATAAAATCGAGATTACGCCATCCATATTGCGGATGGGCGAAACCGTTCTTCCGTTTACCGGCGGTTTGATTGATGCGGACCGGCTTGCCACGCAGACCGGTGAGGGGATCGCGTTCGATTTCGTCATCGACAAGGGGCTCGCCGCTCCGGGAGATTCCGATGAAGCGCCGATCCCGTTTGCCGGCAAGGCATTCGGTTGGTTTGATGCTGCAAACCGGAAACTTGTGGCCGAGGAACTGGCCGTTGCCTCGGAACAGGGCGCGTTGTTCGGATCGGCGTCATGGCGCTTTGTCGAAGGGATTTCACCAGAGATCAACCTGGTGGCGCAGGCCGAACGCATGTCGACGGCAGCGGTCAAGCAGCTGTGGCCTTATTGGGTCGGCAAACGGGCGCGGCAATGGGTGCTCGAAAACCTCTATGGCGGAACCGTAAGCAACGCTCGCATCCAGCTGGCAGCGCCGGCGGGTCACTACAAGCCTTATGAAGACGTCTTTTTCAATGAAGACCAGTTGCAGATTGATTTTGATATCGAGCGGGCGCGCATGAATGTCGCGGGCGAAATACCGCCATTGCGCGATACCGTGGGCCATATGCAGCTCCGCGGGTCGAAAATTACCTTTAACATCGCGTCTGCGACAGCGTTTTTCCCAACAGGTCGCACCGTCGACGTGAAGGACGCGGTGTTTTCCATTCCCGAGGCAAATGAACGGCCGCTGATGGCCGATTTGTCGATGTCGGTTCGCGGCGATGCAGATGCGGTTGCCGAACTGATCAGCTACCATCCGATCAATGCGCTCGACAAGATCGGACTTCAACCATCGGAGCTTAGCGGAGAGATCTCATCGACGGTTACCGCCCGCTTCGGACTGATCAATGACCAGTCTCCGCCGCCACCTGTCTGGAGCGTCAATCTTGATATGCGGGGTGTCGATATTGCCAAACCCGTTGAAGGCAGGATGCTGACCGGGATGGACGGACAGCTTGTGGTGACACCGGAAAGGGCGGTCCTGAAAGCCGATGCGCTGGTGGACGGAGCGCCGATGACGCTTGATATCATCCAGCCTGTGGACAAGAGGGCTGGCGTGGTCTCCCGGCGCGTTCTGTCTGGAACCCTGAGCCCGGCAGACCGCGAAAAGATCGCACCGGGGACCGGGGCCCTGTTTTCGGGCCCGATCGGGTTCTCGCTGGAAGTTGATCCCGAGGTTGACGCCCGGCAGTTGATCAGCCTTGATCTGACGTCGGCCAAGCTGACTGTTCCAGGTATCGGCTGGACAAAGGACAAGGGGATTGCCGCCAAGCTCGATTTTGTCATGCAGACCGACGGCAACGTCAAGAAGCTGTCGGATTTGAAGCTGTCCGGAAAAGGGTTTTCGGCGTCGGGTGAGGTATCACTGAAAAAGGGCCAGCTTGCGACAGCCACATTTGACCATGTCGGTTTGTCGCCACGCGACAATTACCAGGCTGTGATCACACGCAAGGGCAAGGGGTACCGGGTCAAGATCGGTGGCGCATCCGTTGATTTGCGCCCGGTCATCACCCTGGCAAAATCCTCCAATGCGGCCAACTCGGACAAAGCCAGCGCACCGGTGCCAGTTGAAGTGAGCGGTAGTGTCGAGGCCATGTACGGCTACTCCGATGAGAAGCTGACTTCGGGAAACGTCAGTTACAAGGGGCAGGGCGACCGGATCGATTTGCTTGATTTCAAGGCGGTGACAAAGAGCGGTCAGGCCGTGGTGATGGCGATCTCTGGTGGCTCTGGTGGCGAGACAATCGAGATTACCAGCGGTGATGCGGGCGCATTCGCGCGCTTTGCGGGCGTTTATTCCCGTATTCGCGGGGGATTGCTCAACGTCAGGCTGAAGCGCCAGGACGGGCCGCTGCGTCGCGGCATGGTGGATTTGAGAAATTTCGAGGTGGTGGGCGAGCCGCGACTGGGTTCGCTGGTGTCCACGCCGAGCAAGCAAGACGGCAAGAGCCTGAAGGATGCGGTCAAGAAAGACATCGATGTTTCCCAGGCGCGGTTCGAGGTTGCCAGTGCGCGTCTGACTTCGGGCAATGGCGGACTGCAACTCAGCGAAGGCATTGTCAGGGGACCGCAGATCGGTGCGTCGTTCCAAGGTCAGGTCTATGACGCCAACGGGCTCATTGATCTGACTGGCACCTTCATGCCGGCCTATGGCGTCAACCGCCTGTTCAGCGAATTGCCGATTATCGGCGTTATTCTGGGAAATGGACGCGACCGCGGGTTGATTGGAATCACATTCCGGTTGACCGGCAAGACCGCTTCGCCTCTGCTGGAGGTTAACCCGCTCTCGGTCATAGCGCCCGGCGTGTTTCGTTCGATCTTCGAGTTTCGATAAAAAGGGCCGCCGGATCCGGAGATCTGGCGGCCTTGGTCAAGCAACGCTTGGTGCCGCGGGTTTATTGCGGGCGGACCAGCACATGTTTTTTCTTCCCGAGCGACAGCTTGATCACGCCGTCGCTGTTCAGAAATCCGGCATTGACCAGCGTTTTGTCGTCGCTGACTGCTACATCGTTGAGCTTGATGGCGCCGCCCTGTACGTGACGGCGTGCTTCGCCATTGGATCCTGCCAGTCCGGCTTGCACGAACAGCGCCAGCAGACCTATACCGGCGTGGAGATCGGATGAGGCGACCGTGATGGTGGGAAGATTGGTCGCGGTCTGGCCTTCCTCAAACGTCTTGCGCGCGGTCTCCGAGGCTACTTCAGCTGCGGCACGGCCATGCAGCATGGCGGTGACTTCCGTCGCCAGAACCTTCTTGGCTTCGTTGATTTCAGCGCCGTCGAGTGCTTCAAGCTTGGCAATCTCATCAAGCGGCATAGTGGTGTAGAGCTTGAGGAAACGGCCGACATCGGCGTCTTCCGAGTTGCGCCAATATTGCCAGAACTCGTAGGCGCTGAGCATGTCGGCGTTGAGCCAGACCGCGCCATTGGCGGACTTGCCCATCTTGGCACCCGATGAGGTGGTCAGCAGCGGCGATGTGAGCGCGTAGAGTTGCGGGCAATCCATCCGGTGACCGAGATCAATGCCGTTGATGATGTTGCCCCACTGGTCCGACCCGCCCATCTGCAGGCGACAGCCGTAGCGCTTGTTCAGCTCGACGAAGTCATAGGCCTGGAGGATCATGTAGTTGAATTCGAGGAACGACAGCGACTGCTCGCGGTCGAGCCGGGTCTTGACGGAATCAAATGCCAGCATCCGGTTGACCGAAAAGTGCCGGCCGACATCACGCAGGAATTCGACATAATTGATGCCCATCAGCCAGTCTGCGTTGTTGACCATAACGGCATCCTGCGGGCCATCGCCGAAATTGAGGTAGTTGGCGAACACGCTCTTGATACCGGCGATATTCTCGTCGATCACTTCCGGTGTCAGCAGCTTGCGCGCCTCATCCTTGAACGACGGATCGCCGATCATACCGGTGCCACCGCCCATCAGCGCGATCGGCCGGTGGCCTGTCTGCTGCATCCAGTGCAGCATCATGATCTGGATCAGGCCGCCAGCATGCAGGCTTGGCGCGGTCGGATCGAAGCCGATATAGGCAGTGACCGTCTCGTTCCGGAACAATTCATCAAGACCTGTCTCATCGGAGGTCTGGTGAATGAACCCGCGTTCAGAAAGAGTGCGCAGGAAATCGGACTTGAAGGCTGACATATCACTGTCCTTGCGGTTATCTCGGCAATTCAGGAAAAATCGGGCGTCGACCGGTAAGTAGGCCCGGGCGGGCCTTTAGCATTAGCGGCGGGCGCATTCAACTGAAGCAGCGTTACTGATGCTGACGGGCGTTGCTCCAGTATGTAGGTTCTGATGCGAATGGAGGCTGATTCCACCAAGGCGGACCGGCTGATGCAACAAGGACGACGAACGATGGCAACTGGCGGCAATCTCAAACGGGCTATCGGATTGATGAGCGGGACTTCGATGGACGGCATCGATCTTGCGATGATCGAGACTGATGGAGACGGTGCCGTGCAGCGCGGGGCCTCGTCGTTTGCCAGTTACGATGCGCAATTTCGCAAACGCCTCGAGCGAGCGCTGGAAACGGCCAAAGCAATCGAGGTGCGCAGCGACAGGCCTGGCGATCTGGCCGAACTCGAAGCAGAGCTGACCGACAGACATGCAGCAGCCGTGGAGGATTTTCTGGCCCGCGAGGGGCTTTCAGCCAGCGAAGTTGAGGTGATCGGCTTTCACGGTCAGACTGTTCTGCACCGGCCGTCGCAGGCACTGACAGTGCAACTGGGGGATGGCGAACGACTGGCCAAACGACTTGGCATCGATGTCGTCTACGATCTGCGCGCCAATGACATGCGGCTCGGCGGGCAGGGCGCGCCGCTGGTGCCGGCCTATCATCGCGCGCTTGCTGCGGGGCTCGAGTCCGAGTGGGCGCAGGAGACGCCGGTTATCTTCGTCAATATCGGCGGGATTTCAAACATTACCTATGTCTCTGCGGATGCTGATCTGCGGGCCTTCGACAGTGGTCCCGGCAACACGCTGATAGACCAGTGGGTAAAGCACCATGCCGGCATTCCCTATGATTCGGGTGGCGCCATTGCGTCCGAAGGCCGGGTGCTGTCGGGGCTTGCCAACCGGTACCTGTCGTCACCGTTCTTCAGCGCCAAGGAGCGGCTGTCGCTCGATCGTAATGATTTCAAAGTGCCGGGCGATGAAGAAGCCTCGCTGGAGGATGGCGCACGGACGCTGGCCTTTGTGACCGCCGCGGCCATTGCCAAGGCGCAGGCGCATCTGCCGGAAAAGGCCAAACTGTGGATCCTGACCGGCGGCGGCCGCCATAACCGCATGATTGTCGAGGATCTGACTGTCGCCACGCGGCACACGGGCCGCGTCATTCTGGCCGAAGAGGCGGGTCTCAATGGCGATTCGATGGAAGCCGAGGCCTGGGCCTGGCTGGCGGTGCGCTCACTAGCAGGCCTGCCGCTGACCTATCCGGGCACCACCGGGGTAAAGGAACCCGCGACCGGCGGAGTGCTGGCACGTGGCCAGGGGTGCGACGTGGCCTGACACAGCAGGCCGCGTCCCGGAATTGGATTTCTCCGGGGCGCGATGCGGCCTGATGTGTCGGCTATTGGACGTCAGGCAACTCTACCCGGTGTTGGCTCAGAGCGCCTTGCGGATACGGTTGAAAGCGTCCTTGAGTTCCGATCCAAGGATCTCGACGGCATCGCCGACGTCTTCGCGGCTTTTCTTCAGGTTTGCCTGGCTTTCAAAGTTGTTCCAACGATCCTGAAGCTCTGTCCACTCGTCTTGCGCTTCCTTTGAGCCAAGATGCACCTTCAGCTTGAGCTCGTCATAGTTTTGCTTGAGGTCTTCAGCGAGTTTGTCGAAATCGGACATGGGAAGTTTCCTTGTTTGAGAGGGATTGAATGGCTGGTGTGCGAATTGGGTGGAGGGCCGTTCGATCTCATGCGTCGGTTTTCTGGCGTTTGAGACTGCGGATGATTGCGGAGATGATCGGCACCAGGAACCTTGCGCTGTCCCAGCTGCCTAGTCCGTTGAGCCCCGCCATGCTGCCAATCGCTGCCGCCGCCGGGTTGGACTTCAACTCGCTCTCAAGGGTCGCCGAGGTGAGATCGCGCAGCTCCCTGGCTGCGACCAAATCCGGACCTGGTCTTGTGAAGGCCGCGCTCACAAACAGAATGATTGCCAGCAGGATGTTGGCAACGGCCAGAATGAACGGCGCATTGACCGGGCCCCAGCCGGCAAGCAGCATCTGGTAGGCGGCGATGTTGAGGAAAACCAGCGCCATCAGGCAGATCAGGGCAGCGAAGACAATCAGCGAAAATTTCCGCATCTGCGCTTTGAGGCGAATCTCGCCGACCAGCAGTTCAGATCGAAGATAAAGACGAAGGATGCGGGCGAGTGTATGGACTGACATGGCTACATATCACCTTGCTGTTAGACGACCTATGACGATTCCGAGCGCCAGTGCGACGGAAACAGAGGCTACGGGATGTTCGGTAAAGCTCTCTTCAGCCTCATCGATCAGGGTCTGAACCAGATCGCCCAGCTCGCCGAGCAGTTTTGAGACATTGGCAGGCTGGTCGTGGCTTTGGTCATCTCCCTCGGGCTTTGCGGCTTCGGCGCTCGTCGAGCTTTTGCTGTCTCGCAGTTGCTCGATTTCGGCTCGTAGACCTGCAATTTCTTCTCTCAGGTTGGGTTGCTTCATACTTTGTCCCCACTTCGCAATTTCAATGGGATTATAAACAATGGTATCAACAAGGAATTGATCTAGCGCATTCTACAGCCATGAATTTTTCTGCAGCGCGGCGTATCCCGGACGGTCGAAGAGAACACCAGCCTTGTTGCTTGGACAATCGGATGGTCTCGGCTACAAATCCGGTCAATCGGGAAGGCCCCGGACCGATCAAACAACTCGATGTTGTGAAAGATCCGTGATGGAACCGCACAAACCAACAGTTCAACGCGCCAGCTTCTATGTGATGCTGGCGCTCACGACGGTCGCTTTCAGTCTGCTTCTGCTGCCGTTTTACACGGCCATCTTATGGGCAATCATCCTGGCGATTGTCTTTCATCCGGTGCAGCAGTTTCTGGTTCTTCGCTTGAAGGGCCGAAAGGGTGTGGCCGCTCTGTTGAGCGTGCTCTTGTGCGTGTGTCTGGTGATTGTTCCCGTGGTCGTCATTCTTGCCTCCATCGCGCAGGAAAGCAGCAGCATCTACCGGCAGGTCAGCAGCGAGGAATTCGACCTGCGTGGCCGCATCGATTCAATCGTCAGCGCCCTGCCAAGCTTCATAGAACGATGGACGCCCATTGAGTTGGGCAGTTTTCCCGACCTTCGGGACAAGTTCTCCGGCGCAATCCTGCAGACAAGCCAGTCGATGGCGGGTCGCGTGTTAAATATCGGCGAGACCACATTGAGCTTCGCCGTCGGCTCAGGGGTCTTGCTGTACCTGCTTTTCTTCCTGTTTCGCGACGGTGAAAGGCTGGTGGAAACGATCAAGAGTGCGATGCCGCTCAGTGACGATCATTCGGCCAAGCTGCTGGAGAAATTCACATCCGTGATCAATGCCACAGTGAGAGGCAATATCATCATCGCCATCATCCAGGGGACGATCGGTGGGGTGACCTTCTGGATGCTGGGAATCGAGGCGGCCTTGCTGTGGGGTGTGGTGATGACCTTCTTTTCCATGTTGCCTGCGGTCGGCGCGGCAATTGTCTGGGGTCCGGCTGCGCTGTTTTTCATGTTCACCGGCGCATGGCTGAAAGCGGTCATCCTGGTGCTGGTCGGGCTTTTGATCATCGGGCTTATCGACAATCTGTTGCGGCCGCCGCTTGTCGGCAAGAACGCAAAACTGCCTGATTATGTGGTGCTGGTTTCTACGGTTGGTGGCATGGCGCTGTTCGGAATCAATGGTTTCATTATCGGCCCACTGATTGCGGCCTTGTTCATTTCCGCTTGGTCGCTGTTTGAAAAAGAACCCGATCTGTAAGGCGATGTGGGCTTCTGGTGCTGTCCACTTTAATGACAGTAGCTCCGGGCGGCTTCATCGGTCGCAAACCCAGACATGATTATTGGCACTATCACTGCATGAGTGGCGCGGTCGCTGGACTTGATCAGACATAGCCAGGAAGAAAATGTGGTGGGCCACTAGAGACCCGAATACCCATTATTCTTGTGGGCTGCGGGGTATATGTGGCCTGCTGATCACAGGGCGGACCAATTGTTGTCTGGCTGAATCGCGCAAATCTGTCGTTCATACGCCCGTTTGTCAGACGCTTTCGTCATGGACGCTGACAACAAATTTGCTGTCCTGTATCAGGGAGCCGCATCGCGCGACGTATGCCGCCGATACCGAAACGAGTTGCTTCCCACTGGTGATGTTTGGCTCCGTCACGGATAAGGGTTCTGTTGAGGAGCGGTAGAAACCTCTTCAAAGGGCGTTCCATCGATGCCATGGTTCTGGTACCAAACTCACTTGGTAGCGCGTCAGAGGACACACTCATCTCGACAACGGAAGTGAGGACTTTGATTTCTGGTGCAAGCTTGCCGAGCTGGAATAGGAAGTCTGCTATGTTTCCGGCCCGCTGTGTCGCTTCGGGGTTCACGAGACGGCTATGCATCGAACCGATACGGTGAACAATTATGACAGTCTCCGAACGGTGATTTCGATGCGTTATCCTTGGGCCGAACTGGAATGACCGGTGTTGTGTGCAATCTCAACGGGTCTGCGGCAATGAACGAGACTTTGCGTTTTCCCCGCGAAAGTGCCGGCGTCCTGTTTGATGAGACCATACCGGTTATCCTCGACGAGTATGTTCATGCTGACCTTGAGGTCGTGGCGCTTGGTCCCGCTGATTCGTGCCCCGGCCCGATTGTATTCTCAGTCATGCGCGATGAAGCTTTGATCATCGCTGATTTTCTCGAACACTACCGCAAGGCAGGGATCAGAAAATTTGTGATTCTAGACAACAGCTCGACGGATGGCACCTTCGAGTATTTGAAGCAACAGACCGATATAGACCTCTACCGCACAGGCACCGCGTTCACGACGTTGCGCAAGCAGGCCTGGCTCAATCTACTGCTCGACACTTACAGAGTTCCCGGCCAATGGTTCATATGCGTCGATGCGGACGAGCATATTGTCTTCGACGGCCACGAGAACGGGCGGCACTTTTCCGACCTTGCGACGGTGATGGAAAAGGAAGGCATTCGGCGCGTTCGAGGCTGCCTTGTGGATATGTACTCCCATCGCCCTATTGCAGATAACGTTTTTTGGGAAGGTGAGTCGTTGGTTGAAGCCTACCCCCTGTTCGACCGCGCCGGGTACCGGGAATATAATGCTCTTCCACTCATTGTTCGCGAGGGCGGTCCGAGACAGAAGCTGTTTGACAATTCATCGACCGGTATCCAGCCACAGCTGACCAAATACCCGATGTTCAGGCTTGAGCCGGGAGACTTTTTCGTCAATCCCCATTTTCTCTGGCCGTATGAACAGAATTTTGTATCAAAGTGCTATTTAGGACTTCTTCACTTCAAGTTCGTGCCGCATTTTTCATCGAAGGTTGATCGTGCGATCGCGGAAGGAAATTATTGGCTAAACAGCATCGAGTATCAGGTTTACAAATCGGCGCTGTGCCAACAGCAAGATCTGACATTCATCGGCGAAAACACTCATTTATACGAAAACCCGGGATCCCTTGTGGATTTTGATGTCATTGCTCGTATTCCTTGGTAATGGGAGCGGACGAGGTCAGATGTACTACTGCCCTCTGATCACATTCACTCAATATCGTGAGCTTGCCATATTCGGACACGCACTTTAGATGTTTCGAACATATGAGCGGGCAGGTCCACGCAATCCCATCACCGGCTGGAAGCAGAGGCGGGTAAGAAATTGAGAATCGGCGAGAGCATGGCGGAAGCGGTGGGACATACTCCCAGGCATGCAGAAATAAATTTTGAAGGAAAATCCTTTGTTTTTTCACACGCTGATGAAAAGGATCATATTTACTCCATCATCAAGAGCAGTGGCGAGTTCTATGAACAGGAACTGCTCAGCGCACTGCGTCCTCTGCTCAGCCCGGGCGATTGGGTTGTCGATGCTGGCGCCAATATAGGCAACCACTCGGTCTACTTTGCCGGCGTGTGCGGCTGCAATGTCATCGCGTTCGAACCCAATCCGGTTGCGGCGAGCATTTTGAGAAAGAACATCGAACTCAACGGTTTGGAAAACCAGGTCCAGGTTCATGAGATTGCACTCGGCTCACAAGCCGGCACCGGCACCATAGTTTCGCCTGACGATCACAATCTCGGTATGGCTGAAGTTCACAAGGCCGAGGGAGACGCAGGGACGGTTCAGATCGGCCTGTTGTCAGACTATGTCGGAACCAATCGTATACGCCTGATCAAGATTGACGCTGAAGGCATGGACGTCGATGTGCTGCGCGGTGCGGCTTCTGTGATCGAGCGTGACAAATCTGCGGTGAGCATTGAAGCTTCCAGCCGTGACGACTTCCTGCGGATTTCAGGCTTGCTGGAGCCGTACAGCTACACTGCGGCCGGATCATTCAACTACACGCCAACACATCTGTTTCTCGAGGATGACGGTAGCCTGACACATCGCACGCTCTCGCTGATGAGCAGGCAATCCGCGATGGATTATATCGATCATGCCGCGCTGCGCGACGCTCTCAACCGCGATCTGCGTCAAGCCCGGACTCAGCGTGACCAGTTCTCTCGGACATTATCGGAATTTACGAAGGACCTGCCGGTCAGGCTGAGCCAGGTCCACGACGGAGTCACGAGCGACCTTCGCGAATTTCTGCGCAGCGAAATGGCCGCCTTGGATACAAGGCTCGCCAGCATCGACGCGGCTATGCAGGCTGTCGTGCATCTCTCCAAGGCAGCGGAGCGCTCCGATGCCCGGCTTGATGCCATTGAGCAGTCTATTGCTCGATGGGACGAGAGGCAAGCTGCCCGGGACGAGCGCAACGCGGCGGCCACGAGCGCTATCAGCGAAAAGATTTCCGACCTGCAAGGCAACATCGAGAACATGGCGCAGATTGCCGTTCTCTGGGCGGAAACAGGCCACCTGCAGGATGCGGCGCAAAGCCAGGCCCAGGCACAGCTGCAGCAAGACGTTGACCGGATCAAACAGGAGGGCGTCGCTCATGGCGCCGATGCTTCAGGTGGCACGGACCGCGCGCTAGTCCTGCAGGGGATGAAGCCGGGGGCGGCAGCAAACGCCCCGGCCGACAAGGGATCGGTCTGGCGCGTCGTGCGCAAGGGCACCAGTGCGGTTCCCGCCAGTGCAATTTCCGGCGCTCTCCAGCGTGTGCCGGAACCGATTCTGATTGCCAATGAAACCTTCTCCGGCAAGTGGGACGGCATAGGCTGGGCAACTGGCAAGGCGTCGCTCGATCCCGGCGGAATTGTCCGCGCAACCAGTGACGCCGGGGCAGGATTTGTAACGCAGAAATACCCCTTCGCCGACGGCGGGCTGCTGGAAATCGAGATCGACATGGCCGCTGAGCCTGCCGGGGCGGCCACGCCGGTTCTCTCCATCGTCTCGGATGGAGATGAAGGCATTGGCCCGGAAACAGCACTTGGCCCTGGCACCACGACAGTGCGGGCATTTGCCCCCGGCCGCACGGGCGGCGTCAAGCTTCGCATCCATGCCCGCAACGCCAGGACCGGCGACAGCTTTGCGGTGCGCCGGCTGATCGTCAGACGCATCAGCCTTGATGCCCATCAACGTGACGTGCGGACACGCGTCGGCGAACCGGTGCTGGCTTCAATGGCTTCGATCCCGTCACGGCGGACCATGCTGGCCGATGCCGTCAACAGCCTGTTGGCGCAGTGCGACCGGGTGCGGGTGTTCCTCAACAATTACCCGGACGTGCCCGATTTTCTGCTGCATCCGCGCGTCGATGTGCGCCGCTCGCAGGATTGGGACGACCGCGGCGATGCCGGGAAGATGTTCTGGCTCGAGCACGACAAGCAGCCCGGCTATCGCCTGATTGTCGATGACGACCTGATCTTCCCGCCCGATTTTTCCGATGTCATGTGCGGTAAGGTTGCCGCCAAGGGCAAGCGCGCCATCTATGCCACGCACGGGGTTCTGGTGCGCCAGCCGGTGAGCAATTACTACGACAACCGTTCGCGTGCGGCGACGTTCCATTTCGGCCGTGAGCTGCCAACTGATCGCCGCGTGCATATCGGCGCCACCAATGCGCTGTGCATGCACAGCAGTGCCGTGTCCATGCGCTGGGACGATTTCAAATACTGCAATTCGGCCGATGTCTGGCTGGCGCTGCATGCGCAAGAGAACGACCTGCAGGTGCTGACGCCGGCGCGGCGCACAAACTGGGTGCGGGAGAATCAGCATGCCGCTCCGGAGGAAACCATCTACAAGCACTCGCTCAACAAGACCCGCACCCGCTTTGACAGCTCGCTGGTGCAGGACGCGGTGCTCAAGCAGAACTGGCCGCTGACCATCAAGGTCGGTGACGGCCACAAATATGCGCTGCTGCTGACGCTTGACAGCATCGGGGGGCTTGGCGCGGGTCTCGAGCGTTTTCTGGATCAGGCCGCCAGCGAAACCACCGAGTGGGTGGTGCTGCTCGCCTTTAACCGCAGCGATGCGGCGCTGGAAGAGGCCGTTGCCGGAGTGCGGATCGAGCGGGAAACCCACCTGATCGACACAGCAAAAGGCGATGCGCTGGCGCAGGCCAACGCGCTGATGACCAGGACCGGCATCGAGGCGCTGCTGGCGATCGAAGCCGGCTCTCTGGCCGGTCAGACCGGCGGCGGAGTTCTCAGCGCCGGATCGCCGGTCGCATGGGGCGCGTCTCACATGGTCAAGCTCAAGGCGGGCAAGCGCAAGGGCACGGCAGGGGTCATCCTCGCCGCCGGCGGGGAGGAGGCGGCGAGCCTGTTGGCGCAGATTGGCGAGGTGCGGCTCAAGCCGTCGGGCGGACAAGGCGCGTTCGCCAGCATCCCGTCAAAACCCGGCACGGCCCCGGTCGCCAAGGCGGAAACGTTAGAGCCGACCATCAATTCCGTCTTCGAGCAGGTGCGCGTGCTTAATCTCGACCGGCGCAGCGACCGGTGGGAGAGCGTGTCGCGCAGCCTGGCGCTGGCCGACATCAAGGCCGAGCGGTTCAGCGCCGTTGATGGCAGCCAGCCCGAGGTGGCGGCGGAGTATGAAGCCTATCTGCAGCAGCCACCGGTAACGGTTTCGGACTCCATCCCGGCGATCAGCTCCCAGCGTGATTTCTATATGGACTACACCAGCCAGATGGCGCGCATTGCGCATCTCGAACGCTCGGGCAAGAAGGCCATCGCCTCGCGCGGCGCCTGGGGCTACCTCAAATCCAGCGAAAGACTTCTCGAAGAGGCGCTGGCGGACAATACCGAGAGCCTGCTGATCCTTGATGACGACGTGATGCTGCACAAGGACATCAAGGCGCTGTTTGCCGAGGCGATGACGCAATTGCCGGACGACTGGCTGATCCTGCAACTGGGCACCCTGCAATACAACTGGACGCCGCCCTGGGCGGAGTGGCATTCGCCGCTGCTCTACCGCACCAACGGTTCGGCCGTCGGGTCGCACGCCGTCGGCATGCGCTTTGACGTCATTCCATACCTGCTCGACCAGGTCAGGCGTCTCGACATGCCCTATGATATCGGGGCGCTGAGTGCCGCGACCCGCGCCTTTCCAGATCGCTGCTTCGTCATCCACCCCAATCTCGCCATCCAGAGCCTGGTCGATAGCGATATCGGCACCTCAAATTTCCAGCAGGCAAACAAGCGCGAGGAAGCGGCGGCGAGATACAGGTGGAAGCTTGAAGACTATCAATAGCCTGCGTTCGAGCCGGCACCTCCGGAATTCAGCCAGGACCGCGCTGTCCTGCCAATGTCGAAAATAGGAAAGGGACCATGAGTTTGCGTTTTTCAATCATCGTTCCCGTCTACAACAATCCGGCAGATCTCAGGAACTGCATCGAAAGCCTCAAGGCGCTGGATTATCCTGCGGCGGACTACGAGATCATCGTGGTCGACAACAACTCAACCGATGGCACCGCCGCCGTGGCCACGGAGCTGGGTGTGACCTGCCTTTCCGAAACCCGGTTTCAGAGCTCCTACGCGGCGCGCAACACCGGCATCAAGGCGGCAAAAGGCAGCTTCATCGCCTTCACCGATTCCGACTGCATCGCCGACAAGAACTGGCTCAAGGCAATCGATGCCGTCTGCGGCGACGAGGGCGCGGGCTGCTTTGCCGGCGAGATCCTGTCGGTGCCGCCGACCACCACAGTCGAACGGTTTTCAGACAAGATCGGGCTGTTGCGCCAGAAGGGCCCGCTGTCGGGCTGGCATTTCAAACCCTATGCGCAAACGGCCAACGCTGTGTATCGCAAGTCGGTGTTCGATCAGATCGGCCTGTTTGACCCGACCACCAATTCCGGCGGCGACGCGGCGATTGCCTGGCGCATGCTCGACAAGACCTCCTACACAATCCGCTTCGTGCCCGAAGCCGTCGTCTATCACCATCACCGCACAAGCGTGCCGGACCTCTATGCGCAGTTCAGGCGCTATGGGGGCGGAAAAATGTCCTGGGCGCTTTCACAACCCGACTACCAGCCGCCGGCCATAGCCGCGTTGGAAAAGGAGGTTGTGGAAGTGTTTGCAAAGCATCTGGAAGCACTCGAAGCTCACGGCGTGGACGATGAAGTGCTGTTTTCAGGACTGAAGGCCGCTACCCAGGCTGCACAGCTTTCAGGCTATCTGCAGGACCTCCTGCGATACACGACCAACGGTGCAAAGCTGGAGCAAGCTCCGGCAATCGCCCGCGAACGGGCGCCAACCTGCAACATATGCGGTTCGCACAGCTTCATGCCCGGCCCCCGCGAAAGGCTGGCCAACGGCCACCCGCCGCAATGCCGTGAATGCGGGTCGCTGGAGCGGCATCGAATCATTTACACACTCATCCAGAACTTGGACCGCGAGCTTTTGGCTCAACTGTCATGCGTATCGATTGACGAAGCTTTAGTTTGGGGGAAAAAGCCGTTCAAGCAACTTACCACACTACCCAGAACCGCGTTGCGTTTGCCCCACGGTAAAGCCAAATATGATATCGTTTTGGCAAACAACTATTTCACTGGTCTCGATGAAGATGGGGTCGCCACTGCGCTGGAAGAACTGACGGCAATTCTCCATGAAGACAGTTTGCTGGTGTTGGTAGATGGCGGCTCCAAGAACGATTCGGAAAAAACCAGGCCAATACTAGCAAATCTATTGCCGGAAGTTGCTGTGCACCACGAGAAATGTGTCGACAAGAATACGGAAACGACCTGTGACATCACAGTAATTGGAGCTACGCACAATAACGTGTTGAAATTTTTGTAGGCTACGCCAATGAGGCATGAAAACAAGGTTGAGATGGAATGACAGATACAAAGTATACCGCTGAGTTGGAATATTGGAGCGACCGTTTTAAGGCCGAGGGAACTTTAGCGAATTCTCATTATAGAGATCTTATGCTGTCTCTTTCGGGGAAGTCTCCAGATTTTTTCGATAATCTCATCGTTGGAGATTTCGGGAGCGGCCCTCGTGGAAGCTTGGAATGGATGGATAATGCGAAACAGCGGTACTGTATTGATGTATTGGCTGAAGAGTACCGGCAATTTGGCGTCGACACTCACAAAGCAAAATACATCAGATCTACTGAGCAAACGATCCCACTTCAGACATCCGAACTTGATGTGCTTTTTTCAGTGAATGCAATTGACCATGCTGAAGATGTTCAGGCGATGATAAATGAGTCCTTCAGGGTGGTGAAGCCAGGGGGGAGTATGTTCTTCTCCATCAACTTAGATGAGCCACCGTCACCTGCGGAGCCGAACACTATCACAAGGCAGGATTGTCAGGCGTGGATTGTGTCGCGGCTGGATGATGTTGAAACCGCCATCTCGAATTGGAAGAAGGGTGAAGACAAATATTTAGCGCTGCGAAAATGGGCCAATGATGGGACGGAGCCCCCGGAATACAACGGAACTTGGGGTGTATGTTGGCTGCGCGGCCGGAAACGCTGATTACATATCACAAACGATGGATCGCGACGTATTCTGATATTTCAGTTGGATAATTTCTGTAGCCGGATACGCCGCGCTACCAAATCGGTTTGACGGTGATGTCGACAGCAATGGTGATTCTATTCCAGCTTGCGCATTATTCATAAACGGGAACTTGGTGATGAATACAATCGAAGAGAGAGTTGCTTACAAGAGAAGCATGCCAAAAAAAGCTCTGTCAGAAAAACATGTGCAGAATTGCAAAGTCATACCGGATAGAACCCGTCTATTGCAATTGTTGAAGCCAAATAGCGTGGTCGCGGAAATTGGTGTCGCTTTTGGAGATTTCAGCGATGAGATTTGGGAAATTGCAAAACCCAAAAAGCTTCACTTAATCGATGCTTGGGACACTGATCGTTATAAAGAAGGCTTGGAGGGAATTAGAAAGAAGTTTGATTCTCAAATAAGAAATGATGTTATTTCGGTGAATATTGGTTTTTCCACCGATGTCCTCACCTCAATGGATGATGGATATTTTGACTGGGTGTATATCGATACAAGCCATTCCTATAATACTACCCGACAGGAATTGGCTTTGGCTCAGCAGAAATGCAAGCCCGGTGGACGCATATGCGGTCACGATTTTACTTCCGGTAATGTCATCACCCCTGTGCCCTATGGCGTTATTGAAGCGTGCCATGAATTTTGTGTGGACTACGACTGGGAGTATGAATATCTCACGTTGGAGCATCATGGTCATTTCAGCTTTTGTCTGAAGAAAATCGCCTAAGTAGAATTGGAGATCCAATTGCCGAATTATCAGGCTCCTGTTTGCAACATTTGCGGCGGTACAAACTTCAGTGCGGGTTTCAAGGGAAGGCTTGCTCATGGCGTGAAACCAATGTGCGATGGATGCAACAGTATGGAGCGGCATCGAATTTTGTACGAGCTATACTCGGCGGTTTCTTCGCAATTGTCAGATTGCCGCGCGTTGCAATTTGCCCCTGATGCGAGCGTAAAGCGAGAGTGGTTCGCGGAGTATGTCGGCTCCGTTTATGGCAGCGCCAATAGTTATAATATGATGGACACGGGACTCGATGAAGGGCGATTTGAATTCGTAATCTCCAATCACGTTCTCGAGCACGTGCCGGATGATATTCAAGCCATTAAGGAAATGGTCCGCGTGTCAGGACCAGATGGTATTGTATCTCTGACTATTCCCACACCGACCATGCGCTGGGAAACCGTGGACTGGGGTTGGGCTGATCCGGATATCAATTATCACTATCGCGACTATGGCGCCGATTTTCCTCAGCTTATTGCAAATGCCATCCCCGGCCTGCAAATCGTGTCGGCATCGGGGAGGGATCCCGTCACCGGAATCCATGATATTGTCTATTTCATAAGCAGTGGTGAAGCCAGATTAAAGAACATGGCCGCGAAGTGGGCGAAGGTTCCTGTTCCATTGGCCCGGCATGTAAGCTGACTTTTTGGAAGTGGGGTAAATCGAAAGCTCAATTTGGGTAGAGCACGTTTTTACATTTAGAAACATCCACCCCTTGCGATCATCGATTATCGTACCTGGCTAATGTCATCCAGGAGTTTCCCATGTCTAATCTCTCCCCCCGTCACGCTCTTCCCTATCTCTCTCCTTCTCAAGCCCAGAAGCATGTCACCGTCAATGAAAGCCTGCGGCTGGTTGATGCGCTTTTGCAGTGTGCGGTGGTTTCGGCCACCCTAGGGGTTGAGCCGGCTGATCCCCAGGATGGTGAAGCCTGGATTCTGCCCGCCGGGCGATCCGGGCCGTCCTGGGATTTCATCGCGCCGGGGAACATTGCGGTCTGGCTCGATGGCCAGTTCACACCGATTGCCCCGGTCCCCGGTTTTCTTGCCTATGTGGTCGACACAGGCGTTTTCATGCTGTTTGACGGCACCGGCTGGTCGGCGATCCCTTTGTCGGCGGACAATGTGCCGAGTTTCGGCGTCAACACGGCAGCTGACACGACCAACCGGCTGTCGGTCAAGGCGGATGCCGAATTGCTCAGCCACGACGATGTGACGCCCGGAAGCGGCGATGCGCGCAAGATCATCAACAAGATCGATGAGGCGCACACCGCCTCGATGGTTTTTCAGTCAGGTTTTTCCGGCCGCGCCGAAATCGGCCTGCTTGGAGACGACCAGTTGGCGTTCAAGGTTTCCGGCGACGGTGGCGCATTCACGGAAGTGCTGCGGGCTGACACCTTAACCGGCCACCTTGCGCTGCAAAGGGCAAGTGCCGACCGTACGCTTCATCTGGGTGGTGCGAACAATCCCGGCATCCGTCTGCAGGAGGACGGCTCCGACGGCTATGGCGAGTTGGTGAATGCAAGCTCCGGCCAGACCCTGCTCAGTCATTTCTCCCCGCCCGGCGTGGGTGCTCTAATTGACCTCGCGCCGATGACTGGCGACGGCACCAGTTCGGCGGCATTCCGCTTTTTTCGCGGCACCAACACCAGCCATGGCTGCTATCTGACCATTCATGCCGGGGATGGCACAACCGCCTTCAACCACCAGTTTTCCGGTAAATGGGATTCCTACCTGCAGGCGACAAGCGGCAACATGCGGATCGGGTCTTCAGCGCCGCCGGTGTGCAAGCTTGATGTCGACGGTCCGGTGCGTGTCGGCAGCTACAATGTTGCCGCGCTTCCGGCCGCATCTGCCGGAGCGGGACAGATCATCTATGTCCCTGATGAAACCGGCGGCGCTGTCCTGGCGTTCAGCGACGGCGCCAACTGGCGGCGATCAACCGATCGTGTGGTGGTGACGTGACGGTACTGTGGCACCTGATCTGCAGTTGGTGTTAGTGCTACTCATCCATGAGCAGTTATGGTATTTGGTGGCAACGCCATATGGGAAAGATTGAATGACGATTGCACAGCAAATTACCGCGACGATGAAGCGGATTTCGACCACCGCTTCCGAAGGTCCCGCCACGGATCTGGCTGCGCAGTATGACATGCTGTCAGAAATGATGGTGGAAGCGGGGCGCCTTGACGAAGCTGTTACCGCGTTGCTTGCAGCAAAGGCACATTCAAGTCACGACAAGATCGAGCATTACCACTCCAGGTCAATGCAACTGATGGAAAAGATAGAAGAGCCAGACGGCATTCTGCCTGAGCATCGATCTTATGTCGCGCAAGGCCCTCGATACTCCCAATACCCGGCCTTTGTCAGGATCGAGACAATGGCAAGCTGCAATGCGGCTTGTATATTTTGTCCGTATCCGAAGATGGAGCGCAAGGGCACGAGGATGTCTGATGCACTTGTCGAGAAAGTTCTGGCGGACCTGACCGACATACCCAGCGATCACCAGTTCGGTATTTCGTTTCACCACATGAGCGAACCGCTGATCGACAAGCGGTTCCCAAAATATGTCGGTTGGGTCGACACCCATCTGCCCAACGCCCATGTGCTGGTCAATACCAACGGCTCAACACTGAATGCCGCCAATATCGATTTTCTGCTCGCCGCCCGGAACATCCACGAAATCAACATTTCATTCAACGACCACAGAGCGGAAGACTACGAGTTTGCCATGAAGTTGCCATTCGGGCGAACGGTGGCCAATCTTGACATGCTGCATGAGCGTCTCGAACAGGGCGCTTCAAAAAAGGTTGTTGTCCGCAGGGTCGGTGACGGTACGGAGGCTGACGCCGAGTTTGTGGAATTCTGCAAGGCGAGGTGGCCGCGGTTCACAGCGGTGGCGAAGGCAGTCAAGGACTTCCTCGGCCAGATCGATGTCGGCCCCGGTGGCGAGCCGATCAAGGCAATGGCCTATGCCGAAGTCCCGATCTCCGGCTGCCACCAGTGGTACCAGATGACCATTACCAGCCAGGGCGAAGTGGCGATCTGCTGTTTTGACGGGAAGGCCGACTGGGTCATCGGAAATGTGTCGGACAAACATGTTCTCGAGGTCTACAATTCCGATGAAATGAAGATATTTCGAGACCGCAGCATCACCCGGCTAGAGGCGCCAGAGCCGTGCCGCTCCTGCACGATATTCTGGGGTGGACGGAAAATGAATCCGGCCATGTTCGTTCCTGGTTGATGGTCTGGTCACCAAACTCGCCTCAAGCAACAAGCTTCCCCCCCGCGCCCCTGGCCCAAAGCAGATATGGCGCTTCCGGCCCGGTTTGCAGCACCAGCGCCGCACATCCAATTGGATGCTCAGCGCTGTATCTCTTTGAAATGATGCATGTACGTTATCGTTCAAATGAATAGATTTGACTGCGGCATGAATTGGATTTCAGATCTGTTTAGTGGTTCCGGCTCGTATTGCCTTCGACGGTCGATCCGTTAATGTGCCGCCGAACGCAGAATCCATGTCCGGAGAGTAATTCATGTCGCGCAAACCTCGCCAGAAACCTGTCAAAACGGCCTCTGGCACTGCGGCGGAGACGCCCCTTGCGGAGGCCGCGCCAGCTGACCAGTCTGACGAAACAGCTACGGCGAAAGAAGCAGGCAGCGGCAACCCCATGCGGGATGCCTTTGCCCGCATGCAGGAGCTTCTGAGCGAACGCATCGACAGCACCCGCAGCAAGCTTCGCTCGAACGAAGCGGCTTTTTCCCGGCTTGCCGAATACGAAGCCAAGATCGAGCGGCTCGAGGCGGAAATCACAGAGCTCAGACAATCCGAGAAGGCCCTGCAGATCCATGCCAATCAGATGAGCGCCGAAAACGCGGTGTTTCGCAACCGAATTGAAACGCTACAACTGACGGTGGTCGAGGTGGCTATGCTGCGTCAGGTGATCCAGCGGGTGAACAGGGTCGCCGGTGAAGAAGTCGGCCGGATCGTGAAGGCGTTGCTCCCCAAGAAGAAAGGCGGTCTCATCAACAGGGATATGCCGGTGGGCGAGCAGGCCGAGCTTCTCGTGGCAACCGGCGTCGTGGACCCGGAGTGGTATCTCAAGCGTCATCCCGACGTCGCCGCAGCCGGGATGGAAGCGGCAGTCCACTATGTGCTGCACGGCGCCGAAGAAGGCCGGCAGCCCGGACCGGCTTTGGATCGGGCCACTGAGGAAAAATGAGATCCGATATCACAACGGGACAGTCCGTCGACCCGAGCCGCTCTGGTGTTTGCAACGGGGCAATGTGCAAACCAGCGTTCTGAGACAGCAACAGAACCCGTCAGGATAAGCCCGTAGGGGCAGTCCGGTGACAGTTCGGTTGTATCAAATCCGTAGCCGGGGTGGCCTCTCCGCCCAGTCGAAATGTTAGAATCCGAGGGCGTCAATGGTTCAGATTACAGTTGTCGGCATAGGTTATGTTGGTCTGTCGAATGCCGTGATGCTGGCCCAGCACAACGATGTCATCGCCTATGACATCGACCCTGAAAAGGTGGAGATGCTCAACAACCGGATCTCCCCGGTCATCGATGCGGACATCGAAGACTACCTTGAGAACCGGCCGCTTCGATTAAGGGCGCTAAGCAACAGAGCGCAGGCATACGCGGATGCCGACTTCATCATCGTCGCCACGCCGACCAATTATGATCTTAAGACCAATTCGTTTGACACCAGCAGCGTCGAACGCGTGCTCGAAGAGGTCCGGCAGGTAAACCGGTCTGCAACAATCGTCATCAAATCGACCATTCCCGTAGGGTTCACGCGATCAGTCCAGCGGGAACTGGGCGACGAATGCATTTTCTTCTGTCCCGAGTTTCTGCGCGAAGGCAAGGCGCTGCATGACAACCTTTTCCCCTCGCGCATCGTGGTCGGGTCACATAGCCCGGAAGCGCATCAGTTTGCGCGATTGCTGCAGGAGGCTGCGATAAAGCCGGATATCCCGGTGCTGTTTACCGGCCCGGGTGAGGCGGAAGCGATCAAGCTTTTCGCCAATACCTATCTCGCCATGCGCGTGGCCTATTTCAACGAACTGGACTCCTATGCCATCTCCCACGGCATCCAGACGCGGGAGATCATCGAAGGCATCAGCCTCGATCCGCGGATAGGCAATCACTACAACAATCCCTCTTTCGGCTATGGCGGCTATTGCCTGCCGAAGGACACCAAGCAGTTGCTCGCAAATTTCAACGACGTTCCGCAGAATCTCATCCGCGCCATTGTCGACGCCAACGCAACGCGCAAGGATTTCATTACCGCAGACATACTCTCCCGCCGACCCTCAGTTGTCGGAGTGTACCTTCTGGCCATGAAGTCGGGCTCGGACAATTTTCGTGAATCCTCGATCCAGGGAATCATGGAGCGCATAGAGGCGCAGGGTATCCCTGTCATCATCTATGAACCCAATTTCCCGGGCGCCCATTATTCTGGTTTGGAGGTTGTTTCAGATATTTCGGAATTCAAGCGGCGCGCCGAAGTCATTGTCGCCAATCGCTGCTCCAGCGAGCTCGACGACGTAAAGCACAAGATCTACACGCGAGACATTTACGGTGTCGATTGAAGATAATTCTCAATTGCTTGCCCAAAATATATGAAGCAGGTCTGAGCGAATGACTTTATCTGCGACAAGCTGGCTACCGGCCCTGATGCATATTGCAGTCGAATGGATCCATTTGACTGATAACGTACCTGCATAATTTCAAAGGCTCGCAGCGTTCTTTCCGCATCCGACTGGATGCGCGGCGCTGCAGGATGCGCATTCTGACGATTGTTGATAGATTTTCTTGCTTATCGTCCTAGTGGCTCCAGGTTTCAACTACCGGCGAGAGCTGGCCGATCTGTCTATGGATCGCCGCGACGGCTGCGACGCGCTTGCGAAGCGCCACCCTTCTGTCGTCACTGAGTTGGAACTCCAGCTCTGCTTTTCCGTCGAGAGAAGAGCCAAGGGCCTCGGGTATGACGACACGGGCTGAAAAAACGCCTTTTAGACATCTTCAAATGCCGGACATTTCTAGCCTTGCCAAAACCCATTATTGTCACTCGATTTGTGCCATCAAAGTGGGAGAATTGGCAGGCTTGGCAACGGCGTTCAATGATTTCAATGGGAAGGCATGGTGGGCGATGAGAGACTCGAACTCCCGACATCCTCGGTGTAAACGAGGCGCTCTACCAACTGAGCTAATCGCCCCCAGATCGGTGGCGCATGCTTTAGGGGGTTCGCGCCGGTTCCGCAAGAAAAAATATGTTCCGACAATCATCAATTTGTGAATGAAGCCCGGGACAGCTGAACTTTTGGGGGCGTCTTTCCAACAAGATTGAATTTTGTCGAATTTCCTTCGCAATCGCCGCTTGACACCTCAGTACGAACGCCGTAATTCACCGCTCACGGAACGGCGGTCACCCACTGTTTCGTCTGAAAAATGCGCGGGTGTAGCTCAGTTGGTTAGAGTGCCGGCCTGTCACGCCGGAGGTCGCGGGTTCGAGTCCCGTCACTCGCGCCATTTCTCTTCAGGAGAAGTGGACATTTTTTCGAAAAGGCCCGGTTCTTCCGGGCTTTTTTCGTTTTTGGCTTGGGCAGGCCTCAGGGCCCCGTCATCAGAACGTAAATGAACCGTCTGCAGTTGCTCCCAAACACGTGATCTGAGCCTGAGCGCGAGAGCCATTGTTCCTGGAACGTGACCAAATCCTCTGCTCGCACAAATGAGTGGGGGATCGGGATTAAGCGCCGAAAGGATATCAAGCAGTATTTTGGGAATTTGCGATTTCAGGCTCAGGAAAACCGTGCCCTCACAGGCCGTATTTTTCTGCTGCGGGTGATTCTTTATGGAAGGCTGAAGGTCTCAACAATCGGGCGAAATACAAAAAAACTAACTTGTATTCATGGTCCGAGGAAACATTGAGTGGCTAAAGCTCACACTATCTGATCAAATGCCCGGTGTGCTCTTGCGCCGGTTGGCGGGCTGCGCTAACCACGCCGCGTTGCAACATGATCAGCCGCACATGTGAGGGGCCGGCTCCAGACCTCAGGGTAGGGTAGGGGCTTCGACCGGGCGGATACAGGAACGGACGTCATGACGGAACTTCTGGGCGCTTATGTGCCGATTGCTATCTTTATGGGTCTGGCTTTGGTGATTGGTCTGGCTTTGCTGATCGCGCCATTCGCGGTCGCCTACAAAAACCCTGATCCGGAAAAATTGTCGGCCTATGAGTGCGGCTTCAACGCATTCGACGATGCGCGCATGAAATTCGATGTGCGGTTCTATCTGGTGTCGATCCTGTTTATCATTTTCGACCTTGAGGTTGCGTTCCTCTTCCCCTGGGCGGTGTCATTCGGTGATATCGGCTGGATGGGTTTCTGGTCGATGATGGTGTTTCTCGGTGTGCTGACAATCGGGTTTGTCTACGAATGGAAAAAGGGAGCCTTGGAATGGGAGTGAGCAACGCACCGTTGGTGGCCCCTGCGCCCAAGGGGATCATCGATCCCAATACCGGCAAGCCTGTCGGCAGCGACGATCCGTTTTTTGGTGAAGTCAATGACGAGCTTGCCGACAAGGGATTTCTGGTTACCTCGACAGATGAGCTGATCACATGGGCGCGCACCGGCTCTCTGATGTGGATGCAGTTCGGTCTGGCCTGTTGTGCGGTCGAAGGATTGATGCAGGCTTCCGGACCGCGCTACGACCTCGAACGCTTCGGCATCGCGCCGCGTGCGTCTCCGCGCCAGTCGGATGTGATGATCGTGGCTGGTACGCTGACCAACAAGATGGCCCCGGCGCTCCGCAAGGTTTATGACCAGATGCCAGAGCCACGCTACGTGATCTCGATGGGATCGTGCGCCAATGGCGGTGGTTATTACCACTATTCCTACTCCGTGGTGCGTGGTTGTGACCGGGTTGTGCCTGTCGATATCTATGTTCCGGGCTGCCCACCCACCGCCGAAGCGCTGCTTTATGGTCTGCTTCTTCTGCAAAAGAAGATCCGCCGTACCGGCACGATTGAGCGCTAAGGAGCAATTGTCATGAGCCAAGCCCTCATAGAGCTTTCGGACTACCTGACCGAGGTAAAAGCCGAGCTGATTGACCGCGCTGAAATGTCCTATGGTGAACTCACGGTTCATACGCAGCAGGACAAGATCGTCGAGCTGATGACTTTCCTGCGCGATGATCCGCAGTGCAAGTTTATCAGCTTCATCGATTGCTGCGGTGTTGACTGGCCGGGCCGGGCTGATCGCTTCGATGTGGTCTATCATCTGCTGTCGCCTCACCAGAATTTCCGGATCCGGGTCAATCTGACCACAGGCGAGGAGACTCCGGTGCCTTCGATCACCGGGGTGTTCCCCGGCGCGGACTGGTTTGAGCGCGAGGCTTATGACCTGTACGGAATTCTGTTTTCCGGACATCCGGACCTGCGCCGCCTGCTGACCGACTATGGTTTTGAAGGTCATCCGTTGCGCAAGGATTTTCCGCTGACCGGTTTTGTCGAGGTTCGTTACGACGATGAAGCGAAGCGGGTTGTCTACGAACCGGTAGAGCTCAAGCAGGAATTCCGCGATTTTGATTTTCTCTCCCCCTGGGAAGGCACCGACTATGTGCTTCCGGGCGATGAAAAAGCCAAGGGATGAGGACGTAAGACCATGGCAGAACATAACGTCCGCAATTTTACGATCAACTTCGGTCCCGAGCACCCTTCGGCGCACGGTGTGTTGCGTCTGGTGCTCGAACTTGATGGCGAAATTGTCGAGCGCGTCGATCCGCATGTCGGACTGTTGCATCGCGGCACCGAGAAACTGATCGAGACCAAAACCTATCTCCAGGCCCTGCCTTATTTCGACCGCCTCGATTATGTGGCGCCGATGAACCAGGAGCACGCGTTTTCGCTGGCTGTGGAACGGCTGCTGAATATGGAGATTCCGATTCGCGGCCAGCTTGTCCGTGTTCTTTACAGCGAGATTGGTCGTATTCTGGGCCACATAATGAACATCACCACCCATGCGCTGGACGTTGGCGCCATGACCCCGGTGGTCTGGGGTCTTGAAGAGCGCGAAAAGCTGATGGTGTTTTACGAGCGTGCCTGTGGCGCGCGGATGCACGCTGCCTATTTCCGTCCCGGTGGTGTGCACCAGGACCTGCCGCATGAACTGGTCGAGGATATCGGCAAGTGGTGCGAGCCGTTCCTGACGATTTGCGATGACATCGAGGGCCTTCTGACAGACAACCGCATTTTCAAGCAGCGCAATGTCGACATCGGGGTGGTCAAGCTGGAAGACGCCTGGGCCTGGGGGTTTTCTGGTGTGATGGTTCGCGGTTCGGGCGCAGCCTGGGATTTGCGCCGGTCGCAACCCTACGAGTGCTACTCGGAAATCGATTTCGACATTCCAATCGGAAAAAACGGCGATTGCTACGACCGGTACCTGATCCGCATGCAGGAAATGCGAGAATCCGTGAAAATCATGCGCCATTGCATCAATCGCCTTCTGGGCGATGCGAAGGTCGGGCCGGTTTCATCCACCGATGGCAAGGCGGTTCCGCCGAAGCGTGGTGAAATGAAGCGTTCGATGGAAGCGCTGATCCACCATTTCAAGCTATATACCGAAGGCTACCGGGTGCCTGAGGGCGCGGTTTACGCGGCCGTTGAAGCGCCGAAGGGTGAGTTCGGGGTCTATCTCGTGTCGGACGGCTCCAACAAGCCCTATCGCTGCAAAATCCGCGCACCGGGTTTTGCGCATTTGCAGGCGATGGATTTTCTCACGCGCGGCCACCAGCTGGCGGACGTGTCAGCGGTTCTGGGGTCGCTCGATATCGTGTTCGGGGAGGTTGACCGGTGATGTATATCCTCTTTGCCAACACCGCAGCCGCCGGGGCGATTGGCGCCAAGCCCAATTTGCCTGGCAGTGACTTCAAATAGGCCGGAAATAAGACAAAAGAGTTCATCATGTCCGTTCGTCGACTTGCCGAAGAGAGTGTCCAGCCAGCGGAATTCGCCTTCAACCGCGAATTTTCCGCGCAGGCAAAGGTTTGGATCAAGAAATATCCGAAGGAACGGGCGCAATCGGCTGTCATTCCGCTGATGATGCTGGCTCAGGAACAGGACGGCTGGGTGACCAAGCGGGCGATCGAAGTGATCGCGGATATGCTTGGCATGCCCTACATCCGCGCGCTGGAAGTGGCGACATTCTACACCCAGTTCCAGCTCAAGCCGGTCGGCAAGCGGGCCCATGTTCAGGTCTGCGGAACCACGCCTTGCATGTTGCGCGGATCTGAAGCGCTGATGGAAGTGTGCCGCAACAAGATCCACCCGGAGCCGTTTCAGCTCAATGAGGGCGGGACGCTGTCGTGGGAAGAGGTGGAATGCCAGGGCGCTTGTGTGAACGCGCCGATGGTGATGATTTTCAAGGATGCTTACGAGGATCTGTCGCCGGAGCGGCTGGCCTACATCATCGACCGCTTTGAAGCCGGGCGGCCGGAAGATGTGACTCCTGGTCCGCAGATCAACCGTATTTATTCCGGACCCGAGGGCGGACTGACCAGCCTGAAAGAAGAGATCAAGCCAGCCAAGAAGTTCGGTGCGACGGCATCGGCTGCGTCTGGCCAATCGCCTGCGGCAACCAAAGCGGGCCGACCGAAATCGCCTGCGACGGAAACCGCAACGAAATCTCCGGCGGCTGCGAAAGCCAACGTGAAGGCTGATGCAAAGTCGGTGGAAGCCGCTACGGATGCGCCAAAGATGACCGGTGCGCGCAAAGCTTCCGCAACGGCAAAGACCAACTCCACATCGTCGCTGGCCGCGACAGCCAAGACTGTGACGCCGGCAAAGCGCGCCGCCAAGCCAATTACCGAAGGCAATGTGCCGATGCCCGTTGCAGAGACCGTCAGGAGAACGGCTTCCAAGACAGAAGCGCCGCCATCCCTCGACGACAAGAACCGTCCCGCAGGAATTTCCAGACCGGCCGAGCCGGACAATCTGAAGATGATCTCAGGTGTCGGACCGAAGATCGAAGGTATTCTGCACTCGCTGGGCATCTACACCTTCGCGCAAGTCGCGTCGTGGAAGAAGGCCGAACGGGAATGGGTTGACGGGTATCTGAGGTTCAAGGGTCGTATTGAGCGTGAAGACTGGCTCAATCAGGCCAAGGCGCTGGCCAAGGGTGGCGAGGCCGAGTACATCAGGGTCTTCGGCAAGAAGCCGCGATAGAGGTGAATGATGTTAGCTGACGAGAACCGGATTTTCACCAATATCTATGGCGTCTACGACAAGTCGTTGAAGGGCGCGATGGCGCGCGGCCATTGGGATGGCACCAAGGACATCCTCGAAAAGGGCCGTGATTGGATCATCAGCGAGATGAAGGCTTCAGGCCTTCGCGGCCGCGGCGGGGCAGGGTTTCCAACCGGGCTGAAATGGTCGTTCATGCCCAAGGAAAGCGACGGGCGTCCGCATTATCTCGTCATCAATGCCGATGAGTCGGAACCGGGCACTTGCAAGGACCGCGATATCATGCGGCACGATCCGCATACGCTGATCGAGGGCTGCGTGATTGCCGGTTTCGCAATGGGCGCACATGCGACATACATTTACGTCCGCGGCGAATATATGCGCGAACGCGAAGCGCTGCAGGCGGCGATTGACGAGTGCTACGATGCCGGACTTATCGGCAAGAACAACAAGCTCGGTTACGACATGGACATCTATGTCCATCATGGCGCCGGGGCTTACATCTGCGGTGAAGAAACGGCGCTGCTTGAAAGCCTGGAAGGCAAGAAGGGCCAGCCGCGGCTGAAGCCGCCGTTCCCTGCCAATATGGGCCTTTATGGCTGCCCGACTACTGTCAACAATGTTGAATCCGTTGCGGTTGCACCAACAATCCTGCGCCGTGGTGGTGCCTGGTTTGCCGGTATCGGCCGTCCCAACAACACCGGAACCAAGCTGTTTTGCGTGTCTGGCCACGTCAACACGCCGTGCACCGTGGAAGAGGCAATGTCAGTGCCTTTCCGCGAGCTGATCGACACCCATTGCGGCGGCATTCGCGGCGGCTGGGACAATCTGCTTGCCGTTATCCCGGGCGGATCTTCGGTGCCGATGGTACCGGCTGCGGACATGATCGACACGCCGATGGATTTCGACAGCCTGCGCGATCTCAAGTCCGGTCTGGGAACCGCGGCGGTCATCGTCATGGACAAGTCGACCGATGTGGTCAAAGCCATCTGGCGGTTGTCGGCCTTCTACAAACATGAAAGTTGCGGCCAGTGCACGCCGTGCCGAGAAGGCACCGGCTGGATGATGCGGGTCATGGAACGCATGGTCAAAGGCAATGCGCAGAAGCGCGAAATCGACATGCTGTTTGATGTCACCAAGCAGATTGAAGGTCATACCATCTGCGCGCTTGGTGACGCCGCGGCCTGGCCGATCCAGGGTCTGATCCGGCATTTCCGTCCCGAGATGGAAGCACGGATCGATCAGTACACACGCAACGCCGTTCAAAGCCGCAATGTACGGCTGGAAGCGGCGGAATAAAGGCCTGTAACATCAGGACCGTCACGACAGGAAACGTCACAAGGGATGAGAACCAACACACGACTTAGGAGAGACTGATGTCGATGTTTTCTTTTCCCACCGAGATGAACATGAGCGAGATGATGAAACCGATCAACACCATGACAGACTGGACCAAAACGGAAGGCTTGGATGTCTCGCCGCTGATGGTTTATCCGTTGGGTGCGGCGGCTGCGGCAACGGCTGTCGGTTTTGGTATCGCCGGCCAGATGACCGGCATGATGATGGGTGCAATGCAGGGCGCCATGCATAGCCAGGCTGCACTGCTGGGCCAGCACCCCGATCTGAGCTGGATGATACCGACCTTGGCCGAAGACACGGCTTTTGAAGAGGTTGAATCTGCTTCGGTGGATGAGGTGAAACCTGCCGTCAAGGCAAAGTCAGCCGATATTGTCGAGTTGAAGCAAGCAGCAAAGCCAGCACCTGTGAAAACCAAAGCCAAGGCAGCACCGGTAAAAACGGCTAAGCCGAAAGCGACGGTCGCAAAGACAGCTTCAAAAGAGACTGAAGCGCCGGCCAAGTCCAAAACAACGGCCGTGATCGAGAAGCTGAAATCTGATGCGGAAGTTGCCGCAGCTGCGACAAGCGAGACCAAGACAACTGTGCAGACGCCGGCTGAAAAGTCTTCAGTGCCGGCACCCGAAGATTTTCGCCGTCCGGCTGAAATCAAAAAGCCGGAAACGCCTGATGATCTGAAGCAGATTTCCGGTGTCGGGCCCAAGCTTGAACAGGTGCTCAACGGACTTGGCGTGTGGACGTTTTCGCAGATCGCCGGCTGGCAGCCCGAAGAGGCTGCCTGGGTTGACGATTATCTGCAGTTTGGCGGCAGGGTTGAACGGGACAGCTGGATTTCGCAGGCCGGAACGCTGGCAAAGGGCGGGGCAACCGCTGACTAGAAATACCCGTCCGGGCGGTTTAACCGCCGCCCGACGGAACACAATCAGGTCCCGGTGAGGGATGGTACGCGGTCGTTTCGACCGTTCGCAAAGGTAGGACTGCTTGCATGGCCAAGATCAAGGTTGATGGAAACGAGATCGAAGTGCCGGATCACTACACGCTGTTGCAGGCGTGTGAGGAGGCCGGCGCGGAAGTGCCGCGGTTCTGTTTCCACGAACGGCTGTCGATTGCCGGCAACTGCCGGATGTGTCTGGTCGAGGTAAAGGGTGGACCGCCCAAACCAGCAGCATCGTGCGCCATGGGCGTGCGTGATCTGCGCCCCGGCCCGAACGGCGAAACGCCTGAAGTGTTCACCAACACGCCGATGGTCAAAAAGGCCCGCGAAGGGGTGATGGAGTTCCTGCTCATCAACCACCCTCTGGATTGCCCGATCTGCGACCAGGGCGGCGAATGCGATCTGCAGGACCAGGCCATGGCGTTCGGCATGGACAATTCGCGTTACGCGGAAAACAAGCGCGCTGTCGAAGACAAATACATCGGGCCACTGGTCAAGACGATCATGAACCGCTGTATTCATTGCACGCGCTGCGTTCGCTTCACCACCGAAGTGGCGGGCATTTCCGAACTCGGCCTGATTGGTCGTGGTGAGGATGCTGAAATTACGACCTATCTCGAGCACGCGATGAGCTCGGAGTTGCAGGGCAACGTGATTGATCTGTGCCCGGTAGGTGCGCTGACGTCGCGGCCCTACGCCTTCCAGGCGCGTCCGTGGGAACTCAACAAGACCGAATCCATCGACGTGATGGACGCTGTCGGCTCCGCGATTCGAGTGGATACCCGCGGTCGCGAAGTCATGCGGGTGATGCCGCGGATCAACGAGTCCATCAACGAAGAGTGGATTTCCGACAAGACCCGCTTCATCTGGGACGGCTTGCGTACGCAGCGCCTCGATCGGCCTTACGTGCGTCGCAACGGTCGACTGGAAGCGGCAAGCTGGGGCGAGGCTTTTGGCGCGATTGGTGCCGCAGTTTCGGCTGCAGCGCCCGATAAGATCGGTGCGATAGCCGGTGATCTGGCGACCGTCGAAGAGATGTATGCGCTCAAGTCGCTGATCGGTTCTCTGGGGTCGGCCAATATCGATTGCCGCCAGGACGGCGCCGCACTTGATCCAGCGCTGGGGCGCGCAAGCTATATCTTCAACCCGACCATCGAAGGCATCGAAGATGCAGACGCGATCCTGATCATCGGATCCAATCCACGCCGCGAAGCCGCAATCCTGAATGCGCGCATCCGCAAGCGCTGGCGTATGGGTGAGCTGCCTATCGCGTTGATCGGCGAGCAGGCGGATCTGAGATTCAGCCACGAGTATCTCGGCGCCGGTCCGGAGACACTCAAGGATCTGGTTGACGGAACCAACAAGTTCACAGCCAAGCTGAAGCGCGCCAAGAAGCCGATGATCATCATCGGACAGGGCGCACTGGCGCGCGGTGATGGCGCAGGCGTTCTGGCCAATGCCGCCAAGCTCGCTGATGCGGTTGGCGCAGTGAAGGGTGACTGGAACGGCTTTGCAGTGTTGCACACAGCGGCAGCGCGCGTTGGTGGTCTTGATCTCGGCCTGGTGCCGGGCGAGGGCGGGCTTGATGCAGCAGCAATGCTGACAGGCACGGACGTGCTTTTCCTGCTTGGCGCGGACGAGATGGATTTCACGAAAAAAAACGCCGGTTTCACCGTCTATATCGGCACTCATGGCGACAATGGCGCGCACCATGCCGATGTGATCCTGCCGGCCGCCACCTACACAGAAAAATCCGGCACCTATGTCAATACCGAAGGCAGGGTGCAGATGGGCAACCGTGCGGCTTTCGCGCCGGGCGAGGCAAGAGAAGACTGGGCCATCCTGCGAGCGCTTTCGGATGTACTGGGCAAGAGACTGCCCTATGATTCGCTCACCGCATTGCGGGCCGCGCTCTATGCCGATTATCCGCACTTTGCCGAAATCGACATGATTTCCACCGGTGACAGCAGCGTAATTGCCGCAATTGCGAAGAAACCGGGCAGGATGAACAAATCGGCGTTTGCGTCTCAGGTCAAAGACTTCTATTTGACCAATCCGATCGCACGCGCTTCGGCAGTGATGGCTGAATGCTCGGCCTTGGCGAAGACCGCCAAGGCAGTGGCGGCGGAATAGGGGCGGGCAACATCATGGACGGTTTCATCTCAACTTATGTCTGGCCCGCAGCCATCATGATGGCGCAGTCGCTTCTGGTGCTGGTGACGCTGCTGGTGTTCATTGCCTTCGTGCTTTATGCCGACCGCAAGGTCTGGGCTGCCGTTCAGCTTCGCCGCGGCCCTAACGTCGTCGGCCCCTGGGGGCTGCTCCAGTCTTTTGCCGACTTGTTGAAGTTCGTCCTCAAGGAACCGGTGATCCCGTCAGGCGCCAACAAGGGCGTGTTCCTGCTGGCACCGCTGGTGGCAGTAACGCTGGCACTGACGACATGGGCGGTTATCCCGTTCAATGCCGGTTGGGTGATTGCCGACATCAATGTCGGAATTCTGTTCGTGTTCGCGATTTCCTCGCTGGAAGTCTACGGAGTCATCATGGGTGGATGGGCTTCGAACTCGAAGTATCCGTTCCTGGGTGCGCTTCGGTCCGCTGCACAGATGGTGTCATACGAAGTTTCAATGGGTTTCGTCATCGTGGCGGTGCTTCTGTGCGTCGGCTCGCTTAACCTGACTGACATCGTGCTGGCCCAGTCAGATGGTATCGGGACGCGGCTGGGCCTGCCCAATTCGCTGCTCGACTGGCATTGGCTGGCTCTGTTCCCGCTGTTCATCATCTTTTTCATCTCGGCGCTCGCCGAAACCAACCGCCCGCCCTTCGATCTGCCGGAAGCTGAATCCGAGCTGGTTGCGGGCTTCATGGTTGAATACGGCTCGACTCCATACATGATGTTCATGCTCGGCGAGTACGCAGCCATCGTGCTGATGTGCGCGCTGACGACCATCCTGTTCCTGGGTGGCTGGTTGCCGCCGCTTGACGTATGGTTCCTCAACTGGGTTCCGGGCATCATCTGGTTCGTTCTCAAGGTCTGCATGATGTTCTTCATGTTCTCGATCGTGAAGGCTTTCGTGCCGCGCTATCGCTACGATCAGTTGATGCGGCTTGGCTGGAAGGTGTTCCTGCCGCTGTCTCTCGCCATGCTGGTGATCGTGGCCTTCGTGCTCAAGCTGACGGGGACTGCACCGTGATCATGACCACCTGTTTTCCCATACGGCTGATGCAGCCAAGCAAGAGCGGAGACTGACCATGTTAGCTCAAGCCGCAAGATCACTGTTCCTGAAGGAATTCGTCGGTGCGTTCATCCTGGCGATGCGCTATTTCTTCAAGCCTAAGGCGACCGTGAACTATCCCAACGAAAAGGGGCCTGTCAGCCCGCGCTTTCGTGGTGAACACGCTCTCCGGCGCTATCCAAACGGCGAAGAACGTTGCATCGCATGCAAGCTGTGCGAGGCGATCTGCCCAGCGCAGGCCATCACCATCGAGGCCGGCCCGCGGCGCAATGACGGCACCCGCCGTACCGTGCGCTACGACATCGACATGGTGAAGTGCATCTATTGCGGGTTCTGTCAGGAAGCCTGTCCGGTCGATGCGATCGTCGAGGGACCAAATTTCGAATTCGCAACGGAAACGCGCGAAGAACTTTACTACGACAAGGACCGGCTGCTCGCCAATGGCGACCGCTGGGAACGGGAAATCGCTCGTAATATCGCGATCGATTCTCCTTACAGGTAAGACACCGGGACGACGCATCATTCGGGCGCGTCGTTTTGAATTCACATGCGGGGGCAGGGACGGCTTGGGCCAATCCAGCCTCTCTTGAGGGCGGGACACAAGGTTCCGGTCACTCGCGGGAAAGACGAAAAGGCGCCGATCATGGGTCTGCAGGCTCTGTTTTTCTATTTGTTTGCCTTCGTGGCAGTCGCATCCGCCTTCATGGTGATTGCGGCGCGCAATCCGGTGCATTCCGTTTTGTTCCTGATCCTCACCTTCTTCAATGCCGCGGGCCTGTTCCTGCTAACCGGCGCTGAATTCCTGGCGATGATCCTGCTGGTGGTTTATGTCGGCGCGGTGGCGGTGTTGTTCCTGTTCGTGGTGATGATGCTGGATGTGGATTTTGCCGAAATGAAGTCCGGCGCTCTCGAATATGCCCCGATGGGCGCCTTCGTCGGGATTATTCTGGCGGCTGAACTGATCATCGTTCTTGCGGGCAACGCATTTCATCCCGCAGCGGCGGGCAGCGGTGCAAAGCCGATTCCGGCACCTAGTGAGCGTACCAACACGCAGGCGCTCGGTGACGTGCTCTACACGGATTACATTTTCTACTTCCAGATTGCAGGAATGGTGCTTCTGGTAGCGATGATCGGCGCCATCGTGCTGACGCTGAGGCATCGCGAACATATCAAGCGGCAAGACATCAACCAGCAGGTCGCCCGGACACCGGAGACCGCCATCGAGGTGGTCAAGGTCAAGCCCGGCCAGGGTATTTGAACGCGGCGACGTGAAGGAACAATTGCATGGAAATCGGACTCTCCCATTACCTGACTGTCAGCGCGATCCTGTTCACGCTTGGCATTTTCGGGATTTTCCTAAACCGCAAGAACGTGATCGTCATCCTGATGTCGATCGAACTCATTCTGCTGGCAGTCAATGTCAACATGGTGGCGTTCTCGATGCATCTCAATGACATCGTGGGGCAGGTGTTCGCGCTGTTGATCCTGACCGTTGCTGCAGCGGAAGCCGCAATCGGGCTTGCCATTCTCGTGGTCTTTTATCGAAACCGCGGCTCCATTGCCGTGGAAGACGTCAACATGATGAAGGGCTGAGAAAACCATGTATCAAGCTATCGTCTTTCTTCCCCTTATCGGAGCGTTTATCGCGGGTTTTGGCGGCCGAGCCATAGGCGCCAAGGCGTCGGAATATGTCACAACGCTGTTCCTGATTGTCGCAGCTTTACTGTCGTGGGTGGCTTTCTTTCAGGTCGGCATGGGGAACGGCGAGACGGTTAGCATTCCGATCATGCGCTGGATGGATTCAGGTTCGTTCAGCGCGGAGTGGGCACTGCGAGTTGACACGCTGACTGCGGTCATGCTGGTGGTGATCAACACCGTGTCGTGCCTGGTCCACGTCTATTCGATCGGTTACATGCACCACGATCCGCACCGTCCGCGGTTCTTCGCTTACCTGTCGTTTTTCACCTTCGCCATGCTGATGCTGGTGACTTCAGATAATCTGCTGCAGATGTTCTTTGGCTGGGAAGGCGTCGGCGTGGCCTCCTATCTGCTGATTGGTTTCTGGTACAAGAAGCCGTCGGCCAATGCTGCTGCGATGAAGGCCTTTATCGTCAACCGCGTCGGCGACTTCGGCTTTCTGCTCGGTATTTTCGGATTGTTCGTGCTGTTCGGTTCAGCTTCGTTCGACGCGATCTTTGCCGGTGTGGCTGATTACCTTCCGGCCGAAGGTGCCGAGACTGGCGACAGCGTTATCACGCTGTTTGGCATGCATCTCGACAAAGCCCATGCGTTGACCGGCGTCTGCCTGCTCCTGTTCATGGGCGCGATGGGCAAATCGGCTCAATTCCTGCTTCACACCTGGTTGCCGGACGCGATGGAAGGCCCGACACCTGTGTCGGCGCTGATCCACGCTGCGACCATGGTGACCGCGGGTGTGTTCCTGGTTGCCCGGATGTCGCCGGTGTTTGAACATTCGCCCGACGCGCTGACATTCGTGACCTGGATTGGCGCGATTACCGCATTCTTTGCCGCGACCGTCGGTCTGGTGCAGAACGACATCAAGCGGGTGATTGCCTATTCCACCTGTTCGCAGCTTGGCTACATGTTTGTGGCGCTCGGTATCGGAGCCTATGGCGGCGCGATCTTCCATCTGTTCACGCACGCGTTCTTCAAGGCGCTTTTGTTCCTTGGTGCCGGTTCGGTGATCCACGCTGTGTCCGACGAGCAGGACATGCGCCGCATGGGCGGTCTGCGCAAGAAGATCCCGATGACCTACTGGATGATGATCATCGGCACCATCGCGCTCACCGGTGTCGGCATTCCCGGCACGCTCATCGGCACTGCCGGGTTCTTCTCCAAGGACATCATCATCGAATCGGCTTATGTGGCGCATAATTCCGCTGCAGGGGTTGCTTTCGGTCTGCTGGTGATTGCTGCGCTGTTTACGAGCTTTTATTCCTGGCGCCTGATTTTCATGACATTCCATGGCAAGCCGCGTGCATCGGCCGACGTGATGCATCATGCGCATGAATCCCCGATGGTAATGCTGGTCCCGCTTTTCATTCTGGCTGCTGGCGCGCTATTTGCCGGTGTGTTGTTCAAGGAATTCTTCTTCGGGCATGACTATGCCGAGTTCTGGAAGGGCGCGCTGTTTACCGGGCCTGGCAACGAGATCCTCGAGGAATTCCACAACGTTCCGTTGTGGGTCAAGCTCAGCCCGTTCGTCGCCATGCTGCTCGGACTGGTGACTGCCTGGTTCTTCTACATTCGCTCGCCCGAGACACCCAAGCGGCTGGCCGAGGATCACCAGATGCTCTACCGGTTCCTGCTCAACAAATGGTATTTTGACGAGTTGTACGATTTCATCTTTGTCCGCCCTGCAAAATGGCTCGGCACCTTCCTGTGGAAGCAGGGCGATGTGCGTGTCATTGACGGATACGGGCCGAACGGCATCGCCGCACGGGTGCAGGACATCACCGGCCGGGTTGTCCGGCTGCAGACCGGATATCTTTACCACTATGCCTTCGTGATGCTGATCGGAATTGCAGCGCTTGTCACATGGATGATGCTCGGGAGTGCATTCTGATGACCGATTGGCCTCTTTTGTCAGTTGTCACCTTCATACCGCTTATTTGCGTTTTGTTTCTTCTGCCGATCAAGGATGATACCGAGATCGGACGGCGCAATATTCGTCAGGTAGCCCTTCTGGGAACCACTGCGACCTTTGTGATGTCGCTGTTGATCTGGGCGAGCTTTGATGTGAGCGATCCTGGCTTTCAGATGGTGGAAGCCATCGACCTTCCGGGCTCGATGTTCTCCTATGCGTTGGGCGTTGACGGCATTTCGATGCTGTTTGTCATTCTCACCACCTTCCTGATGCCGCTGTGCATTTTGGCCAGCTGGAATTCGGTCGAGACCCGCGTGCGGGAATACATGATCGCCTTCCTGGTGCTCGAGACAATGATGATCGGTGTGTTCTGCGCACTCGATATCGTGCTGTTTTATGTCTTCTTTGAAGCGGGTCTCATTCCGATGTTCATCATCATCGGCGTGTGGGGCGGCAAGCGCCGGGTTTATGCGAGCTTCAAGTTCTTCCTCTACACGCTCGCCGGTTCGGTGCTGATGCTGCTGGCGATCATGGCGATGTATTGGGATGCAGGCACGACCGATATTCGCGCGCTGCTTGCGCATAATTTTCCGCCGGAGATGCAAACCTGGCTATGGCTGGCGTTCTTTGCCTCGTTCGCGGTAAAGATGCCGATGTGGCCGGTTCATACCTGGTTGCCGGACGCGCATGTTGAGGCGCCAACGGCTGGCTCGGTAATCCTGGCGGGTGTTTTGTTGAAGCTTGGCGGATACGGTTTCCTTCGGTTCTCATTGCCGATGTTCCCGCTGGCATCGGCTGATTTCGCACCGTTTATCTTCACGCTGTCGGTTGTTGCCATCGTCTACACCTCGCTGGTGGCGCTGGTGCAGGAAGACATGAAGAAGCTGATTGCCTACTCGTCGGTGGCGCATATGGGCTTTGTCACGATGGGTATTTTTGCCGCCAATCAACAGGGCGTGCAGGGCGCGATCTTCCAGATGCTGAGCCATGGGCTGGTGTCGAGTGCGTTGTTCTTGTGCGTGGGCGTGGTCTATGACCGGATGCACACCCGCGAGATCGCTGCCTATGGCGGACTGGTCAAGAACATGCCGAAATTTGCGGTGGTGTTCATGCTCTTCACCATGGCGAATGTCGGGCTTCCCGGCACATCGGGCTTTGTCGGCGAATTCCTCACTCTGATCGGTGTGTTCCAGGTCAATACCTGGGTGGCACTGTTTGCCGCTACCGGCGTGATCCTGTCGGCGTGCTATGCGCTGTGGCTCTACCGCCGCGTCATATTTGGCGCGCTGGAGAAGGAAAGCCTTAAGGCGATGCTCGACCTGTCGAGCCGCGAGAAGGCTATCCTGTATCCACTTGTCGCTCTGACGATTCTCTTTGGTGTCTATCCGGCACCGATCTTTGATGTGACGGCAGCTTCGGTTGACGCGCTGATCAACAACTACACGGCTTCGCTGCAGGCAGCGCGCGATCTCGCGCTGTCGGTTAACTGAGCTACGGAGACTGCGGGACCATGACGCCAGAAATTCTCTCTACCAGCCTACAGCTTTCCGTGCCCGAGCTCATGCTGGCCGTCGGTGCCATGGTGCTCCTGATGGTCGGGGTGTTCTCCGGCGAGAAGTCGGTGACGCTGGTCAACGGTCTGGCGGTTGCGCTGTTGATCATGGCCGGTCTGGTGCTGGTGCTGCTCACCGGCAATGGCGAGGCCTTTAACGGCGCGTTCCTGTCCGATCCCTTCGCCCGCTTCATGAAGGTGCTGGCGCTGATCGGCGCGATCACTGCAATGGTGATGACGGTCGGCCACGCCAAGGCTGAACGGATCGACAAGTTCGAGCTTCCGGTGCTGTTCGTTCTGGCGACGCTCGGCATGATGCTGATGATCTCTGCCAACGACTTGATCGCGCTCTACATGGGCCTCGAGCTTCAATCGCTGGCGCTCTATGTTGTTGCGGCAATCAACCGTGACAGCCAGCGTTCCACCGAAGCAGGCCTGAAATATTTCGTGCTTGGCGCGCTCTCATCGGGCATGCTGCTTTATGGCGCTTCGCTGGTCTACGGCTACACCGGTCACACTGGTTTTGACGAGATCGCTGCAGCAATTGCCGGCGGTGAACGCTCGCTTGGTCTAATCTTCGGACTTGTGTTCCTGCTTGCCGGTGTTGCCTTCAAGATCTCGGCAGTGCCGTTCCACATGTGGACGCCCGATGTCTATGAGGGTGCGCCGACACCGGTCACCGCATTCTTTGCCGCAGCTCCCAAGGTTGCAGCAATGGCGTTGTTCGTCCGCATCGTCATTGTTGCCTTTGAACCGGTGACGCTCGACTGGCAGCAGATCGTCGTGTTCATCTCGATCGGATCCATGGTGCTGGGCGCCTTTGCCGCGATCGGCCAAAAGAACATCAAGCGGCTGATGGCGTACTCCTCCATCGCCCATATGGGCTTTGCGCTGGTCGGTCTTGCCGCCGGCAGCCAGGCCGGTGTGCGTGGCGTGATCCTCTACATGCTGATCTACATGGTCATGACGCTTGGTACTTTTGCCTGCATCCTTGCCATGCGGCGCAAGGAAGAGGGCAATGTCGAGCAGATCGACGATCTGGCGGGGTTGTCCTCGACCAATCCGTTCATGGCGCTGATGCTGACCATTCTGATGTTCTCGCTAGCCGGCATTCCGCCGCTGGCAGGCTTCTTCGGCAAGTATTTTGTCTTCGTCGCAGCGATCGAAGCGAAGCTCTACGGGCTTGCCATCATCGGCGTTCTCGCTTCGGTGGTTGGCGCCTATTACTACCTACGGATTATCAAGATCATGTGGTTTGACGAGCCCAACGGTTCGTTCGTCCCGGTGGCGGGCGAGCTGAAGCTGGTCTTCGGCATGTCCGGCCTGTTCGTACTGTTTTATGTGCTGGTCTCCAATCCGCTGGGTCTTGCCGCCGACGTTGCCGCGAAGACGTTCTTCTAGATGCTGCGACCGACTTTATGAAAAGACCGGAATTCCGGCACATCGCGTTGGGGGATGTGGCCTCAACCAATGCCGAATGCATGGAGCGGGCCCGGGCAGGTGACGTGGGCGGGTTGTGGATCACCGCGACGCGTCAGACCGGAGGCCGTGGTCGCAGAGGCCGGACCTGGGTTTCGGAGCCGGGCAATCTCTACTCCTCGCTGTTGTTGATTGATCCCGGCCCGCAGGAGGCGCTCGCCAGCCTTCCCCTGGCGGTGACTGTTGCGGTGTACGAGGCTGTGTTGTCAGCACTGCCGGATGGCGCGCGCAGTTCGCTCAAGATCAAATGGCCCAACGATCTGCTTATCAATGGTCACAAGACCTCCGGTATCCTGATAGAGGCTGAACAGCTTGCTGATGACCGCAGGGCGGTTGTCGTCGGTTGTGGCATCAACGTTGCCCACCGGCCGGATACCGGGCTCTACCCCTCCACTTGCCTGGCAGCCCAGGGCAGCGCTTCAACGCCACAGGATTTGTTTGCCCGGCTTGTTGTTTCAATGGACGATGTGCTCAATGACTGGGATGAGGGGCGTGGTCTTGCGTGCGTCCGCAGTGCCTGGATCGAGCGTGCCGAGGGTATCGGCAAGCCGGTAACCGTCAATTTGCCAGACCGCCAAATCCATGGTCTGTTTGATGGAATCGACGAGGAAGGCAGGCTGATGCTTGCAATGCCGGATGGCGAGACACAGATGATCGCTTCGGGCGATGTGTTTTTCGCCTGAATACGCATGTTTTTTACCTTGATCCGCGCGCGGCTCCAGATGAAAACCATGCATTACCTTAAAGTCCTGCCGGGCCTTGAAGCGTCAAATCTGACGCGTGGCGCAGCAGTGAAATGATAAGACAGGATGATTGATGTCAAAAGACCAGGATCTCGTATTCGTACCATTAGGCGGTGTCGGCGAAATCGGCATGAACCTCGCGCTTTACGGCTATGGTTCGCCCAAGCAGCGCGAATGGATCATGGTCGATTGCGGCGTAACGTTTCCTGGACTTGAGCTTCCAGGCGTCGACCTGATCTTGCCGGATATCACTTTCGTCAAGAGCCTGGGAAAACAACTCAAGGCCATCATCATCACGCATGCGCATGAGGATCACTACGGTGCCCTGGCACAGCTATGGCCGCGATTGAATGTTCCCGTCCATGCATCCGCCTTCACCGCCGGGATGCTTGAAGCCAAGCGCGCTTATGAGCGGACCCGCGCAGAGGTTCCGATCAGCCTGTTCAAGGCTGGTGAGCGGTTTACTGTGGGACCGTTCGAGATTGAGCCGATTGCGGTCAATCACTCCATCCCGGAGCCGTTTTCGCTGGCGATCCGGACGCCGTTGGGCAATCTCATCCACACCGGTGACTGGAAAATCGACGCAACGCCGTCACTCGGGCCGCTGACCGACGAGCACCGGTTCCGTCAGCTGGGCGAGGAAGGAATTCTCGCGATGATGTGCGATTCCACCAACGCCATGAGAGAGGGAATTTCGCCGTCGGAGAAGGAAGTGAGCGCAGGTTTGCGCGAGGTTATCGAGCAAGCCGAAGGCCGTGTGGCGATTACCACATTCTCCTCCAATGTGGGCCGTATCCGCTCCATTGCAGAAGCGGCCCGTGATGCGGGCCGTGAAGTGCTTCTGCTCGGCAGCTCGATCAAGCGTGTGGTCAACGTTGCTACAGAGCTCGGCATGATGGACGGCATCCCCGAATTTCTGGCCGAAGACGAGTATGGTTATATTCCGCGTGACAAGGTGGTCGTCATTCTCACCGGCAGCCAGGGTGAGCCGCGGGCGGCACTGGCCAAACTGTCGCGCGATGAAATGCGCAATGTGGCGTTGACCTCCGGTGACACCGTGGTGTTTTCGTCGCGTGCCATTCCCGGCAACGAAAAAGGCATCATCGATATCAAGAACGGGCTGATCGAGCAGGGGGTGAAGATCATCACCGACAGTGAAGCGCTGGTGCATGTTTCGGGTCACCCGCGCCGCTCCGAACTGGTACAAATGTATGAATGGGTCAAGCCGAAGATTCTGGTGCCAGTGCATGGCGAAGCCGCACACCTGACGGCCCAGGCAGCACTTGCCCAGGCATCAGGGATTTCCATCACGCCGCGCGTTCGAAACGGCGACATTCTGCGTCTGGCGCCCGGAACCCCGGAAGTTATTGGCGAAGCCCATCACGGCCGGATCTTCAAGGATGGCCAGCTGATTGGTGATTACGACGAGATGGGAATTTCCGAACGTCGGAAACTGTCTTTTGCCGGCCATGTGGCGGTCAATGTCGTCCTTGATCACCGTCTGGAGTTTCAGCGGGATCCGGTGGTCTCGGCGATCGGTCTGCCTGCCTTTGATGCCGACGGCGACGATATGGAAGATATTCTCTATGATTCCGTGCTTGGCGCGGTCGAGAGCATTCCGCGCGGACGCCGGAAGGATGTAGATGGTGTGCGCGAGGCAATTCGCCGCTCTGTTCGTGCCGCTGCAAACGAGGTATGGGGCAAGAAGCCTGTGGTGACGGTGTTCGTCAGTAAGGTGTGAGAGGGCGATCATGCTTGGACGGCTGAACCATGTGGCAATCGCGGTGCCTGATCTTGCCGCGGCGAGCGCGCAGTACCGAGCCATGCTTGGCGCGGAAGTTACCGAGCCGCAGGTTTTACCCGAGCACGGGGTCACGGTGGTGTTCATCAACCTGCCCAACACCAAGATCGAACTGCTGGAACCGCTGAGCGAGGCGTCGCCGATTGCGGCGTTTCTCGCCAAGAACCCTTCGGGTGGCATGCACCACGTCTGCTATGAGGTCGAGGATATTCTTGCAGCCCGTGACCATCTCAAGGCAGAAGGGGCGCGGGTGCTTGGTGACGGAGAGCCCAAGCTTGGGGCGCACAACAAGCCGGTGCTGTTTCTGCATCCCAAGGATTTCAACGGCACCTTGATCGAACTCGAGCAGGTCTAGGAGGCAACGATGGGATTTGGAACCGGGTTCGCGATCTACTTTATCATCTGGTGGGTTGTGCTGTTTACCGTGCTGCCGTTCTCTGCCCGCAGCCAGGCGGATGAGGGTGACGTGACATTGGGTACAACACACAGCGCACCGGCCAATTTCCGCTTTTCTCCTATCTTCTGGCGGACCACGATTATTTCGGCTGTCGTATTCGGGGCCTATTTTGTTGCCACCGTGGTGGGTGGCTACTCACTTGAGGATCTGATTGCGTTGTCGCCTGATTTCAGACCGGCGGCAGACTGATCCGGGGCGTCCGGTTGGATACCTGCGGTCAGGCAACGCTGCGAAGCTGACAGACCGCGATTACCGATATTTCGTGGAACTTTGCCGCTTTTCCCTCGTTGGAAAGTGACAATGATGATCCACGGAGGTTTCCATGTCCCGCAATTTGAACAATACCGAACGCCTTTCCGAAGCCGATCTTGCCCAGGACAAGATGGGAGACAACTCGCTTCAGGGCAATGATCAGAGCAATGTGCGCAACCAGCGCCATGCGGTTCCCGACGTCAAGCAAACGCCGGATGACGGTGTTATTGAAAGTCTAGAGAAGATGGACAAGGATGTGCGCGCTGAACGCGAACTTGGAAAGGGCGCGCGAAAGCCCGACTAGACGATTTTACAGCTTACTTGCGGCCCCGGCCACCAGAGATGGTGGAAGGGGCCGTTTTGCATTGATCAATACTGCTGTAAGATGTGTAATCTGATCAAAAAAAAACAAGGCATGAAGCCTTGTTGTTCAGTTGTCGCGTGATCTGTTTCCCGGTTGCCCGGGGGCTGCGAACAAAGCGCGCCTGAGATCCTATCCTCCCAAGACTTTGACCGCGAATTGGGCAACTCCCACTGAGACTTGCCTCTTTAGTGAGCTTTATTTAGCTCAATGCGGATGGCTTGTCACGCGTTTTATGACAGCCGTGTTTCATACGAAAGGATTAGTTCGTCAATGTACTCGCGATAGCTGTAAGTCGTTGTTGCACGGGTTTTCTTTGCATGGCGAAGCGGATAAGAACGCATGAGTCCTGACCCTGGTTGGGGCAACCTTCTTATTGCCTGAATCAGCCTTCACACCTGAAGCCAAACCGGATCATCTCATGCGTCTGTCCAAATACTTTCTGCCCATCTTAAAGGAAAATCCCAAGGATGCGGAAATCGTCTCCCACCGCCTGATGGCGCGTGCAGGCATGATCAAGCAGCAGTCGGCGGGGATCTACTCCTGGCTGCCGCTTGGCAAGCGCGTCCTCGACAAGGTTTGCAACATTGTCCGCGAGGAACAGAACCGGGCTGGCGCCATCGAAATCCTGATGCCCACCGTGCAGCCTGCTGACCTGTGGAAGGAAAGTGGCCGTTACGATGATTACGGCCAGGAAATGTTGCGGATCAATGATCGCAATGACCGCGAGATGCTTTACGGGCCGACCAATGAAGAAATGGTCACCGATATCTTCCGCTCCTACGTCAAGTCCTACAAGGATCTGCCGCTCAATCTGTATCATATCCAGTGGAAATTCCGCGACGAGCGCCGGCCCCGCTTTGGCGTGATGCGCGGTCGCGAATTCCTGATGAAGGACGCCTATTCCTTCGATCTCGATTACGAGGCTTCCAAGGCAGCCTACAACCGGATGTTCGTGTCCTACTTGCGCACATTTGAACGCTGTGGGCTCAAGTCGATCCCGATGCGGGCTGACACCGGGCCAATCGGCGGCAGTCTGAGCCACGAATTCATCGTTCTGGCGGAAACCGGCGAAAGCCAAGTCTTCTGTCACCGCGATTTCGAAGCATTCGACGTGCCGGGTGCAGACATGAACTATGACGATGCGGCCGCCGTTGCTGCCGTGGTCGACAAGTGGACGACGCCATTCGCCGCGACTGATGAAATCATGGAGAAGGAAGAGTGGGCGCGCGAGGCCTGGGACGGGCTTGGCGAGGACACCCGGGTTTCCGCCCGCGGCATCGAAGTCGGCCACATCTTCCATTTCGGCACCAAATATTCCGAACCGATGAACGCTTTCGTTCAAGGCTCTGATGGCAAACAGCATTTTGTTTCAATGGGGTCCTACGGAATTGGACCTTCGCGCTTGCTTGGTGCAATCATCGAGGCCTCGCATGACGAAAACGGCATCATCTGGCCGCAGGGCGTTGCGCCGTTTGATGTTGGCCTGATCAACATGAAGCCTGGTGACGCTGCCTGCGACGCCGCCTGCGAACAGATCGAGACCGCGCTCGAAAACGCCGGGCTTGAGGTGCTTTATGATGACACGGACGAGCGCGCCGGTGCGAAGTTTGCCAAGGCCGACCTTATCGGCTTGCCTCTGCAGGTCATCGCCGGACCACGCTCGGTTGCCGAGGGCAATGTCGAGATCAAGGTTCGGGCTACCGGCGAGCGTGAAACCATGTCGATTGAAGCTGCAATCAACCGCCTCGCACAAGCCCGCTAGGCCAAGGGTAGGCCAAAGGATGAACCTATGACCGATCCGGACAGCACCGCTATCTCTGCCGCGCCCACAGCCAGGCCGTTTTCGGCTTTTGAGCGAATGGTGGCTTGGCGATATCTGCGTTCTCGCAGGAAAGAGGCCTTCATCTCGGTGATTGCCGGCTTCTCCTTCGTGGGCATCATGCTTGGCGTTGCCACCCTGATCATCGTGATGTCGGTGATGAACGGCTTTCGCGGGGAATTGATAACCCGGATTTTGGGAATTAACGGTCACATGGTGGTTCAGTCGATTGATCGCCCGCTCGATGACTATGCGGCTCTGGCTGATCGCTTCAAGCTTGTGGACGGGGTGGTCAATGCAATCCCGCTGGTCGAAGGCCAGACGCTGGCATCGGGCGTCGGCGGCGCCGGTACCGGAGCGCTGGTGCGTGGCATCAGGGCCGAAGACTTCCAGTCGATGAAGATCGTGTCGGAGAACATCCGCTCGGGTGATCTGGTCGGCTTCACAGCCGGAGAGGGCGTAGCGATCGGTTCGCGCATGGCCCAGTCCCTGGGGCTTGGGGCCGGCGATATGATCACTCTGGTGGCGCCTGAGGGCGATGTCACACCCTTTGGCATGACGCCTCGGGTCAAAGCCTATCCGGTTTCGGCAATCTTTGAAATCGGCATGTCGGAATATGATTCCTCGATCATCTACATGCCGCTTGAAGAGGCGCAGCTCTATTTCAATTCCGAGGGTCTGGTTCAGTCGATCGAAATCTTTGTCGCCAAGCCGGATGACATCGACACCATGCGGCCGCTGATTGAGGCTGCAGCAGAACGGCAGATCTTCATCAGCGACTGGCGGCAACGCAACCAGACGTTCTTCTCCGCCCTGCAGGTTGAACGCAATGTGATGTTCATGATCCTGACGCTGATCATTCTGGTGGCGGCACTGAACATCGTCTCCGGACTGATCATGCTGGTCAAGGACAAGGGCAGGGACATTGCCATCCTTCGCACCATGGGTGCCACGTCCGGATCGGTGATGCGGATTTTCTTCATGACTGGCGCTGCGATCGGTGTCACAGGCACCATTGCCGGATTTTTACTGGGCGTGCTCGTTTGCCTGAATGTCGAGAGCATCCGCCAGTTCTTCTCCTGGCTGTCGGGCACCACCTTGTTCAATCCGGAACTCTATTTCCTGAGCCAGTTGCCGGCTGACATGGATACGGGTGAAACCATTGTCGTTTTGATCGTGGCGCTGGGCTTGTCCTTCATCGCGACCTTGATTCCCTCCTGGCGGGCCTCCAAGCTCGATCCTGTTCAGGCGCTGCGTTATGAGTGATCCCATGGCCAACAAACCACACCCTGTTCTGCAGATGGTTGGCGTCAGCCGCCACTTTGTTCAGGGTGACAATCAGATTTCGATCCTCGATGAGGCGAATTTCAGTTTGAAAGCAGGAGAAACCGTTGCGTTGGTGGCGCCGTCAGGTAGCGGAAAATCAACGCTTCTGCATCTGGCTGGCCTGCTTGAGCATCCCGACGAAGGCGATGTGTTTATCGATGGCGAGGCCTGTGGCAATCTGCCCGACGACCGCCGCACGGCGATCCGGCGCTCGGAAATCGGTTTTGTCTATCAGTTCCATCATCTGCTGCCGGAGTTTACAGCGCTTGAAAACATCATGATGCCGCAGCTGATTTCGGGCCTGTCCAAACCCGAGGCCAGGGAACGCGCCGCGCAATTGCTGGATTACATGCGGATCGGGCACCGGGCCGAGCACCGGCCTTCGGAGTTGTCGGGCGGCGAACAGCAACGCGTGGCGATTGCCCGCGCCGTCGCCAATGCTCCGCTTGTGCTGCTGGCTGACGAACCGACGGGAAATCTCGATCCGGAAACGGCGGGTTATGTTTTCGAAGCGCTCGATGCGCTGGTGCGGCAATCGGGTCTGTCAGCGGTGATCGCGACGCACAACCACGATCTGGCTAGCCTGATGAACCGTCGCGTGACGCTTGCAGATGGCAAGGTGGTTGAGCTTTAGTGAGGGCGGTGGTGGCGGTGGTTTGACATCTCCGGTCACGGTACTTTCGGCCCAGAGCGGTCACTCATCAGGTGCCGAGATGCCTCGCCGCAGCTTTCGCATTCCTGCCGTTCGCGCATTTTGCTGCATTTTGTCGGACCAATCGTCGGTCTGCGGACAATGGGTGATTTCGCTGCAGCTCCCCCGAACGGCTGCTTCATTCAAATAGCCTGTGAGTGTAGCCCCTGGTTTCTCCCACGATCTCTTCCAGAACGGACGCCGGTGTTGGCCAGTACGGATGGAGGACAGCATCATTCGCATCCTGATCATTGCGCAGCAAAGCATGGTGCTTTGCCGCGAGGTGCCTCATGCGGCTGTTTTCTTTCAGGCACATCATCTGAATCGTTCTGACGCCTCGATTCTGGGCCATTGCGAACATGCGTTCAAACAACGCATCTCCTATCCCGATATTCTGCCAGTCAGATTCCACAGAGAAGGCAGCTTACGTCGTTGAGGGCCAAGAATGAAAGTCGCCGCGCAGTTCAACAATTCCCCGCAACTGACCATCGACAGAAGCGCCGCAGACAACGCTGTCATAGCGAAAGACGTTCTGTGCATACTCTAAGATCCCGTCGTCGCTGACCGCTCCACAATACCGCGCGCGACGAGATCGGATATCGAGGCGTAGAAAATGATCGCAAATGTTCTCTTGATACGCCGCATAAAGACGACTGACTAGAATATCATGAGGATGTCTGTTGAGACGCATTACTCGAGTCTCCTGTCTACCCAAAAGTTCGGGCCAGCATCTTCGGGAGGAGGTGAAGATGCTGGCCCTTTGCATTGGCGCTCCCTGTTGGGTTTTTCGCCGCCGCTCGCGCTGGCTTACTCTGGGAGGAGCGAGAACCAGCACTTTTCGTGTATTTCTCAGTCCAATCGACCTGTTTCTTTATTCGTCCGCCATCAGTGTTTCTGCGTATTTGGGTATGTCGGATCGCTGGATACCGATCTGGGCAAGCTGATGGTCGCTCATGTTCGAGAGCGTCGACAGCATCCGGGCCATCTGAAGGGCTTTCAGTGCGGATTTTGCCTTGGCCCCAAACCGCGCCAGTATCGAAAGAAAGCCATGCGCAATCTTTGACAAAGAGATTGAAGCGGTGATGGCGTGACGGCCATCAGGTCCAGCCGTATGTAGGTTTACAGTCATAAGCTGCCTCCTTAGCGAGTCTCTTGATGCTGCTGCGCGGAATCCCTAAGTCATTGAGGTCGCGGTCCGTCAGCGCAGAGAGTTCAAAAAGCGTGGCGCGATAGACCTTACGCTGGGCCAGAGCCTGTCGCATCTGATCTCGCTTTTGATGAAAGATTGTGCGGCCAGCATCCAGAACGACATCTAGCCCACTGTTTGATCGTGTAACTGCCATGATATTACCTCGTCTATTGCTGCGGTGCAGTATATATGCTGCACTGCAGAGATAGCGTTTGGTGTTAGCGATACCAAGTTGGTCATTCAGCATAGGGGCTATGCCAATCTGGAAAGGGCGAGTGTGATGGACGTGTCTGCTCAGATGTTGGTTTTCGCCAAAGTGGTTGAAATGGGAAGCATTTCTGCCGCGTCGCGGTCCAGCGGCCAAACGCCGTCTGCGGTCAGCAAACAGATCCGGCATCTCGAGGATCACGTCGGCCAAAGATTGCTGCACCGCGCGAAGGGCGGTGTATCGGTGACCGAAGATGGCCGCGCATTCTACGAAAAATGCCGCGCCATGGCGGAAAAGTTCCACGAGGCGCAGGACCTGATTTCTAGCATCGATGGCCGGCCCAAAGGCACGTTGCACGTCGCCTCAAGCGTGGCCTTCGGCAAGTCGCAACTGATCCCGGTTCTACCGACATTCCTGGAACGCCATCCCGAGATCACGGTTTCCCTGGAGCTTACCGATCGCTGGGTCGACCTGGAGGAAGAAGATTTTGATGCTGCCATCAGCTTTGCCGAGCAGATGAACGACGCGAATGTTATCGCTCGAAAGATCATGGCGAACGAACGGGTTTTTTGCGCGTCACCTGCCTATATCCAACGTCATGGCGAACCGAAGACCTTTGCCGATCTGCAGAATTTCAACTGCCTGAGGACGTCCAACATCGCCGAACGCAATGCCTGGCAGGCCGAGATTGGCGGCCAGACCTACACTGTGGACGCCACTGGCAATTTCATCGGGAACAGCGCCGACGCGGTCTATCGGGCCGCGCTGGCAGGGTTGGGCATTGCGCGTCTGTCAACCTACATCGTTGCTGGCAAGATCGCCTCGGGCAAGCTGACGAGAATCCTGCCGGAATACACGCAGAAACACGCCGATATAGCTGTAATTTTCGCTGACAAACGCAATCTGGCCCCCAAGATCAGGGTCTTCGTGGATTTCCTGGCAGAGCATTTCAAGGGTTTGCAAGCCGACGCTAGCGCCAGGTAGGGTCCCTGCAGGAACTTCCATCCACCAACACGCAACCTCTGGGCCTTTTCTGTTGAAAGGTTCTGCCGGACGCCAAATTTCCACAGCGCACTTTGCTTTTTCGCAATTACTGCGCTTACCGCCAATGTCCCGAATGCGAATGCCGCGCGGCGGCGGTTTGCTTTGTGGCAGATTGCATTAGGTCGGAGTTTTTAGCTCCGATGTACGCTATTGGCGCGATTGCCGAAGTTCATGCGTAACGCAGCATCTGGCAAACTGGGCTCTCACCGGTCATGCGGCGGTGCAGAGTGAATCCCAGTTTCAGGTGCGCTTGAATGTCGGCTTCCAATGTCGAGGCAGGGTTGGCTCGCGCTTGCGGCGAAAGTCCGCTTCCCGCCCATTCTGTTGAAAAACTCGGTATTCAATGCGCGACACCAGAAATCGTAGAACGCGCTTGCTATCAACTGGCCCAACAGGATTTAGATTGCATGGAATCTCCGTTTTCAGAATTGCTTACTAAATCTCAGCAGAGAAATCCCGTGCCCCGAGTTTCAACGGAATACGCCCAACTTGACCTAGAGCCGCGATCAGGCCCTGGCCCACGACCTTAGCCGAATATCCCATTCCACACACGAAAAAGGCACGGCGGATTTCTCCGCCATGCCTTTGCAATCCGTCTCTATGGACGCCCCTAGCGCAGGCGCTTGGCGGCTGTTTCGGGGACCAGTTCACCGGCCAGCCGGCGATCCAGATAGTCCTCGCACTCGGCCATCAGGTCATCGACCATGCCGGTGAAAAAGTGGTTGGCACCGGGCATGGTCTTCTGGGTAATGAGAATGCCCTTCTGCAGCTTGAGCTTTTCAACCAGACCGATGACGTCCTTTTCAGGGGCTACCTTGTCGGCATCGCCATGGATGATCAGACCGGATGACGGGCAGGGGGCCAGGAACGAGAAGTCGTAGGTGTTGGGCTGCGGCGCGATCGAAAAGAAACCCTCGATTTCCGGACGGCGCATCAAAAGCTGCATGCCTATCCAGGCGCCGAAGGAATAGCCGGCGACCCAGCAGCTCTTTGAATCCGGATGCAGGCTCTGCACCCAGTCCAGTGCACCGGCGGCATCGGAGAGTTCTCCGGCGCCATGGTCGAAATCGCCCTGACTGCGTCCGATGCTGCGAAAATTGAACCTGAGCGTGGTAAAGCCGCGCTGCTGGAACATGTAAAACAGGTTGTAGACGATCTGGTTGTTCATGGTGCCGCCGAACTGTGGGTGCGGATGCAAAATGATGGCGATCGGGGCGTTCTTTTCCTTGCCCGGCTGGTAACGGCCTTCGAGGCGACCGGCGGGTCCGTTGAAAATCACTTCAGGCATTGATACTCCATACATGGGCTGGGTTCGCGAGGGCCTGCTGTCGGGTCTTGATGAACCTGCCGGGCGGGTGGATATCGCCTCCGCGCCCTTGACTGGGGCGGGGCGGCTCCCTAGAACCTAGTTTAGAATCGTTCGAAACTGCAGCGTGATCGCTGTAAGTTCGTGTGTCTTACGGCATCGGGCACGGAAAATTCAAGAAAAATGCGTTCGCCACTTCGGCAGACGACATCCGCAGGCAACAAAACAATGGCCAATGGGCGTCTTTATTTCGATTACAACGCGACTGCGCCGCTGCTGACGGCAGCGCAGAGTGCGATGGTCGATGCGATGGCGCTACCCGGCAATCCTTCGTCTGTTCATGCGGAAGGCCGCAAGGCCAGGGCGGTGGTGACCAACGCGCGGGAATCGATTGCGCGGCTTTGTGGTGTTTCCGCAGCGCAGATTGTTTTTTGCTCCGGTGCAACGGAAGCCGCTAACCACGTCCTGACACCGGATTTCCGGATGGGTCGTTCGCCGGTTCGGGTTTCGCAGCTGTTTGTTTCAGCAGTAGAGCACCCGGCCGTCCTTGAGGGCGGACGTTTTGCTGCTGAGCAGATCACCGTGCTGCCGGTGGACAGTGATGGTCGTCTTGATCTTGCGGCGCTGGCTGATGCTCTGGCCGGGCATGACCAGGCCACGGGGCAGGCGATGCTGGGGTTGCAGCTGGCCAACAACGAAACAGGCGTGATCCAGCCGGTCCGGCAAGCCGCGGACATTGTAAAAGCCCATCATGGTCTCGTGGTGGTTGATGCCGTGCAAGGCGCAGGTCGCTTGGCCCTGTCACTTGAAGAGCTTGGCGCTGATTTTCTAATCGTTTCGAGCCACAAAATCGGCGGTCCGAAGGGAATGGGCGCACTGGTAAGTGCTGGCGAAATCCTTATGCCTGCACCGCTTTTGCGCGGCGGCGGCCAGGAGAAAGGCCATCGTGGCGGCACCGAGAACCTCGTGTGTATTGCAGGCTTTGGTTCAGCGGCAGAGGTTGCGCGTGAAGCTTTGAGTGATGTAGAGCGTATTGGCGCGTTGCGTGATCGCCTGGAAGCCGGGATGCGTGATCTTGCATCCGATGTCATGGTGCATGGTGTGGCGGTAGACAGGCTCGCCAATACGAGCTTCTTTTCGCTTCCCGGCCTGAAAGCTGAAACGGCGCAAATTGCCTTTGACATGGAAGGTGTTGCGGTTTCTGCGGGCGCTGCCTGCTCGTCCGGCAAGATCGGCCAGAGTCACGTTCTTTCCGCCATGGGGGCAGATGCCGGGTTGGGTGCAATCCGGGCCAGTTTGGGGCGTGAGCACACACAAGATGACGTTGAGCGGTTCCTTGCAGCGTTCAATGCGATTAATACCCGACGGCTGGCGCGCAAGAGTGCGCCGGTTGCCGCTTGAAGCGACGACAAGAATTTCCTTTCGCGAACCAGTAATTTTCGCGAATGACATAGCAGGGACAGCCGTCCCGCCCTACATAGTGGTGAGCCATGACCGGCACATCACACGACGTTAACAAGCCACCGGCCTTGACCCGGCGAGATTGGAGAGCGCCATGCCTGCAGTGCAGGAGACCATCGATCAGGTGCGTCAGATAGACGTTGATCAGTACAAATACGGTTTCGAGACCGTCATCGAAAGCGATACGGCGCCCAAAGGCCTGACCGAAGACACCATCCGGATGATCTCGGCCAAAAAGAACGAGCCGGAATGGATGCTGGAATGGCGTCTTGACGCATTCAAGCGCTGGCTGACCATGGAAGAGCCCAGCTGGGCGCGGGTCGATTATCCGAAAATTGATTTCCAGGATATCCACTATTACTCGGCCCCGAAGGGCACGACCGGACCAACATCGATTGATGATGTCGATCCTGAGTTGCTGCGTGTTTACGAGAAGCTCGGTATTCCGCTTCGCGAGCAGGAAATCCTGGCTGGCGTGCAAAAGTCCAAGATCGCCGTTGATGCGGTGTTCGATTCGGTATCGGTCGTCACCACGTTCAAGAAAGAGCTTTCGCAGGCCGGCGTGATATTCATGTCGATCTCGGAAGCCATGCGGGAGCATCCGGAGCTGGTGCAGAAGCATCTTGGCACCGTGGTTCCGGTGACCGACAATTACTACGCCACGCTCAATGCGGCTGTGTTCACTGACGGGTCGTTTGTCTATATCCCCAAGGGTGTGCGCTGCCCGATGGAGCTGTCGACCTATTTCCGCATCAACGAGAAGAACACCGGCCAGTTCGAGCGGACGCTGATCATCGCAGAGGAAGGGGCCTACGTCTCCTATCTGGAAGGCTGCACCGCGCCGCAGCGTGATGAGAACCAGCTGCATGCTGCTGTGGTCGAGCTGATCGCAATGGATGACGCCGAGATCAAATACTCGACCGTGCAGAACTGGTATCCGGGCGACAAGGAAGGCAAGGGCGGGATCTACAATTTCGTCACCAAGCGGGGCGATTGCCGCGGCAAGAATTCCAAGATTTCCTGGACCCAGGTCGAGACCGGTTCGGCGATCACCTGGAAGTACCCGTCGTGCATTCTGCGCGGTGACGGTTCGCGCGGCGAGTTCTACTCGATTGCGGTGTCAAACGGCTACCAGCAAATCGATTCGGGCACCAAGATGATCCATCTGGGCAAGAACACGTCCAGCCGGATCATCTCCAAGGGGATTTCCGCCGGTCACTCGAGCAACACCTATCGCGGCCAGGTTTCGGCTCACCGCAAGGCGTCCAATGCGCGGAATTTCACCCAGTGCGACAGCTTGCTGATCGGCAATGAGTGCGGCGCGCATACAGTGCCATACATTGAAGCCAAGAACTCGACAGCGCAGTTCGAGCATGAAGCCACGACGTCGAAGATTTCCGAGGACCAGCTGTTTTACTGTCTGGCCCGCGGTATTCCCGAGGAAGAGGCCATCGCGCTGATCGTCAACGGCTTCGTCAAGGATGTCATTCAGGAATTGCCTATGGAGTTTGCCGTTGAAGCGCAAAAGCTGATCGGTATTTCTCTTGAAGGCAGCGTCGGCTGAGATAACGAGTGGCTGCTGGACTGTGTTCCAGCGCTCCTCATCTAGGGAGCATGACCATGAGCATCGATGCAACAGCAATCGCCTGGTATGCCGTGATCTGCGGCGTGCTGTCAGCGCTGGCGCCGAGTTTTGGCGGAAGGCTGGTGCGGGTGCTGATCGGCGGAGTGGTCGGCATCATTGCCGCCACGGTGCTTCCAGCGCTCCGAGGATTGACAGGGCTGTGAAACGATCAGCCTGATCACACAATATAACTTTGAATACGAGTTGGGAAATAACGACATGTTGGAAATCAAGAACCTTCACGCCCGCATCGCCGAAGACGGCACCGAAATCATTCGCGGCCTCAATCTGACGGTCAAGGCAGGCGAAGTTGCCGCCATCATGGGGCCGAACGGCTCGGGCAAATCGACGCTGTCCTACATTCTGGCGGGCAGGAAGGACTACGAAGTCACAGAGGGTGACATCCTGTACAACGGCGAGAGCATTCTCGAACTCGATCCCTCCGAGCGCGCCGCCAAGGGCATCTTCCTGGCGTTTCAGTATCCGGTGGAAATTCCAGGCGTCGCCACCATGCAGTTTCTCAAGGTTGCCATGAACGAGCAGCGCAAGGCGCGTGGTGAGGAAGAACTGAAGACACCGGATTTCATCAAGCTGGTCAAGGAGGCTGCTTCCAGCCTGCAGATTGATCCGGCTATGCTCAAGCGTCCGCTCAATGTCGGTTTCTCCGGCGGTGAGAAGAAGCGGGCCGAAATTCTTCAGATGAAGCTTCTGGCACCTCAGCTCTGCGTGCTTGATGAAACTGACTCCGGCCTCGATATCGATGCGCTGAAGGTCGTTTCCGACGGCGTCAACGCTCTGCGCTCACCGGATCGTGCGGTCATTGTCATCACCCATTATCAGCGCCTGCTCGAGTACATCGTACCTGACACAGTGCACGTGCTTTACAAGGGGCAGGTGATCAAGAGCGGGCCCAAGGATCTGGCGCTCGATCTGGAAGCCAATGGCTATGCCGGGATCATCGAAGCCGCCGCTTGAGGCGCCGCCGAATGGATGAACCGCAAGGTCAGGAGAGACAGGCATGAACATGCAGACAAAGCCGCCACACACTGCAGCAGAAAAAGCGATTCTCGACAGTTTCGCTGAAATGATGGGGCAATTGCCGGGCGATGGCCCGGTGACCGCAGCCCGTGATAGGCTGCTCAGCGTTATCAGCAACGCCGGGCTTCCGACACGGCGGGTCGAAAGTTGGCATTACACCGACCTGCGTAACCTGATGCGTGACGTGCCGAAGTTTGGGGGGGGATCCGCAACCCAGGTTGCTCCGCTGGTGCGTAACAGCATTATGCTTCCTGTCATTCAGGGCCGGAGTTCCGACCTGAGTGGGCTAGAGGGCATACAACTTGAACCGTTCATGGATCTTCTGGCCTCCGGGGCAGCAGTGAAAAGCCTGGTCGAGCGGGGCTCTGACGATCTGATCGGGCAACTCAACGGCGCCTTCGTTGGTGACGGCTACAGTTTTTCCGTTGCTGCCGATCAGGCGGTTGAAGAGATCATCGAGATCCAGTCGGTGCAGTCCGGTGGACAGGTGCACAACCGTTTGGCCGCCGCTTTTGGCGCAAACGCCAAGGCGACCGTGCTGGAACGCCATGTCGGAGACAAGGCCGAGGCAGGTCTGTCGACGTGCGTCACCGCGCTCGAACTGGCTGACGGTGCGGAAGTGACCTGGATCATCGTGCAGGGCTGTGGCGAAGATGACCAGCATCTGGGTCAGCTCACCGCACAGCTTGGCGCGGGCGCTACGCTGAAGGTCTTTGTGATCAATGCCGGTGGCAAGTTGGTGCGGCAGGAGCTGCATGTGGATGTGGCAGGCGAAGGCGCGCACTTCGATTTGCGCTGCGTCAACTTGCTTGCTGGTGACAGCCATACCGATGTGACGCTGACTTTGGGCCACAATGTGCCTAACACCACATCGTCGGAGATCGTCCGCAATGTTGTTCTGAACCGTGCCCGTGGCGTGTTCCAGGGCCAGATCCGGGTTGCCCAGGTGGCGCAGAAAACCGATGCGCAGATGGCTTGCAACACGCTGCTGCTGTCCGATGACGGCGAGTTTTCAGCCAAGCCTGAGCTTGAGATTTTCGCGGACGACGTGATCTGCGCGCATGGTGCCACGGTGATCGATATCGATCACAATCACCTGTTTTATCTGATGGCGCGCGGCATCAGCGAGAAATCGGCGCGGGGTCTGCTGGTCAACGGATTTGTCGATGAACTGGTTGACGAGCTTGACAATGAAGAGCTGGTAGAGACGCTGAAAGCATTTATAGAACAGTGGCTTATTGACCATGGCTGATACACTGAATCAAGTTTATGATGTTGAAGCGGTGCGAAAGGATTTTCCAATCCTGTCGCGCACAGTGCATGGTAAACCGCTGGTCTATCTCGACAATGGCGCCTCGGCGCAAAAGCCGCAGGCTGTGATCGATGCCGTCACGCATGCCTATTCGAACGAATATGCCAATGTGCACCGCGGCCTGCATTTTCTGTCCAATGCCGCAACCGACGCTTACGAGAACGCGCGCGAGATCGTGAAGCGGTTTCTCAATGCGCCATCGGTCGACAACGTGGTGTTCACCAAGTCCACCACCGAGGCGATCAACACCGTTGCCTATGGTTACGGCATGCCGCATATCGAGGATGGTGACGAGATCGTCATCACCATCATGGAGCATCACTCCAATATCGTGCCCTGGCACTTCCTGCGCGAGCGGCAGGGGGCAAAGATTGTCTGGGTCGGTGTCGACGACCAGGGTAATTTCGATCTTGATGATTTTCGCAAAGCACTGACCGACCGCACCAGGCTGGTCGCCATTACCCACATGTCCAACGTGCTTGGCACCGTGGTTGATGTGAAGGAGGTCTGCCGCATCGCGCATGAGCGTGGCGTCAAGGTTCTGATCGACGGCAGCCAGTCGGCGGTGCATATGCCCGTGGATGTGCAGGACATTGATTGCGACTGGTATGTGATGACCGGCCACAAGCTTTACGGTCCGTCTGGCATCGGTGTGCTCTATGGAAAAACCGAGGCGCTCAGATCGATGCAGCCCTTCATGGGCGGCGGCGAGATGATCGTCGATGTGAGCGAGGACAATGTCACCTACAATGATCCGCCGCACCGGTTTGAGGCAGGCACGCCGCCAATCGTCCAGGCCATCGGGCTTGGCGCCGCACTTGAGTATATGGAAAAATTGGGCCGCGACCGCATCTCTGCGCACGAAGCAGATCTGGCGGCCTATGCTCAGGAAAAGCTCTCGGCGGTCAATGCGCTTCGCCTGATCGGGACAGCGCCGGGCAAAGGTGCGATCTTTGCATTCGAGATCGAGGGTGTTCATGCACATGATATCTCGATGCTGATCGACCGGTCGGGTGTTGCTGTACGGGCGGGCACGCATTGCGCCCAGCCGCTGCTCAAGCGTTTTGGTGCAACATCCACTTGCCGGGCCTCAATGGGGCTTTACAATACCCGTGCGGAAATCGATGTGCTGGTTGAGGCACTCGACAAGGCGCGGGCCTTCTTTTCTTGATGGAGCAAAGCCAATGAGCGACGCACCCGAAACTGAAAATGCTGAACCAAATGCCGCGGTTGTTACGTCCGCCATTCCGCGTGAGGAATTGGCGCGGCTGAGCGATGACATCATCTCGGCTCTGAAAACGGTTTATGATCCGGAGATTCCATCCGACATCTACGAGCTTGGTCTGATCTACAAGATCGACATCGAGGATGACCGCATGGTCAAGATCGCCATGACGCTGACCGCGCCTGGCTGTCCTGTCGCGGGTGAAATGCCGGGCTGGGTGGAGAACGCGGTCAGTGCTGTCGAAGGCATCTCCGGCGTTGATGTGTCGATGACGTTCGACCCGCCCTGGACGCCGGACCGGATGAGCGAAGAAGCGCAAGTGGCTGTCGGCTGGTATTGACCGGTCGGCGGAACTGCTATTTACGCGACTTGTTAACCTGATAAACCCACACTACATTCAGGGTACGAAGCAGCGGGCCTTTAACCCGTGTTGCCGAAGGAGACTGTAATGGGCTTTGCCGTAATGACTTTGACGCCGGCCGCCGCCGAGCGGGTCAAAACAATCGTCAAGACCGGCGATGGTGCTGAGGGCATACGCGTCAGCATCAAGAAGGGCGGTTGCGCCGGGATGGAATATGCCATCGACATGGCGACCGAGGTCAATCCGAAGGATGACCGGATCGAGCGCGATGGTGCGACCGTGTTTGTTGCACCCGAAGCTGTGCTCTATCTGCTCGGCACGGAGATGGATTATGAAATCACCAAGCTGCGCTCGGGTTTCGTGTTCAAAAATCCGAACCAGACGTCGGCTTGCGGTTGTGGTGAATCGGTTGAGCTCAAGCCTGCCGACCTGGCCAAACTGGCGGAAGCCGGAAACCCGGTTGTGCGCGCTGATTGACGTGACTGATTGAATCAAGTCACTCGCAAATTGAATCTTGTAATGCCCGCAAGTCGCTGACTTCGCGGGCATTTTTGTGTCTACAGGCTTAGCTTCGCATTTTTTCGCCGTTCGGATCAAACGGTGCTTCCAGCGCAATCCGGGCCGCGCGGCGGATGCCCATGATTTCGATTTCGAACATGCCAGTCTCGCCATTGGTGGCAAGCGCTGCCGGGATATACCCCTGCGCCATTGAAGAGCCAACGGTATGGGCATAGCCGCCGGAGGTGACCCAGCCGACGACGCGCCAGTCGCCATCGCGCAGGGTGCCGCCCTCGGCCTTGGCGATCTCAATTCCCTCTGAATCAAAACGCGGCGCGCCGTAGCCGTGTGGTGCCTCTACGGTGCCGTAGTCGGTGTCACCGATCCTGGCCCAGACCGGCTCGTCACCCATCACGTCGGCGTCAGCAGCGTCGACCAGGAACGAGGTCCGCATGAGTTTCGGACCGTCGGCATGTTCCCTGGCGGCGGCTTCGCGGCCGATGAAATCGTTCTTCGACAGCTTGATGAAGCGGTCCATTGCCCCCTCAAAGGGGCCGTAGATGGGTCTGAGTTCACGGAACCAGGTCGGGAAATTCTTCTCCAGCCGCATCGAAAGCAGCGCCCGCATGCCGAAATCTGCGATGCCAAATTCCTCGCCGGCCGCCTTGATGGCGCGATAGACGGCCTGCTGGTAGGCGGGTTCCATCCAGATTTCGTAGCCGAGGTCGCCGGTGTAGGTGACGCGGTTGACCATGCAGGGGGCGGCGCCGACATCCATCTGGCGGAAGTCCATGAACCGGAATGCCTCATTGGAAACGTCATCATCGGTGAGACTGGCGAGCAGATCGCGGGCGCGGGGACCGGCAATCGACAAGCCGACCAGGGTGAGGTCATAGCGATGGATGCGGACTGACCCGTGCTTGGGCAAGTGCTTTTCGAACCAGCGCATGTGATATCGCTGGGCTGCTGACGAGCCCCAGACCATGAAGTCCTCGTCGGCCACCTTGGCGATGGTGAAGTCGCCTATCAGCTTGCCGAATTCATTGAGCATTGGGGTCAGCACGATGCGCCCGAGCTTCGGCATGATGTTGGTCATCAAGTGCGACAGCCAGGCCTCGGCGCCGGGGCCACTGACGCGATACTTCGCGAAGTTGGCGATCTCGGTGACGCCGACTCGTTCACGCACGGCGCGGACCTCGTTGCCGATGTGCTTGAAGTCGTTGGAGCGGTGGAAGGACAACACGTCATGGGCTTCTTCCGCCGATGGCGCGAACCAGAGCGGCGTCTCCAGCCCCCAGCTGTCACCCATGACTGCGTGGTTGTCGCGGGTCATGACGTCGTAGAGCGGGGTTGTCTGCTGCGGACGGGCTGCTGGCAATTCTTCATTTGGGAACGAAATCGAGAAACGGCGGGAATAGTTTTCACGCACCTTGGCGTTGGTGTAGCGCAGAGTTGCCCATTCGCCATAACGGGATACGTCCATGCCCCAGATGTCGGCGCCGGGATCGCCATTGACCATCCAGTTTGACAAGGCCAGACCAACGCCGCCGCCTTGCGAGAACCCGGCCATGACAGCGCAGGCGGTCCAGTAGTTGGTGAGGCCCGGGACCGGTCCCACCAAAGGATTTCCGTCTGGTGCGAAAGTGAAGGGGCCGTTGATGATCTGCTTGATCCCGGCGTTTTCCATAGCCGGGAAATGCCTGAAGCCGACCTCCAACGACGGTGCGATGCGGTCGATATCGGGGGCGAGCAGTTCGTGGCCGAAATCCCACGGCGTGTTGACCGGCGACCAGGGCTTGCAGGCCCTCTCATAGGTGCCGAGCAGAATTCCGGAGCGTTCCTGCCGTGTGTAGATTTCGCCCTTGAAGTCGATGACGCCAACCAGTTCGCGGCCGGTCCTGGCGTTGAATTCGAGAACTTCCGGCATTTCCTCGGTGAGGAGATACATGTGCTCCATGGCGAGAAGAGGCAGCTCAAGTCCAACCATGCGGCCGACTTCGCGGGCCCAAAGTCCGCCCGCATTGACCACGTGATCGGCTTTGACCGTGCCTTGTTCGGTGATGACGTTCCAGGTGCCGTCCGTTTCTTGTGTCAGTTCAATCACACGGTTGCGCAACACGATCTGGGCACCGAGTTTCTGGGCGGCCTTTGCATAAGCGTGCGTGGTGCCCGAGGGGTCAAGATGGCCCTCGACCGGATCCCACAGGGCGCCCACGAAATTGCTTTCGTCCATCAGGGGAAACATTGCCTTGGCTTCGGAAGGCGTGATCAACTCGGTTTCCATACCGAGATAACGGCCCTTGGCATGCACCAGCCGCAGGAAATCCATGCGCTCGGGGCTGTCGGCCATCATCACGCCGCCAGTCAGATGCAGGCCGCAGGACTGGCCGGAGAGCTTTTCGAGTTCTTCGTAGAGGCCGACGGTATAGGCTTGCAGCTTGGCGACGTTGGGGTCGCCGTTGAGCGTGTGAAATCCGCCGGCTGCATGCCAGGAGGAACCGGATGTGAGTTCCGAGCGTTCGATCAGCATGATATCTGTCCATCCGGCCTTTGCCAGATGGTACAGGACTGAACAGCCAACAACGCCGCCACCAATTACCACGGCCCTAGCATGCGTTCTCATGAATTCCCCCCGGTTCGACTTCGGCGGCAGATTGCGAGATCGAAATGCGGGGCACAAGAGGTAAACACGCCATCCTGGAAGAAAGCTGCGGCAGGGGGCAAGAACAGGGACTGCTAAAATATTTGAATTCCCCTCTTATTACTGACGCGGTTTTCGGGTTAAAAGCGTTCAGGGCGAATTCACATATGCGCTCTAGAATGGATGACATGAACAACGTGCGGGACATAGGCTCTACTGCGCGCGGCACTTTTTGGCTGCGTCGGGCCCGCTTTGCCTTTTGGACGGCTTTCGTTATGGCGGCGCATCCAGGGTCTGCCTACGCATTCGAGTTTTTTGGGCTGAAGTTGTTCGAAGGTGATTCCGCGGAAATTGTGGAAGTGGTTGATCCGCTGTCCTATTCGGTCACACTTGAAGTTGCGGGCGCAGATCCGGATGGTGTTCTGCGCGCTGAGCTGGAAGCCGCTTCCCAGCTTGTATCTGGTGCGGATCGCCCGGTTTCAGGCTCTATTGGCCTTATTCAGCGCGCCAATGGTGATTTTGAGCAGTTGATCGCTGCGCTGTACGAAAATGCCCGTTATGCCGGAGAAGTTCGCATTCTGCTTGATGGCAAACGTCTGGCTGATTTGCCGCCCGATTCCAATTTGCGCGGCGATGGCCCGGTTCCGGTTCGCATTCTGGTCGAGCCAGGCAAGCAGTTTCGCTTCGGTGATGTCTCAATTCGCGATGTAGATGGTCGCGCCTATGCGGCAGACGAGCAGGGGCTTGCGGTTGGACAGCTGGCAAAATCGACTGTCATCCTCGATGCGGAAAAAGCTCTGGTGATGGAACTCGAAAAGAGCGGCCATCCGTTCGCAGAGGTTTCCGGACGGGATATAGTCGCGGACCATGCACGAGGTGTACTCGACGTGTCGCTGACGCTCGAAGCCGGGCCGATCGCGTCGTTCGGCCAGACAGCAGTTGATGGGTCTGAAAGCGTCAATTCGGACTTCATCGCCAGGATGGCAGGCGTCAAGCAGGGTGAGAAGTATGATCCTGCTGCGCTGGCAGCGGCGGAAAAGCGCTTGCGGGCGCTTGAAGTGTTTTCGAGCGTTACCGTGCGAGGCAGCGAAAGCCTCTCAGCGGACGGCTCGGTTCCGGTTCAGGTCACTGTCTCAGAGCGCAAACATCGCTACCTTGGGGCTGGCGCCACCTATTCTTCCACCGATGGGGGCGGGCTGGAAGCCTATTGGGGGCACCGCAATCTGTTCGGCCGGGCGGAGAAACTCCGGATTGAAGGTTCGGTCAGCAGCCTGGGAACGACTGCCGAGGCAAAAGACATGACCTGGCGTGGTGCCGTTCTGTTTGAAAAGCCCGGAGTTCTCGGTCCTGCCTCGAAATTTACCTCCAAGCTTGAAGTCGAGCAGGAAAATCCCGATGCCTATCGGCGCTTTTCAGTCGAGGCAGCCGCCGGCGTCTCCTATGAACTGACCCCGGAGCAAACCATCTCGGTCGGCGTCAATGTCGAATATGCAAAGCTGACCGACAGCTTCAATGTCAATCTTGAAACGATCACGGTGGCGGTTCCGCTTGAATATGTGCGCGATACCCGTGACAGCAAGCTCAATCCGACAACGGGCACGCGCCTGGCGCTTCTGGTCGAACCAGCTTACGAGATCAATGGTGGTGCCACCTTTGTCAAATTGCGAGCTGAAGCATCTGCCTATCGGGCACTTGATGCGGAGAAGAAATTTGTGCTTGCCGGACGCGTTGCCGCAGGCTCCATATATGGTGCTAATCTGACCTCGGTGCCGGCCAACCGCCGGTTCTACGCCGGTGGTGGTGGTTCGGTGCGTGGCTATGGCTATCAGGATATTGGCCCGGTCAGCGCTGCAGGCCTACCAACCGGTGGTCTTTCCTTGCTGGAGACTTCTGCAGAGATGCGGATCGGTATCACAGAGACGATCGGTATTGTTCCGTTCATCGATGCGGGTCTGGTTAGCCCGAACCAGAGTTTTTCCGGCTCCGAGTTCAAGGTCGGTGCCGGTGTCGGTTTGCGATATGCCACGCCGTTCGGTCCGCTTCGCATCGATGTGGCAGTGCCGCTGAACAAGGGGCCGCTTGATCCCGACTACGGAATTTATGCCGGAATAGGGCAGGCATTCTGACATGACAGAGACGCAAAGTTCCAAGTCCCGTCCGGGTGCGACCTGGCGTGTGGCGCGCTGGCTTGCCATTGCGTTGCTGGTTGTGTTGGCGGGTGTGGTGCTGGTTTTTACCACGACACCCGGCGGATGGCTTATTGCGCTCACGTTGAACCGGCTCGGGTCCAGCGCGGCGCAGAGCGTCGAGATCGACAGGATCGACGGTTTGCTGTCGGGATCCACGCGGATCGGGCATGTGTTGCTCAGCGATGCCAAGGGCGAACCCTGGCTGTTGTTGAAAGGGATCCAGATTGACTGGTCGCCGCTGGCGCTGTTGAGCGCGGGGCTGGCAATTGATGATCTGACGATTGACGCGGTGGAGTTGGCCCGACTGCCGGAAAGTTCCGAGACCCAATCGGAAGGTGGGCAGTTCGTGCTGCCGCTGGCGTTTGACATCAAGCGCTTTTCAGTCCCCGATATTTTGTTGGGCGAGCCGGTTGCCGGCCGTCTTGCACGCTTTGAAGCCAGGGGCAGCGCGCGTGTCGATGGGTCGATGTCCACGGCGCTGGCTGATCTTGTGGTCAAGCGAATTGACGGTGTTGGCGGCGAATTGACTGTTGATGCAGATTACCTGGAAGCCGAAGAACGGTTCAACATTTCCGCTAAACTGTCCGAGCCCGCTGGAGGAGTCCTGGCGCACTTGCTCAACCTAGCGCCCGAGGATGCGATAAGCCTTTCTGCCACGTCGCAGGGGTCTCTTGCAGACTGGCGATTGAATGCGGCAGGCACCGTCAATGGCGAGATCGTGGCGGAAGCCAATTTGCAGATGGTTGCGGGTGAGGCTGGGGATGCGGTTTCACTGCAGGCCAATGGCTCTTTCGACCGGTTCTTGCCCCCATCTGTGGGGCAGCTTCTGTCGGGACGAAGCGATCTTTTTCTGGAAGGCCTGATTGAACCGGAGCGCGCCGGAGCGGTGATCGATGTCTTTACATTTGCGTCTTCGCGATTGACCGCTCAGGGCCGTGGTCGCGTGGCGAGCGAAGGCGACGTCGACCTGACTGCTTCGATTTCGCCACAGCCGGGGGCAGGGACACTCGAATTCGGCACGGAAGCATCTCGCATAGTCACGACTGTGCCGAAAGTCGATATTCGGGTAACCGGCAATGCAGAGGAAGCAGCGGTCCGGCTGGAGATCGCCACAAATCAGGTGTCAGGACCCGACTTCAGCGCCGATGCAATCTCGGCGGTTGTGGATTTTGACCGGTTTGCGCTGGCGACCCGCAGCGGGACCGGCACGGTCAACATCACGATCGACGCGGTCGGCTCGAGCAATGATATTGTTGCCCGTGCGGTTGCAGGCGGCGTGTCCTTATCAGGCGCCATTGCGGTTGATGCGGAGCAGACCGTTACAAGTGACAATCTCCAACTGCAGACAGGCGTCGCATCTCTCATTATTGATGCGCTTTCTGTCAACGCTGCCGGCGAGCTGGATGCCAGCCTGTCGGGCAAGATGCGAAATCTGGTGCTGTCGGACCAGGCAGCAAAGATGCTGGGGGCGGAAACAAGTTTCAACGCCGAAGTTTCACGGGACGAAGCCGGTGCGTTCACGGTTCAAAATTTTGACCTCGCATCCGAATTTGCCAAGGCTTCCGGCGGTGTGGCCTTAAGTGCGGAAGGCGAGATTGCCGGAGATGTCGCGGCCGAAGTGTTAAAGCTTGCCGCGGCAGACGAGGCTGTGTCTGGTGGATTGAAACTGTCAGCGAGTGTCTCCGGGAGAGCTTCAGCCCCTGCTTTCGAGGCGAGATTGACGGGAAACCAGCTCAAGCTGCAGGGCCGTGATCTCTCGGATCTGGTGCTTGACGCCAAGGGTGTCGCTGATCCGGCATCGCCGCAAGCGGATGTGACGCTTACCGGTTCGCTGGAAGGGCGTCCCGTCAATGGCTCCGTGGTGGTTTCGCAGGATGATGGGGTTGTGCGGATCAACCCATTGCGGCTTCAGGTCGCCGACAATCTGATTTCAGGAACCCTGGAGCTGGATGAGGCCTACAGGCCCAAGGGGCAAATCGATCTTGATCTCAAGGACATCGGGTCTCTGTCGGCCCTGGCTTTGCAAAATATCAACGGCAGTGGTGGCGGCACGATAAAGTTTGACGTGCGCGGTACGGAGTCTGTTGCCGACATTCAGCTTGGCATTCCAGAGCTTTCAGGCGATGGATTTGACGTGCGGGATGCTCGATTGACCGGCAGCGTTGATGATTTGTTGGGGACACCGAGGCCAACCGGTACGCTGGATGTGGTCAAGGTGAGTGCGGGCGGTACGGACATATCCAATCTGGCGGCAAGCTTTTCGCAGGTCGATGGCTGGACGCTCGTCGAAGGCAAGGCTCAGGCCGCCGGAATGCCAGTTGCGCTGAAGGCCCGTGTGCGCCCGGGTGATGGAGCCACCGAGCTCGAAATCGAAACAGCACGAACGACCTGGAAAGGTCTTGGTATCAGCCTGAGCGAACCGGCCCGTGTGGTGGTTCGTGACGGAACGGCGCAAATCGAGCGACTGGTGCTTTCTCCAGGTGGCGGACAGGTGTCGATTACCGGGTCGGCGGGGCAGAAGCTGTCCATCGAGATCGCGATTTCCGGCCTGCCATTGACGTCTGTCAACGCCGTGGCGCCCGGCGCGGGGCTGTCGGGTTCACTCTCGGGTACTGTCAGTATCCGCGGCTCATCGTCGTCGCCGGTTGTACAGTACGACCTGAACGCCAGTGATGTCCGCGCCGCGGCAGCGTCCTCGGTTGCTGACGTACCCCTGTCCATTGATGCCACAGGCGGCTTCGAAGCAGGGCGGCTGCGGTTTGACGCACGAGGCAACGGCAGTGGGCTGGCGTTTAACGCATCGGGGGGACTGGATACCACTGGTGCGCAGGCGATTTCGGCCAAGATCAATGGCAGCATTCCTTTTTCTCTTCTGTCCGGAGCGATCGCCAAGCAGGGGCTGGCACTGACTGGCAAGGCGCAAGCTGATATCTCGATTGGCGGGAGCGTTGGCGCGCCGCAGATCTCCGGCACCATCACGACATCAGACAGTCGGCTGGTTGATGGCCGATCCGGCATCGCGATTGACAAACTCTCGGCCGAGATTGGCCTTGCTCCCAACCAGGCGTCCATCCGTTCCTTGTCGGGGGAGCTGTCTTCGGGCGGACAGATCAGCGGTTCGGGCACCGTGGGGCTTGATGCCGGTGCGGGTTATCCTGCCGATCTCAAGCTTAAGGTTACGCGCGGACGCTATGCGGACGGCCAGATGATTGCGACCCGCTTTGATGCCGATATCACACTGTCCGGTTCGTTGACATCGCTACCCAAGCTTGGTGGCAGTGTGTTTCTGGATGAAACCACGATCACCATTCCTGATACGCTTCCAAGCTCGATTTCTCAACTTGATGTAACGCACAAGAACGCCTCCGCGGACATCCAGTCGCAGGCAGAACGACTGTCAGGTGACGACAGTGGCAGCTCCTCTGGCGGAATTGGTCTGGATGTCCGGGTCCAGGCAAGCCGGATCTTTGTCCGCGGCAGAGGCTTGGACGTGGAACTGGGCGGATCGCTGCGTCTGACCGGCAGCACCGGTTCACCAGTTGCAGCCGGCGGGTTCGATCTGGTGCGTGGTCGGTTGAGCGTACTTGGAAAACGGCTCGATTTTACCCGCGGCAGCCTGAGTTTCGCCGGTTCGGTTGTGCCGTACCTCAATCTGGCGGCCTCAAGCCAGTCGGGTAGCACCACGGTGACCGTGCTGATCACCGGCCCGGCGAACGAGCCTAAATTCAGTTTCACCTCAAGCCCTGATTTGCCCGAGGATGAAGTGCTGGCGCAGCTGGTGTTCGGACGCTCGATGAGCAGCCTCTCACCACTACAAATCGCTCAGCTTGCTGAAGCTGCGGGGCAGTTGACCGGTGCAGTCAAGGGCGGCGGGCTTGTCGAGCAATTGCGCCGGGCGACCGGTGTCGACGACATCGACGTGCGCACCGACGAGGACACCGGCGCTACCTCGGTGGGGGTAGGCAAATATCTCAATGACCGGACCTATTTCGGGATTGAGAGCGGTTCGTCGGCAGGCTCCGGCAAAGCCCGGATTGACCTTGATATTGGCCGGGGTATCAAACTGCGCGGAGAAGCCAGTTCCGGTGGCGAAACCAAGGGTGGAATTTTCTACGAGCGCGAGTATTAAGCACCGGCTTGCCCTGCCTCACCGTTAATTGACCGATAGAGATTGGCCAGACCGGTGTGCCGATGGAATGGGCAATTGAAAAACCTGTAGTGATGACCCATGTCTGGTTCACGACGACAAGAGCCTTCTAATGAGGAGTTCCGCTATGGCCAAAACCTTTTCCAAGTCTGATGACGCAATTGCAAAGCTGACGCCCGAACAGTTCCGTGTGACCCAGCAGAGCGGGACAGAGCGTCCTTTTAGCGGTGAGTACAACGACAACAAGGCCGCCGGTATCTATGTCGACATCGTCTCGGGCGAGCCGCTGTTTGCGTCGTCCGACAAGTTTGACAGCGGCTGCGGATGGCCGAGCTTCACCAAGCCGATCGAGCCTGCACATGTGACCGAACTTCGTGACAGCACGCTGGGTATGGTCCGCACCGAGGTGCGCTCGCGAGATGGCGACAGTCATCTCGGACACGTGTTTCCTGATGGTCCTCAGGACCGCGGTGGCTTGCGCTATTGCATCAATTCCGCATCATTGCGGTTCATCCCCAAAGCCGACATGATGGATGAAGGCTACGGTGACTATCTTGACCAGGTGGAGGATATCTAGATGAGCGAACGTGCAGTTCTGGCCGGCGGATGCTTCTGGGGCATGCAGGATCTGATCCGCAAAATGCCCGGCGTCGAAGACACCCGCGTCGGCTACACCGGCGGCGACGTTAAAAACGCCACCTACCGCAATCACGGCACCCATGCAGAAGGCATCGAGATTGTCTTCGATCCCAACAGGATCAGCTACCGGGAGATACTGGAGTTCTTTTTCCAGATCCATGATCCATCGACGGCCAACCGGCAGGGCAATGATGTCGGCATGTCCTATCGCTCTGCGATCTATTACACGAATGATCAGCAGCGGCAGACGGCACTCGACACCATTGCGGACGTGGATGCTTCGGGACTATGGCCCGGCAAGGTGGTGACGGAAGTGGAACCGGTGGGTGATTTCTGGGAAGCCGAGCCCGAGCACCAGGATTATCTCGAGCGGATCCCGCACGGCTACACATGCCATTTCGCGCGGCCTGACTGGGTGTTGCCGAAACGCGACGCGGCGGAATAGTGGTTCGGCATTTTTTTGACAAGACGTTAGCGGCGGTGCACGACGTCACCGCTATCATCTGAAAATTGGGAATAATGACCGGCGGCACCCACCGATTGCAGAAAGGACACGCTATGCAATTTGGTACTTTGAACCGCCCCGCTCCGGATCTTCGGGTACAGTGCTGGATTGACGGCCAAGGCGAGGACCGGCCTCCGCTCACGCTACGAGAGCTAGGCGCGGGAATGAAAATTCTGTTCTGCTTTCAACACGCCTGTCCGGGTTGCCATTCTCGCGGCTTCCCGGTGTTGCGCTATCTGCACCATCATCTTGCCGGCAGTGGTGTAGGCTTCGCGGCCATCCAGACCGTGTTTGAGGATTTCAAGGATAACACCGTCGACAAACTCAGGATCAACCAGCAACGCTATGACCTGGCCATTCCGTTTGGTCATGACATCGCGCTTGAGGGTGAGGCATATCCAAGCTTCATGCAGGACTACCGCTCGGCGGGGACTCCGTGGTTCACAATCATCGATGTGGACAATCAGGTGATCTTTGCCGATTTCGGCATCGATCCACGCCGTTTCATTGCTGCGCTGGGGCATGAGAGTGTGTCATTTGACATCGATTAGACAGGTACGGACTGTGCCAATGCGTACGGCGGCCGACAAAGGAACAAGCCCATGAGCATCGCAGGATTTCAGTTTGACAATTCCTATGCGCGCGAACTTGAGGGGTTTTACGTGGCCTGGAAGGGGGCGGAAGTACCCGCGCCACGGATGATCCGCTTTAACCAGCCGCTTGCAGAAGAGCTTGGGCTAGATGGGCTGGCGCTGGACAGTGATGCAGGCGCTGCTATATTCGCCGGTCATCAGGCGCCGGAGGGTGCCGAGCCGCTGGCGATGGCCTATGCCGGGCACCAGTTTGGCGGATTCTCGCCGCAACTTGGCGATGGCCGCGCGCTGCTTCTGGGCGAAGTGATCGACATCCATGGCAAGCGCCGCGATATCCATCTCAAGGGATCGGGCCGCACGCCGTTTTCGCGTGGCGGTGACGGCAAGGCGGTGCTCGGACCGGTATTGCGCGAATATATCATCGGTGAGGCGATGCATGCGTTGGGCGTGCCAACCACGCGGGCTCTGGCGGCGGTGGCGACCGGTGAGCAGATCATGCGCCAGGATGGGCCCGAGCCCGGCGCCGTGCTGTCGCGGGTGGCGTCGAGCCATTTGCGGGTCGGGACATTCCAGTTCTTTGCTGCGCGCGGAGAGGCTGAGCGGCTTCGGAAACTGGCCGACTATGCCATTGCCCGGCATTACCCTGAGCTGTCGGGGCAGCCCGATCGGTATCTGGGGCTTCTCAGGGCCGTGTGTGACCGGCAAGCAGCGCTCATTGCCAAATGGATGCTGGTTGGTTTCGTGCATGGGGTGATGAACACCGACAACATGACGATTTCCGGCGAGACCATCGACTACGGCCCTTGCGCCTTTATCGATGGCTATGACCCGGCGACCGTGTTCAGCTCGATCGACAGCCATGGCCGTTATGCCTATGGCAACCAGCCAAAGATCGCTCAGTGGAATCTGGCTCGGCTCGCTGAAACCCTTCTTGACCTGATCAATCCGGATGACAGCGACGATGCAGTGCGTCAGGCCGGTGAGGTCGTCAACGGCTTTCCGCTGGCCTACGAGCGGGCCTGGCTTTCGGGAATGCGAGCCAAGCTTGGTCTGGTTGGCGAGGAAACTGGCGACATGGAGCTTGCTACCGGGCTGCTCGCCGTTCTCCAAACACAGAATGCCGATTACACCCGCGTCTTTCGAAGCCTGTCACTGGCCGCATCGGGCGATGCAACCGCAACGCGGGCGCTGTTTACAAATCCGGCAGGGTTCGATCTCTGGTTGCCGCTCTGGCAGGCGCGTTTGCAGCGCGAGGAGGATGCGATAGAGGAGCGGGTCGCGGCGTTGAACCGGGCCAATCCGGTCTATGTGCCACGCAACCACATGGTCGAGGCGGCGCTTGTCTCAGCGACCAAGGGTGACCTCGTGCCGTTCGAGCGGTTGCTTGGGGTGCTCGAAGATCCATTCACCCAAAGGCCGGGGCTTGAGGTGTTCGCGCTCGGTGCGCCATCGGATTTCGGCCCCTACACAACCTACTGCGGCACCTGAATTTTGTGGCAGCGGCGATGGCCGTGACAAAACCGGGCGAGGCCGGTCATATTCAGTTATGATGGGATGGGGGGAGGCGGTCGAAATGAACCAGGACATGCATTTCGATCTGGTGGTTCTCGGCATTCTCATTGCCTTCGTAGTCTATTCTCTGATGACCCGGGCCATCGACCGCTCGCTGCTGACGTTGCCAATCATTTTTATGTGTCTTGGTTATGCACTGTCGGAACAATTGCGCGGTGCCGCGCCACCGGATGTATTGCACGCAGGCAAGCGGTTGCTGGCCGAAATCACCCTGGTGCTGGTATTGTTTTCCGATGCATCGCATGTGCAGTTTTCGCAACTCAAGCAAAGCTGGCGGTTGCCGTTTCGAATGCTGGTGATCGGCTTGCCGTTGTCCATTGGCCTGGGCACGCTTGTGACCTGGCTGATCAGCCCGGAAGGCGGTATCGCCATGGCACTGTTGACCGCTGCTGTGCTGACGCCAACAGATGCGGCGCTGGGTCAAAGCGTTGTGACAAGCGCAAATGTGCCAGAGAAGCTTAGTGAAACCATCAATGTCGAAAGTGGGCTCAATGACGGGCTGGTGCTTCCGTTCGTGCTGTTTGGCGCAATTCTCGCATCTGCGGGAATGACGGATGCCAGCACCGACGGACTGGCGATGAGCGCGATGACCCAAATCGTGCTTGGCCCTCTGGCAGGCATTGCCACTGGCTGGGTGGTGGCGCGAATGATGGATGTGGCGCAATCGCGCCGGTTGATTGTGGCTTCAGCAGAAGGGGTGGTGTTTCTGGCTGCGGCCTTCGCGGCTTACGTGCTGGCGTCGGCAATCGGCGGCAACGGCTTTATTGCAGCCTTCGTCGCCGGAATGATCTTCGGCAATACCTACAAGCACAATATCCGTTTCGTGCGCGAATTCATGGAAGGCGCCGGGTTGCTCCTGACCATGTCGGCATTTTTAATGTTCGGCGCGCTGCTGCTGCCCGACGGCTTGGCGCATGCCTCGATAAAGACGGTTGTGATCTCGGTGTTGTTTCTCACCGTGGTGCGCGTCGGCGCGATCTGGCTGTCGCTGACCGGGTCCGGGCTCAAGACCCGGGAGAAGCTGTTTCTGGGCTGGTTCGGGCCGCGCGGGCTAGCCTCGATCCTGTTTACGCTGGTGATCATCGACGAGTTTGATTTTCCGAACGAAGCCGAATTGCTTGCCTGCGTCTCGATGACGGTTGCTCTGTCGATCCTGGTCCACGGGCTGAGTTCGACACCGCTGGCCAAGTGGATTGGAAAAACATAAGCGCTGGCTGGATGAACCCTGTTGCGCTGGCCGCAGCCGCTCAGGCCTTTTTCAGAAACTCGGTCCTGAGCACCAGGCCCTTGATCTTCTCAATCCGGCATTCGACCTCGCCAGTACTGCCGGTGAGCCGAATGCCCTTGACCATGGTGCCGCGCTTGATGGTGGACGAAGTGCCCTTGACCTTGAGATCCTTGATCACGGTGACGTTGTCGCCATCAGAAAGCACCGTGCCGTTGGAATCCCGTGTTTCGTCGCTCATCTGGTTTGCCTTAATGGTTGATATGTCTGCGGTTTAGCGCGTTGTGGTGTGCAAGGGAATGGGGAGTTGCGCAAATCCGTCTGGAGGATCGCGGAAACTCAGCGGCAATCGAGTGCGCAGACCTCGCTCACCTCGATGCCAGCTCCGTGATCGTCGGTGGCCAAAAACCGGGGCGGGGCGTCGCCGGCAAAAATGCCGCATGTCAGATGACCCGAATACACAGCACCGGTGTCGAGGGCTACTCGGTTGGCGTGCAGCTCGGGCAGGGACGAGTCGGTCATGGTGTGGCCGTGGACAATGATCTTGGGCAAGGGGCCTTTGAAGTCGAGGAACGTGTTGCGGATCCAGCGTGTGGTGGTCGGGTCCTGCTCGTCGAGCGGCCGATGCGGATCGATGCCGCCATGGACGAAAAACTGTTCATCTGTCTCGTCCATCCAGCTGGCATCGCGCAGGGCTGCGATGTGTTCGGGATTGTCACTCGCCAGTTGTCGGGCAACCCGATCAAGATCCGCGGGGTCTTCAAATCCATAGGAGTGCAACGTTTCGCTGCCGCCATTGGGCAACCATCGGCGGATCGCGGTTTCGCGGGCTTGCCGAGAACCGGCATCGAGGAAGGTGAGCAGGAATTCCTCGTGGTTGCCGAGAATCAGGCGGGAGCCGGGATAAGCCTCAAGGGTAGCGGTCACCAGGTCGAGGCATTGCCGGCTTTCCGGCCCGCGGTCGATGATGTCGCCAAGGAAGACGATGCGGGCCTCTATGCTGCCGATATCCTTGCCGATGGCATTGAGCAATGCAGCCAGCAGATCGCGCCGGCCGTGAACATCGCCGATGGCATAGGTAAGGGTCATGCAGGGGCCTCATGGTTATCATCTGGTTATATGGCAGCGGCGCGAGACAAATAAGGCACAATCAGCGCAGTGGCTGCAATCCCTTCATGCAAAACCAAAGACTTGGCCGAAATGCCGCGCCTTCACAGATGGCAAAAAGTACCGGTAACGGTGCGGGTTGTGTTATCTGGGGCTGGGCGCTAAGGAAAAGTCTTAGCCAAAACCGCCGATCAGGGTTGAAAAAAAGCCGTTTCAGCGGCACATAGCAGTTGGATCGCCGCATTTGGCGGCCTGCCGCACCGGCATCGATCCCAAACCAGGATGAATTTCGTTTGAAAAAGCAAGTACGCACCGCCTTCACCGACCGCCGTCAGGATGCCATGGAAGCCAAGAAGAAGCTTCTGGAGAAAATGAAGGCCGCGCCGAAGGCGGATGACCCGGAAATGATCGCCAAGCGCGCCGAGCGCGCCGAAGTGGCCAAGGCCCGCGAAGAGCGCCAGGCCGAACGTGCCCGGTTGAAGCTCGAAGAGCAGGAACGCAAGGCAGCACAGGACGCCGCCGATGCGGCCGCAGCCTATGCCGCCGAACATGCGGAAGCCATCGCCCGCGAGGCGGAAGAAGCCGCCCGCGCCGAACGCGCCGTGGCCGACATGGCGGCCATGAAGGAAAAGCGCGATCAACGTTACGCGGCCCGCAAGGCTCGGCGTTAAGGTTGATATGATCTCCTCTCCCCTTACGGGAGCGGAAGGAAAGTCACGGCCTTGGCTTCAGCCAAATCGTGGATTTTCCAGGTGAGGGGTTTCTCACCAGGTTTCCAGCCGCCCCCTCACCAACAAAATCTGCGACTTAGCTCGCGCTAAGACCGCGATTTTGTGTCCCCTCCCACCAAGGGAGAGGTAGGGCGCGGCGGTTTCGGTTTTCTCCTCTCCCCATTGTGGGAGAGGAAGGAAAATCACGGCCTTGGCTTCAGCCAAGTCGTAGATTTTCCAGGTGAGGGGATCGGTGCTATTCTCGTCTCAGTGGAGAAAGCCCCATGCGCCACCAACCTCCTGCCGTGCACCGACAACGCGCCAAAACTATGCGTGTTGAGGCGACGCGTCCCGAGGCAACACTGTGGGATGCCTTGCGCGGCCGGCAACTGGAGGGATTCAAGTTCCGCCGGCAGGTGCCGCTTAAAGGCTACATTCTGGATTTCGTCAGTTTCGATCCCAAACTGATTGTCGAGGTCGACGGATGGCAGCATGCGGACAGCCCGCACGACCATCGCCGCGACGCCGTGTTCGTCGCGGATGGGTTTCGCATTCTACGGGTCTGGAATGAAGAGGTTTTGACCAACATTGATGGCGTCTGCCTGACAATCCTGTCGGAGCTGAGGAATACCGGTGCGGGTTGATGGTTCTGCCTTTCCCGGTTGTGGGAGAGGAAGGAAAATCACGGTCTTGGCTTTAGCCAAGTCGTAGATTTTCCAGGTGAGGGGATTTTTACGGATTTTGCCATGGGCGATTTGGCATCAGGGCATTGACCCCCTCACCAACAAAATCTGCGACTTAGCTGCGCTAAGACCGCGATTTTATATCCTCTCCCACCAAGGGAGAGGTCGCGTGCCGCGCTTTCCACATCCTCCTCGCCCCTTGTGGGAGAGGAAGCAATTTCAGCGCCTTAGCCACAGGCTAAGTGCTAGAAATTGCAGGTGAGGGGAATTCTTTGGTATCCCTCTCCCGCCCAATTTAACGTTTTGCCTTCGGCTAGCTCGTCGGATTTCCTAACTCCCCCGCGAAGGGGGAGTTAGGAGGTTCAGCAATAGAAATTTGCAACGTATTGTTGCGGATTAAGGACGATCAGGGTGAGGAGGTTCTTTTCTTTCTTGAACTTGTGGGAGACCAAGTTCTTTGCGTGATATTTGACACAGTTTATCTATATACAGCATCAAATCGGCCCCCAATTTTACATGTCCAAGAGTTTGATCTGACCATCTATATATTTGACCTGTTTTCAATGATAAAACCGCAAAATCATCAGGCCTATCCGTCGTTTCTGGCCAATGCCTAGCCACAACCGTTAACATAGCAATCACAAGGTCGCGGCTTAAATCCACGTTGGTATTCCAAAGGTGAATTGCTGTTCTCCGGCCCGCAATTTCCAATAAGAAGTTTGCGGAATAACTAACCTTGAAAGATTTTCCAGGGCTTTCGATTGTTAGTGGGCTACAAGATGTAAGCGGGCCTGGATGCGCTTTGCGCCATTCGGTGAATTTATTGATCCCGCTTAGAGCTGACTTCCTTTCTGCCAATTTTTTGATGGCTGTAACCGATAGAATCGCCTGTTCAACGGTCATGTCGCCATTGGCGATTTTCTGTATTCGAAGTCGTAGACTTCTGTGAAAATCTCGAGGGTCTTTTGATGGCTTATGCCGGTTTTTGATGAGTGTTTTTTGCGGTTTTGGATTGGCGCAAATGATTTTCAGAAAGGCTGAGAAACCAAACTTCGGTACTTTGGTCATTATGACAAGTTTCCTTGGTAGTGTGGATAAAGCGCCTTAGCCACCTCGACTCCAAGACCCGACTCCCCATATGGTGACCTTGCTACAGGAGAGGTCGTCAGATCTTTTCGCCCCGCGTGAGCTTCGGCTTTATTCGCGGTATCCAAAGCCGATCCGCGAGGGTCGGCTTTGGTGTTTCTGGTTGCAACTCACATAAAGATAACTTTATACGATGTTTCTGATTTGTTCCTAGTTGCAGTTCAGCCCGAGGTTTCCCCCGGGCTGAATGCTTCAATTTCAATTGGTGCTTACGAACACCCACTCGTCGAGCCACATGTGTCGCACTTCTCACATGTTCCATTCCTCACCATGGTGAAGTTCTGGCATTCCATGCACATATTGCCGGTGTAGCCCTGGGCCAGAGACCGGGCGCGGCGGGCTGCGGCCTTGGCCTTGGCGTCGCGGGCAGCATCGGCGGCGATGTCGGAGAACAGCTCCGTGGCCTCGCCTTCGACAAGGGCGATTTCAGCCGCCAGAACCTCGGCGCGCTCCTCGTACTCGCGCTTGAAGGCAACCGCGCCATCATCGGCGATGACTTCGGGTTCGGATCGGACCGCCAGGTTGCCCGACCCCTTGCCGGAGAACGAGGCGGTGATCACCGAGGAGCCGGTGGTCGGGGTGGTCTTGGCAGGTGTGGTCGTGCTGGCCTGGCCTTTCGGTTCGGCAGTCCCGCCGACATTGCCGGCAGTGCTGGTGCCGGTGACAACCTTCAGCGATGCGCCGCGGGTCAGGCCCTTGGAGAAAGGTTGTGCCTTGCCCTCGGAAATGCCCTTGCCGAGTGCGGTGTTGCCAAAGTCGGATGTGTCGACATGGGCCAGATCGTTGCGCGCCAGATAGGAGACGGCCAGCTCGCGGAAGATGTAATCCAGGATCGAGGTGGCGTTCTTGATGGCGTCGTTGCCCTGAACCATGCCGGCCGGCTCGAACTTGGTGAAGGTGAAGGCCTCGACATATTCCTCGAGCGGCACGCCGTATTGCAGGCCGAGCGAGATGGCGATGGCGAAGTTGTTCATCATCGCACGGAAGGCAGCACCTTCCTTGTGCATGTCGATGAAGATCTCGCCGATGCGGCCGTCGTCGAATTCGCCGGTGCGCAAGTAAACCTTGTGGCCGCCGATGACGGCTTTCTGGGTGTAGCCCTTGCGGCGGTTTGGCAGCTTCTCGCGGTCGCGGTAAAGCCGTTCGACCACCCGCTCGACGATCTTTTCGGTGACCGTGACGGCCTGGGCGGCGGCGGGCTGGGCCACCAGCGCCTCGATTGCGTCATCCTCGTCCTCGTCATCCTCTATCAGCGAGGAATTGAGCGGCTGGGAGAGCTTCGAGCCGTCGCGGTAGAGTGCGTTGGCCTTCAGTGCCAGCTTCCAGGACAGCATGTAGGCGTTCTTGCAATCATCAACGGTGGCGTCGTTGGCCATGTTGATGGTTTTCGAGATCGCGCCGGAGATGAACGGCTGGGCGGCGGCCATCATGCGGATGTGGCTTTCCACCGACAGATAACGCTTGCCGACCTTGCCGCACGGATTGGCGCAATCAAAAACCGGATAATGCTCTTCCTTGAGGTGCGGTGCGCCTTCCAGCGTCATCGCGCCGCAAACATGGATGTTGGCGGCTTCGATGTCTTTTTTGGAGAAGCCGATGGCCGACAGCAGGTCGAACGAGAAATCGTTCATCTGCGCGTCAGTGAAGCCAAGCACGCCTTTGCAGAATTCTTCGCCCAGCGTCCACTTGTTGAAGACAAACTTGATGTCGAAGGCAGCCTTGGTGGCGCCGTTGATGGCTTCGATCTGGGTGTCGGTGAAGCCCTTGGCCTTGAGTGAGCCGGGGTTGACGGCCGGCGCCTGGTTGATGTTGCCGTGACCGACCGCATAGGCTTCGATCTCGGCCAGCTGGGCCTCGGAATAGCCCAGCGTGCGCAGCGCTTCAGGCACCGCGTTGTTGATGATCTTGAAGTAGCCGCCGCCGGCGAGCTTCTTGAACTTGACCAGCGCGAAATCGGGCTCGATGCCGGTGGTGTCGCAATCCATCACCAGGCCGATGGTGCCGGTGGGCGCAATCACGGTTGCCTGCGCATTGCGGTAGCCGTGCTTCTCGCCGAGCTTGAGTGCCTTGTCCCAGGCAGCCGTTGCGTGGGTGATCAGGTCCTGGTCCGGGCAATCCTCATGGATCAGGGCGACAGGGTGGACCGAGAGGTCCTCATAGCCGGTGGTCTCGCCATGGGCGGCGCGGCGGTGGTTGCGGATCACCCGCAGCATGTTCTTCCTGTTGTCCTTGTACCCGGCGAAGGTGCCGATCTCGCCGGCCATTTCAGCCGATGTGGCATAGGCCACGCCGGTCATGATCGCGGTCAGCGCGCCGCAGATGGCGCGGCCTTCCTTGGAGTCGTAAGGAATGCCGGTGGTCATCAGCAGGCCGCCGATATTGGCAAAGCCAAGACCCAGGGTGCGGTATTTGTAGGAGCGCTCGGCAATCTGGTGCGAGGGGAACTGCGCCATCATCACCGAGACTTCAAGCACGATGGTCCAGAGCCGGACAGCATGCTCGTAATCGGCAATGTTGATGCGCTTGGTGTCCTTGTCCTTGAACTGCAGCAGGTTGAGCGAGGCCAGGTTGCAGGCCGTGTCGTCGAGGAACATGTATTCCGAGCACGGGTTGGAAGCGCGGATCGGGCCTTCGGCCGGGCAGGTGTGCCAGTCGTTCATGGTGGTGTTGTAATGCAGGCCCGGATCAGCCGAAGCCCAGGCCGCATGGCCTATTGTTTCCCACAGATCGCGGGCTTTCAAGGTCTTCATTACCTTGCCGTCCTTGCGGGCGGTCAGGTTCCAGTCGCCGTCGGTTTCAACAGCCTGAAGGAAGTCGTCCTTGATCGAGACCGAATTGTTGGAATTCTGGCCTGACACAGTGAGATAGGCTTCTGAATCCCAGTCGGTGTCGTAGGTCTTGAATTCGATGTCGGTGTAGCCCTGGCGGGCGAACTGGATGACGCGCTTGACGTAGTTTTCAGGCACCTGATCGCGCTTGGCAGCCTTGATCTCGCGCTTGAGGGCAGGGTTCTGCTTGGGATCGAAACAGGCGTCGTTGTCGGCCTCGCAGTTGATGCAGGCCTTCATGATGGCGGTCAGGTGCATGGCAACGATCTTCGAGCCGGTGACCAGGGCAGCGACCTTCTGCTCTTCCTTGACCTTCCAGTTGATGTATTCCTCGATATCGGGGTGATCAATGTCGACAACGACCATCTTGGCCGCACGGCGGGTTGTGCCGCCCGACTTGATGGCGCCGGCAGCGCGGTCACCGATCTTGAGGAAGCTCATCAGGCCCGACGACTTGCCGCCGCCCGAGAGCTTTTCGCCTGCACCACGCAGATGTGAGAAATTGGAGCCGGTGCCCGAGCCATATTTGAACAGGCGGGCTTCGCGGACCCACAGGTCCATGATGCCGTTCTCGTTGACCAGATCATCTTCAACCGACTGGATGAAGCAGGCATGTGGCTGCGGATGCTCGTAGGAGGATTTCGATTTGGTCAGCTTGCCGGTGAACGGGTCGACATAGAAATGGCCCTGGCCTGGACCGTCGATGCCGTAGGCCCAGTGCAGGCCGGTGTTGAACCACTGTGGGCTATTCGGGGCAACGCGCTGGGTGGCGAGCATGTAGGCCTGCTCGTCCATGAAGGCGCGGGCGTCTTCTTCGGTGGTGAAGTAGCCACCCTTCCAGCCCCAGTAGGTCCAGGTGCCGGCGAGCCGGTCAAAAACCTGACGGGCGTCTGTTTCAGAGCCGTAACGTTCGTCCTCGGGAAGCTTTGCGAGCGCTGCTTCGTCAGCGACCGAGCGCCACAGCCATGACGGCACGGAATTCTCTTCAACCTTTTTCAGGCGTGCGGGTACGCCGGCCTTGCGGAAATATTTCTGCGCAAGAATGTCGGCTGCGACCTGGCTGAACTGCACCGGCACGTCGATGTCTGCGAGGCGGAAAACGACCGAACCATCGGGGTTCTTGATCTCGCTCGTTGCCTTGCGGAATTCGATTTCTGCATAGGCAGACTGGCCGTCTTTGGTGAACCGACGTTCGATGCGCATTGTAGTCCTCTTTAAAATTCGAAGCCGACCGCATTCCTTGCGTCACGGCAAAATTTTCCCCGCAGGTCGCCCAATCATTGCGCAGCCCGTTTTCATACTCGGTGTGATTCCCGTTTCAGGAAATCCTCTATCTTGTGGCAAGATTGGCTGCAAACACTAAATATAGTATTAACAAGAGATTTACGCCAGCCCCATGTTGGCAGATCGCCGTCATTTTTTCGCATCAAAGCTAGACTCTCGAACCACCGTGACTGTCACGGGGAAAGATGCTGTGAACCGAAAAATGTCGGGATTTGACTGGCCTCTAAACATCCCAGCCGCGCCGCCGCCGCAACGTGTTTCCTATAAGCATCGACTCGGGTGGATGCGTCAAGAGGTTGTCGGTGGCAGATTCTTGCACACCATATCTAGTGGCGGAGCACTGTGGAAAACGAGGACAAACGACGATTTCGTCGTCCGTGCCATTGCCCGGAGAAGAGTGAAGGAATTGCCGCCGGGCAAACTTTGGCTGTTGGGCGCCGACTCAATCCGGACGGCAAGTTCGTCTAATCAATGCTTTAAGTTGTGCACTGAAGGCAGGCCTATACAGGGCGCGCGGTCAAGTATTAGGGATGTTTGTATCTCAAGCGTAAAAGGCCGGCTGAATATTTGTTCGGGCAGAACTGGTGCCAGGCTGCGCCGCGATATGCGTTGCTTCGCGGCGGATGATATCAGGCCAGCTTGAGAATCCGGAATGCGTCGCGAATGACGTTCTTCAACCCGTCTTCGGCAACGAGGCCGATGGCGGTGGCGACCGGAAACCATTTGCGCCGACGCTCGTCCCGCTCGGGCCACAGGTCGCGCTGTTCCAGCAGCTTGAGGATATAAACATCAACTTCGCATACTGCATCGCTTCGCCGTCCTCTTTGCTTGATGTAGCGGTACTGGCCCACGGGGCCGCCCGGCAGCACTTCGCCAATCAGACCGGCTTCTTCCCATGTTTCCCGCACGGCCGCCTCGGCTCCATCTTCACCGTCTTCGATCCAGCCTTTGGGAACGATCCAGCGCGCTGTGTCGCGGCTGGTGATCAACAACAATTCGCACTTGTCGCCCGAACCGCGAAAAACGGCAGCCGCCGATTGCCGCTTGGGCTTCTTGCGTAACTTTCTCTCTATTTCACCGGGTTGCCTAAACAGGTCCAGCAGCATCTTGAGCCTGTCAAATTCAATCATATCCAACGATTCTCCCTGTTAAATCATGCCATATAATTGTGTCTGATCTGGTGCACCCAGACTTAAAAGTATGACCGCTCCGGGCTGCAATGTCGCGGCCGCTGATGCGGGTAAGGCCGGTCCGAACAAATAGCCTTAGCGTGGTTGTATTTAATCTGTCAGGTCCGATATCAAAAGGGGGCACAGCAGATGCTGCGCCCCCGACATTATGCGTTATACGGTCAGTCCCAGGCTTCCCAAGCCAGAGAGGCTTGAATGTGGCCGTTCGCGATCAGAATTCGTCCCATCCGTGCGCGACCGCCACCGCAGCGCCACCGCCGCCGCCCTGCCGTACTGCTCTGGGTGCCGGTGCCGCGGGTTTGATTGCGGCAGCCGCCGGCTTAGCCTTTGCTGCTGGACGCGACACGCTATGTTCACTGACGTTGAAGACAGCAAGTTTCGCCACGAGCCCATCTGCATCGGCCGCGAGACCCAAGATGGACTTGGTCGTGTCCGACATAAGTGCGGAGTTTTGTTGGGTTGTTTGATCCATGTTGGCCACCGCCGAGTTTATTTCGGAGATGTCGGAGGCCTGTTCGCGCGAGGTTTCGACGATTTTCGTGATGTAATCATTGATATGCTTGACCTGATCACCAATCGCGCGAAGTGCTTCGCCGGTCTGGTTAACCAGGGTGACGCCACTGCTCACCTGACTGGATGATGTCTCAATCAAAGCATTGATTTCCTTGGCAGCACTTGCAGAGCGCTGCGCCAGCTCACGGACCTCTTGGGCGACCACGGCAAAGCCCTTTCCGGCTTCGCCGGCGCGGGCAGCTTCCACGCCTGCATTGAGGGCGAGAAGATTGGTCTGGAACGCGATCTCGTCGATAACGGTGATGATCTGCCCGATTTGGCGCGAAGAGCCTTCTATCTCGGTCATGGCGTTGACTGCCTTGGAAACAATCACTTCGGAGACGGAGGCATTTTTCGTCGCCTCGTCAACCAGACGTCCGGCTTCACCTGCGCGCTTTGATGCGGTCTGGACGTTTTCGGTGATCCGTCCGATCGCAGCGGCGGTTTCCTCCAGCGAAACGGCCTGCTGTTCTGTACGCTGGGAAATCCGCTCGGCGTCAGAGCAGACACCGTGGGAACCTTCGCTCATCCGACGCGCAGAGCCGCCGAGTTCTGCAACCAGTTGCTCGAGGGCTTCCATTGATGTGTTGAAGTCGCCCCTGAGGACCTCCAGGGTCTCGTCAAACTTGTCGTTGAGGCGGACACGCAGATCACCTGCCGCCAGTTGACGAAGGCCACCACCAAGCGATGCCATGGCGAATTGGAGGCGCTCTGTGTCGGCTGCGCGTTCGGCTTCGCGTCGTTTCGCATTTTCCAGATTCTCTTGCTGGGCCGATTCGGCCTTGTGCGACATCTGGGCGGCCTGCTCATTGGCGATCTGGGTGTTGCGCATTGCTTCATCGTTTTGTGCAAAGGCAGTCGCCAGAGAATGAACCAAAGCCAGCAAAGCGCCAGACTCCAGAATGAGGATGACCGCATGCAAAATGACACGGCTCAGATCCGTATCACCTGGAAAAACCGCTGCGGGAATAATAAAAAACAGTGCGAGATGGTGAACAGCCGTCAGGCCCGCGAATGCCAGAATTGGCCGCCAGTCGACCCAGGATGCGCAGATCGCCAGACTGGCGAAGAAATACATGTGCATGTCGATCTGGAGCGGCGATCCGGAAAATGCGTAAACCAGCAATGCCACGCTTGCGGCGTGGGCCAATGCTGTCGAGACCTGTGTTGCCGTGCCGGTTCGGTCGCGCCACCAGGTCAGAGTTGCCACGCCGGCGATTGCGGTACCGCCTCCTAAGACGATGACCGGATCGGCTTCCATGCCCCACAGATATCGAAGAGTCATCATGCCGAGATTGATCCACAGCAGCGAGACGATAGCAATGGCTGCGCGGGTGCGGAGAGAGGTCATGTAATTCATAGCGAAGATGTACTCCTGCAAAAGAAAGCGAGACTGCCGTCGAGAACCAGCATGGCGCCGGATTTAAACAAGCGGAAAGCGAAACCGGGTTCGTCGGAATAGGCGATTGCGGCGTAGGGTGACCCGGTTCCGTTCATGACCGATCCACCGGCGTCGGAGATGACACTTATGACCCGTCCGGGGTCACTCCAGGGTGAAACAATCACCAATGCCTGACCATTGCGTGGAACGATGGCGGCCGCTGACAGCACAACAATGATCACGGCGAGGTTGATACCGACAATACGGTACTGCTTGAGCCGGTCGCTGCGTGGTGACGTGGTTTGCTGCATGAAAATGGATGATATGCCAGTAGGATGCGATGCATGCCTCGCAAGAGGCTTTTACAAGCTGATACCATTCCAGCCGGGTGATCATTTCTGATCCGGCATATTCTAACAAATGTATATAAAGAGAGTTAACAACGGTCTCGGAACAAGTGCGAGGTTTTGCGTTCTGGACCGGCTGTGCCATCCCGGCACTATTCTCTACCGCGGCCCTCGAGGGACTGACGCGTCATCGCGTTGCGCAACAGGAAAAATTGAGCCTATCAGACCGGTTGGCGCGGTAGCCGATTACATTGCAACCGCGCTGTTTGTTAAAGACAAGCTTTCGTTCAGCCGCGGGAATCCTTGGCGATAGGTTCGACATAGGCGAAGCCCATATCCCAGGGGAAATAGATCCAGGTGTCCTGGCTCACTTCGGTCACAAAGGTGTCGACAAGAGGCCGGCCTTTTGGCTTGGCGTACACTGTCGCGAAATGGGCCTTCGGGAGCATCGCCCGAACGATGGCCGCGGTCTTGCCGGTATCCGTCAGGTCGTCGACAATAAGGACGCCTTCGCCTTCGGTCTCGAGGATTTCCGAGTTGATTTCCTTAAGCACCTGCATTTCGCCCTGGTTGACGTAGTCATGATAGGAGGCGACCGAGACAGTATCGATGCGGCGAATGTCGAGCTCACGGGAGATGATGGCCGCAGGTACAAGCCCGCCACGGGTAATGCAAACTATTGTGCTCCAGACCTGTCCGCTGCCGCTCAGCCGCCACGCAAGCGCGCGCGCATCGCGGTGGAACTGATCCCATGATACCGGAAAGGCTTTGTCTGGAAGAGACATGGCTGGCTTCCTTGAATGTGCAGGCAGCCCCGATGGCTGCTGTTTGAAGGGTCAAGCGCCGCAAATAGCCGAAATCTACCAGCGAACGCAAGTCGGACGACGCTGGGGAGTTGCAATAGCGCTGCGGGTATCGGGTGGCGAGGCTTTAAGGAACACGCGAAGATCAAACGACAGAACGGAAGGGGATTGATTTCATGGCCATGTTTGTTGGAGCGCTTTTTGTCTTCCTGTTGCCGCTGGCCTACAGTCCCGGTCCAGGCAACATGTTCTTCGCCGCGCTGGGTGCGCGGTCCGGTGTCGCCGCCACGCTACCGGCCAATGCCGGGTACCATGTTGCCACACTCTTGTTGACTGTTCTTGTCGGGGCAGGGTTCGTCGCCGTCCTCGACCCCGCCTCCACCTTGTTTGCCCTTATAAAAACCGCAGGATCCATTTATGTGCTCTGGCTGGCCTGGAAGATGGCGACCTCGGGCAGATCAAGTGCGGATGTTCAAAATAGCGGAGCGGGGTTCTTTGACGGGGTCATGCTGCTTGTCCTTAACCCCAAGGCCTATGTGATTATCCTTTTGATGTATTCGCAGTTTGCAGGGTTCCATTTTTCCAGCATGGGCGAACGTGTTGCGGTTATCTCGCTTGTGTTCACGGTCAACAATCTACTGGCATTCCTGCTTTGGACGCTTGCGGGTGACGGACTGGGGCGGTTGTTTCGCAGCGAAACCAGCGCGCGCCGACTGAACCTTGTCTTCGCCGCCACGCTTGCCGGTGTCGCCGTGTGGATGCTGCTGGGCTAAAACCCGGGCGCCTTAGCCGCGCCTGCTTTGGGATCCGGTTCAGCGAGACATCAGAACCGGCACGGGAGACTTTTCGAGGAAGGCGCGGGTCACGCCGCCGAAAAGCCATTCTCTCAGCCGCTGATGTGTATAGGCACCCATCACGACCAGATCAGCATTGGTGGCTAAGACCTGTGCGGATATGGCTTCGGCGGTCGAGCCATCGCCCTTGGAAACGGTTGTGACATTGGCGTGGATATCGTGACGTGACAGACAACTGGCGATGTCCGTGCCGGCAAGCGGCGCGTCGATGTCCGGCAGTTTTTCGGCGTCCACCACCACGATTTCCACAGCTTCTGCCGATTTGAGCAATGGCAGTGCATCATGGGTGGCGCGGGCTGCTTCACGCGAGCCGTCCCAAGCGATGAGTACGCGTTTGATCGGTGTCGCCAGCTTGCCGTCGGAAGGCAGGAACAGCACCGGGCGGCCGCCCTCAAACAGTAGCGCTTCAACATTTGTCGCCAAATCCTCATTGGCGGCACGGTCGGGTTGGCGCACGACCACGAGATCCGCGGACCGGGCGCTGGCAAGTGCGGAGATGGCGCTGTCACCACCGGGGGAGCGAACCGGGCGCCATTCGTGCGACAGGCCTTCGGTCTCGCAAGCCTTTTTGAATGCATCGCCGACTTCGCGCATGCGCAAATCGGCCTGTTCGTACAAAGCGGTGATGGTGGCCGCGTCCGGAACATCGATGGGGGCTGAAAGCACGACAAATTGCGACGGTTCGCCGTGACAGCCAATCAAATGTACTTGCTTGCCTGCGGCAAAGCCGACGATAGCGGAGGTCACTGGCGCCACATCGGCCTCAGTTGAGTAGACGGCGAGGATCGTATGATAGGTCATGATGCGGTCTCCCTGACGTGGCGCAGTTTGTATGTGGTGATCTCACCATGCTGCGCGCCGCGCCCTGGCGCATTGATCCGAATCAATCGGCTGTCGCACCGAGCTTTGTACCAACGCTCGTCAGCATCGTTTCGATATCAAGCCTGGCCGCCTCGATAACCGCCAGCTCGCGGCCTCGGATGACAATCTCGGTGGAGAACTTGTCGCCCGAAAAGCGCGGATAAGAACCTATATTGACCCCAGGGTGGGCTTTGGCGATAGCGCTCAACGGGTCGCCGATATCGCCTTCTCCGTAGGGACAGCTGACTTTTTCGGAAAGAATTTTAACGCCGGTGCGCAAGGTCGGCAATACATTGTCCAGCATTGCCTGGAAAACCGATGGTACGCCGGCCATGACATGGACATTGCCGATCACGAATCCGGGTGCGCGACTGACAGGGTTGTCGATGTGCCGGCTGCCGACCGGCATGCGCGCCATGCGTCGTCGGGCTTCGGTGAATTCCAGACCGCGTTCGGCGTAGTGAGTCCCAAGCAACTCAAGCGCGGCGGGATCATGTGTGCAGGCAACGCCAAAGGCTGAAGCAACTGCGTCGGCAGTGATGTCGTCATGAGTCGGACCGATACCGCCGGAGGTAAACACGTAATCATAGCGGGATCTGAGGGCATTGAGGGCTTCAACGATACGGTCTTGCTCATCGGACACAATGCGGACTTCCTCGAGGTTGATCCCGGCGGCGGTCAACAGTTCGGCCAAATGACCGATATTCTTGTCCTTGGTGCGGCCCGACAGCAATTCATCGCCAATGGCAAGCGCTGCTGCGGTAACGCTACGAGCTTCGCTCATCGTTGTACTCCTTTGCCAAGCTGTTCTGAATAGACTCGTTTTCTGCTTCCGTGCAAGAGAGCAAGGCCTCAACTCCTACGGCGAATTGTGAACAATCCGTGCTCTGTCTGCCGGGTTTTCATGAACAATGGAACAACTATCTCTAGGCCATCAACCCGCTACGGGCGGGAACTTCCTGCAAAGGATACGACGATGGCAAAGGTACTGGTGCTTTATTACTCGAGTTGGGGTCACATGGAAGCCATGGCGCAAGCTGCGGCAAAGGGCGCTGCCGCGGCAGGAGCGGATGTCACAATCAAGCGCGTGCCTGAACTGGTGCCGGAAGAGGTGGCCAAAGCTGCTCACTACAAGCTGGACCAGGAAGCCGCCGTCGCAGAACCACTTGAGCTGGCTGACTACGATGCGATCATTTTCGGCGTCTCAACCCGCTTCGGGATGATGGCGTCACAACTCAAGAACTTCCTCGATCAGACCGGTCCACTGTGGGCTGAAGGCAAACTGATCAACAAGGTCGGTTCTGTGATGGTCTCGACAGCCACACAGCATGGTGGCGCCGAAATGGCAATCATCGGCACGCAGGCTGCCTTGCAGCACCACGGCATGATCATCGTGCCATTGTCCTATGCCTACGAGGATCAGATGGGCAATGACGTGGTGCGTGGCGGTTCGCCCTATGGGATGACCACAACCAGCAATGGCGATGGATCGCGGATGCCTTCCGATCAGGAACTCGAGGGTGCGGAATTCCAGGGCAAGCGGGTTGCGGAAATCGCCGCCAAGATCGTCGCCTGAACGCGGGTCATCCGAAAACAGACCTCCAGTCTGAACACCAAATGCCTCGCTGTCTGCACAGCGAGGCATTTTGATTTTTTGTCCAAAAGAGTCTCCAGCCCTTGCCTGGGTGTTGATGGTCGGATACCGACTAGGTCACGTGCGGACGTGGCGAAACTGGTAGACGCAAGGGACTTAAAATCCCTCGGCCGTAAGGCTGTACGGGTTCGATTCCCGTCGTCCGCACCATAAATTCGATATCGGATAACGCTGACGCAGAGCGAAACTGGACGTTCGTGCGTTGATCTTGAAGCCGATGCGCAAGCCGGCCCAGTGGCGTGGATTGATGATGACCGGTGCTGAGAGGTCTTTCATCAGGCTGACTTCCCCCAGCCCGTGTCCGGCCGGTAGGTTTGCAGAAGTAGCAGCCTGAATCAGCCCGTCGATTTTTAAGCTGGCGGCTGTGCTCGAATTGAGCGGCCGGGTTACTCGCGCCAGAAAGCAGGCAGCATCAAGACCAGAACGACCAAGATTTCAAGGCGCCCAAGCAACATCAAAAAGACAAGAATAATCTTGGCCGGATCGCCGAGCGAGCTGAAGTTGCCCGCCGGCCCGATGACTGGGCCGATGCCTGGTCCGACATTGGCCAGCGCAGTAATCGAGCCGGATATAGCGGTTTCGATATCGAGCCCTGTCGCGGCCAGGGCAACCGATCCCAGAGCCCAGATGCCGATATAGGCGCAGACAAAGAGAAACACGGTGCGCTGCATGTCAGGGTCGACCGCGACGGAGCCGTAACGGACCGGGCGAACGCTGTTGGGATAAATCAACCGCATCAGACCTGAGCGGATGGAGCTGAAGATAATCACCAGCCGGTAGGCCTTGATGCCGCCGGAAGTCGAGCCGGAACAGCCGCCAAGAAATGTCGCCATGAACAGGATTGCGACGGTCAGTGGCCCCCACAGCGTGTAGTCGGCGCTGGCGAATCCAGTGGTGGTGACCACAGAGACGACGTTGAATGCCGCGTGGGTGAGAGCCATGGCAAATTCCTCGCCACGGGACAGGCGCAGGCTGAGCGCGATCAGGACGGAGAGGACAATCAATATTGCTGCATAGGCAAAGATCTGCGGATCCCGCAAAGCATCCCAGCGTCCGCGCACAACAAACAGGATAAGCACGGAAAAGGGCAGGCCGGCGATGGTCATGAACAGGGTCGCGGTCCAGACAAGGGCTGGGGACTGGAAAGCCCCGAAGGACGCGTCATGGGTCGAAAATCCGCCGGTCGCCATGGTGGTCATGGCATGGTTGATGGCATCGAAGGCGCTCATACCCAGAATTCGGTAGAGAATGGCGCAAATGACGGTGAGACCGATATAGATGCCAAAAAAGGCGCGCACGAACACGGCAAAGCGCTCGAACGGCTTCTCTGAAGTGTCGGAGGATTCCATCTTGAAAACAGTAAATCCGCCAACCTTGAGGTAGGGCAAAATAAGCAGTCCCAGGGCGACAATTCCGATGCCGCCGATCCATTGCAGCAGCGATCGCCAAAGCAACAGTCCGGGAGGTGCCGTGTCCAGGCCCGAGATGACGGTGGCGCCGGTGGTGGTGACCGCGGAAACCGACTCGAACAGGGCGTCGGCCATGTCGAGCCCGAGGGAGGCGAGGTAAAACGGAACAGCACCGGTTACAGACAGCGTGATCCACAGCAGATTGACAACCAGGAACCCTAAACGTCTGGAAAAAGGCGCATCAATCCCGCGATTGGCCGCGGCGGCGGCGAGGCAGATTGCGCCAACGGCAAAAGAAGAGACGGCAAAAACCTGCCAGTCGGGATTGCCGTAGTAGAAATCGACAGCAGCGGGCGCGAGCATGGCCACCGAGATATAAAGGCCGGCAACTGACGCGATAAACACCGCGGATCGGATTGTGTGGCCGTGCACCCCATGCCCTCTCGAACGCCGGATCTGGTTGGCAACCGGCAGCATCCCGTGGCATAGACCTGTGATGAGTGAAAAACAATCGCCTGATGATTTCCGCCGTTCTGTCGACAGTGCCCTTGCCGAGATGCGGGAGCTGTTCCCGGCAACGCCCTTGCAGCTCAATGATCATTTGTCGGCACGGTTCGGTGCGCGGATCTGGCTCAAGCGCGAAGATCTGTCGCCGGTCCGGTCCTACAAGATCCGGGGTGCCTTCAATTTCATCCGCAAGGCGTTGTTGGCCACTCCGCAACAAAACCTTTTCGTGTGTGCGTCGGCGGGCAATCATGCCCAGGGTTTTGCCTTTGTCTGCCGGCATTTCGGGCGCAAGGGTGTTGTTTTCATGCCGGTAACCACACCGCAGCAGAAAATCGACAAGACGCGGATTTTTGGCGGCGAGTTTATAGAGATCCGCTTGACGGGGGACTTTTTTGACGCCTGCTACGATGCGGCACGAGAATTTGCGGTGGTCGAGGGCGCCTTGATGGCGCCGCCCTTTGACCATGACGATATCATTGAAGGGCAAGCCAGTGTCGGAGCCGAGATCGCAGCGCAGTTGCCGGAAGGCGAGACGCCGGACCTTGTTGTGCTGCCTGTCGGTGGTGGTGGACTGTCCGCTGGTACAGCGCGCTACTTTGAGGGTCAGATCGACGCGGAGCGGTTTTTGCTGGTCGAACCGGCAGGTGCGCCAAGCCTGAAGGAGAGCCTGACCGCGGGACACAGGGTCAAGCTGCGCAAGATCGACAATTTTGTCGATGGAGCCGCGGTTGCGGAAATCGGCGATCGCAATTTCGAAATTTTACGCCGCTTTCGGCCCGATCAGGTTATGACGGTCCCTGAAAACGCTATCTGCCTGACCATGACGAGGATCCTCAACACTGAGGGCATCGTGCTTGAACCGGCGGGCGCATTGTCGATCTCGGCGCTTGAGGCACTTGATCCTGATCAACTTACCGGCAAGAGCGTTGTTGCGGTGGTCTCCGGCGGAAATTTTGATTTCGAGCGGTTGCCCGACGTCAAGGAAAGGGCGATGCGCTATGCCGGTACCAAGAAATATTTCATCCTGCGTTTGCCTCAGCGCCCCGGCGCGCTCAAGGACCTGCTCAATCTGCTTGGTCCCGAGGATGACATCTCGCGGTTCGAATATCTCAAGAAATCAGCGCGGAACTTCGGTTCGATCCTGATCGGTATCGAGACCCGGTCACCAGAAAATTTTTCGCGACTGGTCGAAGCCTTTGATCAGGCAGGCCTTAGTTATCAGGACATCACCGACAACGAGATTATTGCAAATCTGATCATCTGAGAAATCGGGGTCCGACGGCGGGGTCTACAGCCCGGCGACCCATTCGCTAACTGCTGCCGCCAATCTGTTGGTGGTTGATGGGGACATCGCATCTCCGGCGATGACGTGATGATTGGGATCTTCATCGTCAGTGACTTCGATGGTTTTGGTCGACGCACCCCATTGTGCGGCTTTTGCCCTGACCAGATCCGGCCGGATGACCTGATCCAGAGGCGAATAGACAAACAACGATGGAACGGTGATGCTGACGGGGTCAGTGGCGTTTGCCAGTTTGACCAGCGCCGCCATCGGCAAAATTGCAAGGCTTGGATATTCTGATGTCCAAAATTTGCCATGCAAATCGGATTTTGGCACGAATGAGCGGCTGTCGCCAAGAACCAGCTGCACTATCTGCTCGGCCCATGGCATGGTGAGCAAGCTTGAACCTGTGGCCTGAACGCCATAATTCGGTGAGAATTGGACGAGACCAGCGACGTCACGCATCAGTTCCGGTTGGGTGGCGGCCCATGTGGCGAGCGATGCACCTGTTGAGGTGGCCATGACAATGACGCGCTCGCCCAGTCTGCGCCCGATGGCAACAGCTTCCGCAAAATCATTGACCCAGCCATGAACCGTGCCGTCCAGCATGGCATCGCCGCTGCGACCGTGTCCCTTGAGGCGGGCGTAATAGAGATTGGCGCCCAGGTTTTTTGCGACAAGATCGGGCAGTGGGCGCAATTCGCCCGGGCTGGCGGAAAAACCGTGAATGTAAACTATAGCGACAGGAGTGCGGGCGCGCGATACCGGGTAGGCCCAGACGATTTGCCGTTCATTGCCGGGCCGCAAGTCATCAAACGGTGCTTCGGATGCGGCAACATAGGTGTCGAGATCATCTGGTAGGGCGTTTTCATCGAACGCAATCGTCGTATCGACAACCGGTCGCGGTCCAACGGCGTAAACCGCCAAGCCTGCGACAATTGCAATTGCTATTAAATACAGCGCCATGCGTGTCCTTGATGCCGTCTTTGCCATTTTCTTGTTGCATGCCTTCAGTTTGCAAATGCTGGTCATTAACCGAGTTTACGCAACTCTGTTATAGCAAAGGTTATCACGCAATGCTTCTTGGTTCGGTTCAGCCTGATGGGCTGCCGCATCAGGGCTTTTGGGCATCTGTACTCAGGCTGATATATAATTTTTTATGTGTTTTTTGTAAAAACTTTCCACCTTGGCGGAAGTGTTGGATGACATGTCGAGCTGGATTCCGAGCCGCGGCCGTCTGAACCAGCGCACTGTCCCGGTGAGATAGCCCATCTCCTCGGTTTTGATAGTAATCTCTTCTCCCGGAGAAATGGGAATGTGAGATCTTAGGTAAATGCACATGCCACCTTGTGACATATCAATGACGGTTGCTTGGGTTGTTCGTCCCATGCATGTGATGGTAGCCCGCAATTCTGTAGGGTCCCGTGGATCTATACGTGTGGGCCTTTCATTCATGCTCTATAGCCTCCGTCTAATAGCATGCCCTCATGGTTTGATACGGGTCAATATTATCAATGGCGAGTAATCAGATTGTTAATGAATATCTCTATATTTGATAGATTCTAAGCGGAGTTGTTCGATCGGATTCGCTTCCATTGCCGGTGCAATCGAGGGCATGCCGCTGTGACCGGTCTTGCGATCTGCGTCATGCTTTCCACGACGAATTGAAGTGACTTGGTCTGTTTCGCGCCATGTTCTCGCATAGCGTTGCAGGGCATTGAAAGCTTGCTTCGATCGATCGCGATGCCGGCGATCGCGATACCGGCCGCCTTCACTGTCGACATTTGCAGCAACCCTTGACCAGCATATAGTTGATCACAATCGCTTCCACCGTGACGCGATGGAGGTCGGGACCTGCCGGGTTCTTGATGGTAATGTCACGTACGGGAAGGTTTGGGCAGGGGAGTTCTCGTGGAGCTCATTCGCGGAAACGGCAATCAAAATTCCTGCGAAATCCGGCAGCCTGCGGATCCATGAGACGGTTGTCCCAATAGCTTCTTGCTTTGAAACAAATTATCGCTGGTGATTTACTTTAAAACTTGATCCATTCCCGATGGTCGAAGCGTTAGATGCCGCGTTTGTTTGGGAGCTGCTGCAGGTCATTTCGACGGGGCCAAGCCAAGCAGTCAAACCTGCGATTTGGCTTCCCGGAGCCGCTTGTAATAGCTTTCTACCTTGGCTTCGGTGTTGGATGACGCCAACAGGGCAACGCCGACCCGCGGACTGCGGGACCAGCGCACAGTGCCCGTCAGATGGCCCATTTCTTCAGTCTTGAAGTGGATCTCGTCGCCAAAAGCCAGGGGAATATCGTTGGACAGGTAGAGACCGGCGCCAACTTTGGAAAAATCCAGAACCGATCCAGGGGTTTTGGTTCCCTTGCAATCGATTTTCGCTCGCATCCGGGTTTTGTCCCTGCGATATGCGCGGCCCTGAAAATTCTTCATCTCCATTCGCCCTCTATTCACGTTCGACGCAACGGTGCCAGCTATCTGTGTGGAAAGGCTTAATGCCGATCCCCTGCTTTGGCACTGGAAAGAAGACTATGACGAGCGTGCAAACAGGCGTTTCGCTGCTTTGTTTTGGGTGGCTCTGGCTGAGTTTTCCAACTGTTTTGCCATATTTACCGCCAGAGCAGACCTTGATCCAGGGCCGTGTGCGGGACCATTGCGAGCGAGCGTTGCACCGCATGAGACAGGGTGCCGGTTCAGGAGACCGGTTCTACGCCGGCTGACGGTTGTGCAGGAACATTTTGTAGTAGCTTTCCACCTTGGCGCGATTGTTCGAGGTCAATACCAGCGCTGCACCGATGCGTCCCCCTCTCATCCAGCGTATTGTGCCGATCAGCAGGCCCATTTCCTCGGTTTCGACATTGATCTTGTCGCCGCGCGCCATCGGGATGCCGGTGTCAATTTGCAGACAGATGCCTTGCGGGGAAAGGTCGACCACAGCACCGGTGGTCTGCTGGCCCATGCAGTCAATCCTGGCTCTTACCCTTGTCTTGTCCCGCTGCATCGAGCGGCCGGTTGATCCCGTCATGGCAATGTGTCCCCTGGCTTGCTTGCCGTGCAGTGTCGCATTCAGGGGTAATCAAATTGCTAAAGTCCGCTGCAGAAAGATGACATGGCAAGGCCTGGGGGCGGACGACAGGTTATCGGTTCTTCCCCTCGCGGCACAACCAAGGCGCAGAGAGGGGGAGCAAGCACCACAGCTAGAGCCTGATCCGATACAGCGCGAACCCGTCGGCGCCTTCGCCTGCGGATTCAATGGAAACCCCGTTTACGCTGTCAACAAACTCCGTGGCCTTGGGTCCTGTCGAAAACAGCACGGTCGCGCCAGCCACCGGAGCAAAGCGCCAGTTGGCATCGGCGGAGGGATTGATTGTGCCCTGATCGACGATGTAGCGGACGATGACATCGCGATTGGTATCGGGGGCCTGAAAGACCACCTTGTCGGGACCGATTTCAGGGAAATTGCCACCGCCGCCGCCACGGTAGTTGTTTGTGGCTACGACAAATTTCTGTTCCGGATCAACTGGCTGGCCGTTCAAGCTAAGGTTTTGAATCCGGTTGGTGTCGGGGTTTTGAAGCTCTCCCTTGGAGGTGTATTTTGCGGGTTGGGTGAGGTCTACCTGATAGGCAACGCCATCAATGACGTCGAAGTTGTAGGACGGGAACTCGCTATTGATCAGTTCGACATCGCTGGCGCCGGGCGCGATCTGGTTGAAGATGCCGGCTGACATTTCCAGCCAGTCCTTGACCTGAGCCCCGGTGATCACCACAGCCTGCACGGTATTGGGGTAGAGATAGAGGTCGGCCACATTCTTGATGGCGATGTCACCGGCTGGAACATCGGTGTAGTAGTTGGCGCCGCCGCGACCGCCGGCCTTGAAGGGAGCGGCTGCCGAAAGTACCGGCAGATCCTTCCACTCGGTGTCCTTGAGCATGTCGGTGACGTACCAGGTCTGCGCCTGGCTAACGATCTGGACCGATGGATCATCGGCGACGAGCGCGAAGTAGGAGTGCAGCGGCGCGGATGTCTTGCCGACTGCGGTGCGGACATAGGCAAGTGTTGCCTCGTGATCGGCCTTGGCAGATGCCACCACTTCAGGCTTGTCTGCAACCAGAGCGTTGACCTTTCTGTCGACACGCTCGTAGATCGGACGGGCTTCGGAGCTGTGGCTTACGATCTTCCAGGAATTGCCATCACGTTCGAGCATCAGGTCGATGAGCCCGAGATGCGATCCCCAGAAACCGCCCATGACGCCGGGCTTGCCCGATATGGTGCCCTTGGCATTATCGACTCCTGCGAAACCATCGAATTTGGATCCGGGAAAATCAAGATGGCTGTGGCCGGTGACGATTGCGTCGATGCCGGGCACGGCTGCAAGCGGCACAGATGCGTTTTCGAGATTTTCCGCCCAGTCCTGCTGGCCGATGCCCGAGTGCGACAGCGCGATAACGACATCTGCGCCTTCTTCGCGCATTTGCGGCACCCAAGCCTCAGCCGCCTTGACGATGTCGCGGGTGGCGGCATTTCCGGTCAGATGACGGGCATCCCAGGTCATGATCTGCGGCGGGACGAAACCGATCAGCCCGATCTTGATCTGGTGTTCAGCGCCTGCGCCGTCCTTGATGGTGCGGTCGAGGATCGTGTAGGGTTTGAAGAAAAGATCATCATCGCGCGGGTTTTCGGCAAGCGCGCCTTTCGTCAGGTTGGCACAGACCATCGGGAAGTTCGCGCCGGAGATGACGTTGAACATGAAATCCAGGCCGTAATTGAATTCGTGGTTGCCGAGCGTCCCGCAATCATAGCCAAGCACGTTCATGGCGGAAATGATCGGGTGCATGTCACCCTCTTTCATGCCGCGCTCATAGGCTATGTAATCGCCCATCGGGTTGCCTTGCAGAAAGTCGCCGTTGTCGACCAGGATTGAATTTTCGGCCTCGGATCGGATCTGGTCGATGATCGACGCCGTGCGGGCGAGACCCATGGTGTCATTGGGTTTGTCGCCGTAATAATCGTAGGCAAAAACATGTACGTGCAGGTCGGTGGTTTCCATGATCCGCAGATGCGCCTGATTGGCATTGGCTCTGGCGGTGAACGGGTGGACCATGACGAGCGCGCTGGTGGCTGCAAGGCCGCCCAGCAAGGAACGCCGCGAGATTGGATGCAGCATGTCGAAAATGCGTTGGTCTTTCATGGACTTTCTCCCTGCAATTGACCTAGAATGGACGCATGGCGGGTCTACTGGTGCGCATCTGCATCCGGACTTTCCATTACGTCTGTTGGCAAGCAATAATCGGCAAGTGTGATCCTGACATGACGCTTGTGCAACCGAATTAATTGGTCGCGCCGGAGAAGTAGAGATCAACCGGCCGACGCCGGTATCGAGTTTATTTGCGATAGTGAGGAATATGGCATGGCAGGCATTATGGACAGCATCCGCAATCTGTTCAGTGGCGGTTCGACGTCCAAACCACCGCAGGCTGCCAATGAGCCCGATACCTACAGAGACTGCCTGATCTATGCCGAGCCGATGGAGGAGGGTGGTCAGTGGCGACTGGCCGGGCGCATCGTCAAAGGCGATGGTGAAGCCGCCAAGGAGCACAAGTTCATACGCGCAGATATTTTCTCAAACCGCAATGAGGTCGAGGCAGCGACATTGCGCAAGGCCCGCCAGATTATAGATGAGCAGGGGGCCGCGCTGTTCAAGTAAATGCGCGGTGTAGCGAACACGTGGCAGAGCCGCTTGCGGCCTGGTGGTAACGAAAACGGCGCGAAACCGATGGTTCCGCGCCGTTTCGTATGTTGATTTGCCATAGCCGTTCGATCTCAGTCGAAGCTGACGTCATTGTCTTCCAGATAGACGTTGCTGGCTTCGCAAATGTCTATGCTGACCGGCTCATCAAGTACTTCGCCACCGCCGTCGCCGACCCAGCCGACCTGCAGGACCTGCTCGCAGGGGCCGGAGTTGGCATGGAAACGGGCTTCTGCGGTTTCGCCGGGCCGAACCTGGATGGACAGCCAGTTGGTGCTCCAACTGTCGCCCTCGTCTTCACTGGTGTAGAAGCCCGAAACAACATTGTTCTCGGTCTCATTGTGAATGGTGAAAACGCCGTCGGCGCCTGTGCCGGCCAGCGCTCCGGTGGTGAGCAGCACGGCCAAGGCTGCTCCTGATGCAAACAAACTGGTCTTCATCTATTCCCCCAACCTCGTGGTTCCCTCTTATCGTGGCCCTATAGTGGCACTGAATTATGCTTCGCGCCAGTGATGCAAGTCATCAAGCCGAGCGATGTGTGAGGTGCAAGCGGGATCGGCTACACGGCATCAGTTTTCCGGCGCACTAATGAGCCTGCGCAAAGCCAACTCAATTGTAGCGAAATTGCGGCTCTTGGTGTCGCGAAATTGCCCAATATATGTTCGGAACCGCTTTTTGGATCCTACGTTTATCTCACAGTCGATCCTGAATGCCCCGCAGGAAAGGCTTGCTCGGGAGAGTTCCCGACATCGATTTTTCAACTGTTGACCTAATAGGAGAACGAGATGAGCATGACCAAGGAAAGCGCTTCTTTGATTGGCAGCGACAAGGTTGCCGGTACAGAGGTTTATGACCGCTCCGGTAACCACATCGGCTCCATCGAAAAGCTTATGATCGAAAAGCGTGGCGGCAATGTCTCCTACGCTGTGCTGAGTTTTGGCGGCTTTTTCGGTATTGGTGATGACCACTACCCGCTGCCGTGGGAAAAACTGAAATACGATGAAGGCCTTGGTGGTTACCAGGCTGACATTACCAAGGAACAAGTCGAAGGTGCGCCCAAATACCGGCGTGACAACGACTATGACTGGTCGCCTACAACGGAAGAGAAACTCTATGCACATTATGGCCAGCCGCCTTACTGGCGCTAATGATATATCGAAATAGAGGTAGATTGTCGGCCGCCGCATTTTGCGGCGGCCGGTTCGTTTCAGGAGAATATCAGGGTTTGTTAGAGTCGGATCCCGGGCCTTGGGACAGACCTGATGAGCAGTTGTCTCTTCCTCGTGCTTGGCGATCTCGTGGTTGTCGTCGTTGCTGTCTGCTCTTCAATCACTGGAAAAATCCAGGTTGGCGCTGTCCAGGCCGTGGTCGCCGCGGCAGTCGTCGCGCAATCTGCGCAATCTGCGCATGCTGGCAAACTTGCAAGCCGCCCAGACCGATGGGCTGCCATCCAGCCAAAGCAAGCGCTTGACCCTTTCGACCAGCAGGTCACTGTTGTGCAGAAGACGCGAATTCACCACCGATCCAATGGCCAGATGCGCCGGCTTCTTGAGATCCTGCATATCTGCCAGATCCACGATCTCGATGACAGCGGTGCCGCGAATACAAGCATTATGGTCATCTATCAACCGAGGCCGACATTGGGCCGGTCGATGATTTCGCGTAACGCAAAGCTCGAGTTGATCTTGACCACATGGGGAAGTGCGGACAACCAGTCTCGGTGGATCCGTTCATAGTCCTCAAGATCGCGAGCCGCGACGCGCAGGATGTAATCGTACTCGCCACTCATCAGATAGCAGACCAGCACATTGGGACAGAGTTTCACGGCAGCTTCGAACTCGGACAGCGTTCTTGCGAATTGCCCGGAGAGAGAAATATGGACGATGGCGATCATCCGGTAATCAAGCGCCTTGTGTGACAGCCGGGCGTGATAGCCCTTGATGACGTTGGATTTTTCGAGAATATCGAGGCGACGCGAGCACGCCGATGCCGACAGGCCAACTCGCTCCGCCAGGGCCGCATTGGAAATTCTTCCCTCACTCTGGAGTGTCTTCAGAATAGCGATATCAAGTGTATCGAGGTCATGCATGTGAAGAATATCCGAAAAATTGCCGACTTCACGCAAGAATATTCAGAATGATTGGCGTGGGCAAGGGCAGTTTGCAAGGACATTTCATGGCCGGAATGTTTGAATAGGCCGCATTGAAACCGGATTTGGCGCTTGAGGCGTCATCCAACGCTCGGAGGAGACGTCAATGCGCGTAGGCTGCCCCAAGGAAATCAAGAACCATGAATACCGTGTCGGCCTGACGCCCGGTGCTGTGCGTGAATATGTGGCGCATGGCCACGATGTGATCATTGAGACCAAGGCAGGCATGGGCATCGACGCAGACGATGCTGCCTATCAGGCCGCCGGCGCCACCATCGTTGGCAGCGCCAAGGAAATCTTCGAGCGCTCCGACATGGTGGTCAAGGTCAAGGAACCGCAGCCGTCGGAATGGGCGCAGCTGCGTGAAGGCCAGCTTCTCTACACCTATCTGCACCTGGCTCCGGATCCAGAGCAGACCAAGGGCCTGCTGGCTTCGGGTTGCACTGCGGTGGCCTACGAAACAGTAACTGATGACCGCGGCGGTTTGCCTCTGCTGGCGCCGATGTCGGAAGTGGCCGGACGTCTGGCGATCCAGGCTGGCGCCACATCGCTTCAGAAAGCCAATGGCGGACGCGGTATTCTCCTTGGCGGGGTCCCCGGCGTGCTGCCGGCAAAGATCACCGTGATTGGCGGCGGAGTCGTCGGGCTGAACTCTGCGAAGATGGCCGTGGGTCTGGGTGCAGACGTTACCATTCTCGATCGTTCGCTGCCACGCTTGCGCCAGCTTGACGATATCTTCAATGGCCGGGTCCACACACGCTATTCGACCATCGAGGCGCTGGAAGAAGAGGTGTTCTCGGCGGACGTGGTGATCGGCGCGGTTTTGGTCCCTGGTGCTGCTGCGCCTAAGCTTGTGACCCGCGAGATGCTGTCGGGCATGAAAAAGGGGTCTGTCATCGTCGATGTTGCAATCGACCAGGGCGGCTGTTTCGAGACCTCGCACGCCACCACCCACGCTGATCCAACCTACGAAGTCGATGGCGTCATTCATTATTGCGTCGCCAACATGCCCGGTGCCGTGCCGATCACTTCGGCGCATGCACTTAACAATGCCACGCTGTTTTATGGGCTGATGCTGGCCGACAAGGGTCTCAAGGCGATTGCCGAGGACCGTCATCTGCGCGAAGGGTTGAATGTTCACAAGGGCCGTATCACCAGCCGTCCGGTCGCCGATGCGCTGGGCTATGAACTGGCTGATATGGAGCAGGTACTCAAGGTCGCCTAAGCCATCCTTGGCAAGACAAGGCCTTCGGGCTGCCCAACAAGCACGGCCTGTCCGCATTCAACGTTGCGGGCAGGCCTTTTTTTGTTCAGCTGGTCAGGCGTTCAATCCGCAGGCACCGCGCGACAGTGGTAGCAATTGTTGCGCGACGAACGGATGTGAACGGCCTTGACGGACGGCTCCTTGAGCAGTTCCTCAATGCGTGCCGGGATGGCTTCCAACCGGATGACGCCGCCGGTTCCGTAGACAATGCGTTCGTCAGCGTCATAGCCGCGCAAGATGTAGTCGGGATTTTGCAAAAACGCGGGAAGCACGCCCTGTTGGGCGGGCTCCGCTGTGCAGGCCTCGGCATGGAGAAACACAGGACCGGTTTCGGCGTAAGCGTGGGTCTTCGTAAACGGTCGCCAGGCGGCTACCAGATAGGGTTCGCCCTTGCTGACGGATTTCATGCAGCAGCGGCACGGCACACCTAAGCCGTCGGAGATTTTCTGTTCCGGTGGATTGCCATTTGCGTCCGGAGCGCCGCCACGTAAATGCGCGGCGGTTGCATGGTCCATGGGTACAAACTTGATGTGCATGATCGTCCTCGCTTGCTTGTTCAAGGCTGCGAGGTAACCGGACGGCGGTAACCGGCGCCACCCGATTCCTGCCGTGCGATATTAATCCGCGCCGGGAGACGGAGCCTTCACCATGGTCAGGATTTCGGTATCCGAGAGTGGCCGGATGATGGCCCCGTTCTGGCTTACGGGTTCGAAACCCATCTTCTGGTAAAGCGGCAGGGCTGCGGAGTGATCAAGCGTGTTGGTCGAAACGATGACGCGGGCAGGCGTACTTGACCAGGCGGTGCTGAGCGCCTGACCGAGCATCCATTGTCCAAGTCCGCGTCTGCGCACATGGTCCATCAGGCCGAAGTAGGAAAGCTCAACCGTCGAGTCTTCAAGATCTGACAGCTCGAAGAAACCTGCTGGCGCGCCATCAACGCTGAGCACAAATATCCGCGTGGTCTTTGCGTGAACGATTTCCGCCAGTTGGGCGTCGCTCAAGCGCAGCCGGTCAACCCAGTGCCACTCCTGGCCGACCTGCCATTGCAGGTAACGGTAGAAATGCAACGGAATATCGGTTGCCCTGATCAAGGTTGCGTGGAGATTGACCGGCAACGGCGTGCTGGCGCGGGGGCGGCGCGTCATTTGCAGATGCGTGACAGTTGCCTTGAGAGATTTTGGTTTTGTCGACTTTGCCATGTCAGGCTTCTCCCTTCACGATTGGCGTGTCCTCACGGCCACCCCATTGCGACCAGGATCCATCGTAAAGTGTGTTGTTGCGGTGGCCCACAGACTGCAGCGCAAGGGTAATCACTGCCGCCGTCACACCTGAGCCACAGGTGGTCACCACGGGTTTGTCCAGATCGAGACCGGATGCTTCGAGCACCTGGCGTAGCGCTGGGATGGATTTGAGTTTTCCGCCTTCCGACAGCACGGGAAAGGGAACATTGCGGGCTCCAGGCATGTGGCCCGAACGCATGCCTTCGCGTGGCTCGGCTTCGACTCCGGTGAAACGCCCGGGTCCGCGCGCGTCGGCGATCTGTGAAGTGCCTTCGTCGACAATCGACCGCATCTGGTCGAAATCCGTAAGGGCGCGTGCATTCAGCGTGGCGCTGAATGTTGCAGGAGCGGGCTTTGCTGGCTCGGCCGTGTCGGTCGGCAGGCCCTGTTTCTTCCAGTCATCGAAGCCGCCGTCGAGCACATAGGTATTGCCTGCACCAAAGATCCGTAACAGCCACCATACCCGCGGCGCGGTAAACATGCCGGGGCCATCATAGACGACGATGGTATCAGTGTCAGACAAGCCGAGCGCACCGGCGGCGCTGGCGAAACCCGCGCTGCTTGCAATCGTGTGGGGCAGGTCGGATGCCGGTTCCACGATCTTGTCCTGGTCGAAAAATACGGCGCCCGGAATACGTGATGTCGCATATTCTGCAGCTCCATCACGCTTTTGAGCCGGAAGATACCAGGATGCGTCGACTATTTTCAGCCCCGGTTGCCCCAGCCGCTGTGTGAGCCAGTCGAATGACACAACGAATGGGCTTTGATCTGGCTGGGTGGTCATACAATTATCCTCATATGCGGGGCAGGGCTTGGAGAGGGTTAAGTCGCTGCCCGGCTGGCATGGTAAGCGATGGCAAATGCTTGCGGCAATGAGGAACGTTGGTTTTTACATACAAAAACGGGCCGACGACCGGCCCGTTGCAACGCATATTCTACCAACCTAATAGATTGACGTGGGATAGTAGGTTCTGGCTTCGTCGAACAGGATCGCAGTGGTTTGCGTTTTTGTGTCTTCGTCAACCTCATCGGTTGCGGCATCTTCATGCGCACCAGTGTCCAGCAGCAACAGAGCTGTTGCGGTTTCGCCTGTCGCTTCGCTCTGTCTCGCTCCGCCTCCTGCAGGACCCATTTCGCCCGGAGGTGGTGGGCCTTTGGGGCGCTCGCCGGCAGACTTGGCGGTAGCGTCGCTGGTGAGAAATGCGCTGACGCGAGCTGAGACCTGTCGCCCGGCGTCGGTTGGGAATAGCGTATCAGTCTTTGGCGCAGGCGTCTTGGTAGTGTTGCCGGCAGGCTGTGCGGGTAGCAGGTTCGGTACCATTGCTGAGACCGGGTAGGATCTGGCTTGAATGGAAGGCATCGTGTCGCTTTGCTAAGTTCGGAGCGAAGCCGAGTTGGCCTCGATCATGGCGCTGAATTGCAAGCCACAAGGGCAGGATGCCCAGTGCTGGCGAAGTCCGATACCTACGCTGATGGTTTTAACGGGCCGTGAAAGGCATACTTAAAATTGTTCAGATCTGCGGTAATTGGCCGATGCCATCGCGTTACGAAGTAAGACATTCAATCGTGATCCGGCACGGCTCGGAGCAATCAGGCAGGCGCCGGGCCGAAACGGATGCGGAAGCGGCGGTTTTCCTTGCCCTTTTTCTCGATTTTGCCGATGTGGATTTCACCGACTTCAGCGGTTTCGCCGACATGGGTACCACCACAAGGCTGGCTGTCGATCGAAGACGCTTCGCCGATGCACACCAGGCGGATATCGCCCTGACCGCGCGGGGGGCGGACATTTTTGGATTTGATGAGGTCGGGGTTGGCGTTCAGTTCCTCTTCCGAGATCCACTGATTGAAAATCGGATGATTGGCGTTGACCAGTTCCATCAGTTTGGCGGTGACTTCGGCCTTGTCGATGGTGTCGGTCATGTCAAAATCGATGCGGCTGTCGGTTTCGTTGACGGCGGCACCGGTGATCGGGTAGGGGCAGACCACTGAGAGAAGATGGCAGGCGGTGTGCATGCGCATCAATCGGTAGCGCCGGTCCCAGTCGATGTGCTGCACCAGTTTCTCACCGACCGCAGGCACTGCCTGGCCGGGTGCCGGTACAAGGATGATCTCGGACTTGGTGTCACCAGTTACAGTGCCGGCGATCTGGATCTTGGTGCCGTCCTCGCGTTCGAGAAAGCCTGTGTCGCCGGGCTGGCCGCCGGAGGTTGCGTAAAAACAGGTCTGGTCAAGCAGGATGCCGCCATCCTCTCTCAAACCTGTGACATGTGCTTCGACAGTCGAGAGATAGGCGTCTTCAAGAAAAAGAGCGGTCATTGGAACTCATTCGGTGATGTAGGGGACAGAAATATCGCACTTGCGGGTCAGCCATTCCGGCACCGGCAAATCCTTGGACGCGAGAAATTCGGGATTGAACAACTTCGACTGATACCGGTTGCCGTAGTCGCACAAGATGGTGACAATGGTGTGCCCTGGCCCCATTTTGCGGGCCATACGGATGGCGCCAGCGACATTGATGCCTGATGAGCCGCCAAGGCAGAGACCTTCGTTTTCGAGAAGATCGAACACCAGCGGAATGGCTTCGGCATCAGGAATGTTGAACGACATGTCGGGCGTGAACCCTTCCAGATTGGCCGTGACGCGACCCTGACCGATGCCTTCGGTGATCGATCCGCCGGAGGATTTCATCTCGCCGGTGGTGTAGAAACTGTGGAGCGCCGCGCCATCGGGGTCGGCAAGGCCTATCTTGACTGATTCGGAATAGCCGCGAAGGCCTTCTGCAACACCTGCAAGTGTGCCGCCGGAGCCGACTGCGCAGATAAAGCCGTCGACCTTGCCGTCAGTGTCGCGCCAGATTTCAGGGGCCGTGGTCTTCAGGTGAGCCTGTCGGTTGGCAACATTGTCAAACTGGTTGGCCCAGATCGCGCCACGGGGATCGGATTTTGCGATCTGCTCTGCCAGACGGCCCGACAACCGCACGTAATTGTTGGGGTTGCGATAGGGCGCGGCAGGGACTTCCACCAATTCGGCGCCAAGCAAACGCAGGGCGTCTTTCTTTTCCTGGCTCTGGGTTTCGGGGATGACAATAACGGTCTTGTAGCCCAGGGCGCGGGCGACCAGCGCCAATCCGATGCCAGTGTTTCCCGCTGTGCCTTCAACGATTGTTCCGCCCGGGTGCAGGAGCCCCTTTGATTCGGCATCGCGAATGATCTCCAGGGCGGCTCGGTCCTTGACTGACTGGCCGGGATTGAGAAACTCGGCCTTGCCAAGAATGGTGCAACCCGTGGCCTCTGACGCGACTTTGAGGCGAATGAGCGGCGTGTTGCCGATGGCGTCGAGAACCGAATTGATGGCTGACATGGTTTTTCCCGTTTTTGACTGTGGGTTCACAGGCTAGCTGAGACTAGGCAGACCGTTCTGGCTTCTCAAGAGGTCCATTGCAAGAAACCTGATCACCCTGTGTCTGAGTATAAGAGAAAATTTGCCTTCAATCGGCAAAAATGAGAAATGGCATGACCGGGTGATCCGTATTGCGCCAGCGGGCGTATGGAGTAAAAAATAGAATTGATACGAACGGCTGTCTTCCGTGTCCGTGCGGAGAAGTCGTTGAATTGATGGAAAGCTTGATACGCATGGTGCGTGAACACATCGACACGATCGACTCGCTTCTTGCCCGGTACGTTGCCGGGACTCTTCCGACCCCGGCGCGGGTTCTGGTCGAAGCGCATCTGGAACTGAAGCCGGATAACCGGATCAAGGTTGCAAATCTCGAGGCCATGGCTGGTCTTGAACTGTCTGCAATTGATCCTGTGGCGCTCGATGACCGTGATGTAATGCTCGCCGCTGTTCTGGGCTCAAATGTCCCGAGAACTGCATCGTCGGCCCTCAGGAACGAAACACGGGTTTTTCCCAAGGCGCTCTACGATTTTGTCGGTTTTGATGCCGAAGAGGTGCCGTGGCGAACGCGGATGCCGGGGTTCAAGGAATACGAGATTGGCGATATCGAGGGATGTCACGTCAATCTGTTCTGGATCAAACCGGGCCGGACTGTGCCTGCCCACACCCACGAAGGCAGCGAATTGTCGCTCGTGCTTGATGGCGCTTTCAGCGATGCGCGCGGGTATTACGGCCGCGGTGACATTTCGGTGGCTGATGATTCTGTCGATCACCGCCCAAGCGCTGACACGGGCAGACCCTGCATCGGGTTTGCGGTGATGGATGCCCCGTTGAAGCTCACCGGTTCGTTCCGGCAGTTGATCGGCGATATCATCGGCTAAGCCGCAGTCACTCTCGAGAGTCTGAACCAACAGGCCGTCCGGAACGTATGATGTTCCAGACGGCCTTTTTGATTGGAGACACGCATGAGCATTTTCACCGCCACGCCAGCCGATGGATCAGTTTGGGTGACCGGTGCCTCGAGCGGCATCGGCAAGGCTTTGTCACTGGACCTGGCGGGTGAGGGGTTTACGGTCTATGTCACGGCGCGAAGCGAAGGTGCATTGAATGAGCTCGCCCAGCAGTCAGATGGTTTCAAGGGGCGCATCATCTCGATCCCGGGCGACGTCACCGACACGCAAGCGATGGCCGAAATCGCGCGGAAAATTGATGCCGATGGCAATGGACTGGCGCTTTCGGTGTTCAACGCAGGCGTTTATTTGCCGGTTCACGGCGAAACCCTCAAGGTCGACGATTTCGACAAGAGCTTTGCAGTCAACCTTTCGGGCGTGGTCAACGGGCTTGTTCCGGCGATAGAGTGCATGAAGGCCCGCGGCCGGGGGCAGATCGCCATCGTGTCATCGGTCACGGGTTACAGTGGAATGCCGACAAGTGCAGCCTATGGAGCGACCAAGGCGGCGCTGATCAATATGGCCGAAAGCCTGAAATTCGATCTCGACAAATTTGGCGTGCGCATCCAGGTGATCAATCCCGGATTTGTGGATACGCCGGCGACAGAGGACAATGCCTTCGAGATGCCGGCCCTACTGCAGCCGGAAGAGGCTGCCAGGCGCATTGCCAAGGGGCTGAAGTCTTCATCCTTCGAGATCACCTTCCCGCGCCGATTCACCTATGTGCTGAAAGCGCTGCAGTTTCTGCCGTATCCAGCCTATTTCTGGCTGATGAACGCCGCTACCGGATGGAAGAAGCGGCCGCTGGAGAGCCGTTGATCCGGCTTCAGACTGTCTCGATACGAGTGCGCAGGGATTTCTGTGCGGCCTCGTCGAGCGGAAAATTCCACATGATGGCGATGCTGATGAGCTTTGCGGCGATTGGCACCCAGGCGTAGGCGATGGCCAGAGCCGTCAATCCTTCCTGTGATCCCTTGTCTGCGCCAGGATCGAATCCGAACATCGCCAGTGCCGGAAATACGACGCCGACACCGCCGGCAAGCGACAGTTTGGTGGCCAGGCTCCAGGCGGCAAAATAGATGCCGGAGCGTTGCTCGCCGGATGAAGCTGTATCGACATCGATGACATCGGCCTGAATGGCCGGTGGCAAAGAGAGGTCGAAGCCGAGAAGGAGGCCGGTCACAGCACAGATAGCAGCGAATGCTACGAGCGAACCCTCGGGCAACAGCGGTGCGGGGGCGAAGGCTGCGCATGCGGCCAGCATGGCATAGCACCAGGCCCGGTGCTTGCCGACGCGCCGCGCCGCCCATGCCGCCAGCGGTATACCGGCAATGGCGCAGAGAAAATAGAAAAACAGCAGCGCACCACGCGCATCAGGCAGACCGAGACGGGCCGCGACGAAATACAAAAACAGCGTCGCTGGTATGCCATTGGCCAATCCATTGAGGAAGAACGCGGCGATCAGCCTGACGAACGGCCGGTTGCGGGCGAGATGTGCAAGGCCTGATTTGAAATTGACGCGCATGCGTGAATGTTCAGCCGGTTCGGGTGTGGTGAAAACGGCCACTGCACCAAACAGCGGCAGCCCGATCAAGACGACCAACCCAAGCGCTGCCAATCCATGTAGTCCAATTGCCTGATCAAAGCCGATGGCAAAGGGCAGGGCGATCGCAACCAGTGTTCCGAGCAGGGTCAGTCCCTCGCGCCAGGCGGTGATGCGGGATCTGCCGTGGTAATCGGTCGCGAGTTCAGCGCCCCAGGCCGAAAACGGGATCAGTGCCGCGGTGTATCCCAGTGACAACAACAGGCCCCAGCCGGCCAACCACAAGGGTCCCGCATCGACCGGGGGCCAGAACAACATGAAGGCGGAAATCGCTGTCAGCGGCAGGCTGACGGCGAACAGGGTGCGGCGTCGACCGAAACGGGGACGGAAGCGGTCCGCAGCCCAACCGATCAGCGGGTCGTTGATGGCGTCGAAAATACGGACAAGCAGCAAGGCAAAGCCGACGGTGGCAAGCGAAAGACCGAGAGTTTCGGTGTAGAAAGTCGGAACCAGCACGTAGAGCGGCAGCGTCAAGGCGGCCAGGGGAATAGCGGGCAGCGCATAGGCAATAATCTGTGGCAGAGCCAGATGTCGGGATGTTGTCTGCTGATCGAAGGCTGCGTCGGGGCTTGAGGCCAATGTGCTACCCGGTCGTTGGCCAAAACCCCGTCACTGCTATCCGTGCGAGTTCAGCTGTTGACGTGCATACGCTCAGACCGCTGAAACGGTTCACCCCGCCGAGCGCGTACCCCAGCGGGGTGAGAATGACGACATATGCTGATCAGCTGTAGACGACCTGCCGGACGTTGATATGCCCTGAGCGGAAGCCGGCTTCGCAGTAGTACATGTAGAACTCCCACAGCCGCTTGAAGCGGAGGTCGAAGCCCATCGGCTGAACTTCGTCCCAGACGTTCCAGAATCGCTCTCGCCACTCGGCAAGTGTTCGGCCGTAATCGGGGCCGAAGGCACGGTGGCCGACCATATTGAGACCGGCTGCTTCGCCCAGTGATGTCAGATGATTCTCTGTTGGCAGCATGCCGCCGGGGAACACATATCGCTGGATGAAATCGGGATTGGCGCGATAGGTCTCGTAGGCTTCGGGCTTGATAGTGATGATCTGCAGTCCGGCCCTGCCACCAGGCTTGAGACATTGCCGAACCTTGGAGAAATAGGTCGGCCAGTATTTTTCGCCCACAGCCTCGAACATCTCGATGGAGACAATACCGTCATACTGCCCGGTTTCGTCGCGGTAATCCTGAAAGCGAAGATCGACCTTGTCGGAAAGCCCGGCAGTTTCAATGCGCTGACGGGCAAATGCCAATTGTTCCCGGGATATGGTCAGGCCGGTGACATGACAGCCGATTTCGCTTGCAGCATATTCGGCGAACCCGCCCCAGCCACAGCCGATTTCCAGAACGCGGTCCCCGGCTTTCAGACCGGCGGCCTGCGCCAGCGCCCGATATTTGGCGGCCTGGGCGCTTGCCAGATCATTGGCGCCATCACTGTAGAGCGCCGACGAGTAGGTCATCGTCTCGTCAAGCCATTTCGAATAGAACTCGTTGCCGAGGTCGTAATGGGCCGAGATATTCTTCCTGGCCTGGGAACGCGAGTTGGATCGGAGCCAATGGCGAACCAGTTCGACGACCCGAGCGATGCCGCGTGCGCCACCGGCCAGTGTGTCGCCAACCTCGACATTGACCAGGAACAGTTCGAGAAATGCGGTGACGTCGGGGCTTTCCCAATCGCCATCCATGTACGATTCGGCCACGCCGATGGTTCCGCCCGTCAGAGCCCGATGGGTCAGGTTCCAGTTGTGCAGGATCAGCGTGGCCTCCGGCCCCTCAGCCCGGCCTTCGACCAGCACAGTCCGACCGTCCGGCATGCGGATCGAAAGCCGCCCATGACCCATATGCAAAAGCCCGCGCAACGCCATCTTGGCCTTTGCCGGGAGCCCGCGCAGATAAGTCGACAAATTTTCCGTCGAGAGCTTTTCTGCCGTTTGATGTGTCGTCCAGGTGGCTTCAGTCTTCATGAGCGCAGCCTCCGCCGTCTCGCATTGGTCCATCCGTCACGGCTTTGCCACCTGACGTTCGAACTTTCCCTGATCGCGAAAGCTCGCACTGGGCGGCGGCGCCGGGCGCGGCACGTAACGCATCCCCTTGAGCCATAATTTGAGCGCTTCATAATGGATGCCGCCAACGATTTTCCACGCCAAAAGCGGAATCTGCAAGAGGCAAGCCAAAATTGATTCGCTCGACATCGGCCGCCGGATACCGTTGTAGGTGGCTGCAAGCAGCGGGCCGAACTGGTCGGTTTCCAGAATCCGCCACTTCAGTTGTTCACCCGGAAGGTTCATGCGAAAATTGTAGCGCGCTTCCATTTCGACAAACGGCGACACATAGAAAAGCTTGGTGCGGCTCTGGCGAATGCCCGCCGGTGTCATGTCGCCGTCTTCGACCTTGCAGACATAGGTGTGGTTTTCGCCAAATGTGTTTCTTACTTCGTAAATCAGCGCCACAGGCTGCTCATTCCGGTCATAGGCGTAGTAGACGGACAACGGGTTGAACACCCGGCCGAAAATGCGTGGGTAGCAAGCCAGCTCAAGACGCGCCGCCGGCTGATCAACGCCTGCCTCATCAAGCAAGGCGTCGATCTGGGCGCGCAATGAGGTCTGGTCTGTGCCGCGCAAGTGGTCGGCTTCGTGAAAGGACATCACATTTCGCCGGTTGACCGAAAACAGAGGCGACAGACCGTCGGCGTCGGCAAGTCGGTCGAGATCGATCAGCATCGAATAGACCCTGTAGCGGAATCTGTGACCGACCGGCTTCATGCGCTGATGCATGACGTCTCCGGCATACAGGCATGCGGGCGCCTGCTTGATGGTCTCGTCCGGCAAAGAGTCTCTGGGGGCGGCGCTCATTGTCATGCCGCCACTTTCGTTGTCTGCTTGTCGTTCATGCGCCACGGGAGCGTGGCACCAAGCGCTTCGGCGGCCAGTATACCGGAAGTCAGACCGTCTTCGTGGAAGCCGTAACCTGTCCATGCTCCGGCGAAACAGGTGTTGTTGTCACCCTGGATCTGCCTCAACCGGGCCTGAACCTCCATCGCATCGGTTCCGAATTGCGGATGATCATAGCTGTACTCGCCAAAAACCAGCTTTGGATCAGGTTCGCGGTCAGGATTGAGCGTCACAAACAAGGGCTTGGCGGGATCAATGCCCTGCAACCGGTTCATCCAGTATGAGACGGCCACATTGGCATCGCTGCGTTGACTTGATGAACGCAGATAGTTCCACGACGCCCAGACCTTCTTGCGGGTCGGCATCAACCGGTCGTCACGATGAAGCACCACACGGTTGGGACTGTAGGGAATGGCTGTGAGGATCGACTTCTCCTCGTCTGTAGGCCGATCGAGAATGCGCAACGCCTGATCTGTGTGGCAGGCGATAATCACCCGGTCATAAGTCTGCGTTGTTCCGGTGGTGTCGAGGATGTCGACGCCCTCGGCGCTCCTGCGGACGGAAACGACACCAGCATCGAGCCGAACCCGGTTGCCCAACGGTGCCAGCAGTTTGCTCAGATAGTTGCGGCTACCACCTGTCACCGTGCGCCAGGTTGGCCGCTCCAAGTAGATAAGGCGATGATTTTCAAAGAAATTGACGAAATAGGTTGCGGGGAATTCCATCATCTTTTTGGCAGGCGTCGACCAGATGGCAGCGGCCATGGGTACCAGATAATTGTTCATGAAGCCGGGAGAGAAACCGCGCCAGTTGAGGTAATCGCCAATCGAGCGGGCAGCCAGATGTCCATGGGCCCGATCCTGCAGGCAAATCTTGTTGAAGCGCAGGATTTCGTGAAGCATCAACAGGAAGGAGGGGCGCAGCAGGTTGCGCTTCTGGGCAAACAGGGTCGACAGATTGTCACCGCCCCATTCCATCTTGCCGTGATCAAGCGACAGCGCAAAACTCATGTCGCTGTCATGTGTCTTTACTCCAAGATGCTCAAACAGGGCTGTCAGGTTGGGATAGTTCAGCTCGTTGTAGACGATGAACCCGGTGTCGACGGACACCGGAGTGCCGTCATAGTCGATGTCGACCGTCGCGGTATGGCCGCCGGCGCGTTTCTCGGTTTCATAGAGCGTGACATTGTGCAGATCCCGCAGAGCCCAGGCGGCCGAGGCGCCGGAAATGCCGGAGCCAACGACTGCCACGTTCAAGCGTTTCGGCCCGGTGGTGACTGGAAAGGCCTTCAGGTGAACGTTCATGCGACTTCCTTGATCTGCTGATAGGCAGCCAGTGCGCGGTCGCGCGCCAGCTTATGGTCGACAATCGGGTGAGGGTAGGTGTCTCCGAGCCGAACGTTTGCAGTGGCCAGAACCGGCTCCGGTGCAGCCCATGGCTTGTGGATGAATTTCTTCGGCATCTGTGCGAGTTCAGGCACAAAACGGCGGACATAATCGCCCTCGGCGTCAAACCTCTCACCCTGCAGCACCGGATTGAAGATCCTGAAATAGGGAGCTGCATCCGCGCCGGAGCCTGCCACCCATTGCCAGCTGGCAGCATTGGAGGCGGGATCAGCATCCACCAGCGTATCCCAGAACCAGTCTTCGCCCGTTCGCCAGTCGATCAAGAGATGTTTGGTGAGAAACGAAGCGACAATCATGCGCACACGGTTGTGCATCCACCCGGTCTGCCAGAGCTGTCGCATGCCGGCATCGACCACCGGATAACCGGTGAGGCCTTTTTGCCAGGCCTTGAGTGCTCTGGAATCATTGAGCCATGGGAAATTATCGAATTTGGAATTGTGATTTTTCTCGGGCAAAGCCGGATTGTTTGCTAGCAGATGCCAGGCAAATTCGCGCCAGCCAATTTCCTTGCGAAATTTGGTCCGATCCGCGGGCGCGCCGTCAGTTTCAGTGTTCTTAAGCGCTTCAAAAATCTGCGCCGGGGTGATTTCTCCACTGGCCAAATGCGGCGATAGCCCTGAGGTGGCATCGACGCCGGGAATGTCACGGCGGTCAGTGTAACCCTGCATCCTGTCTTCGAGAAAATCCGCAAGCCGGTCATGGGCGCCAGCTTCGCCCGGTGTCCATGACCCTGCCATGCCGCCCGACCAATCGGGTTTGGTCGGTAGCAGGCGCCAAGTCTCCAAGGTTTCTGAGGGCAGGGTGGATGAACCGGGGATTGGCGTCAGAGATTCGGGTGCTTGACGTGGCAGTCGGTCTTCGACATCGGGTTCCAGCGCACGCCAGAATGGGCTGTAAACCTTGTAGGGAGTGCCGGAACCTGTGCAGAGCTTGGTCGGTTCGTGCAGCAGCTGGCCGGCAAAGCTTTCAGCGATCAGGCCCTGGGCCTGAAGTTCTGCCTTGAGGGCCGAATCAGCTTCCAGATAGGCCGGGTTGTATCCCCTGTTCCAGTATACAGCCGATGCTCCAGTGGTCTTGATCAGGTCAAAGATCAGATCGGAGGGATTGCCGCTGAGCAGAACAAGTGGTGCGCCCAGGCGCTCGAGATCGTTTGAGAGGCTCGCAAGCGAGTGGTGCAGCCACCACTGCCGGGCAGCTCCCAAGGCGCGCCCGGTTCCAACGGTTTGCCAGATATAGACCGGCACTACAGCACAATGCTGGCTGGCTGCGACAAGCGCCTCGTTGTCGCCAATTCGCAGGTCGTTGCGAAACCAGACGATTGCCGGATCCTGTAAATGGGATGTGTCGCGTTCCATTCGATGCATTTTTTCCGTTTTGGCGAAAGTCGCCGGGCCTTTTGAACTCGTCTTACGGATCTACGCAAACGGCGGATCAAAAGTTTCGCGAAAAAATGCTGTTCTTTGACGGAGTTGTGAGAATTTGTCCCGGGAACAAAAAAGACCGCAATCCCCTAAAGGATGCGGTCTTTTTGTAATCTGGCTCCCCGGGCCGGATTCGAACCAGCGACCGATCGATTAACAGTCGATTGCTCTACCACTGAGCTACCGGGGATCACCGCGTTAAGCAGCGTGGGGGGCCTATAACAAATGCCTCTCTGATTTGCCAAGCGGTTTTTGAAGAAAATGTGTCGATCTTGCCAAGAAGGTTCTCAGAGCCCATCTGTGGGACGTATCACAAGCGGCCTTGAAAGGCCCGCATAACAGCCAAAGGCAGACCCGGCGCGATGTCCCGAAATCGTTTTTTCAGTTTCCATGCAGGCCGGGGCGAAATCCGTATCGGATCGAAGCTTTTTCGCCTGCCGCAGCGCGCACCGGTGCGAATCGGCCTCGGCATGGGCCTGGTGGTTGGCGGGGTGCTGGGCTTTTTGCCCGTTCTGGGGTTCTGGATGCTGCCGCTCGGTCTGCTGGTGCTGTCGCAGGATCTGCCGGTGGTGCGTCGCTGGCGCCGATCATTCGTGGTCCGGATGGAGCGACGCAACGGAAAACGACCCAAGCGCGACGGCGGGCCGGAAAAAGACAGTAAAACAGAATCGTGGTGAAAATGGAGGCCTCGCCCGGAATCGAACCGGGGTGCAAGGATTTGCAGTCCTCTGCGTAACCACTCCGCCACGAGGCCTCATGCCGATCAATGACCGGACGGCTGGCAAATAGACGGAGAATCGCAGCGGCGCAAGGGGCATGTTGATTGCCGGTGCGGCTTTCTCGCTGAGTTGTTTCGTTGAAAACCGGTAATTCGGCCGCCTTGGTCTCGGTTCAGCTTGTATCTCTCGGTGCAGCGCTTTATTGAAGCGAAACATCAGATGCATCGGAGAGACCGGATGGGCACCGACTATCAAGCAGCGCGCCAGAAGATGGTGGACAACCAGATCCGCACCACGGATGTGACATCGCATTCGGTGCTGAAGGCGTTTTTGACGGTGGCACGCGAGGATTTCATTCCGACGCCGCTCAAGCCATTGGCTTATATCGACACCGATCTTCAGATCTCAGCTGCTGGTGAGGATGGTGTTGGCCGGTTTGTCATGGAGCCATCTCCCTTGGCGAAAATGCTGCAGCTGGCGCAGATCACCCGCGATCATGTGGTGCTCGAGATCGGTAGCGGGGCCGGCTACACCGCCGCGCTGCTTTCGTTGCTTGCAGGCTCAGTGGTTGCGGTGGAAAGCGATGCGAGCCTCGTGGATGCAGCCAGTGAAAGGCTGAGCGATGGCGGTTACGACAATGTGGCCGTTGTGACCGGAGAGCTCGAAAAGGGTTACGCAGCCGAAGGTCCCTATGATCTGATCTTCCTCAACGGCGCGGTAGAGACGGTTCCTGATGCCCTGTTCGATCAGTTGCGCGAAGGTGGACGGCTGGTCGCCGCAATAGGTCAAGGTCTTGCTGCGCAGGCGCATCTGTTCATCAAGAACGGTGGAGTTGTGTCGAGCAGGCCGGCGTTCAACCTGTCCGTGAAACCTTTGCCGGGCTTCCGCAAGGTCGAAGAATTCATCTTCTGAACGCGACGTGAGCATGTAAAACAGTCATGCTGCCAATTGTCGCGCTGTTGCCCGATGGCAACTTGATGAGGATTAGTGCGCTATTGCGAAGCGTGTAAGATTGCGTCTGCCTGATCTAACGATCATATGTTGATGTAACATCATGATGGTGTCCTGCGCTCGGTCCTTGCACCGTTTTTGCGCATGCTGGAGTATGTACCCGTGTCATTTGTCAAGAATTCGCTCGCTTCAATCGCTGTCATTTCAATGATAGCGGTGGCTGCACAGCCGGTTTCGGCTGAGACAATCTACCAGGCTATGGCCAAGGCCTATGAGAACAACCCCGATCTGAATGCGGCGCGTGCAGGTTTGCGCGCAACGGATGAGGGTGTGGCTCTGGCGAAGTCCGGTTACCGGCCGGTCGTCGGGGCGGAATTTTCAACATCGTCTTCGAATACCGAGGGGCGGGTGACCAATTCCGCAAGCGTCGGCGTGTCGATCAGCCAGACACTCTTTGACGGATTTCAGACGCGCAACAAAGTTCGTGCGGCAGAAGCTCAAGTGTTTGCCGGACGCGAGAACCTGCGCGGCACCGAAATCGATATCCTGCTGGCAACCGTTCAGGCCTATGCCAACGTCAACCGCGACAACCAGATCGTCGCCTACCGCAAACAGAACATTGCCTTCCTGCAGGAACAGTTCTCTGCAGCCCGTGCGCGGTTCGATGTTGGCGAAAGCACCCGGACCGATGTGAGCCTTGCCGAAGCCGAGCTTGCCGGCGCCAGGGCCAGCCTGACAGCGGCGGTGGCCCAGGCGAAATCCAGCGCTGCGGTGTATGCGCAGATCGTCGGCACCGTGCCAAAGAACCTCAAGCCGGTTCCGTTGCCGCGCAAACTGCTTCCCGGGTCGCTGGAGTATGCGGTGGCACAGGGAACCAAGGAGCACCCTGCGGTGCTGGCGGCTCTGTACGGCGTTGATACGGCGAGTTACAATGTCAAAACCCAGGAAGGCTCGTTCCTTCCAGGCGTTACGGTGTCGGGTTCGGTTTCGGAAGCCGATCGCGGCATCACCACCAGCCAGATCCAGGCCAAGATAACTGTTCCACTGTATCAGGGCGGAGCGGCTTCGGCGTCTGTGCGCCAGGCCAAGGAAAGACTTGGCCAGCAACGCATTCTGGTTGATTCGGCCCGCCGCTCGATCGAGCAGTCAGTGGTTTCGTCCTGGACGCAGATGGAAGCCGCGACAGCAACCATCGTGGCCAACCGGGCTCAGCTCTCGGCAGCCAATCTGGCCTTGAACGGTGTGGTGGAAGAGCGTCGCGTCGGGCAGCGCACCACGCTTGATGTGCTCAACGCCCAGCAATCGGTGCTCACGGCCAAGGAAGCCATTTCCCAATCGGAGCGCAATGCGATTGTTGCAAGTTTCTCGGTGCTGGCCTCAACCGGCAAGCTGACAATTGACCGCCTCGGTCTGCATGTGGCCAACTACCGGCCCGAAGTCCACTACGAAGCCACCAAGGACCGCTGGTTTGGTCTGCGCACTCTCGACGGTCGTTGAGGACGCGTACCCAGCGCGCGTGAGGTTTGCCGCTCGACGTGAATTCCTGTGTATGAATGGTGAAGCTTCAAAAGGTGCGATTCTCAAATCAAAAGCTATGCCGTAGACTGGTTGAGTGATTCGCCGGTTGGCATGAGCCTGGCGACGAGAGTAACGGAGCGTATTCATGGGACAGGCCGGCGCACAGCGCGAACCTTCAATGGAAGAAATCTTGGCTTCCATTCGCAGGATCATTGAAAACAACGAGCCTGAACCAGATGGCCATTCGATTGGCACTAGCGAAGCATTCGTGCCGCATGAGGCCGATGAAGAGCGTATCGACGCTGATTATGCGGAACAGGAAGCTGAAAGCCAGCGGACCGCAGCGAATGATGCAGCCGTTGCGCAGCCGGTTTCATTGGCCGATGTCGCAGCACGTGCAAGAGCCACTCCGGACATACATTTCGAGGACCAGGCGACTCCAGTCGCTGCCACCGATGCTTCCGATAGCGAGCCGGGCTTTGTGGACATGGCCGCCGAGAGACTTCGGGAGGCATTGACCTCCGATGAACCGGTTCAGGCGGCAGCGGCAGTGGCAGCGGTTGTGGCCGGTAAAGAGCCTGTAGTTGAAGAGTCGCAGGTGGACGAGCCGGTTGAACAGCAATCCGAGCCTGAAACCGCGCAAGTGTCTTCCGGGCCTCTGGAAGCCGAGACTGATGTTCAAAGCGGAAGCCAGCTGGTGTCCCTGCAAACCGGCGAAAAGGTTGCCGCTGCATTCGGGGAGCTTGATGCCGCGATTGCCGCCGGACAGCGGCGTTCTTTTGACGAGATCGCCGAAGAGATGCTGCGGCCGATGCTGACGCAATGGCTTGACGACAATCTGCCAACATTGGTTGAGCGGCTTGTGCGGGAAGAGATTGAACGCGTCTCGCGCGGCAATCGCCGGTAAATAACCTTCGCCGGAGCAGGTCCTTGGTGTCGCAGCAGCCGTTGGATGCTACTGCGCACTGTTTTTGTCGTTTAAACGGCTGCGGGGTGCCGCAAACTCCGTTTTGCGGTCGGGGATCTGGAAAAAGGCCAGCTCGGCACCGGGTGGCCTGGAACCGATATCGATTTGACCGCGTTATTGATCCAGAACAATGATATGGCTTGGCTACTGTCTACACTGCGGTGTGGTAACGATGCACGGCTTGATGCCGGCTTGTGTGGCGCTCGCTTGCGATGTCTCGTGTCAGGTGCGGGTCGTGTTGACTCCACCAATTCGTTCCGGTTTATGCCAATCCTGTCCCTTCAGATGCGAACGGTTACCCGATAATGCTTGAAAAAACCTACAATGCCGAGGCCGTCGAGCCCAAAATTGCCAAGCGCTGGGCAGAGGCAAATGCATTCGCCGCTGGTGCTGGCGCTCAGCCAGAGCAGGATTCGTTTTGCATCGTGATCCCGCCGCCAAACGTGACCGGTTCACTGCATATGGGCCACGCGCTCAACAATACGCTGCAGGATATTCTGGTGCGGTATCACCGGATGCTTGGGCAGAACGTGTTGTGGCAGCCGGGCATGGATCATGCCGGCATCGCTACCCAGATGGTGGTTGAGCGGCAACTGGCTGAACAGCAGATAGATCGCCGGGAAATCGGTCGCGAAGCGTTTATCGAAAAGATCTGGGAATGGAAAGATCAATCCGGTGGCATGATCTTCAACCAGCTCAAGCGGCTTGGCGCCTCGTGTGACTGGTCGCGAGAGCGGTTCACGATGGACGAGGGGCTTTCACGTGCCGTGCTGGAAGTGTTTGTCAGTCTCTACAAGGAAGGCCTGATTTACAAGGACAAGCGTCTGGTCAACTGGGATCCGAAGCTGCTGACGGCGATTTCCGACCTCGAGGTCGAGCAGGTCGAAGTGCAGGGCCATCTTTGGCATTTCCGCTATCCATTGGCCGATGGTGTGACCTACGAGCATCCGGTGTCTTATAACGAGGATTCCGACACCCACACTTACGAGACCCGGGATTACATCATAGTCGCGACCACGCGGCCCGAGACCATGCTTGGGGATACGGCTGTGGCGGTCAATCCCGAGGACAGCCGCTACGAGGACCTGATCGGCAAGCACGTTGTCCTGCCGATGGTTGGACGCCGGATCAAGATTGTCGGCGATGACTACGCGGATGAGGCGGCCGGGTCGGGTGCCGTCAAGATCACGCCAGCGCATGACTTCAACGATTTCGAGCTTGGCAAGCGGCATCAGCTGAAGGCCATCAACATATTGACCACCGACGGCCGTATGGTGCTCAAGGAGAACGAAGACTTTCTCGATGGCCTGTCGGTTCAAGGCAAGCTGATCGAGGTGATTGAAGAACTCGATGGCATGGAGCGGTTTGCCGCGCGCAAGGAAGTTGTTGCCAAGATGGACGAGCTGGGGCTTCTCGATCACATCGAGCCGCATACCCACATGGTGCCGCATGGTGATCGCGGCGGCGTACCGATTGAGCCGTTCCTGACAGACCAGTGGTATGTCAATGCGGCCGAAATGGCCAAGCCTGCGATCGAGAGCGTTCGCGAGGGGCGAACCAATTTCGTGCCGAAAAACTGGGAAAAGACCTATTTCGACTGGATGGAGAACATTCAGCCCTGGTGCATTTCCCGGCAATTGTGGTGGGGACACCAGATACCCGCCTGGTATGGGCCAGACGGACAGGTATTTGTCGAACAGGACGAAGAGACAGCGCTCGAGGCAGCGATCCAGCATTATATTGCCCATGAAGGCCCCTGGAAGGCCTGGGTCGAGGAGAAGCTTGAGAATTTCCAGCCCGGCGAAATCCTGACCCGAGACGAGGATGTGCTCGACACTTGGTTCTCTTCCGCGTTGTGGCCGTTCTCGACGCTTGGCTGGCCCGACCAGACGCCGGAGCTTGCGCGGTATTATCAGACCGATGTTCTGGTGACCGGCTTTGATATCATCTTCTTCTGGGTCGCCCGGATGATGATGATGGGGCTTCATTTCATGAAGGAGGAGCCGTTTCATACGGTCTATGTTCATGCGCTGGTCCGCGACAAGGACGGTGCCAAGATGTCCAAGTCCAAGGGAAATGTCATCGATCCTCTGGAACTGATTGATGAATACGGCGCAGATGCACTTCGGTTCACACTGGCGATCATGGCGGCGCAGGGTCGCGACGTGAAACTCGATCCTTCCCGGATTGCCGGTTACCGTAATTTCGGGACCAAGCTTTGGAATGCCGCACGATTTGCAGACATGAATGGCGCAGTACTGGATCCCGCGTTCGATCCATCGTCGGCCAAGCTGACGATCAACCGCTGGATTCTGACTGAACTGAGCCGGACATCGAAAGAAGTGAAGGCCGCTATCGAGGCTTACAAGTTCAATGAAGCTTCGAGTGCGCTGTACCGGTTTGTCTGGAATCAGGTGTGCGACTGGTACCTGGAATTGCTCAAGCCGGTGTTCAACGGCGAGGACGAAGCCGCTAAGGTCGAAGTGCGTGCCTGCGCTGCGCATGTTTTGACCGAAGCGGTAAAATTGCTTCATCCGTTCATGCCGTTCATGACGGAAGAACTGTTTGAGCATCTGGCAGGAAGCGGGGCGGGGCTTGCCTGCCATGCTGCGTGGCCACAGCCGGTGTTTGACGATGAGGCGGCAGCGTCGGAGATCAACTGGTTGATTGATCTGGTTTCGGGCCTGCGTTCAGTGCGCGCGGAAATGAATGTGCCGCCATCGGCGAAAGCTGCTTTGGTTATTGTTGGTACCAATGAGACTACGCAGGAAAGACTGCTTCGCCACGATCTTGCCATCAAGCAACTGGCCCGTGTTACGGACATTGTGCTGCAAAGTGCCGTGCCTGCCGGGTCGGCGCAGATTGTGGTGGGGGAGGCCACGGCCTGTCTGCCGCTGGGCGATCTTATTGACTTGACAGCGGAAAAGGCCCGGCTCGAGAAAGCGCGATCGAAGGTGGCAGATGACGTGGAAAAAATCGAACGCAAGTTGGCCAACGAGAAATTTGTTGCCAACGCCAAGCCGGAAATCGTCGAGGCGGAACGCGAAAAGCTTGTTGGTCTGACTGATCAAATGGAGAAGTTGACTGCTGCTGTCGAACGTCTGAAACAGGCTGGCTGATTCGGCAAGAAAGTTGTCTCTGGTGATAAGGCGGCTCGTCAATCGGGCCGCCTTTTCAGCTTTTGGTGGCCCGGATACACGTTTTGGGCTTTGTGGTTGAAATCAAGCCAATTGTGGCGCAAATGCAACAAATATGTGTCTGCAGTCCAATTTGATGACATTTTCGGCCATGTAACGTTTTTGCGTCATGGAAATTGACGAGCTCGGATAAAAAATAGCCGGTTTTTGCAGCTTTCATTGTAGGTTCGGCACGATTGTTGCCGGGTTGTGACTCGCTGAGCTGTTTACAATCAGCTGAATACCTTACCTAATACGCCCATCGTAAGCTTTTGCGTCCTGGAGGGTTTTTATGAATCGCGGAACTTTAAAGTCAGCAATGGTTGCTATGGCAGCAAGTGTGGCGTTCGTGTCTGCTGCGCAGGCGGGTGGCCTTGAGCGTGGCGGGTATAACATTGACCTGTTGTTTGACTCATCCCGATTTGCGACGGAGGCGGTGGGTACTTACGTGATGCCGCAGCGCAAACTTAACAATGTGGTCGACAACAATGCAGCTGACGGTACGCCCGGCGGTCCGGCCAACGGGGTGAAGGATACTGAGTCCTATTTGGTGCCGCGTCTCGGCGCGAAAGTTGGCATCGGTGAATATGTGGATTGCATGGCGGACTATAGCCAGCCTTACGGTGCCCATTCCAACCCTGGACGCAACTGGGCGGGTGCCAATTCGAACACTGAAACGGATATCGGGTCCGATGGTTATGCAGCAACCTGCTCTGTAAAGTTCCAGGCAGGCAAAGGCCAGCTCAGGGTTATTGGCGGTATTTCACACCTGGAAATCAGCGGCTTTAAGGAACGTCTTACTGCGGTTATTCCCGCTGCATTTGGCACCGGCATTGGTCGGGTGAATCTGGAAGATTCAGGCATTGGATGGCGTACAGGCCTGGCCTATGAAATCCCGGAAATAGCTTTTAGAGCCAGCGCGGTATATTATTCGGAAGTGCAACTGAATAGCATCTCCGGAGTGCTTGATCTCACTCAGAACCCATTCGCACCGGCCCCGTTGGGTGGTGCAGTGACCCCGATTTTTGGTTCAGCGACCATGCCGCAGGCTTTTGAAATCAAGGTGCAGTCGGGTATTGCTCCTGGCTGGCTGGCCTTTGGTTCAATCAAATGGGTCGATTGGAGCGTGCTCCAGTCAATCGCGCTTTGTCCTACTTCGACCGTCGCTCTCGGATGCTCTTCAGGGGCCGCAAATGAGGTGACTTCGCTTGATCTCTTCTATCGCGACGGCTGGACTGTCACGGGTGGTGTTGGCCACAAGTTCAATGATAATGTTTCCGGCCTTGTTGCCCTGACTTGGGACCGCGGAACCGCGACGACGGTCGGAACCCAGACTGACACATGGACCATTGCGGCTGGTGGCTCATTCACCCCGAAGGAGAATGTGGAGATCAGGCTGGGCGGAGCGCTTGGTGTTCTCACCTCGGGTTCGTCTTCGGATGCTCGGATTTCATATAATTATGGCAATGACCTTGTTGCTGCAGTCTCAGGTTCGCTCAAGGTCAAGTTCTGATTTATCTTTAAATGGCGAAGCCATTGAACCCCGCCCATTGTGGCGGGGTTTTTGTTTGGGACGTCACTACTGAAAACAAAAACACTTTGCCTGCAAAGCTCACGATTATCGGGATAACGAACAATGACATCACGAAATGTGACGATTCAGCAACACTTTTTTCAATTCCATCTGCTATGAAATCTGCATGGCTTTTAGTGCCCATATCCCGCCACAAACGGAGCGCACCCAAGAGACTCAATTCGGCCCCGCGCCTTGGTCAATTGGGATCATGACGCGTCTGAGGATCAGATGACAAACACTACGTTCGACAAATCCAAGCTACCAAGCCGTTACACGACGGTTGGACCGACACGGGCACCGCACCGGTCTTTTCTTTACGCTATGGGATTATCGAGTGAGGAAATTGCCCAGCCGCTGGTCGGCGTGGCTTCGTGCTGGAATGAAGCCGCACCTTGCAACATCTCGCTGATGCGTCAGGCACAAGTTGTCAAAAAGGGAGTTGCCTCGGCCAAGGGCACCCCTCGCGAGTTCTGCACCATTACCGTGACCGATGGCATAGCCATGGGACATCAGGGCATGAAGGCATCGCTTGCCAGCCGTGACCTGATTGCGGACTCGGTCGAGCTGACGATGCGCGGACACTGTTACGACGCGATCGTCGGGCTTGCCGGCTGTGACAAATCGTTGCCGGGCATGATGATGTCCATGGTGCGGCTCAATGTGCCATCGATATTCATATATGGCGGCTCAATTCTTCCGGGCAATTTTCGCGGCCGGCAAATTACAATTCAGGACGTGTTCGAGGCCGTAGGTCAGCATTCGGTCGGCGATATGTCGGACGAAGATCTTCTTGAAATCGAGCAGGCTGCGTGTCCTTCGGCAGGTTCGTGCGGAGCGCAGTTCACCGCCAATACGATGGCAACCGTTGCTGAAGCGATCGGCCTGGCGCTGCCTTATTCATGCGGAGCACCTGCACCCTATGAGATGCGTGACAAGTTTTGCTACGCAGCGGGCGAAAAGGTGATGGAGTTGATCGCCAAGCAGATCCGCCCCCGTGACATCGTCACACGAAAGGCGCTTGAAAACGCCGCTGCCGTGGTCTCGGCCACCGGCGGTTCGACCAATGCGGCCCTGCACCTGCCAGCGATCGCACATGAGTGCGGTATCGAGTTTGATCTCTTCGATGTCGCCAAGATTTTTGAACGGACCCCTTATATTGCCAACCTGAAACCTGGCGGAAAATATGTCGCCAAGGACATGTTTGAGGCCGGTGGCATTCCGGTGCTGATGAAGACCATGCTCGAGCACGGCTATCTGCATGGTGATTGCATGACGGTAACGGGCCGGACCCTGGCTGAAAACATGGAACATGTCCGCTGGAACGACCAGCAGGATGTGGTGCTTCCAGCCAACAAGCCGATCACTAAGACCGGCGGTGTCGTCGGCCTGAAAGGCAATCTGGCGGAAGACGGAGCCATTGTTAAAGTGGCTGGCATGGCGAAGCTGAAATTTGCCGGACCGGCGCGCTGTTTCGATTCTGAGGAAGATTGCTTCAATGCGGTCACAAATCGGGATTACAAAGAGGGTGAAGTTCTGGTGATCCGATATGAGGGCCCCAAGGGCGGCCCTGGAATGCGCGAGATGCTGTCCACCACCGCGGCGCTTTATGGCCAGGGAATGGGCGACAAGGTTGCGCTGATCACCGACGGCCGGTTCTCCGGCGCGACACGCGGATTTTGTATCGGTCACGTTGGGCCGGAAGCAGCGGAAGGCGGGCCGATCGGCCTGCTTCAGGATGGCGACATCATCGAGATCGATGCCGTCGCCGGTACATTGAATGTGCAGCTTTCCGATGGGGAACTGGCCGCACGCAGGGAAAAATGGATGGCGCGAGAAACCGATTATGCATCGGGCGCGCTGTGGAAATACGCCCAGACGGTGGGGTCAGCGCGGTACGGCGCAGTCACTCATCCGGGCGGAGCGAAAGAAAAGCACTGCTATGCAGACATCTAGGCTTACCCGGACGGGTCTTTTTGGTGTTGTACTCGCTGTAGCCATTGGCTTGGGCGCGCCGGCGATGGCGTTGGATCCCAATGCCGGTGTGACGCGCGAGTCGGGGCCTTTCGACCTTTTCCGATTCGGGTTTTCGGCGTACAAGAAAGGCCGTAAGGACGAAGCCGTCGAGGCTTACAAATACGCTGCGGAAAAGGGCCATCCCGGCGCACGCTGGGCGCTTGCGAATATGTATGCTTATGGCGACGGCGTGATCGAAAACGATTACGAAGCATTCAAGATCTATGATGATATTGCACGCCAGGGTGTGGAGCCGGGCTCGCAGGATACGGGTTACTTCGTCAATGCGCTTTTGTCGCTTGCGACCTATTACCAGAAAGGCATCCCCGGCAGCCCGGTTGAGGCCAACCTCGGCGCGGCGCGGCAACTCTATTTTCAAGCCGCATCGGCCTTCGGTGTGCCCGAAGCCCAATATCGCCTCGGACGTATGATTTTGGAAGGCGAGGGCGGCGCCAATGACATTCAGCAGGCCAAGAAGTGGTTGAACCGGGCCCGGGTCAGTGGACATCCTGCCGCTTCTGCGGTTCTTGGCAATGTGGTCTTTGAAGAGGGACAGACGGTGCGTGGTCTGGCCTTCATGACAACCGCGCTTGATCGTTCAACTGTATCTGACAAGGTGTGGATCCGGGCTATGCAGGAGCGGGCATTTTCGTTGGCAGGTGAGGCCGACCGTCGTACAGCCATCGCTCTGGCGCAGGATATGCTGGCTAAAGGGTTGAACTGACAACCCCGCCGGTATGGCTGGCGTGTCGAATAAAGCGCACCAAATCAATCCTTAACGGAATATGAAATGAGGGCGGTCAACCTTGTATGAGGGCCGCCCTTTTTGCCGTCCATGGCGAGAGTTGGGACATCGGGCAGCCGTCGGTGATTTTCTTCCAGCTTGTGTTGTTGAGGTTGCGTTCGCACCGGGCGAGATAGCGTTGGGATGAGCCAACCTGCAGACAGATGACGCTGCCTTCCTTAACCCGTTTTCCGTTGCCGAGGCATTCACAATCCTGGCCCGCGAATGCGGGGGCCGCGAAAAGCCATGCAACGGTCACAAAACCGATGCCCAAGGCCAATTGCCGTGTCAGCGCGCGTTTCATCGCATTATGATGCGCCTATTCCGGCCGATTGACAAGGTTTGCAAGGCGGCGGGAGCTCAGAGTGCGCGTCTGTAATCTTGGATCAGGCAGCGAGCGAAATAGCCACGGGGACATGGTCCGATGGCTTCTCCCATCCCCGAACATGTTTTTCGACCGTGGCGGATTGCAGGATGTTAGCGGCTTCAGGCGACAGCATCAGATGGTCGATGCGAATGCCGTTGTTCTTGGGCCAGGCACCGGCCTGATAGTCCCAGAACGTGTAGGTTTCGGGTTGGTCGTTGACCGAACGCAAGGCATCGGTGAAGCCCAGGTTTTCGAGCCTTCTGAAGGCGTTACGCGATTCCGGGCGGAACAGTGCGTCCCCTTCCCAGACCTTCGGATCATGGCAATCCACAGGCTCGGGTATGACATTGTAATCACCGGCAAGAACCAGCGGTTCCTCAAATGCCAGGCGGTCAGCAGCAAAGGCTTCCAGCCGCTCCATCCAGGACAGTTTGTAGGAAAATTTCGGTGTGTCGACTGGATTGCCGTTGGGCAGATAGAGTGACACCACGCGCAGGACGCCCTTCTCGGTCGAGAACACGGCCTCGATAAAACGCGCCTGTTCGTCAGTATCGTCACCCGGCAAGCCACGGTTGACTTCGTCCGGGCTCTGCTTGGACAGGATTGCTACGCCGTTGAACCCCTTTTGGCCATGGGTTTCAACGTGATAACCCAGTGCCTCTATTTCCAGCCGGGGAAACCCTTCGTCCACCGACTTGACCTCCTGCAAGCAGGCAATATCGGGGTCGCTTTCCTTGAGCCAGGCCTGAAGGTTGTCTATCCGCGCCTTGACGCCATTGATGTTAAATGTGGCGATTTTCAAGGCGTGCATCCTTTGGCAAGCGATCCGCTCTGGCGCGGATAAGACGGGCCGGTCAAACTGAAAAGCTGGTGCCGCAGCCGCAGGATGCAACCGCGTTGGGATTCCTGATCTGAAATGCCTGGCCCATCAGATTATCGACAAAATCGATTTCCGATCCGGCCATGTAGACAAGAGAGACCTGGTCGATCAGCACCCGCGCGTCGTTCTTTTCAAGCACGATGTCATCGTCATCGGCTTGGTCTGCGAGATCGAACTTGTAGGAAAAGCCGGAGCAGCCGCCGCCTTCGACAGAGACGCGGAGTGCGGATTTGCCAGTCTCGGCGGACACGATCTCCTTGATTCGGCGCGCAGCTGAATCGGAGAGCGTTACAGATGTGGTTTCAGTCATAGTACCTCCTTGCCGGGGTCAAGGTCCGGAAGAGACGTGTTTCAAATCACTTGTTGTATAGGTATGAAGGCGCTGGCCCCACGTCAATGGTTGAACGTGGTGAGTCGGGGCTTGGACGAATTGAGTCGGACACTGGTTGGCGCCTGTTGACGGGATAGGCATGGAAATTGACACAAAACAGCTGGGGTTTGGAACCGGGACACGGGCGCCATGGGCGGTGGATCCGTGGTCAAGCCGCGGGCGGCTGGTTGTGGAACCTGTCAGCCCGACAAGATCCGAGTTTCAGCGCGACCGTGACCGGATCATTCACACAACCGCTTTCCGGCGACTGAAGCACAAGACGCAGGTATTTGTCGCTCACGAAGGTGATCATTATCGCACCAGGCTTACCCATACCATCGAAGTGGCGCAGATCGCGCGCGCTCTGGCGCGGGCACTGAAGCTGGATGAAGATCTGGCTGAAGGCGTGGCGCTAGTGCATGATTTCGGGCACACGCCGTTCGGTCATACCGGGGAAGAGGCGCTGGACGAGCTGATGGCGGGGGCCGGTGGCTTCGATCACAATGCCCAGTCGCTTCGCATCGTCACGAAACTCGAGCAGCGCTATGCTGATTTCGACGGACTCAATCTGACATGGGAAACACTTGAGGGTTTGGTCAAGCACAATGGCCCGCTGATCGTGGAGGGCGGCAAACCGGTGCCTGAACCAATCGCGCTTTACAATGCTGTCCACGATTTGTGGCTTGCCACCCGTTCAAGCCTGGAATCCCAGGTTGCCGCAATTGCCGATGACATTGCCTACAACACCCATGACATAGATGACGGTTTGCGCTCGGGGTTGATAACGCTTGAGATGCTGGAGGAGCTGCCACTTATCTCCCGGTTGCTTGCCGAAGTTCGGGAGCGATATCCCGGTCTGGAAGAGCCGCGGTTGATCCACGAGGTCATGCGACGGCAGATTACCAGGATGGTCGAGGACGTGATCAGCGTTGCACAGGCGAACATCCAGGCGATCAAGCCGCAATCAGCCGATGATGTTCGCCATGCGGGTCGTACAATGGCGCACTTTTCCGAAGAGTTCGTCGAGGCTGATCGCCACATCAAGGCGTTCCTGTACCGCCATCTGTACAGGCATCCAGATGTGATGCGGGTGAGGGCGTCCGCGACCCGGATTGTTCGTGACCTGTTTGGCGCCTTCATGGCGGATCCTTCTGCCATGGGCGACAAGCACAGCCATGCGGGGATTGAAGACCTGCCGGTTGAGTTTCGGGCGCGCAAGGTCAGAGACTATCTGGCCGGCATGACAGACACTTACGCGGTGGCAGCCCACCGCCGTTTGTTTGACCATACGCCGGATTTGCGATAGGCAGCGCTCACTTGAGCGAACGCTGGTTTTGCTCCGTGTTTTCCCGTCATATCCGGACTTTTGCCATGAATGTATTCAAGGACTTTGAAAATAGAATCAAGCTTGCTGTGCAAGCACTTGATGTCGTGCAAGAAAAAGGTGGCGAGGTCGGATTTGAACGACTGGCGGTGGAACCGCCGCGCGATGCCGCACACGGTGATATCTCAACCAATGCAGCGATGGTTCTGGCAAAGCCTCTGGGTATGAATCCGCGGGCTCTGGCCGACTTGATCGCCGCGCAATTCGCCGAAGATACCGACGTTCTGGAGACGTCTGTTGCCGGTCCGGGATTTCTGAATTTCCGGTTGACGCCGGCCTTCTGGCAACGGCTGGCGAAAGTCATCATTCGAGACGGCATTGAATTCGGCCGCTCCACATTGGGCGCGGACCGAAAGGTCAATGTCGAATACGTTTCCGCCAACCCGACGGGGCCGATGCATGTCGGGCATTGCCGTGGCGCCGTGGTCGGCGATGCTCTGGCAAACCTGATGGGATTCGCCGGTTATCAGGTGACCAAGGAGTATTACATCAACGACGCCGGATCACAGATCGATGTGCTGGCGAATTCGGCATATCTGAGATACCGCGAAGCGCTGGGCGAAGATATCGGCGAGATACCTGCCGGTCTTTATCCGGGTGACTATCTTGTGCCTGTCGGGCAGTCTTTGGCAGATGAATTCGGGACCGCGCTCAGGGTGATGGCCGAGGCCGACCGCTCAGCCATCATCAAGGAACGTACTATTGTTGCGATGATGGCGATGATCCGGGCGGATCTGAAAGCACTCAACGTCGAGCACGATGTGTTCTTTTCCGAGCGCAGCCTGCACGCCAACGGGGCGGAACGAATCCGGCATGCGATCAATGACCTGACCTTCAAAGGGCACGTCTACAAGGGCAAGCTGCCGCCACCCAAGGGCCAGTTGCCGGAAGACTGGGAAGACCGCGAACAAACCCTGTTCCGGTCCACCGACGTTGGTGACGACATCGACCGCCCGCTGATCAAGTCCGACGGCAGCTACACCTATTTCGCAGCAGATGTTGCCTATTTCCGCGATAAGTTCGAACGTAGTTTCTCCGAGATGATCTATGTGCTCGGAGCCGACCATGGTGGTTACATCAAACGACTCGAAGCGGTTGCCAAGGCCGTTTCGGCGGGTGAAGCAAAGTTGACGGTGCTGTTGTGCCAGCTCGTCAAAATCTATCGCGACGGTGAGCCGGTCAGGATGTCAAAGCGTTCGGGCGACTTTATAACGCTGCGCGACGTTGTTGATGAAGTGGGCGTGGATTCGGTTCGCTTCATGATGCTTTACCGCAAGAGCTCTGAATCGCTCGATTTCGATTTCGCCAAGGTCACCGAGCACTCCAAGGACAATCCGGTCTTTTACGTTCAGTATGCTCATGCCCGGTGCGCATCAGTGATGCGGCAGGCCATGGAGACATTCCCTGATCTGGATTTGTCGCCCGAGGCTTTGGCATCGGCCGATCTGTCGGACCTCTCGCATGAGAGTGAACTGGCGTTGATTGCCAAGCTCAGCGAATATCCGCGAATGATCGAAGCCGCGGCATCAGGACAGGAGCCGCACAGGGTGGCGTTTTACCTCTACGAGCTTGCAAGTCTACTGCACGCGCACTGGAACAAAGGGCGCGATGAGCCCGGTTTGCGGTTTGTTAACGATAAAAATAGACAATCAACAATTGCCAGGTTGGGATTGGTGTACGCAGTAGCGTCGGTGTTGAAGTCGGGTCTTAAGATTACAGGGACCGATGCTCCGGAAGAAATGCGCTGAAACGTCACCTTTTCCGCACAATGCTCTGGCAGTAGAGTATGCGAGAGTATGTGAGTGATGCATGGCTGATCAATTCGAAAGCAACGCGCGGTCCGCGCACCCGGATTCCGAAATAGATGATCCCTTGGCAGAACTTGCCAGGATAATCGGTTACGAGCGGCCATCCGAGGTGAAGCCGGCGGTGGAGGAATCTTCGGATTCTGCTGAATTTGATCTCGAGGCTGAATTGATGCGCGAGCTCGATGTGCCGTTGGCTCCTTCCTCCGATGAGATCGATAGCATCGAAGCCGAAGAGGCTCTCGATGTGATGCTGGCCGACATAGATTTTGATCTGGAGACCGGCGAGATTTCGCCGGAAGCTTCGGAGCCCGAATTAAGCAACGAACGGATCGAAAATCCGGTTGATGATACGCCTGAGCTTGATGAACTCGATTTCATGGCAGTCGAGGGCCGGTCGTCCGGAGCGCTGCTCAAGGCTATTGAGAGCGAATCGTCTTTTGATCGTGAGCCCGGTCGTGCCGCAGATGAAACCGGTATCGACGACGACTGGATGATGACTCTGGATGCGGATGATGCTGCGTCTGGCCCGGATCCTGAAGAGGCGGAACCCGATAACCAGGGTAACCAGCAAAATCTTGAACCCGCTCTCGACGTCTCGCAGACGCCAGTTGCCGAAGCGGGTGCTGCGCAGGTCGCTGATGCGATCGACGTTCTCGACGATGATGCGCTCGATGACGATGTGTTTGCAGATATGGCACGTTTTGAGCTGCCTTCGGTACAACAGAACGGCCCGGTGGAAAACGGCGTGTCCGCCAGTGACGCATTGGAGGCCCCGGACGATAACCAGCCAGATATGGAGACCGTCAGCGACGCCGAGGAGTCTTCGCTGGATTTCGAGGAATACCTGTCGACCGAGCTTGATGTCTTCGAGCACGAAGTGGCGATGGGCGATAGCCGCGAAAACATTGACGCTGCCGACCACGTCCATGTCGCCGACAGCGATGCCGAATTGGAGGTCGAGACTGCTCTCGATGCCCTGAACGACAGTGGTCTTGATGACGATGTCGCTGTTTTTGACGAAGCTGCCGAAGAATTGCTGGCGGCCATAGACGATGATGCGGAGAGCAGCGCCGACAGTGCTCCGGCAGATGCTGACAGGGCTCCGGCAGATAGTGTGTCGAATGTCGTGGAGGATCGCTGGTCGCTCGACAGTATCGAAGAGGCCGCCGCCGAGGAACTTGATCAGGAACTGGACGACATGTTTGGTCTGCCTGAACGTACCGTCAGCACATCCGCGCATAGAACAGATGCCCCCGACGATCTTGACTTCGACCTGGAGCAGCTTCTGGCCGACAGCTTCGATGAGGCTGAAGAGGATCTTGTCGAACCGGTAGAGGTGGTTGCCACCCATCTTCAGACTGAACAGGTCCTGGAGACCACCGACTGGCTGTCGGCGAGCCCTGCATCAGAGCAGACCATTTCCCACGATGAGATGTCCGCAGCCTTTCTGGATCTGGCCACAGATGTCGATGATGAGAAGTCGGCACTTGACCCTTCTCCGGTTCCATCTGTAGGCGCCGCATTTCGTGTAAGCGGCGCTACGGAACCAGAACAGGGCGACTGGCTGGACGGCTTTGGGACGTCCGAGCACGGTGTGGATCAAGGCAGTTCCCAGTCAGACGAGCCCGACTACTATTTTGATGCCGGCCTGATTTCGGAAGCTGATGAAACGGTCGAGGTTGTCGCCGATATTGACGTGCCTGTCCTGCATCATGACGACCCCGTGCTGGTTGAACCGGATTACGATACGGAGATCGAACGGGAATTCGCCGACATCTCCGAGCGCTCTGACACTCATTCCGATGACGGTACGACAGGTGGCATAGGCGTCACGCTAGCGGCGGCGGAAGGCTGGAACCGTGGTGCGTCAACACACCATGCGCAGGAAGCGTCTGATGAATATATCGCACTGGAGCGGGAGCTGGGTGTCGGCGTCGATGGGAACAACCGCACATTTGACGAGGGCTACGGCGGAGACTATCCGAACGGTGATTATGATATCAACGATGAGTTGGCAGTCGGTCACAGTGGCGAAGAGAGCCGGTCGCGCGGTCCAGTTCTGGCGGTTGCTGTTCTTGGGATTGCGTTGCTTGCCGGTGTTGGTGCATTCGGCTGGAGCGTGCTCTCGGGTGACGAGGCGACAACTGATGGTGGACCACGCATAATCCGCGCAGACAAGGATCCGGTAAAGGTGCTTCCCGAAAACCCCGGAGGCGTCACCGTGCCCAACCAGGACAAGGCGGTCTACGATCGCGTCGCTGGCGGAACCGGGGCTTCGACGGGACAGCCAGCTCTGGTGAACTCAGCCGAAGAGCCGATGGATGTCGTCCAGCGGACACTGGACCCTGAGATATTGCCGCTTGAGGGCCGTTCGGATTTCTCGGAGAAATCCGAGGAACGTTTGTCTGCGGAAGAATCGGCTCCGGAACTCGCAACAAACGGTTCCGCTGCGCCGGTGGTTTCACCGCGCAAGGTTCGCACGATGATAGTGAAACCGGATGGGTCCATCGTGGCGCGTGAAGTCGTAGAGCCGGAGGACGCCGCCCCTGTGGAAACGCCACAAACCTTGGTATCCTCCGAGCCGGAAAGCGATACGTCGACGCAACTGGCGCTGAGCGACGTGACCGCGGAGCAACCGGCCGCAGAAACGGTCGAGCCGGTTCAGGAGCAACCTGCAGAGACCGAAACGCCGGTAACAGAGGGTACCGTTGCGCCGGTTCGGGTTGTCACCACGCAGCCAATCAGACCTGTTTCCAATGCACCTGTTCCGCTGGGTCGACCGGCTGATCAACCTGTCAATGTTGTCGGCACCGTTACGCAGGGTGGCCGGGTTGAGGCCGCACCCGCTGCAAGCGCGACGCCTGCCGCCCCTCAGCCCGTCGCTGTCGCATCTGCTCCGGCGGCAGCAGTACCTGCCGCTGCTGCTGCGCCTGTCGCCAATCCGGGCGGGTATTATATGCAGATCGCATCCCAACCTACAGTGGAGGGTGCCCAATCATCCTGGCGCACATTGTCAAGCCGCTACAGCTCGGTGCTGGGTGGCCAGAGCGTTGACATCCAGCGCGCCGACATCCCGGGCAAGGGTGTTTTCCACCGTGTTCGCGTCCCTGCCGGCTCGAGAGATCAGGCCAACGCGCTGTGCAGCCGCTACAAGGCTGCTGGCGGCAGTTGCTTCGTGTCGCGCTGATAGCTGACATGATGGAGAGTTGGATTGAGAGGCTGCACGATGAGTGCGGCCTAGTCTTGTTGGCAGATCAGGTAACGACCTGCTGTCAAAACGCTGGGGTTCGATTACCATTGCGCCATGAGCGAATCAAAAGCAGTTATTTTCGGATGCGCGGGGCCTGAACTTAGCCCGGACGAGGCATCGTTTTTTGCCGATACAAGGCCGTGGGGATTTATCCTTTTCGGCCGTAACATCGTAAGTCTGAGCCAGGTTGCGGCGCTGACCGCCAGTCTGCGCGAAAGCGTCGGCAGGCCCGATGCACCGGTCTTGATCGATCAGGAGGGCGGACGGGTTCAGCGATTCAAACCACCGTTGGTGCCGCAATATCCTTCCGGTGCGGATCTTGGCGCGCTTTATCTGGCCAGTCCGGAAGCCGGTTTGCGGGCGACATGGATCATGTCACGTCTGCACGCGTTCGATCTCCTCCCGTTGGGGATCAATGTTGATTGTCTACCCGTGCTGGATGTACCTTCGCCGGGCGGGCACGAGGTGATTGGCAGCCGAGCCTACGGCATCACGCCTGACATTGTATCGGTCCTTGGGCGGGCTGCGTCGGAGGGGCTGAAGGCCGGAGGGATGTTGCCGGTGATCAAGCACATTCCCGGTCACGGACGCGCGGGGGCTGATACGCATTTTGAATTGCCCCGTGTGGATGCATCCCACGCGGAATTGTCGGTGCGGGATTTCCTGCCGTTCAAGGCACTGGCCGGTGAAACGATGGCAATGTCGGCGCATGTCGTGTTTACCGCGATAGATGCGGATCATCCTGCAACAACGTCGTGCCGGGTGGTGGATGGCATTATTCGCACTGAAATCGGATTTGACGGATTGTTGATGTCTGATGATGTGTCGATGAACGCGCTTTCTGGGGATTTCGCGACAAGGACCCGTGCAATTTTTGCCGCAGGATGCGATGTCACATTGCACTGCAATGGCAATCGGGCGGAAATGGAAGCCGTGGCTTCCGCCACTCCGGCCCTTTCGGGTGATGGCTTGCGTCGTGCGAGAGACGTCATGACCGCCTTCAGCGCTCCCGATGATAGCGACGAGGCTGCATTGCGCGAAGAATTCGAGGGGTTGATGGCAACCTCCTAACCAGGCATCTGAAAGGCGGCAGGAGTGGGCAGCAACAACCGTCAAAGCATTGGCAATGCTGGCAAGGCGCCACAGGGCAAGACGCCTATGGACGTGATGTGGGACGATGCCAAGTCTGACCGGGCCACCGGCGATCCGTCGCTGGTGATAGATGTCGCCGGTTTCGAAGGCCCACTCGATCTGTTGTTGCATCTGGCGCGCACCCAGCGTGTGGATCTGGCACGGATCTCGGTTCTGGCGCTGGCCGAGCAATATCTGCTCTTCGTCGAGAAGGCGCGTGCGCTGCGGCTGGAGCTCGCAGCTGACTATCTGGTGATGGCGGCGTGGCTCGCCTATCTCAAATCCCGATTGTTGATTCCGCAGGGGCGCAAGGGCGATGAGCCGAGCGGCGAGGAAATGGCGGCACAACTTGCCTTCAGGCTCAAACGGCTGGAAGCCATGCGGGAGGCCGCAACACGGCTGGTCAATCGCAACCGCCTGGGCCGCGATGTATTCGCCCGTGGCGCGCCTGAACCGATGGTGATCGACAAGACCTCCAGTTTTGACGCGACACTTTATGACCTGCTGACTGCCTATGCGGCCCAGAAACAGCGTCAGACCATAACGCAGGTAACGATCTCGCGCCGGCGTGTCTGGTCGCTCAGCGATGCCCGGGTGATCCTTTTCCGGCTGATTGGCGAGCTCACGGACTGGACCGCGCTGGAACAATATCTGATCCGCTACCTTTCTGATCCGGAAGAGCGGACAACCGCGATCGCCAGCTCTTTTGCTGCCAGTCTCGAGATGGTTCGCGAAGGGCGGTTGGAAATTCGGCAGGACGGAGTGTTCCAGCCTATCTTCATGCGACTTCCGCCGAAGGCGCCTATCAGCGCAGGGAGCAAAGCATGACAATGGATCCGGGTCACACTGCCGCTTTTGCCCTGGCGGCAGATGCAGAGGAGAACGACATGGGGTCGGATGCTCTGGATGCGCTCAAGCAGCGAGCCCTGCATGAGGCTGAACGCATTGCCGAGGCGCTGGTCTTCGCGTCCAGCGAACCGGTGGCGGAGAAACTGATCTCGGGCAAACTGCCTGATGACACGCCCGTGCGGATGGTGATGGAACGTTTGGCCGAACGCTATGCGGCGCGTGGTATCAATCTGGTCCGCGTCGGCGATGCCTGGGCATTCAGGACTGCCGCCGATCTGGGGTTCCTGATCCGGCGCGATGAGACAGAAGCCAGGAAATTGTCACGTGCGGGTCTGGAAGTGCTGTCGACGATCGCCTATCACCAGCCGGTGACGCGGGCGGAAATCGAGGATGTCCGCGGCGTTGCGACATCCAAGGGAACGCTTGATGTATTGCTCGAAACCGGCTGGGTGCGCATGCGTGGCAGACGGCGGTCACCGGGGCGTCCCGTCACCTACGGGACAACCGTGGCATTTCTCGACCATTTCGGGCTTGAAGACCTGCGCGATCTTCCCGGAATGGATGAACTCAAGGGGGCAGGGCTGCTCTCCGGACGTGTGCCATCGAACTTTCAACCACCGCTTTCGTCGTCCGGCGACGAGTTTGGTGAGGACGAAGATCCGATCACTCAACTGGATTTGGAAGAGCTTGGTCTCTTGACACCGATGGGTGAAGCGGAGGACTAAGCATCCGGCTCCGGAGTGCTCCGGACCAGGTGATGCTGACTACAAGGGTTCAGACCATCGTTACACAGCAGACAAGAGCGGCAATCGCGCGCAGGACGGCCGGCGTTACATTCGCAGCAAAGCTTGCGTTTGAGGACGTTCACCATGCCTATGGTGACGAGCCGACCTTGCGTGGCGTTACGCTGGCTGCGGAGCCGGGCGAGGTCTTGTGCCTGCTCGGGCCATCGGGGTCGGGGAAAACAACGCTTTTGCGGCTCGCCGCCGGAATCGAGCCTTTGGGAAGCGGGCGATTGCTGCTCAATGACCGCGAAATTGCCGGGCCACGGGTAAACCTCCCGCCCGAACGCCGCGGTATCGGACTGATGTTTCAGGACTTCGCACTTTTCCCGCACCTGACAATCCTCGACAATGTCCGGTTTGGATTGACGGCACTGTCCTCAGCTGACGCCAAGCGTGAAGCGCTGGCTGCGCTGGATCGAGTCGGCATGGTTCATTACGCCGAGAATTATCCGCATGCGCTGTCAGGCGGCGAGCAGCAGCGTGTGGCGCTGGCCCGTGCACTGGCGCCACGCCCTGCGGTTCTGTTGATGGATGAGCCGTTTTCGGGCCTGGATTCTCGGCTGAAGGACAGCGTGAGAGCGGAAACGCTCGCCATTTTGCGTGAGGCGCGGGCAACGGCCATCGTGGTCACTCATGATGCCGAGGAAGCCATGCGCATGGGCGACAGGATTGCCTTGCTCAAAGACGGAGTGCTTGAGCAGGTGGGAACGGCTGAAGACCTTTATCACCGGCCGGCCAGTCTTTTTGCTGCGGGTTTCTTCTCCGAAATCAATGTGTTCGAAAGCGTGGTTGAGGATGAAATCGCCTTGACCCCGCTTGGCCCGATTGCGGCAAAAGGATTTAACCATGGTGCTAACGTCTCGATTGCCATAAGGCTTCCAGGCGTGGAAGTTACGGAAACGCCTTGTGGCGTTTCGGCACGAATTGTGGCGCGGAGATTTCTCGGGGTGGAGGAGTTGGTGACGGTAGTGGTTGCGGGTGGCGATAATCCGATTGACGCGCGGATTCGCGCAGGTCAATTGAGAGTCGGCGTCCGCGATGTTTCAGTCACTGTCAACGCCCGTGACATTTTGGTGTTTGAATCAAACGGATAAACACCCTAAATCAGGGTGGAATGCATACAGGAGAGTAACATGGGTTCATTTAGTATTTGGCATTGGCTGATCGTTCTGGTCGTTGTTCTGCTGCTTTTCGGTCGCGGCAAGATCCCGGAACTGATGGGCGATGTTGCCAAGGGCATCAAAAGCTTCAAGAAGGGTATGGGTGAAGACGAAACCGCACCTGAGACCAAGACAGTCGAGACCAAGACGGTCGATAGCAAGGCTGAAGAATCCAAGGATCGCAGCTGATATCCCAATCCCGTTGCCCTGACGGGTGAGGAGACGCCTGAATGTTCGACATCGGTTGGCCAGAGCTTCTGGTCGTAGCCATTGTGCTGATCGTCGTGGTTGGTCCCAAGGACCTGCCACCCATGCTGCGCGCCTTCGGGCGAACTACCAAGAAACTCAGAGCCATGGCTTCCGAGTTTCGCGGGCAGTTCGACGATGCGTTGCGGGAAGCCGAACTTGACGACGTCAAGAAGACGTTTGACGATGCCCGCAAGCTTAATCCAATGCAGAATATTCGCGATGCCGTAAATCCGCTCAAGAGTACGGCAAAGGATATCAAGGCAGATCTGGAAAAATCAGTCAAAACTCCATCTTCGGCGGCTGCAGAGCCGCCGAAGATGACAGCTCCCGAACCGACGATGAAGCTTGCGGACGGTCCGCCTGCGTTCAAGACGGAAGCACCTGCGGCAAAGGTTGGAGAGGCTTCGGACAAATCAGCAGCCAAGCCATCTGCTGCGAACAAGCCAGTGGCCAAACCAACTGACGCAAAATCTGCCAAGGCGCCGGCTTCAACCAAAGCCAAGTCGACCGTGGCTGCAAAGGCCAAGCCCGCAGCGGCAAAGACAGCGGCTGCTTCCAAGCCCGCTGCTCCGAAAACTGCGGCAACGAAATCTGCCGTGAAAGCTGCGACATCTACGTCCAAGGCAAAAGCACCGGCAAAACCGGCCCCAGCGAAAAGTGCGCCTCGCGCCAAAAAACCTAAAGGCGAGGGCCAGGCGTGACCGACGACAATATTGACGACAAGCCACAGCCACTGCTGGCTCACCTGCTGGAGTTGCGCAATCGCCTGATGTGGGCGATTGGTGCATTCTTCTTGGCTTTTCTGCTGTGTTTTGCATTCGCCAAGCCGTTGTTTAACCTTCTGGTTCAGCCTTTTACCTGGGCAGTCGACTGGGCGGGAATGACGGATCGCAAGATCGAGCTGATCTATACCGCGCCGCAGGAGTTCTTCTTCACGCAGATCAAGATCGGCATGTTTGGCGGTCTGGTGCTGGCGTTCCCGGTTATCGCGGCCCAGGTCTACAAGTTCGTGGCGCCGGGGCTTTACAAAAACGAGCGCGGCGCGTTTCTGCCGTTCCTGATTGCCTCGCCATTGCTGTTTTTGCTCGGCGCGGCGCTGGTTTATTTCTTCTTCACGCCGATGGTGATGTGGTTCTTCCTGGCGATGGAACAGACAGGCGGCGCGGGCGAAGCCTCAATCGTCCTTCTGCCCAAGGTGTCCGAATATCTCGGGCTGATCATGACACTGATCTTTGCCTTCGGACTGGTGTTCCAGTTGCCGGTGGTGACCACGCTGCTGGCGCGTGTCGGACTTGTGAGCAGCAAGGGACTGGCCGAAAAGCGGAAATACGCCATCGTCGCAGCCTTTATCGCAGCGGCCATCCTGACGCCGCCGGATCCGGTCTCCCAGATCGGGCTTGCGCTGCCTACCATCCTTCTTTACGAGATTGCCATCTATTGCGCCCGACTCGTGGAGCGCCAGCGCGCCGCGAGAGCGGCCATGGCGGAAGCCGATGAAGCATCGGCGGCAGCCTCTGATCCCGAAGGGGACGCCTGAGCTCCGGATTGATGTTGTGCCGTGCCGTCTGACGGCACGGTTGCGGGTTTGGCGCTGCCAATCGAGTACCGGAACCTGCCATGCTTGACATCAAATGGATACGCGAAAACCCCGAAGCTCTCGATGCGGCGCTGGCCAAGCGCGGCGCCGGCGCCCAGTCAGAACAACTGATTGCGCTGGATGAAGCCCGCCGCAGCCATGTGGGCGCGTTGCAGGCGCTGCAGGAACGCCGCAATGCAGCGTCCAAGGAAATCGGCAAGGCGATGGCGTCCAAGGACCAGGCCACGGCCGACAGTCTGAAAGCCGAAGTGGCGACGATCAAGAACGAGTTGCAGGCCGGCGAGGCAAAAGAGCGCGAGCTTGATGAACAGCTCAAGCATGCCTTGTCCGTGCTGCCCAACATTCCGCTTGAAGATGTTCCGGTGGGGGCTGACGAAAGCGACAATGTCGAAGTTCGCGTGTCGGGAGAAAAGCCTGATCTTGGCTTTGAAACAAAAGAGCATTTCGAGCTCGGCGAAGCTCTGGGCATGATGGATTTCGAGCGTGCGGCAAAAATGTCGGGCGCACGGTTTACCATTCTTTCAAGCGGACTTGCGCGGCTTGAGCGGGCGCTTGGCCAGTACATGCTTGATCTTCACACCGGCGAGCACGGTTACACTGAAATCAATCCGCCCTTGATGGTCAATGATGCAGCGGCCTATGGCACTGACAAGCTGCCCAAGTTTGGCGACGAGCTTTTCAAGACCACTGACGGACGCTGGCTGATTCCGACAGCGGAAGTTCCGCTGACCTATATGGCTGCCGGTGAAATCCTCCCCGAGGAAACGCTGCCAAAGCGCTATGTGGCGCAGACCGCCTGCTTCCGCTCGGAAGCCGGTTCTGCTGGCCGCGACACCCGCGGCATGTTGCGCCAGCACCAGTTCACCAAGGTTGAACTGGTGTCGGTGACCACTCCGGAAACCTCGCTTGAAGAACATGAGCGGATGACTGCCAGCGCAGAAGCCGTGCTGAAAGGCCTGGGATTGCATTTCCGCACCATCGTGTTGTGCACCGGGGACATGGGTTTTGGTGCGCGCAAGACCTATGACATCGAGGTGTGGCTGCCGGGACAGAAGGCATACCGGGAAATTTCTTCCTGTTCAGTATGCGGCGATTTTCAGGCGCGGCGCATGAATGCGCGCTGCCGCAAGACCGGCGACAAGGCCACGCGCTTTGTGCACACGCTCAACGGCTCAGGCGTGGCAGTCGGCCGGGCGCTTATTGCGGTTATTGAAAATTATCAGAACGCCGACGGAACGATTACCGTCCCAAACGTGCTCCGGCCCTATATGGGCGGGATCACCAGGATCGAGAAATCGGCGTAGTCCATTTATTCCCGGGGAGCAGACCATGCGGATACTCATCACCAATGACGACGGTATTCACGCCGAGGGACTTGAGGTGCTTGAGCGCATTGCACGGTCACTGTCGGATGATATCTGGATCGTTGCGCCCGAAACCGACCAGAGCGGCCTGGCGCATTCATTGACGCTGTCCGAGCCACTGAGGCTGCGCAAGGTGCGCGACAAGACCTATGCGCTTCGGGGCACGCCGACTGACTGTGTCATCATGGCAATCAAAAGCCTGATGGACGAGAAACCTGATCTCGTCCTGTCCGGCGTTAATGCTGGTCAGAATGTTGCTGATGACGTGACCTATTCGGGAACCGTTGCCGGTGCCATCGAGGGGACGCTGCTCGGTGTCAGATCGATCGCCATAAGCCAGGCCTACAATGAGGGCAGGATCCTGCCCTGGGATGTGGTCGAAACGCTGGCGCCGGACTTGCTGAAGAAGCTTGTCGAGATCAACCTGCCTGCCGGTACACTGCTCAATGTCAATTTCCCCAATTGCGCCGCCGAGGAGGTGAAGGGTGTGGTCGTAACTGATCAGGGCCAGATGACGCATGGGCTGTCGATCGAGGAACGCAAGGACGGACGTGGATTTCCCTATTTCTGGCTGAAGTTTGGCCGCCGCGACTTTTCCCCCGAAGCCAACAGCGACATCAAGGCGATATCCAATGGCTATGTGTCTGTTACGCCGCTGAAGCTTGATCTGACCAATCATGCGGTTCAGGACCAGATCGCCAAAGCGCTGAAAGACTGAGTGATGAATGTGCGGCTGGCGGAGAAGGAGGGGTTCGCCGGACTGTTCCTGCGTTTGAGGGCAGAAGGTCTGGCCGACAAGGCGTTACTGACGGCACTTGAGCAAACGCCACGCACAGTGTTTCTGTCAGCAGCCTATGCCGATGCAGCTTATCAGGACCGGTTGGTACCGATTGACTGCGGAGGATTTGCCGAAAGCGCCGATCTCATCGCGCGGCTGATCTCGGCGCTGTCCATCGAGCCGGGCCAGCGGGTTCTCGACCTGGGTACGGGCAGCGGTTTCCTGGCTGCTGTGACTGCGCGGTTGGCCGAGCGGGTGGTGACCGTCGACCGCTACAAGACACTTGTCCAACTTGCCCAACAGCGGTTTGCGCATCTGGGGCTCGGCAACATCGTGTCGCGCCAGGCCGATGGTCTGAAGGGGATGAACGGGGAGGGCAATTTTGACCGTATCATAGCAACCTGTGCTTTTGATGGGATGCCGCGTCAGTTCGTAGACCGGCTGGCAACAGGCGGGATCATGCTTGCGCCGCTCCTTCGGGACGATGGTGGAACGATAATGGCGCGGCTGAGCAAAATAGGCAGCCGATTTGAACGGGAGGACCTTTTTGAGGTTCCCTACCGGGCGTTCATTCCAGGTGTCGCGGCCGCTTTGTAAGGCGCAGAACGGCAGAAAACGCAACGAATTTTGCATCCTTAACTGATGAGTAACACTAACGCGCTTTAATCATCATTATTGGTTTTGCGTTGATTGGGTAGTGTTATGCGTCTCAGACAGACTGTCGTTTCCGGCACATCGGTAACTCGTTTGCTCGGTGTTGCGCTTTTGGCGAGTTCGGCTGCCGCGTGCAGCTCGGATGCAAATCGCTTTGCCTACCGAAATACGGATCAGTTGCTAACTGCATCCGTCCCGCAGCCTGCTTCTGATCGTCTTGCGCCGATGGCAAGCATTGGCAACGCCGCGGCGCCGCAGGGCGGCTATCAGCAGGCTCCAAGCTATCAGCAGAACACCACTTATCCGCAGGCTCCGTCATCTGTGTCACAGGCGTTTCCCGGGGATTACCGGGCGTCTTCGCAGCAGAGCTACGATCCGACAGCGACCGGCTCGATACCCGGTTCCGTTGCTCGGGCGGCGTCGTCTTCATCGAACCTGACCAACACCGGAGTGCAGCGGGTCTCATCGGTTGCTCGTAACTCATTGCCAGCCAGCCAGCCCGTCCGGCAACCGGTGCGCACAGTTGCGGCGCCGGGGCTGGAGCCTATGGGCCGTTCTCAGGCTCCTCAAGCCCAAGCGTTCCCCGACCGGCCACAGCAGGTCGCGTCGACCGTGCCCGTGAGCCCCCGTTATCAGAATGCCGGTCCGGTTCTTGCCCCCGATCCGATCGTTACAGGATCCGCGCCGCAAGGTGCAGGATGGACGACGACCGGAGCTACACGGATCACGCTTGGCGATGGCGAGACCATCTACAATCTTTCCAAGCGCTACGGCGTTCCTGCCTCCGAGATCATGAAAGCCAACGATATAGCCGACCCTTCGCGGGTGTCGAGCGGCAGGCAGTTGCTGATCCCGGTCTATGTCTACTCGCGTCAGGCACCGGTTTCGGCGCCGGACAACAATCCGAAAACACGTGCTTCCAATTCAGGTTCCGGCATGCGCGGTGAAGTCAAGCACGACCGGTTTCCAGTGCCCGCTCCTTCACCAGGCCGAGATGTGGCAGTGCTGCCAAGCGCGCCGTCGCTGCGGAGCCCTGACAGGAGTGATCTGACAAGCCAGGCGGCTGACAAAACGGCGTCCAGCTCTGGCGAAACCGGAAGCGGCATCTATGTGGTCAAGGGTGGCGACAGCCTTAGCAAGATTGCACGGGGACATGGTGTCAGCGTCGATGCGCTGAAGTCTGCCAATGATTTGACCGGAAGCAATATCCGAATCGGACAGTCGCTGACCATTCCAGGGGCAGGCGCCAACACGCTCGATCCGTCATCAACGGCTTCTGTCCGTCCGGCGCAGGCACCCAAAGTCTATACACCGCCGGTTCAGGCAGCAGACGACAGTGTCGCAGCAAAAACACAGGGCGATACGGCTTCGATTGCTCCGGCAGCAACAGGTATCGACAAGTTCCGCTGGCCGGCACGCGGCCAGGTCATCACCGGGTTTGCCAAGAGTGAGAACGGCAAGCGCAATGACGGTATCGATATTTCGATGCCCACCGGCACACCTGTCAAGGCGGCAGAAAACGGTGTGGTTATTTATTCAGGTGACGGGCTGAAGGAATACGGCAAGACAGTTCTGATCCGGCATGATGATGGCCTGGTCACGGTCTATGCCCATGCGGACAAGCTCAATGTAAATCGCGGCGACAAGGTGACGCGTGGTCAGGTTATCGCCAGCTCAGGGATGACCGGCGTTGCCAAGACACCGCGTCTGCACTTTGAAGTTCGCAAGAATGCATCGCCGGTAGATCCGACACAATATCTGGAATAGACGCCCCTCCAGGCGAAAGTGGAAAAGGGGCGGTGCTTTCGAGTGCCGCCCTTTTTTCTTGTCTCGATGTTCCTGCACTGGCAGTTGTGCCAAACTCGCTCAGAGTTTCTGTCCGACGCGGCCGGCGAGATCCTGGATGAATTGCCAGGCTACACGTCCGGAGCGCGCGCCTCGCGTCGTGGACCATTCGAGTGCCTGGGCATGGAGATCTTCAGATGTGATTTTCAGGTCGAAATGGTCGGCATAGCCTTTGACCATTTCCAGGTATTCATCCTGGTTGCATTTGTGAAAGCCGAGCCACAGTCCGAACCGGTCAGAGAGCGAGACCTTTTCTTCCACAGCTTCGCTGGGATTGATGGCTGTGGAACGCTCGTTCTCCATCATATCGCGTGGCAGCAGATGCCTGCGGTTTGATGTGGCGTAGAGCACGACATTTTCGGGACGGCCCTCAATGCCGCCATCAAGTGCTGCCTTGAGCGATTTGTAAGCCGTGTCATCGTGATCGAATGAAAGATCGTCGCAAAACAGAATGAAGCGCGATTCCGATGGCCGCAGGATAGCCATCAGTTCGGGCAGGGAATTGATGTCTTCGCGGTGTATTTCGATCAGTTTCAGGGAAGCGGTCGTCTCGGGTTCGGCCGCGAGTTCGGCATGGGCGGATTTGACCAGTGACGATTTGCCCATGCCGCGTGCGCCCCACAGGAGTACATTGTTGGCCGGCAGGCCGCGGGCGAAGCGCCGGGTGTTGTCGACCAGAATATCACGGACGTGGTCAACGCCCTTGATCAGAGCGATATCGATCCGGTTCGGTTTGCTCACGGGAGCGAGATAGTGGGAATCAGCATTCCAGACGAAACAGTCCGCAACATCGAATTCGATTGGTTGGCGGGGTGTCGGTGCCAATGATTCCACTGCGCGGGTAAGCCGGGTGAGTTCTGCGAGGATCTGCTGGGCGGTCTGGTCTTGCATGTTTTTGTCCCGTGGCTGACGGATGTGCTTTTTTACGTTTGATGGGTTGCAGATCCAGTCAGACATGCAAGCCCCACTCCACCAACGGCCGGCTTGTTATGCCGGAGAACCGGCAAAAGTCATCGGACCAAGAGGTGGAGAAAAGCGGGTAGCACGGCGCGGTTGTGCCGAAAAGCGGTTTTGAGCTGGAAATCAGGTGGGCAGAGGCCATGTTTGCGTTGCAATCGCCCATCTTGCCACTATATTCCGCTCGACTGTTGGCGGCCCGTTTTCGGGGCCCCATGCTTTATCTTCAAGGAGTTTTTCATGTTTGTAACCCCGGCCTATGCCCAGTCCGCACTCGGCGGCGGCGGCAGCGAAATCCTGATGTCGATCCTGCCTTTCCTGTTGATCTTCGTGATTATGTATTTTCTCATCATTCGGCCGCAGCGCACCCAGATGAAAAAACGCACAGAAATGCTCGCCAATGTTCGTCGCGGCGACCAGGTGGTGACCGGCGGCGGCATGATCGCAAAGGTCACCAAAGTGATCGATGATGCCGAGCTGGAAGTCGAGATCGCTGATGGCGTCAAGGTTCGTCTGGTTCGCAGCCTGATTGCCGACGTTCGCGTCAAGGGCGAGCCGGCCAAGGAATAGCTGTAATTTGCGGACAGAAGGCTGCTTCTGTCCGCCAACTGGCATTTCCTTTCAACTTACCCCATTTCGTCCCCGAGGATGAACCGAGAGCCCCATGCTTTATTTCTCCCGTTGGAAAACAACACTCATCTGGCTTGCGGTGCTTGCCGGGGTGGTTTTCGCGTTCCCCAACATTCTCAGCAAACAGCAGGCTGACAGTCTGCCGGAATGGGTGCCATCCAAGCAGCTCACCCTCGGTCTCGATCTGCAGGGCGGTTCCTACATGCTGTTGCAGGTGGAGCGCGAAGACATCATCAAGGACCGGTTGACGACAACCGTTGATGATGTGCGGCGGTTGTTGCGCGAAGAAGGGATTGGCTACACCGGACTGTCAGGCACCGGCCAGATGGTTCAGGTCCGTATTCGTGACGATGCAAGGGTTGAAGAAGCCAAGGAAATTCTGGCCGAGCTGTCGCAACCGGTCAATTCTGGACTGTTTGGCGGCGGCACCGTGGCTGAAGCGACGGTCGAGGAAATGCAGCCGGGACAGTTGCGTATCCTGCTGACGGATGACGGTATTACCTATCGTGTTTCATCTGCAGTGGCGCAGTCGATCGAAGTGGTGCGCAAGCGTATTGACGAGCTGGGAACCACAGAACCCATTATCCAGCGTCAGGGTGCTGATCGTATTCTGGTCCAGGTTCCGGGACTTGATGACCCTGAGCGGTTGAAGAACCTGCTCAACCAGACTGCGAAACTGGCCTTTCGCATGGTCGACACGTCGATGCCTGTCCAGGAAGCCATCCAGGGCCGGCCACCGGCAAATTCGGAGGTTCTCTACACCACCGACGATCCGCCGATTCCCTATCTTGTTCAACGCACGGTTCTGGTTTCGGGTGAAAACCTTGTCGATGCCCAGGCGGGCTACGACCAGCGCACCAACGAGCCGATTGTCAGTTTCCGGTTTGATTCCAAGGGCGGTCAGCGCTTTGGTCAGGCCACCACACAGTTTGTCGGTCTGCCATTTGCCATTGTGCTTGATGACCAGGTTGTTTCGGCACCGGTGATCCGTGAACCTATTCTCGGTGGTACAGGCCAGATTTCAGGCAATTTCGACGTTCAAAGCGCCAATGATCTGGCGATCCTGCTGCGTGCGGGCGCCTTGCCTGCGACGTTGACCGTGATTGAAGAGCGGACTGTCGGCCCGGGACTTGGAGCTGACTCGGTCGCTGCAGGCGAAATCGCGGGTATCATCGGCGCTGTGCTTGTGCTGGCGTTCATGTTCGTGGCTTACGGCATGCTTGGCTTCATCGCCAATCTTGCGCTGATCGCCAACGTCTTCATGATCATCGCGATCCTGACCATGTTGGGGGCAACGCTGACCCTGCCGGGCATCGCGGGTATCGTGCTGACCGTCGGTATGGCGGTCGACTCCAACGTGCTGATCTACGAGCGCATACGTGAGGAACACCGGGCAGGGCGGTCATTGATCCAGGCGATTGACGCGGGTTTCTCCAAGGCCTTTGCAACAATCCTTGATGCCAACGTCACCACGTTGATTGCGGCAATCATTCTGTTTTATCTTGGCACCGGCCCGGTGCGTGGCTTTGCCATCACACTTGCTGTTGGTATTGTTACAACGGTGTTTACGGCGTTTACGTTCACGCGCTGGATGGTGGCGGAATGGGTTCGTCGCAGGCGCCCCAAGAACATGCCAAGGGGCGCGCTCGACGCGATCATCCGGGACTTCAATTTCCGCTTCATGAAGATCCGCCGGTTCACTTTCGTGGCTTCAGCGGTGCTGTCGCTGGCGTCTATGGCTCTGTTTGCCACGATAAACATGAACTACGGCATCGACTTCAAGGGTGGATCGATGATCGAGGTCCAGGCCAAGGACGGCAATGCCGATATCGGTGATATCCGGGCGAAGTTGTCCGAGCTCAATCTCGGTGACATCCAGGTGCAGGAGTTCGGCTCGCCCCGGGAGGTGCTGATCCGGGTGCAGGCACAAGGCGGTGGTGAAAACGCCGAGCAGACGGTCATCACACTGGTGCGTGGTGAGCTCGAAGGCGATTACGATATACGCCGTGTCGAAGTTGTCGGTCCGACAGTCTCCGGTGAATTGGCGCAGGCCGGCACAATCGCGGTGATTGCGTCGCTGCTGGCGATTCTGGTCTACATCTGGTTCCGGTTCGAGTGGCAGTTTGCGCTAGGTGCCATTATCGCAACGGTGCACGATGTGGTGCTGACCATCGGGATTTTCGTGATATCTGGGATCGAGTTCAACCTGTCGAGTATTGCGGCGGTGCTGACAATTGTCGGCTACTCGCTCAACGATACCGTGGTGGTTTATGACCGAGTCCGTGAAAACCTGAGGCGATACAAAAAGTTGCCGCTGACCAGTCTGCTCGATCTGTCGATCAACCAGATGTTGCCGCGGACCATTCTGACTTCTGTTACAACGCTTCTGGCACTTCTGGCGCTGTTCATCTTTGGTGGTGAGGTCATTCGATCCTTCACATTCGCCATGATTTTCGGCGTGGTGGTCGGTACCTACTCGTCGATCTTTATCGCAGCGCCGGTTCTTATCCTGTTCAAGCTGAGAGCGGACAATTTCCGCGTCGGCATGGACGTCGACAGTGAAGCGGAAACTGTGCCCGAGGGTGCGGATCAAAGCAGGGTCTGAGATATGGCCTCCGGCATCGAAATCCGCGCCGCCCATTTTCCGGGGCGTCCACCGATAGACGCATACGGAAATGGCGGGTTTCGGTTTGCCGACATGTCGCATCGCGGCTCGATTCTTTGCCTGCCATCGGGGGTTCACGAATGGGACGTGACCGAGGGGCAACCGCTGACTGTCGGGCTGTTTCAGCGGGTTCTTGCTGAAGCAAAGGACATCGAGTTCCTTCTGGTCGGCACGGGGCCGTCAATTCGCTACTTGCCTGCGGATTTGAAGGCAGCGCTGCGGGCGACGAATATTTCATCAGATCCAATGAGCACAGGGGCGGCAGTCCGGACCTACAATGTGATGTTGTCGGAATCCCGTGCGGTCGCCGCGGCCCTGATCGCCGTCGAAGGATGACGTCGATGCCAGCCGGGTTGTCAGAGCAAGCCAGATCTCAATTTCTGGCAAGCCTTCGCGAATCCGATATCGACCGGTATCTGGCGTTGTTGCTGATGCCGGATCGCGTTCGCGATGATGTGTTGGCGCTGTTCTTGTTCAATGCCGAGATTGCATCTGTCCGCGATCGCGTCCGTGAGCCGTTGCCCGGCGAAATGCGCCTGCAATGGTGGCGGGACATGGTGGCGGGCGACCGGAGAGACGAGGCGCAGGCGCATCCTGTTGGCGCGTTGTTGCTTGGTTTGATCGAGCGCCGGAACCTTCCCGTCGAGCCGTTGCTCGCCATGTGCGACGCGCGGATCTTCGATCTTTATGATGATCCCATGCCGGACCGGACCAGTTACGAGGGTTATGCCGGCGAAACAGCTTCATCGCTTTTGCAGATGACGGCTTTTCTGCTCGATCCGGCTGCAGCTTCGCAAACCGGTACCGCTAGCGGGCATGCCGGTGTCGCCCAGGCTATTGCCGGACATTTGATGCTGCTGCCGATTTCACAGGCCAGAGGCCAGGTATTCATCCCCGGGGATCTGCTTTCAGCCACCGGCCTCGACAGGGACAGCTTTCTAGCCGGTGGCAATCCGGAACGGGCAGCCAATGCTGTTCGCGCTTTTGCCGGCTTCGGGCGAGACCATCTCGGCAAGGCACGCGTGGCGCTTGCCGAGGTTCCTGGTTCGGTCAAGCCTGCGTATCTGCCTGTAGCGCTCGTCAATTCGGTGTTAGACCGTGCCGAGAAAAATTCCGGTGATTGCCTCTCAGGGCCGGCTCGGCTGCCGCAATGGCGCCGCCAGATACAATTGTGGCGTGCTTCACGGCGCGGCCAAATCTGATTGCACAGTCTGGCGAGCTTCTTGCGGCTTGTTGAGCACTATGCTGCTCTGACCAGTGCCTTGCGCCTCGTCTAGATGCGCGGCATAGTCACGATGAGTTGACGCAGACGGGAGCTACGTCAAGCGGAGGGAATGATGAGTCTTGGTGCCTTGATTGTTGTTGTCGCCTTTGCGGTGACATTGCTGATTGGTGTGGTTCACTACACCGGCGGCTCTCGCGGCCGGAGTGGTCGTGATCACGGGGAAGTCATTTTGGAGTTTGCGCGTGCCTATCCCGGCGAGGCGATCCGCGCCGTGACGATAACAAAAGACGGCAATGCCAGCTTCTTGCGGCTGGCAGACGGCAAGACCGGTTTCCTGCAAAGCATGGGGCGGCATCAGGTGGCACGGCTGATTCTTCGCGGCGACGTGGGCGTTCAACCGATCGACGATCAACCCGGCCTGCGCATCGAGTTTCACGAATCAACGCTTAAAGGCGGTGATTACATTTTCGAGTCTGCAGAGGACGCTGCGGAAGTTTCGTTGTGGCTGTGCGGCAGTTTCGCGCTTGCCAGCGCTGACTTCGACGATCCGGAGGGGGGCCAGAATGCCTGACCTCAAAGACTTTCCTGATGTCACCCAATTGGCGATCCCGTTTTTCGTTATCGCGATCCTGATAGAGTTGTTCGTCATCCGTTATTTCAAGGGACGCGGTGATTACGAAACCCGCGACACCACCACGTCGCTGTTGATGGGGGTAGGCAATGTCGCCTCTGGCCTGCTGCTAGGTTTTGTAGCCTTCGGTGTGCTTATGTGGGCTTGGCAGTACCGCATTTTCGATCTCGGTACATCCTGGGCGGTTATCGCGCTGTGTTTCGTCGTCGATGATCTGCGCTATTATTGGTACCATCGCATTGCGCACCGCTGCCGCTGGGTCTGGGCGGAGCATGTGATCCACCACTCCTCGCAGCACTATAACCTGTCCACCGCACTGCGGCAGAGCTGGACCGGGACCTTTACCGGAATGTTCATTCTGAGAATTCCGCTGGCGCTGCTCGGGTTTCATCCGGTGCTGTTGCTGTTCGTCGGTGGACTCAATCTGGTTTACCAGTTCTGGATCCACACCGAGACGATCGGCAAGATGTGGCGGCCAATTGAGTGGATTTTCAACACGCCATCGCATCACCGGGTGCATCACGCCACCAATCCGCGCTATCTCGATTCCAACTACGCCGGAACGCTGATCATCTGGGACCGGATGTTTGGAAGCTTTGTTCCGGAACAGGATGAGGACATGCCGCGCTACGGCATCGTCAAGAACATCGGGACATTCAACCCTGTCAGGGTGGCATTTCACGAATGGATCGACATGTTTGGTGATGCTGTGCGGACCGGACTGACGGTCAAACAGAGGCTGGCTTACTTGTTTGCACCACCGGGTTGGAGCCACGACGGGTCGCGAATGGGCTCTGAAGAGTTGAAAGCTGATTATGTGGCACGCAATCCGGAGACAGCGGGTGCGCCAGGATTGCCTGGTGCCGAATTGCCCGCCGGTCGTCGGGTGTTGCCGGCGGAGTAGCGTATCTCCCGGCCCGTCGGCCAGGAGCGGTGGTGATTGTCTTCCCTGGCCCTATTCGGCGGCTTGCTGAACCCCGGAGTTACCCAGCCAAGCGGCAAAATCTGTCAGTGCACGCCGGGCCATGGCCTGCTTCTTGGCTTTTGCCTTGTCCTTGCCGCGGAAACGGCCTCCGCCTTCGGGGCGCACAATCGCGCCGGGATCGAGGGGCGGGAACAGACCGAAATTGACATTCATCGGCTGGAAAGACCGCTTGCCCGGCTCATCATGGTTCACCAGATGCCCGCCGGTGATGTGGTTGAGGAGTGCACCGAAAGCGGACGTCAGCGGCGGCGGTGCGAGTTCTTCGCCCAAGCGTTCGGCTGCGGCAAACCGTCCTGCCAGCAGGCCCATTGCAGCGCTTTCGACGTAGCCTTCGCAACCGGTAATCTGGCCAGCGAAGCGCAGGCCGGGACGGCTCTTGAGTTGCAGACTTCCATCGAGCAGCAGCGGTGAATTGAGATAAGTGTTGCGATGCAGTCCTCCCAGCCTTGCAAATTCGGCGTTCTGCAGGCCGGGAATCATGCGGATGATGTCGCCCTGCGCGCCGTATTTCAATTTGGTCTGGAACCCGACCATGTTGTAGAGCGTGCCCAGCGCATTGTCCTGGCGCAGCTGCACGACGGCATAGGCCTTGATATCGGGCTGGTGCGCATTTGTCAGTCCCATCGGCTTCATCGGTCCGTGGCGCAGGGTTTCACGGCCACGTTCAGCCATGATCTCGATTGGCAGGCAGCCATCGAAATAGGGCGTGCCTTCCCATTCCTTGAAGCCTGTGGTGTCGCCGGCGATCAGCGCATCGATGAACGCATCATACTGCTCCTTGTCCATCGGGCAGTTGATGTAATCGCTGCCGGTACCGCCCGGACCAACCTTGTCGTAGCGCGATTGGAACCAGCAGATCGACATGTCGATCGAATCGGTGTGGATGATCGGCGCGATGGCATCGAAAAACGCCAGTGCATCCTGACCGGTTTCCGCACTGATGGCTTCGGCCAGGCTGGGAGCAGTCAACGGGCCTGTGGCGATAATGGTCTGGTCCCAGTCGACCGGCGGAAGGCCGGTGATTTCCTCGCGGGCAAGGGTGATCAGTGGCTCGGCGGCAATAGCATCGGTCACAGCTTGCGCAAAACCCTCCCGGTCAACGGCCAGAGCGCCCCCTGCGGGAACCTGGTTGTTGTCGGCGCAGGACATGATGAGTGAACCTGCCAGGCGCATTTCAGCGTGAATGACGCCGACAGCATTATTTTCGGCATCATCAGAGCGGAATGAATTGGAGCAGACCAGTTCTGCAAGGCTGTCTGTCTTGTGGGCTTCGGTGCCGCGAATCGGGCGCATCTCGTGCAAAACCACGGGCAAGCCGCGCCGGGCGATCTGCCAGGCTGCTTCGGAACCGGCGAGGCCGCCGCCAACGACATGGATTGGGGAGTGTGGAGAAGTGGTCTTGGTCATGACGTCCGTTTATCACGGGCGTGATCCCGTCTCAAAGAGGTTTGTGCCCGATCTGGAAACGAAAACGGCGTCCCATGGGACGCCGTAACGAACGGTCAAGGCAAATGCGATTAGCGGGTACGAAGGCCGCGAGCCACATTATCGATGTCGAAACGTGTCAGACCGATATCAGCCAGCGTTTCGTTGGAAAGGTTTGCGAGCTGCTGTGCAGTCTGGCGGGTTTTCATCCAGCTGCGGGCTCTGCTGAGAATAGTCATGGTCGTCTCCTCGGGTACGCCCGGGCCGGGCGGTGATGTTTGGATAGTCAATCTGATGCCATCAATATAGGCGTTTGCCGCTCTTTTGTGCAGCGCAATATTCGCAGCCCAGATATGCGCCACCGGAATGGCTGGATTATCAGATTGTCAATTAATTGAATTGGTCAAAAATCATGCATCAAGTCTGCCCTGCAAGATACGGAGCCTGGCCGATTCACAGACACGCCGGCGCCGCTTTGGCGGGGTATCAGCGCCATTTCGTTGCCGCATGGCTTGACGGGCTTTGCCCATATACAGAAACAGCGCCCTGTCTCCAGGGCGCCGTTTGGAATGACCGGTCGTTGGACCGGGCAGAGATATTCAGTTCTTACTGGCCGGGACGGCGAGCAACGAACGGGATGTCGCCGCGGGAGATGCCGAGGTCGTTGAGTTCGCGTTCGGACATGCGGGACAGCTCATTGACAGTGTTGCGATAGTCGCGCCAGTCTTTGTAAGCCTTACGGAAGTTCATGGTATTTTCCTTTCAATGGGCGTTGATTTGCAATCAGTTCGCCGCGTTTCGTTGATCCTGATATAGGTTCATCTAATCGATTTTTGCAGTGCGATAAAATGCAAAGGAGCCATGCGAATTCTGCAACGCGCCTTAACAAACCCTTGTCATAAATGGTCAAATTGCGTCGGTCGCGGATTGGCAACTCGGTCTGTCAGCGTTCACCGGCAGCCTTTAGGACGTGACCTGGGCTGTCTCAAGCGAGTGCAGGTTCGAGCCGGATGTCATCCTCATCCATCGTTCAAAAAAAACAACGCACAAAAAAATAACGCCCACCGGGGGAGGAGGATCCGGTGAGCGTCATTTTGGGAGACTGATGCTCGGGAGGAGGATGAACACCAGTCACATCGAAGCGGCATTATGGGAGGAGGAGGCCGCTCCGAATTCTAGAATTTCTTACAGGGCGCGCCGTGCAGCGAATGGGATATCGCTCCGTGTCATGCCGATGTCGCTCAACTCGCGTTCCGAAAGCCTGTTCAGCTCGACGCATGTTTCGCGGTATTTCCGCCAGCTGGCGAAGGTGTTGACGAATTTCATTTTTGTCATCCTCTGTCCTGCTGTTGTTCGGCTCACCACCGTGGCGTTCCGATGTTTTGAATATAGGGGCATACAATCGATTTGTGCAGTGCAATATTCTCATGGAAGGCATTCCGAGATTGCATAGCTGACGCATGGTTGGACGTTTTGTGCCTTATAGCTGTGCAAAATCGTCGTATTGAGAGGCAGGCTGCCTAATCCGCCATCATTGGCCCATAACGGTGGCTGATGTAGTCTGCAGGCAAGTTTGTTCAAGGAAAGAATCGCGTCATGTTCCGGAGATATTTGTCGCGAGAGATTGATCAGTGGGTGCGAAGCGGGCTGCTGCAGCCCGCGCAGGGCGAATCCCTGCTTTACGATCATGATCGTCGGCACACCGGCTTCAACTTCTCGGCAGTGCTGGCCGTCCTGGCTGCCATTTTGTTTGGTGCCGCTGTGGTGGCGCTGGTCGCAGCCAACTGGGAGGCCATCGCCCGACCGGTCCGGGTGTTGATGATCCTTCTCTTTATAGTGGGTGGACTATCAGCCGCGGCTTTCGCGATACAAAAAAGTGCGCACTGGGTCGCTGAAGCTGCTTTGGTTTTCGCTATCCTGTGCTTTGGAGCGGGGATCGCCCTGGTGGGCCAGATGTATCATCTCAGTGGTGATGAAGCCGCCTTCATGCTGGGTTGGACGTTCGGGGCACTGGTGGTGTCGCTTGTGTTTTCGTCAGCCACGGCGTCGATCAGTGCCGGGCTGCTGGGGCTTGGCTACCTGTTCGCTGTGTCGTCCGGGCTTGGCGTATTCAGTTCTGCGGACAATTTTGGTGTATCCGTGTACGGGACCGTTCTTGCGGTGATGTTTGCGGTTGGCGTGGCGGGATGGCGGTCCCGGTCAATCGTGGCCAGTCACCTGTGTGCGCTGATGATGATTTGCTGGATCGTCTGGATCGTCGAAGGAGTTTCTGACCTCAACCCGGGATACGTGCTTGCCGCAATGGGGGCCGGCGCATTTGGTTTCGGGTCGCTGATGCCGTCACAGTGGAGTGTGGTTTTCTCCCGGCACGGAGTTGTTTCGGCCTATGGTGCCGTCTTGCTGCTTGGTGGCCTCGGACTGGTCCAGCTTGATCTCGGCGAGGTCGGACTTGCCGGCGAAATGGCATTCTCAGCTCTCGTTCTCGTCGCCAGCGTTGTGCTTCTTGCGGTTGCCGGTGGTGATAACCGGCTGATTCGCCGCGTTGCCTATTTCGCCTTCGCCTGCGAGACACTGTACGTAGTGGGCGAAACCCTGGGCTCTTTGCTGGGCAGTGCCGGCTTTCTCTTTATCGGCGGTCTGGTGCTTGCCGTAATGGCCTTCGCCATGATGAAGATCGAGAAGCGGTTCAAGAAGAGTGAGGCTCGGTCATGAAGAAATTCGGGCAATTGCTGCGCCGTGATATCCACCCGTTTGTTGCGCTCCTTGTCTCTTCGGTTCTGCTCGTGGGAATGCTGGTCTTTATGATTGTCGGTCGTGCGGCAATCCTGCGTGACGGTGTCGAGGTCATCGTCAGGACCGCACCTGTTGATCCGCGCGACCTGATGCGCGGCGACTATGTTCAGCTCCAATACGAAGACATATCCTCGGTGGACGGTTCGCTGTTTGCCGGAAAAATGCCCGCACAGGAAGGCCTCGCGGCGCTGTGGCTGACGCTCGTCGCGGGCGATGACGGGGTGTCGTCCGTCAAGGCCATCAGTCTCGAAAAACCTGATGGAAATAATGCGGGCGAAGTTTACCTCAAGAGCAAGCCGTTCAGATGGACGAAATCCGAGATGGACGGCATCGCCAACAAGCGCCTGTCGCTGCAATTTGGTATCGAGCGCTATTATGTGCCGGAAGGTGAGGGGCTTGCCATCGAGGATGCGAGAAATGACCGGCGCACAACAGTGGCCATCCGCATTTCCGCTGCCGGGGAGGCGCAAATCGCGCGGCTTATGATCGACGGAAAAGCCCTGTACAGCGAGCCGCTATACTGAAAAGCCGGCTTCAAATTCGCGTGCCGGCGGATTCAATCGTACAAACCATACGGCATCCGGTGATTTTTCCTTTGATCGATGCCAATCGGGTGATATAGAGCGACCGCGTTCAGGGTCGCCTCGCGCGAGCGTGGTTTTGCGGCCCTAAAGGCGGGTATGGTGAAATGGTAGACACGCCAGATTTAGGTTCTGGTGCCGTGAGGCGTGGGAGTTCGAGTCTCTCTACCCGCACCAAATTACAGTCCGGTCCGATCGCCAGATGGCTTTGGATGACAGGGCGAGCACGAAGGCGTTCAGTCGGTTGATCCGGTCTGGGGCTTATAATGAAGAAAGCCACAAGCGACGCCGGAACACCGGCCCAGTCGCGGGGCCAACCCGAACGGTCGCAGTCGCGAGGAAATGAAGGTTTGAACATGCAGGTTACCGAAACGCTTGCCGAAGGGCTGAAGCGCGAATTGAAGATTGTCGTTCCCGCTGCGGACATGACATCGCAGATGAACGAGAAGCTTGCCGAAGCCAAGGGCAAGATGCAGATCAAGGGGTTCCGCCCCGGCAAGGTGCCGATCTCGCATCTAAAGAAGGTCTACGGCAAATCGATCATGGCGCAGCTGGTCAATGAAATGATCCAGGAAAAGCCGACATCGATTCTGGCAGACCGTGGCGAACGATCGGCTACCCAGCCTGAAATCAAGATGACCGAAGACGAGAAGGAAGCTGACGCTATCCTGAACGGTGAAGCGGATTTCGAATTCAGCATCGCTTACGAGATCATTCCGGCTTTCGATCTTGCCGACATGTCTAAGGTCAAGGTTGTCCGTGAAGTCGTTGAGGTTCCGGCTGAAGAAGTCGAGGAACAGGTGCTGCGCGTGGCTGAGAACAGCCGTACGTTCGAGCCCAAGACCGGCAAGGCAGCTGACGGCGACAAGGTGACGATCGATTACCTTGGCAAGGTTGATGGCGAGGCATTCGAAGGCGGTGCGGATCAGGATGCCGAGCTGGTCATCGGCTCGAACCGGTTCATTCCCGGCTTCGAAGAGCAGCTGATTGGTCTCAAGGAAGGCGACGAGAAGGTGATTACCGTCACGTTCCCTGCCGAGTACCAGGCAGCCCACCTTGCAGGCAAGGAAGCCACCTTTGACATCAAGGTCAAGGCGATTGCAGCGCCAGGTGAACTTGAAATCAACGATGAACTGGCCAAGACGCTTGGTCTGGATTCGGCTGACAAGCTGCGTGAAATTGTTCGCTCGCAGATCGAAGACCAGTACGGTCAGGTGACCCGTCAGAAGCTGAAGCGGCAGATCCTCGATCAGCTCGATGAAGCTCACAAGTTCGAGTCGCCTTCAAAGCTGGTTGACGCTGAATTCGAAAGCATCTGGCGTCAGATCAATCAGGAACTGTCGGACAACGGCAAGACCTTTGCTGACGAAGACACTACGGAAGAAGCTGCGCGCGAAGAGTACCGCAAGCTGGCGGAGCGCCGTGTTCGTCTCGGACTGGTTCTTTCCAAGGTTGGCGAGGAAGCCGGTGTTCAGGTCAGCGACGACGAGTTGCAGCGCTCCCTGTTCGAACAGGTTCGAAAGTTCCCGGGTCAGGAAAAGGAAATCTACGACTATTTCCAGAAGACTCCCGGTGCTGTCGCATCGCTGCGGGCTCCGATCTTTGAAGAAAAGACCATTGATCATCTGATGACCATCATTGACGTGACGGACAAGTCGGTGAGCAAGGAAGAGCTGATGGCTGACGATGAGGCCGAAGCGTCGGAAAAGCCTGCAGCAAAGAAAAAGGCGCCTGCCAAGAAGAAGGCTGCCAAAAAGGACGACACTGCAGCTGAATAAACTGCACCATGTTCAAACGGTTTGAAAACGCCGGGGCATTGCTCCGGCGTTTTTGCGTTCACTCCACAAATTGATGTGTGGTTGCACACAGGGAATTCGGATGACTCTTCTCCAGGGCAATCCGGATTGCGTTTAGGCGCGTAGATAAAGACAGGCTGCTCTAGCTTGATGTGATCGGGGAGTTCTCATGGCGAATGAGCAAGTATTGCGATTTGTGCTGGGCGATCAATTGTCCCGCGGTATTTCTAGTCTTGACGGTGCCGAGCCCGGAAGTGACGTGATCTTTCTGGCGGAGGTCATGGAAGAGGCCACTTCAGTCAAGCATCACAAGAAGAAGATTGCGTTTTTGCTCTCGGCCATGCGGCACTTTGCAGATGGTTTGCGCGGTGAAGGTTTTACGGTTGATTACCTGTGCCTTGATGCACAGGGCAATCCGGGTGATTTTGGCAGTGCGTTGGCACAAGCTGTCGACCGCCACGGGGTGAAACGGGTGGTGATGACGGAGCCGTCCGAGATGCGAGTGCTTGAGGCGGCAGAGGGCTGGCGAGAGGAGCTCGAGATCGAGTTTGATATTCTCACCGATCGCCGTTTTCTGGCAAGCCACGAGGATTTTGTCAGCTGGGCCACGACAGACAGCGGCAGGCAGCCGAAATCACTGCGGATGGAGTATTTCTATCGCGAGATGCGCCAGCGCACCGGCTATCTGATGACAGATGGCGAACCGGAAGGCGGGCAATGGAACTATGATGCTGACAACAGGAAAAAGCTGCCAAATTCAGTCAAGACCCCGTCACGACCGGGGTTCGAACCAGACAGCATCACTCGTGAGGTGATGGAGCTGGTTGCGGACCGGTTTGAGGATCACTTCGGCGACCTTGACCTGTTCAACTATCCGGTCACGCGGCAGGATGCGGAGACCTATCTTGACTGGTTTGTGGCCGAAGCGCTTCCCTGTTTCGGAGACTGGCAGGACGCGCTGAAGCAAGGTGAGCCGTTGCTGTTCCACAGCAACCTGTCCACGCTGGTCAATTGCGGTTTGCTGGATCCTAGAGAGTGTTGCGAGAGGGCGGAGAAGGCTTACAGGAACGGCAAGGCGCCACTTAACGCGGTGGAAGGCTTCATCCGACAGATCATCGGCTGGCGTGAATTCACTCGGGGTGTATACTGGCTGAAAATGCCCGATTACGCTGCTGCCAATGCGCTTGATGCGACGCGGCCATTGCCAGGTTTTTTCTGGACTGGCGATACGGCGATGAATTGTCTGGGTCAAGCTATCTCGGAAACCAGATCGAACGCCTATGCCCATCATATCCAGCGCTTGATGGTGATCGGAAATTTTTTGCCTGATTGCCGGCATCGATCCGCGTCAGGTTCAGGAGTGGTTCCTGATCGTCTATTCGGATGCCTACGAATGGGTTGAGATGCCGAACGTCGTGGGCATGGCCCTGTTCGCCGATGGCGGGTTTGTCGCGTCCAAACCCTATGCGGCCTCCGGTTCTTATATCAACAAGATGAGTAATTATTGCAGTTCTTGCCAGTTCGACGTGAAGTTGAAGAAAGGCGAGACCGCTTGTCCTTTCAACTATCTCTACTGGAATTTCCTGTCGGAGAACGGAGATCTGTTGAGGAAGAACCATCGCATGGGGCTGATCATGGGGTCACTGGGTAAAATGAAGCAGGACCGGCTTGATGAGGTCCGGAACGATTCTGAGCGATTTTTTGAAAGCACGGAAATGCGTGGGTGGGATGAAACCGCGTCCGGCTAGAGCAGTTCCGGCGAAAATGGAATCAAAGGAAATGCTCTATCTTATTGCTTTCACGCAATTCCGGACGCGAAACCGGTTCCCACTTTCGCTCGAATTGCTCTAGATCAGTTTCAAGCCCTTGAGGCTGGCGTGGCCATCCTTGCCGATGATGATGTGGTCATGCACCGTGATGCCAAGCGGCCGGGCCGTATCGATGATCAGTTTTGTCATTTCGATGTCGGCGCGCGATGGTGTGGGGTCGCCGGAAGGGTGATTGTGCACCAGGATGATGGCCGTTGCAGAGAGCTCCAGCGCCCGTTTGACGACTTCACGCGGATAGACCGGGGTGTGGTCGACGGTGCCGGTTTGCTGGACTTCATCGGCGATCAGGGCGTTTTTCTTGTCGAGAAAAAGCACGCGGAACTGTTCGCGTGCTTCAAACGCCATGGCTGCCCGGCAATATTCGATCACCGATGACCAAGAGGCAAGAACCTGCCTGCCACTGAGTTCGCCTTTAAGCATGCGGTGGGCAATCGAGGCGACAAGTTTGAGGTCGGTGGCAACACTGTCACCGACGCCTTTGACTTCTGTGAGTAGATGAGCCGGCGCGCCAAGTACTTCCGGCAAGGAGCCAAAGCGGGTCAACAGTGCCTTGGCAATAGGCTTGGTGTCCCGGCGCGGGATCAGTCTGAACAGCACCAGTTCGAGCAGTTCGTAATCAGCCAGAGCACGGTCGCCGCTGTCGCGAAAGCGCTGGCGCAACCGGTCGCGATGACCGTGAAAGTGTTCATCGGGCTTGACCGGAGCTTCGTCTGGGGCTGTCTGAAGCGCCCGGCCACTGGTCTTGCCCTGAGGGCTTTCTGCAAAATAGCTGCGTTCGTCTTCCGGGGTGGTGCCCTGGTCCCGGTTGGCCGTGGTTTCCGGGGTTTCGGTCACCCGGCCTTCGTCGTTCAGGCCTTGCTGATCCAGACCTGGTCGACGGCGTGATGTCATGCGGGCAGTCCGGGACGATCAAGCCCTACCGGCGACAGGGTGAAGATCTCGCAACCGGTTTCCGTGACACCGATGGTATGCTCATACTGCGCAGTCAGTGACCGGTCCCGCGTCACCGCGGTCCAGCCATCGGAGAGCACTTTGACATGCGGGCGGCCGAGATTGATCATCGGCTCGATGGTAAAGATCATGCCGGGGCGCATTTCCGGACCTTCCTCGGCGCGGCCGTAGTGCAGGATGTTGGGCGCGTCATGAAACAGTTTGCCAACGCCGTGGCCGCAGAAATCGCGGACAACAGAACAGCGTTCGGCTTCTGCATAGGCCTGGATGGCTTCCCCGATGGCGCCGGTCCGCGCGCCTGGCTTGACCGCTTCTATGCCAAGCATGAGGGTCTTGTGGGTGATCTCGAGCAAGCGCTCAGCCGCGCGCTTGATTTCGCCAACCGGATACATCCGGCTTGAATCGCCGTGCCAGCCATCAAGCACATAGGTCACGTCGATATTGACGATCTCGCCTTCGCGCAGCGGCTTGTCGTTGGGAATTCCGTGACAGACGACGTGATTGATCGATGTGCAGCAGGATTTTGTGTAGCCGCGATAGTTCAGCGTCGCGGGCAGGGCGCCATGATCCATGCCAAATTCAAAAACGAAACGGTCGATCTCGTTGGTGGTGACGCCGGGAACTGCGCGGGTCGCCAGTTCATCAAGGCATCTGGCAGTGATCTGGCTTGCCTTGCGCATGCCTTCGAAGCCTTCAGGGCCGTAAAGCCGGATCTGACCGGTGTTTTTCATCGGGGCCGAGGTGGCGTCGATATAGGTAACCATGGCAGGCTCGCTTTGTCTTGTCTTAGCCGGCTCAGCCGACATGTCTTCATGATACGCTGTTTAAACCGGATTCCTCAATGGGAACCACCGTTTCAGCACGTATTTGCTCAGATGTGATCTTGCATCGTATGGCGCAAGCTTCAACCCCGCGTTTCATGGCGCGATCAAACGCCGCTGCATAGGCTGGATCGAGATCGCCGCACAGATTGAGGCTGTCCACGTCCTCACGCTGGATGAGATAGACCATTATCGCGCGGTGCCCAGCTTCGACCATATCGCCGAGTTCCTCGAGATGCTTTGCGCCGCGTGTGGTGACGCTGTCGGGAAATTCCGCCAGTCTGCCGGTGCGGCGAAAGTGGACATTCTTGACTTCGACATAGGCCAAGCCCTTTTCGGGATCTTGTAGAAAAATGTCGATGCGGGAGTTGATGCCGTATTTTTGTTCACGCTTGCGCTCAGCGTAGGTGGCCAGTGATCCGATCAAGCCCTCGTTGATGGCGTCTTCGACCAACCTGTTGGGGCGACCGGTGTTGATTCCGACCAGCGTATTGTCGGCTTCCACCAGTTCAAGGGCGTGAGGATATTTGCGGGTGCCGCCGGAATGCTTGGTGAGGTAGCATCTTGAGCCAGACGTGGTCAGGCCGCGCATGGAACCGGTGTTGGCGCAGGAGCCGGTGATCAGTTCGCCGCTCTCGAGTTCAGCATCGAACAGGAAACGCTTGTAGCGGCGGATCAGTGTTGCTGGGATCAACGGCGGGTCAAAGATCATGGTTGGGGCGCATAACAGGCATTGAGCCTGCTCGCAAACACATGTGCGGTGTTGGGGCGTCAGACATCAAGCCGATTGGTTGATCGTTTCAGACCCGGACGCGAACATAAGATCCAGGCGCATCCTCGATGGCTTTGAGTTTCTTTCCCCCGGGTTTGCGCGCGGGAACCTCTTCATCGGAGGCAGCGCGGATCCATTCATGCCAATGCGGCCACCACGATCCTGGTGTTTCCTTTGCGCCAGCCACCCAGTCATCGAATTCGGCATTGTCCGGTCCGTCGGTCCAGAACTGGTATTTGCCGGCTGCAGGTGGATTGACCACGCCTGCGATATGACCGGACCCGGCCATGACGTAGGTGACGTCTCCACCAAACAGATTGCCACCGATATAGGCAGAACGGGCAGGGGCGATATGGTCCTCCTTGGCCGCGAGGTTGTAGATCGGTATCTTGATGTCGGCGAGTTTGAGGGTCTTGCCGGCAAGCTTCAGCTTGCCTTGAGACAAGTTGTTCTCGAGGTAGCAATTGCGCAGATGGTAGGAGTGATTGGCCGCAGGCATGCGGGTTGCATCCGAGTTCCAGTACAGTAGGTCGAAGGGCATCGGATCCTTGCCCTTGAGGTAATTATTGACCACATAAGGCCATATCAGGTCCGAGGCGCGCAGCATGTTGAACGCCGTAGCCATTTTCGAGCCGTCAAGGTAGCCGTTCTTTTCCATGGCGTTCTCAATCGAGGTGATTTGCGCCTCATCAACAAACACCTTGAGGTCGCCGGCATAAGTGAAGTCCGTTTGCGTGGTGAAAAATGTGGCCGCGGCTATGCGCGTGTCTTTCTCCTGGGCGTGGAGCGCCAGTGTTGCCGCCAGCAGCGTTCCGCCAACGCAATACCCGATCGCATTGACCTCGCGTTCGCCGGTCGCTTTTTCAATGGTATCGAGAGCGAAGGATATGCCCTCGCGGGAATAGGATTCCCAGTCTTTCCCGGCGTGGCGCTGATCCGGATTGACCCATGAAATCACAAAAACCGTATGACCCTGCTCAACAGCCCATTTGATGAACGATTTCTTCGGATTAAGATCGAGAATATAGAACTTGTTGATCCATGGCGGCACGATCAGCAATGGCCGTTTGAGGACGGTTTCAGTCGCCGGGTCGTACTGGATAATCTGACAGATGTCATTCTGGGCGATGACCTTGCCGGGCGAAACCGCAATGTTCTCTCCAACCTTGAACTTGGAGGCATCTGATTGCCGCAATCTCAGCTCGCCTTTTCCGGCGGTGATATCCTCGGCAAGCATGTGCATGCCCTTGACCAGGTTCTCACCGTTGGAGGCGATCGTTTCCTTGTAGAGTTCGGGATTGGTGGCAAGGAAATTGGCCGGCGACAGCGCGCTTGTTATCTGACGCACGTAAAAGGCTGCCTTGAGGCGGGTGTGGTCATCCAGCCCTTCGCTCTCGTCGACAAGCTTGTTGGCCCAGTCTGAGGTGATGAAATAGGCGTTTTTCATGAATTCAAAGAACGGATTGTCTTCCCAGTCAGGGTCGGAAAACCGTTTGTCCTTGGTTTTTACCTTCGGGCTGTCGTCCTCACCGGACATCCGATTGATCGATTTGCTCCACATGCCGAAATAGCTGGTCAGAAGTGATGTCTGGGCGTCGATGGCGCGTTTTGGATCGGACAACCAGTACTCGCCGACCTTGGAGAATGTCTTGACCATGTCGGTCATCGGCTCGGAATCTGTGTCGGCGACTTCGCCTCTTTTACGCGGTTCAAGCCACGCGGATGCGGCTTTGCCCAGCTCTTCAAGCATGCGCGCTATGTTTTGGGCAAACGCTTCGGGATTCTTGACGACGTAGGCCTCAGCGGATGTCGCTGCGCTCTCAGCGTGCTCGCTTCCATCTGCGGTTTTTCCCTTGTCCACCATGGTGGCGCCTCCTCATTATGTTCCCGAGCTTGCCTCCGGCCCGTATTCTGCCTTAAATCGGCTTACTTGCTTTGCTTGGCTGCCATTACTGGCTTTACCCTTTCTTGATAGGGATTTTTTTTGTCCATGTCATGACCGCCATTTGGTGGAGACCGGAATATTTGAGATTATGATACAAATTGTTCGCCCAATGTTTGCCGCTCTGGTTTGTGTCATGGCTGCAGGATGCCAGTCGGCCTCGCTGCAGGACGCGGCCCCGACGGCTGTTCCAATGGCCCGCCCTGACAATGGTGTGTCAAAAACAGCTGTTTCGGCGACCAATGACGTTTCGGTAAACGCAGACGGATCGTCACAGGTTATAAGGCGCAATCCGGGAGTCGCGTCGGTTGTTCCGATCGAGCAGACTTCGCCGGTTGAAAACAAGCAATTTGTTGCGTCCGGCGCCAGCAGGACTGGCCAGTTTCCGACCTTCGGTCAACTGCCGAAAGCAGCAAATGCCCAGTTCTCCGATCAGGATAAACTGGCAGCGGAAGCGGAGATGGCTAAGCTGCTGCGAAACCGGGCTTCGACGCCGGACGCGCGTGCGCGATACGAGGCGCGGCTCAAGCAGTTGCGCGCGGTGGCGGCCAACCATGGCAACGACATGCAACAGGAAATCGAGAATTAGACCTTGCGTTCGACTTGGTTTAGCCGCACATCGGTGCATTCTGGTCGTCTAGATGCAGCCCATAACTCCGGGGAATTCCATGGAAGAATTTCACAAAGTCCGCCGACTTCCACCTTATGTGTTCGAGCAGGTTAACCGGCTCAAGGCGTCGGCGCGGGCCGGGGGCGCCGATATCATTGATCTGGGAATGGGAAATCCTGACCTTCCTACGCCCACCGCGATTGTCGACAAGCTGTGCGAAGCGGTGAGAGATCCGCGCACGCACCGGTATTCCACGTCGCGTGGTATTCCGGGGCTCCGCCGCGCGCAAGCCGCCTATTACCAGAGACGTTTTGGCGTCAAACTCAATCCTGACACCCAGGTTGTGGCCACACTGGGTTCCAAGGAAGGGTTCGCCAACATGGCGCAGGCAATCACCGCGCCGGGCGACGTGATCCTGTGCCCCAATCCGACCTATCCGATCCATGCCTTCGGCTTCATCATGTCAGGCGGCGTCATACGCTCGCTCGATGTTGTGCCCGATGACAGTTTCTTTGCAGCGCTGGAGCGCTCGGTGCGGCATTCGATTCCGAAGCCGCTGGCGCTGATCCTGAATTACCCATCAAACCCGACCAGCCTGGTGGCCACACTTGATTTCTACAAGGATGTCGTGGCTTTCGCCAAGAAGCATGACATTCTCATTCTGTCAGACCTGGCCTATTCGGAAATCTATTTCGATGACACGCCGCCGCCTTCTGTTCTTCAGGTCCCCGGTGCGATCGACATCTGCGTTGAATTCACATCCATGTCCAAGACATACTCCATGCCGGGATGGCGGATGGGATTTGCGGTCGGCAATGAACGGCTCATTTCCGCGCTGACCCGGGTCAAATCCTACCTGGATTATGGCGCGTTCACGCCAATCCAGGTGGCGGCGACAACCGCACTCAACGGAGACGGCTCCGATATCGCCGAGGTGCGCTCGATCTACAAACGCCGCCGCGATGTGCTGGTTGACAGTTTTGGCAAGGCTGGCTGGGTTGTGCCGCCGCCGCCAGCAACGATGTTTGCCTGGGCGCCGATCCCTGATCAATTCAAACATCTGGGCTCGCTGGAATTCTCAAAACTCCTGGTGGAGAAGGCAGATGTGGCTGTAGCGCCCGGTATCGGGTTTGGCGAGCACGGCGACGAGCATGTGCGGATTGCGCTGGTCGAGAACGAACACAGGATCCGGCAGGCGGCCCGCAACATCAAGCGCTTCTTTACGACAGCTGCCAGTGACGGCGCCGACAATGTGGTTTCATTGACCTCACGGCGTTGACCGTCAGTCCCCTCGACGGTAAACCCGCGTTGAAATTCAACGTTCCGCATTTTCTTTGCGGGCGACCCCATACAGGTGGACTTTTGATATGACTGATGCCCTGAAGATCGGCATTGCAGGCCTCGGCACTGTCGGCGCGGCATTGTTCCAGATCATCACCAGCAGGCACAATCTGCTTGCTGACATTTGTGGCCGCGAAATTGTGATCACCGCCGTGTGCGCGCGTGACCGCAGCCGGGATCGCGGCCTCAACCTTGACGGCGTTGTCTGGTTCGATGATCCGGTCGTGATGGCGCGAGAAGCTGATATCGATGTTTTTGTGGAACTGATTGGCGGCGAAGGCGACCCGGCGCTCGCTTCTGCGACCGCAGCGCTGGCTGCCGGCCGTCACTTTGTAACCGCCAACAAGGCAATGCTCGCCTATCACGGTGTGCAACTGGCTCGGCTTGCCGAGGCGAACGGGGTGCTGTTGAACTTCGAAGCAGCCGTTGCGGGTGGCATCCCGGTGATCAAGGCCATGCGGGAATCATTGACCGGCAATGCGGTAATCCGGATCTACGGCATCATGAATGGCACCTGTAACTACATCCTGACCCGGATGGAACGGGACAATATGGGGTTTGCGGAATGTCTGGCGGAGGCGCAGCGGCTTGGTTATGCCGAAGCCGATCCTGCCTTTGACATTGAAGGCAATGACACCGCCCACAAACTGTCGATCCTCACCAGCCTGGCATTCGGAACCGAGATCGCTGCTGATGAAGTCTATATCGAGGGCATCACCAATATCTCCATCGACGATATCCATGCCGCTGATGAATTGGGCTACCGGATCAAGCTGCTTGGCGTGGCGCAACGTACTGCAACCGGTATTGAGCAACGCGTGCATCCGACAATGGTGCCGAAAGGCTCGATGATTGCGCAAGTCGAAGGCGTGACCAACGCCGTTACGATCGAAGCAGATATTCTCGGCGAGTTGATGCTGTCAGGCCCTGGCGCTGGTGGTGACGCTACCGCGTCAGCTGTTCTGGGTGATATTGCCGATATTGCCAAAAGCAGACCCGGCCATCAGCACGCGCCAGCACTGGGTCGGCCTGCTGACAAACTCGAGCCTTACACTAAGGCACAGATTCAGAGCCATGAAGGCGGTTATTTCATCTCGCTCAAGGTCGATGACCGGGCAGGGGTCTTTGCCTCTATCGCCACGTCAATGGCTGACAACGATATTTCGCTTGAATCGATTGTCCAGCGTGCGCGACCCGCGGGTGCGGAAGTCGGCCCGCAAACCGTCATTCTGGTGACTCACGCGACAACGGAATCGAAAGTTCGGGCTGCGGTTGATGCCATCAAGAGCAAGGGTTACCTCTCTGGTGAACCCCAGGTGATCCGTATCGAGCGAACGCGCGACAACTGATCGTCCGGACCGTTCAGGGTCCGCAGTTTGATGTCACCGGCTGAGCATGATCATGTCTGCAGCCTAATCGATTTAGTTCGGGATCAGGCCAAAATCTTGAATAAATACAAGATTCAATGCGGTTTTCACATTGCCTTGCTAGGTTTGATCGCTGTATGAGCGGCAAATAAATATACCCTGGGGGATAGTAGACCATGACAGCAAATCCGACAGAAGCCAGTGGTCTGGACCGGATACTCACACTCGAAATCGCGCGCGTTACCGAACGTGCTGCGGTGGCCGCAGCACGGCTGCGCGGTCGGGGTGACGAGATGGCAGCCGATCAGGTTGCGGTCGATGCCATGCGCCAGGAGCTCAACCGGTTGCCGATCGATGGCACGGTGGTAATCGGTGAAGGCGAACGCGATGAGGCGCCGATGCTTTATATCGGTGAGGAAGTGGGCACCCGCGATGGTGCCAAGGTAGATATCGCGCTTGATCCGCTGGAAGGCACAACCATCTGCGCCAAGAACTTGCCGAATTCGCTGGCGGTGATTGCAATCGCAGAAAAGGGCAGCCTGCTCTATGCGCCTGACGTCTACATGGAAAAGATCGCGATCGGTCCGGGCTATCCAGCCAATACGGTCTCACTTGATGCGACTGCGACGGAGAACATTCACGCCGTGGCCCGCGCCAAGGGTGTGCGCGTCGAGCAGGTGACGGCCTGTATTCTGGACAGGCCGCGGCATGCGCGGATGATTGAAGAAGTTCGCGCCACAGGTGCTGCGATCCGGTTGATCGGCGATGGTGATGTGGCTGGCGTCATTCACACGACTGATCCAGATGAGACCGGCATCGACATCTATCTCGGTATTGGCGGCGCACCCGAAGGTGTTCTGGCCGCAGCGGCCCTGCGCTGCATCGGCGGCCAGATGCAGGGGCGGCTGCAGCTCAACACAGAGGAAAAGGTGGCGCGCGCCGCCAAGATGGGGATTTCCGATCCCAACAAGGTCTATACGATGGAAGAGATGGCACGTGGCGATGTGTTGTTTGCCGCGACCGGCGTGACTGACGGCAACATGTTGCAAGGTGTGCGTTTCACCCGCGACGCCATCATCACCCACACCATCGTGATGCGCTCATCCTCGAAGACAGTGCGCGAGATCAAGGCGCGGCATCAGGATCTTTCCAAATTCGATTAGCCGCTGGCCTCACATTCTGTCGAAATCAAGCATATTCAGCCCCGGCTTCCGGTGAAGCCGGGGCTGGTTGTTTTCAGGCCTTCCGGCATCCCTCAATGCACGTGTGCTTTGCCGCGGCTGCTGTTTGCGTTATGAGCCTCTCTCAGGCGCAACCATTGTGGCATGGTGCCTGAAACAGGTTGGTTTCCGCATGACAGTCAACAGCGCAGCAGACCGGGCATTTCTCGGGGTTGAACAGTCACTGTCCGACCAGAAATGGGTCGCACGGCTGGATATGGCAGGCGAGAACAAGGCGATTTCAATTGCGCAGATGAGTGGACTTCCCGATGTGATTGCGCGGGTGCTGGTCGGGCGCGACGTTGCCATTGGCGACGCCAGGGCGTTTCTTGATCCGACCATCAAGTCGCTTATGCCTGATCCGTCGAAGCTGACGGATTGCGACAAGGCCGCAAGTCGGATTGCGACGGCTATTTCGCGCGGCGAGCGGGTTGCAATCTTCGGAGACTACGATGTCGACGGCGCGGCGTCCTCGGCGCTGATGCAGCGCTTCCTGCGGCATTTCGGAGTTGTCAGCGAAATCTACATTCCCGACCGGATTTTTGAGGGGTACGGACCCAATCCCACGGCCATTGGCGAACTGGTTGATCGTGGTGCGAAACTGATCATCACGGTCGATTGCGGATCGACCAGTCACGAATCGCTCGAGGAAGCCGCGCGGCGCGATGTCGATGTCGTGGTAATCGATCACCACCAGGTGGGACATGAACTTCCAGTGGCGCGGGCTCTCGTCAACCCGAACCGTGAGGACGATTTGTCCGGTCTCGGGCATCTGTGCGCCTGTGGCGTCGTTTTCATGGTGCTGGCCGGTACGTTGCGGCTGTTGCGCCAGAAGGGTGAGGCGCGGGCGGCAACATTCGATTTGCTTGTTTGCCTGGATCTGGTGGCATTGGCGACTGTATGCGACGTGGTGCCGCTCAAGGGGCTCAACCGCGCATTCGTGGTCAAGGGGCTGCTGGCGGCGCGGACCATGGGCAATGTCGGCCTTGCAGCGATTGCCCAGCGCGCTGGCGTCAATGGCCCTGTGACGCCGTATCATCTCGGGTTTCTGATCGGACCGCGGATAAACGCCGGAGGGCGGATCGGCGACGCAGCGCTCGGCAGTCGCTTATTGACGCTTGAGGACAAGGATGAAGCCGCAGCTATTGCCGAACGGCTGGAAGAACTCAACCGGGAGCGCCAAGCCATCGAAGCCGCGATGCTGGCTGAGGCCGATGCGGAAGCGGCCATCGAGATGGCCAGCGGCGATGGGCCCGCAATCATCGTCACAGAGCGGCAGGGCTGGCATCCGGGTGTTGTCGGTCTGCTGGCCTCACGACTGAAGGAACGCTACAGGCGGCCCGCCTTCGCGATCGCATTTGACGGCAATGGCAAGGGAACCGGTTCCGGCCGTTCCATACCGGGCGTCGATATTGGCCGGCTGGTGCGCAGGGCGGTGGATGAGGGGCTGCTCGTCAAAGGCGGCGGCCACGCCATGGCAGCCGGTCTGACGGTCGAACAAAGCCGGCTTGGAGCTCTCAGGGCGTTTTTTGAAGACAATGCAGCGGAAGCCGTGGCGGGGTTGACGACGTCGCATCGCCTCAAGATCGATGGTGCCGTTTCGGCATCGGGAGCCACGCTCGATCTGGTCGACATGATCGAAAGAGCGGGTCCCTATGGTGCGGGGCATCCGCAGCCGGTATTTGCCGTACCCGCACATACGCTCAAGGACGCGCGGGTTGTCGGGCAGAATCACATCAAGCTGTCGTTCGCCGGCCCCGATGGTGGGAGGCTCAACGGAATTGCATTCCGTGCCGCTGACACCGAGATGGGCGCAGCATTGCTTGGCGGACAAGGGATGGCTTTTCACATCGCCGGGTCGTTGTCAGCAGATTACTGGCAAGGTGTGAGACGGGTTCAGATCCGTGTCATTGACGCGGCTGTGGCGCGTTAAAGCGCGGAGCATCAAAGCTGTTTTGGTTGGCGCGCTTTACCCCTTTGTCGCTGCGTGTAATTCTCGCAAAAACCGCTGCACACTTTGGCGCGGCATGCCCCAGGCGGGAGCTTGCAGGATCACCCGATCAATGCGTCCTGTTGCCGGGTTCATTCCAGACTCAGTGGGGAATTGAAGCTGTAGCGACTCCGATTGCAACTCGCTTGTACCATCCGATATTGCCGGCAAACGGCGAGGCGCCGAGCGCGCAAGAACCTGATTTCAAATATGAGGGAACTAAGCGAAGTGCTTGAAAACAGTGGTACGCCCTAGGGGAGTCGAACCCCTCTTTCCAGAATGAAAATCTGGCGTCCTAACCGATAGACGAAGGGCGCGTAACACTGTGGGCGTCTTATAGTCAGACGATTTTCGGACCGCAAGCGCATAATTGGGTTTTGAGAGAAAAAAATGACATCCAATTGAAGTTTTCTTGATGCCGCGAAAGTGCCCTGACGGATCTGCGCCTCAGGCGGGTGAATGCGGGCTCAACTCACTTGCGACGACGGCACCGCCAGTTCCAGTCACGGGTGTTGCCGATGTCGATATGAACCGATTCCGTATGACAATAGGTGCCAACGCCACCACGTCCGGGCATGGAGCGCAGATACTTGGCCAGTTGCCATTTGGATACGCCTTCGATCTGAACATCCGCGGCTTCACACGAGGTGTGACGCGAGCCGGAGGCTCCGCCAACGCGGCGGTTATGCTTCGGGCTCCGGTATCCGGAGGTAACCACAACCGACCGGCCGTAATGGCGCTCGATGGCCTTGAGCGTGCGTACGAGTTGCGGCTTGAAGCAGTCGACCTGAACCTTGTCTGTCTGCAGTTGAAGGCCGTTGGGTGCAAGGCGTGCGAGACCGGCAGCAGAAGCCAGTTGAATCTGGCCTGAATCGGACTGACCCGAAGCATCGCCAGAATCATTGTCAAACATCGACACAAGCTTGACGCCGGGCAGAGAATTTCCACCGGCCGAAGCAACGGTCCCCGGAGCGGCCTTTTTCGACACAAGCCGCTTTTTGGTACTGGTTGGCGTCTTCTTCGCAGATGGCTGTGGCGAAGCGAACATGCGCGCAAAGATCGACTTTTTCTTTGGTGGCGCAACGACAGCCAGCTCCTGAACCCGAGGCTTAGGCTCTGCTGAGGCTTCGTCCGGAGTGACCAAAATCACGTCAGTGGAAGCCGTCTGGGGCAGGGACTGCTGAGCCTGAGGTGCGATGCTCTCCTGCACGGCGACAGTGGCCGGCGCTGCAGCAGGTGCTGATCCGTAGAGATTGGCAACCGACTGGGTCGGCTGGCTCTGGGTAATGCCACGATTGAGCGCATCAACGGCGGTGTCAGCCATGACCACCGTCTGACCGGCAGGCAAGTCGGTCTGCGCCATTGCTGGCATCCTCGATGGTGCGTCAGATGATGTGGGGGAAGGGACCGGAAGTGGAATGCTTGCGGCCGCCTGGGTGTCTGTGTACATGGCCGCGGATTGATCCGCGCTGACGATACCGTCAAACATTTGAGGAGTGCCGGGCGCAAAGCCCTGGCTAGCAAACATTTCAGGATCAGAAACTGAAACGCAGCCGCTTAGAATTGCTGCCGCACCAGTCAATAGCAACGACCGAGTGGTGTTACGCCTGATGCAAGCTTTGTATCCGCCTATCTGCAAACTCTGGAGCCCCCGGTATCTTGCATTGGCAGACCCGAAGGTCTTGTAAAAAAATGCCTACTCATTTGTAGCAATTATGTAAACGGTCGAACAAGGCACATGAAAACGGCAATTCGGCACCAGCGCCAAGGTTCATGCGATGCGTCGCAAATGCGGCGAAAGCATGGCCCTATTCATCAACTTGGCCTGAGACTTAGCCTGTTTCAATTGCGTGAACCTTGTGTCACGCAGGTCTGGAGCAGTCGTCTTTCAAGCCTGCGTGCGGTTTATTACCAGGTGCCGGTGTTCTTCATCGACAGCCACGGCTCGACCGGCTCAAGCGCTTCACCTTTTTGAAGAAGCTCAATGGAGATGCCGTCGGGTGATCGTACGAAAGCCATGCGTCCGTCGCGCGGCGGCCGGTTTATGGTCACACCCTTGTCCTGCAGTGACCGGCAAAGGTCATGGATATTGTCGACCACATAGGCCAGATGACCGAAATTGCGGCCATCTTCATACTCCTGCGGATCCCAGTTGTAGGTGAGCTCAAGCAGCGGCGCCTGCTCGGCCAGCGCCCTCTCCTTGTCTTCAGGAGCTGCGAGAAAGATCAGCGTGAACCGGCCGGCTTCGCTTTCATTGCGGCGGATTTCCACAAGTCCCATCTTGTTGCAATAGAAGTCGAGCGAGGCCTCGACATCGGTGACACGGACCATCGTATGCAGATAACGCATTGGCTTTCCCTAATGATTCTTGCTTGTGTGAAAGATAGGCGGATTTGTCTTCCAGGCAACGGCGATACGATAGAAGGGGATGAAGGAACAAGTTTTCCTGCAGGGCTTGCGCTCGCCTCTAAATAAAATGTTAATGTTTTAATCAAGAATCACTTCATTTGCTTGTGGCGCGTATTGGAGAGGCATCCGGATGGGGGAAAGGTCCTCAGAAAAAGACCAGGTTGGTGCGGAAGCACTTGGTGATCCTGTTGATCTTATCGAGATCACTGGAGTCATAAAGTGGTTCGACGTGGCAAAGGGATTTGGCTTCATTATTCCAGACAATGGAATGGAAGATGTGCTTCTTCATGTGACATGTCTGCGGCGTGACGGCTACCAGACCGTTCTGGAGGGAACCCGGGTGGTTTGCGAGATCCAGAAACGGGAACGCGGTTACCAGACGTTCCGTATTCTCTCGATGGATACCTCGACCGCTGTTCATCCGTCGCAATTGCCGCCGGTTCGCACGCATGTGCAGGTCAAGCCGTCGAGCGGGCTGGAGCGGGCTATCGTCAAGTGGTTCAACCGCACCAAGGGGTTCGGTTTTCTCACGCGCGGCGACGGGACGGAAGACATCTTCATTCATATGGAGACGTTGCGGCGCTATGGCCTTGCCGAGCTTCGCCCTGGACAAGTCGTTCTTGTCCGGTTTGGAGATGGCGACAAAGGCTTGATGGCCGCGGAAATCCATCCCGATATTGATTCCCCAATTCCGAACTCCCACTGACCGGGCCATGCGCACCTTCAAGCAAGTCGCACTGTTCTTTCTTGCAATCCTGATTTTTGCCATGCCGGTAATGGTCGTGGCAGCCGAGCTTCCGACAGATCCGGAGCGGCTGGTCATCGAGACCGGCGCCGGGCCTGTTGACTTTAGCGTCGAGCTGGCATTGAGCCCCGCAGATCGCGCAAGTGGCTTGATGAACAGAAACAGCATGGCGACTGATCACGGCATGCTGTTCAAATTCGATCAGAGCCGTCAGGTCCTGATGTGGATGAAGAACACGCCATTGCCGCTTGATATGTTGTTTATCGATGAAGCGGGAGTGGTGATCCGTATCGCCAAAGAGACAACGCCATTTTCCGAAACGGTCATCCCGTCAGGCGGGCCGGTTCGTTATGTGTTGGAATTGAATGGCGGAACGGCGGACAAGCGCGGAATTTCGATGGGCGACAAGGCGCGTCATCGGGTGATCAGCAAATGATTTGTCCGTAAAATCATGTAAGTGTCGATTTGGAGTTGCGGGGCAATGCGTTCCGGTGTATCCGGATCACGCCTTAGGCAGTCGGAGCGTAGCGCAGCCTGGTAGCGCATCTGGTTTGGGACCAGAGGGTCGGGAGTTCGAATCTCTCCGCTCCGACCATTTTTTCAAACGCCCATCATACGGGCGTCATACAGCAGGGCGCCATGATCCGCCTTTTGGTGCGAACACGCCATGAAGAGGGATTGGGACATGACTGCGAAAATCTATCGTCCCGCAAAGACTGCCATGCAATCCGGTAAGGCCAAGTGCCAGGACTGGGTTCTGGAATTCGAGCAGGAAAAGCCTCGCAGCATCGATCCGATGATGGGCTACACATCCTCGACTGATATGAAAAGCCAGATCCGAATGACATTCGAGACGCGGGACGCTGCTGTTGCCTATGCCACACGCAACGGGCTTGCCTTCCGGGTTGTCGAACCGCAGGAAGCCAAGCGCCGCCGCGTGGTCTACTCGGACAATTTTCGTTTCGATCGCCGCCAACCCTGGACACACTGATCGTTTTCGTGGTTTGCCCGCGCGGCGAAGCGCACCCGGCCCCTTAGCTCAGCTGGATAGAGCACCGGCCTTCTAAGCCGACGGTCGCAGGTTCGAATCCTGCAGGGGTCGCCATTTTTTTGTCCGTCGCCACATACCTTCGAACAATCTCCAGGAGGGTCGGACACATCGCCACATTCCTTCGGATTCACGCGCCAATGGCTCCTCTCTGGGTGCTTCTCGCAGGACGAATTTATTTCGTCTAGAACACAAAGAGGAGGAAGCCGTAGCTCCCTCCTTACATCATTCCAGTCCGTTGCCTTACAGGCGGTAGCTGTAGCCTCTGCATCAGCTGTATACGCTGATCTCACTCGTGAACCAGCGGTCGTGCAGCGAACCATCACGCCGAGCAGGACATATCCGGCGAAACCTGCTTTCTCATGAGGCCAAGGCACTCGTCCAGCGAGTAGGACACGCCAGCCCAAACAGCTCAAGAAATCGGATTGAATATGAGCAAGATTGCCAGGCTCGGTACGAGAGCCAGACCCCACATGCCCTTGACGAAGGCGCCGGGTCCCGATTTTATGTCGTTGACGTTATGTTCAGTAGAGTTGTCAGTGTTTATTCCAGTGGGCACAGTATTACATGATATAGATCAGTCTTTAAGCCCTGAGCCTAATCCGAAAATTACCCAATAAGAGATCGTATTTTATCAGTTGGATGATTTTGATGAAGAGGAGGCGAAATCATCGCGTCCCAACATCTCTGGCGTAGGGGCATTCAGCCCCAACACATCCGGCGGTCATCATCATTTGTCGAGCGAAATAAAAGTACCCTCCATTTGTGGCGTTTTAAGTTTTGCTGAAGTACCCTATAAAGGGCTTTGTATGACGCAGGGATACTGTGGAATATTTTGACTTTATGACAGGCGCTGTTTTGGAAGTGACATTATGCTGGTGACGGAAACCGTTTTACATCTTGGTCCTGAACTGGAGCGCGCTGTCAATCGGATGGATTTTTTTCGATTGTTCAAGTCCTTGGCCGGGAGCCATGGATTTTCCTATTTTGGAATCACTGAAATTTTGGGGGAAGAGCAGGCAATTGATCTGCAGCATGTTCATGCGCTGCATAATTTTCCGGTTTCCTGGTTTGAAGATGCCAAGCAACAGGTGATTGGCAAGGCCGATCCGATCTTCGTGCACCTACAGCAGTCTTGTGCGCCGCGTTTGATGGATATTGACCAGCACCGCTCCCATGTATTGAGTTCAGGCGGATGTGGTTCGGCTGTCATTGTCCCTCTGCAGGCGGCAACCGGTAAACGTCATGGCCTGATCATGGTTGGCGATGGGTCGGGATTGAGCCATCAAGCCCTTGCGCTGATTGCGCTCGATGCTTCGCTGATTTTTCAACGGTATTTCGAAGTTATTTTGTCTCTCGATTCGATCAGCGGGCTCAGCGACCGCGAAATCCAGATTGTCCGATGGACTTCTGAGGGAAAAACCTCTGCAGAGATAGCGATCATCCTTGGTCTGTCAGAACACACCGTCAACTCCTATATCGCAGCGGTTTTACGCAAGCTGCAGGTCGTCAACCGGGCGCAGATGGTGGCCTCGGCGATACGCAGCGGCTTGATAACATAGAACGGCGGGAGGCCATTCATGACCCTAGAAATAGACGAGAGGTTATTGCGGGTATTATTGGTTGATGATGACCCGATCGAGCATGTTCTGCTGAAGCGAAAGTTAAAGACGGTCAACGACACCAAGATTGAACTCGAGTACGTCGAAGATATCGGAGGAGCGGTCGATATCGTCAAGACCGGCAGTATCGACATGGTGTTTTTGGACAACCGGCTGGTGCCGAACAACGATTTTCGGGAAACCGCACCACAGTTGCGCAATGCCGGCTTTATCGGGCCGATTGGTATTATTTCTTCCGATATCAGCGGTCGCTATTTTGAGCACTTCCGGGATTATGGCGTCGACTTCCGAATTGGCAAGGATGAGATCGACGGCGCCGCTATCAGTTTTATCGTTGCAGAATACACCCGTGAGCAACTATCGGAAACCTGTTCCGAAGATTACCTGTGACGTCCCGTCGGCCTTTTAGCGTGGTGCGCGGATAGCATGAGTTTGCCGGTCTCACCCGAGGGTCTGTTGCAGGCGTTGTATGAAACGCTGCCGGATCCGGTAATGATTATCAACGCGGACCGAAAATTTGTCGCCTCGAATGCGGCAGCGACCAAGGTGTTCGGTTTTTCGGCGCAAGAGTTTCTGGAATTGGGGCCGGCTGATTTTTATGCATCAGCGGCAGATGCCCGAGAAGTCGGGGAAGCCTTCTTTCCACTCGAAAAGGAAACGAAACCGCTTCACCGCCGGTTCAATTTCCTGCGCAGAGACGGCTCGGTAATTCCGATTGAGCTTACAGCCAACAAGATACGGGATGCGGATGGCAAGGCCGTTGCCTTTGTCGCGATATTGCGCGACCTGAGCGAAATGGTTGCGGCGCAGGACGAGCGGCTGCGTGCTGAATCAATCCTGAATACGGCTCTGGATTCAATATCCGAAGGTTTTGTTGTCTTCGACGAACAGGATCGTTTGGTGCTGTGCAATAATGCATACCGGAAGATCTACCCATTGACTGCACCCGTCATGCAGGTTGGCAGGACTTTTGAATCAATCGTCCGCTACGGGCTCGATCGTGGCCAGTACCCGGAAGCAGGAGACACGCCTGAAACGCGTGAGGCCTGGCTTCAGGAGCGGCTTGAGCGCCATAACAATCCGGGTGAGCGGATTATCCAGCGGGTTGGACCGGATCGCTGGCTGCAGATTGAAGAGCGAGTGACTTCGGAAAACTATCGTGTGGGCGTGAGGACGGATGTCAGTGCGCTGCGGCGTGCAAATTCGGAATCCGAACGCCTGGGTGCGATTCTCGAGGAAGTGGGTCAGGAAGTCTATCTGATCCGGTTAAGAGACCAGAAGTTTATTTATGCGAACACATCTGCCTGTGAAAACCTGCAATACAGTCTAGAAGATCTGCGGGAGAGGGACCTGCGGCTGATCAATGATGATCCGTCGCCCAGGGAATGGGGTGAAAAGTTCGGAGCCATTTCACGGGGTGAAGTCAGTGTCCTGTTTGTCGATACCCGACACAAGCGCAAAGACGGAACAACTTATGTCTTTAGGGTCCGCTTGGAGCGTATGGACTATGATTCGGAGCCGGTGCTTCTGGCTCTTGGCGACGATATTACCGAGCGTCTTGAGATTGAACGGTCGCTAGCGCGCAAAGAGCACGAGTTCGAGACGCTTGTGCAGAACCTTCCTGATCTCATTACGCGCGCCAAAGCCGACACTACGCTCACCTATGTCAATGAGAACTATGCGCGCTTTGTTGGTCTTCACGTCGACCAGATGATCGGACGAAAGTTTCTCGAATTCGTACCAGATGATCACCGGTCGAGTGTGATGGCCCATCTTGCCAACCTTACGCTTGAAAGCCCCATTGCCACAAGCGAGCAGGCGATGGTCAGCCAGAGCGGCGAGCAGTTTTGGTACTTATGGTCAAATCTGATGGTGTTCAAGGATGGCGAGCCAGTGGAACTGGTTTCGGTTGGACGCAACATAACAGAGGTCAGAGAAGCCCAGACCCGGATTGCGATCCAGTCGCATGCACTCGAGTTGCGCAATGACGCATTGGAAAAGTTCAGCGGAATCGTGTCGCATGATCTTAAAGCGCCACTCCGTCAGATTCGGTTGTTTGCCGATATGATTGCCGAGGATGTCGGTGCCGACAAGACTGAGGATCTGGCATTGTTTTCAGGCTATATTTCGGAACGCAGCGAATCCATGGAGCAAATGACCTCAAACCTGCTTGAATATTCTCAATTGGCCTATCAGCAAATCAAACCTAAAATATTCCGCCTTTCCGAGGCAGTCTCTGCTGCGTGGGGCAATCTTGCGGTTGATGTGGAGGAAGCGAAGGCGCAGCTGATCTCCGAGACGGATATTGAAGTGCACGCCGATTTTGTTCTTCTTACACAGTTGTTTCAAAACCTGTTTTCCAATTCGATGAAATACCGTCAGCTGGACAGCCCCGCCATCATCAGGGTGAGAGCCCGTACGGTTGACAATGTAGCGACAATCACCGTTGAAGATGACGGCATTGGAATTGATGCGGCGCAGTCCGAGAGAGTTTTTGGCGTTTTTCAAAGGCTTCATGCCGACGAAAAACTCTATTCCGGCTCGGGTATCGGTCTTGCCCTCTGCCGCAGGATTGCGGAAAGCCATGATGGCCTGATTTTCCTGGACCCAGCCTATCAGGGTGGGGCCAGGTTCATTGTCACGCTCCCGGTGTGAATGAGGCAATAGCTGTATGTCGGGCGGAGGGAGCTGATCAGGCAGCCCTGGCTGCGTTGAGGCCGCGTTCAATGTCGACCATCAGATCCTCGACATCCTCCAATCCGATCTGAAGCCGGATGACCGGCCCCTCCTTTGGGGGCATGGCGACGGTCCTGTCAGACAGATTTGCGTGGACGGCAAGGCTCTCATAACCGCCCCAGGAATAGCCCAAGCCGAATATTTCGAGCGCATCAAGGAAGGCATGCGCCTTGCTTCGCCGGCGCGATATATCGGTGACGTCCAGAACGATCGAGAAGAGACCCGTTGATCCACCAAAATCGCGTTTCCACAACTCATGACCCGCGAAGCTTTCCAGTGCAGGATGCAGTACTCTTGCCACCCCCGGAAGGCCTTCCAGCGCGCGTGCGATCTTCAATGCGCTAAGCTGGTGATGTTGCAGGCGCACTCCAAGGCTTCGCAGGCCCCGCAACGTGGTATAGCTGTCGTCTGGTGATCCACACATGCCCAGTGCCGTATAAGTCGCCAGCAACTCTGGCCAGGCAGCCTCATTCGCCGATGCGGTGCCGAGAAGGACGTCAGAGTGGCCGGCCAGATACTTGGTGGCGGCATGAATGGTCATGTCGACGCCGTGATCGAGCGCCTTGAAATACAACGGCGTTGCCCAGGTGTTGTCCATCGCGACCAGAGCACCATGAGCGTGGGCGACCTGAGCGATTGCCTGAATATCCTGAATCTCAAACGTATTGGATCCGGGTGCCTCGGTGAAGACCAGTTTTGTATTGGGGCGCATAAGCGGTTCGATGCCGGAACCGATCAACGGATCGTAATACGTTACCTCGATTCCGTAACGGCGCAGGGTATCGTTGCAAAACCTTCGAGTGGGACCGTAAACAGAATCAACCACGAGAGCGTGATCGCCGGCACTCAGGATCGACAGGAAAGGCAGGGCGACGGCGGCGAGACCCGACGGCAGTATGAGTGTGCCCGCGGACCCTTCCAATTCGTCGATCGCGGCGGCCAAGGCGTCAGTGGTGGGCGTGCCATGCGTTCCATAGGTATATTTCTGGTTGGCTGATTCGATGGTGGCAGCGTCCGGAAACAGAACTGTCGATGCGTGAACGACCGGTGGATTGACGAAACCGTGAAAACTCCGGGGATCGTGGCCGGCATGGGCCAGACGTGTGTTGATTCCCTTTAAAGTGGTCGTCTTGCTGTTGTTCATGCCGGTTCCGAATTTCTATTTGTGGGCTGAAGGTAAGAGAATTTTCCAGAGACTTATCGCGAGTTCCGGGTGATCACAAGAACCTGCACCGCAGCGGATCAGAGACATCCCCGAAATGTCGATCTGGTTGAGGGGCCGGGTTAGGGTTAACACGAATGCAGCCAGAGGGTTTCTGAACGCTTCTAGACCGGTTTGTGAAGCAATTTTGGCAATTTAACAGTTTTAGGACTTGGAAGACTTGACCCATGGCGGATTTCGGCATGGTATATTAGAGCGCAAGGAGAGAAGGGCAGAGGGCCGCAATAATGGGCTCCTGTCACCTTTGTCGCACCCAAAACAGGGCAACAGAAAAAAAGGTTGTATCAAATGAAAAAGAAGATTTTGTCGGCTGTCGTTGGTGTCGCAGCCGTTGCAGGCATGGGAGCAGCCGCTGCTTCCGCCGCAACGCTGGATGATGTCAAGGCAAAGGGATTCGTCCAGTGCGGCGTTTCCACCGGCCTCGCCGGCTTTTCCGCCCCCAATGACGCTGGTGACTGGTCGGGTATGGACGTTGATCTGTGCCGTGGCGTTGCCGCTGCGGTCTTCGGCGATGCGACGGCTGTAAAGTACAGCCCGCTGTCGGCCAAGGAACGCTTTACAGCGCTTCAGTCCGGTGAAATTGACGTGCTGTCACGCAACACCACCTGGACCATGAGCCGTGACACTCAGTTGGGTCTCAACTTTGCAGGCGTCAACTACTATGACGGCCAGGGTTTCATGGTTCGCAAGTCGCTCGGCGTTAATTCCGCGCTGCAGCTTTCGGGCGCTTCGGTCTGCGTGCAGACGGGCACCACCACCGAGCTGAACCTGACCGACTACTTCAAGGCCAATGACATGACCTACAATCCGGTCGTGTTCGAAAAGCTTGAAGAAGTGAACGCTGCATACGACGCAAACCGTTGCGACGTTTACACGACAGACCAGTCTGGCCTGTATTCGATCCGTCTCGGCCTGTCGGCTCCCGATGATCACATGGTTCTGCCGGAAGTGATCTCGAAAGAGCCTTTGGGTCCAGTTGTCCGCCAGGGCGATGACCAGTGGTTCTCGATCGTCAAGTGGGTTCACTTTGCGATGATCAACGCGGAAGAAATGGGCGTCACCTCGGCCAACGCTGATGAGATGCTCGGCTCGACAGATCCCAACGTCATGCGTCTGCTTGGCAAGGAAGGCACTTTTGGTGACTCCATTGGCGTCAGCAACGACTGGGCCTACAATGTGATCAAGCAGGTCGGTAACTACGGCGAAGTGTTTGAACGCAACGTCGGTGCATCAACACCGCTTGCAATCGGTCGTGGCGTCAACGCGCTTTGGTCGAAAGGCGGCTTGCAGTACGCACCGCCGCTCCGTTAAGGACTGGCAAGTATCGGGCGGGCTCCTTTTGGAGCCCGCCTTTCTCCGGCCTTGTGAGAAGGGCCGTATAGCCTGACGCAACGACGACAGGTTAAACTAACGAACCGGCCACAAGGTCCGGACGAATAGAGTTGGGGACAGGTATGGCTGATCAAGCAGGCGTCTCAACGGACGCTGATGATTCCGGTCGCGTATCATTGATGAATGATCCCAAGGCACGCGGCCTTGTATTCCAGGTTTTGTTGATCATCGCCGTTATCGCGATGGTTTATTCCGGTATTTCAAATGCCGTCGACAATCTGGCGCGAGCAGGAATCGCTTCCGGATTTGGGTTTTTCAGTGAACGAGCCGGCTTCGATGTTGGCCAGTCGTTCATTCCCTACACCAATGACAGCACCTATCTGCGGGCCTTTTTTGTAGGCTTGCTCAACACCATGGTTGTTGCCGTCATCGGTATTTTCTTTGCCACAACAATTGGTTTCATTGTTGGTCTCGCCCGGTTGTCGAAAAACTACCTGGTGCAAAAATTTGCCACGGTCTATGTCGAAACACTCCGCAATATTCCACTGCTTCTGCAGTTGCTGTTCTGGTACAAGGCGGTGCTTTCGATCCTGCCTTCGCCGCGAGAATCTGCCCAGGAAGCGGGCGTCGAAATCGCTTTCAGCATCAACAATCGTGGAATGTATCTTCCCCGGCTGGTCCCTGAAGATGGGTCTTCATTGATTTTCTATGCTGCTGCGCTGGCCCTGGTGGCGTGGTTCATGATTGGCCGGTGGGCCAGGAAACGGCAGATAGACACAGGCAAGCAATTTCCGGTTTTCCTGACCGGCCTTGGGGTTTTCATTGTCTTGCCATTGCTTGCATTCCTGATCTCCGGCCGGCCGGTTTCGATCGAATATGCAAGCCTGCAAGGCTTCAATATGGTGGGCGGATGGGTCATTCAGCCGGAATTCATGGCGTTGTTGCTGGGCTTGTCGCTGTATACAGCATCGTTTATCGCCGAAATTGTCCGGGCTGGAATTCTTGCCGTATCCCACGGACAGACCGAGGCGGCGTTTGCGCTCGGCATTAAGCCCAATGTGACAAGCCGTCTGGTCATCGTGCCGCAGGCCATGCGGGTGATCATTCCGCCTTTGACCAGCCAGTTCCTCAACCTGACAAAGAATTCGTCGCTGGCGGTGGCAATCGGCTATCCGGATCTGGTGTCGATTTTTGGTGGTACGGTGCTCAACCAGACCGGTCAGGCGGTGGAGGTGATCTCGATCACCATGCTGGTCTACCTCACGCTGTCGCTTTTGACGTCAGCCTTTATGAACTGGTTTAACTCCAGTGTCGCATTGGTGGAGCGCTGAACCATGGACAACAATTCACAATCAATCGCTTATGTGCGCACACAGGAAAGTCCGACCATGGCGCCGCCGGTCGCGACCGGTGGTGTGGTGGGCTGGCTCAGGGAAAACCTGTTTGCAACCCCACGTGACACGGTGCTGACAATCGTCACCATCCTGTTCCTGATCTGGCTTATTCCGCCGATCATCGACTGGGCGTTTATCAGTGCCGTCTGGACTGGTGAAAGCCGGGCAGACTGTATTGCTCCGGGGACCGGAGCCTGCTGGGCCTTTGTCGAGGCCAAGTTCGGACAGTTCATCTACGGTCGTTATCCGGTGGAAGAGCGCTGGAGGGTCAATTTGTCCGGCCTGCTGCTGATCGTGGGTCTGGTTCCGATTGCCATTCCATCGATCCGCTACAAGCGCGAGAATGCGCTGTATCTGCTCGTCGTGTTCCCAATTCTTTCTTTCATTCTGCTGACAGGCCAGTTCGGCCTGAAACCAATCGACACGCCACTCTGGGGTGGTCTGCTGGTGACACTGGTGGTGGCGATCGTCGGGATTGTGGTTTCCTTCCCGCTCGGCATTCTGCTGGCGCTTGGGCGGAGATCGGAAATGCCGATCGTCAAGATGTTCTGCATTATCTTCATCGAGTTCTGGCGCGGTGTGCCGCTGATCACGGTGCTGTTCATGTCGTCGGTGATGTTGCCCTTGTTCCTTCCCGACGGGGTCAGCTTTGACAAACTGCTGCGTGCGCTCATCGGTGTGGCGTTGTTCTCATCGGCTTATATGGCCGAGGTGATCCGCGGCGGGCTGCAGGCGATTCCGAAAGGTCAGTACGAAGCCGCGAACGCGATGGCTCTTACCTTCTGGCAGGGAACGCGGCTGGTTACCATGCCGCAGGCGCTGACATTGGTCATTCCAGGCATCGTCAACACCTTCATCGGGTTGTTCAAGGACACTAGTCTGGTGCTCATCATCGGCCTGTTTGATCTTCTGGGCATCGTCCAGCAAAACATGAACGACCCAAACTGGATCTCACCCGCAACGCCGGCGACGGGTTTTGTCTTCGCCGCGTTCGTCTTTTTCATCTTCTGCTTCAGCATGTCGCGCTATTCCGCTTATATGGAACGGCGTCTCGACACTGGCCACAAACGATAACGAGGGAACGAAATTATGGCTGACAGTAACGCAGCAGCAACAGAAGGTGCTGGTCCTTCAAAAATGACCGTGTCGGAAACCGATGTCGCCATTGAGCTCATCGGCATGAACAAGTGGTACGGCGAGTTCCACGTTCTCCGCGATATAAACCTGAAAGTCATGCGCGGCGAGCGGATCGTCATCGCCGGACCTTCCGGCTCAGGCAAGTCGACGATGATCCGCTGCATCAACCGTCTGGAAGAGCACCAGAAGGGCAAGATCATTGTCGATGGCATCGAACTGACCAATGATCTCAAGAAGATCGACGAAGTCAGGCGCGAAGTCGGCATGGTGTTCCAGCATTTCAATCTGTTCCCGCATCTGACCATCCTCGAAAATTGCACCCTGGCGCCGATCTGGGTGCGCAAGATGCCGAAGAAAAAGGCCGAGGAAATTGCGATGCATTATTTGGAACGGGTCAAGATCCCAGAGCAGGCGAACAAGTACCCCGGGCAATTGTCTGGTGGTCAGCAGCAGCGCGTGGCGATCGCCCGCTCGCTGTGCATGAACCCGCGCATCATGCTGTTTGACGAGCCGACATCGGCGCTTGATCCGGAAATGATCAAGGAAGTGCTCGACACCATGGTGGGGCTGGCCGAGGAAGGTATGACCATGTTGTGCGTCACCCACGAAATGGGTTTTGCACGTCAGGTCGCCAACCGGGTGATTTTCATGGATCAGGGGCAGATCGTCGAACAGAATGAGCCGGGCGAGTTCTTCGACAATCCGCAGCATGAACGGACCAAATTGTTCCTGAGCCAGATCCTGCACTAGGATCCTTCGTGGCTCGTGGCGTGAGTACCGGTCAGTTACGTATCCGGCGATATCTTGCAACTGCGGTCTTGTTTGTTGCCGTATTGGTGGGCCTTGGGATTGTCGTCCCGAGGCCCCTGTTTGGTTCGGTCGATGGCGCTATCGCCCAAGGCGCCGGGACGGGCATGCAAATGCGGACAGTGTTGATGCTTTCCTCGGCGATCCATACGGATCTTGCGTTTCCAGCAGATCCCGATGTTGTCGAACGCTTCGCGTTTCTGATGGCGGACGGATTAGACCCTTCACAGACAGGTGTCGACTACGTCGTTGCGGGCTGGGGTGGTCGAAGTTTTTATATTGAAACTCCAGAGTGGTCCGATCTCAAACCAGGTCCTGTGTTGAGCGCTCTGACACTGGACCGTTCCGTAATGCACATCGGCATCGCTGGAGCGATTGATCCGGCCCATCCATCAGTGACGGCAATTGACCTCGACCGGGAGGCATTTGAGCGGCTGCTTGATGCCGTTCTTGATAGCTTTGCCGCCGGCGCTGAAGGACGGCCGAAAGCAATCGCCGGCGCCAACTACGGTGATTATGATCGGTTTTACGAGGCGAAAGGGTGGTTCAACGCGATTGTCGGCTGTAATGTCTGGACCGCTCGCATGCTCCGTCAGGCACAACTCACCACAGGTTGGTGGACACCACTGCCGGTATTCTTGAACGTAAGCCTTAGTTTACACAACAGTTTGACACAGCCCGGTTACAAACCGGTGGCGCGGTAACAGTAAAGCCAGTCCAAATCCGCAGCGAGACTTTCAGGTGGTTTGAGCGACAGCACCAGATCGCGTCCGAACCGGATCGGACCACGCGCATGATAGGCGAACTGATTGAAGGCGCCCCGGCTTCGAGTGCGGGCGATTCTTACCCGCCGCGCTGCTACATAGCGTTCAAGCGTTGGTGCCAGCTCACCGCCTCGTGTTTGCGAGAATGCCTGGGCCAGCTCGTATCCGTCTTCGATGGCCATCGCAGCACCCTGGGCGGCAAAGGGCGTCATGGCATGGGCTGCATCACCGATCAGCATGGTCCTCGCACCATCGTGCCATTTACCGTCGGGCACTTCGAACAGTGGCCAACAGGTCATCTCGGGTGCGTTACGAAGGATAAAGAGCAGATCCGGGTGCCAGCCGGCAAATGCGTGCAGAAGCTCTCGCCGCTGTGTGGCTGCCTCTTGCTCCGCCCATGTTTCGCCCGGGTTGGTTCCCCGGGTGATTGCCACCATATTGATGGTGGTGCCCTGTTCCAGCGGATAGGTGACCAGATGGGTTCTTGACCCAAGGAATGCAGTAACATTTGCAGGGTTGAGCACCGTGCGTACAGCCTCTGCCCCAACTTTGAACCGCCAGGCCACCTGACCAGTGAAGCGGGGTTGTGGAGCACTCGGGACACGGCCGCGGGTTTGCGACCATACGCCATCCGCACCGACAATCAGATCCGCCACGGGTCGGTTCAGCTGCAAGTGCAGTGATCCGATGTCGGCTGACTGTATGCGTTGGCCGAGATGCAGATAGCAGTTGGGCTGTGCAATCACCGCGTCCAGTAGCAGGGTCTGCAGGTCCGCGCGGTGCATGACACCGTAGGGCGCGCGCCATCTGTCTTCGGCAAACCTGCCGCAGGGGACATGGGTGATCTTGCGCAGCGATCGGCCCGAAGACAGGACTATTTCATGCGGACTGATCATGGCTTCACGCAGGGACTGGCCCAGACCGAGAGCAATCAGGATACGACTGGCGTTTGGAGAGACTTGAAGGCCTGCGCCAACTTCGCTGAGTGCCGACGCCTGCTCGACAATATCAACCTCGTGGCCTTTGGCTGCGAAGGCAAGGGCGGTGGTCAAGCCACCAATGCCGGCGCCGATGATCATAATGTTGCTGGCCGTCACTGCGTCCTCCCGGAGCAAGTGCAGATCGGCAGGCTTTGAGCCACAAGCGGTTCAACGAAGGCCAAGAAGCATAGTCCGGGGAGCAAAGCGTCCTGGGCAGTCGATTCTAGGCAGTCGGGCCTCAGCACTGACCGGTCACCGCCGCGGTTATGGTCAGGCTGCCTGGTAAACCCACGAGCATCCTGCAGGGACTGTATCGTCGCCATGCAAGGCCGGAGTGTATGTGAAAAGCGTCGAGCAATAGGGGCAGACTTTTTCACTGTCCGCACCCATATCGAGAAAGACATGCGGATGATCGAAGGGTGGGTTGGCCCCCACGCACATGAATTCCTTGACGCCGATTTCAATCGCTGCGTGCCCTGCATCATTCTGGAAATGCGGAATTTTGTGGTCAGCCATGCATCTCTCCGTCGTGGCGTACTCGGTTTCGAGCGGACCTTATACGCTGACCTTGCAAAAGTGTAGACGGTATTTGAACGCTGCCCTGTTACTTCGGATCGGGACGGTAAAATTGCATGCCGTCAACATTTGCATGGCGGTGCGATTGAGCTAGGTAAGAAGCGAAAGGGGTTTTTCATGAATCTGGATCGGCTTCAGGCTGGACGTTTCACGTCCGGAGACATTGAGCTTACGTGGTATGAAGAGGGTAATCCGGATGGTTTCCCGATCCTGTTGATCCATGGCTTTGCATCCACTGCGCATGTGAATTGGGTGTTTCCGGGATGGTTCAAAACCCTTGACGAGGCTGGTTTTCGGGTCATTGCGCTCGACAACCGCGGTCATGGTCAATCTGACAAGCCGCACGATCCTGAAGCCTATCATCCCGAGATCATGGCTGCGGACGCGGCGGGACTGCTTGATTCGCTCAACATCACCTCAGCCCACGTGATGGGGTACTCGATGGGCGCGCGGATTTCGGCGTTCCTGGCTATTGCACGGCCGGATCTGGTCCGCTCCGTGGTGTTTGGCGGCCTCGGGCTCGGCATGATTGACGGGGTGGGTGATTGGGACCCGATTGCAGCAGCCTTGCGGGCTGATTCGCTTGATGATGTCAGTGACGAGCGCGGACGGATGTTTCGCGCCTTCGCCGAGCAAACCAAAAGCGACCGGTTGGCGCTGGCCGCCTGCATCTCCACATCGCGGACTCTCGTCAGTCGCGAGGATCTGGCGCGCCTGAGCATGCCGGCCCTTATTGGGGTCGGAACGCGTGATGACATTGCCGGTTCCGCGGACGGCCTGGCGCAACTAATGCTGCGTGCCCGTGCCATCGATATTCCCAACCGGGATCACATGCTTGCCGTCGGCGACAAGGTGTTCAAGGCCGCTGCGCTCGAGTTTTTTGCCGATGTCGAAGCGGGATCCATCTGATGAAAAACATGAAAAAGCTGGTGGATTTCACTGGCGCTTCAGGCAACCGGCTGGTTGCCGATGTGCACGAGCCACGCGGCGATGTTCATGGAAACCCGGTGCTGCTTCTGCATGGCGGGGGGCAGACCCGGCATGCCTGGGGTGGCGCTGCGCGACGTATTGCGGACGCGGGCCACATGGCGGTCACCATCGATCAACGCGGGCACGGGGACAGCGCCTGGGTCGAAGACAAAGCCTATGCCTTTGATGATTATGCCGCTGATGCGGTTGCTGTATGCCGCGAAATCGCTGTTCAAAACGGCAAGCAAGCGGTTCTTGTCGGCGCCTCGCTGGGTGGTATCTCCGGACTGATGGCCGAACATGTCGGCGGTCCAGGTCTGCTTGCGGGGCTGGTTCTGGTCGATATCACGCCGCATATGGATGCTGACGGGGTCAGCCGGATCCAGGGGTTCATGGCTGAACGGATGAGCGAGGGATTTGCCACGCTGGAGGAAGCGGCAGCCGCGATTGCTGCATACCTACCGAACCGGGCGCCACGCCGCTCACTGGAAGGATTGGCCAAGAATTTGCGCGAAGGCGACGACGGACGCTATCGCTGGCACTGGGATCCGGCCTTTATCAATGGCCCGCGTAACATCAATCACGGCTCGGAAACCGGTCAGCAACGCCTTGTCGAAGCCGCCCGCGGACTTGAAATCCCGGTATTGCTGGTGCGGGGGCAGCAGTCGGAACTGGTGACTGAGGAAGCCGTGAACGCTTTCCGCGAAATGGTGCCGCACGCCGATTTCGCCGATGTGTCCGGGGCAGGACACATGGTGGCGGGCGACCGCAATGACGCCTTCAACGATGCGGTTTCGGGGTTCCTCGACAGGCTGGAGGGCCGCAGCTGAAGGCTCACTTGCCGGTAGAGACGGTTTTCGCATCCGGCACCGCACGCCACATTGCACCGGTCAGGGCATTGCGGTTTCCGGGCGGTTGATAGTGAACCGGCCAATGCCGGTGACCGCGATTGCGGCTGCGACGGCGCCGTCCGCAAAGGATATGTTTACGTCTCTTTCATCCGCCATTTGTTTTTTCAGCGTTGTGTCTTATCTTTAATTGAAGACAGCGTTCAAATCTCTTCATTTGAACATCGGTCATGGACACTTTATCAAGGCGCTTCAGTGTATCCAGTGCGTTAGCAAAACTGGCATGGCGCTGAAGATGCAAACCAGCCCGGAGGCGGCAATGTCAGCGAATTCAGGTGCACGGGCGGGTGAGTCCGTCAAGGCGATTGATCCGATCTGGGACTCCATTCGTCTGGAGGCCGAGCGTTCGATCGCGCAAGACCCCCTGCTAGCCGCATTCCTCTACTCAACTGTTCTCAACCAGCCTTCGCTTGAGGAGGCGGTGATCCATCGGGTGTGCGAGCGTCTCGACCATCAGGATCTCCAGGCCAACCTTCTGCGTCAGACTTTTCTTGAAATGGTCAATGATTGGCGCGAGTGGGGTTCTGTGTTGCGCGTTGACATACAGGCGGTTTACGACCGCGATCCTGCCTGCACGCGCTTCATCCAGCCGGTGCTGTATTTCAAGGGCTTTCATGCCATCCAGACCCATCGTCTGGCGCATTGGCTGTGGGGCAGGGGAAGGATCGATCTGGCGCTTTATCTGCAAAGCCGCTCGTCCGAGATTTTCCAGACCGACATTCACCCTGCAGCGAAGCTCGGCAAGGGCCTGTTCCTTGATCATGCGACCGGACTGGTCGTCGGCATGACGGCGACAGTCGGTGATAATGTCTCGCTACTTCAAGGTGTTACGCTTGGTGGCACGGGCAAGGAAACCGGTGACCGGCATCCCAAGATCAAGGACGGCGTGCTGATCGGAGCTGGCGCAAAGGTGCTCGGCAATATCGAGATTGGCCGCTGCAGCCGGGTGGCTGCGGGATCGGTGGTGCTCAAGCCGGTTCCGCCCAATTCGACGGTTGCGGGCGTTCCTGCACGGGTTGTTGGAAGCGCCGGCTGCGAGGAGCCCTCACGCGCCATGGATCAGCTGATTAGCGGCACCCCGTGATTCCGCGAGCCCCTTTCGCAGTTCGATATTAGCTTATAAACTGAACGCGGGTTTGATTTAGCCTGCCGTCCGTGCCAAAAGCCCGGCGAACCAAATTTCCCAGGAGAATACCGTGAAACCGGAAGAACTCATCAAGCTGAACGCCTATTTCAAGCGTATTTTCAACGACAAGATGGTGATCAAGGCGCGGCCCCAGAAAGATGATTCTGCTGAAGTCTACGGGAATGGCGAATTCCTCGGCATCGTGTTCCGCGATGACGAAGATGGTGATCTGTCCTACAACTTCTCAATGGCAATTCTGGACGTCGACCTGGACTAGTTTGTCCATAGAGACGTTCATCTTTGAATGGAATCGTCTGAGCGCCGGGATTTCGTGATCTGGCAGGGAGTGTACGGTGACGCGGTGCGAGCACCGTTTGCCGTGCGCGGCCGAAGACCAGGGTACGAAAGAACAAGCCCACACGATTGCCTGGCGCACTGACGCTGCAATCGGAAAAGCACCGCAACCGCCTCGCTTGGATGTCTTTCCGCACCAGTGTCGTCAAAATCCTCGCACGATGTGCGGTATCGCAGCTCGCAGTATTCCTAGCTGCAGCGAAAAATCCATTCCATCAAACCGCTTCCATTTAACGGTGCTCTAGCCCCGGAGCGCCATCTCCATGCGCTTGAGGACGTCGTGCTCGATCTGTTGCCAGTGTGGCAGCAGATCTATCGAGAATCGGTAGGTCACCGACAGGTCCTTGCCAATGAAGACATCACGCTGGCAACCGGTCAGGGTGGTGAAATTTGTCTCGGATCCGGGCTTTTCAACCAGGCATCGAACGGCATAAGGCCGTTCAGCTGGTGATTGCTCGACGTACATCAATTCGTTGGCGTAACCGGCACCTGGCCGCAGCCGGAACGAATTCAGTCCGTTCGGACCGGCAACAGGCGGGCCGTCAGTCAGTCTCTTGTAGATCGGGGTGAACCGGCCTGACATGTCACGCGACATGGTCGCTTGAGTAATCCGCGCAAAAATTAGTCCATTTGCTGAACGTGTCTGACTGAATATATCGCGGCGTGCCTCGCTGTAGCCATTCATTCCCGGCCACGAGAAATACGTATCGACAGCGATCTGGGCGCCGGACACACGTTGGCTTTCGAAGCGGATCACATTGGCCGGCAGGCTGATGACATCATTGCCGATCACTATCTCATGCAATGTTCGATCCGCCGTATTGCCGGCGTAGGAAATGCTCTTTCCGATCATGCGCCCGGCAACAGCGATTGCCAGTGTTACCACGCACAAGACAGTCACAACCGCCGTCAATTTCCAGACAAAGCGGGGTGACAGCAACGGTGCGTGTTCAACTGTGGATGCTGAGTCAGACATGAACGCCAATCGTTTCGATGTGTGCCAAAGTGGAGCATCTGATCGCGGCATGGCGCTTGCAAGATGACTCGACGAGCATCAACACTGGACCGGAGATGGTTAATCAATGATTTATTCTCTCGACTTCCTTGCAGCAATTTTTGCCATGGCGACCGGATTCGCCACGGCCTGGGTGGGACTTGAGGTCGTACGGTTTGCCGGATGGCACGAACCCGAGGCCACCGAAACGCCTTTGCATCCGTTGCGGATCGGCATCGAAATGATGCTCGCGGCCGTGCTGGGTCCAAGGCTTCTGCTGGTCAACGGGTTCAAGAACTGGCGGGCAGGGTTGGTTTCGCTACCGCTCTACGCGTTGTTGGCGCTGGTGGCTGTCGGATGGTCGATGTGTTCGGGCGTTGTCGTGCTGCAATTGGCTTTCGCCAGCGGCTATTTTCTGGCGTAAAGTCACTCAAGCATGTCGCGTTCGAATGTATTCATCTCGACGATAAATTACATGCGTCATTTCAATGTGATACAGCGCCCTTCGCGCGGCCAATTGGATGCGCTGCGCTGGAGTGCGCTCATTCTGACGGGCTGGTTGGAGGTGTCATTGTGCACCATCGGGCACTCACTTCTACCATTGCGCGGTCATACACTTTAAAACGTGCCGAGAGGCGGCTGCCGAACACAGCGCTACGATGGTGGAGAGAGGAAAAGAAAATGGCGATTTACAGCCTGGATGGAAAACAACCGGTATTGCCCTCGGAATTCTATTATGTCGCGGAAAGTGCCCAGGTGATCGGAAACGTTATCCTGGAAGAGGGCGCCGGCATCTGGTTTGGCGCGGTTCTCAGGGGTGACAACGAATCCATCACCGTTGGAAAGAATTCCAACATCCAGGAGAATTGTGTGCTGCACACCGATATCGGCTTTCCGATGGTCATCGGAACGGGTTGCACTATCGGGCATGCAGCCATTCTTCACGGCTGCACCATCGGTGATAATTCTCTGGTCGGAATGGGCGCGACTGTGCTCAACGGGGCAAGGATTGGTGAAAACTGCCTGATCGGCGCCGGTGCTCTGGTGACAGAAGGCAAGGTCATTCCCGACAATTCACTGGTTGTCGGATCTCCGGCGAAGGTTGTCAGGACGCTTGGTCCCGACTCTGCGGCTATGTTGAAGCTGTCGGCAAGCCACTATGTGGAAAACGCCAAGCGTTTTTCCGGGGGCCTTGCCCGGATCGATTGAGGCTGGCCTGATCGGAGCTGCTCGAAATAGATGGAGCCGACCCCAGGGGACATGGGGTCGGCTCAAGGCCTGGTCGTTGCGGGGAAGCATGGGGACTCGACCAGTGCCCAACCCTGAACCAAACGCGTGTCTGCGATCTGGTCACATTTGTTGACGTGCCGGACGGCCCCCGCAGGCTTGTGTGTCCGAGACGTCATAAAGCTCAGTTGTTGACTGCGCCAACATTGGTGGCTGACCCCGGCCCGAGCTTGGTCCATTTAGCGGCGTGTTCGGATGATTGACGCTTGATGAAGGTGTATCCGGTTTCTGACCACAGACGGACATCACCGCGCAAGTTGTCGAGAATGTAGTCGCCGTAGTCGGTTCTGACCGTCAGTACCGCGTGGCCTTCGCCACTGGGTTGCAGAACCACGGTGATAAGCAAGTCGTTGGGAGAAAATCCCTCCTGCATCAGCATGTGTCGCTTGAGAAGCACATAGTCCTCGCAGTCGCCGACACCACGCGGATAGGACCAAAGCTCCTCGACGCCGAAGATGTTGAGATCGGTGTCGGGCCGGATGCTCTGGTTGACCCGCGCGTTGATCTCAAGCATCGTCGCCCAGCCTTTTCGACTGAGTACCATGGGGCCACGGTCGCGGCCCAGCGATTTGCATTCATCCGGATAACTCTTGCAAAACTCGAAGTGGCCGATCGGCGGATTTGTTTTTCCGGTTGCCACGAGATTTGTTGGTGCCGCAAGAGCAGCTGCACTGAAACTGATTGCCACGCCACATGCCGCAACAAATTTTCCCATTGTCTGAATCTGTCTGTTCATTTTTTTGTTTCCCCGTTATGAGGCAACAATGACATGTAGACTTTGACGCGACGCAAAAAACAACAGTACAAATAAGTACTTACTTGAAGCTAATACTCATAAAACACGTGTAAAACTCAAATGAAATTGATCTAAAACAAGTATAAAATTCGCCGCATGGCCTTCAGAATTTGGCAACCATCGTGGCTTAGCGCTTCAGGCGGAGTGCAGCTTGGGGTGGTGGTAATGCGGCCAATATGCGTATCGGCCTTGGTGCGCCAGATGCCGTCCCCGTTGCCTGGACGGGGCCAGACAATCTGTGGAACGTGCGATCTACATGTTGGGGGATCTACACGGTGTCAGCGCGATTGTACCGGGCCATGAGCCGGATGTGGCGTTGGCACTAAAAAGCCGGCTTCAAGGAGCCGGCCTGCAGTCTCAGATTGCCAAGGTTTGTATCAGGACAGCTGATCTATCGTGTCTTCTGGCTGGAGCGTCATGAACTCCATGGCGATGCCTTCCTGGAAATGGCGGACAACGCGACCCCGCATATTGCCCAGCACGACCATGGTACCAAATGCCGGCCGGACATCTATTTCGACGGCTGCTCCAGATACGGACAGGTCGATGATACGGCAGGGATACCGTCTTCCGTCATCGAGACGGATTTCGGATGCCGGATTGCTCGGAGAGACGCGTTCATGGCGGCGGTCTTCGGGCAGGCCGAGCTCGTGCTTGTTGGCGAGCCATGTCAACTGCGCTGAAAGCTTGTCGCGCTTGCGGTCAGTGGCGTTCAACGAAATGGTAAAGGAGCGTCCGTTGGCATGTGTGACGTTGCCCTCGATACGGCCGATGTAATCGACATAGGCAACAATGCGCTCGCCGGTGTCGGGGCGCGTGCCGCAGGATATGACTGCGTCAAACGGTGACATGGAATCAACGATGCAGTCATGTTCCGAATGATCGGCACGCATGAACCTGCCCTGGACCGAGATCGCCACCCGATGGAACTTGCGTTCCTCGGAGCTATTCGTTTCATTTTGGTGCGATGCAGATGGTGCGGACAACATGAGAGCCTAACGATTCCCTGACGTGTGAGACTTCACAATAGTCCAGGCATTGTTAACAATGGGTAAGCGTTCGGTCGTTCTACCCGCTACAGCACCGCGCATGCTATCTGATGCGCAAAGATCGCTGTAACTCTTGGAAGTAATGCATGGAGCTTCTAAGGAATACGCTTGAACGGCTTTAATCGCGTCTTCCACCGTCATGCACAACCAGATGTCCAACTTTCTTGCGGTTGTTGGTGAAGCCATTGGCAAAATTGGAAGCGGTGGGGAGTTTGATCTCCGGACGGTTGGCCAAAAACAACGGATCGCGGTCCTGATCGAGAAAGCGGATGCCGGTCGTGGAAAAGCCGACAATGGGTTCATGGCCGATCCAGTAAGGCGGCTCGAATACCGACACCATGCCGATCAGGCGGTCGTTCCGGCCGCTGGGGCCGGTGATGGGAAGCAACAGCATTTCGGCCTGCGTCACCCGACCGCCGCAGCTGAGGCAATCGAGCGAGAGCACGGCCGGTGTTGCGCCCGACGCCACAGATGTCCCGGTGCGGCCGGCGTTTCGTGTCCCATCCGTCAGCCAGAGCGCAGAGAAAGCGGTTCCCTTCAGCTCCCGCCCATGAAGCGCGCAAAGCGCGGTTCCAGCAAGGCGGAAGTTCAGCTGGCCATCATCGTTCAAATCGCAGATGAAAACGTGCGGAAGAAGGGTGCGGATGTCAGCTGGTTCAATATCGGTTCGACTGGGTGCTGCGCGCTGGCCGCGCTTTTCTGTCCAATAGTCGAAAAGTTCAAAGCTGTTTTTATGTCTCATTTTGTTGCCACCACTGTTTCAGGTTGCTGATCCAGGTCCCGATATGCACCGTTTTGGCACGATCGGCCTCAGACAGCCGGGTCTGGCTTTAACGAAGCGAAAACCATGCCACGGCGACGGCGTTAAGGTTAATATTCAGTTGGGATTGCCGGTCTCGGGGGAGCGTGCCATCTTGGGGCATCACTTCATGAAGGACTGTCCTTCAGCACAATTTGGACGAGGGGGCTCGACCAGCCGTTCGCATCGAGCGAACGGCTTTTTTTTGTCCAGCGGTTGCCAGTGCAGGGTGCTGGTTCTACTGCTCGTCTGTCTAAAGTGAAATGAAGTGAAAGCGTATTCAAATGAACCAGGACCATGACGTCAGATCTCCCGGTCCGAATCGGCCAGCGAGCGAGCCGGTGTTCAATTTGCCAAATGTCGTCCTGGCGATGTTGTTGCTGATGCTTGCCATACAGGTCGCTCTCGACTCGTTGCTGCCACAGGCTGCGGTGCTCGAGATCTATCTGCAGGCGGCATTCATTCCCCAGCGTTACGCAGTGGATATTTCAGGGCAGGAGGGACCGTATCTCTGGTCCCCGATCACATATTCTTTGCTGCATGGCGGCTACACGCATCTGGCACTCAATTCATTCTGGCTGGCGGCGTTTGGTGCTGTCGTGGCCCGGCGTATCGGCTGGGTCAGGTTTCTCGTGTTCTGGCTGCTCAGTGCGCTGGCGTCTGCAGCACTGTTCCTTGTGTTTCACTGGGGGGCTCAAACCATCATGGTCGGCGCATCCGGTGTTGTTTCGGCGCTGATGGGAGCGGCTGCTCGGTTTGCCTTTGGTGACGGTGGCGGTTTCCGGCGTAATCAGGCCCACCTCAACCGGCGCCTGAGCATTGCGGAGTCGCTTTCAAATCGCACGGTGGTTGGGTTTCTTGTGGTCTGGTTCGCGATCAACATACTGGCAGCCGTCGGATTTTCATTCGGAATTGCCGATTCCGCAATTGCCTGGGAAGCCCATGTTGGCGGTTTCCTGTTCGGATTTCTGGCGTTCTCGCTGTTCGATCCGCTTGAGCAGGTTTGACGGTCTCGCTACCACGAATCCCGGCCATCTGTTTGAATTCACCAATCTGTTCAATTGAACAGGTCAGCTCTGAACGCGCTGTCAAAAGGCGGATCCGGAGCGGTTTTTCCAGATGGATCGATAGCAGGCCACACAGGTCATGTGTCCGGTATTGCGACACATCTGCGGGTTTTGCCCGGTAGCTGTCAGGACCGGACTTCCAGGGTTGCAAACATTCAATTTCGAGCGCACCATATGTTCAATTCCGAAGCGATCGGGAGCGCTTTTGAATGGAAGCATCGTGCGCAAGGAGGATTGAATGACTGTTAAACAGATTCTCGACCAAAAGGGACGAGACGTCGTCACGGTAAGTCCGACAATGGGCACTGAAGAAGCTGTGCGGTTTCTGGCTGACAACAAGATCGGTGCCGTGATTGTTACCGGCCCCGGCGGAAAGATTGCAGGTATTCTTTCCGAACGCGATATCGTTCGTGCCGTCGCATCGAAAGGCGCCAAAGCATTGGCCGCGCCAATTTCCTCGTTCATGACCGCAAAGGTGACGACCTGTGGTGAAGACCACACTATCAACCAGGTCATGGAATTGATGACCAATGGCCGGTTCCGGCATATGCCGGTTGAGAAAGATGGTGCGCTGGTCGGTGTTATTTCGATCGGCGACGTGGTGCGCAGACGCATTGAAGATGTCGAGCGCGAGGCCGAGGATATCAAAGCCTACATCGCGGGCTAGATCGTAGTTCGACTAAATTAGACGCATTCTGCCGCGTTGATTTTATGGGCTGAGGTGTGTTTACGTCTAAGGGCATACCTGCTGGTACGTTCAAGACGAAAATACGCTTTAGCACTTGAAAACATGCGGCCCATCGGGTTGGCTCAAGCGTGGCTGTCCACTGCGTCGGACGGCTTGAGAGATGGCTCGCATCGGTCTGAGCCGCCCTTCTTGTGGAACAGCCACGTTTGAGCCAACAGAATGCGTCCAATAGATCCAACGACGCTCTAACGCCTGTTTTCATCCAATCGTCAGATTTCGGGTCGGCACGTGCGTCGACCCTTAAAATTTCACAGGGCTTTCAGACTTTCCAATGGTGTTCAGGCCGGCGCCAGCATGGCCTGCATCCGCATGATTTCACCGAGTTTCGCCGAGGCTTCCTGATAGCCGCGATCAATTGCTTCGCTGGCGCGGTGGAATTCCGACAGGCCGATATCGGACAATCTCGGATGCAGCGAAAGATCCGGCGGATCGCCGGCAAGGCGAGCGCGTGAAATTCGGTCCTGAATAATGTTGAAAGCCTGGACCATCACAGAGGTCATGCCGAGACGGCTTTCGCGGACCTTCTTGCGGCGTTCGGGGCCGTTATATTCCGGCTCGGGCTCGCTTGCGGTGTGCTTGATGACCGCCGAGCGGCCGTAGAGGTCGTAGTGCAGATTGACGGCCACCACCAGCGGCTGTTCGTGCGCGCGGCAGACGGAGACAGGGACCGGATTGACCAACGCGCCGTCGAGCAGTGTTCTGTTGTTGCAGCGAACGGGCTCGAAAATACCCGGCAGCGCATAGGATGCGCGAATGCCGGTAATCAGCGACCCCGATGAAATCCAGACTTCGTGACCGGTGTTGAGTTCTGCGGCGACAGCGACGAACGTGCGGTCAAGGTCTTCAATATTCACCCCGACAAGATGCTCCTGCATCCGGTCATTGAGACGCATGCCGCCAAACAGGCCGCCGCCGCCGATGGCGAAATCGAGAAGCCCGGCAATCCGGCGCATGGTCAGACTGCGGGCGAAGGTTTCGAGTTCATCAAGCCTTCCGGCCAGATAGCAGCCTCCCACGAGAGCGCCGATGGACGTTCCTGCAATCATGGAAACCTCGACGCCGGCTTCGTCAAGCGCGCGAAGCACTCCGATGTGAGCCCAGCCGCGCGCTGCACCGCCACCCAGTGCCAGGGCAATTTTTGGTTTTTCTACAGGCTTGTGTTGCATTCCACCCACCGGTGTCATGGCCATTATGTCGCCGGTGTCAGCGGAAACAACTGGCTGTGTGGTACGGTTCAAGTTCCAGTTCAGCATCTCTTTGTCCTTCCCCGCCGAACACTCCCCTTGCGTTCAAACGAATGACACCAGATTTGGGTTGCGATTTGATGAAGGAAAAAAATGACTGGTTCAAAATGGTGCAGCTTGCCTAATGATCGGTATACACCGAAGCGGGGTCGAACAGCGGTTCTGAACCGATTTCGAGCCTGGTTGATCCCTCACTGGTGACGACCTTGCGATAGAAGCAGGAACGTCGACCCGTATGGCAGGTTGCATCCGCGCCGCTGACGCTAACCCTGAGCAGCACCGCATCCTGGTCGCAATCGATGCGGATTTCATCGACGTTCTGGACATTGCCGGACGTCTCGCCTTTTTTCCAAAGCGCGTTGCGAGAGCGGCTCCAGTAGTGAGCGACACCGGTTTCAATGGTCAGTCGCAGGGCTTCGTCATTCATATGAGCGAGCATCAAGATTTCGTTGTCGCGCGAATCAGCGACGACGGCGGTGATCAAGCCATTGGCGTCAAAACGCGGTGTCAGGTCCGCGCCTTCCTCGAGCTCGGCTTTGTTATCTGGTGCTGCTTTGAATGATGTCGTCATGGGAACCCCTCAAATCGGGGTTTGGTCTCAGCCCCGGATCAATGTCATAAAGCGGATCTGCTCGTGTGGATCCGATTTGAACGCGCCTGTAAAGGTCGTGGTGATGGTTGTCGAGCCTTGCTTCTTGATGCCGCGCATGGCCATGCACATGTGTTCAGCCTCGATCATCACCGCGACACCACGCGGATGCAAGGCATCGTCGATGGAGTGGGCAACCTGCGAGGTCATGGTTTCCTGAATTTGCAGTCTGCGGCCATATATCTCGACAACGCGGGCGATTTTCGACAATCCCAGAACCTTGCCGTCAGGCAGGTAGGCGACATGCGCCTTGCCGATGATCGGCACCATATGGTGTTCACAATGGGAAAAGAACGGGATGTCCTTGACCAGCACGATATCATCATAGCCGGCGACCTCTTCGAAGGTCCGGCCCAGTTCCTCCTCGGCGTCCTGCTCGTAACCGGAGAATAGCTCTTTGTAAGCCTTGACCACGCGTTTTGGCGTGTCACGCAGGCCCTCACGGTTTATGTCATCGCCCACCCAGCGCAAAAGCGTGCGGACAGCTTCTTCGGCTTCCGCTTCTGTCGGGCGATTGTCTTTATCATTCAAGCTGTTGACGACGGCATCCATACTCGTGGTCTCCGTAGGGAATCGCACCCTAAACGTTGTTCCTAGTCAATCGGACCACGCACTCGGACAATTCTGCCGGCAACGCCATGCAGCTCGTCCAGCGGGTTCCGGGGCTTTCGGGCATCAGCCCTCCGGCACGGTTTCCCTCAGTGTCTGGCAAACAGGTTTTGCCGAACGCCTGACAGTTACTATATAGTCATCCAAAGCCGCACGTCGAGATGCGTTACCGTCAACTCTTGCCGCAGGCCGAATGCCACTACCCGAAGCCGGGAAAGGTCCGAACCGATGATCGACGATGTCTACAATGCCCGGATTCTGGATTTCGCCGGAAATATCCCTCGCATGGGCAAGCTTGAGGATGCGGATGCAGAAGCCTCTGCCCACTCGAAACTCTGCGGCTCGAAGGTCAAGGTCTGGCTGAAGATGGACGGCGACCACGTCGCCAACTTCGCCCATGACGTCAAGGCCTGCGCGCTGGGGCAGGCGTCATCGTCTATTATGGCGGCCAATATCATCGGCGCAAGTGCATCGGAGCTGCGCGAGGTTCGTGAAACAATGCGCAAGATGCTCAAGGAAAACGGTCCGGCGCCTGAAGGCCGGTTCGCTGATCTCAAGTTTCTCGAGCCGGTTCGCGACTATCGTGCGCGCCATGCCTCAACCCTGCTGACGTTTGATGCAGTCTGCGACTGCCTTGACCAGATCGAGGCACGGCGTGCCGAGGAAGACGCCGCCTGATGAGCGGTTACTCGACGGGCCGCAACTGGGCCGGCTCGTGGCCGAAAACCCCGGGCCGTCTGCTGGGCACCGGTGTGGTGCGGCTTTACCAGCTCACGCTATCGGGATTCATCGGCAACTCCTGCAGGCACCTGCCAACCTGTTCTGAATATGGCTATGAGGCCATTGCCCGGCACGGACTATGGAAAGGCGGCTGGCTGGCACTGTTCAGGGTCGGACGCTGCGGGCCGGGCGGAACTCATGGCATCGACAATGTTCCCGAAACGCTTAGTGCACGACTGGTCTGGTGGGCGCCGTGGCGGTTTGCCGCTGTGGGTCGCCATTAGATGGCTGACAAGTAGCCCCCTGACAGATGTGGACCAGATGCAGACAAATACCAGAAATGGCAAAGCAGACCGTCGATACTTGCTGGACACTGCCAAATCGCGTAAACGCCCCCCTGCACACAAAAACTCAACCACCCGCGTTCGTTGGCGGGACTGGATCAAGGAGAGACTGCCATGGCATCCGCCGTATCCCTCACATTTCCCGATGGCTCCAAGCGCGAATACCCCGCCGGTACAACCGGTCGCGAGGTCGCAGCGTCTATTTCAAAATCACTTGCCAAGAAGGCGGTTGCGATCGCGCTCGACGGTGAACTCACCGACCTGAGTGATCCTGTACGCGATGGCGCGCTGGAAATTGTCAGCCGCACCGATCCGCGAGCGCTTGAACTGATCCGGCATGATGCCGCCCATGTGATGGCCGAGGCCGTGCAGGAACTGTTTCCGGGAACGCAAGTGACGATCGGTCCGGTGATCGAAAACGGCTTCTACTACGATTTCGCCAAGAACGAACCGTTCACGCCAGAAGATCTGCCTGTCATCGAGAAAAAGATGAAGGAGATCATCGCCCGCAACAAGCCCTTCACCAAGGAGGTCTGGACGCGCGATGAGGCCAGGCGGGTGTTCGAGGAGAAGGGTGAGGGCTACAAGGTCGAACTGATTGAATCGATCAAGTCGGATGAGGATCTCAAGATCTACCGCCAGGGTGACTGGTTCGACATGTGCCGGGGTCCGCACATGGCCTCGACCGGACAGATCGGCACCGCGTTCAAGCTGATGAAGGTTGCCGGCGCCTATTGGCGCGGCGATTCGAACAACCAGATGCTGACGCGGATTTACGGTACAGCCTGGGCCGACCAGGCTGAGCTTGATGCCTATCTGCACATGCTTGAAGAAGCCGAGAAGCGGGATCACCGCCGCCTTGGCCGTGAAATGGACCTGTTCCATTTCCAGGAAGAAGGGCCGGGCGTCGTGTTCTGGCACTCCAAGGGCTGGCGCATGTTCCAGAACCTCGTCGCCTATATGCGGCGGCGGCTCGAGAACGATTACGAGGAGGTCAATGCGCCGCAGATCCTCGACAAGAGCCTGTGGGAAACATCCGGTCACTGGGGCTGGTACCAGGAAAACATGTTCGCGGTAAAATCCGCCCATGCCTTTACCAATCCCGATGACGAGACGGCCGACAACCGGATTTTTGCGCTCAAGCCGATGAACTGTCCCGGCCACGTGCAGCTCTTCAAGCACGGCCTGAAATCCTATCGCGACCTGCCGGTCCGTCTGGCTGAATTCGGCAACGTGCATCGCTACGAGCCATCGGGTGCGCTGCATGGGCTCATGCGGGTTCGCGCGTTCACGCAGGATGACGCCCATGTGTTCTGTACCGAGGAGCAGCTCGAGGCGGAGTGCCTGAAGATCAATGATCTGATGATGTCGGTCTACCGCGACTTCGGCTTCGAGGAAGTGGTGGTCAAACTCGCCACCCGTCCGGAAAAGCGGGTCGGCACTGACGCCATGTGGGACCATGCCGAGGATATTTTACGCAAGGTTCTCGACAAGATGGCTGCCGAATCCGGCGGGCGTATCAAGACCGGCATCAATGAAGGTGAGGGGACGTTCTACGGCCCCAAGTTCGAATACACTTTGCGCGATGCGATTGGGCGTGAATGGCAGTGTGGAACGACACAGGTGGACTTCAACCTGCCTGAGCGTTTCGGCGCATTCTATATCGGTGCGGATTCGGAGAAGAAGCAGCCGGTGATGGTGCACCGTGCAATCTGCGGATCGCTTGAGCGGTTCCTCGGAATTCTGATCGAGAGCCATGCCGGGCACATGCCGCTGTGGTTTGCACCGCTGCAGGTGGTCGTTGCGACGATTACCTCCGAAGCGGATGATTACGGTGCGACGGTAGCTCAGAAACTGCGCGACGCTGGTCTTCAGGTGGAAACCGATTTCCGCAACGAGAAGATCAATTACAAGGTTCGCGAGCACTCGCTGGCCAAGGTGCCGGTGATCGTGGTCTGCGGTATGCGCGAAGCTGAAGAGCAGGCGGTCAACATCCGCCGGCTTGGGAGCCGGGACCAGGTGTCGATGACGCTTGCCGATGCGATCACCCAGCTGGTGCATGAAGCAACCCCGCCAGACGTTCTGCGCAAGGACGCGGAAAAGGCCTCCCGGGCGGGTTGAATTTATTCGGCGCAGCGTGTCCATATGCGCTGCGCCGGAGATAAAACTCTTATGTTTGCGGGGCATGCGAAGCGTGATGGCGCTTTTCACAACCCTATCGCCGAGACTTGGTATCAGCTCTAGTTAAGCAGCACTTCGACATCTGAATTGCGGCCGGCGACAACGGTGAAATCACGCTGGTGCACATTGGTCTTGTTGCGCGCAATTGCGGTATACTCGCCTTCGGCAAGCACAATTGTCGGGAATGCGCCCACACTTTCCGAGACCACATCGCCTCCCGAAGTCAATATCGACCAGGCGGTGTCGGCAATGGCCTCGCCGCCGGGCTCGGAGACAAGCTTCAGTGTCAGCTGGGCTGCGCGGTGCTGGATAACGGCTTCTGTCAGCTTGCCTGCCTCGACGCGGATGTCTGATCTGATGACCGCGTTGACGGAGCCGTATTCGGAGACGATGTGGTAGGTGCCGGAATTGAGCCTGACGATGGTGTTGGGTTTGACGTCCTCGACCACGAGCTGCTGCTCGCCATCGATGCCTTCTTCGGCTTTGTAAATGTTGAAAAGCAACTGACTGGAGGGAATGCGTGCGTCGATGCCCGAAACCGCATTCAGCATCAGGCCACCGGCTTCCATGACGATATGCTGCGTTTCTATGGGGCCGTCCTTCGGCACTGTGAGCTTTTTCGTCACTCCGGCGCGGCCAAATGCGACGTGGAGGAAATAGTCGCCGGGTTCGAATTCGAACTCAGCCGACCCGCCTTCCGATGTGGCAAGCAGCGGCAATTTACCATCTGTTCCGGGGGTCGGGTGGAAGATGCGCCAGGTCAACCCGTATCTGAGCGGATCACCGGCTTCGGTGAGAGCTGCCTCCATCCGCACTGTTCGCCTGATTGCCGCATTGTCTCCGGCAGCCGCAGCCGGCGCATATTCGGTCAGGCCCGGCAATGCGATTTTCGGATCAACATTGCCGCCAAAGGCATCCTGTGCGTTTGCGAGCGTCGCCGGCGCCATCAGCGCCATTGCAGAGAGAAGAACAATAGACAGTCTGTTCATGAGGCAGGGTCCGGTTGACTTCTGAAATGCGAGAGGTCACTTGGACCTCAAAGCCATGGCGAATTCATGGCCGAGTTCGGTCAAACTGAATGCACGAGGAAGACATGCCGGTCAATGCTGCCCTGAAAACCTATCTCGAAACCCGCCGATCCATCCCGGCTTTCCAGATGACCGAGCCTGGTCCATCACGGGCTGAGATCGAAGAGATGTTGAAACTGGCTCGCCGGGTTCCTGATCACGGAAAGCTCGCGCCTTGGCGGTTTATTGTCTATGCGGGTGCGGAGCGGGAACGGATTTCGCTGGAGCTTGCCGACATCGCGATGGCCAACAAACCGGACATGGCCGTAGACATGATCGCCGTTGAAAAGAGCAGGCTGACCCGCGCACCGGTAGTCATTGCCGTGGTTTCGCGGGCTGCTCCGCACCCCAAGATTCCCGAGTGGGAGCAGATCATGAGCGCAGGCGCGGTGTGTCTCAATCTGGTAATGGCAGCGAACGCACTCGGCTATTGTTCAAACTGGTTAAGCGAGTGGTTTGCCTTCGACGAAAAGGCCTATCCGGTATTGGGCGTGGCGACTGAAGAGAAGGTGGCGGGCTTCATCCACATAGGTTCGCCGAAAATCCAACCTGTCGAGCGTCCAAGACCCGACCTTGCTGATATTGTTACGTTCGCTGGAGAATGACATTCATGTTTTACGAGGCAAAGGGCAATCTTCACGGTCTGCCGCACGACCCGTTCAAGGCCATTGTTTCGCCGCGGCCCATCGGCTGGATCGGGACCAGAGGCTCTGACGGTTCGGACAATCTGGCACCATATTCTTTCTTCAATGCCATTTCCGACCATCCCAAAATGGTGATGTTCTCGTCTTCGGGGCGCAAGGACACGCTGCGCAATGTCGAAGAAACCGGCGTTTTCACGACAAGCATGGTCGGTCGTTCTCTGACCGAGAAGATGAATCTGTCGTCTGCGGATGCTCCTTACGGCGAAAGCGAATTCAAGATTGCCGATCTCGAGATGGCGGAAGCGCGCATGATCAATGCGCCGTTTGTCGCCGGCGCCCACGCGGCACTGGAATGCAAGGTTACCGAGATTTTTGAGGCCAAAAGCCTTGAGGGAGAGCTGAGCGGGTCATTTGTGGTGATCGGCCAGGTCGTCGGGATCCACATTGACGAAGCCGCGCTGGTAAACGGCAGGCTCGACATGGGCGCCGTGGCTCCGCTGGCGCGTCTGGGCTACCTCGATTACGCTGATGCGGCAAACACCTTCGAGATGAGACGCCCGGCCTGGCCGATAGAGACCTGACCAGCCCTAACTGACAGGCGGCATTGCGTCGGGTTTTAGACCGGCCAGACGCGCCACCCGCTCGGCCTGGCGCAGGTGAGGCTTGTCGATCATCTTCCCATCGAGTGAAAGGACACCTGCATCAGGCCCTGCAGCGGCAAACAGCGCCAAAATCCTGACCGCACGTTCGACGTCTTGCGGTGGCGGTGTGAAGGCCCTGTTTATCACTGCCACCTGATCAGGGTGGATCGCCATCTTGCCGCTGAAACCATCACGCACGGCAGCACGGCATTCGGTGTCAAGGCCATCCAGATCGCGAAAGTCTGTAAACACGGTGTCGACGGCATCGACACCGGAATTGGCCGCCGCGAGAATAACAAGGCTGCGCGCCAGACGGAAAACGTCGGTATAAACGCCGTTATCGTCCTTGTTGGAGGAAGCTCCGATATCCGCTGCCAGATCTTCGGCACCCCAGGCAAGCGCAGACAGACGTTCTGACTTGGCGGCAAATGAACCGGCAGCCAGCATACCGCCGGCGGTTTCTGTCATCAGTGCGTGAATGCGAATTTTGCCGTCTTCGTGGCCGGCTTCGGCTTCGTGTACGGCGATACGGGTGCTCAGATCCTGAATGTCCGCGCCGGATCCAGCTTTCGGCAGCAGGATCGCGTCCGGGGCGGCTGAGATCACGGCTGCCAGATCATCATCGCTCAAACCGGTGTCGAGTGCATTGATGCGCACGATCAGCATCGGTGTGCCGGTCCCGCGGTCGGTGTTGGTGAGAAAAGCGGAGACTGTGCTTCGGGCTTCGGCTTTGCGCGAGAGCGAAACCGAATCCTCAAGGTCGAGAATCAACGCGTCGGCGCCGGAGCCGGTGGCCTTGAGCAGTTTGCGTTCCGAATCGCCTGGAACAAACAGCAGCGAGCGCATCATTGCGCCGGCCTCTTGCGCATCATTGCCTGGCGAACGCAGCGTGCGACAAGTTTATCGTGCTGATTGAAGGCCTGGTGCTCCATCTCAACAATGCCGCGGTCATTCCTGGATTTTGATTCCCGCACGCTCAGTACAGTGGTTTCCACCCGCACCGTGTCACCGTGAAACAGCGGGTTCGGGAAAGTCACGTCGGTCATCCCGAGGTTGGCGATTGTGGTGCCGACCGTGGTGTCGTTGACCGATATACCGATCATCAGCCCGAGGGTAAAAAGCGAGTTGACCAATGGCTGACCGAACTCGGTGGTCTTGCAGAATTCGTAATCGATATGCAGCGGTTGTGGATTGAGGGTCATGTTGGAAAACAACATGTTGTCCATTTCGGTGACCGTTCGCCGCAGAGTGTGGGAAATGACTGCGCCCGGTTCGAATTCCTCAAGATACATTCCGCGCATGGTTTACCCCTCATACAATTGCCCGATACTGATGCCGCGTTCCAAACCGATGTGCAAGTATCTTGGCGTCAGGTAACCCATCTCGCATCTCATCGCGCAGGGAGCATTGCAACACTTCAGAGTGGGCTGAACGTCTGTGCACTGGCCGGGGAGTTAACAAGTATGGTGAACCGATCGTAAACCATTTGCTTCTAGTGTCAGCTCACTGGTACCGAGTGGGGTCGCATATCGATGATTGTAAAGTCCTTTTTGAAGTGGTCTGAAACTGCCAAGGTCAGCGACCGATGCCGCGCAACACAGGCATTGACCCAGGCCTATGCCCAAGGATGCATGAGCGCGTCCGAGAAACAGGAAGCTGAAGCGGCGCTGGCGCTGCTGCTCGAAGATCCGTCTCCGAAAGTCCGGCTGGCGTTGGCCGAAGGTCTGGCGCAGGTCGAGCATGCTCCGCGCAGCATATTGCTGGGGCTTGCCGGGGACCAGATCGAGGTCGCCGGCCGCATCATTGCCTTGTCGCCGGCCCTGGCTGACAATGACCTGATTGAAATCATCGCCGGCGGACGACCATCGCTGCAGCGGTTCGTTGCTTTCCGGTGTCCGGTTTCAGTCTCTGTTGCCGCCGCCATGGCCGAGGTCGGCGACGCGGACGCTGTTGCCGATCTGCTTGATAATATACATGTTTCACTGGCGCGCATTTCACTTCGCCGGATTGCCGAACGTTTTGGTGACGACGCGGAGATCAGGGCGCGCCTGTTTGAGCGTCAGGATCTGCCCTGCGATGTGCGTCAGGCCTTGCTCGAACAGCTGGGTGCGGCACTCGCCGGTTCGGATTTCGTCCGATCAGCAATCGGGCGCAGCCGGGGCCGCAAGGTTACCGAAGAAGCCTGCATGAATGCCACTCTCGGATTGGCCGAGACTGTCGGCCAGGACGAGATCCCGGCACTGGTCGAACATTTGCGGATGGCTGGCCGGTTGACCCCTGCGTTTCTGATCCATGCTCTGTGTGCGGGCAATGTCGACTTCTTCGCCAGCGCCGTGGTCTCTTTGTCGGGGATGAACGATTCGCGGGTCCGCGGCATCCTGATCGACGGCCGGGAAACCGCGATGCGAGCACTTTATCGCGCTATTGGTCTGGGAAGCGATCTGGCGCCGGTCTTTGTCACTGCAACGCTGATCTGGCGCGCCGCGTCACGGCTTAACGCGACCGTGGATACCGGACAGGTCACCACGCAACTGATGCAGCTGCATGCCAGGGATGCGCAGCTTCAGCCTTCGGTTGCCGAATTGCTGCGGCTTGTCGAAAGCATGCATTTCAGCTGGCATCGCCATGCCTCACGCAATTACGCGCATGCCCTGGCGGCCGAAGCGGCCTGAATTCCCCACGCCACAACACCCTGAAGCAGACCACGGATTACCGCGTCGTACAGGTCCAGACCAGTATGCTGCATCCGCGGGTGCGGTTCGAGCAATAGCCAATTGCCTGCTGTTCCGCGACTCGGCGCGATCCGGCCCAGGCCGTGCCCCAGCCGTTGCTCCCGGTGGCAAGTGCCGCACAGGCATTCTTGAACCAGATGACGGTCTTGCAGCCACGTCCCCGTGACGCGCATTCACTCATCGCCCTGGATTCAGCGCCCCGCCGGGTTGGATAATCGTAGGAATAGGCGTGTGCGCCGGTCGAAGGTGAGTAGGCGATCGCGCCATAATTCGTTGCAGTTGCTGCACTCGTTGTCACGATGAACAGCCCCAGAGCAAACGCCGCTCGCATCAAGATATCAAAGATAGTCAGTCCCATATGGTCAGCTCCCCACAATTCCAATTGCCGCAAGGGTTCTCTCCGGCATACCTAATCTGACACATCGGTGGTGGAATAACAGAGCAAAAAACGAGACCGTTTGAACCGGGCCGCGACGAGGCCACTGATGCATGTCGCGTTCAAATGTGTTTATTTGAACGAAAACCTACATGCGTCAATTCAAGGTGTTACAGCGACCTTTGCGCATCCAGTTGGATGCATGGCGCGCCGGGTCAAATATCGAGATTGTTGGCAAATGCGGCATGTTCTTGGATGAACCGGAAGCGCGCGTCCGCCTTGGTCCCCATCAGGTTGTCGACCGTCTCCTGGGTTGATTCCGGATCGCTCACGTCGACCGAAACCTTCAGCAAGGTTCGCTTGGAAGGGTCCATGGTGGTCTCCTTGAGCTGCGAAGCCATCATTTCACCAAGTCCCTTGAACCGGTTGATCTCGACTTTGCCACGACCGGTGAATTCCGTTTCGAGCAATTCCACCCGGTGTTGGTCATCACGAGCGTAGAGCGATTTGGCTCCCTGAGTGATCTTGTAAAGCGGCGGAACGGCAAGAAAGAGGTGGCCCTGGCGGATCAGTTCCGGCATTTCCTGGTAGAAGAAGGTGATCAATAGCGAGGCGATATGGGCACCATCGACGTCCGCATCGGTCATGATGATGATGCGTTCGTAGCGCAGTTCCTCTTCGCGGTATTTGGATCTTGTGCCACACCCCAGCGCCTGCACCAGATCTGCGATCTGCTGGTTGGCGCCGAGTTTCTCGCGGCCGGCGCTTGCGACGTTGAGGATCTTGCCGCGCAGCGGCAATATGGCCTGATTGGACCTGTTGCGTGCCTGTTTCGCCGAGCCTCCAGCAGAATCTCCCTCGACGATGAACAATTCTGCCCCCGCGGCGGTTGTCTGGCTGCAATCGGACAGTTTCCCCGGCAGCCGCAGCTTCCTGACAGCCGATTTGCGGTTGACTTCCTTTTCCTTGCGGCGACGGACCCGTTCATCGGCCCGGTCGATCACCCATTCGAGCAACTTGTCGGCTTCTGCCGGAGAGTCTGCGAGGAAGTGGTCGAATGGATCACGAAGCGCGTTCTCGACAATCCGCTGGGCTTCAACTGTTGCCAGCTTGTCCTTGGTCTGGCCGACGAATTCCGGTTCCCTTATGAACACCGACAGCATCCCGATGGAGGAGATCATCACATCGTCAGTGGTGATCGCGGCGGCGCGTTTGTTGCCAGTGAGTTCGGCATAGGCTTTCAGGCCCTTGGTCAGCGCGATCCGGAAGCCTGCTTCATGGGTGCCGCCCTCAGGAGTAGGGATGGTGTTGCAATAGGAACTGATGGACGCATCGCCGCCATACCAGGTCACCGCCCATTCAAGCGCGCCGTGGCCGCCAGTGCGTTCGGTCTTGCCGGCGAAGATGTCGCGGGTGACGCGATAGTCCTTGCCAAGCGATGCCTCGAGATAATCCTTGAGGCCGCCGGGGAAATGAAACACGGCCTTTTCGGGTGTCTCGGTTCCTTCGACCAGTGACGCGGCACAGACCCAGCGGATCTCGACGCCACCAAACAGGTAGGCCTTGGAGCGGGCCATGCGGTAAAGTCTGCCAGGATCGAAACGTGCCCCGGCGCCGAAGATCTCCGGATCGGGATGAAATCGGACCTTGGTACCGCGCCGGTTGTGAATGTCGCCAAGCTCTTCAAGGCCACCTTGCGGGATGCCGCGGGAAAAGGTCTGCCGGTAAAGCTTCTTGTTGCGGGCGATCTCGACCACAAGGTCGTCAGACAAGGCGTTGACCACAGACACGCCGACGCCGTGCAGGCCGCCTGAGGTTTCGTAGACCTTGCTGTCAAATTTGCCACCGGCATGCAGCACAGTCATGATCACTTCCAGCGTGGATTTGCCGGGAAATTTGGGATGGTTTTCGACCGGGATGCCGCGACCGTTGTCGGTGACGGAGAGATAGCCTTCAGCATCAAGTTCAACTTCGATGAAATTGGCATGTCCGGCTACGGCCTCGTCCATCGAGTTGTCGATGACTTCGGCAAACAGATGGTGCAGGGCGCGTTCGTCGGTTCCGCCAATATACATGCCCGGTCGGCGACGGACCGGCTCGAGGCCTTCAAGAACCTCAATTGTCGAAGCATCATAATCGTCACCACTGGCAGGGGCACCGGCTTTGGACGCGGCCGGTCGCGCCGGTTTCGCAGCGGTTGGCGCCGGTTGTTTAGGTGTGGTGTTTTCCGATTTTGGCGCCGGCGTTGCCACCGGCGCGCTGTTTGCAGAAAAAAGATCGTTGGAATCGTCCATATTGCCGTGATGCCTGATGTAGATTGTGAAAACGAATCAGCCGGAGTGTGCCAGAATCCGTTCTTTCAATCGACTGTGTAGCATTTGGTTTGCAGCTTTGCGCGGCGTTCTTGCCGTTCATTGGGCGATATTCGTTGTCCTGATGATCACCATCAACTCGTTTTCTCCTGCGTCCGCTTTGGAACTCAAGGGTCACAAGGATCACCTATTTGCCTATCCGGGCATTTTGTCGGTCTCCGAGGGCGGCACTTTCATCGTCGTTGACTATGACAAGATGCGCGATATCCACCGTCGTGACATCGAGCCTGAGCGACGGGTGCAACCGAAATACCTGTCGCTGGGTGTGAAGAAGCAAAGCCGGCTTGCTCTGCACAAGGCCAACGGCAGAACAATCGAAACCGGCGTGGCGGGGGACTATCCCAAAGCCCGTTTTGCGGTCATCTTTGTGCATGGCCGGGGCGGCGACCAGCGACTGGGAATGAACGATTACACGTTCGGTGGAAACTTCAATCGGCTGAAAAACCTTATGGTGCTTAACGGCGGCGTCTATCTGTCGCCGTCGATTGAAAGTTTCGATACTGCCGGGGCGAACAGTGTAAAGGCTCTGATTCTGGCCGGAGGGGCTCCGGTTGTGCTGGCCTGCGCTTCCATGGGCTCGATCATCTGCTCGAAGCTCGCCAATGATCCGGCGGTCGTGCCGCGGCTTGCGGGGCTGGTACTTCTCGGCGGGGCTCCGGACATGGGGATCGCAAAAAGCGCGGCGGTAAAGGCGAAGACACCAATGGTCTTCACTCATGGGAGCTATGATACAGTCTATGACTGGCAGGATCAAAAATCGGTGTTTGACCGGATTCAGCAAAGCGCAAAGAACTATCCGGCGCAGTTCGTGCTATTTGACACTGGCTCCCACGGTACCCCCATGCGCATGACCGACTGGAAGCAGACGCTGGAGTTCGTTCTGAGCAGGTAAAACGCTTCATTTCGGGAAAAGGTACATATTTAGAAAAAATTGACCGTGCCCGTGAACCTGATGTTTGGGAAATAAGACTAGACCTGTTTCGATCCAAATGCGGAGCGGGACATGAAATATATAGTCTTTATTCTTTTCACTGTGCTGACCAATGCAGCAGCCCAGTTGATGCTCAAGCAGGGCATGATATCGCTGGGAGCCTTGTCTTTCACTGCCGATACCATGATCGCGCGGATCTTCCAGATTCTTTTCAACCCTTGGGTTTTTGCCGGTCTGGCGACTTTTGTCATTTCGATGGCATCGCATTTGTATGTGCTGTCGAAGGTTGAATTGTCGTTTGCCTATCCGTTCCTGAGCCTTGCTTATGTGGCAGTGGCGGTATTCGCCTACGTGCTGTTCAAGGAAGACCTCAACAGTTGGCGGATTGCCGGCATCGCCTTCATTTGCGTGGGCACGGTGCTCATTGCCCAATCCGGCCGCGACAGTGACGCAACTGTCGGGCAGGAAACTGCGCAACTCACGAAAATCGACATAGCAACGAACGAGATTAACCGATGAAACACATTCTTTTCGGAGGCGACGGCTTTGTCGGTCGCCATCTTGCCCAGAAACTTCTCGCAGACGGCGAAGAGGTTGTGGTTGCAGACATCGTCAACGACAACAAGGCATTCTACAGGGATGCATCCATCGTCCATTGCGATGTGACAAGGCCCGACCTGGTTGCCAAGGTGCCGATCGCGGCAGGGGATATGGTCTATAACCTGTCAGCGAAGATGCTTTCGCCGCTGCAGGTTCGTGCCAAGCGTCACGATTTCTTCTATCCGGTCAATTACGACGGAACGAAAAACATCATCGAAGCGATGGACAAGGCGGGTGCCGATCAGCTGGTGCATTTTACCACCGACATGATCTACGGCCACACGCTGACCTTCCCGATGACTGAAGAGCACCCCGTTGCGCCTCTGGGTGAATATGGCCAGTCGAAACTCGACACCGAGGTTCTTGCCGCCGAGTGGCGGACAAAGGGCATGTCGATCTCGCTGTTCCGGCCGCGCCTGATCATCGGACCGGGCCGTCTCGGAATCCTGGAAAAACTGTTCAAACTGATCGACGCTAGTCTGCCGGTGCCGATGATCGGATCGGGCAAGAACCCGTACCAATTCATCTCGGTTTTCGATTGTGCGGAAGCTGCGCGTCTGGCCTGGAAGGCGGGCGTGCCGAACGAGGCCTACAATCTCGGCTCAATCAACCCGCCACCAGTGCGCAAGCTGCTGGGGGACCTGGTAAAACATGCCGGCTCAAGATCGTTGCTGATCCCGACACCGGGCTGGGCGGTCAAGCGGACGCTTGATCTGTTCGACCTGATCAACATGCCAATCATGGATCCGGAGCAGTATCTGATCGCTGACGAAAATTGTGTGCTCGATGTGTCCAAGGGTGAGCGCCAGCTCAACTGGGTGCCGCAGTACCGCGATGAAGACATGTTGATCGCCGCCTATGATGAATATCGCGCAGCCAAGGCGCGCAGCGGATCATCTGCTGCGGCCCAGGTCGCACCGGCCGAATGAATCGTTCCGAGGGAGCCTACCAATGCTTGATACACCGACCCGCGTCACAGTTGACGCTCCGCCGCTGTCCGACACTCACACTGGGTCCGAGCCAGTGAGCAACCGCAGCCATCGTCCAGATTTGCTGACAGTCTCCGATGCAAAGGCCATGTCGGTTGCTCAAATGACAGAGCTGTTCAAGGATCACATCAATCCGGGACAGCTGCATTTCATGAAGCTTCTGGGCTTCCACAAGATCAAGATCGAAACCGCGTCGGGGATGTATTACACCGATCAGAACGGTCGGAAGATCCTCGATTTCTTTGGCGGTTTCGGATCACTGGCGCTGGGACACAACCACCCGCGCATCATCGAGGCGCGCAAAGCCTTTCAGGACGAAGACCGTCACGAGATCGCCATCGCCTTCATGAGCCAGTATGCTTCGGCATTGGCCAAGAACCTCGCAGCCATTGCGCCTGGTGATCTCGACATGGTGTTCCTCGGCTCATCCGGGTCGGAAGCCATGGAAGCTGCGATCAAGGTGGCCGAGCGCGCAGCCGGACCGAAGCGGCCGAAGATCGTCTACGCGGCCAATTCGTTTCACGGCAAGACCAAGGGCGTGCTGTCGCTGACAGATTCGGAGCTTTATCGCGGCGAATTTGCGTTGACCGGCAACACCGTCAAGGTTCCGTTCGGCGATATCGATGCAATCCGCAATGCCTTCGAGGCTGATCCGGAAATAGGCGTCATCGTGCTGGAGACGATCCAGGGCGGCGGCGGCATCATCGAAGCTCCGGTGGAATTCTGGCAAGAGCTGCGTGCGCTCTGCGACAAGCATGGCGTGTTGTGGATTGCCGACGAAGTGCAATGCGGCATGGGCCGTTCGGGCCACTTCTTCGCGTTTGAGAAAGCAGGCGTCGTACCGGATGTGACCGCGCTTGCCAAATCGCTCGGCGGTGGCAAGACGGCAATGGCCGCGATGATCGCCTCGCGCAAGGTCTACATGAAGGCCTATGGCACGCCCAAGACGGCGATGATCCATGCGCAGGCAACCTTTGGCGGCATCGGCGAGGCTTGCGTCACAGCAATCGAGGGTCTCAACGTGATGTATGACGAGGATCTGATCGGCAATGCCGAACGGGTGGGGTCCTACCTGATCGAGCGCCTCAACGATCTGAAGGCGAAATACCCGCAGATCATCAAGGATGTGCGCGGCAGCGGCTTCATGGTGGGTCTGGAGTTTCAGGATTTCAGCCAGACCCTGCCGGCGCTGCTGCGTCCGATGGTGGCGCTGCTCGATGACAAGCTCAAGGGCTCGCTGTCAGGCTTTGTCGGTGCAGAACTGCTCCGCGATCACGACGTGCTGGTGGCATTCACCGAGTACAATCGCAACGTCATCCGGCTGGAGCCGCCGCTGATCTGCGGTCGGGAACATGTCGACCAGTTCATCGCGGCACTCGACACAGTGCTGGGCCGCGGCATTGTTCGCATCGTGCGCGATTTCATCGGCAGCCAGACCAAGAAATAGACATCAGACTTCCAGCTGATGTTTTTGACAAGACAGACACGGGGTGGATCCATGATCCACCCCGTGTCTGTCTGTACAGCAGATTCCCTGAGCTTAAGGTTCATCCGCAGAGAGTGAGCCTTGATTGCGGCGGATGCGTGGGCTTCTGGCAATCCGTCCAGGCAGTAAACATATGAGGCAGCGCCCAGGTTTCCGGTTTGCTTGCTTGACGGTGGTTTTCGCGTTACCCCCGTTCCGGGCCACCGGCAGCAGTCTGGAGGCTTGAGAGACGTGGGTCTTGTGCGGATCCGGGTCGGCATCAAACGACATTTGCCGGTGAACCGTCTCGGCAAGCACACGTCCGGAAGGTGATGAGTTGACCAATCAATGGGGCAGGGACAGCGGTTTTCAATCAGGGTCTAAGAAGGGTCGTGGCGGGCTGATAGCCATCGCCATGATGCTATGCGTGATGATTGGTGCGGCTGGTGGCTACGCCGCAATGCACTTCATCCAGCCGGACAGCGGCGCCGCAACCGAGGACACCAGCAACGAAGTCGCGAAGCTGAATGAGGCGCTTGCGAAAGCCCAGCAGGGCGCCAGCGACGCCCGCGCCAAACAGGCCGAAAGCTCGGCGCAGGTGGAAGACCTTCAGGCGCAACTCTCCCGGCAGGCAGCCGAACTTGATGCGATGGTTGAAGAGCTTGCCACGAGCTCCAGCGAGGCCCGAATTTCAGAGGTCGATACCGCAGCTCTTGAAGCGCTGAGCCGAGTACGTGATGCCTTGCTTGAGGAGAACCAAGCCCTCAAGGCAAATCTTGCAACGCTCAAAGCCGAGCGTGAAACCGAAAGGCAGAGTGCGAGTGCCGCCAAAAAGCAACTGACAGCGGAGCGCGATCAGTTGCAGCGCAAGACCCTGATGATGTTGGCTGATCAGGAAAACCTGAAGGCCAGGGCCAAGGCGGCTGCGGAGACGCATGCTTCAGATACAGCGCGGATAGCCGAGCTTGAAGCCCGGCTCGGAACCGCCGAGCAGGAACTTGCGGCCTCGCAAGAGGTGCTGGATGCGCTGAAGCTTGAAAAGCGCGCGGACAAAGCGCCGCAAACCGAGGCAGGTGGCGTTGCGGTTGAGGCAGCGGAACAACTGGACCCGCCCGAAAATTCAACCCTTATTGAGCGCAAGCCGGATGCCGTGGCGCAAGCCTTGCGCACTGCGCCGGGTCTTGAAACACTGTCTGCATCCGACCGGCAAAGACTGGCAGAAACGCTGGTTGCCGGGGAATGCGTAACAACCGCGCTGAAATCCGTGTTCGAGCGTGTACCGATCGTGACGCTGCGCAATCTGATCCGGGACCTGAACAGTGACTGCTGATAAAAGGAGAATGCCCTTGAGAACCGCTGCAAACCTGCTTCCCGGCCTGCTTCGAAGCCTTGTTCTGGCCGTTGCTGCTTTGATGCTCGTGGCGGGCGGCAGCCAGTCGGCCGAATTCGAGCGCAATATCATGACCGGGGGCCCAACCGGCACCTATATCCGTATCGGCAAGGACATCGCAGCGCTTGGCGGCGAATGCGGATTGACGCTCAATGTGATTGAGAGTGCCGGGTCCCTCGAAAATTTTGTCGGGGTACGCAACCGGCGCAACACCCAGTTCGGCATCGTCCAGAGTGATTTGCTGGAATACCTGAAAACCTTCGAGGCCAATGATCCGGAAGTTCAGGACGCCGTGCGCGGCGTGCGCATCATGTTCCCGCTCTACAACGAGGAAGTCCATGTCCTGGCGCGCACCGGCATAGCCAGCCTCAAGGATCTTGAAGGCAAGAAGATAGCCATCGACGTCAAGGACAGCGGGACCTTTCTGACCGCCTCGCTGATCCTCGACATTCTTCAGGTGGAAGCGGCGGAACGGCTGCCGCTCAATCCCGATCAGGCTCTGCCGAAACTGCAGGCCGGCGACATCGATGCCTTCTTCTACGTTGCCGGCGCCCCGGCCTTGCTGTTCGCCAATGCCGCAATTGATCCGGTACAATTCCATCTGCTGCCGATTACCGAGGCGCCGTTGCTTGCAACCTATATCAAGGCCAGCATTCCTGCCGGGACCTATGGCTTTCAGACCGACCCGGTTGACGTGGTCGCCGTCAAGGCGGTGCTGATGACCTATGACTATGATCCCAACAAGAACGCCTACCACCGTCAGAGCTGCACAACGGTGTCGGATTTCTCCAGCCTGGTTCTTAACGGAATGGACAAGCTGCGCGAGACCGGACACCCGAAATGGCAATCGGTCGATCTGAGTGCTTTGCCCCCGGGCTGGCAGGTGGGGTCCTGCGTCAAGGCCGGCATGGCGCTGGATTACGCGCCTGCATGCACCAGGGCTACAGCACCGGCGCCGGCGGACAGCAATGAGGAATACCTCAATCTTCTCAAGCAACGCCTGAAGAACTGACCGTAAACATTACTAGAGCCTAATAAAACGCCGGCGAAACTGATTAGGTTCCGCCGGCGTTTTTATGCCGGGCTGCCTGAGCGGACCGGTCTTGGCCAATCAGACCGAGTAGTACATGTCGAATTCGACCGGATGCGGAGTCATCTCGAAGCGCATCACTTCAGCCATCTTCAGTTCGATGAAGCTGTCGATCTGATCGTCATCGAAGACGCCGCCGGCGGTGAGGAACTTGCGATCCTTATCGAGGCATTCGAGCGCCTCACGCAGCGAACCCGCAACGGTCGGGATCTTCTTGAGTTCCTTTGCAGGCAGGTCGTAGAGGTCCTTGTCCATGGGTTTGCCAGGATGGATCTTGTTCTTGATGCCATCCATGCCGGCCATCAACATGGCTGCGAAGCACAGGTATGGGTTTGCGGTCGGATCGCTGAAGCGAACTTCAACGCGTTTGGACTTCGGTGAAGACCCGAACGGAATACGGCAAGAGGCCGAACGGTTGCGAGCCGAGTAAGCCAGCAGAACCGGTGCTTCATACCCGGGAACCAGACGCTTGTAGGAGTTGGTCGACGGGTTGGAGAATGCGTTGATGGCCTTGGCGTGCTTGATGATGCCGCCAATGTAGAACAGGCAAGTTTCCGACAGGCCGGCATATTCGTCACCGGCGAAGGTTGGCTTGCCGCCCTTCCAGATCGACTGGTGCACGTGCATGCCCGAGCCGTTGTCGCCGAACACAGGCTTTGGCATGAAGGTTGCAGTCTTGCCGTATGCGTGAGCAACCTGGTGGACACCGTATTTGTAGATCTGGGTCTTGTCGGCTGTGCGGGTCAGTGTGTCGAACACCATGCAAAGTTCGTGCTGAGCAGACGCCACTTCGTGGTGATGCTTTTCAACTGTCAGGCCCATCTCGGCCAGAACAGTGAGCATTTCAGAGCGCATGTCCTGGCAGCTGTCGACCGGCGGGACCGGAAAGTAGCCACCCTTGACGCGCGGGCGGTGGCCCATGTTGCCAGTTTCATAGTCAGTGTCGTCGTTGGACGGCAGCTCGCTCGAGTCGAGCTTGAAACCGGTGTTGTACGGATCAGCCTTGTACTTGACGTCGTCAAAGATGAAGAATTCGGGCTCGGGACCGATAAAGATGGTGTCGCCGAGACCGGAAGCCTGCAGATAGGCTTCAGCCTTCTTGGCCGTGGTGCGCGGGTCGCGATTATAGGCTTCGCCTGTGATCGGGTCGAGAATGTCGCAGAAGACGACCATGGTCGACTGAGCAAAGAACGGGTCCATGTGCGCAGTGGTCGTGTCGGGCATCAGCACCATGTCGGATTCGTTGATGGCCTTCCAGCCGCCAATCGAGGAGCCGTCAAACATCACGCCGTCGGCAAACATGTCTTCGTCCACACAGGTGACGTCCATGGTGACATGGTGCATCTTGCCCTTCGGGTCGGTGAAGCGCAGATCGACAAACTTGACGTCGTTGTCCTTGATTTGCTTGAGGAGTTCAGTGGCAGTCGTCATGTTTGAAATTCCCTGTTAGTAAATGACGTTGGGTGCGCGGCGGCCAGCCGCACACAGTGATCAGACGGCGTCGTTGCCGGTTTCACCAGTACGGATGCGGATAACTTCCTCGACGTTGGAAACAAAGATCTTGCCATCGCCGATACGGCCGGTCTGGGCCGCATTGCGGATGGCTTCGATCGCTGCTTCAGCCATTTCGTCCGCCAGGACGATCTCGACTTTCACCTTCGGCAAAAAATCAACGACGTATTCTGCACCGCGATAAAGTTCAGTGTGGCCCTTCTGGCGACCGAAACCCTTGGCCTCGGTGACCGTGATGCCTTGCAGGCCAACTTCCTGAAGAGCTTCCTTCACTTCATCCAGCTTGAACGGCTTGATGATCGCTTCGATCTTTTTCATGAGAACCAATTCTCCGCTCTGTCCTGTGAAAGCGGGTAGCTAGACTGACGCCATATACCCACTCGCGTGTATCAAAGCACACACTGTGCCACTTTATGAAAGATTTGTCTGATACCCACCCAAAAATTCATTTGTCAGGCAAATTCCTAGGAAAACCAAGGTCGAGTGTCATGATGTAGCGCGCGAGATAGCTTTTTCGGCGCAGAAGGGAGCAAATTCCTGAAGGGAGCAGGAAGGGTGATGATTTTTTGTGCGCCATTGACTGCATGATAAATACTCAATGTGATTGAAATTTGTGCATATACGAGTGCCAATCCCTGTTTGATGATGGGCGCTCGTGCAAGCTTGACCGCTGCGCCGAGCTCATGCAACGAACGATCATGGCAACAAACCAGACACTGTTGATATCACCCGATGAAATGCGCCGGATTGACAAGGCGGCGGCTGACAGCGGTCTCGACAGCTATGGTCTCATGCAGAAGGCTGGCGCGCATGTGGCGGCAGTGCTGTTGGCGGATTTTCCGGCAGTTCGACGGGCTGTTGTGTTGTGCGGACCGGGCAACAATGGTGGCGACGGTCATATAGCTGCGGGCTTGCTGTCCGGCGCTGGCGTGGATGTGATGCGCTTCGGACCGGAGCCGAAAACCGGCGGAGACGCCGCCAGAGCCCGCAACGCGTATCCCGGCACGCTGCAGCCGTTTTCAAACTGGCAACCGCGTGAAGGCGATGTGATTGTCGATGCTGTGTTCGGGGCCGGCCTCGACAGGCCTGTCAGCGGTGATGTGGCGGCTTTGACAGAACGAGCGCAGCGGGCAGGCATTCCCGTGATTTCTGTTGATCTTCCATCGGGTGTGTCCGGCCGGACAGGGGAGCCGACCGGCGCCTGCTTTGCAGCCGTTCACACGGTCACCTTTGCAGCGTTGAAACCGGGACACTTGCTGATGCCGGGCAGGGCGTTGTGTGGCCAGATCCACCTTTGCGATATCGGCATCCCCGAGCGGATGATTGTCAGTGGAGATCCTGTCTGGAAAAACCATCCCGGAGTTTATATGGCGGAGCGTCCCGTTTTGGGGGCCGGACACCACAAATATGGCCGTGGGCATCTGGGCGTGTTTTGCGGGCCGCTGAGTTCTACAGGTGCTGCGCGACTGTCAGCGATGGCCGGATTGAAAAGCGGCGCGGGGTTGGTGACGATGGCCAGCCCGCCCGGCTCGGCAATGGTTCTGGCCTCGCATCTGACCGCGATCATGCAGCGCACGATCGGTGACGAAGCGGACTTGCAGAACTGGCTTGCCGACAAAAGGCTGTCCGCCTTTGTGATCGGGCCTGGATTTGGCGATCTGGAGGTTGCCCGCGGCTATTCGGAACTGCTCGCGGCGACTGGCCGTCCGGTCGTCCTCGATGCAGATGGACTGAGCGCGTTTGCCGGCGTTGAGGAGAAACTGGCTGGGCTGTTTCAAGGGGTTACAAGACTGGTGATGACCCCGCATGAGGGCGAGCTCCGCCGGTTGTTTGGCAATCTCGCCGATGACCACACACTGTCGAAGATCGATCGTGCCAGAATTGCGGCCAGGCACCACAATGCGGTGCTGGTCTACAAGGGCGCCGACACGGTGATTGCCGCGCCGGATGGGCGGGCGGCGGTCAATGCGGATGCGCCGGCATGGCTGGCGACGGCCGGTTCAGGTGATGTGCTCGCCGGCATTATCGGCGGGCTTCTGGCCCAGGGCATGCCGCCATTCGAAGCGGCCTGCGCCGGTGTGGCGCTGCACAGCGATGCGGGAAAGCGGGCAGGCAGGGGTTTGACGGCGGAAGACCTTGCCGCTCACATCACGCCTCTTTGAGTTTAAAAGCGTGTTCCAAAAAGTGGGAACCGGTTTTCGGAACAAAACACGCGGCAAAACAGAAACTTAAAGCACATTGAATGAATACGATTCAATGTGCTTTAGATGGCTGAACCGCATTGCGGAGCTACAACAACCTGCTCTTGCGCAACATTCCGGCGCTGGCCAGAACCGGATAGGCGATGGATGCGAACAGCGAGTTGATCTCCTTGAGATCGCGCATGGTGTCGATATGGATGGAACTGCTGTCGTAGCTGTTGTCGTTGCCGTCGCGAAGCCTTTGCATATGCTGTTCTTCACTTGTGCGAACCATGGTGCGAACCACTTCTTTCTGGGCGACCAACTGCCGTGCTTGGTCAAGATCGGCATTGACGAACAGGTTGAAGGCCAGGCGGGAGTTCTTGAGAACTTCCTGGTGCAGAGCCTTGAGTTCGTGCCAGCCCTCGTTGGAAAAGGTGATCTTGCGTGAATCCTTCTTGCGGGCTCTCGTCACCATGTTCTGGGCAATAATGTCGGCGGCCTGCTCGAGTTTGATGGTTGCCCCCAGGAGATCCTGAAGCTGGGCGGCGGATTTCTCGTCCAGCCGGCTCTCGGAAATCTTGGCCAGGTAGAATTTGATCTCGCGATGAGTTTCGTCGATTTCGTCGTCGAGTTCCTCTATCCGCCGGACCTTCTGCTTGTCCGGTGTGTCGAACACGTCGAAAATCCAGCTCAGCATCAGTTCGATGCGTTCGCAAACAGTCAGCACTTCGCGGGTGGCGTTGGCAATGGCCTGCCTGGGATCAGACAGATGCTCGGGGTTGAGTGCTGACATTCGGGTTTCGGCGCCAAATTCTTCTGGCTCTGTGGCCGGAGTCAGCCAGCCCTTCAGAATCCGGCCGACGATACCGCAGAAGGGCAGGCCGAGGACAAGAACCACGAGATTGATGGCGAGATGCACGAGCACCACGGCATCCCCGGGCTGGGCGGAAAAGGCGCTGCTTTGCAGCTCAAAGGTCAATTGTGCGGCCAGTGCGATCAGCGTGCCGAGGCCGCGGATAGCAACATTTCCAAGCGGCACGATGCGCGCATCGACGCGCTCGCCGCGGGTCAGCACGGCACCGATTACCGCCGCACCGAAATTGATCCCGAGCACCAGCGGAATGATCAACACCGGCGGGATCAGCGCACGGTCGGCAAGCGATGCCAGCAGCAGGACGGCGGCCACGCTGGAATGGAAAGCCCAGGTCAGCAGGCCGGCAAGAACGAAGGCGGTAATCCAGTCGCGTGACAGGTAATTAATGATGACCGGCAGGATTTCGCTTGTCTTGAGCGGCGTCGAGGCTTCTCCGATCAGCCGCAAAGACAACAACAGCAGGCCGAGACCGAAGAGAATGCGGCCGATCTGCCGCCAGTTGCGGGATTCGCTCGCCCTGAATGCAATCGTGCCCGCCAGCAGCAATACTGGAATGAGCAGGGACAGGTCCTGGCGCAGAATGCGCACCACCAGTGCAGATCCCAGATCCGCGCCCAGCAAAGTTGCTATGCCGATTGCGGTGGTGACGTAGCCGCTGGCGACGAACCCTGCAACAATGAGGGCAACTGCAGTGGCACTTTGCAAGGCGATGGCGAAGAAAAATCCGGCGATGGCTGCGGTCACCCGGTTGCCGATCGCCAGCCGGAGCTTTTCCCTAAGCATGTCGCCATAGGCGCGCTCAATGCCGGTGCGAACCATTCGGGTGGCCCACAGCAATAACGCGACAGCGCCGGCAAGATTGATAAAGACGACCATTCCGGACATGAAACACTCAAACCTGCAAAGAGAAGACAGCCCCCTGGCGCGCTTGAAGTCGCTATCGAGAGCTCCTTGCCGTGAACGCCGGGTCTGACGGGAATACGAATCAGACTATCGCATTTTCATACATGTCACAATTTGCTTGTTTTTTGGTGCATGGCAACGATAGCGGGCTGTTGAGGCAGTGCAGCGCCGGCAAGTCATTCATGATGATTGCATTCACTCTGCTCTCTGATTTCGCAGGTAGGCTTTTGGCGGTGCCCCCATGACCCTCGAAAACATTGTGGTGAAGGCAGGGATGCTGTCATAGCCGAGATCCATCGCCACGACCGTCACCGGTTCGCCTGCACTCAAACGGGGAAGTGCAGCCATGACACAGGCTTGCTGGCGCCAGGCCGAGAGACTGAGGCCGGTTTGGTGACGGAAGAGGCGGGTGAAGGTTCTGCGGCTCATGCCGACACGGTCGGCCCAGGTGTCGATTTCGATCCGGGCAGACGGCAACGCGACAAAATCACGGCACAGATCCGCAAGACGCTGGTTGCGGGGAAGCGGCAGGCCGAGCGGCCGTTCCGGCAACATTGGAATTTCGTGCAGCAGGGTGCTTCGAACGAAGTGCGCGCGGACATCGGTTGCCTCCGGCCCGATCCCGACAGTTTCGGCAAGCAGGCTGCGCATCAGCCGGGTCATGCCTGTGACATGAAGATGGCCGGGCAATCCCTCGAGCGCATCCAGCCTGACATAAGCCGACATCATCTCTACCCCTCCGATGGTGTCGACCGCATGGCGCACGCCGGCCGGGATCCACAGCGCGTGATCGGGCGGAACCATCCAGCGGCCGGTGGGCGTGGTGACGATGACCACACCGGCAATGGGATGCAAAAGCTGGGATCTGCTGTGTTCGTGTTCGAAAATGTGCTCGTCGCTGGCAAAACGATGCGCAAAAGCCAGAACCGGGATATCCGACGCCTCAACCAGAGCGCGGTGTGGGCCGGGCCGAAAGTTGTCTCGCGTTGAATGCAGATCCTTGCGGAGGGTTGAAGGAGAACTCATGAGTGGCCCAGTTGCGTAATAAACAGACCAAACCACGAAGGCGGGCTGCGAACAAGGTGTGTATCACTCGGATCAGTGCTGTTTCCGGTCGTCGGAACCGGGCTGAGCTGCCGAATATTCATCAAAGCAGGTCGCCCGGTTGCAGCAACAGTCTCATGCGATCAGGTTTCGGTGTCCGGTGCCGCCGGCGTTTCCTGCCCGTCTGACCAGAAGGAAATGCCATGCGTGTTGTTCCCGAGAGTTCTGGAGCTGGCCCGGTCTCGAAGGCTGCCACCCCGGCGGCGTTTTCCGTGGTTGTGGCGCTGAGCATCTGCCATTTTCTCAATGACACGATGCAATCTGTCCTGGCGGCGATCTATCCGATCCTGAAGATCAATTACGATCTGAGCTTTACCCAGATCGGGCTGCTGACATTCGCTTTCCAGTTCACCGCGTCGCTTTTGCAACCCGCCATCGGTGCATTCACCGACAAGCGCCCGATCGGCTATGCGCTGCCGGTTGGGACGGGCTTCACACTTGTCGGGCTGCTGCTTCTGGCGTCGGCGGGATATTACGCGTTATTGTTGCTTGCGGCGGCCCTGGTAGGGCTCGGGTCGGCTGTGTTTCATCCAGAATCCTCCCGGATTGCGCGGCTTGCCTCCGGTGGCCGGCACGGTACGGCCCAATCGGTTTTTCAGGTCGGCGGCAATATCGGCACCGCGACCGGGCCGCTGCTGGCAGCCTTCATCATCGTGCCCCACGGTCAGGCTTCGGTCGCCTGGTTCGCAGTGGCAGCCCTTGCGGGCATGGCGATCCTGACCTGGGTCAGTCGATGGTATGCGGCCTTCCGGCGTGCGTCCGCCGGACGCCCGGCTGCCGACAAGACGCTTGTGCATTCGCGTCGCCGGGTCATCATTGCTCTGGTGGTGCTGGCGCTTCTGGTCTTCACCAAGAATATCTATGTCGCAAGCTTCACCAGTTTCTACACCTTCTACGTGATCGAACGGTTTGGTGTGAGTGTTCAGGATTCGCAGCTCTTGCTGTTTGTTTTCCTCGGATCGATGGCTGCCGGGACCCTGATCGGCGGACCGATCGGAGACCGGATCGGCGCGAAGTCGGTCATCTGGGTGTCGATTCTCGGCGTGCTGCCCTTCACGCTGATGCTGCCTTATGCCGATCTGTTCTGGACTGCAGCGCTGACAGTCGTCATCGGCATCGTTCTGGCCTCGGCGTTTCCGGCCATCGTCGTGTTCGCGCAGGAGTTGGTGCCGGGCCGCGTCGGTTTGATTGCCGGCGTGTTTTTCGGGTTTGCGTTCGGGATGGGCGGCATTGCCGCGGCGGTGTTGGGGCAGGTGGCGGACGCCAGGGGCATCGTCTATGTCTATCAGATCTGCGCGTTTCTGCCGTTTCTCGGACTGTTGACGATCTTTCTGCCAAGAAGCAGCATCTGACCTTTTGGACCGTCAGAGGCCACGACTGAGTGGCCGTGGCTCTCTGGGTTGCGTCTGTGGCTATTGCGCGACGTAGCCGCCATCGACGGGAATGATGGCGCCGAGCATGAAGGAAGCTTCAGGCGACGACAGCCAGACGATCAGATTGGCAACTTCCTGAGGTGTGCCGATACGGCCCAGCGGGTGCAACGGGTCCATCATCTGGGCGCTGGTCTGGGCACCGGCCGTTGCCTGGTTGGCAAGCGAATCCAGCATTCTGGTGTCGATGCCGCCGGGGCAGACGGCGTTGACCCGAATTCCTGCCTTGCCATATTCGAGCGCTGCATTCTTGGTCATGCCGACAACGGCATGCTTGGAGGCGACATAGGGCGACAGACCGGGAAAGCCTATCAGTCCCGCGATCGAGGCCAGATTGACAATGGTGCCGCCGCCCGTCTGCAGCATGTGGCGGATTTCAGCCTGCAGGCACAGGAATGTGCCCTTGGCATTGACCCGCATGATGGCGTCGTAGTTGGATGCCGCCTGTTCTGCAAAAGGCGCGATAGTGCCTTCGATACCGGCATTGTTTACCGCGCAATCCAGCCTTCCGTACTGGTCGACAACCCCAGCCACCAAGGCTGCCACGTCATCAGCATTGGAAACATCGGCACGCTGGAACATTGCCGTTCCACCAGCCTTGTGGATCATCGAAACGGTTTCCTCACCGCCTTCAGCATGTATGTCGGACACCACCACATTCGCACCTTCTGCGGCGAATTTCAGCGCTGTGGCGCGACCGATACCGGCCCCTGATCCGGTGACAAGGGCGGTTTTTCCTGAAAATTGTCCCATTTCGCTCTCCCGTGAGTGTGTGAAGGCTACGGCTGGGAGAATACGAGCAACGGGAGGGCGCTGCCTTGATACCAATCAACAAAATGGGAATTCTGATTTCGTGGGACGTTCAGACACGTTGCTGCAACGCCATTGCACCTGCCGGTGCGTTGACCTTGCCGCCGGTGATGAAGAAAGCAAAGACATCGCGCGGCTGTTTTTCCGCCGTGCGGTCAGCGGCGATCAACGGCAGGTCTGCCGGCGCATCGCCTCCCGCAAAAGTCTTCAGCCGGTCGGCCCAAAGATCGATGTCTGCAAGCGGATAGCAGGTCGGCACCTCGTCGGAACCCCGTTGCAGCCGGGCGTAGACGAAATCCGATGTCACATCGGCTATCATCGGATAGGTCTCGTGGTCGGCGCAAACCGCCGCGACATTGTGCTTGGACAGCAGATCAACAAATTCTTGCGTGCAAAAGCTCTCGTGCCGGGCTTCGACAACATGACGCAGCGCAATCCCGTCCTGTTTCGACGGAAGCAGGGCGAGGAAAGCAGCGAAATCGTCCGGCTCGAATTTCTTGGTCGGCATGAACTGCCAGAGGATCGGGCCGAGCCGGTCGCCGAGCTCGATAATGCCCTGCGTCAGGAACTTGCTGATTGACGGTTCACTTTCGGCCAGCACCTTTCGGTTGGTGCAATAGCGGCTGGCTTTGAGCGAAAAAACGAAGCCATCCGGCACATCGGCGGCCCATTTGGCAAACGTCGCCGGTTTCTGGCTGCCATAATAGGTGCCGTTGACCTCAATGGTGCGAAGTTGAGACCCGGCATGTTGCAAATGCTTCGTCTTGGGCAGTTTGGGCGGGTAGAAACTGTCGTTCCAGGCATCAAACACCCAGCCGCCGATGCCGGTGCGGATTGTTCCTGTGTCAGTCATTCCTCAATCCTCACCCAAGTGTCAGCCAGCGCTGGTCTGACGATGATTGAACATGGGTGATCAAACCACCCGAAACCATCCGGCCCGGCAGCCGGTGTCTATTCCGCCGCCTCGACCCGTCTCCCCGGCCGCCGTTCCAGCAAGCCCTTGAGGAACTGGCCGGTATAGCTGCGCTCGACCTTGACGATGTCTTCGGGGGTGCCTTCGGCAACAATCTCGCCGCCGCCGTCGCCGCCTTCGGGGCCGAGATCGATGACCCAGTCGGCGGTCTTGATGACTTCGAGATTGTGCTCGATGACAACGACAGAGTTGCCCTGATTGACCAGTTCGTGCAGCACTTCCAAGAGCTTGGCGACGTCGTGGAAATGCAGCCCCGTCGTCGGTTCGTCAAGAATATAGAGCGTGCGGCCGGTGGAGCGTTTGGACAGCTCCTTGGCCAGCTTGACGCGCTGCGCCTCGCCGCCCGACAGGGTGTTGGCCTGCTGACCGACCTTGATGTAACCCAAACCGACGCCCTGCAGCGCTTTCAGCTTGTCGCGCACAGCCGGAACAGCGGCGAAGAATTCAACGCCTTCCTCGACTGTCATATCAAGCACATCAGCGATCGACTTGTGCTTGAAGGTGACATCCAGCGTCTCGCGGTTGTAGCGTTTGCCGTGGCAGACGTCGCAGGTGACATAGACGTCGGGCAGGAAGTGCATCTCGATCTTGATGACGCCATCGCCCTGACAGGCCTCGCAGCGGCCGCCCTTGACGTTGAACGAGAAGCGTCCAGGCTGGTAGCCGCGCGCCTTGGCTTCGGGCAGGTTGGCGAACCAGTCGCGGATCGGGGTGAAGGCGCCGGTGTAGGTGGCGGGGTTGGAGCGCGGAGTGCGGCCAATCGGCGACTGGTCGATGTCGATGACCTTGTCGATGTGCTCGAAACCATCGATGCGGTCATGATCAGCGGGATTTTCGCGCGCGCCCATGACGCGGCGTGCAGCGGCCTTGTAGAGCGTCTCGATCAGGAAGGTCGACTTGCCACCGCCCGACACGCCGGTGACTGCCGTGAACAGGCCAAGCGGGATCGAAGCCGAAACATTCTTCAAATTGTTACCACGGGCGCCAATGACGTTGATTTCTTTTTTCTTCTTGGCTTTGCGCCGTTCGGCCGGAACCTCGACATCGAGTTCACCGGAGAGGTATTTGCCGGTGATCGAACGCGGGTTGGCCATGATGTCGGCAGGCGAGCCCTGGGCGATGATCTCGCCGCCGTGAATGCCGGCATGCGGGCCGATGTCGACCACATAATCGGCAGTCAGGATGGCGTCCTCGTCGTGCTCGACCACGATCACGGTGTTGCCGATATCTCGCAAATGCTTGAGCGTTTCCAAAAGCCGCGCATTGTCGCGCTGGTGCAGCCCGATCGACGGCTCGTCGAGGACGTAAAGCACGCCCGTGAGCCCGGAGCCGATTTGAGAGGCAAGCCGGATGCGCTGGCTTTCTCCGCCTGACAGAGAGCCGGAATTGCGCGACAGCGTGAGGTAATCCAGCCCGACATCGTTGAGAAATTTCAGCCGGTCGCGAATTTCCTTGAGAATGCGGACGGCAATTTCGTTCTGCTTGTCGTTGAGATGGGCCGGAAGTTCATCGAACCAGACACCGGCATTGCGGATTGACAGCTCTGTAACCTGGCCGATGTGGCAGTCGTCAATCTTGACGGCGCGGGCCTCGGGCTTGAGCCTGTAGCCGTCGCAGGCAGGGCAGGGTGCCGCCGACATGTAGCGCTCGATCTCCTCGCGGGCCCAAGCGCTGTCGGTTTCCTTCCAGCGGCGCTCGAGATTGGGAATGATGCCTTCGAAATTCTTCGAGGTGGTGTAGGAGCGCAGGCCATCATCATATTTGAAGGCAATCTTGTCTTTGGTGCCGCGCAAAATGGCGGCCTGAGCCTCAACCGGCAGTTCGTCCCAGCGGTCGCCCAGCTTGAAGCCGAAATGCTTGCCCAGCGCCTCAAGCGTCTGTTTATAGTAAGGTGAACTGGACTTGGCCCAGGGCGCAACGGCGCCGCCACGCAGCGTCAGGTTCGGTTCGGGGATGATCAGGGCGTCATCGATCTTCTTCTGGGTGCCGAGACCATCGCAAGTGGGGCAGGCGCCGTGCGGATTGTTGAATGAAAACAACCGTGGCTCGATCTCGGAGATCGTAAAGCCGGAAACGGGGCAGGCGAATTTTTCAGAAAAAAGCACCCGCTCATGGGTCTCGTTGAGCGATTTGTTGGCTGAGCCGCCAGCCGAAGTCTCCGTTTCAGGCAGTGGTTTGTCGGCAAATTCGGCGATTGCCAGGCCGTCGGCCAGCCTCAGGCAGGTCTCCATGCTGTCAGCCAGACGCGCTGCAATGTCGGGGCGCACGACAATACGGTCAACAACGATATCGATGTCGTGCTTGTACTTCTTGTCGAGCGTCGGTGCGTCGGCAATCTCGTAATACTGACCATCGATCTTGACCCGCTGATAGCCCTTTTTCATGAACTCGGCGAGTTCCTTGCGATACTCGCCCTTGCGGCCGCGCACCACCGGCGCAAGGATATAAAGCCGTGTGCCTTCTTCCAGCGCCAGCACCCGGTCGACCATCTGGCTGACGGTCTGGCTTTCAATCGGCAGACCGGTTGCCGGCGAATAGGGCACGCCGACACGGGCAAACAGCAATCGCATGTAGTCATAGATTTCTGTGACAGTACCCACGGTAGAGCGCGGATTGCGGCTGGTGGTCTTCTGCTCGATCGAAATTGCCGGCGACAACCCGTCGATCTGATCGACATCGGGCTTCTGCATCATCTCGAGAAACTGGCGCGCATAGGCCGACAAGCTCTCGACATAGCGCCGCTGACCTTCGGCATAGATGGTATCGAACGCCAGCGAGGACTTGCCTGACCCCGACAATCCTGTCATCACAATCAGGGAGTTGCGGGGAAGGTCGAGATCGACATTCTTGAGATTGTGCTCGCGGGCCCCGCGAATGGTGATGGATTTCAATTCAGTCATGTCGCCGCCGATTTATCGTGGAGCGCCCGGTGCGCTCCAACAGAGCACATGTCGACCACTCTCATATTCAGAATGCTCACAGGTTCGAATATCCGGAGAAGGTGTCCGGTCGTGTCCCGCAAGTAACATTGTCCCCAAGCAACTTTGCACATCGCATATGGTTCCGGGGGACAGACCAGACCCATACATAAGCACCAAGTCCGCAATGTCGAGACATGAGGCGCAGGGTTGCGGCCTGGAAGCCGAATCTCTTGACAGAAACTGACACAAATAATAGAACATATAAAGAACAAAAAAGGCCTGTGGATTGTCACCACCCATCTCACGAGCGGGTGGCTGATCCTGTAAGGTGAGAAACGATTTGGACGGGGCGGCGCGAGGCCGCCTGAAGTGTTGGAAGGTGATACATCATGGCGGGTAGCGTCAACAAAGTCATTCTCATTGGCAATCTGGGCGCCGACCCGGACATCAAGCGGACTCAGGATGGCCGCCCGATTGCCAATCTGTCGATTGCGACATCGGAAAGCTGGCGCGACAAGAACTCCGGCGAGCGCCGCGAAAAGACCGAATGGCACCGGGTCGTGATCTTCAATGAGGGGCTTTGCAAGATCGCCGAGAGCTACCTCAAGAAGGGCTCGAAGGTTTACATCGAGGGTGCGCTTCAGACCCGCAAATGGACTGATCAGTCCGGACAGGACAAATACTCCACAGAAGTGGTGTTGCAGGGGTTTAACGGCAATCTGACCATGCTCGACGGCCGGAGTGAAGGCGGCGGCGGCGGCGGATCAGGCGGCGGCAGCCGCGGCGGCGATTATGGTGGCGGCGGCGACTTCGGTGGCGGATCGTCCGGTGGCGATCGTGGCGGATCCAGCGGCGGATTTGGCGGTGGCAGCAGCGGCGGCGGGTCCTCCCGCGATCTCGACGACGACATTCCGTTCTGATCGAACAGATTTGATGATCAAGGCCCGCAAGCAGACCGTTTGCGGGCCTTTTCATTCCGACTATCTGCAGGCTTGCACCTGGACCAGCGGGACAAAAAGCAATGAAACAATCCATCACCCACGTCGCGCTTGTGGTTCGCGATTATGATGAAGCCATCAGCTTTTATTGCGGTGTGCTCGGCTTCGATTTGCTGGAAGACCGCCACCAGCCCGAACAGGACAAGCGCTGGGTGGTTGTTCACCCGAAGGGCGGGCAGGGTGCGTCGATTGTTCTGGCGCGCGCCTCGAAGCCGGAACAAGAGCCGTTTGTCGGCAACCAGACCGGCGGCCGCGTGTTCATGTTTCTCAACACCGATGATTTCTGGCGTGACTACAATCGCCTGATCGCGGAGGGCGTGGAGTTCATCCGGGAACCCAAGACCGAAGATTACGGCACCGTGGCGGTGTTCCGCGATATCTACGGCAATCTCTGGGATCTGCTGCAATTGACCGAGGGCCACCCGGCGGCAAACTGAGTTCCCGTAAGCAGGGAACCGCTTCTCGATGCACAGAATTGTGATTGGCGCTCGGACACGGACTGGGGTGAGAATTGGCGATGCTGACAAATTGTTTCACATTCCGCGACGCCCGAACCTTGCTGGTTGCATTGGCGACCAGCCTGATGGCGACTGTGTCTGCCCACGCCGGCGAGGCTGACGTGGTTGCCGCGAAGCATGAGAAATCTGCGGATGGTACTTACCGGTTTGATGTGACTGTCCGCCATGCCGATGCCGGGTGGGATCATTATGCCGACTTGTGGCAGGTCACCGGTCCCGATGGCACTGTCTATGGCGAACGGGTACTGGCGCATCCGCATGATAATGAGCAGCCTTTTACCCGCAGCCAATCAGGGATTGCCATTCCGGAGGGTGTGAGCCCTATCTCCATCCGCGCCCATGACAAGGTGCATGGCTGGGGTGGTGCGGAGCTTGTTGTTGATCTCGCTGAGTAGCGCGGCGGCATCCGCTAGCACATTCAGTTTCAGCCGATCCTCAGTTCAACACTGACGCGATCCCCGACAGAGATAGCCACTGCCTTTCGCACCTCGGCTTTCACCGGCAGAAAATAGCAGCCCGACGCCTTGTCAGGAAACAGCGAGGTGTTCCACCTGCTGTCTCCTATAGCGGATCGCACGCGGATGGAACCGAACCCCTTGGTCTTGCTTGCCATGAACCTGATCTGCTGCGAAATCTCCACAGGCACGGTGAGAAAATACCACGACGCGTTTGCCGCGCCGGAACGCCAGAGCTCGGCCTCGAAACTGTAGTCCTGATCCGGGTCCATGATCGCTGCCTCAGGCGCCCAAGAACGCCTGTTTGATCCCGTCGACCACGAACTGCACCGAAAGTGCTGCCAGGATCACGCCCAGAAGCCTGGTCAGGATGGTCCGGCCGGTATCGCCGAGGAACTGGTCGATGCGTTCTGCAATCACCAGGAAGGCGAACAGCACCAGTGAAGCGGCGATGATGACACCGATAAGCCCGGCGCGCTCGACCGGTGCGTAGAAGGAGCCTGCAAGCAGGATCACCGCCGAAATGGCGCCCGGACCGGCAATCAGCGGTATGGCCAGCGGGAACACCGCGACATTGGAGATGTGGTCCTTGGTGATTGCCCGTTCGGCGCTCTTTTCCTGCCGCTCGTGGCGTTTTTCGAAGATCATCTCAAAGGAGATCCAGAACAGCAGCAAACCGCCGGCAATGCGGAATGCGCCAAGAGAAATGCCCAGAACATTGAGAATGCTGGCGCCGGCGATGGCGAAGACGGCAAGAATACCGGCAGCCGTTATCGTGCCGCGCATGGCTACCTGAAGCCGTTCGCTGCGTGTCATGCCGGTGGTGAGGCCAAGAAAGATCGCTGCCAGACCCGGCGGATCGAACATCACGATGATGGTGACGAAAGCATTTATGATCAGCTCGACATTCATGGAGCATCCCTCGCAGGCTTGGTGAAAACGCCTTTTACAAGGACTTACGACACCCGGGCCTCGTCCGAAACCCCCGTCTGGTCCCGCAACGGTGGAGAAAGTGGTCTAAACGGCTGAAACAGGGTGTGAAAATTGGCGACATGAGTCGCTTTCGGCTATAACGCACAGATGATTCCATCCAATTGTCGTGGACCGCTTTGACAGACCAGAAAACACCCGCCGGACCGATTGTACCAGGCATTGAGCCGGTATCGATCATCGAGGAAATGCAGCGCTCCTATCTCGATTACGCCATGAGCGTGATCGTCAGCCGTGCGTTGCCTGATGTGCGCGACGGCCTCAAGCCCGTGCACCGACGTATCCTCTACGCCATGCATGAGGGCGGTTACCACTGGAACCGCAAATATGTGAAATCGTCGCGTATCGTCGGTGACGTGATGGGTAAATATCACCCGCACGGCGACCAGTCGATTTATGACGCCATGGTGCGCATGGCGCAGCATTGGTCGATGAGCGCGATGCTGGTTGACGGGCAGGGCAACTTCGGCTCGATCGATGGCGACCCGCCGGCTGCGATGCGATACACCGAATCGCGTCTGGCCAAGCTGTCACACGAGATGCTGGAAGACATCGACAAGGAAACGGTCGACTTCCAGGACACTTACGATTCCTCCGGTTCCGAGCCGAAGGTCGTTCCGGCGCGCTTTCCCAACCTGCTGGTCAATGGCGCGGGCGGCATTGCCGTGGGCATGGCGACCAACATTCCGCCCCACAATCTGGTTGAAGTGATCAATGGCTCGATTGCCCTCATGGACAATCCGGCAATTGAGCTTCTGGAACTGATGAGCATCATTCCGGGGCCGGATTTCCCGACTTCGGGCATCATTCTGGGCCAGGCCGGCATAAGGCAGGCGTTCGAGACCGGCCGTGGATCGGTGATGATGCGCGGCAAGGTTCATGTGGAGCCGATGCGCAACGACCGCGAAGCCATCATCATCACCGAAGTTCCCTATCAGGTGAACAAGGCGACGATGATCGAAAAAATGGCCGAACTGGTGCGCGACAAGCGCATCGAGGGCATTTCCGATCTGCGCGACGAATCCGACCGCCAGGGCTACCGGGTGGTGATCGAACTGAAGCGCGACGTGGTCGCCGACGTGATCATCAACCAGCTTTACCGCTACACGCCGCTGCAGTCCTCGTTCGGTGTCAACATGGTGGCGCTCAACGGCGGCAAGCCGGAGCTGATGACCCTCATCGACATGCTCAAGGCCTTCGTGTCGTTCCGCGAGGATGTGATCACACGGCGCACCAAGTACCTGCTGCGCAAGGCGCGCGAACGGGCGCATGTGTTGGTTGGTCTGGCCATTGCGGTCGCCAATATCGATGAAGTCATCGCGCTGATCCGCAAGGCGCCCGATCCGGCGACCGCGCGCGAGCAGTTGATGACGCGGCGCTGGCCGGCGATGGATGTCGAAACCCTTATCCGGCTGATCGATGATCCGCGCCACCGCATAAACGAGGATGGCACTTACAATCTGTCCGAAGAACAGGCCCGCGCCATTCTCGAATTGCGTCTGGCTCGCCTGACGGCACTCGGGCGTGATGAAATCGGCGACGAACTCGGCAAGATCGGCGAGGAAATCAAGGAATTCCTCGAAATTCTTGGCTCCCGGTTCCGGGTCCAGCAGATCGTCAAGGACGAGCTGATTGCCGTGCGTGACGAATTCGGCGTCCCGCGCCGCACCGTAATCGTCGAAGGCGGTGCGGATATGGACGACGAAGACCTGATCGCGCGCGAGGACATGGTGGTGACCGTGAGCCACGCGGGCTATATCAAACGCGTCCCGCTGACGACCTACCGGGCGCAGCGCCGTGGCGGCAAGGGCCGCTCCGGCATGTCGACCCGCGACGAGGATTTCGTCACACGGCTGTTTGTCGCCAACACCCATACACCGGTGCTGTTCTTCTCCTCGCGCGGCATTGTCTACAAGGAAAAGGTCTGGCGTCTGCCGATCGGCACGCCGACATCCAAGGGCAAGGCGCTGATCAACATGCTGCCGCTGGAAAAGGGCGAGCGGATCACCTCGATCATGCCGCTGCCCGAAGACGAGGACAGCTGGGTCAATCTCGACGTGATGTTCGCCACCACGCGCGGCACCGTGCGGCGCAACAAGCTGTCGGACTTCGTCCAGGTCAACCGCAACGGCAAGATCGCCATGAAGCTCGACGACGAGGGTGACGCCATCCTCAATGTCGAGACCTGCAACGAGTTTGACGATGTTCTGCTGACCACGGCGCTGGGCCAGTGCATCCGTTTCCGGGTGGATGATGTCCGCGTGTTCGCCGGCCGCAATTCGATCGGTGTGCGCGGCATGAATCTCGCGAAGGACGACCACATCATCTCGATGACGATCGTGCATCACGTCGATGCGGAACCTTGGGAGCGTGCCGCCTACCTCAAGCGCGCCATGGCTGAACGCCGTGCCGAACTTGGCGATGAGACCGAGGACGTGGGTCTGGTCGGCGAGGATGCCGGCGAGATCGGTGAAATCGGCGAACTGTCCAATGATCGCTACGAGGAACTGAAAGCCCGCGAACAGTTCATTCTGACCGTCAGCGAAAAGGGTTACGGCAAGCGCTCCTCGACTTATGAATTCCGGATTTCGGGTCGCGGCGGCAAGGGCATCCGCGCCACCGACACGTCGAAAACCAACGAGATCGGCCCAATGATCGCGACCTTCCCGGTCGAGCAGGGCGACCAGATCATGATGGTATCCGATGGCGGTCAGGTGATCCGTGTCCCGGTCGGCGGCATTCGCATGGCCAGCCGCGCCACCAAGGGCGTCACCATCTTCTCGACCGCCAAGGACGAGCGCGTGGTCTCGGTCGACCGTATCAACGAGCCGGAAGCTGATGAAGATCTGCTGGAAGAGGGCGTTGAGGGCGAAAATGCTACAGACGTGGTTGATACCGCGCCGGAAGCTGATGGCACCAACACTGCGCCGGATGAAGACCCGCAGGTCTGATGGCACTGAGAGATTAAAGAGCCGGGGAGCGATCTCCGGCTTTTTTGTGGGGTGGTGAAGGGTGGCAGGAGATGGATTGAGCGATAGTGGCACGAGGAAAATCATGCCTGGATTAACGGTATCCCTTCACAACCTCGTCCTACCGGATCAAGTCCTGTAAGACCGCGCGATGGAATAGGTTTCAACAAGCCATGCCGATAATTGTGTCGGGCCCTGTGGTGGACGGTGGTAATATTTCGAATTGATGCATGTAAATTACCGTTCAAATGCATACATTTTGACGCGACATGCATCGAGATCGGCAAACAGCCGAAGCCTGTTCAAGACAATCAAATGTGGTGTGAGGATTGAGACAATGATTGGCTACGTTTCGGTCGGTGCAGACGACATTGAGCTTGCTGAGACATTCTACTCGGCATTCCTGCCACGCCTCGGCTACGATTTGCACGTCTCGTCTGCAGGACTGAGTTACTCGATTCCGATCATCACCGGCCAACAGCACGAACCAGCTGATTTTTACGTCAAGCCGCCTTTCGACGGGCAGTCGGCATCGGTTGGCAACGGAACGATGGTGGCCTTTCAAATGCGAACGCAGGCACAGGTCCGTGAGCTTCACACGGCGGCGCTCGCCGCCGGTGGGCGAGACGAGGGCGCACCTGGTTTTCGTGCCGAATACAGCGCCAATTTCTATGTCGGCTACCTGCGAGATCCCCAGGGCAACAAGATCGCCCTGTATTGCAACAACCCTGACGAGCCCACTCGACCCGAGTGATTGCTTTCTCAAGTCGCTACACACCGAACCAGATGTGCTGGGAAGCCAGCCTTCCTTCGCATGCCGCCCCCCTGTTTCACATAGATTTTCTACCAACGCACTGGACACACGGCACTCTCTGCTGCCACATTCTGGCAGGATAAACTGCTAAGCTCTTCAATCACCCTGCCACTTCCGGAGCCCGATTTGTCCCGCGCTGCCCGTCTTCTCGATCTCTTGCAAGTCTTCCGGCGCTACAAGCACCCGGTCAGCGGTTCTTCGCTGGCCGAGGAGCTCGGTGTCTCGCTGCGAACCATCTACCGCGATATTGAAACGCTGAAAGCGCAAGGCGCGGCAATTGACGGCGAGGCGGGGGTGGGGTTTGTGCTCAAGCCCGGTTTTATGCTGCCACCGCTGATGTTTTCCGAGGATGAAATCGAGGCGCTGGTGCTCGGCTCGCGCTGGGTTGCCGAACAGACGGATCAACCGTTGGGGGCGGCGGCGCTAAGTGCATTGGTCAAGATAGCCGCCGTGCTGCCTGCTGACCTCAGAGCCGGACTGGACGAGTCCACTTTGCTGGTTGTTCCTGGCCCCCCACTTGCCGCCGGAGAGAGCGAATTGCCACGCATTCGCGACGCCATCCGCCGCCAGCGCAAGCTCACCATTTCCTACGCTGACGCCAATGGAGCCTGCAGCGAGCGAACCATCTGGCCGATCGCGCTGGCGTTCTTCGACAAGGCCAGAGTTGTGGTGTCCTGGTGCGAATTGCGCAATGATTTCCGGCATTTCCGCGCTGACAGGGTTGTCCGTCTGAGCGTGGAAGCCGTGGGCTATCCGCAGCGGCGCGCAAGTTTGATGAAACAGTGGCAGATCAAGGAGGGCATTCATTTGCGCTCCCGGAAGGATGAATAATTCAATTCTATGCTGACAATATTTGGCAGCATAAAACTGTAGTCTCCGTGGTGTCGAAAGATCGAAACCCACCAGAAATCACGGAGATCAAGATGTTGAATTTCAATTTCGTCCTGCTGCATGTCGCCGATCCGGTCGCAAGTGTCAGCTTTTATTCGGATTTGCTCGGAAAACCGGCAATCGAGTCCGAACCCGGATTTGCCATGCTGGCGTTGAGCGACGCGGTGTTGCTCGGTCTTTGGCTTGCCACGGATGCCGATCCGTCGGGCATCGGAAAACCGGGTGCAAGCGAGATCTCGTTTGATGTCGCGGATCTGCCGACCCTGACCAAACTTCACACCGATTGGGCAGCCAAGGGTCTGCCCATATTGGTCGATCCGGTGGAAATGCCGTTCGGACACACATTCGTGGCAGCCGATCCGGATGGCCACCGCATTCGTGTGGTTGCCAGCATCAGCTCCTGATCAACTCACTTTTTGACAACAAAAAGCCCGGTCTGCGGATGTTCCGGGACCGGGCCAAACTGTCTTGGAGGGAATTGTTTTTGGCGAGTTTCAGCGCAGTCTGGTCCAGACTGGAACTTCTGACTTGTCCGGTATCTGCTGGCGCAGTGCGCCGAGAACAAGACCGCTGAAAAGCGCGACTATCATAAGGGCAAGCAGGCCGAGAGCTATGGTCATATCATTTGTCCTTTCGTCGCACCAATCTTTGATGCAGACACCATGACAAATTCTGAATGAACCCGAGCTGAATACTTTTATGGCTAATGAATGGTGTGCCGTTGCTTCAGAAAAGCGGTAAAAAGCAGGTGTTTTAGAAAAGATGCACCGCACCGGGAACCGCCAGGCCGAAGTCCGGCCCCCCGGGTCGTGGCGCCGGCAGGGTCCCAAGCATGGTATGCAGGTCCTGATCACTGGTTCCGTCTTCGACCTGGGTGGTCCAGACCCGGAATGATGAGAGCTGATAGGAGCCGAAGGAGGTGATCATTGCCACATCCGATGCGTCCGAGCCGCGCACCATCAGAATGCGACCGATGCGGGGCACGTTGTAGCGCGCATCCACGGTGTGCCAGCTGCCGCCGAGAAACACCTCGAACCAGGCGCAGAAATCATCAAATCCGGAATCAGGCACGCCGATGTCGCCGAGATAACCGCTGGCGTAACGCGCTGGAATGTTCATGGCACGGCAAAGGCTGACGCCGAGATGGGCAAAGTCGCGGCAGACACCGGATTTTTCCTCTAGCACGTCGCGCGCGGTCTTGTCCGGCCGGCCGAATTTGTATCCGAAGGTGACGTGATTGTGGACGAATGTGCAGATCGCCTGCACGCGCGGCCAACCTTCCTGGGTGTTGCCGAAATTCGCCCAGGCAAAGTTGCCCAGACTGTCGGAATCGCAATATCGGCTCGCGCCGAGGAAATCGAGAGTGTCGCTGGGCAGATCCTCGATCCGGTGCTGGACAGCGAATGTCGGCCAAACGTCCGGGGCACCGCTCACTTCAGCGACGCAATCGGACCAGAAGGTGGTGCGGCCCTGGTCTGCCACCGCACGCGAAATCCGGTTGCCGTACCGGTCAACATAGACCGATATCGGGGTCATGCTGGTTGACCTGACGTAGTCAGCACCGATCAGCCGTCCGTTGAATTCCGTGTGCGTCGACAGGGCCAGCAGCATCGGAACCGGTGCCGGGCAATCAACCATAATCTCAAAACCAAACCTGATCAGCATGTCGACACCTTCTGTCATGAGCCGGTGCAACGAATTGTTCGTTGCATGGTTCCAAAGCCGGCGCCTCAAATCGTGACTCCGATAAACGCGCCCGGGCGTGTTGGAAACACTATGACACGGCTTCAAAGTCATGGTGAAATTCTTTTTCGCAAGTGCACAATTTGATGGGCTTTGCGCCACTGCAGGCAAGCCGCTTTGCAAGAATTGTCTTTGATAAACCGCAATAAAGGCGTATGAATTGGGCTAATTAATACAAGCAATGCGTGGCTACGTTCGGCGAAGGCCTTCCGTCACCGTGTTTGCATCTCGACAAAGAATTGAAAAAAGATCGCTCCGGACGCACCAGTGCTGCGCCGGGCGCAGACAGTATTGGATTTTGCCTATGAGTAAGAATGTCTTCACAAAGGGGCAGCAGGTTGCCCTTCAGTCCCGTGTCGGACTGTCACCGCGCACACCGATGGAATTCACCGTATTGATGCGGTTGCCTGACAATCAGGGCAAGGCGCAGTACCGGATTCGCAATGAAGAGCAGGGCCATGAGCGTGTCGAGCAGGGCAGCAATCTGGAACTGGTTGCAGCAGCGTCTAGCGTCTAGCGCCTGTAACCGCCGCCGGCCAGTTGGGGCAAGAGCGGCACACATACCTCCACACGATGCGTGACATGTCCGAATGCGGTCAATCCCGGCCGCCCGGATCAAACGCCTGAACAGGAACTGACATGGCCAAGGGTCAAATGAAATCGAACAAGGAAGTTCGCAAACCGAAGAAAGACAAGGCTGCCGCAAAGGCGACAGCGGCGGTCGGTACAGCCGTCAAGCAACTCGAAACTAGCCCATTTCAGAAAAAAACCAAGAAGTGACCGGGCTCGCGCTCCTGCGAGAGCGATCAGCATTATGATCGGTTTTCCCAATCAGATGCGCAGTTTCGATGAAGATGCAGGCACAATCCGGTTCTCCGGCTATGACGGCGTGATGGAAGTCCGCTTCGTGCTGGAGGCTCCGGCGCTTGAGCAGATCGCCGGCATCTCCCGTTCGCCGGATACCGACTATCTCGATGCCTTCGACCGGTGCCGCGATCAGATCGAGACTGCCGGTGTGCGTGCCTACAAGAAAACACGCAAGTCGCTTATCTGGCTGTCATCTGCCGATTTCTGAACCGGTTATTGCCTGGTGAACGCCCAATCATTGCTTGAAGCTCTCTTGCTGGCATGACAAAAGGCCATTCAACGAGGGTTTTTGCCATGCGCATTGCGTTTTATCCCGGGTCGTTCGACCCCATGACCAATGGTCACATTCATGTGCTCGAGCAATCACTGGCGCTGTGCGACCGGCTGGTTGTCGGAATCGGCGTGCATCCGGGCAAGACTCCGATGTTTTCGTTCGACCAACGCGCAGGCATGATCGCCGAAGTGGTTGCGGCTCACTTTGCGCAGCGTGCGGTTGATGTCAGTGTCGTTTCCTTTGAAAATCTGGTGGTCGAGGCAGCGCAAGATTGCGGCGCAAGCGTGCTGGTTCGCGGGCTGCGTGATGGCACTGATCTCGATTATGAAATGCAGATGGCGGGGATGAACCGCGCCATGGCGCCGGGCATCACCACCGTGTTTGCGCCAGCTTATCCCGAATCCCGCCACATCACCGCCACGCTTGTGCGTCAGATCGCCAAGATGGGCGGCGATGTTGCGCCGTTCGTTCCGGCTTTGGTGCAAAAGGCACTGGCAGCGCGGATATCCGAAGTCTAACAGCCTTCGCCGTGGCGTTGCCAAGCCCACGGCGGTGTGTCAAACGATTGCCGCCGGGCGTATGAACCCCGGACGCCGCACTATAATGGAGCCATCATGCGTTCATCACGCCTGCTTATCGCCGCAACCCTGGCCCTCGGCCTGGTCTCGACATCCTTTGCCAATGCCGCCGAGACGCTGACCATCAAGCTGAAAACCGGCGATGTGGTCATCGAACTCGCCGATGACGTTGCACCGCAGCACACAGCCCGCCTCAAGGCGCTGGCCGATGCCGGCGAATACGACAATGTTGCCTTTCACCGGGTGATCGAAGGCTTCATGGCCCAGACCGGAGACGTCGAGTTCGGTGACATGGAAGATGGTTTCGCGCCCAACCAGGCCGGCATGGGCGGATCGTCGGAGCCGGACCTGAAAGCGGAATTTTCCGACGTGTCGTTCGAGCGTGGTGTTGTTGGCATGGCGCGGTCGCAAAGCCCGGACTCGGCCAATTCGCAATTTTTCATCATGCTCGCGCCGGGAACGTTTTTAAACGGCCAGTACACCGTGGTCGGCAAGGTTGTCGACGGCATGGAGCATGTCGACCAGATCAAGCTCGGCGACGCCAACAACAATGGTTCGGTTGAAAACCCGGACCGCATGATCGAAGTCCGCTCCGGCGGCTAGTAAAACCTCAATTCCAAAACACAGGAGAGACCTCATGGCGGAGATCAAGGATCCCGAAAACACACTCATCATGGAAACCACGCAAGGTGAAGTGACCATCGAACTGCTTCCCGACCTGGCGCCCGGCCACGTTGCGCGGATCAAGGAACTGGCCCGCGAAGGCGCCTATGACGGCGTGGTGTTTCACCGCGTGATCGAAGGCTTCATGGCGCAGACCGGCGACGTCAAGTTCGGCAAGTCCGGTGGCAAGGATTTCAACCCCGGCCGTGCCGGTATGGGCGGCTCCGACAAGCCCGACCTGAAGGCCGAATTTTCAAACATGAACCACGCTCGCGGCACCTGCTCGATGGCGCGGTCGCAGGATCCGAACTCGGCCAACTCGCAGTTCTTCATCTGCTTTGACGATGCCGGCTTCCTCAACCGCCAGTACACGGTCTGGGGCCAGGTGACCTCCGGCATGGACAATGTCGACAAGATCAAGCGCGGCGAGCCGGTCCCGGATCCCGACAAGATTGTCTCGATGAAAGTTGCGGCTGACGCCAAGGCTTAAGTAGCTGATACGCGCGGGAGCGGGGGCTTGAGAGCTTTCGGTCCCGCGCGTTTTTTGTACGGATCCCAGCCATGCGGGTAGACCTTTTCGATTTCGACCTGCCCGAAGAGCGCATCGCGCTCCGGCCGGCCGTCCCACGCGACAGCGCCCGGATGCTGCGTGTGGATGCCGACGGCGCGCTGGCTGATTTCGCGGTCACCGATCTGGCGGATCTGCTCGAGCCCGGCGATGCGCTGGTGTTCAACGACACAAAGGTGATCCCGGCGCAGCTCGAAGGCTTTCGCGTCCGCGACGACAACCAGCAACGTATTTCAGCCACCCTGCACATGCGCTCCGGCCCGGATCGCTGGAAAGCTTTCGTGCGGCCCGGCAAGCGCATCAAACAGGGCGACCGTCTGCACTTTGGCGGCGATGGTGTCACCTGTCTCTCGGGCGTGCTTGATGCCACGGCAGGGACTCGTGGCGAGGGCGGCGAGCTTGAGCTGATCTTTGATCTTAGCGGCCCGGCGCTGGATGAGGCGATCATGTCGACCGGCCACATTCCTCTGCCGCCCTACATTGCCTCAAAGCGTGGTGAGGATGATCAGGACCGCAAGGACTACCAGACGATTTATGCCCGCGAGGACGGCGCCGTTGCAGCCCCCACCGCCGGACTGCATTTCACCCCAGAGCTGTTTGCCAGGCTCGACGCGCGCGGCATCTCGCGCCACTTCGTCACGCTGCATGTCGGCGCCGGCACGTTTCTTCCGGTCAAGGTTGACGACACCACCCAGCACCTGATGCATTCGGAAATCGGCCATGTCAGCGCCGAGACTGCGACCGCGCTCAACGCGGTGCATGTGCGCGGAGGGCGGGTTGTTTCGGTCGGCACCACGTCGCTCAGGCTGCTCGAAAGCGCCACCAGCGAGGACGGCACGGTTCAGGAGTGGTCCGGCCCGACCGACATCTTCATCACGCCCGGCTACCGGTTCCGCGCCGTCGATGTGCTGATGACCAATTTCCATCTGCCGCGCTCGACCCTGTTCATGCTGGTCTCGGCTTTTTCCGGCTTTGAGACCATGCACGCCGCCTACCGCCATGCCATTGATAACAATTACCGTTTCTATTCCTATGGCGACGCCAGCCTGTTGTTCCGCCAGGACGCACCATGATCGTCCGCTATCTGACCCACCCACAGGTCATGATTGATCCGATGATGCCGGTGGAGCGCTGGGGGCTCAACGATCTTGGCAGCGCCCGCGTCCAGGCCATTCTTACCTCTGCCACATTGCAGCAGACGCGCAGCGTTGTCTCCAGCGCCGAGACCAAGGCGGTCGAGACCGCCCAACCGATTGCGGATGCGCTCGGCCTTGAGCTGATCGTGCGCGCGAAAATGCACGAGAATGACCGCACAGCCACCGGCTATCTGCCGCCAGACGAATTCGAGATTGTCGCCGACCGCTTTTTCGCCACCCCGGTTCTCAGTGTCCGCGGCTGGGAGCGGGCGGTGGATGCGCAATCGCGCGTTGTTGCCGAGACATTGGCGGCACTTAACGATGCGCCTGAGGGCGATGTGTTGCTGGTTGGCCATGGCGGCGTTGGCACGCTGCTGATGTGTCATATTGCCGGCTGGCCCATCCACAGAATCCGTGATCAACCCGCTGGCGGCGGCAATATCTTTGCCTTTGACCGGCACACTTTGCGGCCGGTTCATGGCTGGCTGGCGATGGAAACCCTGAACGACCCGCAACAGGCGAATTGAAATGACCGACACCTTCCAGTTCAAGCTGATCGCCACCGACGGCAAGGCCCGGCGTGGCGAAATCTCCATGCCGCGCGGCAGCATCCGCACCCCGGCCTTCATGCCGGTCGGCACCGGCGGCACGGTCAAGGCCATGTATATGGACCAGGTCAGCGATCTGGGCGCCGACATCATTCTGGGCAATACCTATCATCTGATGCTGCGGCCCGGTGCCGAACGGGTGGCCAAGCTTGGCGGCCTGCATGAGTTTGCCCGCTGGCAAAAACCGATCCTGACCGATTCCGGCGGATTTCAGGTGATGTCGCTATCGGCGCTGCGCAAGATCAACGAGCACGGCGTCACTTTCCAGTCACACATTGACGGGTCGCGCCACGAAATGAGCCCGGAACGCTCGATCGAAATTCAGGGCCTGCTGGATTCCGACATCCAGATGCAGCTTGATGAATGCGTCCGGTTGCCCGCCAGCGAGACCGAAATCGAGCGCGCCATGGAAATGTCGCTGCGCTGGGCCGATCGCTGCAAGACCGCCTTTGGCGACCAGCCTGGCAAGGCGATGTTCGGCATTGTCCAAGGTGGCGATATTCCGAAATTGCGCGAGCGCTCGGCCAAGGGTCTGTCAGGCCTCGATCTCAAGGGCTATGCGGTCGGCGGGCTGGCGGTGGGTGAACCACAAGAAGTGATGCTCGACATGCTTGATGTCACCTGTCCGCTGCTGCCTTCGGAAAAGCCGCGCTACCTTATGGGCGTCGGCACGCCTGACGACATGCTCAAATCCGTCGGCCGTGGCATCGACATGTTCGATTGCGTAATGCCGACCCGCGCCGGCCGCCATGGCCTGGCCTTTACCCGCCACGGCAAGATCAACATCAAGAACGCCCGCCACGCCGAGGATCATCGCCCGCTCGACGAGCAAAGCTCATGTCCGGCGGCGCGCGACTATTCCCGCGCCTATCTGCACCATCTGGTCCGCTCCAACGAGATTTTGGGCATGATGCTGATCACTTGGAACAATTTGTCCTACTATCAGGACCTGATGTCGGGCATTCGCGGCGCGATCGAGGCGCAAGCTTTCGAGGCGTTTTCAGCCGAGACCACCGAGCGCTGGGCCAAGGGCGATATCGCGCCGCTGGGGTAGGGGAACGATTTGTCTCTGTGCGGGCTTTCGTCTTGCCTCTGTCACAACAAATCGCAAATCCGGTGCAGCGCTTCCGTACTCCCCGTCATCCCGGCCTTGAGCCGGGATCCAGCGATCCGATGTCCACCGGGTCAAGGGAGTCTTTGAGCCCAAGGACTTGGCCTGACTGGATACCGGATCGGTGTCCGGCAAGACGGCGTTGAAGGGGCGGCTCTACCGCTCTAAAAAACGCTTCAGCGGCAGATGATGGCTACCAGAACCATCCAGACCCAAATCCAATCCCACGCAGCACTCAATCCGCGTCGAGCGTTTTCTCGCAATGCGACGGTCCGCCCTTCGGATCAATGCGGTCTGACACAGTGCGGATGGTCTTGATCGTGTAATCCTTGCCAACCGTCAGTTCAACGACGCAGGGAGTGGCCCTGCCAAAACCGCCGCGCCATATATAAACAGTCGTGCCACCTGAGCCTGCCGTGTCGGAAAACTGTGGTCCATTGGCCGCAAAGAAGCTGCCGGCCGACTTGCCGTTCCAGCGCGCCTGCAGCGGATTGGACGCCACGGCAGCCGTTGTGCAGGCCGAAAGGACAACGGCAAAAACGGACAGAAGTGCAAGACGAACTCTCATGGTCGACATTTCCTAAAATAGTGCTGGATGGTTGGCCGTGACTGGCACCAGTCGCTCAGATCCGTCATAGCGGATTCGTGGGAAAGGGGAAATTGTGTGTTTGGCGGGTACGACGTTGTGATTGGGCGTGTGCCGAATACACGCGGTCGGTTTTCGGGCCCAAGCTGCAATTGAGTAGCGTCTCGATCAACGACCGCTTCGGGAGTGTCCTGAACAGGTGATGCATCAGTTATGCCAAGGAAATGGCTAAGATCGATTCTTACTGCGGAATAGCCATTATGGACCGCTGCTTTTGTTCTGCGTTAATTCCTTGAATTTCGATGCTCGATCTACAAGGGCAGTCATGTGTTCTGCTGCGCGGATGGTCAGGGGATGCTCGGTAAATCCGTCCCTTGGCGAAATGTAGGACGCCATATCTCGCACCAACTCCTTCTGATGATCTGAAGCTTCCGCGAGCAGTGCAATCAGAAGATTTTCCAGGGCGATTACCCGTACGCGCAAGAGAACCAACTCGGCATTTGTCAAAGGAAGTTCGTGACTTTGGCTCTCTGACTGTTGAGGCAGATGTGAGTTATCACTCAGAGCGCCTCCTTCATTGTCCCATCTTGAGAGTGCCTCCCGACGAAGCTCATTTGCGGTATCTAAACCGCTCGTTGTGTTTTCCGACATAGACCGCCCCTTCGCTCCGGTTCCAGGATCTGTTGATTTAGCGGTATCCTACACCCATTTCGTAATCCCGCATCATCGCCTCCTCGTCAGTGGACTCTTTGAGCACTTCTTGAAGCAGGTCTCGGGCGTTATAATCCCCAATGATCGCAGGTCTTGATCCACACAAGGGACATTCTTCAGGCCGCGTTCCAGCATGCGTGCCCACACATCAGCCAAGGAGCGCCTGATCGGCACAATATCCCTTCCTGCTCCATAACCGAAGCTGCATCCTGCTACGCCAGCACGCGGCATTTTCGATGGACCAATGCCGGCACAGCGGACCTTTTAGATATTGAAATTATTCAGGTTTCGGGCCGGATACGGACCCAACACCCAAAGTGTCTTGTGATGACCAATGGTTGCCTCACCATTATACGGCTTGCTAGGATCGGCATCATGACCATTCAGCTAGACCCACTTCCACTCATGAGAACGGAACGTTTGACGCTTCGGCTCCCGACACCAACCGATGCGCGCCAACTCTACGATGGCTACATTTCCAACCCAGAGGTTGCCAAATATATGTCGTGGGTCGCACACACAGACATTGATCAGACAGTTGGGTTTCTTAAACACTGTATTGCTGCATTTGAACAGAAAACCAATTTTGAGTATGCAATTGAAACTACTGCAAAACCTGGTGTTGCCATTGGTATGATTGGCATGCACCCGCTTCCGAATGGGGTGGGATTTGGCTACGTCATAGCTCCACCATATTGGAATCAAGGTATTGCTTCAGAGGCGTTGAAGCACCTTGTTGATTGGTCATTAAATCAAACGGGTGTCTTTCGTGCTCAAGCCCATTGCGACACAGAAAACCCAGCTTCTGCCAGAGTTATGGAAAAAGCTGGCATGAGCTTTGAAGGCGTCCTACGTCGCTATTTTGTCCATCCCAATATTTCGGACGAGCCTCGTGATTCACTAATGTACGCAAGAGTGAAATAGCCACAAGCCGGGCTCGGAGCCGTCCTGCGGCGACGTTGCGTCACGAAAGGATTTTCCCGTGAATGTATGTCCGCCTATCGGAAATTGACGGAACCGCTGCTCAGCTGCGGCGAATTCACACATCACGCCTATTGTGTACCATTGCCTCTCGATCTTGCCAGTTTCTTCTCAACCGGTGGGGAGACGCGTTTGTGAAATATTGCTCCACTTTTTTCCACACCTTCCAGACCCCATGTCACAATCACCGTGCTTCCGCTGCCGGATGGACCCTGGAACGTGTTGGGCCAGGCGGGAGGAAGGCCTTTCGGATTTGCCGTAACGTGCGGTGAAACCCGGGAGGAGGCGGATGCCATCTTGGTTCCGCTGGCGGGCGGTCTGATTGACCGTGCAAAGCCAGCCACCGGGCCGGATTTCGCTGCGTGCCAGCCGAAAGGCTGTGTGTGGAGCGGGAGAACGGTCCGGGCCTGTGGCGGACATGACGGGTCGTATGGCGACCTTCAGGGTCCGTGCCGGAACCTCGCCAAAAGCACTCACGCGGTCTGTCCTGATCGCGGCCGGAGCAATCCGGGCGGGGATAAACTCCCGAAGGGTGCAAGGTGCTGCCTGTCGGATGCGGACATCATCCGGCGATACTCGGGCCGTGCGCGCGCTGCGCCACCCATAACCCTACTTTCCGTAAGGCAATGCCCGCGTGCGGCCCTCCGGACTGCCAGTCCTCCTCACGCCCCGGCGATTAATTTTCGCGCGGGATCGCTTTTGCATGTTCCGGAAAGAACGGCTTCAGGGCAGAGGTGTCACGCACGGCTTTGCGGATGAGCAATCTGAAGCGCGTCGCATAGTATCGGCACCGGGTGACGCTCATCAGCCGTTTGTTTTTGCATGTCGCTATCGCAAGACCGCCGCGCAGTTTTGCGCGACACGTATCAGGCGATCGAAATCACCTCGAGATCCTGCTCGTTGACCTCGACCACATCACCCACCGCCTTGCCCATCAGCGCTCGGGCCACGGGGGAGGCAAACGAGATAGTGCCGGTCTTGGGGTCGGCTTCATCCTCTCCGACAATGCGGTAGGTCTGGGGCGGGTGGTCGTCGCGGGTGTAGGTCACGGTTGAGCCGAAGGCAATCTCATCATGGGAGGTCGGATCAGGCAGCAGTTCAGCGGTGCGGACGCGCTCGGCGAAATAGCGCGCATCGCGCAACGGACCCGCCTGCTGGCGGCGCTTTTCGTTGACATCCTCAACCGTGTTCGCCGCCTCGTAGGCAGCGCGCGCTTCATCAAGTTGCGCCTGCATCTGCTTCAACCCGGTCAGCGTCACCAGATTGGGATGGGCGGAAATCGGCCGGTCGGGCAGCAGGGTTTCGGCTGCGGTTTCGGAACTCTCTTCCTTAGTAAAGGCAACGCTCACTGCAATTCTCCGTTTTCCGTTTTCCGGGTGCGCCGTGGTCTCGTCTGCAAGCCCGGAGCCCCGAGCATAGGTTGAATTCCAGCCAACTGGCAATGCCGACCTGCTGGCAATGCCGCCAATCGGGAATACAGTCCGGTGCGCGATCAACGCGGCGGGCTCGGCTTGGTTCCGGGATGGTGGCGACAGCGCGCGCCACCCGGCGCAACACCTGCTGTGTCCGGCTCGGTGGCGCGCGACGATGTGGTCAGGTCTGGGGAGCGGCGGTTTTTATCATCTGGACACCATTGATCTTGAAGCTGCCGTCGGGCTGACGTTCGAGAGAATAAAGCGCGGTCCAGTCCTGTCCGCCGGGGCCCTGGATGATGACTTCCTGCACGATGCCGGAGCCATCGGCAGCGGACTTGGACCGGCCGAACGCGAAGTTTCCGGGACGATAAACCGGCTGGTAGCCACGTTTGACCATGTCGAAAAACCGGCTCTGATCGGGGTATATTTGTTTGATTGCTGGCGACGCGAAGGAATAGGCCGTCGCCATGTCGTCGTTCAGGAAAGCGTTGATCTGGCTCTCGATAATGTCGCGGGCCGAAGCTGCATCGTCAGCGCGTCCCGGGGTCGATACTGCCAGCACGAGCAGCAGCGATGCAGCCAGAATGGAAACGAAGCGAAACGAATGGGTCATGAGTGGGCCTCCTGATTATCTAGATAGGACGGCAGGCCCGGATGGAAAGTTTTGCAGCGAAACGAAATACGTTTGCGTCTTATGTTTTACATTAAGAGACGTATAATATCATATGTTACCAGAAGCATAGAGTTAAAAGCTAATGTTTCACTATATCGCGTGCATCAGCCTATGGCACGAGCATTACCTTGCCGTCGCCCAGCTTGAGCGCCTCGGGCAGGTCCCGCATCACGTCGGCTAGCTTCACCGTCGCCACCACTTCGGTGCTCCATGCGCCCGAGATAAAGCGGTTCTGGACGGCGCGCAGCGTCTTCAGTTTCTGCAAAATCGAGGCGCGTTTGAACCAGTTCATCAGCCAGTAGCCCTCGATTTTTTTGTCCATGAAAATCAGCTGGCCGGGTTCCTTCAGAGCCGGTGCTTCGGTGTCGAGCTTGCCGTAGATGACCCAGCGGGCGCGGGCCGGCATGCAGTGAAAATGTCGGCGGCAATCTGGTTGGCGACTGCATCAAGCAGCACGCGTGGCTTCTCCGATTTCATCACTGCGGCGAGTTTTGACGCAAACTCCGGGTCGGACTGGACCAGCACATACTTGGCCCCGAGCTGTTTGAGGTGCGCAGCCTGGCTCTCCTTACGGATGACGGCGATCATCGCGGTGCCGTTGTCGCGCGCCAGGCCGGCCATCAGCTTGCCGAGTTGGGAGAAGGCGGCGGTAAAGACGAAGCTCTTTGAACCTGATTGCCTGACGAGGTCGAACATAGTCCAGGCAGTCACCGGGTTGACCACATGGCCCGCCGCATCCTCGTCGCGCATCGCAGGCTTGACCACAACGCACATGGCCGCCTCGACAACGATATAGTCGGCCCAGGCGCCGGAGCCATTGACGCCGCCGACAAAGGCCACACGCTTGCCCTTGAGATAGCGCGCATAAAGACCCTTGCCATCGACCACTTCGCCAACGCCTTCGAAGCCCGCGGCCGCACCCTTGATGCGTGCTTGGCCGTATTCGCCCTTGATGAAATAGAGATCCGAAGGATTGACCGAGGCCATCCGCACCTTGATCAGGACCTGGCCGGGGCCGGGCGTGGGAACTGGTAGGGAGCCGTATTCCAGATAGGGTTCGAGCGTGTCTATGGCAGAGCCTGTTCGGGTGTTGCCAAAGCCGTGGCCCTTGAGGATCAGGGCATTCATGCTGGAGGGCAAAGTCATGGAAAATCCTTACGGGGTGAGAATGGTCTTGCCGATGGCGCCGCGGTCAAGAATGCGTTGAAGCGCTGCGGCGGCGTCGGACAGCGGACGGTGTTGATCGATCCGCGTCTTGATGCGGCCCTGTGCATGCCAGGCGAACAATTCGCGATTATTGGCAGCATAGGCCTCGGGCTCCTTGGTGACAAAGGCGCCCCAGAACACGCCGACCAGTGAATACTCTTTAAGCAGCACCAGATTGACCGGCAGCTTCGGGATGTCGCCCGAGGCAAAGCCGATGACCAGCAGTCTGCCATGGCGCGCCATGGCGCGGGCTGCAACATTAAAGGCTGCACCGCCGACCGGATCGAAGGCGACATCGACGCCTCCCGGTGCATGCTGCTTGAGGGCCTCGCGCAATCCGTCATAGGGCAGGGCAATGTCCGCACCGGCTTCAAGACAAACCTGCTGCTTGTCTGAGCTCGACGCCACGGCGATAACCCGGCCGCCCATGGCCTTGCCAATCGATATGGCGGCAAGGCCGGTGGAGCCGGCGGCGCCAAGCACCAGCAGGGTCTCACCAGGCTGCAGACTGGCGCGCTGCTTGAGCGCGTGATGTGAAGTGCCCCAGGCACACATCAGCGCACAGGCATCGGCGAAATCCATCGAATCCGGAATAGGGAATGCCCGGTTGGCCGGCGCCAGCACCTTTTCGGCATAACCGCCATTGTCGAGCATCACCACGGCGCGGTCGCCGGGCTTGAGGTGGGTGACGTTATCGCCAACCGCCTCGACGATGCCTGCAGCTTCCATGCCCGGCACGAACGGCGTCTCGGGCTTCATCTGGTAGAGCCCCTTGACCAGCAGACCATCGGGATAGTTGAGGCCGATGGCCTCAGCGCGGAGCACGATTTGATCCGGTCCTGGTTGCGGATCCGGAAGGTCGCGGTACTCCAGATTGGAGAGCGGGCCGTATTCAGGACAGACGATAGCTTTCATGAGCGATTACACCTTTTCCTGCGTGTAGCGTTTGAGCTCAGTGCGGGCCACCTGACGGCGATGCACCGCGTCCGGGCCATCTGCGAGCCGCAGGGTGCGCAGATGGGTCCAGCTGCGCGCCAGTGGTGTATCCTGCGAAATCCCCTGTGCGCCGAACATCTGAACCGCCTCGTCCGTGACCCTGAGCGCGACCCGGGGAGCGACCACCTTGATCTGGCTGATCCAGGGGGCTGCGGCGCGGCCGTCGCCCTGATCCATCATCCAGGCAGCCTTGAGGCACAGCAGGCGAGCCTGTTCGATTTCCATGCGGCACTCGGCGATGATGTCATAATTGGCACCGAGCTGGGCCAGCTTCTTGCCAAAAGCCTCGCGATCGAGCGAGCGTTTGCACATCAGTTCGAGCGCCATTTCGGACTGCCCTATTGCCCGCATGCAGTGGTGAATGCGTCCCGGTCCAAGGCGTCCCTGGGCGATTTCGAAGCCTTTGCCCTCGCCAACCAGAAGGTCGCTTGCCGGAACCCGGACATTGGTAAACCTGAGATGGAAGTGGCCATGCGGCGCATCATCCTGGCCGTAGACCTGCATGGGGCGGATTTTTTCGATCCCGGCTGTGTCGGCGGGCACCAGGACCATCGAGTGGCGCTGATGCTTCGGCGTGTCTTCGCCGCCGGTGCGGACCATGACGATGTAGATCTCACACCGCGGATCGCCGGCACCCGAGGCCCACCATTTCTCGCCATTGAGCACATATTCGTCGCCGTCACGCACACAGGACATGGAGACATTAGTGGCATCCGATGAGGCGACGTCCGGCTCTGTCATCAGATAGGCGGAGCGGATTTCGCCGTCGAGCAGCGGCTCGAGCCACTTTTTCTTGTGCTCTGCCGTGGAGTAGCGGTCGAGCACTTCCATGTTGCCGGTGTCGGGCGCCGAACAGTTGAAGGTTTCTGCACCAAGGTGCGCCTTGCCCATTTCTTCTGCGAGATAGGCATATTCGACCGTTGTCAGCCCGTTCTCGGCCTGGGTGCGCCAAAGGTTCCACAGCCCGCGCTGTTTGGCCTTGGCCTTGAGCCCTCCGAGAATCTCGGTCTGGCGGGCGGTGTAGCTCCAACGGTCCCCCTGGGAGCCGACTTCGGCGAGAAATTCCTCATCCAGAGGCATGATTTCGTTGCGAACCATGTCGCGCACAGCGTTGAGAATGGGTTCGAGATGCTTGGTTATGCCAAGATCCATCGGCTTCGCTTCGGTCATGGAAATCCTCCTCCAGATGTTATGTGGGACAAAGCCGGTTCAAGACATGTCACCCGTGTAGCCAAGAAGCCGGATCGCATAGAGCACGCACTCGTCTGCGACGGCTTCGATCTCGTGTTCGGCCTGGCCTTTTCGCGGTGTAAACCAGACAATCGGACCGTTGATGCACATGAAGACCGAGTTGAGCGCGATCTTGATGTTGTTGTAGTCGATCTTGCCGTCGGCCTTTGCCGCCTCGAGCACCTTGCTGAAATGCTCGGAATAGGTATCGCGCAATTCGGCCAGCTCGGCGAGTTCGGCATGCTCGTTGGCGGGCATGGTTCCGTGTCTGAGCATATCGACACCCTGGCCGACGACATTCTGGAAAGCCTTGGTTCGGATCACGCAGCGAACATGGGCCTTGAGGACGGCTTTCAGCCGATCGATCGCTGGCATTTCGATTTCCAGAAGCGGTTCAATCGCCTGAAAGTTCATCATCATTCCGGTGCTGTAGACGTCAAGGAACAGGTCCGCCTTGGAGGCGTAATGATGATAGATTCGGCCCTTGGTCGAGGCGATCCGGATGGCGATTTCGTCAAGGCTGGTTGCGGCGTAGCCACGGGCCTCGAAGCAAAGTGCCGCCCCTTCCATGATCTCCATGCGGGAAAGATCAGTGTCGCTCTGACGCCTGTATTTGGTCGAACGCGCCGCAGTCGCCATCGATATGCTCACCCCTGTCCAGTCGTCCGGCTGTCATCAAGGCGGATGTGGAGAACACTGCCGTTTTCCGTATTGCAGTTGGTCCGCAGATGAACATACTATCGAGTATGTTGTCAATTCACGAGACAGCGCTATTGTCAGGAAACGATGCGGTAGCGGAGACGCTGAATACGCAGCGGGGAGATTACCGATGAATGAAGCGAGCGACGGCTATCTGGGCAGTCTTTTTGGCGTGAGCGGAAAAACAGCGCTCGTCACCGGAGGGGCTACCGGAATCGGCCGGATGATTGCGACTGCACTGGTTCAAGCAGGCGCTCGAGTGATGATCGCGTCGCGCAAGGGACTGGATTGCGTCCAGGTGGCGGATGAAATCAACGCACTTGGAGCCCCCGGGTCGGCAGAAGGGTTTGCCGGGGACGTGGGCACAGCCGAAGGCGTAGCGGCTCTGGTCGAGGCGGTGCAGGCCCGCACCGATCGGCTCCACATCCTCGTCAACAATGCAGGCGTTTCCTGGGGCGCGCCCTATGAGGAGTTTCCGCACGCAGCCTGGGCCAAGGTTATGTCGGTCAATGTGGCGGGGCTGTTCACGCTCACGCGCGATCTTACCCCGCTGTTGATTGCTGCAGCCAGCGATGCTGATCCGGCACGGGTGATCAATCTCGGTTCGGTAATGGGCACTCAACCGGCCGCTGACGGCGCCTATTCCTATTCCGCCTCAAAAGCAGCAGTGCACCACCTGACCCGGATCCTTGCCGAAGAACTCGCTGCAAAACGGGTTACGGTGAACGCGTTCGCGCCGGGACCTTTTCAAAGCCGCATGACAGCCTTCGCAACCTCGAAAGACGAACAGGTCAAAAAAGTCGGTGCCGGGGTGCCGCTCGGTCGTATCGGAGCGCCTGACGATGTGGCTGGCGCAACACTGTATGTGTGCAGCCGGGCCGGGTCGTATATCACCGGCGCCATTCTTCCAATCGATGGCGGATTGTCTGTGCAGCACGATATCCGCTTGTTCAAGGACGCCTGACATGGACGATGAACCCTTTGACATGGAAGCGCTTGCCGATGAGCTGCACGAGCTTGTGTCCGGCTTTTCCGGTCTGCACGCGATCGCGAAATTCAATACCGGCCAGTCCAACCCGACTTACCGGGTGGAAGCCGACAGCGGAAACTATGTGCTGCGCGCGAAACCACCGGGAACGCTTCTGAAATCCGCCCATCAGGTGGACCGCGAATACCGGGTGATGAAGGCGCTGGCCGACAACAATGTTCCTGTCCCGAAAGTCTATGGCCTGTCGGGCGAACACAGTGCCATCGGCCGGATGTATTTTGTCATGGAGCTGGTCGAAGGCCGGATTTTCTGGGATCCGGCGCTGCCGGAAGTCAGCAAACAGGAACGTGGTGCGATCTATGACGGCATGAACGACGTGCTGGCACGGCTTCACAGTGTCGATCCGGAAGCGGCAGGACTGGCCGATTTTGGTCGCTCGGGGAACTATTTTGCTCGCCAGATCCGGCGCTGGAGCGAGCAGTATATCGCCAGCAAGACCGAGGAGTTGCCGGATATGGACCGGCTGATGGACTGGCTCTGGGATAATCTGCCAGATAATGACGGCATCGTTTCAGTGGTTCACGGCGACTACCGCCTCGACAACATGATCTTCTCTGCCCATGGTGAGGAAGTCCGGGCGCTGATTGACTGGGAGTTGTCAACGCTGGGGCATCCGCTGGCCGACCTGTCCTATCAATGCATGCAATGGCGCTTGCCGCACAAGAGCGGCTTCCGGGGACTGGGTGGACTGGACCGGGCGGATCTCGGAGTTCCAAGTGAAGCCGAGTATGTGGCGCTTTATTCGGAACGCAGCGGCATTGCGGTCGACAACTGGACGTTCTGCCTGTCCTTCTCGTTCTTCCGCCTGGCTGCAATCCTGCAAGGCGTCTACAAACGCTCGCTCGATGGCAATGCATCCAATCCGGAGCGCGCCCGTGAAATCGGGCAGGCGGTGCCGCACCTTGCATCAATGGCCAATGACATCATGTCCGGGAAAGCTTGAACCATGGCCGATTTTGCAGGCCGGGTGGTTCTCATCACCGGTGCGACCGGTGGCTTCGGACAAGCCGCCGCACGCTGTTTTTCCAAAGCCGGGGCCAGCCTGGTGATCAGCGACTTTGCATCAGACAGGCTGGAAGCCCTGGCCAAGGAACTTAGCGGCAAAACCATTGCGGTCAGTGGTGATATTACCGATCCCGACTTGTCGGAACAATTGGTGGAAAAAGCCCTGGCTGAATTCGGACAGCTCGACATTGCCGTCAACAATGCCGGGATTGTTCATGACATGATGCCATTGCCCAAAACGCCGGTCGATATTGCACAGAAGGTCATCAATGTGGACTTGATGGGTGTGTTCTACGCCATGCGGGCGCAGTTGCCTGCAATGGAAAAACGCTTCCGCAATACCGGCGAAACCGGTGCTATCGTCAATGTGGCTTCCGTTGCCGGTGTGGTGGCGGCACCCATGCTGTCGGTCTATGCGGCCGCGAAACACGGTGTCGTGGGGCTGACCAAATCGGCAGCGATCGAATATGCGCGCCGCGGGGTGCGGATCAACGCCTTGTGTCCATCATTCGCGCGGACTCCGATGGCAACAGATTTTCTCGACAAGGCAGGTCAGGACCGAGATGCCGCCGAGGCGGCAATGGTGCAGGCGATCCCCATGCGCCGGCTGGCGGAAGTCGACGAGGTGATTGCGGGCCTCATCTATCTGGCTGATCCCGCGTCGAGTTTCGTGACCGGCCAGACCTTGCAGATCGACGGTGGATTGACGGCAGCCTGAGCACTTGCCGCCCGAGTGGGCTACAGTTTGCGCACATCGGTTGAACAATCAGGCTGATTGAACTTCAAGATCGGTTAGCGCACAGTAGGCTCAACGCAATTACCCCGGAGGCAGGACCATGCAAGAACTCACTCATTTTATCGGCGGCCAGCATGTAAGGGGCAAATCCGGACGGTTTGCCGACGTGATGAACCCGGCTACCGGCGAAGTTCAGTCCCAGGTTCCGCTGGCATCCGCTGAGGAAATGGCTGAAGCCGTGGCGGTCGCCGCCAAGGCCCAGATCGGCTGGGCTGCGACCAACCCGCAAAAGCGCGCCCGGGTGATGATGAAGTTCGTCGAACTTCTGCATCGCGACATGGAAAAACTGGCCGAAGCGCTGTCGCGCGAACACGGCAAGACCATACCTGACGCCAAGGGCGACATCATCCGCGGGCTGGAAGTGGCGGAATTCTGCTTTGGCGCGCCGCATCTGCTCAAGGGCGAATTCACCGAAGGCGCTGGTCCTGGCATCGACATGTACTCGATCCGCCAGCCACTCGGCGTGGTCGCCGGCATCACGCCGTTCAACTTCCCGGCGATGATCCCGATGTGGAAATTCTGCCCTGCGATTGCATCCGGCAACGCCTTCATCCTCAAGCCGTCCGAGCGCGATCCGTCTGTGCCGCTGATGCTGGCCGAACTGATGATCGAAGCTGGCGCACCTGATGGCATTCTCAACGTCGTCAATGGCGACAAGGGTGCGGTCGATGCGATTCTTGATCATCCGGAAATCATGGCCATCGGCTTTGTCGGATCGACGCCGATCGCGCAATATATCTATGCGCGTGGTTGCGCCAACGGCAAGCGCGTTCAGTGCTTTGGCGGCGCCAAGAACCACATGATCATCATGCCCGATGCCGATATGGATCAGGCTGTGGATGCGTTGATTGGTGCCGGTTACGGCGCAGCCGGCGAACGCTGCATGGCGATTTCGGTCGCTGTACCGGTGGGCCAGGAGACCGCCGACCGGCTGATCGAAAAGCTGACACCGCGCGTCGAAGCCCTGAAGATCGGGCCTTACACTGCCGGCAATGATGTCGATTTCGGACCGCTGGTCACCCGCGAAGCCCGCGACAGGGTCCTCGGCCTGGTCAATTCCGGTGTGGAGCAGGGCGCCAAGTTGGTGGTCGACGGCCGAGATTTCAAGCTGCAGGGCTACGAGAACGGCAACTTCATGGGCGGCTGTCTTTTCGACAACGTCACCCGCGACATGGACATCTACACCCAGGAAATCTTTGGGCCCGTGCTGTCGGTGGTGCGTGCGCCGAACTACGAGGAAGCACTGCGCTACCCGATGGAACATGAATATGGCAACGGCACCGCGATCTACACACGCGATGGCGACGCGGCGCGTGATTTTGCCAGCCGGATCAATATCGGCATGGTCGGCATCAACGTTCCCATCCCGGTGCCGCTGGCCTACCACACCTTTGGCGGCTGGAAGAAATCAGGCTTCGGCGATCTCAACCAGCACGGTCCGGATTCTTTCCGGTTCTACACGCGCACCAAGACGGTGACCGCGCGCTGGCCTTCCGGTATCAAGGATGGTGCCGACTTCAACATCCCGACGATGGGTTAAAGACACGGCGGCGACATCAATTCAGAGACGGGGAGGCAATGGCCATGGACTTTGAACTGAACGAGGAACAACAGGCGATTTTCGACATGGCGCGCGAGTTCGGCGCCGAGAAGATCGCTCCTTTCGCCGCCAAATGGGAAAAGCAAGAAGCCATCCCGCGCGAGGTGCTTGAAGAAGCAGCGGCGCTCGGGCTGGCATCGATCTACGTACCGGAAAGCGACGGCGGGTCGGGCCTTACCCGGCTCGACGCGACGCTGGTGTTCGAGGCGCTGTCGATGGCCTGTCCGTCGGTGGCCTCGTTCATCTCGATCCACAATATGTGCACATGGATGGTATCGTCCTATGGCTCGGACGAGATGAAAGCGCGGCTGCTGCCTGATCTCGTCACCATGACCAAGATCGCATCCTATTGCCTGACAGAGCCTGGTTCGGGATCCGACGCCTCGGCGCTGAGAACCCGCGCCGAGCGGACCAATGAGGGCTACAAGCTCAATGGCACCAAGGCGTTCATCTCCGGTGGCGGATTTTCCGATCTGTATCTGGTGATGACCCGCACTGGCGCCGACGGCCCCAAAGGTATCTCTGCGGTCATTGTCGAGAATGGAACAGCCGGTCTGTCCTTCGGCGCGCCGGAAGACAAGATGGGCTGGCGCTCGCAGCCGACATCAGAAGTTCAGTTTGATGATTGCGTCATCCCGGCAGAGAACCTGCTCGGCGATGAAGGTGCGGGTTTCCGCTACGCCATGAGCGGGCTTGATGGTGGGCGGCTCAACATTGCGGCTTCCGCGCTGGGCGGAGCGCAATCAGCGCTCGACAAGACGCTGACCTATATGGGCGAGCGGCAAGCCTTCGGTAAATCCATCGACCAGTTCCAGGCGCTGCAGTTCCGGCTCGCCGACATGGAGACTGAAATGCAGGCGGCGCGGATTTTCCTGCGCCAGGCAGCGAGCAAGCTCGACCGAAAGGCGCCGGATGCCTCGAAATATTGTGCCATGGCCAAGCGGTTTGTCACAGACACGGCCTTCAACGTCGCCAATGACGCGCTGCAATTGCATGGCGGTTACGGCTATCTGGCGGATTACGGCGTTGAAAAGATCGTTCGTGATCTCAGAGTGCATCAGATCCTTGAAGGCACCAACGAGATCATGCGGGTGATCATATCACGGGCGTTGCTTTCGGAGCGCGCCGCATGAGCATCCGCATTCGCAAGATCGGCCGGATCGGCCAGATCACGCTGCAGCGGCCCGAGGCGCTCAATGCAGTGACCTACGAGATGGTGCTGGGGATAGAAGCCGCACTTGATGGCTGGCGCGATGATGAAGAAGTGGCGTGTCTACTGATCGATGCTGAAGGGCAAAAGGCGTTCTCCGCCGGAGGTGATCTGCAGTTCATGTACGACACCGCAACGAAAGGCGATTTCGACGCCGGCCGGACATTCTGGCGCGACGAATACCGGCTCAATGCCAAGATCGCCACGTATCCCAAACCCTATATCGCGCTGTGCCAGGGCTTCACCATGGGCGGCGGTGTCGGCGTCTCGCTGCATGGCTCGCACCGGGTGGTGGGCGAAAGTTCCAAGATAGCCATGCCCGAATGCGCCGTCGGGCTGGTGCCTGATGTTGGCGGGACATTGCTGCTGGCCCGCGCGCCGGGTCGGCTGGGCGAATATCTCGGCGTGACCGGATACCGGATGAATGCGTCTGATGCGATCCTTGCCGGGTTTGCCGACTGTTTCATCCCCGAGGCGGAATGGCCCGGTCTGACCGAAACGCTGATCGAGACCGGAGACTGGTCGGCGGTTGCGGCGCTGGCGCAGGATCCTGAAGACGGGCCGCTGATGGCATTGCGCGCGCAGGTGGAAGCTCATTTCGGCGCGGAGAGCCTGACAGCCATTCTGGCATCCTTGCCGGAGAACGACTGGGGAGCCGCGACCAGGAAGTCCATTCGGGCTGGCTCGCCGCTGTCGGCAAACTGCACCATCGAGCTGGTGCGGCGTGCGCGTGAGAGCGACGACATCCGCTCCGCATTGCAACAGGAATACCGCTTCACGTCGCGCAGCGCGTCGGAGGGTGATTTCGTGGAGGGCATTCGCGCGGCAATCATCGACAAGGACAGAAATCCGCGCTGGCGTCATGCCAGTGTCGAGGCCGTGACTGCAGAGACTGTCGCGGCGATGCTGTCTGAACCGTCTGGCGGCGATATCGATTTCTAGCGCAGCACTGTCTGCGGTTTGGAACGCAAGTGTTTGGGAGAACGTCATGAAAATCGGATTTATCGGACTGGGAAACATGGGTGCGCCGATGGCGGCGAACTTGCTCAAGGCAGGCCACGAGGTGACGGGCTTCGATGTCGCAGGCGTGGGCGTTGAAGGTGCCACTAACGCGGGATCTGCGGCGCAAGCGGCGAGCGGGCAGGACGCGGTGATCACCATGCTGCCCAATGGCGAGATCCTGCGGTCGGTCTATGCCGAAATCGTGCCGGCAGGCACAAAAGGTTCGGTCTTTATCGACTGCTCGACAGTCGACGTCGAAAGCGCCAGGGCGGCGCATGAACTGGCTTCTGCAAACGGATTGCTCTCTGTCGATGCGCCGGTCTCTGGCGGCGTCGGCGGCGCTGCCGGCGGTACGTTGACGTTTATGGCGGGCGGCAGCGACGAGGCGTTTCGCCGCGCTGCGCCGCTGTTTGAAATCATGGGCCAGAAAGCCGTGCATTGCGGCGAAGCCGGTGCCGGACAATCGGCAAAGATCTGCAACAACATGCTGCTCGGCATTTCGATGATTGGCACTTGCGAGGCTTTTGCGCTAGCCGAAAAGCTGGGCTTGTCGGCGCAGAGCCTGTTCGACGTGGTCTCGACCTCGTCCGGCTCCTGCTGGTCGGTCAACACCTATTGCCCGGTGCCCGGCGTCGGACCGAAAAGCCCGGCCGACAATGGTTACAAACCAGGGTTTGCGGCTGAATTGATGCTCAAGGATCTGAAATTGTCGCAGCAGGCGGCAGGGAGCGTGTCCGCACAGACACCGATGGGCGCGCGGGCAACCGAACTCTATGATGCGTTTGTTGCAGGTGAGGGCAAGGGACGCGACTTCTCGGCGATGATCGAGAAGCTGAAATAGGCGGATTGACGTCAGTCGCTGACGTCGACCTCGACATAGTCTGCGCGGCCTTCGCGGCCGAAAATCCGAACGTGAACGCTGGCATCGCCATCCAGCAAGATGCGTGCGGCTGCCGGATCGATGTATCCGCCGCGCACCATTGCCTCCATGGCGGCGCGGTTGTCCGCCTTGTCAAACAACGGGTCCCATTGGTCTTCATCCTGGCTTATGCCAAAACGGTGGAAGTTGGCCCGGTCCTGACGAAGCACCTGCCAGGGTTGTTCAAGCCGGGCGCCACTTGAATTGTAAAGGTCGTCTTCGCCGATATAGGCGACGTATTCGGCGATCAGTTCGCTGTCATCGGAGGGGACGGACCCACCATCGAATTCGCTGTCGAGTTCGATCTGCTTTTCCACGTCGCTGGTGCACTGGTCAGGCAGAAGCCGCCAGTTTGCATTATCGGAGAAACAATCCCCCAGCATCATGTCGCCGCAGATTTCCGCTGCCTGTTCTAGGCACAGGTCACTCTGCGCCTGAACGGGGAGCGGAGCGGTGCACAACAAGATCAGCGACAGCAGAATGCTGGCAACGGATGGTCGGCCTGGAGAGAGGATCGCGTTCATTGTCTGGTTCCGCAGTTGAGAGGCTCACGGCGATCTAGAAGTCCTTTTTTGGGTATTGGCAATAGGGTTGTTGATTGAACCCTGTTCTCGCGTGACTTGTCTCGGGCGCGCGCAAACCAGCTTCCGCCATTCTGTGGCTGACTGGACATTCACCGGTAAAGACAGGGTTGGCAATTTCACAAAAGCCAGGACCACGAACGGTTGATAGTTACATTTACAACTGATTTTATGCACATCTGATCTGAACAGCTATCGGAGTGCTCCAATGTCGCTTGCCTATATGCCGGGTTTTGGAAACGACTTTGAAACTGAAAGCCTGCCCGGGGCGCTGCCGCAAGGACAGAATTCGCCGCAGCGTTGTGCTTACGGGCTGTATGCCGAACAACTTTCCGGCTCTCCCTTCACTGCCCCGCGCGGTACAAACGAGCGTTCCTGGTTGTACCGGATTCGCCCGACTGTGCGTCACACCACCGATTTCCGGGTGATCGACCGGCCTTACTGGCTTTCGGCGCCGCGTCATGAGCCCGATATCCTGTCGCTCGGCCAGCGCCGCTGGGATCCGCTGCCCTATCCGGAGGCGGAGGTCAATTTTCTCGATTCGATGCGCACCATCACGACCGCCGGCGATGTTGTGGGCCAGGTTGGAATGGCGACACATATCTATGCGCTGACGGCCGACATGGAAGATGACTATTTCTTCGATGCCGATGGCGAGTTGATGATCGTACCGCAGGAAGGTGCTTTGAGCATCTTCACCGAAATGGGCATCATTGAAGTGGCGCCGCTGGAGATTGCGGTACTGCCGCGCGGCATGATTTTCAAGGTGAAGCGGGCTGCGGGTGTAGAACGGGCGCGCGGCTATGTCTGCGAGAACTACGGCGCCAAATACACGCTGCCGGAACGCGGACCCATCGGCGCCAATTGTCTGGCCAACCCGCGGGATTTCAAGACACCGGTCGCGGCCTACGAAGACAAGGAAACCACCTGCCTGGTGCATATCAAATGGTGTGGTGTCTTCCATGTCACTGCCATTGGTCATTCGCCGCTTGATGTGGTGGCTTGGCATGGCAATTACGCACCTTACAAATATGATCTCAGGACCTTCTCGCCCGTCGGGGCGATCGGGTTTGACCATCCCGATCCATCGATTTTCACCGTTCTGACCGCACCGTCGGGTGAGGCGGGGACGGCAAACATCGATTTCGTCATTTTTCCACCCCGCTGGTTGGTGGCTGAGAATTCCTTCCGTCCGCCTTGGTACCACCGCAATATCATGAGCGAATTCATGGGCTTGATCCAGGGCCAATACGACGCCAAGGAGGAAGGGTTCGTCCCCGGCGGCATGAGCCTGCACAACATGATGATGCCGCACGGGCCCGATCACGATGCTTTCGAAAAGGCCTCGACGGTGGAGCTGAAACCAGTCAAGCTGACCGATACGATGGCGTTCATGTTCGAAACAAGATTCCCGCAGATGGTAACACGTTTTGCGGCAGAACTTGAGACGCTGCAGAGCGGTTACATAAACTGCTGGGAGGGGCTTGAGCGGAAATTTGACGGCACACCGGAAGCGGGTGGGTGGTCGGGCTCCAAGTGAGCGATTGGCCAGCTGACCCGATGTGTGAAAACAATCGGCGCATTCATTCGGGCTGGCCGCTTCTGACATCATCGCTGCGGGAGAACGGGGAACGGCATCTGGTGCCGTTATCCTCCAAACAAAAAGGGATATTTGCATGAAACTTGCCACACTTCGCGACGGAAGCCGTGATGGCCGTCTGGTCGTCGTCTCACGTGATCTGACCCGCGCTTCGGGGGTTCCGCATATTGCGCGGACGCTTCAGGCAGCGCTGGATGACTGGAAGCATGTGGCACCGCGTCTTCAGGATGTAGCCTCCATGCTGGAAACCGGCGCGGAGCCGAGCGAGCGGTTCCATGAGCGCGATGCGCTGTCGCCGCTGCCGCGGGCCTTTCAATGGGCTGATGGCTCGGCATACGTCAATCACGTTGAACTGGTGCGCAAGGCGCGTGGTGCTGAAATGCCCGCAAGCTTCTGGGAAGAGCCGCTTATGTATCAGGGTGGCTCGGACGCCTTCCTGGCGCCGCGCGGTGCGATCCGAATGGCGGACGAAGCCTGGGGGATTGATTGCGAGGGCGAAGTTGCGGTGATCGTCGGTGATGTGCCGATGGGTGCCGACATCGACACCTGCCGCGAAGCAATTCAACTGGTGATGCTGGTCAATGATGTCAGCTTGCGCGGCTTGATTCCGGCCGAGCTGGCAAAGGGCTTCGGCTTCCTCCAGTCCAAGCCGTCTTCGGCGTTCTCGCCGGTGACCGTTACTCCGGGCGAACTGGGTGAGGCATGGGATGGTGGCAAACTGCATTTGACGCTTGATGTCGACCTGAACGGTGAAGCCTTCGGGCGCGCCAATGCCGGTGTCGACATGACGTTCGATTTTCCGCGGTTGATAGCGCACGCGGCGAAGACGCGGGCATTGTGCGCCGGGACCATCATCGGGTCAGGCACTGTGTCGAACAAGGGGCCTGGCGGTGATCCCGGCAAGCCGGTGAGCGAAGGTGGTGCCGGTTATTCCTGCATTGCAGAGATCCGGATGATCGAGACGATTGCAACGGGCAAGCCTTCCACGCCGTTCATGCGTTTCGGCGACACCGTTCGTATCGAAATGAAAAACGCCGATGGTCATTCCATATTTGGCGCCATCGAACAGACAGTTGAAAAAGCTTAGGACCACCCAATGAGCAAAAAATTCGCATCCGCCGGCGACATGGCGGAAAAAGCGATCTCGTTTACCGAGATCGGTCGCGACCTGTGGGCATTCACTGCCGAAGGTGATCCCAATTCCGGGGTGATCATCGGCGACGACAGCGTCATGGTAATCGAGGCACAGGCGACACCACGCCTGGCAAGCAAGGTGATCGAAAAGATCCGCACTGTTACAGACAAGCCGATCAGCCATCTGGTGATGACGCATTATCACGCCGTGCGCGTGCTTGGGGCATCAGCCTACAACGCGCCGACCGTGATCATGGGCGATGTCGCCCGGGCGATGGTCGAGGAGCGTGGTGCGGAGGACTGGGCGTCCGAGTTCGAGCGGTTTCCGCGGCTGTTTCAGGGCCATGAAAGCATTCCGGGCCTGACCTATCCGACAACGACCTTCTCCGAACGCATGACCGTCTATCTCGGCAAGCGCCGGGTCGACCTGATGCATCTTGGTCGCGCCCACACCGCCGGCGACATCGTGGCTTGGGTGCCCGACGAAGAGGTGATGTTCACCGGTGACATCGTCGAGTACCACTCTGCCTGCTATTGCGGCGACGGACATTTCGAGGACTGGGGCGATACACTCGACATGATCCGTTCGTTTGATCCGCAAGCGATCGGGCCGGGACGTGGCGATGCGCTGGTTGGACGCGAGATGGTCAACGCGGCGATCGACAACACACGGGATTTCGTTGAATCCACCTACCGCCCAGCGGCCAAGGTTGCCGCCCGCGGCGGTACGCTGAAGGAAGCGTGGGATGCGGTCCGGGCGGAATGCGATCCGAAATTCAAGGATTATGCGATCTACGAGCATTGCCTGCCGTTCAACGTCGCCCGCGCCTTTGACGAAGCCCGCGGCATCGACACACCACGCATCTGGACCGCCGAGCGCGACGCCGAGATGTGGGCACAGTTGCAGGGCTGAGGACTTGCGGGGGCGGCAAAGACCGCCCCCTGCAGTTCGGGAGGTGTCATGAGCAAAATATTCGAAGTTCCTCTTTATCCATATCAACGATCAGCCGATCAGGACGCAGTGACACCGGTGCGCCATCCTGTCGTGGTGGTTGGCGCCGGGCCGGTGGGGCTGGCGCTGGCGATAGATCTGGCGATACAGGACGTTCCGGTGATCGTGGTCGACGAGAACGACAAGGTGAGCTGGGGTTCGCGCGCCATCTGCTTTGCCAAGCGGCCGCTCGAGATCCTCGACCGGTTGGGCTGCGGCGATCCGATGGTCGACAAGGGCGTGATCTGGAATCTGGGCAAGGTCTATTTCGACGAACGCCAGGTGTTCGGCTTCAACCTGTTGCCCGAGCAGGGCCACAAGCGCCCGGCCTTCATCAATCTGCAGCAATATTATCTGGAGCAATTTTTGGTCGACCGGCTGCGGGCGCTGCAGGCCGAAGGCAAGCCGATCGAACTGCGCGGCGGCAGCAAGGTTCTTGATGTCGCCCATGACGACAGCGGCGCGGAACTGACCGTCGGCACGCCGGAGGGGCCATACCAGCTCAAGGCCGACTGGGTTGTCGCATGCGATGGCGCCGCATCACCGATCCGGACATTGCTGGGGCTCGATTTCACCGGCCGGGTGTTTGAGGACAATTTTCTGATTGCCGATGTGGTGATGGAAGCCAAGTTTCCGACAGAAAGATGGTTCTGGTTCGATCCGCCGTTCAATCGCGGTCAGTCAGCGCTCTTGCACAAGCAGCCGGACAATGTCTGGCGCATCGATTTCCAGCTTGGCTGGGATATTGACCGCGAGGAAGAGCTCAAACCTGAAAACATCGACCGCCGCCTGAAAGCCATGCTTGGCGAAGAGATCAGCTACGAGCTGGAGTGGAGCTCGATCTACACGTTCCAGTGCCGACGCATGGAGCGGTTTTGCGAGGGACGGGTGATCTTTGCCGGCGACTCGGCGCACCAGGTGTCACCATTTGGCGCGCGTGGCGCCAATTCAGGGCTGCAGGACACCGATAACCTCGCCTGGAAGCTCAAGCTTATCATTGACGGTAAGTCTCCGTCTACGTTACTTGAAACTTACAATACTGAGCGGGTTCATGGCGCCGAGGAGAATATCCTCAATTCCTCGCGCTCAACCGATTTCATCACCCCTAAATCCGACATCAGCAGGATATTTCGTGATGCCGTGCTCGATTTGTCCGAGCGCTATGAAGCGACGCGACCGATGGTCAATTCGGGACGATTGTCGGTTCCGTGCACCTATGACGGTTCGCCGCTCAATGGACCGGATTGTGACCGCATGCCGGAGCGCACGCGTCCTGGCTCGCCGATGGTGGATGCGCCGGTTCCGGGTGGATGGCTTCTCGATCAAATGGGAAGCGCATTCCATCTGATGACAATCGATGCGGAGGCCCCGGACACCGCAGATGTTGACGGGGTGGAGCTGAAACGGCTGGCCCTTTCGAGCACAGAAGATGCCGATGGCTATCTCAAGCAGCGATATCTCGGCGATGCAGATGCTGCAGTGTATCTGGTCCGTCCGGATCAGCATGTCGCTGCGCGCTGGGACCATTATGACGAGGCGGCAGTCAGAGCGGCGCTGCTCAAGGCAATCGGGAGGTAGGTCATGGCTGAACTGAATACCAAGGCCAACATCAAGGTTCCGGATGAATTCTATGCCGAGCTGCTCACTGTTCACGAGGGGCTCAGCAAGGCCGAAAGCGATGCGCTCAATGCGCGGCTGATCCTGTTGCTGGCCAATCATATTGGCGACCGGCAGGTGCTGAGCGAAGCGCTGCAGGCTGCAGCACTGAAGGAATGAGCGATATGGCTGAGCAATTGCCGGTTCTTTATGACTATTGGCGGTCCTCGGCGAGCTACCGCGTGCGTATCGCGCTGAACCTCGCAGGCATCGATTATCAGCCTGTGGTGGTCAATCTGCTCGATGGGAGCCACCGGGAGGACGAGCATCTGGCGCGAAATCCGCAAGGCCTTGTTCCTGCACTGGAAATTGACGGCTTGATGCTGACCCAGTCGCTGGCCATTGTCGAGTATCTGATCGAGACAAGAGGCCTGGCTCTGTTGCCCGATGATCCGCCCGGACGGGCACGGGCGAGAGCGCTGGCGCATGCAATCGCCATGGACATCCATCCGGTGTGCAATCTGTCGGTTGTTGCCCATGTGATGGACATCACCGGGGGCGGCACTGAAGCCCGCTCCGACTGGATGAAACATTTTATCTCCCAGGGATTGGCGGCGTTTGAGGCTATGCTCGACCACGGTGACACCGGCACGTTCTGTCACGGCAATAGCCCCGGGCTGGCAGACATCTGCCTGATGCCGCAAATCTACAACGCAGAGCGGTGGGGCATCGACACGAGCAGGATGGCGCGCATCCAGGCGGTGCGCCAGGCGTGTGAACAGCTGCCGGCCTTCATCAAAGCCCATCCTGACAACAACAATTTCTGAACCCGTCAGCCGCGTATCTTGAGAAGGCGCTTCTCGACAGCAGCGAGATATCTGGCGCGACTTTCCGGCGTTGATTTGTCCATCATGTAGTGCGCCATGAACAGCCGACGGCAGCTTTTGCCGCAAAGTGCGCGCATGCCGCGCAGGATCGTGCGTTTTCCCGGATGGGAAACCACATAGGACCACCAGCGCGGTGCGCCACAGGTGGTGATGACGCCAAGCAGATTGATGTGGGTCATCAACGGCTCGATCGGGCCGGGACCGTCGGGAATGCGGAATGTCAGATCCGGCGTCCAGACGCGATCAAGCCAGCCCTTGAGCATCGCCGGCAGGCCGTACCACCAGGTTGGATAGACAAGCAGCAGGCCCTCTGCGGCCTGAAGCCGTTCGGCATGATCCGGGAACGGATGATCGGCCAGTTTCATCTCGTTGTAATGGCGGCGTTCGTCCGCCGGCATCACCGGGTCGAATCCTTCGGCATACAGATCAAGCAGATCAACGTCATGACCTGCGGTTTCGAGCGCCCGGATGGCTGTGTCGCGGATTGCAGCACAAAAGCTTTCGGGCACCGGGTGACAGTAAACAAGAAGAATACGCATCAGATGTTGTCCAAAGCTCTTTCCACCCTGGACATGAAAGAATGCCTTGTCTTGTAGGTTGAAAGATTCATTTCATAATGGGCGAGGTAGGTGACGGAAGCGCCCGGCCTGACGGTGGCGCGCAGCATGCGGTTGGCGATCTTGCGCGGTGGATCCCCCATCAGCCAGGAACGGAAACGGGAGCCGCCATAAGTGGTTATTACCAGGATCTTGCCGATGTTGTGCAGTGTCGGCCTGACCTTGCCGCCAACCAGTCCGAAGGAAACGCCCGGCAGAAACACCCGGTCAAACCAGCCTTTGAGGATCGCCGGAAAGCCGTAGTTCCACACCGGATAGACGAGCACCAGCGCTTCGGCCCGGAGAAGCCTGTCGACATAGGTCTCGACCGGTTTCCGGTTGGCATCAAGGTCATGATAATTCAGCCGTTCTTCTTCGCTCATGACCGGATTGAAGCCGTCCTCATACAGATCTATGGCATCGACCTCATGGCCGGATTTGGACAGACATTCAACAGCCATACGGAACAGGCTGGCGTTGAAACTTGACGCAACCGGGTGTGCGTGGACGACGAGAATACGCATTTTATTGCCTCAACTTGCCTGCTTCAAACCCTTGAACAACCACACCTTTCCCGAATCAAAATCATAATCCGGGTCATCCCAGGCGATCATCTTTCCGGGATTGAGCAGCCCCTTGGGGTCGGACTGACGTTTGAATGCCAACTGGATCTCGTCGGTCTGCTTCATGCCGCCTTCCTCAAGGGTAAACCGGTGCGGATTGAACACCGGGCAGCCGTTTTCATTGTGCAGATCGATGATTTCGTCGAGCCGATTTTCGGTGGTGAAGCGGATCAGGGGCAGACCGAAACAGGTGATGTCACCATCAAAACGCACAAACTCGAGATGGGAGATCATTTCGCCGGGGAACATCTTGTCCATTTTAGCAGCAAGTTCCAGCTGGTCGGGAAATGGGTAGAGGGTCTGGAGATAGGTCCAGGCCGGATCGACGCGGAGCGCGCGCAAGGTTGTGTGGTTCCAGGCCAGTTCAAACACCGGTGGCAGGCCCTTGAGATCGCCCGCAGTGGTCGCATCAAAGACGATGTCGCCGGCGTTTCGTGCGGTAAACGCCTTGAAGGCGTTATGGCTGTGCGGTGCAACCATGACCAGAACCACGCTCTGGCCTTCGGTGATGAATTTCTGGTGGCGCTTGAAATAGTCAAACGGGCAGGGCGAAGCGACAACCGAGATTAGCTTGGTGAGAATGCCGTCCTGGCGGGCCAACGCATTGGCATAGATGGTCGCTTCATCGAAGCTGTCAAAGCCGACGATGGCATCGACCCAGTCATAGGCTGGCGCCAGCGGCATTTCGACCTCTGTGATGATGCCGTTGGTGCCATAGGCGTGGGTGACCTTGTGCAAATCCTCGCCGGTGAGTTCGAGCACTTGCGGCTCTTCTTCCATGGTGACGACGCGGAGGCGGATGATGTTGCCGAAATCGCGCAATCCGCCCCAGGAAATCGAACCGACGCCGCCGGAGCCTCCGGCTATGAAACCGCCGATGGTAGCGGTGTGGGCAGTGGAGGGATGCATGCGCAGCTCCTGCCCGGACGCGGCGCGGGCCGCCTTGTCGAGATCGGAGCAGATGACGCCGGGTCTGCAGATCACCCGGCCGGGTGAAATCTGGTTGATCTCGTTGAGATCGGCGAGGCTCAGCACCAGTCCGCCCGACAGGGGCATGGCCTGGCCGTAATTGCCGGTGCCGGTGCCGCGCGGTGTGACAGGAACATCGTGGGCATAACAGGCCTTGAGGATGCGGATCAGCTCTGCTTCGGTTTTCGGCGAAGCGACCAGATCGCCGGTGACACCGTCCAGCTGGCGCTTGAGCACCGGAGAATACCAGTAGAAGTCCCGGCTTTTCTGCTGAATGATCTTGTCGTTCTGCTCGATCCGTATGCCGTCGAGGTCGGCGATCAGTCCGGTCATGTCCATGGCTCAGGGCTCCATCAAATCATCTAGGTCTTGGTAGTCGGGGACAGTCGCGTCAATGAGCTTTCCACTGCGGATGAGTGTTCGGCGGCTTTCGGGTCGGGAGAGTAGTTCAGTCAGGCTGCGGCCTCGGAACAGCACCAGGTCTGCGGTCGAGCCGGCTTTCAGAGTGCCTGCATCGGCAAGGCCCATGGCACGCGCCGGATTGGCGGCAATTGTGGCAGGCCAGGCGCCGACCGGGTGATCGAAATGCAGGATGCGGGTGGCTTCGCGGTAGACCTCCAGCACATCCAGATCGCCATAGGCATAGAATGGATCGCGGGTGTTGTCGGAGGCGACGCAGGTATTGATGCCGCGGGCTGCCATCTCGTGCAGCAAGGTCACGCCGCGCCAGCGTGGCGTGGTTGCATCCGTGCGGCGGTCCTGAAGATACATGTTGCACATCGGCAGCGACACGACGGACAGGCCGACACGGGCGACCTTGTCGAGCGTGGCTTTCACCGCGTCGTCTGGCTGGCGGGCCAGCGAGCAGCAATGGCCAACGAGGATCTTGCCTTCAAAGCAATGGCGCAGAGCCGCGTCGGCAATACGGTCGAGCGAGATCGCGTTGACGTCATCGGTTTCATCGGCGTGGAAATCGAGGTCGAGGCCCAAATCCATGGCCTTGACGAACATCCGGTCGAGCAGCTTGTCCAGATCCGGCACCATATAGGTGACCGCGCCGAGAATGCCGCGATGACGTGCCACCAGATTAGCCAGCCGGTTGAACCATACTTCGTCCTGTGCCTGGTCTATGCCGAACAGACAGGCGGCCTGCAGCTCGATACGGCCTTTCCAGCGGTCGCGGATGGTCTCGAAGACAGGCCAGGATATATCTTCCTGCGGCGGCACGGAGTCGAGGTGGGTGCGCAGCGCCTTGGTGCCGTGGGCGTAGGCGCATTGGAGCGAAAACTCCATCCGCTGTTCGACATCTTCAGCCGACCAGTAGGCTTCACGATCTTCACCGACCGCGGTCAATGCGCCGGCAAAGCTGCCGTCAAGGTTCGGATTGCGGTCCCAGATATGGCCCTTGTCGATATGGGTATGGCAATCAACGAACCCCGGAAAAGCGATGGAGCCTCGACAGTCGATCGCTTCGGGATTGTCAGCCCTCTGGCCCGCCGGCTCAATCGCGGTGATTGCGCCGGCTGAAATGTCGATTGCCGCAAGCGCGAAGCCATCCCTGTCAAATGAAAATCCGCCGGTCTTTTCGAGATGAGACCTGTGCAGCCTCAGATTGACCAGCGAATACGTTCCCGATGAGGGCAGGGTGATGAAACGCTGTGTCACTTACTGCTCCTGCTTGAGCGCACTCTCGTGCCAGCGATGCAGCACAAGGTGGGAGATCCAGGACAATGCCAGGAATATGATGATCCCGGTCAGCGAGATCAGGATCAGTGCAGCAAACAGTCGGGGTGCATTGAGCCGGTAACCGGCTTCGATGATGCGCGATGCGAGACCGGAGGACTGGCCGGCGGTGCCGGCGACGAACTCGGCAACCACGGCGCCAATCAGGGCCAGACCGCCGGCGATTTTCAGACCGCCGAGAAAGTAGGGCATTGCGGCAGGCAGTCTGAGATGCCACAGGGTCTGCCAGCGGCTGGCACCGTTCAATTTGAAATAGTCGATCAGATTGCGGTCGACGGAATTGAGCCCCAGCGTGGTGTTGGACAGGATCGGGAAGAACGCAACGATCCAGGCACAAAGCAGCAGCTTGGTGGTCTGGTCATCGACATAGATGTTGATCAGCGGGAAGATCGCCACAATCGGGGTGACCTGCAGAACGATTGCGAATGGAAACAGGCTCATCTCGATCCAGCGCGACTGGGTGAAGAGCACAGAGAGGCCTACACCGCCAAACACCGCCAGCGCCAGCGACAGAACGGTAATACGCAAGGTTACCAGCAGTGACGAAAACAGCAGTCCGGCGTCTTCGATCATGGTGTTCAGGACAACGCCTGGACGTGGCAGGATATATTGCGGAATTTCATTCCAGACGCAGATCCGGTCCCAGAAGAATACCGCCGTGGCCATGATCAGCAGAGGCAACAGCCAGCGGCCGGTGCGTTCCATGCGGCGGCTGCGTTCACGCCGGGCTTCGTCGGCATCGATGACAAGTGGCTGGCTGGGTTCAATGGACGACATCGGCGGCCTCCATGCCCATGGCGCGTGACAGCGTGTCCGAGGTGTTGCGGCAGAGTTCCGCATACATCGGCGAGGTTCTGAAGGCTGCATCGCGCGGGTAGGGTGCATCAATGGTGAGTTCTTCGAAAACCCGCCCGGGATGGGCCGCCATCACGGTGATGCGGTTGGAGAGGAATACGCTTTCGAACACCGAGTGGGTGACGAACAGCACGGTAAAACCGCGCTCCTGCCAGAGCTCGAGAATATCGTTGTTGAGCTTGAAGCGGGTGATTTCATCAAGGGCTGCAAAGGGTTCATCCATCAGCAGGATGCGTGGTTTGGTAACAAGTCCGCGGGCGATGGAGACGCGCATCTTCATGCCGCCGGAAAGCTCTCTGGGGACGGCGTTTTCAAAACCGCTCAGGTGCACCCGCTCGAGCACTTCGGCAATCTGCGGTTCGGCCTGTTTGCGGGAAACGCCGCGCAGCCGCAACGGCATCCAGACATTGTCATAGACACTGGCCCAAGGCAGCAGGGTGGGCTCCTGGAAGACGAAGCCGATGTCGTTTTGCTGCAGCGGTGGTCCGCGCCAGTCAACCACGCCGGATGTCGGCGATGCCAGCCCGGCAATGATCCTCAGCGCGGTTGATTTGCCGCAACCGGACGGGCCGAGAAGGCTCATGAAGTCGCCTTCGTTGATGGTCAGGTTGACCTTCTCCAGCGCGGTGACGCCGGAGGCAAAGGTCTTGCCGATGGATTGCAGGATCAGAAAGGGATTTGTCCGGTCGGGCATTGGTGTCCAGATGCTATGCTTGCGAAATCAGCAGGGCCCGCCCGGAGAGAATTCGCCGGGCGGAATGTTGCATCACTTCTTGAGATCGAGGCCGACGCCCGCGTTGACATAGTCGAGCGTATAGGAAGCCTTGATGTCGATGCCTTCCTTGGCGACGCCGGCCTTGACCATGTTGGCGTAGAAACTCGCCATCCGGGCGTCAGTCATCGCACCGATGCCCATGGTTTCGGTGTCACCGGAATCAACGATGCCATATTCCTTGAGCTTGTCGATCGAGAACGCGATCTGCTCATCTGTCATATCCGGATTGTCTTTCTGGATCAGGGCGTTGGCGGCTGAATTGTCGCCATAGAGGTAATTGTACCAGCCCTTGATCGAGCCATCGACAAAGCATTTGACCGCGTCAGGCTTGCCGTCGATTGTCGCCTGCATGGTCTCGATGGTGGTCGAGTAGGTATCAAAGCCGAAGTCGGCCACCAGAAACAGGTTCGGCTTGAAGCCGCCTTCACGTTCGACTGCGAAGGGCTCGGAGGTGATATATCCCTGTTGTGCTGACTTCGGGTTGGCGATGAACGGCGCCGGATTGAAGGTGTAGGGGACGCGCCTGGAGGCATCAAAACCGTATTCGGTGATCATGAACTGATAAAAGCTCTGGAAGCCGGCGTCGCCCAGAATGAACTGTTCGGCAGTCTTGAGTTCTTCCCATGTATCGAGGCCCTGGCCAGGGTGGGTCATGAGGACCTGCGGTTCCTTCTGAAACGAGGCGGCGACGACCTTGACCGGGATGTTCTGCTCCACTGCGGAGAAGGCCTCGAGCATGTTGCCGCCCATATGAAACTCGATCTTGCCCGCCAGCAGCAATGCACGATTGTTCACCTGTGGGCCGCCCTGGGCAATGGTTACATCCAGGCCGCATGCGGCATAGGTGCCATCGGCAATGGATTGATAGAATCCGCCATGTTCAGGCTGCGCCAGCCAGTTTGTGCCAAACGTTACCTTTTCAGTGGCGGATGCCTGCGCCCCAAGGGCCAGGATAGCCGCGAAAGCGGCCGAAGAGCGAAGAAGAAGCGTCATATACACCGTCCCTTGGTTTTGATCGGGGTTTCGAACCACCCACTGGAATTTCCCAACTACCTGTTCTTGCAAGTGCCATGCCACCACAGGCCACGCGCGGATTGTATTGAGATTGCAGCGCAGGCTTCCCGCCTTGCTTGCCAAAACTGCATTTTGCTTGAACACACTGCACAATAATGTGCCTATGTTCGACCGCAAGACGGCAGATTGAACCATTGTCTGATGCTTTGGAATAGACGGCGAAAACTTTGTGGGTTTAATTGGCACCGATCAATGTTCACTCCGAGACTTCGTCATGAAACACCACACACCAGATACCGTCAGGGCCCCGTTTGCCCGCTACAGCCATGGGGTGGAAATACCGGCCGGTTATCGATTGATGCTGTGTTCGGGACAGTTGTCGATCACGCCTGACGATCACATCCCCGAAACCTCCGAAGATCAAACCGAACTGTGCTTCAAGAACATTGCGGCCGTTCTCATGTCAGCAGGCATGACGATGCATGATATCGTACGGATCAACGCCTTTGTCACGGATCGGGCTCATTTGCCCGGTTACATGAAAGTTCGGGACAGACTGTTTGATGATCCGGCACCCGCTTCGACACTGATGATTGTCTCGGGTTTTGCGCGCGAGGTTTTTAAAGTGGAAATCGAAGTCATCGCAGCAGCGCCGGACTGAGGAAGATCGAAAGGAAATAACGATGACCCGGAAAATCTGGTGGGGCGATTTTACAACGCAGGAATTCGAGGGGCTTCATCCCGATCAGACGATTGCTGTGTTGCCGATAGCTGCCACCGAGCAACACGGACCGCACCTTCCGGTATCGACCGACAGTTCAATAATGCAGGGCATGCTCGACACAGTCATCAAAGCGGCACCCGGAGATCTCGACATCAGGATCCTGCCAATCCAGTGCGTCGGCAAATCCAACGAGCATCAGCATGCCGCGGGAACGCTGACCATTCCGGCGACGACGCTGATTGATCACTGGATTGAACTGGGCCATTCAATTGCCCGTGCCGGCATCCGCAAGGTGGTGCTGGTCAATTCCCATGGCGGAAATGAAGAAGTGATGGGCATCGTCGCGCGCGAATTGCGGGTGAGGGCGCGGATGCTTGCGGTCAAAACCTCGTGGATGCGGTTTGGTCTGCCAACCGGGCTCTACAGTGAAACCGAGACCTCGTACGGCATTCACGGCGGCGATGTCGAAACATCGTTGATGCTGCATTTTCGCCCGGATCTGGTTGCCATGGACAAGGCGGAAAATTTCGTCTCCGCAGTCACCCGGGCAGAGAAGGAGTTCGATCTGCTTCGGCACGCCGGTCCACATGCCTTTGCCTGGATCGCCAGCGATCTCAATGCACACGGTGCCGTCGGCGAAGCTGCCCTGGCGACCGCACACAAAGGCGAGGCAACAGCGCGGCACCAGGCTGATGGGTTCTTGAAACTGATGGCCGATGTCAGAACAGCCAAGCTGGATGATTGGCTGGCGTAACCCGCCGAGGTGATCCACGCTCACCGATCCTGCCCAAGGCGTTTGCCTATTTTACCGCTTCGCGATCGTTCTGATCCGGGCAACCATTTCGACGACTTCTGTCTGGAGAAGTTTTGTGAACCTGACGTTGACTGTATGCGCCCCTTGCGCCTTGGCCTTGCCGCGCACCGGCGTGCTGATGCCGGGGATGGTCAGATTGATTTCGTCGACCCTGCGCGGAAAGTGATCCGAGGAGAGAAGGCAGCCATCCTCGCACAGATTGACCATCCAGCAAGGAACGGAGATTAGCCCTTCACTTTCGCGCTGGCGGACACGGGCGATGACTGGACAATTCGCATCGCGTCGAGGGAAAACTCGTCTTTTTTCTTTCAGTTCTTCACTCGACCGGGTGAGCATATAGTTTCTGGGCTTCATGGTATTGTTCCTCACTTGGCCAAGCGAGAATTTTGTGCCAGGGATGCTAAATAAGTATTGATTTATTTACTAGATAGATACGGGTTGCCGGGTTTTCCGGTGTGAACCTAGTTCATGACAGCCTGATACCCGCCGATACCGGAAATAACTACAGTGAGCGTCAGGCGTCGAGCACGGCCTCGAATCCTTCAAAATTCGGGTGACCCGCATACATGCCCTTGTTGTTGCCTGCATTCTTGTGGGCGTTGCGGAAATTTCCGGACTTTGTCCAGTCGTCAAAACTCTCACGTGTCGCCCAGACTGTATGGGATGCGTAAAGGGTCTGTCCGCTGTCCTTGTTCTTCGGGCCTTTGAGAAGGTGGAAAGTCTGGAAGCCGGGGACTTCTTTCAGGCTTGAATCGCGGTTGCGCCAAACGTCTTCAAATGCGCTCTCGTGACCTTCATTGATAATGAAGCGGTTCATTGCAATAAACATTTTGTTGTCTCCTTGGTGGCTTAGCGTATCAGTGAAAATGGTCTGCCGCAGGACAATGTCACTCCGGCTTCAGGGGTGCCGGAGATGTTTCGGTCATCTCTTCGTGCTTGGTGGTCCGGGGCAGGACGATAATTTGCCACATGGATTAATCCGACCAGTCCGGCATCACTGGGCATCTGTTCACTGGCCAGCTTGTACAACTGCAAGCTGCTCATGTGTTGCAAACGGTACATCGGCTAACTCCGAAATTCTGTGGGAATGACGAACCGGATCTTCGCGTCAGGTGGCGGGTTGCGCAAGCGCGGATTGATGGACATACGGCATGCTGCCAGGGCCGGATGCATTCCTCAGGTGTGCCAAGAGAGGTGCTGACGCAGGCAAAACTCGAAGCCGTTTACTGCTGACCAACAGCGGTTGGTCAGGTTCCACAATGAATGGATTTCTTTGTGTTGCAGCTGATTAATCCCGCTTACCTGCGCATGCCCTTGCCCAAAATTGCCGTCGCCAGTGGCGACTTTTCAGAGGCTGAGAGTTCCTGTTGTTGATTTTCGCGCCAGGATCGATTGCCACTTACGGCATGGGGCGATAGCTTCCGCGCGATTGACAAAAGGATTTCCCATGACTGCTGTGCCTCATCTGTTCCAACCACTCACTCTTCGCGGCGTCACCACTCGCAACAGGGTCGTGATCTCACCGATGTGCCAGTATTCGGCGCATGAAGGGCACATGGATGACTGGCATCTGACGCATCTTGGGCGGTTTTCCATCGGCGGGGCGGGGATCGTTTTCACAGAGGCCACTGCCGTGCAGAAAGGTGGACGGATTACCCATGGCTGCGCCGGCATCTGGACCGACAGCCAGATCCCCGGACATGCAAGGGTTGCCCAGTTCGCACTCAGAAACGGCGCCATTCCGGCAATCCAGCTCGGGCATGCGGGACGCAAGGGCGGCATGCAGCGCCCCTGGTTTGGCAACGGCCCTCTGAACGAGACCGATTTTGCGCGTGGCGACATGCCATGGACGCCGGTTGGTCCGTCGGCGGTTCCGGTGGCGGATGGCTGGCCGGTGCCGCATGAGCTGTCGATCGAGGACATCGGCGATCTGCTCGACGATTACGCATCGGCGGCACGGCGGGCGCTTGCTGCGGGTTACAAGATCGCCGAAATCCATGGCGCACATGGTTATCTGGTGCACAGTTTTCTCTCACCGCTGTCCAACAAGCGCACGGACAGATACGGTGGAAGCCTGGCCGGGAGAATGCAACTGGCACTCGAAATTGCCGAACGCGTGCGAAAAATCTGGCCGGATGATCTGCCGCTGTTTTTCCGCACCTCTGCCGTTGACGGTGTGCCGGATGGCTGGACGCTGGATGACACTGTTGTCCTGGCAGGCGAACTCAAGCGCTTCGGGGTCGATGTGATGGATTGTTCATCGAGCGGAATTGCCGGCGCTGCGACAGCCAGCGGCAATCAGAAGCGTCAACCCGGTTTTCAGGTTGGCTATGCCGAGCGGGTTCGCAAGGACGTGGACATGACGACCATGGCGGTGGGGCTGATCACTCACCCGCAGCAAGCTGAAGCCATTCTTGCCGAAGGTCGCGCCGATCTGATTGCCATTGGCCGCGAAGCGCTGGTCGATCCGAACTGGGCGCAGCACGCGGCAAGGGAGTTGGGCCACGACACCTTGTTCGAGACATGGCCGCAGCAGGCGGGTTGGTGGCTGGCTGTACGGCAGAAAACCTCCGATTTCTACACACCGACGGGGTGACGCGCGGAGAGCTTCGCGCGCCTCCTGTCGACAGGATTGCCCATTATAAGTATGGGTCAGTTCGCAGACCTGCGGGACAAGAAACACACGGAGATTTTCATCATGGCGGAGAACAGGGTGATGATCGCCGGTGGCGGCATTGGCGGGCTGGCTCTGGCGCTGACCCTGCACCAGATCGGTGTTGACTGCGTGGTCTTCGAAGCCGTCAACGAACCCAAGCCGCTGGGTGTCGGCATCAACATTCAGCCCAATGCTGTGCGCGAACTTTTCGACCTCGGATTTACGGCAGAAGATCTCGATGCGCTCGGGGTTTGTGTCAAGGAATGGGCGCTGGTTGGAATGAACGGCCAGGAGATCTACGCCGAGCCCCGGGGGCTGGTGGCCGGTTACGGCTGGCCGCAATATGCCATGCACCGGGGGGAGTTTCACATGGCGCTGTATCGGCGTTTTGTTGAGCTCGCAGGCCCGGATGCGGTTCGACCAGGCTGTCGCGCCAAGGGATACGCCGTCAACGCCGACGGCAGCGTCACGGTCACGCTCGAGACGAAGGCCGGACTGGTAGAGGAAACCGGCAACCTTCTGATCGGGGCCGACGGTATCCATTCCGCGATTCGAGCCCAGATGCACCCCACTCAGCCGCCGATCCACTGGGGAGGGGCGGTGATGTGGCGCGGGACCTCACGGGCAAAGCCGATCCGCACCGGATCGTCATTCATCGGGCTGGGGACGCATGAGAAACGCATGGTGATCTATCCGATCTCTCCGCCAGATCCTGAAACCGGACTGGCGCTGACCAACTGGATTGCCGAAGTGACCTATGATGACCCCTCCGTGCATGAAACCATGGGCTGGTTCCGGCCGGTGGGGATCGAGGATTTCATCCACCATTTCGAGACATGGACCTATGACTGGATGGATGTTCCGGCGCTGATCCGTGGCGCCGACACCGCCTTTGAAAATCCGATGATCGACCGCGACCCGATTCCCTCATGGGTGGACGGACCGGTTGCGCTGATCGGCGATGCGGCGCATGCGATGTATCCGACGGGATCCAACGGCGCCAGTCAGGCAATCATGGATGCGCGCATTCTGGGAGCAAAATTCCTGACGCATGGCGTTGGCACCGATGCGCTCGATGCTTTCAACGCGGAACTATGCGAACCGATTTCAGCGCTGATCCTGCGCAATCGCGGGGCAGGGCCGTTCGGCCTGCTCAACATGGTCAACGAGCGTTGCGGTGGTGAATTCGACGATATCGAGACCGTTATCCCCGCGGACGAACGGACCGAGTTCATGGGAAAGTACAAGGCCGCCGCCGGGTTCGCCCGTGATACACTGAACGCGGCTCCGCCGACGATAGCGCCTGGTGCAAGTGCGCGCGGCTGATATTTGCTGGGGGCCTTCGTGAAGACCGTGACTGTTTTTACTCGGAAGGCTACCCCCGTCGACCCGGCGGCTAAATTATCATGACGTACCGAACATGCTGGAATATTTGGTGAGAGCGCACCGGGGCGAACCCTGGACCTCCCGATTAATGGCTAGATTTTATTTGCTTGGTCGATTTCGAGCACCGAAGCGGGCAGGGTCCAGCTACTTCTTTTCCAGTGTCATCTCTCATACAGAATGGAAACTTGCACACGAACATAACTCATACTATTTCAATCCGGATCAACAAAGATGAGCTCATCCGGTTCGTTTTTAATCCCTAGTCAGATGCCCCAATGTATGAGCATTTGGTTGCCGACGCGCTAGGAGAAACTGTTTGGGTACTGGTCTTTGGAATGAATTGGTCTTTGGCGGGCTGCTAAAGACACGCCGGCAATTCGTCAATATCGGTCTGGCGCCATCCCGATTTTCGGGCATGGAGGCGACCCAACGCGAAGCTTATGCCACGCTTGCGGATTTCGTGAAGTCGACAGGCGCCGCGGATGGCGAATGCCTGGAGATCTGCGCGGGGTTCGGCAGTGGCATCGAGATTCTCGCCTCAGCAGCTTCCTGGAAGGTTGTAGGCGCCGACGCCAGCCGCTTGGCTACCAACCGGGCAAAGGCGAGGGGCGCGAATGTGCGGAGGGCGCGCCTTGAAGCACTGCCATTCGCCGACCGGAATTTCGCGAACGTAGTCGGTGTGGAGAGCGTTATCGTGCTGGACGATCCGACGCCGTGCCTGATTGAGATTGCCCGTGTCCTGAGACCGGGCGGCGCGCTCAGCATTGCGGAATTTCGCAAATGCTCCATTCAAAATGCGGAAAAATACATCGGTCGCCTCGCCAAGGAGACGGGGCTTGAATTAAAGATCTTTGAAGACGTGACGGCGCGCGCTCTGGCCAGTGTTTTGGAAACCGCAACCGAACGGCAATCTCAGGTCGATGCAATTCCGCGACCCTTTCGTCGGGCGGCCAGGGAGATGGCGGGGTTGCCAGGGACTGTTCGCTACCAGGAATGGTGTACGGGCGAACGCTGCTATTATCTGGCGCGGCTGGAGAAGCGGGCTGATTGAGCCTGGTGCCGATCAGGACGTGCCCAAGGCATTCCATACGGAGCTGGGCGAACCCGTTTCGGCACTGATCCTGCGCAATCGCGGGGCAAGGCCATTCGGCCTGCTCTACATGGTCGACGAGCGTTGCGGTGGTGTATTCGACAATATCGAGATGTGATCCCTGCCGCGCGCAATCACTCCTAACGAAGCTGTATGCCCCAACACCGATTTCAAGTCTCTGATGTGCTGTGTGGCTTGTCTGGTCTCACCCAACGCCGGTCGGCTGGTAATGTTTGGTGAGAGCGCAGGGGTTCGAACCCTGGACCTACTGATTAAAAGTCAGTTGCTCTACCAGCTGAGCTACGCTCTCTCAAAACCCGGATCAGACGCTGTTCACGTCGGCCCGAATGGCGCGGAACATAGGGAGGCATCCGCACATGGTCAACAGCTAATCCGATGCTCCCGGCTGTTTTTTCAAAGCGCTTCGAAAGCGCTTTAATAACAAATACTCAAGCCCTGTCAGTCGGTGCCACAGTCAGCCGCTACCCCGGCTTGACGAAAGCAGCCACATAGCAGGCAATTCACGCTCAGCACTCAAAAACGTGACTGGCGAATGAGCCGTCAGGCGGTTAGACAGAGACCACAAACGGTTACTCCGTATTATTCGTACCGCCCCACACAGGAATCCTGATTTCGTGATGATTGCCGACATTCCGCTGCTTACCGTCATTCTGGCGGGGGCCCTGTCTTTCCTGTCGCCCTGCGTGTTGCCGCTGGTGCCGCCTTACCTGTGCTACATGGCGGGCGTGTCGGTTGAGGATTTTCGTGGCAGCGGGGCCGAGGCGAGAGCCAGGGACACGCGACGCGCGGTTTTTTTCGCCTCGCTGTTTTTCACGCTCGGGTTTGCCACGGTGTTTGTCGCGCTCGGCGCCGGCGCTTCGAGCATCGGGGCTGCGTTGCGCCAGCATATGGATCTGCTGGCCAAGCTTGGCGGCATCGTCATCATCTTGATGGGTTTGCATTTTCTCGGAGTGTTCCGCATCGGACTTCTGGCCCGGGAGGCCCGGTTTGCGGGCAGCGGCAAACCGGCGACCCTGTCTGGCGCCTATCTGATGGGGTTGGCGTTCGCATTCGGCTGGACGCCATGCATCGGCCCGGTGCTTGGCGCTGTGCTCGGCGTTGCCGCGGGGCGGGAGACCGTCAGTGCGGGAGCGGCTTTGCTGGCGGCCTATTCGCTTGGGCTCGCGGTGCCGTTCTGGATCGCTGCATTGTTTTCGGAGCGTTTCATGCGGTTCTCGCAGAAATTCCGCAAACATCTCGGCACTATCGAAAAGATCACCGGCGCGCTGCTGGTGCTGACCGGTATCCTGTTCCTGACCGGCGGCATGGCGACCATGGCCTACTGGCTGCTCGAGACATTTCCGGCGCTGGGCATGATCGGCTGACCTCGCCGGGGTTCGGTGCGATCCGGATCAGCGCTTGCGCCGCGGAGCCGTGGCCAGCACCAGGCCGGTCAGAACCGTGAATATGCCGACTGCGTGATGGGTCCGGAAAGGTTCGCCCAGGACCAGAACGGCCAGGCCGACGCCATAGGGCGGCAACAGATACATGAAGACGCTTGCCGTAGAGGCACCAAGCCGCGCCACACCATACTGGTAACCCGAAAAGGCCAGCAACGACGAGAAGACAACGATGCCGGCAATGCCGCCCCAGGCGGTCCAGGTGTGCGGCATCATCGCGCCGCTGAGAAATTCCCAGAGCGCAAACGGAGCCAGCAGCAGCGCACCTGAAAGCGTGACGATGCCAAACAGCGCCGAGACGGGCAATCCGGCAGTTCGGGGCCCTTTGAGCAGGACCGAGTAGCCGGCCCAGGAAAGGGCCGCCGCAATGAACATCAAGTCGCCGCGATTGAATGAGGAATTGGCAAGCACATTCAAATCACCTTTGAGAACGATGATAGCCACTCCCAAGAAGCCGACGATGATGCCCGCGACTTCACGCCAGCTGGTGGCCCGACCAAAGAACAGCCGTTCGAGGATAATGACCATCAGTGGCGAGGTGGTGTATATCAGCGTGCCGTTGGTGGCGGTGGTGAATTGCAGGGCATAGTAGACGCCGGCCCCGCAGATCCACATGCCGAGGAACCCGAGCAGCAGCCAGTGAACCGGGTGGGTGGTGACGTAGGTGCGAACACGCGCCCGGGCCATCCACAAGAATGGCGACAGCAGCAGGAAGGCAGCCGTCCAGCGCAGGAAGGCAAGCGTGAATGGGGCCACTTCGGGAATTGTCGACCGGCCGAAGATAAGGTTCGATGAGAAGAACAACGGCGTCAGCAGCATGACGACCAGCGGAATAAAGCGCGCCAGGGAAGGGTGCGCGGCAGGTGTGGCTTCGGCGGTCATGGGGGCTTCCATATAGAGGCAATGTTTGCTTGAAAGGATTTGATTGCAATTCCGGTGCTATAGCGTCCGGGACGGGTAAACAAGCGATTCGACGATGAGGTGAAGGAATGGCGCGGACATGTCTGGCTATCGTGCTTGCTGCGGGTGACGCGACACGAATGAAATCCTCAAAATCCAAGGTGCTGCATACTGTTGGCAACCTTCCACTGATCGCTCACGTGACCCATGCAGCGGCTGTCGCGGGCGTCAACAGGATCGCGCTGGTGGTTGGCCGTGATGCGGATCTGGTCACAGATGCCGCCAAGAGCGGGATCGAAGTGCCGGTTACCGCGGTTGAACAAACCGAACGCAAGGGTACCGGCCATGCGGTGCTGATGGCGCGCGATATCATCTCTGAAGGCTTTGATGATGTGGTCGTGCTTTACGGCGATGCACCGTTGATTGATCCTGCAAGTCTGGTTGCGGCCACTGCAGAACGGGCGAAGGGTGCTGATGTGGTGGTGTTGGGTTTCCGGGCGGCAGATCCGACCGGCTATGGCCGGCTGCTGGAGCGCGACGGAGAACTGGTCGCCATCCGCGAGCACAAGGAAGCCTCGGCTGAGGAATTGCGGGTCGATTTCTGCAATGGCGGTATCATTACCTTTTCCGGCACCCAGGCCGTTGGCCTGCTCGAAAGCATCGGCAATGACAACGCCAAGGGCGAGTATTACCTGACAGACATTGTCGAAATCGCCCGCGAGCGCGGTTTGAAATGCGTCGCCATAGAGGCTCCCGAAGAAGACATGATGGGATGCAACACCCGTGCCGAACTGGCCGGGATCGAGGAGGTCTGGCAGACTCGTGCCCGCCATGCGGCATTGCTCTCGGGGGTCAGCATGATCGATCCGTCGAGCGTGTTCTTGTCGCATGATACGGTGCTTGAGACCGATGTTATGATTGAACCCAATGTCTGGTTCGGCCCTGGCGTCACGGTGGGTGCGGGCGCGGTCATCCATGCCTTCAGTCATCTGGAGGGCGCCGATGTCGGAGCACACGCCACAATCGGACCCTTTGCGCGGCTTCGTCCCGGCACAGAACTTGCCGAAAAAGCCAAGGTCGGCAATTTCTGCGAGATCAAGAAAGCCAAGGTGGGCGCCGGCGCCAAGGTCAATCATCTCAGTTATATTGGCGACGCCGTTGTTGGAGCGGGCGCGAACATCGGCGCAGGCACGATCACCTGCAATTATGATGGCCAGAACAAACACTTGACCGAAATAGGTGCTGGCGCCTTCATCGGCTCAAACTCATCGCTTGTCGCCCCGATCAGGATCGGGGACGGGGCATATGTCGGTTCGGGCAGCGTTGTCACGAAAGATGTTCCCGACGACGCGCTGGCCATTGGACGGGCGCCGCAGGTGACGAAACCCGGCCGGGCACAACGTCTCAGAGACAAAATTGCGGCCATCAGGGCGCTCAAGAAAAAGGCGCAAAGCGGCCCGGATGCTTGAGCCGGGTAACGCAGAGTCACGAAAATTGAGCGGGTGCAATACGTTAGGGCACTGGTCTAAACCGGCGCTGCTCGGTAAGAGCTTGACCAACACATTACTCAGGAGAGACGCATGTGCGGTATAGTCGGGATAGTTGGCAAGCGCGGGGTGGCTCCGCTGCTGGTGGATGCGCTCAAGCGGCTCGAATACCGCGGGTATGATTCCGCCGGTGTCGCCACAGTTCATGATGGACACCTTGGGCGCCGCCGGGCTGAGGGCAAGCTTGCCAACCTGGATCGCAAGCTCGGTGAGGAGCCACTGGCGGGCCAGATCGGCATCGGGCATACCCGCTGGGCAACCCATGGTGCGCCGACCGAAAACAATGCCCATCCGCATTTCTGCAACGGAGTTGCAGTCGTCCACAACGGCATCATCGAGAACTTCGGTCCGCTGCGCGCTGAATTGACGGCCAATGGCGCCACATTCTACAGCCAGACCGATACCGAGGTGGTTGCGCAGTTGCTGGCGGCTTACCGCCGTGAAGGACTGGCGCCGCGTGAGGCGATGCAAAAGGCGCTGGGCCGTCTGGAAGGCGCCTATGCGCTGGCCGTGCTGTTTGAAGATCAGCCTGACATGATCCTCGGTGCACGTTCAGGACCGCCTTTGGCGGTCGGGCATGGAGAGGGCGAAATGTTCCTCGGCTCCGACGCCATTGCACTGGCGCCGTTTACCGACGAAATCACGTATCTCGATGATGGCGACTGGGTTGTGATTACCCGGGACGCGCTTGAGATCTATGATCAGACGGGCAATCGGGTTGAGCGCAGAAGGCAGAAATCGCAGGGTGCGGCCTATGTCGTCGACAAGGGCAATCACCGGCATTTCATGGAAAAGGAAATCTACGAGCAGCCTGAAGTGGTCTCGCATACGTTGAGCCACTATATCGATTTTGCCGAGGGACGGGTGAAACTCGACAGCGCGCAGATCGATTTTGCCAATCTTGACCGGTTGGCAATGTCGGCCTGCGGCACCGCCTATTACGCCGGCCTCATTGGCAAATACTGGTTTGAGCGGTTTGCAAGGCTGCCGGTTGAAATCGATGTCGCCTCGGAGTTCCGCTATCGTGAAATACCGCTCTCGGGCAAGATGGCGGCACTGCTCATCTCGCAATCGGGTGAGACCGCCGACACACTGGCCTGCTTGCGCTATTGCAAGGACAATCAGCTGACCATCGGCGCGGTGGTCAATGTGCGCGAATCCACCATTGCGCGGGAATCCGATGCCGTGTTCCCGACCCTTGCCGGCCCGGAAATCGGGGTGGCGTCGACCAAGGCCTTCACCTGTCAGCTGTCGGTTCTGGCAGCACTGGCGATGATTGCCGGACGGGCGCGCGGCACGCTGTCGGAGAAAGATGAAGCCGTGATGGTGCAGGCGCTGGTCGAGGCTCCGCGGCTGTTCAATCAGGTAATGAATTCGATCCAGCCACAGATTGAAACATTGTCGCGTGAACTGTCCCGCTTCAAGGACGTGCTTTATCTGGGTCGCGGCACCAGTTTTCCGCTGGCGCTTGAAGGCGCGCTCAAGCTCAAGGAAATCTCCTACATTCATGCCGAAGGCTATGCTGCGGGCGAACTCAAGCATGGTCCGATTGCGCTGATTGACGAAAATATGCCGGTGATCGTGATCGCGCCGCATGACCGGCATTTCGAGAAAACCGTGTCCAACATGCAGGAAGTGGCAGCGCGCGGCGGACAGATCATCCTGATCACAGACGAAAAAGGTGCGGCGGCAACGACACTCGACACGATGGCGACCATCGTCATGCCGGAGGTCAACGAGATCGTAACTCCTATCCTTTACGCCCTGCCGGTTCAACTGATTGCCTATCACACTGCGGTGTTCATGGGCACAGATGTTGATCAGCCGCGTAACCTGGCCAAGTCTGTCACCGTCGAATAGACAAAGCTTTCAGCGAAGTCCTTGTCTTTACAGGCATGCGTTCCCTATATTGAGGAGGCGCATGACGCTGTGTTTTGTCTGCCATAACGCAAGGTGAAGAATGAGCGATAAGCAAAAACGGCTGGGCGCGGGCCGACGGCTGAGAAACTATTTTCTGACGGGCCTGATTATCGTGGCACCGCTTGCGATCACTGCGTATCTCACCTGGACCTTTATCGGTTGGGTCGACAGCTGGGTTAAGCCTTACATTCCGCAAGTGTACAATCCCGACAATTACCTGCCGTTTGCTGTGCCGGGTTTCGGTCTGGTGACGGCACTGTTCCTGATCACCATGATCGGCTTTCTGACCGCCAATCTGGTTGGCCGTTCGATCCTTGGATTCGGGGAATCGCTGCTAGACCGGATGCCGCTGGTGCGCAGTCTCTACAAAGGGCTGAAGCAGATATTTCAGACTGTGCTGGCTGAGCAAAGCGGCTCATTCAAGCATGCAGCCCTCATCGAGTATCCACGACGCGGACTGTGGTCGATCGTGTTCATCGCCACCGATACCAAGGGCGAGGTCAACGAGAGACTTCCGGAGTCTGAATCGATCTCCGTGTTTTTGCCGACTACACCCAACCCGACATCCGGGTTCCTGCTGTTTGTTCCGCGCAAGGATGTCATCATTCTCGACATGAGCGTCGAGGAGGCGGCGAAAATGGTCATCTCTGCCGGGTTGGTTTCACCTGACTTTCCGAAGAAGCTACCGGTTCAGTCGAAATCCAAACTCAAGACAGTTCCGGCGCCCGAGTAAAGGTTTCAGCCAGCACGCAAGAACCGGATCGCCTCGTCGCGCCGCATCAGGTAGAGCAGCATCCTGAGCGCCTCACCACGCGGGGTCTGAAGCGCAGGATCTGTCTCCAGGACATTGCGGGCGTCGCTGCGCGCAATCTCAAGCAGGTCGGCATGGGCACTCAAATTGGCGAGGCGGAAGCCGGGCAGGCCTGACTGGCGGGTGCCCAGCACTTCGCCTTCGCCGCGCAGCTTGAGATCTTCCTCGGCAATGCGAAACCCGTCTTCACTCTCGCGAAGAACCGTGAGCCGTGCGCCCGCAGTTTCGCCCAGTGGTCCGTGATAAAGCAATATGCAGCTCGAGGCGCCCGAGCCACGACCCACACGGCCACGCAACTGGTGTAGTTGGGCGAGACCAAAGCGCTCGGCATGTTCAATCACCATGATTGTGGCATCGGGCACATCCACGCCGACCTCAATGACCGTTGTCGCAACCAGCAGGCGTGTCCTGCCGTCCTTGAAATCACGCATCGCCTGGTCTTTTTCGTCCGATGTCATCCGGCCGTGGACCAGCGATACCAGTGGCGCCAGTTCCTTGCCGAACGCCTTTGCCAGGCTTGCATAGCGGCTTTCCACCGACATCAGGTCGCTTTGATCGGAATCCTCGACAAGCGGGCAGATCCAGTAGGCCTTTTTGCCGTCCTGAAGCGCAGTTTTAAGCCGTTCGATGATCTCGCCAAGACGTTCGTCGGGAATGGTGACGGTTGCGATTGGTTGCCGGCCCGCAGGCTTTTCCGTCAGTTTGGACACGTCCATGTCGCCGAATGCCGCGAGCACCAGGGTGCGCGGGATCGGCGTGGCGGTCATCACCAGCATGTGCGGCGCGGTACCTTTCGCGGTCAGCCGAAGACGCTGGTGAACGCCAAACCGGTGCTGCTCATCGACCACGGCAAGTGTGAGGTTGTTGTAGACGACCGATTCCTGAAAGAGAGCATGCGTGCCGATCACGATTTGGGCTTCACCATTGGCGATCCGCTCAAGCAGGTCAGCACGCTCCCGGCCCTTGGCGCGGGCCGTCAGCACAGCCACTTCAATGCCGGCGGCCTCGGCCATTTTGACAATCGTGGCAAAGTGTTGCCGTGCAAGGATCTCGGTCGGCGCCATCAGCACAGCCTGTCCGCCTGCCTCGACAGCATCGGCCATGGCAAGCATCGCGACTGCGGTCTTGCCGGAACCAACATCGCCCTGCAGCAATCGCAGCATACGGTCAGAGCCAGCCATATCTGCGAGGACCTCTTTGACGGCCGTCGTCTGGCTGCCGGTCAGGGAGAATGGCAACGCATCAAGGATTTTCCGGCGAAACCTGCCTTCTGCCACGACCGGATGGCCGGGGAGTTTACGCAATGTCTGGCGCACTAGTGCAAGGGACAACTGGCCCGCCAATAATTCGTCATAGGCCAGCCTGCGCCGAGCCGGAGTTTGCGGCTCGATATCAAGTGCCGATTCGGGGTGATGCAGCTCGCGCACGGCATCTGCGAAGGAAGGAAAACTGTTCTTGCTGACCAGATGCGGGTCTGACCATTCCGGCAACTCGGGCAGGAGCTCAAGTGCTGAATCGACTGAGCGCCGCAGTATTTTTGGGGAAAGACCTGCGGTCAGCGGATAAACCGGCTCGATCAATGGAAAGCTCGCAGCATCGGCTTCCAGCGCAATATGATCCGGATGAACCATGGAAGGCCGGCCATTGAACCATTCGACCTTGCCGCTGACCAGGACGGTTTCGCCCACCGGCAGGATCTTTTCGAGCCAGGCCTGCTTGGCATGAAAAAAGGTCAACGCCAGTTCACCCGTGTCATCATGGACAAAGACCCGGTAGGGCGCGCTTCTGCGGCCCGGAGGCGAGGGCTGGTGGCGGTCGACCCTGACCTTCAGTGTGGCGATGGTTCCTTCCGGCGCATCAGTGATGCCTGATCGCATTGTCCGGTCAATCAACCCGTGCGGCGGCAAAAAGAGAAGATCGAGCGCGCGGGTGTCTTCGGGGCCATCGCGGCCTGTGACACGCGCCAGCGCTTCGGCAAGCTTGGGACCGATTCCTGGCAAGCTTTCGACGGTCTTGAACAGCGGATCGAGTTGGAGAGGTCGCATGAATTGAGATGAACGGTAATTTTGAGCCAAAGGCAAGGCTGACATTTGCCTGATGACAGGATATGGAAACCGTCCAACCAAAAAAGGCTGATCATGACCGGAACAACACGTTCAAGCGCCGACCTCGATCCGCGCCGCCGCCGCATTCTCGTGCGGGCTTGGCGACGTGGGATCCGGGAAATGGATCTGGTAATCGGTGGTTTCACTGACGCGGAAATTGCCACGCTGAGCGATACCGAACTTGACGAGCTTGAAATGCTGATGGTGGAGGAAGATGCGGATATCTTCCGCTGGGTCACCGGAGAAGCGGAGACACCGGAGCGGTTCCGCACCGCGCTGTTTGACCGGATGCGCTCTTACGCGCCGGATTTTGAACCATCTGATCCCACATCTGAAGGGCAGGCGTCAAAATCATGAAACCTGTCATCCCGGCCGCCAAGATTGCCGGAGCCAAGACCCCGATCACTCTGGCCGGTGTGCCGCAGGGCATGGAAGCGCTGGCGCTGGCTGAACTGGCCCGTGCGGAAGGTCCACTCGCCCATATCATTTCCGATGGCCAGCGCATGGCTGATCTGGAGCAGAACCTGGCGTTTTTCGCGCCGGACATTCCTGTTCTGACGCTGCCTGGCTGGGATTGCCTCCCCTATGACCGGGTGTCGCCTGGTGCCGATATTTCGGCCCGCCGGCTTGCGGCGTTGTCCTCGCTGGCGCAATTCTCAGACAATCCCCATCCGGCGATCCTGCTTGTGACCGTCAATGCAATGCTGCAGCGGGTTCCGGCGAAGTCGGTGATTACCCAGCTGGGGTTTTCGGCCCGGGCCGGCAACCGTCTGAAGATGGAGGACTTGTCGTCAAGCCTTGCGAAAAATGGCTTTGATCGGGTCGATACCGTTCGCGAAGTTGGCGAATATGCGGTGCGCGGCGGCATTCTCGATGTCTTCGTGCCCGGCGCGGAAGAGCCGGTGCGGCTGGATTTCTTTGGAGACACGCTTGAGAGTGTGAGGCATTTCGATCCTGCCTCGCAGCGGACCACGACGAAGGCCAAGGAACTGGTGCTCAACGCCATGAGCGAAGTTACGCTTGAGCCGGAAACCATCAGCCGGTTCCGGACCAGATATCTGGCCATGTTTGGTGCGGCGACCCGAGATGACGCGCTTTACGTCGCTATCAGCGAAGGCCGGCGTTACCCGGGTATGGAACATTGGTTGCCGCTTTTTCATGATGAACTGCAGACGGTGTTCGATTACCTCGACGGCTTCCGCATCTCCAGCGACCACATGCTGGCGGAAGCTGCGAGTGAACGCCGGGCCCAGATCGTTGATCATTACGAGGCGCGTCAGGCCGCACAGTCCATCGAAAAGGGCCGGGGCGTTCAGGCCACACCTTACAAGGCTATTGAGCCGGATCTTCTGTATCTCGACGCGCAGGGCCTTGTGGCAATGCTCGAGGCATTGAATGCCGTCCGGCTGACACCCTTTCACGAGCCCGAGAATTCTGCGCGCCGGGTGATCGATCTTCCAACCCGAACCGGACCGCGATGGGCCGCGGACGCGGAAGCTGACAAATCGGAAGAGGGTGGACGGGCCAACCTGTTCGAAAAGCTGGTCGCCCATGTCGGCGCCAAGCGCTCCGAAGGGCGCAAGGTGCTGATCACCGCCTGGACGGAAGGCTCGCTCGACCGGTTGCTGCAGGTGACGGAAGAGCATGGCCTCAAGCGGATCGTGCGGATCAACAGTCACGCCGAACTCGACAAGCTCAAGCCGGGTGAAGCGGCCGCCGCCGTTCTCGCGATTGAAGGCGGTTATGAGATCGATGATCTTGTGGTCATCGGCGAGCAGGATGTGCTGGGCGACCGGCTGGTGCGGCGGGCCAAGCGCAAGCGCCGCGGTGCGGACTATATTTCCGAAGTGTCGGGACTGGATGAAGGCAATTATGTCGTCCACGCCGAGCACGGCATCGGTCAGTTCATCGGCCTGCGCACAATCGAGGCTGCCGGTGCGCCGCATGCCTGTCTGGAACTCCATTACGCAGGCAGCGCCAAACTGTTTCTGCCGGTCGAGAACATCGAACTGCTGACTCGCTACGGCTCGGACAGCGCCGAAGTGCAGCTTGACCGGCTGGGCGGCGTTGCCTGGCAATCACGCAAGGCCAAGCTGAAGAAGCGGCTGCTGGATATGGCCGAAGGCCTGATACGCATCGCCGCAGAACGGCACATGCGCTCGGCGCCTGCATTGGCGGCCCCGGAAGGGCTTTACGACGAATTCTCGGCGCGTTTCCCCTATGACGAGACCGAAGACCAGATGGCGGCGATTGAACGGGTCCGAGACGATCTGGCGGCGGGACAGCCTATGGACCGGCTAATCTGTGGCGATGTCGGTTTCGGCAAGACCGAAGTTGCATTGCGTGCAGCCTTCATCGCCGCGATGAACGGTGTGCAGGTGGCGGTGGTTGTGCCGACGACGCTGCTGGCACGGCAACATTTCAAGACATTCACTGAGCGGTTGCGCGGTTATCCGGTGCGTATCGCCCAGGCCTCGCGGCTGGTCGGCGCCAAGGAACTGGCGCTGACCAAGGCAGAACTGGCCTCGGGCAAGACCGATATCGTGGTCGGCACCCATGCGCTGCTTGGCTCATCGATTCAGTTTGCCAATCTGGGGCTGTTGATCATCGACGAGGAGCAGCATTTCGGCGTCAAGCACAAGGAACGGCTGAAGGACCTGAAGAGCGACGTCCACGTTTTGACGCTGTCAGCAACGCCGATCCCGCGTACATTGCAACTGGCGATGACCGGAGTGCGGGAATTGTCGTTGATCACCACGGCGCCGGTCGACCGGATGGCGGTGCGCACCTTCATTTCACCGTTTGATCCGGTGACCGTGCGCGAAACCCTGATGCGCGAGCATTATCGCGGCGGCCAGAGTTTTTATGTCTGTCCGCGGCTGGCGGACCTTGAGGAGGTTGCGGCCTTCCTTCGCGACAGCGTGCCAGAACTCAAATTTGCCATAGCGCACGGCCAGATGGCCGCCGGTGAACTCGACGACATCATGAACGCGTTTTATGACGGTCAGTATGATGTGCTGCTGTCGACGACGATCGTTGAATCTGGCCTTGATGTGCCGACGGCCAACACGTTGATCGTCCACCGCGCCGACATGTTCGGCCTGGCGCAGTTGTATCAGTTGCGCGGCCGCGTCGGCCGCTCCAAGGTTCGCGCCTTTGCGCTGTTTACGCTGCCGGTCAACAAGATGCTGACCGCCACGGCCGACAAGCGGCTTAAAGTACTGCAATCACTCGATACCCTTGGCGCCGGCTTCCAGCTTGCGAGCCACGATCTCGATATACGTGGCGCCGGCAACCTGCTGGGCGAGGAGCAATCCGGCCACATCAAGGAGGTCGGTTTCGAGCTCTACCAGCACATGCTGGAAGAGGCAGTGGCTGAAGTTCGCGGTGAGGATGAAGTCATCGACACCGGATGGTCGCCGCAGATCACCGTCGGCACGCCGGTGATGATCCCGGAAGACTACGTGCCGGATCTGCATTTGCGGCTCGGGCTTTATCGCAGGCTGGGCGACATTATCGATGTCGGTGACATCGACGGGTTTGGCGCCGAGATGATTGATCGCTTCGGGCCTCTGCCGATCGAGGTTCAGCATCTGCTCAAGATCGTCTTTATCAAGGCGTTGTGCCGCAAGGCCAATGTCGAGAAACTCGATGCAGGGCCGAAGGGCGTGGTGGTGCAGTTTCGCAACAAGGAATTCCCCAACCCCGCAGGGCTGGTGCAGCACATCTCGAAGCAGGGCAATCTGGCCAAGATCCGTCCGGACCAGAGCGTGGTGTTCATTCGCGATCTGCCGACACCGGAAAAGCGGCTCAATGGGGCTGCCGTGGTCATGACCCACCTGGCAGAGCTGGCGGGATAAACCAGCCCCACACAACAGCCCGCCGGAATGATTCGGCGGGCTTTTTTTTGCAGATGGTCAACTTGAAACCTTGCTGGCTGTGATGATCAGATGATCAGGGGAGGAACCATCACTCGGGCGCTTCGGCGGCCTGTCTGGCTTTTTCCTGCATGACTTTGCGCATGGCGTCGGCCAGCGCTTCGGCGGACTGCGCGCCGACAACGGCATACTTCATGTCGATGATGAAACATGGCACGCCGGTCACGCCCATCTGCCGGGCCTGATCAATCTCGGCTGCGACTGTGTCGCGGTCGGCGTCACCGGCCAGCAACCGTTCGATCACGGGCATCTCGAGCCCCGCCTGTTCCGCAGTTTCCATCAGCACCGCGTCATCGCCGATGTTCTTTCCGTCCTCGAAATAGGCCTTGAACAACAGGTCCACGACCTGTTGCTGGGTTGTCAGTCCCAGCGACCCGGCCCAGCGGATCAACCGATGAGCATCGAGCGTGTTGGCCGACACTTCAATCTTGTCAAACGCAAAAGGAATCTGCTCTTCGACGCCAGCAGCGCGCACAGCGGCATAGGCCTGCTCGGCGCCTGCCGCGCCGCCGAATTTGTCTTCGAGATATTGTTGCCGGTCCTTGCCTTTCTTGGGCAGGGTCGGATCGAGCTGATAGGGACGCCAGCGCACTTCGACATCCATCTCTGAGCGAACGTCTTCAAGCGCTGCTTCTAGCCGGCGCTTGCCGATATAGCACCAGGGGCACATGACATCGGAGACGACGTCAATGGTCAAAGCGGGAGCAGTCATAACTTCACCTTTCGGGTGTTTTTCAATTCGGTTCATACATTCAGGGTGCCGCGGTCGTATCCCACCAGGCAGGCAGATAATAACCATAGAGCGGCGGTTCACCGTCGGGTTCGGCTATGCGGCTGCGATGCGCCACCCAGGATTTGCCCAGGTGAAACGCCGGAATGACATAGTGTCCGGACAGCAGGACGCGGTCATAGGCGCGCACGGAAGAGCGGAAATCATCGGCAGTGCGGGCATTGAGCAACGCGTCGATTGCGGCATCGATCGCCGGGCTGGCGGCACCGGAGAAATTGAACGAGCCCTGCTGGTCACGCGAGGCTGCCCCCCAGCGGTTGATCTGTTCCGCACCTGGCGACAGCGACGACGAGAATGATTTCATGATCATGTCGTAGTCAAAGGTCTGCGAGCGTTGCTGGTACTGCGCATCGTCAACGGTGCGGATCGCCATCTCGATGCCCAGAGCGGAAAGTGTACGCTGGAAAGCGATGGCGAGCTTCTCCTGCCCCTCGTTCTGGGTCATCAGATCAAAGGCAAAATGCCGTCCATCGGCGTCTAAAAGCTTGCCGTTCTCGATTTTGTATCCGGCATCCTGGAGAAGCGTCAACGCGGCACGCTGGACCTTGCGGTCGCGGCCTGATCCGTCGGTGACCGGCAGCGTCCAAGTGCCATCCATGATTTCCGGCAACACAGCATCAGGGTACGGTGCGAGGATCTCGCGTTCGCGAGCATCGGCAGGCTTTCCGTAGCTTGCCAGATCAGAGCCATCCCAGAATGAGTGAGTCCGGGTGTAGGTGTTGTCGTAAAGGCTTCGGTTGGCCCATTCAAAGTCAAACAGCATTGTCAGTGCCTGACGGACGCGAACATCGTCAAACAGCTCTATGCGCGTGTTGAAGACAAATCCGTACATGCCCGAGGGGGTCTGGCTGTCATATTCCTTGCGGACAATCTCACCTGAGGTGACGGCCGGGAAATCATAGCCGCGTGACCAGTTGGTGGCGCTGCCATCGGGATAGATGTCAAACACGCCTTTTTTGAAGGCCTCGAACTGGGCGGTTTCGGAGAGGAAGTACTCGACGGCAATTTCATCGTAATTGTCGATGCCGCGCTTGATCGGCAGATCCCTGGCCCAGTAGTCCTGATTGCGTGTGTAGGAGATGCGTTCACCGGGTTTGACTTCACTGACCAAATAGGGCCCGGAACCGATACCGGGCGTGAGCGTAGACTGATCAAAGCTTTCGACATCGGTTGCGTGTTTTGGCAGCACCGGAGAGAGCGACAGGATCAACGGGAATTCCCGGTTGGAGCTGTCATTGAAGGTGAAGCGCACGGAAAGCGGTCCGGTTTTTTCCATCTTCGCGACGCGGTTGAGCCGGGTACTGTAAGGTGGCCGGCCCTTTTCCTTGAACAGTTCCATCGTGAAGATGACGTCATCGGCGGTCACCGGCTGGCCATCGGACCAGCGTGCTGCGGGATTGATGTTGTACTGGATGAAGCTGCGTTCATCGTCCCATTCAACGGTCTCGGCCAACAACCCGTAAAGCGTGAAAGGCTCATCCTGCGACCGCTGCATCAATGGTTCATAGACAAGATTGCCAAACACCGGATCTGCAAGGCCGCGAGCGGTCGTGCGCATGCTCTTGACGATAAAAGGCCGCACACTGTCAAAAGATCCGACGACGCCATAGGTCACCTTGCCGCCCTTGGGGGCGTCAGGATTGACATATGGAAGATGAGTGAAATCGGCCGGCAACGCAGGTTCGCCATGCATAGCGATCGCGTGCATGGGTTCTGCCCAGACCGGCGAGCCGATACTGAAGAGGGCGCCTGCAATCAACGCAAGTGATGTCAGCAATAGTCTCATAGTCAATCCTCGCGGGTTTGATGAATGGTGACGAAGCTGATTTCGCCGCCGAATCCCAAGAGCAGGATATACGGGCCGCGCCGAGCAGACCACCGTTGCGGGAGCGCGGCGGTTTTTTTTGGTCGAAGACCGCTGCCGGGCTGGATATTAATACCGCCACGCGGTAACAGGAACCCGAACCAAGCCTTGCTGCTGCCGCATTTTCAATCGAGAAGGCGCGACATATATACAAGAGGGCGCGGACTCCGCGCGAACCCTACGCTGCCCTATGGCGGCATTTGAGGAGAACTGGAACCAAATGAACGCCATCACAAAGATCGTTTCCGCTGCTGTCATGTCGGTTGGCGTCGCCGCCGCCTTCATGCCTGCAACTGCTTCCGCTCAAGGTGCAAATCAGGGCTGGTACAAGACCTGCACCAAGCAGGAAGACAATGATGTCTGCATCGTGCAGAACCTTGTCACCGCGCCGACTGGTCAGCTGTTGACGGCAGTGGGTCTGATTTCCGTGACCGGCAAGGTGAACCGGATGATCATGCAGGTCACGGTCCCGACCGCGCGTCTGATCCAGCCCGGCATCAACCTGCAGGTGGATGGCGGTCAAGCCCAGCGGCTCGAATATGCGATTTGCATGCCTGAAACCTGCGTTGCCGAAACCCTCCTGACCGATGCCATGGTTGCTGCCTTCAAGAAGGGCGGCGAACTTGTGCTGACCTCGGTCAACTATCAGCGCACACCCAATCCGCTGAAGATCTCCCTGGAAGGCTTCACCCAGGCCTACGACGGCGATCCGATCGCACAGTCTGAACTTCAAGAACGCCAGCGGTTGCTGCAGGAAGAAATGGTCAAGAAGGCCGATGAAGCCCGCAAGAAGCTTGAAGACGCACAGGCTGCAGCGAAGAAGAACTGATTTCTTCAGACTGGTAATGAAAAAGCCCGGATGCGTCATCGCGTCCGGGCCTTTTCATTTTGAAGAGCCAATGTGACCGCTGAACCGAAGCATTGGAGCCGTTGATCTTTAAATGGAATCGTTTGAGCGCAGGGATTTCGTAACCTGGCTAGAAGCGCACGGCTAACGGTGCGAGCACCGTTAGCCG
>JBPOEW010000026.1:0-4367 GCA_051251555.1 Hoeflea sp.
CCGATCTTGGTCTTGATGATACACCCGATGAACCCGACGCGGATGAACGCGCCCGCTTGGCCAAAGAACGCACAGCGCGCTTGCGCGGTGACGCCACGCCGACCGAACCCGTGGCGACACCAAGCGCGGCGATGACTGCGTCACGGCGCAATCTTTTGCCCGATATCGAGGAAATCAATTCGACGCTGCGCACCGGAAACGAGCGCCGCTCGGCGGACCCTGATCTGGAAGACACGACCATGGGTGCGGGTTCAAAAGGTCAAAGCGGGTTCAAGCGTGGCTTTGCCTTGGTTATCATATTGGCAGCGCTGCTTTTGGTTATCTACATCTTCGCCGCACAGATTTCCGAGGCCGTTCCCCAGCTTCAGCCGCTTCTCTCCAAATATGTTGCCACAGTAAATCAGGCGCGTGTGTCGCTGGACAGCTCGGTGCAAAGCGTTCTGCTGTGGTTAGAGGCGAAAGCATCCCAATCCGGCGGCTAAGCCCGCCGGACGGTGTTCAATCCTGCCTTAAAACCGATCTAACAACCTGTTGAGGTAATCACGTTCGACCTCTGGGCGCTCTGTCTCGCCCGAGCGGCGACGGATTTCATCCAACAATTCGCGCGCGCGGCCATAGGCATCGTTATCCAACGCCAGATCCCCTTGCGTGCTTTCGCCGCCGTTTGACGATTGATCGCGCCCCAGCGGATCGCGCTGATCGGCGCGCTGATTGCCCTCGGCATTGCCTTGACCCGCTTGTTGCTGCTCTTGCGCAAGTGCGTCCCCTAGCGCGCGCATGCCTTCACGCAGCGCCTCCATTGCGCGGGCTTGATCGTCGATTGCATCCGCCAACTCGTTTTGGCGCAGGGCTTGTTCTGCATCATCCATAGCGCGGCCTGCCCGGTCCAATGCATCGCGTGCGGCCTCTCCCTCCGCCGATCCTTGGCCCGGCAGGCGCCCCTCTTGGCGGTTCAGCTCGTTACGCAGCGCTTGCTGACGTTCGGCGATGGAATCCTGTCCCGGCTGTTGACCCTCGCCCGGTTCTTGGCCTTGCCCTTGCTGTTGGCCGTCCTCTTCGCCCGGCTGATCCTGATTTCCATTGGGGTTGAACTGTTCTTGAAGATCACGAAACGCCTGATCGCTCAGCTCTTGCTGCTCTCGCAATGTATCCGCCAAGCCCTCCATCGCCTGCTCGCCGGGGCTTTCCCCGCCTTGGCCAGGCTGGCCCTCGGTGACGCGCATGTTCTCCATCATCTCTTGCAGCTCGCGCAGCGCCTGTTCGGCTTCGGCCATGCGCCCTTGCTCCATCAGCTCTTGAATGCGGTCCATCATGCGTTGCAGATCGTCTTGGGTCATCTGCATGGTTTCGCCTTGCTGACCCTGCTGCTGCTCGCCGTCTTGCCTTTCCTGGGCTTGCTGGCGTTGCAGTTGCTGCATGTACTCTTCCGTCGCGCGGCGCAACTCGTCCATCAGCTCGGCGATTTCTTCCTTAGACGCGCCATTTTTCATCGCTTCGGCCAAACGCTCTTGGGCGCGCCGCATCCGCTCCAACGCATCAGCCAGCACCCCTTCCTCCAATTCAATCGCAAGGTCCCACAGGTCATCCGCGATCTCGGCTTGCAGATCATCCGTCAGCCCGTATTTGGCTCGAATGTCCAACCGATTGATCTGACGGCGCAGACGCAGGGCTGATGTCTCTGTCCGGAACACATCTTGCGGGCGGTATGACACCGCCTTGAGCAGTTGCACCAACCGCGGCGCATTCGCCTTTGACCACAGCAAATCCTGGCGCTGTTCGATCACCGCAGCGGCCAGCGGATCGAAAAACCGCCGCCCCGGCAGGATCATATCGCTGGGCGCGGTGTTGAATTGCTGCTCTGACGCGTCCAACACGCTCAGGCTTATTTTCACAGGCAGGTTCGCCCACGGGTGCTTGGAAAAATTCTCGATCAGGTTTTCTTCGAAATTCGTGCGCTTGCCCGAGATCGGCATGGGCAGTGGAACAATCACATCGGGCCGCGCGTCCGGTTCAATCGCCAACCCATAGCGCCGGTCAACAGACGCCAGATCAAGGCTGATGCGCGCCTCTCCGGCCTCAACGCCGTAGTCGTCACTGGCGGCAAATGGCAGGCTCATTTCGCCCAAGGCTGCGACCTGTGGTTCACCCGCAATCTCTACCTGTGGCGCGGCATCGGGCAGCATCGCCACATCCCAGCTGCGCCCGCCGGGCCCGTCAATCGTGATCCCGCCGCTTTGGTTCACTTTGAAATCAAGCACCAAGGCGGGTTCGTCCTCGGCGACCTGCGCCAGCCCCGATACAGTCTCGGCCACTTTCAACGCGCCAACCTCGCCGTACAGCCGCACGGTGATCAACGTGCCCTTTGGCAGGCTCAGCGGCCCTTCCTGAAGATCGGCCAAATATAAGGTGGGCTTGCCAGTATAGCGCGGTGGCTCTGCCCAGCCTTCCCAAACCGGACCACTCGCCAGACCGCCAGCGCCGGGCACCATGCCCGCAACAGACCCCACCCGCAGAACCGAGCCGAATATCAACGCGACCGCGAAAAACAGCAGCGCGACATAGCGCAGGGCATAGGGATCACGCCCTGACACCCGTAGGTCAGCCGGCACCGCCCGCGCCATCGCCGCCCGGTCTGCCATGCGTTTCTGGTGGGCGCGCCATACCGCCATGGACGCCGCATCGCCCGCACCAATCGCCTGATCATCCATCAAAGCCTGAATAGGACGTCCCGGTAGACTGGCGTCTAGCCGCGCAAGCGCCTCTGCCTGGGTCGGGATGTAAAAATTTCGAAACGCATAGACCAGCGCCGCGCAGGCCGCGACAAACGCAACGACAGCAGCACCATAAACGACGTCCAAAGCGACAACGTCCTGCAGCCCCAGCATCAACCCGGCAAGGACCAGCAAGACGACAGCCAGCATCGGCCACAGCGCCCGAACAAGGCTTTCCGCCCACATTCCCGCCCATGTCAGCCGAAGCGGCCCGCGAATTTTCGCAAGCCCGGAAAGCTGATCATCGTCTTTGAATGGGGTCATTGCTACCGATCTCCCGCGTGGCTGACACGCAGCGCGCGGTCAAAGCCATTCAGGGATGGTATCGCGATTTATCATTTCGTCAAAGGTCGGGCGTGCGCGAATAACCGCAAATTGATCGCCTTTGACCAACACCTCGGGAATAAGGGCGCGCGAATTATATTCGCTGCTCATCACCGCGCCATATGCGCCCGCACTTCTGAAGGCGACCAGATCACCGGCATCCAGTTTGGGCATCATCCGTTGCTTGGCAAAGGTATCACCGGATTCGCAGACCGGGCCAACGATGTCATAGGGTTGCTGCTCGGCCCCTGCGGCGGGTTCAACCACCGGAACGATATCATGATGCGCCTCGTACATCGCAGGGCGGATCAGGTCGTTCATCGCACCATCTAGGATCAGGAAATCGCGCCCTTCGCCAGACTTCACGTAAATGACTTCACTGACCATCAGCCCCGCATTCCCCGCGATCAAACGACCCGGTTCAATCTCGATCTCGCAGCCCAGATGGCCCAGTTTGCGCTGTACCATCGCGCCATAGTCACTGGGCAGGGGCGGTGCCTCGTTGCTGCGCTCGTATGGGATCCCCAGACCGCCGCCCAGATCAAGGCGTTTGATGGTATGACCGTCCGCGCGCAAGGTTTCGGTCAGTTCCGCAACCTTGTCATAAGCCATCTCGAACGGGGACAAGTCAGTCAATTGGCTACCAATATGAACATCGATCCCGATCACCTCTAGGCCCGCCATACCGGCGGCCATGGCATATACTTCACGCGCACGCGCGATGGGGATGCCGAATTTATTCTCGGATTTTCCCGTGGCGATCTTGGCGTGGGTCTTGGCATCAACATCCGGGTTCACACGAATGGTAATGGGCGCGACCACGCTCATGGATTGGGCAACAGCGTTCAACACTTCCATCTCGGGCTCGGATTCCACGTTGAACTGCCGAATACCGCCCTCAAGCGCCAACCGGATTTCAGCGGCGGTTTTGCCCACGCCGGAAAACACGATCTTGTCGCCCGGCACGCCTGCGGCCTTGGCACGCAAGTATTCCCCGGCTGACACCACATCCATGCCTGCACCCGCTTGGGCCAAAGTCTGCAACACTGCCTGATTGGAGTTCGCCTTCATCGCGTAGCACACCAGATGGTCCATCCCCTCCAACGCGTCATCAAACGCCTTGAAATGCCGCAACAAGGTCGCAGTGGAATAAACGTAAAACGGTGTCCCTACCGCCGCTGCGATCTCGGCAATGGCGACATCCTCAGCGAACAGCGCACCGTCGCGATACAGGAAATGATCCATCTTCTCTGGCTCCCAAATATCCCCGCC
>JBPOEW010000027.1:0-3708 GCA_051251555.1 Hoeflea sp.
GAATAGCGAGAGGATTGCCAATCCGCACAACCTCTCATAGAGTACCCAAAACTTGGTAATGATAACTCGGAATTATCTGCCTAAATGGCCCCGGATACCGAACCTTCTGATCAAATCGACGTTGCTCTTCGCATTTTGAAGAAGCATCGTGTCATCGTAGTTTCGGGCCGGCAGGGAGTTGGCAAATCTACGTTCTCACTCGGCTTAGGTGAGGCACTAAGCAGCTCCCAAAGTATACCTCTTCTCGGTGCATCCGGTGATCAATATAGGCAGCACGCAAGCTTTCATCCATTCGAGCATCACTCATATCTTGAGTCGCTTCGGAAATCGGGTGGCCCATTGGTTCGGATGGGTTCGGCCGTCGCCACCGCGATCGATCCTACCGGTAGAATTGTCTATCCGGTCTACCAGGCTATCAAAGATATGCTCAGCGCGCATCAGACAGCGTCAACCGGTTTCACCAAGGAAGAGGTCGAGGGTGCCCGGAGGTTTGCGACGGTCGCCGAGACCGAGCGCGTGTTCATTTTCGACAATTTCCATTACTGGGACAAAAACTCTCTAGAGTTCGCGCGGAAGGTCATTACCTCCCGCAAACCACTCGGCCTCTATGTCATTGTCGTATGGACTGAACATGATGTCGTTGAGAGCGTAAATGCAATCCAAGAAGTGCTCGCCATCGTGCCGCGAACCGCCCGATATCGCTATGACGGGTTGTCCAAAGAAGCATTGCGCTATGAGCTACTTGCGGACCTTCCGCGCGCGGGTGCTGACATTATACTCAGCGTAGCGGGTGCGAATATTCCTTTGATTAAGCATCTAATCAGAATCGCACGACGGTACGTTGACGATCCCGATTTGGAAACAAAAGTCGCTGAAGCGGCTGTTGAGTTGAAAGTCGAAAGCCTGATGGATGTTCCACGCATCGGGGCTGAGCAGCGCGCCCTTGGTTGCGTCGCAGCCATCGGGCCGGGTGCCAGCATTCGAGACATCGCATGTGCCTTGGATCTGTCTATCGATGAAACCGGGAAAGCACTGCAATGGGGGGAGCGCCACGGGTTGATTGATGTTTTGGATGCGCGCCAAGTTGCTTTCGTTCACGATCTATATCAAAGACTATTCGACGTCGATGACATCCTTGCTCCAAGATTTCTCCAAAAAATCAATCTCTGCTGTGCGCTTGGGATTCCGGACGAATATGAGAAACGCGCCCAAATCGCGAGCCGAGGTCAAGACAAGGAGAGCACCCTGACGCTAGTCATCTCGTCACTTCGCCAATGCATCCTCAGCTGGAATGAGACAAAGAGTGACCTCTCCGAGGAGCTTGAGCGGATCGGAAATTTAATCGGCGGGAAGTATGCAGACGAGCTCGGTGCCCTCTCTCGCGTCCTCAACAATGGTCTCGCAAATGCAGCACGCGGAGAGTTCGAAAAAGCAGCTTGGGCAATGTCGATATCCGATATTTGCTCACATCCTCATGCGTACCTCGAAGAGGCCGTCCTCTTCGCCCATTACGCGTATCTCTCGCGCGACAACAAAATTCGCTCCGTAGCGGTTCAGAAGCTAAAATTACTCAGAGATACTGCTGAAGGCGAAGCCGAAAGATCATTTATCGTCTCGATGATGCTGGCATACGGCTTGTCCCTCGGAAATGAGTTGAAAGAGGCCACGGCCATCTTTGCGGAGGAGGAGGCACGCCTTGCGGTCTCATCGGACAGGTTCAAGGAAGCCCCGTTTTACATTGCAATCTGCGAGCGGATGTCTTTAACCTGCTACGAAAACTCCCTCGCACGTCGTCGGCTTGAGCGTGGACTGCAAACCTTTCAACGACTGCTAGGTGAGCGGGGCTTCCTCAAAAAACCCGATGAGTTACTCAAGTGCGCATCAAATCTTTGCTCTGCTTACGTCATCGGAGGTATGCCAGAGCGGGCGGAAGAAGTACTGAAATCAGTGGAGATCGCGATCTCGGGAATTGATTTCAATTGGTCTACGGCACCCGCCTTTCTTGCCAACAATACGATGGTCGCAGCGATCCACCGCGGGCAGGTTGATTTTGAATCCAGCGCTGAAACTTGGAGGAAGATGGCAAAAGAAAATGCGCACTTGAGGCTGCCATTTCTTGTCAATGCACTGGGCTGTTTCATCGAGGCTGAGGCGGCCCACCTAAATGAACTACGCGTACACACCATCATCGACAATTTGCAGGATGCTCTTTCGTCAAATCCCGACGGAGAAGCCTTTATGTGCTACATGGCTCATTTCTCGATCTGGCAAGCAATGCGTGCTTTTGACCTGAAAGGTGATGCCGAGCAACATCTCGCTCAGGCGTCAAAAAATGTTTTGGAAATCCCGTACGTAAATGGCGACCATTTCAGAACGCGCCACAAAGCGCTACTCAGTTCGATGCCAACCGAGGTCACGGGTACCAACCAAGTTTGGCATGCACAGGCGTTTGGACCTTTGCCAGACGCAGACTTACCGCTATTTTACCGGCGCGTCGTGCATTTTAATCCCCTTGAGCACTGGCTGCCAAGTTGAGTCCGCATTCACGGAAACGCTGGATATTGAGAGCCATCATTAATTCCCAGCTGTCGAACGGTGCTCCACAGGACTTCAGCGATTGGCCGATCGCATGATCCTCACTCAATCCCGGGACTTCTGCCATGTCAAAAAGCTTCGGCGTACCTGTTTGGTCTACTCGAAAATCCATGCGGGAGAGAATGTCGATCTCTAACTCTTCCATCGCGCGTGCCGCAAATCGAGAGATCTCCTTTGCGAGCTCCTTGTCAGGCATCCGACGAAATGCATGCTTTTGTCGGCGGTTCAGATCGATCCCGATAGCGTTTCCTTGCGACCAGTCATTGTCCTGAATGTAAATCTCAACGGGATCAAAGACAAAAAAATCGCCCCAAAGCCTGAAGACAGGAGCATATATCTCCGGCCCATAGACGAATTCCTGAACGATGAGTTCGGTCAGGCCTGTCGCTTTAAGAATCCGTTCAATCTCCGTCTCCACCTCCGCAAGTATCGACCCTCGAATGATCGGATCGGCAGAAACACCTAAGCCCCAAGCCTCGGTGTTATTCTTGATAATCAGGTCCTGTCCGTCGGCAGGGGCTTCGTTCCCTTTCCAGCCAAGGTGTTTCTTGAAATGCCAGCTTTGTGGCGTTGGAATACCACTGGCTTCGAGGATTCTGGTCGAAAGGAACTTGTTCCAGCCGAGTGCCCGGCCCATGACGCCACTATTTGTACAGGTGATTGACCGCAAGGCACAAATGATCGGCGTGAGGCAACGAATCCCATCGATCGCCGAGTATTTCGTACCGCTATAAGCCAGCTGGATTGGCTTTGTCCAATCGACATTTCCCGTTGAAATGCCTGCGAGAAACTCGGCATCGGAATGGTAGAGACTGACCGACATGCCGAGTTCCCGTAGCCGCAGCAGAGCAATATTCACTTGGGCCTCGGTTTCGGCTCGCCCAGCAATTAGAGCACGCTGATCACGGTCGGTTTGGCGCACTGCAGTTTCAAGATTGGCAATCAGATGGACGTTTGTTGAAGAGAACCAGGGGCGTGCTGCGTCCAGGATTTCTTGGGCCCTCGCAACCGCCGCATGCCCAGTGTAAAGCATATTGATAATTCCGAGTTATCATTACCAAGTTTTGGGTACTCTATGAGAGGTTGTGCGGATTGGCAATCCTCTCGCTATTC
>JBPOEW010000028.1:0-3585 GCA_051251555.1 Hoeflea sp.
GACCTGAAACTGCGGGCCGAGGATCAGACATTGGCCGTCTACCCCGCCCCGCTTGCCCCGCATCCGTGGCCCTATCCTGACCCGATGAACCGCGAGGCCGGGATCAAGGCCCATGCCGCCCTGCTTACCGCAGATGAACACCGCGCCCGCAACGCCGCAGGCACGACCGATCACTTGCATCTTTATAATGCGGGCACAGACACGCCGGTGCTGGATCTGCGCATCGGACGCGTCCAACAGCTTAGCGACTCGGTCACCCTTTATGATCTAGTGCACCCCGACGGTGCCGATCTGCCCCCATGGACGGCGGGCGCGCATCTTGATCTGGTGGTGGCCCCTGAATACCTGCGCCCCTATTCGCTGCTGGGCGATCCTGCCGACACGACACGCTACCGCATTGCCGTCCTGCGCGAAGACGAAGGGCGCGGTGGCTCGGCGCTGCTGCACCGTATCTTCACCCAAGGCCGCCGGGTGTTTGTGTCTGCCCCCACGAACCATTTCGAACTGGTCGAAGACGCCCCCCACAGCCTGCTGTTTGGCGGCGGTATCGGTATTACGCCGATGATCGCCTTCGCCCACCGTCTTCATGCAATCGGCCAGCCCTTTGATCTGCATTATTCCGCCCCGTCCCGCGCGGCGGCCCCATTTATCGACATGCTTGCGCATGTCCCATGGGCGGACCATGTGCACATACATCTAAGCGCGGAAAACACCCGTGCCGATATGCCGTCGCTCCTCTCGGCCACTGTCAAAGGCACGCATGTCTACACCTGCGGCCCTGACGTCTATATGCAAGCGGTGATGGACGCAGGAGAGGTGAACGGCCTGCCCGAGGATACCCTGCATCTGGAATATTTCGCGCCCCCCACGGTGCCGGATTACGTAAACCACCCCTTCGTTCTCCGCCTGACCGATGGCCGCGAAATCCCCGTCACCGCCGACCAGTCCGCCAGCGATGCGCTGATCGCCGCGGATATCAAACTGGACATCAAATGCGCCGATGGCATATGCGGTGTGTGCAAATGTAACCTGCTTTCAGGCAAGGCCGAACACCGCGATTTCGTCTTGTCCGCCAAGCAGCGAGAGACCGAGATCATCCTTTGCCAATCCCGCGCCGCAGACCCAAACGGCGTATTGGAGATCGATCTATGACCCGTACAGCTGCTGGACCCGAAGCAACCTTGCTGCAAAATCTTGGCGACAGGCACAGCGACGATTATGAAACCTGACCCTGATTTCCAAATGGTCTAAAATCCTCGCCGAAGGCTCCGCCGATTGCCACCAGCGCTGACAGCCACTATATCGCGGCTAACCCTCCCAATAAGGCCAGCAAACATGACATTCGACCGCTCTATCAAAATCGCCCCCTCCATCCTTGCCGCTGATTTCGCAAATTTCGGGGCCGAATGCGAAGCTATTGAGGCGCAAGGTGCCGATTGGGTGCATGTCGATGTGATGGATGGGCATTTCGTGCCCAATATCAGCTTTGGCCCCACCACCTGCGCAGCCATCCGCCCGCACATCAAAGGCATCATGGACGTGCATCTGATGATCGCTCCCGTTGATCCCTATATCGACGCCTTTGCGAATGCCGGGGCCGACTTCATTACCGCCCATGTCGAGGCAGGCGCGCATATTCACCGCACCTTGCAAGCGATCCGTGGCGCGGGTGCCAAGGCGGGTGTGGCGCTGAACCCCGGCACGCCAGCCTCGGCTGTTGAACATCTGCTGGACATCACCGATCTGGTTTGCGTGATGACAGTGAACCCCGGCTTTGGCGGGCAGAAATTCATCGACATGTCTGACAAGATCAAAACGCTGCGTGCGATGATTGGCGACCGTCCGATCCATATTGAAATTGATGGCGGCGTGGATGTGAACACAGCCCCCACTGTCGCACAGGCGGGTGCCGATGTTCTGGTTGCAGGCTCTGCCGTGTTTCGGGGCGGGTCCGTATCGAACCCCGGCCCATACGGCGATAACATCCGCGCGATCCGCGAAGCGGCGACAGGTGTGTACGTCTAAACGCTAAGCAACACCGAGACTAAGAACGAAAAAGGCCGGTGCCCCACTACAGGGTCCGGCCTTTCTTTTGTGATACGAGCAAGCTTAGGCCATTTGATCTTTGAATGTCTCGAGCAGCTTGTGCTTCAAGATCTTGCCCGTTGGCGCTGCCGGAAGGGCGGTGCCAATGATGATATGCTTGGGCCGTTTATAGCCGGTCAGCCGCTCGCGCACAAAAGCGCGCAGGTCGTCGGGGTCCAGACTGTCACCCTCTGCGATTTGCACAAAGGCCAGCACTTCCTCGTCGCCATCTTTGCTGCGTCCGATCACGGCGGATTGGATCACTTGCGGATGGTCGTTGATCGCGGCTTCGACCTCGGGGGGATACACGTTGAACCCGCCATGAATGATCAACTCTTTCGAGCGGCCCAAAATGTGCAGAAAACCGTTCTCGTCCAGCTTGCCCAGATCGCCAGTGCGCAGCCAGCCGTCCGCGTCGACCACTTTCGCGGTCTCGGTCGGGTTCTTGTAATAGCCTTTCATGATCTGCGGGCCGCGCGTCATTACCTCGCCCGTGCCGACACCGCCGCCTTCGACTGTGTCATCAATCTTGACCTCGATCCCTGCCAATGGCGGGCCGACGGACACGTCGGGCGACCCGATCGGGTTCGAGGTCGCGGACGTACCGGCGGCGGTTTCGGTCATGCCATAGCCGTTCTGGATGGCGACGCCGTAAAACCCTTCGGCTTTGCGCTTCCATGCAGGATCAAGCGGTGCCGCCCCAGACGAGACATAGCGCAGCGTTTTTGAGTTCAGATGCGTCAGGCCTTTTTCCTTGGTGTATTGCATCAGCAGCGCGTGCATCTGCGGCACGGCGGATAGGAAGTTCACCCCCGACGTCAATGCGTTATAGAGTTTCTCAGCCGAAAAACGCGCCTCTAGCCGGATTTCGGCACCGACATAGCAGGATGCTGTCAGAACCGAACACAGGCCGAAAACATGGGTCAGCGGCAGCACGCCGTAAACCACATCACCCGGTGCCATGCCGCGCAGGTTGGCCGATGTCATACCGCCAAAGCGCACGTTGTCATGGGTCAGCATCACGCCCTTGGGGTCGCCTGTCGTGCCGGTTGTGTACAGCAGCACGGCAACATCGCTTAGGTCAGCGTCAGGGTTGCTGGCGATGGGCGTGGCCAGATGCATCGTTCCGAATGCGCCGGTGACTTCTTTTGCGTCCATGTTTTCGGCGTGTTTGACAGCGTCAGGCGATGCGCCCGTTGTCATCAGAATGGCGGCTGGTGTCGCGTGATCCAGAATGCGTTTTACTTCGCCTTCGGTTTGGCGCGCGTTGACCGGAATAATCACAGCGCCGGCTTTCCATGTGCCAAAAATCGTGGCAGCAGCGGCACCGCAGTTTTCAGACAACAGCAGCACACGGTCATTTGGTTTGACCCCTGCTGCCTTTAGCGTTTCAGCGATGGCATCAGCCGCCTTACCGTAGTCGTTGAAGGTCCAGCTGGTCCCTACGCTGTCAGATAGCGCCTGAGCATCGCCTCGGGATGTGATTTGTTGTGCAAGATA
>JBPOEW010000029.1:0-3317 GCA_051251555.1 Hoeflea sp.
TGAAAAAGAAAAACGACATTTCCCCCTATGAAGAATGGGTCAAAAGCCGCCTCGACGAGATGGAAGCGGTGTTGAAGGTCTTTGAAAACACTGCCGAAGACGTCAAAAAAGACACCCGCAAGACTGCCGAACAGGCGATAAAGGACATGAAAAAACACCGCGATGCGTTTAAGAAAAAGCTAAAGGCTGAATACAAAGACGACGCGAAAACGTGGGATCAGACAAGCGCGAAGCTTGAAGCCGAATGGGACGCGTTTGAGGACGATGTAGAGGCCTATTGGAAGAACGTAGGCGAAAAGACGGAGGCCATCGAAGACACCTTTAAAGCGCAGGCCGAAGCCCAGCAGAAAGCGTGGAGCGATGCCGCAGAGCGGATCAAGCAAGCCGCCGCCGATTTCAAGGCAGAACGCGACGCCGAGGTCGATGCAGCCGTCGCCAAAGCGGATCATATTGCCCAGAATGCAGGGGCCAAGCTTGAGAATATGGGCGATGCGGGCAAAGCATCATGGGCCGCCTTGCGCTCCGCTTTGAATGAATCTCGGTCGGCGTTTGATACCGCCAATGCAAAGGCCCAAGCGGCCTTTAAGGACGCGCTGAAAAAGCACCGGAAAACCTGAACCACTTGGCCTCAATCATCTGGGGCCATACGATAACAGTATGCCCGATCGGGGGTGTCGGGGTATATTAATCCGGCACCCCGTTTTGCTGACCCCACAGATTACTTTGACCAAGGACCAGAGCCATATGAAACGCGCAACCGATGACCTCGTGAAAATTGCGTTGCTGGTCTGTGCTGTTTCAGGGCTCGTCTTGGGCATTGCCTTTTATCTGGCCGGAAAAAGCGATCTGGCGACGCTGTTTTGGGTCATCGGGGTGGTGCCGGTTCTGGTCGCCCTGTTGGTCGAGATTTTGCGCAGCTTGTCGCGCGGTGATGTTGGGCTCGACATTGTCGCGGCGCTGTCGATGTCCGCCGCCCTCGCTTTTGGCGAAACCCTTGCGGCGGCTGTTGTCGCGGTGATGTATTCCGGCGGCACCTTTCTAGAAATCTTTGCCCAAGGCCGCGCGCGCCGCGAGATGCATGACCTGCTGTCGCGGGTCCCGCGTACGGCCACGCGCCATAAAAACGGCAGCCTCGAAGAAATTCCCTTAGATGAAATCGAACCGGGTGATCTGCTGTTGATCCGCAAGGGCGACACGGTGGCTGTCGACGGCACGGTTGCCTCTGACATCGCTTTTGTCGACACATCGGCCCTTACCGGGGAATCCTTGCCAGCCAAGCTGTCACGCGGCGATCCGACCCTCAGCGGGTCCACAAACGCAGGCGAACCGTTCGAACTGACCGCGACGCACCGCGCCAGCGAAAGCACCTATGCAGGCATTATGCGGCTGGTAGAGGAAGCCCAACGGTCCAAAGCGCCCATGGCGCGGCTGGCTGATCGTTGGTCGCTCGGCTTTCTGGTGGTGACGGTCGCAATCGCCTTTGCGGCGTGGTGGTTCACCGGCGACCCAATCCGCGCCGTGGCCGTGTTGGTGATCGCGACGCCCTGCCCGCTGATCCTTGCCGTGCCGGTTGCATTGGTCGCAGGGCTGTCACGCGCCGCGCATTTCGGGGTATTGATCAAAGGGTCCGGCGTGTTGGAAAAGATGGCGCGCATTCAGACGCTGATCTTGGATAAAACCGGCACCTTGACCGACGGGCGGCCCCGCATCGTTGCCATTCAAACCCACGCCGACCTTTCCGAGGATGACATACTCGGCCTTGCCGCAGCGCTTGACCAGACCTCGACCCATCCCGTGGCGCAGGCCATCGTCGCCGCTGCAAAGGCACGCAACCTCCCGCTCCCCTTTCCGTCTCAGGTGGTCGAGGCACCGGGCGAAGGCCTTTCGGGCCGTATCGAGGGGCGCGATGTCATCGTCGGTGGCGACGGGTTTGTGACGCATCAGGTGGGTGCCACAAGCAGCAGCGATCTGTCACGAACGGCAGGGTCGGTTGTCGTTGCTGTGGCCGTGGACGGAGCGATGGCAGGGCATCTGGTGATGGCGGACCCGCTGCGCGAGGGAATTGCGGCCATGCTGGCCAGCCTGCGCCGGATTGGGGTTCGCCGGATCATGCTTGCCACAGGCGACCGCGCCGCTGTGGCGGAACAAGTGACCAAGGATCTAGGGCTCGACGCGATCAGGGCCGATCTCACACCTGAACAAAAGGTGCTGCTGGTGCTGACCGAACGCAAGAACGGGCCGGTGATGATGGTTGGCGACGGCGTGAACGACGCCCCTGCCCTTGCCGCCGCTGATGTGGGCGTGGCCATGGGCGCACGCGGGGCTGCGGCCTCGGCCGAGGCGGCAGATGTGGTGCTGCTGATCGACCGTGTGGATCGGTTGGCGATGGGGATGGATATCGCGGGCCGGTCCCGTGGCATTGCCCTGCAAAGCGTGGTTGCCGGGATCGGACTATCCGTCATCGGCATGATCGCTGCGGCCTTTGGATACCTGACACCCGTCCAAGGCGCGCTGATCCAAGAGGTGATTGACGTGGCGGTTATTCTGAATGCCCTGCGGGCCTTGCGCATCACGCCCCCTGACCCGACCCTTTCCTGAGCAGGCAAAATAACGCCTTGAGGATTGACGCAGGTCAATTTCATACCGGCGGATCGCCTGTATCCCACTGATAGGTTCATGTTGGTTGGAAAGGGCAGGAAGATGGCAAACGTCGCCGCACTTCATAATGAAACACCCGTGGCACCGCGCCCCTGCCCCCGGACGGAGCCGACCTCCTATTCCGATCCGGATCTGGAGCGCCGCTCGCATATCCATACGACGATGGAACAAGCATTAGACAAAGGCCTAAAGGCCGCTCAGGCGCGCTTTACCGGCGGCATATCCCCTATCGCGCTTGCGGCTGCATATGCAGACTGGGCTTTGCATCTATCCTCGGCCCCCGGCAAACAACTTGAGCTGCTTGAGAAAGCCGGCAAGAAAATGTGGCGCTTCACCACCCACGCCGCCCGTTGCGCCCAGAACCCCAATACGGCCGAAACCTGCATCACACCGCTGCCACAGGACAAACGGTTCAAGGATGAAGCGTGGCAGCAATGGCCGTTCAACATGATATCGCAGGGGTTTTTGCTGAACCAACAATGGTGGCAGAACGCGACAACCGGCGTGGCCGGGGTCACCCGCCAGCATGAAGACGTGGTGACCTTTGTCACGCGCCAGATCCTCGATGTTTTCTCCCCCTCGAACTTTGCGCTGACCAACCCCGAGGTGCTGGCCAAAACCGCAAGCGAAGGCGGGATGAACCTGGTGCGCGGCTGGCA
>JBPOEW010000030.1:0-3017 GCA_051251555.1 Hoeflea sp.
CCAAACTTGTGAACGAAGTGCGCGGTATGCTTGGCTTTACCGGTACATGGAATGGCCACCGCGTTACCATTCAAGGCTCCGGAATGGGAATGCCGTCGCTTTCTATCTATGCCAATGAACTGATTTCGACCTACGGTGCCAAAACGCTGATCCGCATCGGATCATGTGGCGGCATGCAGCCGCATGTTGGCATTCGTGATGTCATCATTGCAATGACGGCGACAACAATCACGTCCCCTTCTTCTGGTATTTTCCGCGAAATGAATTTCGCGCCTTGTGCCGATTGGTCTTTGTTGCAAGCTGCCGTTACGGCTGCGCAAACAATGGATACCAAAACCCACGTCGGCGGCATTTATTCGTCTGATGTGTTTTACGCCGAACGGCCCGATCTGGATGAACAGATGGTCCGCCACGGCGTCTTGGGCGTCGAGATGGAAGCAGCCGAGCTTTATATCTTGGCAGCGCGCCATAAATGCCGGGCCTTGGCTGTGCTTACCGTCAGCGACCACCTGCAAACCGGTGAAGCATTGCCCGCATCGGAGCGTGAACAATCCTTTGGCGACATGGTCGAGATTGCGCTGAAAGCGGCCTTTCCCGACGCATAACAAATGTCGGTACGCTTAAACCCCACATTGGGGTTTAGGCGCTAGGCGCCATGAGACCGGTCATAACCGCTGACAAGAGGTTCTGCCGCAGCATCCATGCTTCCTGCTTCAGGTGCATAAATCTCGACCAGCAGCGGATAGCAGGCAGCGACATCCGAAGAATGCTCTGCCGAACAGTCTCCGCCCGGGCACGCGCTTAATGCGCCCAGCAGATCAATCTCGGCGTAGAATTCAAGATAATCCCCGGGCCGCACCGGGCTGGCCTTCATAAAGTACTGACCCGTGTCACGGGTAAATCCGGTGCACATAAAGACGTTCAACACATCATGCACGTGCGGCTCGGCCTCGGTCACGGGAACGCCTAGATGGTTCGCCAAAGCGCGGGTTAGGTTGGAATGACAGCAATGATGGTATTGCCCGCCCGCCAGCAAATGATGGGTATAGGGGTCGCAGCGCGTGCCGATAACATCATGCACCGATCCGCCAAATTCATCCTTGCCGTACCACCCCAGTGTATCATGGGTGATCGTCGCCATGGGCCGCAGATAAGGAAAGCTGGTCCACATCCGTTGACCCGTCGTAATATGCGTTCCGTGCAGCGCGCGGGTTTTGCCAGAATAGAACCGTTCATTCAGGTTATCACGCGCCCACAGGTTCAAATCGCCGACCTGCGACCCCTTAACGCTCACGATCCGAAAGAAATGCCCCGCAGGCACGGTAAAGCAACTTGCATCGCGCGGCGGCACCAGAACTTCGTCCACCTTGGTCATTGTCGCGCGCGCCCGCTCGTACCCGGCCATGTCGGGCACAGGAAGCGTATCAACCGGATAGCAGATTACCGGTTTAACCGCGCGCCGTGCAGCTGCGTCTTTTGGTGTGTTCATGCGTTTTTCCCTGCAATTCGACCGGAGAATAGACATCCGCCAAGGAATGTCCCCTCAAGCGCGTTATACCCGTGATAACCACCGCCGCCAAAGCCGCAAACCTCGCCTGCAGCGAAAAGACCCTGCAAAACGCCGCCCTGTGGCGTCAGCACCCTGCCTTGTAGATCGGTATGCATACCGCCCAAACTTTTACGGGTCAAGACGTTCAGCCTGACAGCGATCAGCGGCCCGTTGTCCGAATCCAGAATGGCATGCGGTTTGGCCGTGCGGATCAGTTTGTCCCCCCGATAGTTGCGCGCACCGTGGATCGCGGTGATCTGCGCATCTTTGGAAAACGGATTATCCAACTGCCCATCCCGCGCGGCGATCTGGCTGCGCACATGGTCCAGATCAAGCGGTTGATCCGGCGTCAGTTTATTCATTCCTGCAACCAGCTCATTCAACTGTTTCGCGACGATGAAATCAGCGCCATTTTCCTTGAAGGCCTCGACAGCGGGCGTGGCCCCTTTGCCAAGCCGCGCTTTTAGCACGTCACGCCAACCGCCATCCGTCAGGTCCGGGTTTTGTTCGGACCCTGACAGCGCGAATTCCTTTTCGATGATCTTTTGGGTTAGGATAAACCAACTGTGTTCGCCCGCCTGCAATATCCGCTTGAGCGTCGACAACGTGTCAAAGCCGGGCATACAGGGGGCCTCCATCCGGTCGCCCTTGGCATCCAGCCAGATCGACGACGGGCCGGGCAAAATACGAATGCCGTGGTTGGGCCAGATCGGGTTCCAGTTCTCAACCCCCTCGCAATAGTGCCACATCCGGTCTTCGTTGATCAGCCCTGCACCAGCCGTCGCCGCAATACCGTGCATCTTACCGTCCACGTAATCAGGAACGCCCGATACCATGCGACGTGGCGGGTTCCCCAGACGGTCAGCGGGCCAATGTTTGCGGACCAGATCATGGTTGGCACCGATGCCCCCCGTGGTCAGAATGACCGCCTCGGCTTGATAGCTAAACGCGCCGGTCACTGTGCGGCTCGTACTTTCACCGCGCGGCTTGGTTGTGTCTTCAAGCACATCCCCCGACACACCGCACAAGGCACCGTTTGTGACCTCAAGCCCGGTAACCTGATGGCGAAACGCCATGTGCAGTTGCCCGGTGCTGGCATAGTCCTGCATTAGTTTTGCGAACGGTGCCACAACGCCGGTGCCCGTGCCCCAAGTGATGTGGAAACGCGGCACCGAATTGCCGTGGCCGCCCGCCATTGACCCACCACGTTCTGCCCAGCCAACCACAGGGAACCACCGCATGCCCAACCCGTGCAGCCAGCCGCGCATATCGCCAGCGGCCCATTCGACAAAACGCGTGGCATAGGCGCGCGGGTTCGCATCTTCGGGACGGTCGAACTGGGCGGACCCCATCCAATCGCGCAGGGCCAGTTCTGCACTGTCGCGGATACCAAGCCTGCGTTGTTCGGGCGTATCAACCATGAACAGCCCGCCAAGGGACCAAAACGCCTGACCGCCCAAGCTTTGCG
>JBPOEW010000005.1:0-356172 GCA_051251555.1 Hoeflea sp.
GACGAAGCGATGATCCAGAAACTGCATGAAGCGGGCGCCGACCTGTTCCGCATCAACATGAGCCATTCGAGCCATGAGCTGATGCGCACGCTGGTTGGCCGCATCCGGGCGGTGGAAAAGACGTGCGGCCGGCCGATCGGTATCCTTGCGGATCTTCAGGGGCCGAAGTTGCGGGTGGGCAAGTTTGCGGAAGGGTCTGCGACACTGACCGCAGGCCAGACCTTCACTCTCGACAACAAGGACACGCCCGGCGACGCGACGCGGGTCTATCTGCCGCATCCTGAAATTCTCGAAGCCGTACAGCCGGGCCACCGGTTGCTGATTGATGACGGCCGGTTGAGCCTGCTTGCTGTAAAATCCAACAAGACATCGATTGTCTGTACCGTCGTCAGCGGTACCAAGATCTCCGACCGCAAGGGTGTCAGCCTGCCTGACACGACGCTCGGTGTCAGTGCACTGACAGAGAAAGACCGCAGCGACCTTGATGCCGTTCTGGCCGTCGATGATGTCGACTGGGTGGCGCTGTCGTTTATCCAGCGTCCCGAGGACCTTGCCGAAGTTCGCAAGATAGCCCGCGGCCGTGTTGGCCTGATGTCGAAGATAGAAAAGCCGCAGGCGCTTGAGTGTATCGACGAGATCATCGAGCTTTCCGATGCGCTGATGGTTGCGCGCGGCGATCTGGGTGTGGAAATGCCGATCGAGGCGGTTCCAGGTATCCAGAAGCAGCTGACCCGTGCCTGCCGCAAGGCCGGAAAGCCTGTCGTCGTTGCCACGCAGATGCTCGAATCGATGATCTCTGCGCCGGTTCCGACCCGCGCTGAAGTGTCCGATGTCGCAACAGCTGTGTTCGAAGGTGCGGACGCTGTTATGCTTTCGGCCGAATCGGCGGCCGGTGATTATCCGGTGGAAGCCGTACTGACCATGGCGTCGATCGCGCGCAAGGTGGAGCGTGATCCGAACTATCCTGGCATCATCTATTCCCAGCGTCCGCAGCCTGATGCCACCGGAGCAGATGCAATTTCGCTGGCTGCACGCCAGATTGCCGAGACGCTCAACCTGTCTGCAATCGTTTGCTATACCTCGTCAGGCAACACCGGCCTACGTGCTGCGCGTGAGCGGCCGAATGTGCCGGTAATCGCGCTGTCGCCGGTGATACAGACGGCGCGGCGGCTCTCTATCGTGTGGGGGTTGCATTGCGTTGTGACGCAGGATGCAACCGATCTCGACGATATGGTCGACCGGGCCTGCCGGATTGCGTTCCGTGAAGAGTTCGGCAAACCGGGTGACCGCATCATTATTTCAGCCGGCGTTCCGCTTGGTACACCCGGATCGACCAACATGTTGCGGATTGCCTATATCGGTTCCGACGGGATGACCGGCATCTGATTTCGATCAGGTTGGATGAGCATACTCATCAACCCTGGCAGCTGGCGTTGTCGGCTGCCAGGGAAGTTTCGGCCATTGCCGCAGCTGCATTCAGATCAACATCCTGCCCAGCAACTTTCTCGATGGCACGGACTGCCAGATCTGTCGTGACATGATCAGGCTTGTGGCCGAGATTGCGGATCCAGACCAGTTCTGCACCTTCGATGTCGCGCGCCAGACCCTCCGAGTGAATGTGGGCTAGAACCACCGAATCACTGTCTCCTGTGATGATCACAGTCGGGCTCTTGATCTCCGGATAGCGCGGCGCGACCTTGGTTACATAGGGTTTGAGATTGGCCACATCGATTGCATTGTTGCGAAAGGCGCGCGGTCTGAGCACCAGCGCAGGCGCGGTTGTGGCGATGTAGTCGTCGGGTATGGGATTGGGTGCGAAGACGCAAGCAGAGCCGCTTTCAAGCCGCGTCAGGCCAGCGGGAAGGGCGAGCGTGTTGGCGAACAGCGGGCCAACCAGCGGCCTCTGCGTCAAACCGTAATACCAGGCGATACCACCTGGCCAGGAATGGGTGGCCGGAGCTAGAAAAACCAGGCCGGCGGTCATCTGCGGATGAGCGAGCGCAAAACTTGCAGCGATGGCGCCGCCAAAGGAGTGGCCGATGATAATGGCCTTGGATATGCCCTTGGCTTTCATGGCGGCGGCGATGGCATCGGCCTGTCCGCCGGGTGTGGCATTGGCAGTGCCGCCGCGTTCCGACCAGCCATGGCCAGGGCGGTCAATGAACAGCAATTCCGCCCTACCTTCAAGCTTGGGCCGGAACGGCACTGACTGATCCAGCAAGTTGCCGCTCGCGCCGTGGATGAACACGAGCGGCGGCAGATCTGCGTCAGCCGGAGCCGGCACGTGCACGGCATGGAGCTTGTAGCCGCCGACATCGATCATCTCTCCGGAGGGAGGATAAAGTGCCTCGATCTCGCGCGCCTTTGATCGGGTCCAGGCAGCGAGCGCCGCCAACAGCACGACAATGATGGCGATCAGAATAATCAAGACAGTTCGGACCGGACTTTGAGCGAGCATGAGCAATGAGTGCCAACAGGTTTGAGTAGCAGGAACGGCTTGTATGGTTCAATACGGGGTACATGGGAGGAAAGTTTCAGATCCTGCTGCCTGTCAGTTTGTCCGCCAGTTCACCGATCCTTGTCTGGGCCTGCCGGTTCGCCGGGTAGATCTCCAGCACCTGCTCCCAGGCCCGCAGCTCGAGTTCGTCATTTCCCGATGCCGCGAGTATGGCGGCCATGCCTGAGATGGCGCCAAAATGGCGCGGTTCGAGCCTGAGGACACGGGCGATGTCGGACATGGATTTGCCATGGTTGCCCATTGCATAATTCAACGTGGCCCTGCGATTCCAGCCTTCGGCATATTCCGGCATCAGAACGACGACCTGGTCAAGCAGGTCGAGAGCCAAGCCGTTCTTGTGTTCAGCGACAGCCTTGTCGGCCCACTGCATCAAAAGGTTCGCTGTGGCACTGCCTGAATCGCGCCACTTGGCCCAGATGCGCTCACTGATTCGCTTGGCCTGGCTGTCTTTTCGCTCGCGCTTGAGCTCCGCGAAGAGCGAATCGAGCGTATCGGCGGGCTGATCTGCAGCCGCGACCAGGGTGCCGGTCTCGGCGAAAGCCGACATATTCTCAGCGTTGAAGCATATGAAAGCTGCGAAGACACTGGGAGCGATTTTTGAATACGAAAAATGGCGCATGACGAAAAACTAGTCCGTCTGCGCCAAATATCAAATGCAAATTTTGGTGAAAGCCTGACGGCCCTCAACTTCAGCCCTGGCGGGCCTTGAAGCGTGGGTTCTGCTTGTTGATGATGTAGACCCGGCCTTTGCGACGAACCAACTGGTTGTCACGGTGACGAGCTTTAAGCGCTTTAAGCGAATTTCTGATCTTCATTGTTCTGATCCGCGTGTTATCCGGGCGGCAAAGCCGCCTCATCAATCAAAAGCGCGCCAGCAAGGACGCGCTCATCGGTTGGCAGGGGATGTAGCCCCTCGGACATTTGCTGTCAACTATGGGGTGGCTTTTTCCCGTCCTGATCGCGCCTAACTGGCTCGATTTGTGCGCCTATCCGGGTGACGTGGCCCATTTTTCGGCCCGGACGTGCTTCGGACTTGCCATAAAGATGCAGAACGGCATTCGCCTCGCCCGCCAATTCAACGACGTTATTTATGTCGGAACCGATGAGATTTTCCATCACGCAATCGGAATGGCGTCTTGTGTCGCCAAGAGGAAGGCCGGCAATGGCGCGAATATGCTGCTCGAACTGCGATATGGCGCAGGCGGCTTCTGTCCAGTGGCCTGAATTGTGTACCCGCGGTGCGATTTCGTTGACCAGCAGCCGATGCTTGCCATCCTCGCGTACGGCGAAGAACTCGACGGCAAAAACCCCGACATAGTCCAGATGCGCGGCGATAGCTGACGCAATTCTGAGGGCCTCGGTTTGCGCCTCAGCACCGAGACCGGAGGGCACGGTGGAAGTGTGCAGGATGTGGTTGCGGTGAACATTCTCTGAAACGTCAAACGCGCGAACTTCGCCGGAGAGACCGCGGGCGGCAACAACGGAAACCTCGCATTCGAAGTGGACGAAGGATTCGAGAATGGCCATTTGGCCCTGCATGGCGGCGAACGCAGTGTCGGCATCATCAGGACGCACCAACTTTGCCTGTCCCTTGCCATCATAGCCGAGCCGCGTTGTTTTCAACACAGCCGGCAATCCGGTGATGGCGATGGCACCTTCTAATTCGCTACGTCTCGAGACGGCGGCGAACAGTGCAGTTTCGGCGCCCAGTTGCCGGGCCATGGTTTTTTCAAGCAAACGGTCCTGAGCAACTTCAAGAGCTTTTGATCCAGGTCTGACCGCGACGCGGGATTCGAGCCATTGAACCGCTTTGACCGGTACATTCTCGAATTCATAGGTAACCACGTCGCAAAGATCGGCCAATTGCTGCAACGCTGCCGGGTCATTATAATCAGCAACAATCTGGGTGTTAGCGACTTGCTTCGCCGGGGCATTGGCGTCGGGCTCCAGAATGATCGTTTCGTATCCGAGCCGGGCAGCTGCCATGGCAAGCATCCGGCCCAATTGCCCGCCGCCGATAATTCCGATGACCGAGCCGGGTGCGAGTGCCTCGGTGCTCATGGTTGATCTACCGGCTGGTCAGCCACCGCGTCGGTTCGCGCTTGCCTCCAGGCATCGAGCCTTAGGGCCAGGGCTTCGTCGGAGAGTGCAAGCACGCTTGCTGCAAGCAGAGCTGCGTTGATGGCGCCAGGTTTTCCGATCGCCAGGGTTCCAACAGGAATGCCGGCCGGCATCTGAACGATCGACAAAAGACTGTCCTGGCCCGATAGCGCCTTGGATTCGATCGGAACTCCGAATACAGGCAGCGGGGTGAAAGCGGCTGTCATGCCGGGCAGATGTGCCGCACCACCGGCGCCAGCAACAATCACCTTGTAGCCTTCAGCACGGGCAGACTTGGCAAATGAAACCAGGCGGTCGGGTGTCCGGTGCGCCGATACGATAAGTGGTCGGTGCGAGATCCCAAGCTCATCTAGCGTTTCCGAGGCATGTTTCATGGTTGGCCAGTCGGATTGACTGCCCATGATAACGGCGACCTTTGGTTGTTCGGTTTGGGCCATGGGGTGCTCCCGGTCAGGCAATTATATCCGGTATAATCTGGTCTTCGATTTCAATGATCTTGTCCTTGATAGCCAGCTTCTTTTTCTTCATCCGCTGAACACGCAGTTGGTCACAGCCAACCTGAATCATTGCATTGATGGCGGCGTCGAAGTCTTCGTGCTCATGGCGCAAACGCGCCACCAGCATGCGAAGCTCCGCCTGTTCCTGATTGGACATGCAGTTTCCCCGTTAAACGCATCCTGTCGGCGCCTGGTCCGACTTTGGTGTCATGCGGGCGCTCGTACCATAAAAACTGGTGTAACGGGAAGTTATCCCTGTTGAAGAAATGATCTTCGACAAATGGGAAAAGGCGTGGCACACTCCGTGGTGTCAACAAACGATTTGCACCGGTGTTCCGGCGCCGGCGCAGCCCAACAAAGGAGTCGCTTATGTCGATTGATGCTCACCTTGCCACGCTTGAAAAAAAGCATGGCGAACTGGAGGCCCAACTCCGCACGGTGCAATCCCAGCCATCCGTTCATGACGATATGATTGTGGATATCAAACGACGCAAGCTTCGGCTGAAGGATGAGATCAACCGCCTTCGAGCCGATACGCAACACTGACCAGATTAGCATGACACAAGGATGACAGCAGGCGCGGGAAGTTTCCCGCGCCTTTTTGCTTTCCCGAACAAGTCGACCGTGATCCTTGATGGATCCGGCAATAAGCGCGCCGAGCTCGGGGAGCTTTCGACATTGCTTTAGAGCGTCGTCATCCAACAGAATGGGTCTAATTAATCGAGCGACGCTCCCAAGAATGGACTTGCTGGAGCATGGATGAGGTCAGGACCAGAACTGGTCGACCCAGAGATTGAGGCGCGTAAACCCATCGGTTCGGACCGTGTAGATCCGCCGGGTACCCTTACTTGTAACAGTCACCAGATTGCTTTCAAGCAGCGCCTTGAGGTGTTGTGAAACAGCAGGTCTGCTGATTGGCAGGCCCTCTGCCAGTTCGTTGACCGTACGCGGCTGGCGGCGCAATTCCTCCAGAAGATAACGTCTGTTGGGATCGGCAATAGCTTGAAAAGCATCCATGGTCATGCATGCAAGCTAATTTAAACAATCTGGACCGGCAAGTCTTTTGTGTGCGGCGCAAACTGCGTGGCGTTGTTTATTTCACGTCTGGCTCAAAGTCTTGAAAGCACGAACACAAAAGGCCTCTCAAGCACTGAAGCGCAGCATGATTTATGTGCAGGGCAGCTTCAGGAAGAGCTGAGGTTTTTGGCCTGGTCGCGCAGCAGGTATTTCTGGATCTTGCCGGTCGATGTCTTGGGCACTTCATGGAAGATAACAGTTCTCGGGCATTTGAATCTCGCCAGCAATCCACGGCAATGCTCGATGACTTCCGCTTCGCTCAAACTGTGGCCGGGCCGCAGTTCAATGAAAGCGCACGGGGTTTCTCCCCACTTGTCATCGGGCCTGGCCACTACTGCCGCAGCCATGATCCCGGGATGCTTGTAGAGCGCATCCTCGACCTCGATCGACGAGATGTTTTCGCCGCCCGAAATGATGATGTCCTTTGAACGGTCCTTGAGCTGCAGATAACCGTCAGGGTGCATGACACCAAGATCGCCGGAGTGAAACCAGCCGCCGCGGAAAGCCTCTTCGCTGGCCGCGGGATTTTTCAGGTAACCCTTCATGACGATATTGCCGCGGAACATGACTTCGCCGATGGTTTCGCCGTCGGCAGGCACATTTTCCATGGTCGCAGGGTTCATCACCGCCAGGTTTTCGAGCGCCGGGTAGCGCACACCCTGACGGGCCTTCTTGGTGGTGCGGGCACCGCGATCCAGTTCTGACCACTCCCGTTTCCATTCATTGACGACAGCGGGTCCGTAGGTCTCGGTCAGCCCATAAAGATGAACAACCTCGAAACCTGCGTCGGCCATGCCGGCGAGGACTGCCTCGGGTGGAGGGGCGGCGGCGGTGTTGAAGCTGACGGTCTGGGAAAACTCGCGTTTTTCCTGCTCGGTCGCGTTCAGCAGCGTCGACATCACAATCGGTGCTCCGCACAGATGGGTCACGCCATGATCGGCAATGGCATCATACATGGCCTTGGCGCGGACCCAGCGCAGGCAGACATGGGTGCCGCCGACCACCCCGAGTGTCCAGGGAAAACACCAGCCATTGCAGTGAAACATCGGCAGGGTCCACAGGTAGACCGGATGTCGTCCCATTCCTGATGCAATGACATTGGAGTAACCCATCATGGCTGCGCCACGGTGATGGTAGACCACGCCCTTGGGGTTGCCTGTCGTGCCGGATGTATAGTTCAGCGAGACGGATTCCCATTCATCATCAGGCAGGGTCCGGGTGAAATCCGGTGACCCGGCGCGGACGAATTCCTCATAATCATGCGAACCGATGCGCTCGCCCTTGGGAAACGGAGCGTCTTCGGGGTACTCGGTGTCGTCATAATCGATCACCACAGGGTCGGCTTCGCAGAGCGTCAGCGCCTCGGCCATGACAGCGGAGAATTCGCGATCGACGATGAGGACCTTGCAGTCGGCGTGATCAAGCTGAAATGCGATGGCCTGAGCATCAAGCCGGGTGTTGATGGAATGCAGAACCGCGCCGATCATCGGCACGCCGTGGTGGGCCTCGAGCATTGCCGGCGTGTTCGACAGCATCACCGAGACGGTATCGCCCTTGGAAAGCCCCATCCCTGACAATGCGTTGGCAAGCTGCTTGGAGCGATCCAAGAAGGTGCGATAGCTCATGCGCATCGCGCCATGGATGATGGCTATGTGGTCAGGATGGATCAGCGCTGCGCGCTCAAGATGCGCCAGTGGCGTCAGCGGCTGATAGTTGGCGGAGTTGCGGTCGAGATCGGTTTCGTAAGGATTGGCGCTCAAGGTCTAATTCCCATGCAGAAAGTCATTTGCTGACCAACATCAAAGCACCTCGAAGCGGTGTTGTCATCAAGCCAATAGATGAATGACACCATCCCAGATCAGCTTCAATGCAGCGAGCAGCACCATCACGTACATGAAGGGATAGAAGATGTCGGGCTTCATGCGCCGGACGATTAAGGCTCCGGTTAATGTCGCCACCGGGGCCAATGGCGCCAGAACCAGCGAAGTGGACAAGTTTGTATAGTCGAGCTGTCCCAGCGCGAAATAGGGCACCAGCTTGGTGGCATTGACGATTGCGAAGTAGCGGACACTGGTGCCGGTGTAGGTCTTGGGATCCTGGCGGAGCGGCAATGTGTACATCTGGTAGGGTGGTCCGCCTGCGTGAGCGACGAAGCTGGTGAAGCCTGAGAACGTTGCCCAGAACATGCCTTGGGCCGGACGATGCCCGCACGGCGCCGGCTTTTCAGCCTTGTCTGCCGCAAACACTTTGTGCATCACATATTGCCAGACAAACCACAATGCCAGCATCCCGACGATAAGCCTGATGATCGGCACCGTGACCCAGGCGGCTGTCAACCAGCCGATGCCGACGCCGATCAGAGCAAAAGGCACCATGATGCGCAACGTCGTGATATCCTTGTGGCTACGCCAGCTCCACAGGGTGATCATATCCATGACAACAAGGATTGGCAGCAGAATCGCGGCGGCTTGCACCGGCGAAATAGCCAAAGCCATCAGCGGCATGCCCAACAGTGCCATGGCGCCGCCGAAACCACCTTTGGATAGGCCCACCAGGATCACAGCTGGAATGGCTGTCGCATAGAAGAACGGGTCAGTCATCATCGTGGTGGTTGATCCTTATGCCGCGCCGGTCTATCCCCTTTGCACTCAATTGGCCATATCGGCTTTCAGCGCCGACTCCGACAGGATCTTCCATGACCGACGCCATCAACCGTTGCCGCCTTGTTCTCGTGACTCCAGATATTGCCGATGCCGCTGAACTGGCGGCCGTGACGGGAGATGCGCTCCGTGGCGGCGATGTTGCCTCCGTGATCATTCCGCAAAACGATCTGGACGAAAAAAGCTTCCAGAAACGCTGTGAAGCTCTGATCCCGGTCATTCAAGCCGCGGGTGCTGCCGCCCTTGTCTCTGGCGATTCCCGGGTTGCAGGACGGGTGCAGCCCGACGGATTGCACATCGAAGTAGGGCCAACAGCGATGAAGGAGGCTGTCGAACGTCACGCTCCAGGCCTGATTGTCGGTGGAGGCAATGCGCGCGAACGTCATGCTGCGCTGTCGATCGGCGAGGCCCAGCCGGACTATGTGATATTCGGATCAATTGGTGGCGACATCAAACCGGAACCGCATTCCAAGAACATCGCGCTGGCGGAATGGTGGGCCGACATGATCGAGATTCCCTGTCTGCTGATGGGTGGAACAAGCATCGCGTTTGCAGAAGAGATGGTGCAAACCCGAGCCGAGTTCATCGTTTTCGGCAAGGCGGTTTTTGCCGATCCCGCAAATGCTGCGCGGATTGTTGCTGAAATCAATGCGACCCTTGACGAAAAAGCGCCACGGTTAGGCCGATAATGGGCAAAATGTCCGAGTTAGACGTTTTGACTTCCCGCAGGATGGTTTCCATGGTTTGCCGATCATCCAGAGTGTTTCCGTTGGTTTTGATGTTGGCGCTGGCCAGCGGGTCTTCGCTCGCCCAGACCGCTGACGGCGAGACTGCGCCGGCTGCTGAGGTGACCGACGACAAAACACCTGCAGACGCCACTTTGCGAGCCTTTGGCGCCTTTCAGCGCGGCTATTATCTCACTGCGATGGAACTGGCGTTGCCGCGTGCACAGCTCGGGGATCCGGCCGCACAGACCTTGCTTGCGGAATTGTTTGCCGCCGGGCTCGGTGTGGCGCGCAGTATGGATGATGCCGCATTCTGGTACAGACAGGCTGCCGAAAGCGGTGATGCCTCTGCGCAGTTCAAATACGGTTTGATGCTGCTTGAGGGCAAATATGTCGAGGCCGACCTGGAAAAGGCCGAAGAACTGATGAAGAAGGCGGCGGATGCAGGAAATGCGTTTGCCCAGTTCAACCATGCGCAGTTTCTGGTTTCCCAGAAGCCCGGTAGTACCGGAATATTCGAGGCGCTGCCCTATTTCGAGAAAGCTGCCGAGCAGGGTGTTGCGGATGCGCAATACGCGCTTGCACAGATTTATCGCAATACCGACGGTGTTTCTGACGAAAAACGGGCAAAGGCTCGCGAAATCATGGAGAAGGCAGCGCGTGCCGGCTATGATACCGCGCAGCTGGACTACGCTATCTGGCTGATTGACGGGATCGGCGGCCCGAAAGATTATGAGGCGGGATTTCACTGGATGGAGGTCGCCGCAACACGGGGCAATGTGGTGGCCCAGAACCGGATGGCTGTGTTGCACATCAATGCGATCGGGACCAGTGGTGATCCGGTTGAGGCAGGTAAGTGGTATATAGTGTCGCGTCGCGCAGGCTATGACGACAGGGCGCTTGACGATTTTTACCAGGGACTGACCGAAGAAGAGCAAAAGCAGGCGATCGAGGCTGCAAACAAGTTCGGCAAGCGTTGATTCAGCTGCCTGAAGCGGCTGTCACAAGGCGCAGACTTGAAAAGCTCCGGTTTTTGTGGTCTTGAGGCCGCCAAGCGGGGCCGAAAACCGGGCCCGGACAAAGCTTGACGCGGAACGCTCTCATGAAAATCAACGGAAACGAAATTCGCCCCGGCAACGTGCTTGAGCACAATGGCGGCTTGTGGGCCGTGGTGAAAACCAATGCGGTGAAGCCCGGCAAGGGCGGCGCCTTCAATCAGGTCGAGATGAAGAACCTCATCGACGGCACCAAGCTCAACGAACGGTTTCGGGCATCCGAGACGGTCGAGCGTATCCGGCTCGAGCAGAAAGATTTCCAGTTCCTCTACGAGCAGGGCGAAGCTCTGGTATTCATGGATCTGGAAAGCTATGAGCAGCTTGAACTGCAGAAGGATTTTGTCGGCGATCGCCGCGCCTTCCTGCAGGACGGCATGATGGTAACAGTCGAACTCCATGAAGAGCGTCCGATCGGTATCGCCCTGCCGGATCATGTAACGCTGGCAATCGCGGAAGCCGATCCGGTGGTCAAGGGCCAGACTGCGGCATCGTCCTACAAGCCTGCGATCCTTGAAAACGGCGTGCGCATTCTGGTGCCGCCGTTCATCTCGTCCGGTGAGCGGGTGATAGTAGACACCAATGAATTGACCTATCTGCGCCGCGCTGACTAAACCGGTCGCAAGACCATGGTCCGCTTCGAGCCCTGAGATACCGGCGTAAGGCGCGTTTGTGCATCGCGCCGCCGACACCAAGGAAAAACCAAGATGGCGCGTTCAGCCCTTCTCAATGTAATGGTTCAATCGGCGCTCAAGGCCGGACGTTCGCTTGCGCGCGACTTTGGCGAGGTGCAAAATCTGCAGGTCTCGCTCAAGGGACCAGCCGATTATGTCAGCCAGGCAGACCGCAAGGCCGAAACCATCATCAAGACCGAATTGATGCGGGCGCGTCCGACCTACGGGTTCATGGGTGAGGAAAGCTCTGAGCAAAAAGGCACTGACGGCGCACACCGCTGGATTGTCGATCCATTGGACGGCACCACGAACTTCCTGCACGGCATGCCGCATTTTGCGGTGTCCATCGCGCTTGAGCGCAATGGCGAGATCGTTGCCGGGGTTATCTATAACCCCTCCACGGACGAGCTTTATACTGCCGAGCGTGGCGGTGGAGCGTTTCTCAATGACCGCCGTCTGAGGGTAGCCGGACGCAAGGCTATGTCGGATGCGGTGATCGGCACTGGTGTCCCGCATCTCGGGCGCGGACATCACGGCAAGTTCCTGGTTGAATTGCGTCATGTGATGGGCGAATGCGCCGGCATCCGGCGCATGGGGGCAGCAGCGCTTGACCTGGCTTACGTCGCTGCGGGCAGGCTTGACGGGTTTTGGGAAACACCGCTTGAACCCTGGGACATGGCTGCAGGCATCCTGTTGATCCGGGAAGCAGGCGGGTTTGTGTCCGACACCAAGGGTGGAACCGACATGTTCGGTAGCAGGTCGGTTGCCGCAGGCAATGAGTACATCCTCAAGGGGCTTCTTGAGCTTGTGCAGCGGCCGGTCCCGAAAGCCTGAGGCCAACGTCACAGCGTTGTTTTGAAAGCATGCTTTCATTTCCGCCATATTATCGGTTAGTCTCCGCCTGATCATTTGATTTGGGACCTGATTTTTTTTATTTGGAACAAGGGCCGGGACGGAAAACGCATGGCAAAACTGACGATGTCTGGATGGGGTATCTCCGAAGACGGCAGCGGTGCGGATCCGCACAAGCTATCCAGTCCACTCGTATTTTTCTGGAGCATGATGATCTTTCTCATCCTCTCCGGATTTGTTGCGGCCATTCTTTACCGGCAGATTCATACGGCTTTTCTTGCCAATCCGGGCCTGAACGGACTTATTATCGGAGTTTTGGGCATTGGTGCGCTTCTGGTGTTCACCCATGTGCTCAGGCTTCGTCCGGAAGTACGCTGGGTCAATTCACTGCGCGCCACGGGGGATGCGGAGAAGGTCGGACGTGATCCGGTGCTGCTTGCGCCGATGCGGGCGCTGATTGGCCGCCGACAGGAAATGGCGTTGTCGACCTCGTCGCTGCGGTCGATTCTTGATTCGATCGGCACACGGCTTGATGAATCCCGCGACACATCCCGCTATCTCATAGGACTTCTGGTTTTTCTCGGCCTGCTTGGCACATTCTGGGGCCTGCTTGGCACAATCGGCTCGATCAATCAGGTGATCCAGTCGCTGGATCCGGGGACCGGCGGCACTGAAGACGTTTTGTCCACACTGAAGAGTGGTCTGTCTGCGCCATTGGACGGTATGGGAACGGCGTTCTCCTCGTCTCTGTTTGGTCTTGCCGGATCGCTGGTGCTGGGCTTTCTCGACCTGCAAGCGGGCCGTGCCCAGAACCGGTTCTACACCGAGCTTGAAAACTGGTTGTCGACGATGACGGATCTGGATTCGGGCATGGTGGTGGCCGCGGAAAACTCCGGAACGACCGAAGAAATCCGGATGCTGTCCGAACGGATGCAGTCTCTGTCGCAAGAGTCCGGCATGACGCCGCGGACAACGGCCGCGATGGCCAGTCTGGCGGAAGGGATTCAGGGGCTGGTGAAAAACATGCGCAACGAGCAGCAGATGCTCAGGGACTGGATCGAGGCGCAGCAGGTTGAATCGCGGCGGTTGCGCGAGACGCTGGACAAGCTTGCCGACAAGATCGGGGACAAATAGGCCATGGCGCTGGCACGAAACCGGCGGCGGGAGCGGACGGTCGACTACTGGCCGGGTTTTGTCGATGCCTTGTCGACGCTGCTTCTGGCCATCATGTTTCTGCTCACGGTGTTTGTTTTGGCGCAGTTTTTCCTGTCGCGCGAAATTTCCGGCCGGGACCAGGTGCTCAACCGGCTCAACAGCCAGATCAATGAACTGACCCAGCTGCTGGCGCTTGAGCGTTCGGGCTCGCAAGACCTTGAGGACACGCTGGCCAATTTGCAGGCCTCGCTATCAGAAGCGGAATCGGACCGGTCAAGGCTGCAGGAACTGCTCGCCAGCGGATCAGGCGCAAGCAGTGCGGCAGAAGCCAAGATCAGCACATTGTCGGAAACACTTGATGTGGAAAAGAAGGTGTCTCAGCGGGCACTCAATCAGGTTGATCTGCTCAACCAGCAGATTTCGGCACTGAGAACCCAGCTTGCCGCGCTTGAGGATGCACTTGATGTCTCCGAGAGCAAGGATCGGGAAACCCAGGCGAAGATCGCTGATCTGGGCCGTCGCCTCAATGTGGCCTTGGCACAAAGGGTACAGGAGCTGAACCGCTACCGGTCCGACTTCTTCGGCCGCTTGCGCGAAATCCTGTCCAGCCGCGAGGATGTGCGCGTAGTCGGCGACCGCTTCGTGTTCCAGTCGGAAGTGCTGTTTCCGTCAGGTGGCAATGAACTCAATCCTGCCGGCAAGGAGCAGATGGCCAAACTTGCCGCAGCGATCATCGAGCTGGCGCGAGAAATCCCTGACGAAATTAACTGGGTGCTGCGCGTAGATGGTCATACGGACAACGTGCCGTTGTCGGGCAATGGCCGCTATGCGGACAACTGGGAGCTGTCGAGCGCACGCGCAACATCGGTGGTCAAATATCTGGTCACCGAAGGCGTTCCGGCCAACCGCCTGGTCGCAGCCGGCTTTGGCGAGTTCCAGCCGATTGCCGAAGGCGATACCGACGTTGACCGCGCGACCAATCGGCGGATTGAACTCAAGCTGACCGAGCGCTGATCTAGAGCGGTTCGGTCTTTCAGTCACGACCTCAGGCTAGGTTCGGAAATACTTGGGATACGGGAAGCGGCGCTGCCAGTGGTGCATAGTTCTCTGCCCTGAACCGCGTTAGCCCAGTGATGAGGACAGCATCACGGGTCTGTTCGTCCAATTCCGTGATTGCTGCCTCAAACGCATCTGCAATGCTGCTTGCTTGGTTGGCATGGTGAAGACTGGTGATCAGCGGCAAGGCAGGTGTTTCGAGCGTTGTGGCAAAGACTGTCAGGTCTTGTGAAGCCGGCTCGTGGCGCTTTGCCAATTCCCAAGTGACGGCATCAATGGCTGCCCAGTCTGCCTTGCCATCCGCAACAGCGCGTATTGATGCGCGGTGCGCGCCGGTTATCAGCGGTTCCGGGAGGGACGCCAGCCCGGCAGCGGCAAGCAGCCGGACAGGGGCTGCAAATCCGGATTGTGAATGCTGCATATTGTAAGCGAAGCGCTTGCCGGCCAGATCAACCAGATGCTCCGGTGGCTGGGTCTTGCGTGCCACCAGGACGCTGAAATAGCTGCCGGGTGCAGCGCCAGTGATGGCATGGGCCGGAGTTCCCACCAGTGCCACCTTGTCCACCAGCATGTTAGCGTATGGGTAGCCGCAGGTCTGGGACAGGAGCAATGCAGGATTGTTCCACAGATGTTCCGGATCAGACTTCCGATCAAGGACATGAGGTGCCTCGATTCCCCGTTGTGACAATTGCCGACGTATTGCGAGCCAATGCCTGTCAGTCGCCTCGCGGATCTCCGGCCAGTCGTACATGGGCAATGAGACGGCACAGCTTCCAGTGCCGTCTGTTTGGTGCTGGAGATCCGTCACGTGTGGTCGCCATGGCGTTTGCGGGCGGGCTCTATAGGCCACGCTACCGGTTCCTTGGGCCGGAACGCGAACCGTCGAAACACATCCCAGTAACTCTCATAGCGGTAGCCGCCATTCATCCGCAGGAAGCGCGCCCGGTTCTCCTTGAAAAACGCGGGGATGCGGTACCAGGCAAGCGATGGATAAGCATGATGCACCGAGTGGAAGTTGTTGTTGAGAAACAGCAGGCTCAAAGGCCCACGTGTTTCGATGATCACCGAACGCTGGTTGGCTTTCTCCACCGCCTGATGCTCGATGAAGGAGCGCACCATCAGCAGTCCCATGCCAAAATAGGCGGCTATGAAATAGGCTGCCGGGGAAAGGCTGCCCAAGATGGCGATCAGCCAGAACAACACTGCTGTTGCCAGAATATGACCCAGCCATGTTGTAAGGATGGCCCGGTCGCCGCTTTTGATGCGGCCAAGCTCGCTGCGGGCAAAGCCGATAGTGGCTAGCGCGGGTCCCAGCGTGACGCGGCCGATCAACGTGTTGTTGGCAACGAGCAGGCGCTTTAACCAACCGGGTACGGTGGTCCAGGCGTTCCGGTCCAGATAATAGCTCTCCGGATCATCATAGGGGTCGGTGATGTTTTCGTTGATGTGATGGGTGAGGTGGCAGGATTTGAAGCGCAGATAAGGTACCAGCACTCCTATTGGCGGAGAGATCAAAAGGTCATTAAAGCTTTGGTTCCTGAATGGATGGCCGTGCAAAAATTCATGTTGAAGAGAGGAATGCAGTGTGATGGTGGGGATCAGCAGCAGGACACGAAACACGTCCGGCAAGTCAGTCCATCCGAAAGCCAGCAACAACCACACAGCATAGCAAACGCCTGCCAAGAGCAGGGTTCGCCACTCCGCGTCATTCCGCATTGTGGATACACCTTATGAATGTTCCCGTTATAACCCGCGGACAGAGGTCCCGCCCCCCGCGTGGCTTCCAGACGAACGCCAGATAATTACCCTGATTTGGTGGGTTTATCAACAATGACGCGGGCAGTTGGAGGAATTATTTGCCGGCTGTCGATTATGCTTCGACGGGTCCCGCAGTAAGCGCCTCGGCCCCATGCTCGAATTGCAGCCGGGCAAGGCGAGCGTAGAGGCCGCCACGGGCCACCAACTCGGCGTGATTGCCTTCCTCGACGATTCGGCCCTTGTCCATCACCAGAATGCGATCAGCGCGCAGCACGGTTGCGAGGCGGTGGGCGATGACGATTGTCGTGCGGTCGAGCATCAGCCCTTCAAGGGCTTTTTGCACCAGGGTTTCGTTTTCCGCGTCCAGCGCCGATGTGGCTTCGTCCAGCAGCAGGATAGGTGCATCGCGCAGGATCGCCCGGGCAATTGCCACACGCTGGCGCTGACCGCCCGAAAGGGTAATGCCTCGCTCGCCGACAGGCGTGTCATAGCCCTTGTCCAGAGCCATGATGAAGTCGTGTGCCTGAGCTGCCTGAGCAGCTGCCTCAATGTCGGCCTGGATGGCGCCTGGCCGACCGAAAGCGATGTTGTCGCCGACGGAGCCTGCAAAGATTGTCACATCCTGCGGAACCAGCGCGATGCGACTGCGGACATCTGCTGGGTCAGCCTCGCGGACATCGACGTGATCGATCATCACGCTGCCGCTGGTGGTGTCGTAAAATCTCAGGATCAGCGAGAACAATGTCGACTTGCCGGCACCGGATGCACCGACTACGGCCACTGTTTCACCTGGCCTCACATGAAAGCTGGTTCCGGTGAGCGCGGATGTGTCTGGCCGGGCAGGGTAGGCAAAGTGAACATCGTCAAAGCGGATGTCACCGATTGCGGGAGAAGGCAGCGTCTTGGGAGATTCTGGAGTCCGAATGTCGGGAACCTCGTCCAGCAATTCGCTCAGGCGTTCAGCGGCGCCGGCTGCCTGGGATAACTCGCCCCATACTTCGGACAAGGCACCGAGGCTGCCTGCGGCAAAGACCGAGTAAAGCAGGAACTGGCCCAGCGTGCCGGGGGTCAGTTCACCGGTCAGCACCGATTGCGCGCCGTACCAGAGCACTGCCACCACCGAGCCGAACGCCATCGCGATGGCAAAACCGGTGAGGATCGAGCGGGCGAGAATGGATTGGCGGGTCGCGGTGAACGCAGCTTCAACAGCCTGACTGAAGCGTGCGCGGGCGCTTGCCTCGGTGTTGAAGGCCTGCACGGTGCGGGTCGCGCCGATGGATTCTCCGGCAAAGGTCATGGCTTCGGCCAGCTTGTCCTGCGCGGTGCGGGAGCGTGCCCTTACCTTGCGGCCGAAACCGACCATGGGAAAGACGATGATGGGAATCGCCACCAGCACAAGAGCCGAAAGCTTGGGCGAGGTGATGAACATCATCGCGCCCGCGCCGAGGCACAAAATGGTGTTGCGCAAGGCCAGCGAAGCAGTCGCGCCAACAGTGGATTTGATCTGGGTGGTGTCAGCGGTTAGCCGCGAGACAATCTCACCCGAGCGGTTGGCATCATAAAACGCGGCCGACAATTCCGTGACATGATCGAAGACATCGCGGCGGATATCCGAGACCACGCGCTCCCCCAGCGTTATGACGAAATAGTAGCGGCAAGCCGAAGCAAGCGCCAGCATGATGGCAATGGCTGCCAGCATGGAGAAGTAGGTGTTGATGAAGCCGGCATCCTGCGCAGAGAAGCCGTTGTCGATCATCCTGCGCACAGCCAAGGGCAGGGTGAGGGTTGTAACTGCTGCCAGCGCCAGAAACGCCAGAGCGCCAATAACCAGATGCGGATAGCGTCGGATGTAGGGATAAAGGCGCGTGAGTGGACGCACTGACGGGCGGGCCCTTTTGGGGGTATCGGTTTGATCAGCCACGTCTGCTCCTGGTATGCGCATTCAATGTCATCGGCAATGTCTCGGCAATGCTGCAAAAACCGGTGCAGCTCTTGTTATCGTCCATGCCTTCATGTATAGGCTCGCCATCGAATTGGGAAGTCGTTGTTCCTACGGACACCGGCTTCATTTATGTGTTTGGCCAAAATGCCGCAAGCTTTGCTGCGCAGGGCCTCCCAAAGGCAGGACAAAGAAGATGAAGTCGAACATCCATCCCGACTACCACATGATCAAGGTGGTCATGACCGACGGCACAGAATACATGACCCAGTCAACCTGGGGCGCTGAAGGCGACACCATGAACCTCGAAATCGATCCCACGTCGCACCCGGCATGGACCGGCGGCAATCAGCAGATGCTGGACCGTGGCGGCCGTCTTTCGAAGTTCAAGAAGCGTTTCGAAGGTCTCAACCTTTAAGACTTGCGGCAATAGCCGAGACTCAGAACCCGCCGGTTTCGGCGGGTTTTTTGTTGTCGGGTGATTGCTTGCGCCTGACGCTTGAAATGTAGATGCAAAAAGCCCGCGGCATATGCCGCGGGCTTTGACGAACAGAATGATTTATGGACCGGTTTTCAACGCTTGTTGAAAACAGTCTGCAGGAGATGCTGCTGGGCCTGGACCGAGTTCTCGTTGTCTGGCTTCAGAGCGGCTGCTTCCGCCGGGCGGTAGATTTCACGATCAAGCAGTGCCACCCTGTTCTGGATGCGCAGCGAGCGTTCGACCAGCTCTTTGAATTCATCCGGCAGATCTATCCAGCCCTGGGCAGTACGATCGCAGTTGAAGCTGTCGAGACGCACCTTGTTCTTTTCTGCAAGAACCTGATCGCGGTTCATTTCGCCATTGTTGACGGCACGCTGCAGCAGCAACCAGGACGCCATCTGCATGAGGCGCGTTGTCAGGCGCATCGATTCCGCAGCGTAGAGAACGCCAGCCAGACGCGGCAGGCCTTTCGAAGCCACACGACCTGGGCCATCAAGGTAGTTTGCAGTCTCCTCAACCAGACCCATGCCTTCGGCGTAAAGCGCCTTGAACTGGGTAGAATTGGCCATACGATCTGCGAGATTGATTGGGTTGCGGCTGGTTTCAGACATGGCCGGATATTCCTGATTACAAAATACTGGGTAGGCGGCGTTTGCTGGCGTCGTGTGTCTCTGCCTTGCATGTGCAGAATGGACCTGGGACCCTGTTCCGGCAAGTCGATTCTTAAGAAAAGGTTAACGCCAAAACGAGGTGAAACGGTTGTTGCAATGGTCAGCAAATCTGTGTTGCGGATCCAAAAAAACCATTGTCAGTCAGGTCTGTGACGCCCGCATATCCCGGACACTTGCATGAAGAAGTTATAGCATAGGGGGCTTGGCTAGTCAGGATCAAGCCAAAAAAAAGAGCCGCATCAGCGGCTCTCAAGAGTTTAACAGGGAGGCGTCAAACAGTTTGACCGGAGGTCAGACTGTCAAATCCAGGAAGCCTGGATGCCTATAGTAAAGACTTGTAAACCTTAACCGAAGCTTAACAGTCAAGTCTATTCCCGTAAGGTGTTGCCGTGGTTGCTTTATTTCGACTTGAAAAAGCTCTCTGCAGCGCTGCGGCTTGATGTTTTGGAGGCCTTGTCTGCTTCCAGGCGGCCAATCTCTTCATGTAACAAGGCGATTCGTTCCTCGATCTCATCGGCAGACAGGAATGTCAGATCACATCCGAGTTCATGCAGTTTCTTCGGTTTCGGGCGATCATCATCTGCAAACATGGCTGTAATCTCTTGTTTCGCTCACCGGGGACGAGGTTAGTTGAAATCGCGCGCGGTTTAGCCTGTATTGATCTGGTGCAAGTGGTCAGCCGGCATTGCCGTCATTCTAGCCTGTGCCTAAGTTGTGGAAAAGTGCCGCGAGGAGATTTGATCAGATGCGTGCTATCGAAATTCACCAGCCCGGCGGTCCGGAGGTTCTTACCCTTGCAACGCGTGACAAGCCTGTGCCGGGTGAGGCAGAGTTGCTGATCAAGGTAGCGGCTGCGGGCGTCAATCGCCCGGATTGTCTGCAAAGGCAGGGAGTATATCCACCACCACCGGGTGCTTCCGATATTCCAGGTCTTGAGATCGCCGGAGAAGTGGAATCGGTTGGCGCAGACGTGAAGGGGTTTAAGCCGGGTGATCAAGTGTGTGCGCTGGTGCCTGGTGGCGGATATGCAGAATATTGCACGGTGGACGAGACCAATGCCCTGCTGGCCCCTGCTGCACTGACCATGACAGAGGCAGCGGCAATTCCCGAGACTTTCTTCACCGTGTGGCACAACGTCTTCCAGCGTGGCGGGCTCAAATCCGGGGAGACTTTTCTGGTGCACGGAGGAACGTCCGGTATCGGAACGACAGCCATCCAGTTGGCCAAGGCATTTGGTGCGCGGGTGTTGGCCACTGCCGGCTCGGAGGCGAAATGTGCGGCAATGCGTGATTTGGGCGCTGATCTGGCGATCAATTACCGGGACACGGATTTTGTCGAGGCGGTGGAGAACGCGACCGGAGGCAAGGGCGCTGATCTGATCCTCGATATGGTAGGTGGCGACTATATCAACCGCAACTACAAGGCAGCGGCGATCGAAGGCCGAATTGTTCAGATCGCTTTCCTGAGAGGCCGGAAGGCTGAAGTCGATTTCTCGTTGCTGATGATGAAGCGATTGACCCATACCGGATCCACTCTGAGAGCTCGTGATATCGCCTTCAAGGCAGGCATTGCCCAGGAGTTGCGTCAAAATGTCTGGCCGTTGCTGAGCGATCGCAAGGTGCTGCCGGTCATGGATTCGATCTTTCCACTTGAGCAGGCTTCAGCCGCGCATCGCAGGATGGAAGATGGAGAGCACATCGGCAAGATTGTGCTCGATATGAGCTGACGCTCTAACGGCTTGTCTTGATTGGGCATGCAGTTATTGCATGAAAACGCCCGCTGCCAATTGGTTGCGGGCGTTTTCGCATTTCGAGAACATGCGTATCGCGTTCAGATGGACCGTTTGAACGCGAAGGGCTCAATTCTCCGGTGTGGCGCGAGGATCGAGATTGATGGATTCCGGGGTGGCTGAGCGGGCCGAGGGGATCGAAGCGAAGTGTTCACGATCCTCGGCCGGGATGGCAGCCCGCATCCGGGTTCGGAAAAGCGCATATCCGGCCACGCCAAGATGAGAGACGGCGGTAACAGCAAACAGCAGATAGGGGCTGTAGCTCATGGTGATGCCACCGACCAGCGGGCCGATGATCGTGCCGATGCCGTAAAGCAGCAGCAGGCCGCCGGACACCGTGACAAACTGATCGCTGTCGGCGTAGTCGTTGGCGTGCGCCACAATGATTGAATAGAGCGTGTAGGACATGGCGCCATACAGAGAGATCAATCCGTACAGAACGGTCAATCCGGACGGCTTTACGATGGTGATTGCAAGGCCGGACAGACCGGCAATCGCTGCAAGGCCGAAAAGCACATAGCGCCGATCCATGCGGTCGGACATGCGGCCGGCTGGCAACTGCATGACCGCACCGGAGAAGATGGTGATCGACATCATTGTCGCGATCGTGAAGGTCGTGAGACCGACATCAGCGCCGAAAACGGGGGCCAGTGTGCCGAAGGCGCCATTGGCAATGCCGACCAGCAGCATGGCCACGAAGGACACCGGCGAATTGCGGTAAATCATCTTGAGGTCAAGCTTGACCTCCTTCAGCGGAGCCGGACTGGATGCTGTTGATACTGCTGTGGGCAGTAGTGCCAGGCAATAGAGAATTCCGGCGATTATGAAGAAGGTCGTTTGTGTGACATCACCAAAGGCGATGCTCATCTGACCAGCGACAATGGCGACATAGGTCACGGTCATGTAGAGCGAAAAGATGAGGCCGCGGGTTTCGTTCGTAGCGCGCTCGTTCAACCAGCTCTCAATGATCATGAATGCGGCGGCCAACGAGAAGCCGGTGACCACCCGCAGCAGGATCCAGCTGACCGGATCGACCAGTAAACCCGTTAGGAGCGCGATGATGGCGATCGTCGCAGAAAACGCCGAAAAGGCGCGGACATGGCCGATGCGCCTGACCAGCCGTTGCGAGAAAATGCATCCGAGTACAAAACCGGTGGCCCAGGCAGTACCCAGAAGGCCGAGCGATGTTGGCGAGAAGCCTTCAGCGGAGCCGCGCATGGGTAACAGCAGGCCGTGAAGGCCATTACCGGCGAGCAGGAATGCGGTGCCCAGGAGCAATGACAAGACGGGAAGAAGATTGCTGCGCATGAGGAACCGGTGTGTAAATGTGTTTCAAAGAACGAGCGTGCCGGGAATCATCGCCCGAACCTCGATAAGCCTAGCTGATTGACCAAGATCATGACAGGTATGTGGCCGAAACGAAAAAGGCGTGACGGATGGCGACAAAAGTATTGCTTGTTCTGGTTTTGGTGGCCATGGTCCTGCATCTTATCAAGCCCTTTGGTCTTCCCGGCTTGAAGCGACGTGGCGACGTGTGGAAAATCGCGCTTATTTTGATCTTTGCAATGATGATGGCGCTAGTGCTTCGCCCGGAATAAACTTGGCAATATGCTGGGCCCAGTGCTTGTAGCCGAGCGCATTGGCATGAAATCCATCGATTGCGAATCCCCCGGGACCTTCGACGGGGAGCGGATCAATAGCTGTGGCATTGCGTTCTCGGCAAAGCTGTTTGCCCATGGCATTTATGATCTGCACGCGGAGACCAAGAATGAACCCGAGTGATGGAGGCAGAGCGGGCACATCAGACATGGCAACAACAGGGGACCAGAAAACCTCTGCATCGGGCCATCTGGTGTGGATTGCGTAGAGAAGTCCGCCGAAACCCTTCTTGAACGCCGAGCGGGTTTTGAAGTTCTTGGCGTCGTTGGTGCCTACGGCGATGATCACATGGGTAAAGTTGCGCTCCTCGATATGTGGCACCACGTAGTCGCGTACCTGCGCGGCAGTGGCTGAATTGGCCCCGGCATTGCGCCAGGCGACAGGACTTCCGGTGGTATCGTGCATAAGGGCTGCGAGTTGCGACCCCAGTGTGTCTCCAATCCTCTCGGCGCCGACACCGGCGGCAGACGAATCCCCAATGATCAGAAGGCGGGTTTCGGCTTTGCCCTCTCCGACCTGGCCTCTCGGACCGCCACGCGGCGGCGGCAGGCGAGGCACTATCCTGCGCACACCCAATCCCTTGAACAGTGCGATCGGCACCAGCAACCAACTGATGAGGCCGGCGAGGTTATTGTTCATGGCAGGTATCGTCTCTACGTCCCGGGTTGATCGGCAATTTTTTCGCAACGAGCTTACGTTAAAGCGAAACCCGCCGTGTTGCCACGGCGGGTTGATGCAGTTCGAAAAAGTTTATGTGGTCTCAGCCCGCGCGGGAGGCTTCGAAGATGCTGTCGATGGTGGTGGCGAGCGTTGCATCAAAGTCCGCATCGGACTGGCTGTGCGAGAGACCCTCGGTCAGCGCACGTGAGAAGGAAGCAATCACACCTGTGTTGGCGCTGAGCAGGCTGTTGGCCTGATCGCGCGAATAGCCGCCGGACAGTGCCACAACCCGCATGACCCGCGGGTCATCAACCAGCGGCTTGTAGAGGTTGGCGACCGTTGGCAGGGAGAGTTTCAGCATGAGCCGTTGGCCGGTCGGCAAGGTGTCGAGGTGACGCTGGATCGCGGCCAGCAGCAGCTGTTCTGCTTCAGCCTTGTCGGCGATCTTGATGTTCACTTCCGGCTCGAGGATCGGCATCAGGCCATGGCCGAGGATTTGCGTTCCGATGTCAAACTGTTGGGCGACAATTGCTTCGATGCCGTCCTTGTGGGCAGCATTGATAACCGAGCGCATTTTAGTGCCGAAAACATTCTTGGCGACGGCGCGTTCGAGAAGCGCATCGAGATCGCCCATGGGCTTCATCAACTGCACGCCGTTTTCTTCCGCCATCAAACCTTTGTCGACCTTCAGAAACGGGACGACGCGGCGTTTGTCCCAGAGATAATCCGCGGTCGGGGTTCCGTCGATCTCACCATCCATGGTGCGTTCGAAAAGGATTGCGCCAATCACCTTTTCACCGGTGAAGGCTGGTGACTTGATGATGCGGGCACGCATGGCGTGGATCGCTGCAAACATCTCCTCATCATTGGAATAGGCATCTTCGGAAACGCCGTAGAGGCCGAGCGCTTTGGGTGTAGAGCCCCCCGACTGGTCGAGCGCGGCGATGAAGCCATCCTTCTCTGCCATTTGCCGCGCCATGGTTGCGTTCATCATGCCTTATACCCCGTTCATCTTTATCATGCGGGCTGTTTAACAGATGCTGCAACGGAGAGAAAATAGGTGATTGCCAGCTTGAATCGATTGAATATCTTTCAATCGATTGAAAGCGCAAGTGTTTTTCAAACATGCCTAACGGCGGTCAATCTCTGACCAGGCGCGGGTAGCGGTTTCAGATTTTGAGAACGTCAACGCCGGGCAATGGTTTGCCTTCCATCCACTCGAGGAAGGCGCCACCAGCCGTGGAGACATAGGTGAAGTCTTCGGCAACGTCCGCATGATTGAGCGCAGAGACCGTATCGCCGCCGCCTGCGACCGAGACGAGCAAACCCTCCTCAGTGCGGCGGGCCGCATGTTGAGCAGCCGATACCGTGGCGGCATCGAAGGGCGGGATTTCAAAGGCGCCGAGCGGGCCATTCCAGACAAGGGTGTCAGCCTTGCTGATCCAGGCATTGATGGATTCAATGGATTTTGGTCCGACGTCGAGCATCATGGCATCGGCGGGAATGTCGGTGACATCAACAGTTTCGTTATCGGCTCCGGCCTTGAATTCTCGGGCGACGACGCCGTCAACCGGCAACACGATTGCACATCCAGATGCCTGAGCTTCGGCTTCGATTGCCCTGGCGGTTTCAGCGAGATCGTGCTCGCACAGGGATTTGCCAACATTGATGCCGCGGGCAGCCAGAAAGGTGTTGGCCATGCCGCCGCCGATGACCAGTGCATCGACCTTCTTGACCAGGTTCTGCAACAGGTCGATCTTGGTGGAAACCTTGGCGCCACCGACGATAGCGACAACCGGACGGGCCGGATTTCCGAGGCCTTTTTCAAGTGCGATCAGTTCCGCCTGCATGGTCCGTCCGGCATAGGACGGCAAAAGATGCGCCAGGCCCTCGGTTGAGGCGTGGGCGCGGTGAGCCGCCGAAAAAGCGTCATTGACGAAGATGTCTCCATTTTTCGCCAGTTCCTTGGCAAACTCGTGGTCGTTTGTTTCCTCGCCTGAATGGAACCTGGTGTTTTCCAGCAGAAGAACATCGCCGTCGACCATAGCATCGACCGCTTTCTGAGCGGCTTCGCCGATGCAATCGGTTGCGAAATGAACCCGGTGATCAAGCACGCTTTCAACGATGCCGGCGATCGGACCGAGCGACATCGATGCGACAGCCTGACCCTTGGGACGGCCGAAATGGGCAAGCAGAATGACCCGCGCGCCTTTGTTGGACAATTCCATGATAGTCGGGGCGACCCGTTCGACGCGGGTGGTGTCGGTAACCTTGCCATCCTTGACGGGCACATTGAGATCGACGCGCAGCAGAACGCGCTTGCCGGTCAGGTCGGTGAGATCATCGAGTGTCTTGAATGCGGTCATTGGATATTCCGTTCGTCAAGTTGATGTCGCGCGCGATTTCGGCGCTTAAACTCTGCCGCTGTTGTAGCGAGGCAAGGCGTTGAGGGAAACTGGTGGTCTGCTTTTTCACGGCTCATTTCCGGTATTTCCGGGCAAAATCGCGCGCCATGTGAATGATCTCGCGCAGGTTAAGGAACAATGGCAAACGGCTGACGGGGGCGACCGGTTCCAGCGATATCCCGACCAGCTTTATAAGTCCGTGTTCATCGGTTTGGCGAACGATCAACACAATACGGCCGATCTGGACGCGGTCTGCATAGTCGGGCTTGCCTCCCAGGCGCCGTTCCATCAACTCGGCAATGGTCAGGGATCGCTCGGCATCACTGATCAGACCCGGGCCGTAAGCATTGTCGAGTTCTTCCCCGCTTCTGGAGGGACCTATGGTGAAGGTGCCGAAGAATTCGTTGTCGTCCTCGCTCACAGCCAACTTGGAGGCAAACAAGCGGTCGAGCAGACGGGAAAATCCCGGAGCAATGAAGAGATAGACCTGATCGTTTTCGCGCAGCCTTCCGGCGTATTGGTAGCGCATCGACTTGCCGTCGCGGATCACCAAAGAGGGGCGGGCCCAGCGCGGAATTCGCTCACCGCGAAGAACAGGGCTGTCGTCGACTACACGATAGGCCAGGAGTTCATGATTGGCAGTGCCGGGAAGGTCAAGTTCGAGCTTGTCGATCGCGCCGATCTGCGGCGGAATGATCAGGCCGAGCCGGTTGGCCATTGGCTTGACGGTCCAGCCCTGAATGGCGAGCGACACCATGACCACGATGAAAGTGGTATTGAAATAGAGCTGGCCATTCTCAAGGCCGCCGAGAATGGGCAGGATTGCCAACAGAATTGACACTGCTCCGCGCAAGCCGACCCAGGCAACAAAGCCGGTTTCGCGCTGCGTCAGGTCAAATGGCAGCAGGCACAGCCATACCGCGATGGGACGGGCAATGAACACAAGAAAGATGGCGAGGCCAACGGCTGGCAGAATGATTTGCGGAAATTGCGACGGTGTTGCGAGCAGACCAAGCACAAGAAACATGATGATTTGTGCCAGCCAGGTCATGCCTTCCTGAAAGCGCTTGATTGATGTGTTGGATTGGATCTTCTTGTTGCCTGTGTAAATCCCGGCCACGTAGACGGCGAGAAAACCGCTGCCGCCGATTGCCGAGGTATAGGCAAAAACCAGCAGCGCCAGAGCGAGGACGAAAATCGGGGCGAGGCCGCGTTCAACCGGCACTCGGCGAATGATCTGAACAATGAGAACTCCGCCGATGAGGCCCAGGAACAGGCCGAGGCCGATTTGTTTGGCGAACAGCACCAGCAGATCAAGGCCGGCGCTGTCGAGGCCCTCACCGTTGGCCATGATTCCGACCAGAGCGGCCGTGAGAAAGATTGCCATCGGGTCGTTGGTTCCTGACTCGACCTCAAGTGTGGAGCGGACCTTGTCACGAATGTTGATGCCACCGGTGCGCAACAGAAAGAACACCGCGGCGGCATCGGTCGACGCAACAATCGAGCCGAGCAGCAAACCCTCAAGCCAGGAAAAGCCGAGGAGTAAGCGGGCCGCAATGCCAAACAGGATAGCTGTTAACAGCACGCCGATGGTGGCAAGCGTGAGCGCAGGCACAGCTGCCTGCCGAAAGGACTGCAGCGAGGTGCCGTAGCCTGAATCAAACAAGATGATGGCAAGAGCGATGGAACCCAGCATGTAAGCTGCCGAGTTGTTGGAAAAATCGATACCAAGGCCATCGACACCCGCAAGCAAGCCGATGAGCAGAAACAGCAGTAGCAAGGGAGCTCCGAAGCGCTCCGCCAGAAGGCTTGAGAAGGCAGCAATGAGAATGAGTGACATTGAGGCCAATGTCACGACGTAGAATGTGTCCACGCTTTGCCCCTTGTTCAGGTTGTCGTCAAAAAACCGCTGAATTTGCTCGCGTGGCAAGTATGAAAGGTGGCTGCAAGCGGATCAATGATTCGGACACAGCAAACCGACACTTTCCTGAAATCAAGGTGAGAATTGGACGGAAGTCGGCGTCGCAAGAAGTGAATTAAGCTGGTGCGGATATCCGTGCGCTGGAATCAGCAACGCCACCGCTCTTTCGAATGGTGGCGTTGGTGTAGTGCAAGGTCTCTCAGGGCCGCGATCAAGCGAACCGGTCATTCATGACTAGATCAGCTTCGCCATAGCAACCGCGGTGTCGCCCATGCGGTTGGAGAAGCCCCATTCATTGTCGTACCAGGTCAGGATCGAGCACAATGTGCCGTCCATCACCTTGGTCTGGTCCATATGGAAGACCGATGAATGCGGGTTGTGGTTGAAGTCGATCGAGACATTCGGCTCATCGGTAAATCCGAGAACGCCCTTCAACGGACCGTTTGCCGCATCGCGGATGGCCTTGTTGATTTCTTCAACAGAGGTCGAGCGCTTGGCAATGAACTTCAGGTCGACAACCGAGACGTTCGGGGTCGGGACGCGGATGGACATGCCATCGAGCTTGCCGTTGAGCTCAGGAAGAACCAGACCAACGGCCTTGGCTGCACCGGTCGAGGTCGGGATCATCGACATGGCCGCTGCACGGGCGCGGTAGAGATCCTTGTGCATGGTGTCGAGCGTAGGCTGATCACCGGTGTAGGAGTGGATCGTCGTCATCATGCCCTTATCGATGCCGATTGCATTGTTGAGGACATAGGCGACCGGCGCCAGGCAGTTGGTGGTGCACGATGCGTTGGAAACCACCAGGTCATCCTTGGTCAGCACATCGGTGTTGACGCCATATACGATGGTCTTGTCGGCACCTGCGGAAGGTGCGGACACCAGAACCCGCTTCGCGCCTGCTTCCAGATGAAAGGCGGCCTTGTCGCGGGCGGTGAATATGCCGGTGCATTCCATCACGATGTCGATGCCGAGGTCGGCCCAGGGCAGGTTCTTCGGGTCACGTTCGGCAAACACCTTGAACGAATCGCCACCTTCAATCTTGATGGTGTCGCCGTCGACTTCCACGGTCTTGGGGAACTTTCCGTGGACCGAATCCCAGCGCAGCAGATGGGCATTGGTTTCAACCGGGCCGAGATCGTTGATAGCCACGATGTCGATATCGGTGCGACCGGATTCATAAATGGCGCGCACAACATTGCGGCCGATACGGCCAAATCCGTTAATGGCAATCCTAGTCTTCATGGTATTCCCTCCGTCCTGGGTCCGAGTGCGCCTGTCTCTTTCAGAGATCAGACTTCATCATGTAAGCGGGCTTCAACTGCGGTCACAGCGGCCTCGGCAGTGATGCCGAAATGCTCATAGAGTTCCTTGTAAGGTCCGGAAGCGCCGAACCCGGTCATGCCGATGAACAGGCCATCAGCACCGATGAAGCGATCCCATCCCTGGCGGATGCCCGCCTCGATAGCAATCTTGACCTTGGAATCTCCGATAACTGCCCTTTTATACTCCGTGCTTTGTTCTTCAAACAACTCGAAGCAAGGCACTGATACCACACGGGTGGCGTGACCATTCGCCTCAAGCATCTGTCGCGCTTCAAGAGCAATTTCGATTTCTGAACCGGTCGCGAAAATTGTGACTTCCGCATCGCTGGCTGACACTAGATCATAAGCGCCGTAGCTGCAGAGATTCTCCTCGGTAAAATCGGTACGAACCGTCGGCAGGTTCTGGCGTGTCAGTGCAATTCCACTCGGGCGATTCGCCGATTCGAGTGCAATCTGCCAGCATTCAGCCGTTTCGACCGTATCAGCCGGGCGGAACATCAACAGGTTGGGGATCGCGCGCAAAGCGGCCATCTGTTCGACCGGCTGGTGGGTTGGTCCGTCTTCGCCCAGACCGATCGAATCGTGGGTCAGAACGTGGATGACACGGATGCCCATCAGGGCCGCAAGGCGAATCGAAGGCCGGCAGTAATCCGAGAAGATCAGGAAACCGCCGGAATAGGGGATGAGGCCGCCATGCAGGGCGATGCCGTTCATCATTGCGGCCATGCCGTGCTCGCGAATGCCGTAATGGATATAGCGGCCGGAGAAATCGTCCGGGGTGATCGCCTTGGTTTGGCTGGTGCGGGTGTTGTTCGATCCCGTAAGGTCGGCTGATCCGCCAAGGGTTTCCGGCACCACGCCATTGATGACTTCGAGCGCCATTTCCGAGGCTTTGCGAGTCGCAACTGTCGGCAAGTCGTCGGCAAGTTTCTTTTTATAGGCGGTAATGGCGGGCTGCAATTCGCCGGGCAATTCGCCGCTCATCCGGCGCTCGAATGCCATGCGAACATCATTGTTGGTGTCGGCCAGGCGAGCTTCCCAGGCTTTCCGATCCTTGACCGAGCGGAGGCCGGCCAGACGCCAGGCGTCGAGAATGTCGGACGGCACGACGAAGGGCTCCTCGTCCCAGCCAAGCGCCTTGCGGGTTCCGGCGATTTCCTTGTCGCCGAGCGGGGAGCCGTGGGCGCCGCTGGTTCCGGCCTTGTTGGGTGCGCCGAAACCGATAACCGTCTTGGCGGCAATCAGGGTTGGCCGGTCTGACTTCTGCGCGGCTTCGATGGCCTGTGCAATGGCTTCGGGATCATGGCCGTCGATATCAAGCGTGTTCCAGCCCGACGCTGCGAAGCGGGCAAGCTGGTCAGTCGAGTCGGTGAGCGAAACCGGGCCGTCGATGGAAATCGAGTTGTTGTCCCAGAAAACGATGAGCTTGTTGAGCTTGAGATGGCCTGCCAGCGAAATCGCTTCCTGGCTGATGCCTTCCATAAGGCAGCCGTCGCCGGCCAGCACATAGGTATGGTGGTCAACCAGATCGGATCCGAACTCGTTGGCGAGCTTATGCTCGGCAATGGCCATGCCGACTGCATTGCCGAGGCCCTGGCCAAGCGGGCCTGTGGTGGTTTCGATGCCTGCCGCATGGCCGTATTCGGGGTGGCCTGCGGTCGGAGATCCGAGCTGGCGGAAATTCTTGATGTCCTCGAGCGAGATGTCATCATATCCGAGAAGATAGAGCAGCGAATAGATCAGCATCGAGCCGTGGCCTGCTGACAGCACAAAACGGTCGCGATCCGGCCAGTTCGGCTTCTTCGGGTCGAAAGTCAGGTAGCGCGAAAACAGCACCGTGGCGACATCGGCTGCGCCCATCGGCAAGCCGGGATGCCCGGATTTGGCTTTCTCTACTGCATCAATGGACAGAAACCGGATTGCATTGGCCATCCGGTCGTGTTTTTCGCGTGAAATCATGATGGTTCCGCCTGGTCGCGTTATGTCAGGTCCGGACTGGATACAGACCGGATCGAAGGCCGCGCACACATAGCAGTTGCTAGGCGGGAGTCAACAAATGCCTTGGCTGCAAACGTCTGGGGATGCGAAAGGTGGTTTTGTTGACGCCCCGTTCGGCTGATGCGTAAACTGTTGCTCACAAGTGTCGGGAATTCAAGCGATTCGGCTTGTAGTCCAGATCCAGGGAAGCTGATGATGCCGGTTGAAAAGACTGTACAATCCGCACTTGAGGCGTTGAAAAAAGCTTTGAATCGGCTCGAGAATGAAGTCGACAAGCAGGTTGAGATGAGCCGCAGTTCGATAGAAGCGGCGGCAGAGCTGAGCCGGATGGTTGAAGATCGTTCGCGCATTGCGCTTGAATTGGATCAATCCCAGGACAGGGCCAACCGTCTGGAGGAAGCCAATCGCGAGGTTTCCCGCCGGCTGGTGACGGCCATGGAAACGATAAGGGCGGTTCTCGACCGCTGAGACTGACAGGATCAAAAAGCATCAGCTTCGATCACCCGGGGTCATGTAAAACAGGACGTATTGAATGGCTCAGGTTACGGTTACCATAGACAGCAAGACCTATCGGATGGCCTGCGAAGAAGGCCAGGAAGAGCATCTGAGCGAGCTTGCCGGGCGCTTTGACCGGTATGTCGGCCATCTCAAGAGCCAGTTCGGTGAAATCGGTGATCTGCGGATCACAGTGATGGCCGGAATCATGGTGATGGACGAGTTGCACGAACTGCAGCGCCGGATGCGTGGCCTGGAGGCAGAGGTCGAAACACTGAAAAAGACTCGCGACAATGCGCTGACCAGAGTCGACAAGACCGATCATGATCTGGCCGAAGCTTTGACCGAGGTGACCGGCACTATCGAACAGATCGCCGAAAAACTCTCGGGGCGAAGCTGACAGTCGGGGCCCCCGGGCTGACCTTGGGTGCAGATCAATCGCTTGGGCTTTCTGCCGGGCCGTTTTTACAGGGCTGAACTCGCCGATGCAGAGCCTGCGCCACGACAATTTCCACTGTTTGGTTCGTTTGAGACGGATAATACGCCGACTTGCAATTTGCACATTGGAGTTGGGCGCGCGATGACCTATATGGGTATTGCGATCTGCGCCTCTCGACAGGATACGTAATCCCTGGGGCCTTAATTGATCCAAAGGGAGCTGTCCCTGACCGGACCCGTGGGTCCGGACATATGGCGCCCACCTACGTTGTAGGTTCCCAGGATCAATAAATCCATCGGCTGCCGTGGATCGCACTTTCCAATTCATATGCAAATTTCTGATCGAGCGGGCTTTGCGCGGCTACTCGATCAGGCCCATTTTCATGGCGCGGGCGACAGCCTCGATGGTTGTACTGGCCAAAAGTTTTTTGCGGGCGGATGCGAGATGGTCGTTGCCGGATTTGTAGCGTTTGTCATGCGGTTGGGCCGCGGTGACAGGAGTTTGACCTCTTGCCACGGATCGCAGGCAAGATCTCTCGAGATGAGTTAATCGCTCCGTCTGGTCAGCCATGAATACCCGAAAATGAATTGGTCTGAAAAATTGTCTCTGTGCCATATCGAGCGGCACTTGCTAGAGGTCTGTGGTACGCGACACCGGCATTTCGCTGCAATCGAATATCCGAGACGTCGTATACAGATGGTGACAGGGGTGTGTTCTGGAACGATACGCTTTTGTGGGCAGTCACAGGCTGATTGGGCACAATCATTGATGTTTGCCGAATGACCGCTTACCCCTCGCTTTCGGGGCAATCACGATGGGAGACACTGATGGACAGCAAGGCAAGCATTCGCTCGGCGGTTTTGGCCCGGCGCGATGCACTCGCCCTGGATGATCGGATCGAGATGAGCCTCGCCATGGCGGAAGCCGCAGAGCAGCTGCCATTTGATCCGGGAACGGTGATCGCCGGATATCTGCCGATCCGGTCCGAACCTGATCTGCGCCCCCTGCTTGCCCGGCTGCGTGAGCGCGGTGCGCGGCTTTGCCTGCCGGTGGTGCTTGACCGTGAGACCATCGTTTTTCGCGATTTCGTCAGGGGGGCGGATCTGGTGAATACGGGTTTCGGGACATCGGGACCGGCTGCTGATGCACAAGTGCTTGATCCTGATGTTCTGATGATGCCCTTGTCGTCGTTTGACGCTCGTGGCAACCGTCTGGGCTATGGTGCGGGTCATTATGACAGGGTGATTGCAAAGCTTCGCGCCAAGGGCAAATCGCCAACGTTGATAGGCACCGCATTTTCGATTCAGGAAACCGGCAGGCTGCCGACGGAAGATCACGATGTGCCGCTCGACATGATCCTGACAGAGCAAGGCTTGCGCTCGCTTTCGCAACCTTTATAGAGAGCCGATGCGCCTATTGTTTCTTGGAGATCTGGTCGGTCGATCCGGCCGCACCGCGGTCTGGAACCGCCTTCCCGGCCTGATCCGCGATTACAAGCTGGATTTCGTCATCGTCAATGGTGAGAACGCCGCTGGCGGTTTCGGCATTACCGAGGATATTTTCCTCGAGACGCTCAATGCCGGCGCAGATGTGGTGACCACCGGCAACCATGTCTGGGACCAGCGTGAAGCGCTTGTCTACGCCGACCGGCAGGATCGGTTTCTGAGACCGGCAAACTATCCGGCAGGAACACCGGGCAGGGGATCCAATCTCTACATTGCCCGCAATGGCGCTCGGGTGCTCGTCGCCAATGTGATGGGACGGGTGTTCATGCATCCCGACCTTGATGATCCTTTTGCAGCTGGCGAGGCGATCCTTGAAGCCTGCCCGTTGGGTGAGCAGGCAGATGCAGTGGTCTTCGATTTCCACGCCGAAGCCACCAGCGAGAAGCTGTGTTTTGCGCATTTTGTCGATGGCCGGGCAAGTTTCGTGGTGGGAACTCACACGCATGTGCCAACCGCGGATGCGCAGATATTGAATGGCGGCACGGCTTATTTGTCAGATGCGGGCATGTGCGGCGATTATGATTCGTCGATCGGCATGGACAAGGAAGAGCCGGTCAGCCGGTTTGTGTCCAAGATCCCGAAAGGTCGGTTTGAAGTCGCTTCGGGGCCTGCCACCATTTGTGGCGTCGCCGTCGAGATTTCCGATCGCACCGGTCTGGCCGAGAAAATAGCACCTCTGCGCATTGGCCCCAGATTGGCCGAGACCTTGCCCGACTTCTGGAGCTGAGACTTTACAGCTCCTGTTGCTTGCCCTTGATCAGCGGACGCTTGGCCTCGGGATCGGGTGGCAACATGCCGCGTTCCTTGAGCCATGGATGAATGATGACCGCGCGGCTCAACGCTGAAACAGCGACTTCGGGCCGACCCATGCGAATGAGCACATGATACATGCCCGACCAGGCGGCAAAATGCTCCGGATCGAGCTCCACCGCCTTTTCGAGATCTGACAGCGACCCGTCGATATTGTCGCGCAGGAACCGAACGAAGGCGCGCTGATTCCAGCCTTCCGCATAGTCAGGCGCTTGTTCCACCGCCTTGTCGAATGCCGTTTCGGCTGCCTCGAAGTCGTAGGCCTCGCGCCGTTTCATGCCATGATCAATCGCCTCGCGCACCTCAAGAGTCGGGGCCTGGTCGAGCCACCAGTTCCAGATAGCGTTTTCTGCAAGACGTCCCTCGCGCTCTGTTTTGGCTGTCCTTAATGCTTCGAACAGTTTTGCACGTTGCGTGTCAGTGCTGGCCTGCAGTGTGAAAGGTGCGCTGATGGCCAAAGCGACACCAGCAGCGACGATTAGAAGCGACCTGCGGTACATGCTCAAATCCCTTTCAGAATTAGAATTGTCGGACGACGCGGCAAGGTCCTGGCGGAGATCATGAAACTGTCATCGTTGACGTAGTCCGTGAGGAACTTGTCGCCCATCATCTCGATAAAGCTTGATAATGGCGCGCCGCGACGGTGCATTGGCAAGAGAATGGAGGATTGCAGGCGCTGGGCAATTCCGGTCATGGCGGTGTGGCTCAATGTCAGCCCGCCGTCGACGGGAACCATGACGATGTCGAGACGGCCGATCTGGGCGAAATGCCTGTCTTCGAGCGGGTGATGCAGATGCCCAAGGTGACCGATGCACAGATCCGCCACCTCGAATATGAAAATCGAATTTCCGTCGGGTTCCATCATGCCGAAATTGCGGATGTCCGTGGTGACGTTGCGGACATAGACATCCTCGACCACCACATCATGATCGGCGGGTGTTCCGTCGAAATTCCAGCCGCGCAGCACCTCGCCGATCCGCTCGTCAGGGGCCAGGGTGAAGTGCGAGGAATGGGCCTTGTTCATGGTGACGACGTCCGGAACGGCGACACGGCCAGCCCATCCGTTGAAGTCGGTGGCTATGGAGATGCCGGCAGGCGTGGTGATCACATAGGTTGAGTGGCCGGCGAACATGATCTCGACCTCGCCTGATCCCGCCGCAGCCCGGTTCGCCGTCAGGTCAAGATCATCGGGGGTGAGATTGGCGTAGGTGGCGCCGGGAAGCGTTTGGGCGACTGCCAGACATTGACTGAACGGGCGCTGGTTTTCCTGGGCTCCCGCAGCTGTTGCGAAAGCAAGCAATGTGATCGCAAGGACGAAGGTGCTCAAACGGTGCATGCTGGCGGCTCCGTGAAACAGTGTCTCTCGCCAATAAGTGTAGAGCACCCTGCCGTAACGTAAAGGGGCGCTGGTTCTGGGAGGGCTGGATTTTAGCTCAAGTGCAGCGGGTCATTGCCTGCCAGCGCTGTTTGAGTTCTTCATAGCCGTCGGTTGGCTGGGCGTCGTAGCTCAACTCATTGTCAGAGATGTTCATGAATGGCTGTTTCGAGCTGCACCAGATGTGCCCGGCGGGAACAAGCCAGGTGGTATCATCAAGCGTGCCTGCCTTGATGTTGATTTCCGCCGAGCCCTCGGTTCCATGCCAGATCCGTACCCCGCAATCGGGGCAGAACCATCCTTGGCGCTGTTTGCCGGATTCGCTCATGCGGCTAACGCTGACCAGCCCAGCATCGACGTCCATGTCTTCGCGCTTGAAGCGCAAGCTTTCGCCGAAAGCGGACGAGGTATGGCGCTGGCATTCGGTGCAGTGGCAGAGATAGAAAACCGAAGGTTTGGCACGCAGGGAGTAGCGGATTCGACCGCATTGGCATCCACCGGTCAGCGGCAAAGCAGGCACACTGGTTTTTTGCATGGTCTGATCCTTCTGGACGAAACGTGGTTAGGCCCTTATAACGCGCCAATCCAGAATTCAGAGCAAAGATCAGGGGCATTATGGCCGGCCACTCACAATTTAAAAACATCATGCACCGCAAGGGACGGCAGGACGCCGTCCGTTCCAAGATGTTCTCCAAGCTGGGGCGTGAAATCACCGTTGCGGCCAAGATGGGCGCACCCGATCCCGCGATGAACCCGCGGTTGCGGCTGGCGATCCAGAACGCCAAGGCGCAGTCGATGCCCAAGGACAACATCCAGCGCGCCATCAACAAGGCGACGGGCGGCGACAGCGAAGCCTATGAAGAAGTGCGCTACGAGGGCTACGGGCCTGGCGGCGTTGCGGTGATTGTCGAAGCACTCACCGACAACCGCAACCGCACCGCCTCAAGCGTGCGCGCAGCGTTTACCAAATCCGGCGGTGCATTGGGCGAAACCGGTTCGGTCGGCTTCATGTTCTCGCGCGTCGGTGAAATCATCTATCCGCTGGAAGCCGGCGATGCTGACACGATCATGGAGGCCGCCATCATGGCCGGCGCCGAGGACGTGACCAGCGGCGAAGAAGAGCACGCGATTATCTGCGCCTTTGAAGATATCGGCGAAGTCTCCACGGCACTAGAAGAAGCGCTGGGTGAGGCAACGTCGGTCAAGGCTGTTTGGAAGCCGCAGACTTCGGCTCCGGTGGACGAAGACAAGGCTGTCTCCGTGCTCAAGCTGATCGCGACGCTCGATGATGATGACGACGTGCAGAACGTCTACGCCAACTTCGAAGTCTCCGACGAAATCATGGCGAAGCTTTCCGCCTGATCCGACTTGGTCGCTGAAATTCATAAGCCGCCGGTTGAACGACCGGCGGCTTTTTTATGTTTTAAAGTGCGGCTCGCACAGCGCCGAACAGCTCCACGGATTTCAGCCGGGCATCGATGGAATGGATCGGCATCGAAATCATGATCTCGTCAGCCTTGGTGGCTGCGATGAAGTCCTGCATTTTCTGTTTTGCAGTGTCGGGACTGCCGACAACTGCATAGCGCAGGGTGTGTTCGACGGCGACCTTTTCCATCTCGTTCCAGTAGTCATCCATGCTGTCGATCGGCCTGGGCATCTTGCCGCGGGCATTGCGCCGCATGTTGACGAAAGTCTGCTGCAGGGTGGTGAACAGGTAGTTCGCCTCTGCATTCGTATCCGCCATCACGCCCATGGTCGTGGCCATGACGTAAGGTGCATCAAGCTGGGCTGACGGCGTGAATTTGGCGCGGTAAATGTCGAGCGCTTCCAGAAGCATGTCCGGTGCAAAATGCGAGGCAAAAGCATAGGGAAGCCCGAGCGCTGCGGCCAGATGTGCACTGTAAATGCTTGATCCAAGAATCCACAGGGGCACATTCGAGCCGGCACCGGGTACAGCGATCAGCTTGGTGTCGTCGGCGTCGCCCAGCCAGTGCTGCAGCTCGACGATATCATCGGGGAAGCTGTTGGCGCCAGTCTCAAGATTTCTCCGCAGCGCGCGAGCGGTGTTCATGTCTGTTCCAGGAGCACGGCCAAGACCAAGATCGACACGGCCCGGAAACAGCGCTTCCAGTGTGCCAAACTGTTCGGCGATGACCAGCGGTGAATGGTTTGGCAGCATGATACCGCCCGAGCCGATGCGGATCGTGCTCGTCGCATGACCAGCTTCGGCGATGACCAGCGAAGTGGCGGCACTGGCTATACCCTTCATGCCATGATGTTCAGCGAGCCAGAATCGGGTGAACCCGGCATTTTCAGCCTGCTTCGCCATAAGGCGCGTGCTGGCAAGGGCATCGCTTGTGGTGCCGCCCTCGACGATGGGGCAGAGATCAAGAATGGAAAAGGCTGTCATGATATTCTTTCAAGTCAGAACGTGATTGTCCTCCATGTAGGAAGTCATTGATTGAATGCCAAAGGCTGATTGCTTGGCCAGCCGTTTGTTTTTGTTTTGTTCACATTTTGATGGAATGGTCCGGCGCATCGGGATAGGGTTTTTTCATGGCGGAAGCGATTCGAATAATTGGGATTGATCCCGGGCTGAGGAATACCGGCTGGGGTGTGATCGACAGCCTGGGCAACTCGTTGCGCTTTGTTGCCTCAGGCACGGTCAAATCCGACAACAAGCTTGATCTCGCGTCCCGGCTGAACCAGCTTTACGACGGTCTGGAAAGCATTTTGCACGAGTTTCAGCCCTTCGAGGCGGCGGTTGAAAACACCTTCGTCAACAAGGATGCCACGGCGACGCTGAAGCTGGGGCAGGCACGGGGGATCGCCCTGCTGGCGCCGGCGCGAGCCGGATTGAGGGTTGGGGAATATGCGCCGAACGCAGTCAAGAAGGCGGTGATCGGTGTCGGACATGGTGACAAGAAGCAGATTGTGATGATGGTCAAGATGCTGATACCGAAAGCAACCTTTGACAGCGACCACGCAGCGGATGCACTGGCAATCGCCATTTGTCATGCACATCACAGGACATCGCCGGCATGGCGCATGGCGGCGGAATGAGGACCCTCCAATGATTGGCAAGCTTAAGGGCACTATCGAGGAAATCGGCGAAGACTATGCGCTGATCGACGTGCACGGCGTCTGCTACGTGGCATTTTGCTCCATGCGGACGCTGTCGCGGCTTGGATCTGCAGGCGAGGCGGCAGTGTTGTTCATCGAGACCTATGTGCGCGAGGACCAGCTCAAGCTGTTCGGCTTTGAGAATGCGCTGGAGCGCGAGTGGTTCCGGCTACTGCAAAGCGTGCAGGGGGTGGGCGCCAAGGTCGCGCTGGCAGTTCTGTCGACACTGACGTCGTCCGAACTTGCCAATGCGATTGCGCTCCAGGACAAGGCGACGGTGTCGCGTGCTCCAGGTATTGGGCCGAAAGTGGCGCAACGGATCGTTGCCGAACTGAAGAACAAGGCGCCGGCACTGGGCGGTGATGCGGGCGAGGCGATGGGGCTGAAGCAGGAACTGGGCGAGGGCGTTGCCTCCGCGCCGGTGGCCGATGCCGTTTCGGCGCTCTCAAATCTTGGATACTCGCGCGATCAGGCTGCCAATGCGGTCGCGGCTGCATTGAAGTCTGCGGGAGAAAACCCGGATTCGGCAAAGCTGATCCGGTTGGGTTTGAAGGAATTGGCCACATAGGTGCATTTCCTTGCAAAGGGCGGGTTTCCTTACTATGCTTATAAGTAAGGAAATTGAGCATGGGTAAGGAATTGGGCATCGAGTCGAAAATCACGACGAAGGGTCAGACCACAATTCCGGCAGAGGTGCGTGAGTATCTCAAGATCGGCGCCGGAGATCGTTTAGGCTATGAATTCGTCGACGGAAAAGTGATGCTTGTGCCAAAGAACAAAAGCGCTCTTGAATTTGCGGGAGCATTTCATGTGCCTGGCCGCGAGGCTGTTTCCATCGAGTCCATGAATGAGGCACTCGACGAAGGAATTGCCGAGCGATTTGAGCGGGCGCGTGATCGGGATTGATACAAACATCATCGTTCGGCTTTTGACGCGCGATGATCCGGTGCAATTTGATGCGGCGGTTTCCCTTGTCAAATCCAGCAGTGCGAATGAACCGTTGTTCGTCAATCCGATAGTCATGCTCGAGACCGTCTGGCTGCTCGAGAGGGTATACAAGGTGGACCGGACAGTGGCGCGACATCAGGTAGCAGGTTTGCTCGATACCGTCGAAATCAAGGTTCCTGAGATATTACGCATGGAAAATTGGGCTCAGTGGTTTACATCACCGCATGCCGATTTTTCTGATGGCGTCATATCGGAACTTAACCGTGCGAACGGATGTGAAAAGACGATGACCTTCGACCGCAGGGCTGCCAATTCCGTTCCGGGGATGGAACTTCTGACATGAGTGATGCTGATCGCCTGATTTCCCCCGACAAACGCGGCGAAGATGTTGATACGACGTTGCGGCCGCAATCTCTTGCCGAGTTCACCGGCCAGGCCGATGCGCGCGCCAATCTGAAGGTGTTCATCGAGGCGGCCAAGAACCGTGGTGAGGCGCTCGACCATGTGCTGTTTGTCGGCCCACCGGGCCTGGGCAAGACCACACTGGCGCAGATCATGGCCAAGGAACTGGGCGTGAATTTTCGCTCCACCTCCGGCCCGGTGATTGCCAAGGCCGGTGATCTGGCGGCGCTTCTGACCAATCTGGAAGATCGCGATGTGCTGTTCATCGACGAGATCCATCGTCTCAGTCCGGCGGTCGAGGAAATTCTCTATCCGGCGATGGAGGATTTCCAGCTTGACCTGATCATCGGTGAGGGGCCGGCGGCGCGGTCGGTCAAGATCGATCTGTCCCGCTTCACGCTAGTGGCAGCAACGACACGGCTTGGTCTTTTGACCAATCCGTTGCGCGACCGTTTCGGCATTCCGGTGCGGCTGCAATTCTACACCGTTGAAGAGCTCGAGCTGATCGTGCGGCGCGGCGCCCGGATCATGGGTCTGGGCATGACCGACGATGGCGCGCTGGAGATTGCGCGCCGGTCACGCGGCACGCCACGCATTGCCGGGCGGCTGCTCAGGCGGGTGCGGGATTTCGCCGAAGTGGCGAAGGCCGAGGCCGTGACCCAACAAATTGCCGATGAAGCGCTAACCCGGTTGTCGGTCGACAGCATCGGCTTGGACCAGCTCGACCGACGTTACCTCGACATGATTGTGCGCAATTTCGGCGGCGGGCCTGTGGGCATCGAGACCATTGCCGCCGGCCTGTCGGAACCGCGTGACGCCATCGAGGACATCATCGAGCCCTATCTCATTCAGCAGGGGTTCCTGCAGCGCACGCCGCGCGGCCGGGTGCTGACCGCTCGGGCCTGGAGCCACATGGGCCTCAATCCGCCCAAGGATCTTGCCGCCACGCAAGCCAGCCTGTTCGAAGACGAGTAAAGCCAGTCAATAAATGGTTGTGTCAAATGCGACTGCCGCCGGGCATTTGCAGGCTGTGTTTGGCCAACCGGCGGTGCTGCCGATTTTCGTGGCGGAGCCAACCGCTTTCCGGCCACAATTTATCACACTTTCAATTCATTCAAGTTGCTGATAACATTACAAAACATTAACTCTAGCGTTCATTTTGGGTTCATGTGCCGGGCCCTACCTTTCGCTCATAGACAACGGAAGGAAACGTCATGAAGAAAGCACTCATTATCTCGATTGCCGCATTGTTGATGGCAGCGCCCGTGGCCCAGGCAGAGTCCAGATCGGATCACAGCAAGCGCCAAGCCTACTCTCAGTTCCAAGGCGATTACAAGAAGCAGACCCAAACCCGAAACAAGAAGTCTGCCCAGCACAGGGTAGCGGCCAGGAAGCACTGGTCGAAGGGCCAGCGGATGAGCGACTGGAAGAAGCATTCCGCTGTAAAGGACTACAAGCGCCACGGTCTGCGCAAGCCGGGTCGCGGGCAGAGCTGGGTGAAGGTCGACAATCAGTTTGTGCTGATCAGTGCGATCTCAGGTCTGATCGCCGGCATCGTCGCCGCTCGGTGATGGGCACAAAGCCTCCGTCGCGCAAAGCGGGGAAGGTTTCAGCCAGGGCTGAGGGACCGAATTGTCTTCTTCAGCAGCTCGGTCCCGCCCGGTGTCCAGCCCAGGCCCCGCAACCGTGCGGTGTCCATCACGCCCCGGGCGCGGCCGGTCTCCGGGGCGGGCAGGGGGTGCACGCAACCGGTGACCGTTTGCACCAGCTTGAGCAGGTCGTGCCGGTCGAGCAGCAGGTCGGACACGTTGAAGGCAAGGCCGTTGACCTGATCCGGTTGGAGCTCCAGCATCAGCCGCATCGCGCGGGCGGCATCGCTGCCATGGACCTCGGTTCCCCGGCGCGGCTCGACCGGGCGACCGGCGAGGTAGTCCGCGAACAGTGTTTGCCATTTGTGCGGCAGTTCAGGTCGCGCGGCGCCATAGACCCCAGTGATCCTGAGGCTGCTAGTCACAAAATCAGGTCGCGCCATCGCGGCCAGTGCCTGCTCGGCTGCGAGCTTGACGGAGCCATAAAGCGTGTCGGGTTGCGGCGCTATCTCCTCGTTCAGCACAGCGCCATCAGGCTGCGAACCGTAAACGGCGCGGCTGGACAGAAACACGCAACGCTTGACGCCTGCCTTTTGCGCGGTCTCGAACAACCGCACGGACCCATCCAGATTGCGGACGCGAAATCCATCCGGGTCACTGCCCTCGCCACCACGATATTTGCCGGGCAGATGGTCGAACGCCGCGTGAATGAAATGGTCGATGCCGCCGAAGGCAGCGACCTGATCGAGGTTCGGATCAAGCGGCAGCGGTGCAAAACTAACTGGCTTTGAAAACAAGCCATCCGCCGGCCGGGTCCTGCCGCCGACCGTGACCTGGTGGCCCCGGCTGATAAGTTCTTCGACAATGAAACTGCCGACCTGGCCGGTCCCGCCGGACACCAGAACACGGGTCATGGGGGTGTCGCAGTAGTTGCGCCGGTTCTCTCGTTTCCTTCGCTTGAAAGCGGACCGGGGAGCGTGGCGATGTCGGGAATTCCGTCGCCTGACAGATAGGCCTGCCAGAGCTCAATGAGCGGGCGCAGCCTCTGTGTCTTGGGGTGATCAATTTCCCAAGGTTTTTCATACTGGTAATGCAGCACGCCGATCTGCTTCCAGTCCCACAACTCCGGCAGGTTGAACCAGACATATTGCAGCATGTTCATATAGACCGGCAGGCCATGCCAGTCGGAAAAGAATGTCTCCAGGAACGTCTGGTCTGTACGCCGCCAGAACGCTTCAGGCTGATCCAGTATTCTGAGCATGGCGGCGAAGGTTTCAGCGGAGGGGTGGGCGACGAACACGCCGGAATTCAAGCGATGAAAATCCTTCAGTGTTTCGTAGACATTGGGGGCTGCAGAGAATTCGGGATAGTTGAAAAGCTTGTCGATGTTGCGCAACACAAGCGCATCGGCGTCAATAAAGACGCAAGCCTCATACTCGGTCAGCTGCCAGAGCCTGAGCTTGCAGAAATTGTCGAGCGGTGAGTGGAAGGCCGGTTTGCGTCCCTTGGTGAATGGCGCATTGGCGTGAAGCTTGCCACGCGCATGGCGCTCGTTGAACGCCTCGGATGTGTCGAGCAACTCGGTGCGGATCAGCCGGCAGCCGAGATCTGACAACGGCTCGAGCGCCGCATCAGCCATCCCTCCGGTGTGCAGGACGACGATGTCTGCCTTGGTTCCGCTGAGCTGGATTGATCTGCCAAGCGCTAGCGCACCCAGGGCGTAATCCGCATTGGTGACAAGTGTGACATAGGCGCGATGGCTTGCAGCAGGTTTGCTGGCAGTCAGACCTGGAGGCAGGGGGCTCGCGCTGTTCATGAAACGGATTTCAGCGCCTTGCCTTCCGGATCGCGGTTGATCGAATTGGCGATGTCCTTGGTCCAGGCCGAGACGGCCGGCACGCGGGAGCGATCAACGCGGTAGGCGAATTTCTTTGCGACATCGACGACTTCTTCCAGAAGGCCTTCCTTCAGCGTGGTCGGCTCAAGCCCGAGCCCGAGGAATTTCTCATTGTGGACGACGAGGTCGTTCTCGGCGGCTTCCTTGCGCGGGTTTGGCAGCCAGGCGATCTCGGCGCCGGTCATGCCGGAAATCATCTTGGCCAGATCGCGAACCCGGTGGGTTTCGGTCATCTGGTTGAAGATCTCGACTTTCGAGCCGGCCGCAGGCGGGTTTTCAAGGGCGATTTCAATGCAGCGCACCGAATCCTGAATGTGGATGAAGGCGCGGGTCTGGCCGCCGGTCCCGTGCACGGTCAGCGGGTAGCCGATCGCAGCCTGAATGAGGAAGCGGTTGAGTACGGTGCCGTAGTCGCCATCGTAATCAAAGCGGTTGACCAACTGCTCATGGCGCCGGGTCTGGTCGGTGTGGGTGCCCCAGACAATGCCCTGATGCAGGTCAGTGATGCGCAGATTGTCGTTCTTGGCATAGAACTGGAAAATCAGCTGATCGAGGCATTTGGTCATATGGTAGATCGAGCCGGGATTGGCCGGATACAGGATGTCCTGCTTTACCGTCTCGCCTGACATGGTCTCGATGCCGACCGGCAGATAGCCCTCGGGGATGGCCGCACCGACGGTCGAATAGCCGTAGACGCCCATCGTGCCCAGATGCACCAGATGCGCATCGAGACCCAGTTCCACGATGGCGTTTAGCAGATTGTGGGTGGCGTTGACGTTGTTGTTGACGGTGTAGTTCTTGTGGCGGTCGCTCTTCATGGAATAGGGAGCGGCGCGCTGCTCGGCGAAATGCACGATGGCGTCAGGACGTTCCTGGGCAAGCCAGTTTTTCAGCACGTCATAGTCACGCGCCATATCGATGAGGTGAAAATGGATCTTCCTGCCGGTCTCGGCATGCCAGATGCGGGTGCGCTCCTGGATCGAATCCATCGGGGTGAGCGACTGTACGCCGAGTTCGGTGTCGATCCAGCGCCGCGACAGATTGTCGATGATGTGAATCTCATGCCCGGCATTGGAGAGATGCAGCGATGTTGGCCACCCAACAAAGCCGTCGCCGCCCATGATTGCAATCTTCATCGATGATTCTCCTGTGCCTGCATGGTTTTAATCCTGATAGATCGGTTTTATGACAGAAACACGATTGTCTCAAATGCAGCTTTGAAACTGTGGATAAATGCGGCGCAACGCCAGGCGGGTGGATAGCATGAACGGATCGCTTTCGGGTCAATTGCAAGAGGGCGGACATCATCTGACCCAGCGGGTTTATTACGAGGACACCGATTTTTCCGGTTTCGTTTATCACGCGCGCTATCTGCATTTCTTCGAGCGGGGGCGTACGGATTACATCCGGTTGCTGGGCGTTTCGCAAGGCGCGCTGCATGCTCGGACCGAACCAGCAGACGCGGTGGCATTTGTAGTCCGGCGGATGGAGATCGATTTCAAGTCGCCGGCGCGGATGGATGACGTTCTTACGATCGTCACAAAGCCGGGTGACGTCCGCGGTGCCCGAATGCACCTCAACCAAACCATACTTCGAGGTGACGATGTGTTGGCCAAAGCCGTCGTCACGGTCGCCGTCATCAATGGTCTTGGCCGGGCGCGACGATTGCCAGACGCTCTGTTGGCGCGGTTTACCGGCGGTGCTGACTGAAACTTAAGCCCCGCAGAAATTCAAGGAAAGGATGATCGCTTTGGTGATCTCATCGGAAGAAGAGCTGGAAAAGCTCAGGCACATCGGGAAAATCTGTGCCAACGCGATACAGGTCATGGCAAGTACCATGGCGCCGGGGATGACGACCCGCGAGCTCGATCTGATCGGAAGGCAATATCTGGATGCGCATGGAGCCCAGTCCGCACCCGAAATTTGTTACGAGTTTCCCGGAGCGACGTGCATCTCGGTCAATGAAGAAGTGGCTCACGGCGTACCCGGTGACCGGGTCATCGCAGTTGGCGATCTCGTCAATATCGATGTGTCGGCGCTCAAGGACGGGTATTTCGGCGACACCGGCGCATCATTTGGTGTTGCACCGGTTGCGCAGAAGACGGTGCGGTTGCTGCGTGACGGGAAACGGGCGATGACAGCAGGCATCAATCAGGTGAAGAGCGGCGCACGCTATGCGTCCATCGGCGAAGCAGTTGGCACGTTTGCCAAGAAGAACGGCTATACACTCATTCGCAATCTCGCCAGTCACGGCATCGGCCAGTCGCTGCATGAATATCCCGAGGAAATCGCGACCTGGCCAGACCGTCGGGAAAAGCGATTGATGAAAGAGGGACAGGTCTTCACGATCGAACCCTTCCTGTCTCTGGGAGGAGAGTATGCTGATGATGGCGATGATGGAGCCTGGACGCTCTTCTCCGAACCGCGGGCGTTGACCGTCCAGTTCGAGCACACGGTTGTCGCCAGCCGCAGTGGTCCGATTATTCTCACGCTGCCTGACTGATATGCCGGTTAGTGCAGCCGGTGTTGTGCGGCGCAGAATCCTAACCAAGCCTTAACCATAATAATTTATGAGTGAAACCATTAGGATTGCGTGGACGCTTGCGCCATCCTTTGACCAAAATTGACCGTGAGAAGACTAGGCAAGTGAACAGGCGGCAATCGCTCACTTCTGGTCTCCCGGCAAAAGTGACGTCTTGGCCGCCCGGTAATAAAACCGGGCGTTTGGATTCGAGGGTTTATTGAATGGAACAGGTTGGACTTGCAGCAACCAGCGACGTGACACTGTGGTCGCTCTTCATACAGGCTGGTTTTGTCGTCAAGATCGTGATGCTCGGCCTTATTGGTGCATCGATCTGGACCTGGGCAATTGTCGCCGATAAATGGATTTCGTTCGGCAAGTTCCGGCGTCAGCTCGACCAGTTCGAGCAGGTGTTCTGGTCTGGCCAGTCGCTTGAGGAACTGTACCGGACCCTGTCGGACAGAAAGTCATCCGGCATGAGTGCGATTTTTGTCGCTGCCATGCGTGAATGGAAGAAGTCGTTCGAACGCGGCGCAAAGTCGCCGATCGGTCTGCAGATGCGCATCGACAAGGCCATGGACGTGAGCCTGGCACGCGAAGCCGACGGGTTGGAGGCACGGCTGAATTCGCTGGCGACCATCGGGTCTGCCGCTCCGTTTATCGGGCTGTTCGGCACCGTGGTCGGCATCATGACATCGTTTCAGGCGATTGCCGGATCCAAATCAACCAATCTTGCCGTGGTGGCGCCGGGTATCGCGGAAGCGCTGCTTGCCACCGCCATCGGCCTGCTGGCCGCTATCCCGGCGGTTATCGCCTACAACAAGTTCTCCTCTGATGCCGGCAAGCTGTCGGCCCGCATGGAAGGCTTCGCGGACGAATTCTCCGGCATCCTGTCGCGGCAGATCGACGAGCGCTCGAACGCTCGTCAGGCTGCGGAATAGGGGGCCGGTATGGGCATGTCCGCACAGGGTGGCCGAGGTGGCGGTTCGCGCCGTGGGCGGCGGGGGAGCCACAAGCGGCTGCTGAGCGAAATCAATGTCACGCCGTTTGTTGACGTGATGCTGGTGCTGTTGATCATCTTCATGGTGGCGGCGCCGATGATGACGGTCGGCGTGCCGATTGATCTGCCCGAAACTGAAGCCAAGGCGCTCAATTCCGAGACCCAGCCGATTACCGTTTCAGTCAATTCGTCGGGGCAGGTGTTCCTGCAGGAAACCGAAATTGCCATCGATGAAGTGGTGGCCAAGCTCGAGGCGATCTCGACCACCGGTTACAACGAACGGATTTATGTGCGTGGCGACACGAATGCCGACTACGGCACCGTCATGAAGGTAATGGCGCGTATTTCTGCGGCCGGGTTCAAGAACCTCGGTCTGGTGACGCTTCAGGAACAGGATAGTTGACGGCACGCTGATGAAGGGAAGTCTGGCGACATCAACGGTTTTGCATGCGCTGGTGCTGGGGGTCGCGCTGTCGTCCTTCACTGCGCCACGCACGCTTGAAGTTGCAGACGTGGAATCGTTTCCCGTCAGCATCGTGCCGATAGAGGAAATCACCCAGATCCAGCAGGGCGAGAAAACCGCGCCTGTCGCCGAAAAGGCAGCACCGACGCCCACTTCGCGACCGGATCCCGTGCCTGACGCGCAGAATGCCGGTGACAACTCGGTTGACCTGAAAACCAGCAAGGCAGCCAAGCCAAGCCCCAAGGAAGTGGTTTCCGAAGCACCGCCGAAACCGGCAGAAAAGCCTGCGCCGCAGCCTGAGCCCGCCCCCAAGACGCCAGCCCAGGAGCCGGTCAAGGTGAGCGAGCCCAAACCTGCGCCCGAACCAAAACCTGAGCCCGCGCCAAAGCCGGCGGCAGAAAAGCCTGCGGAGCCGAAACCGGCTCCGGTCGAAATTGCCGCCCTGCCTGCGGAACCGACGCCTGATCCGGTCGCGGAAGCCATCACCGAGGCGGCGCCAGCCGAACCACAGTTCACCGCTTTGCCAAGTGCCGGGCCGGTGCCGGAAAAACGGCCTGAGCCACAGAAAATCGTGGCCAAGGCTGAAGCCCAGGAAAAAACCTCGACAAAAGAGAGCGACTTCAACGCCGACCAGGTGGCAGCGCTTCTCAACAAGCAGGATGCTGCAGGCGGCGGTGCGAAGCGTACGACCGAAACTGCATCGCTGGGCGGCACGCAAACCACGCGCGGAAATACTCTGTCTCAGAGCGAAATGGATGCGCTGCGTGGCCAGATTCAGAAATACTGGAATATCATTCCGGGCATGGCTGATGGTGGGGATGTGCGTGTGACGGTCAGAATGAGGCTTGATCCGGCCGGAAACATTATCGGTGAGCCGGATGTGAGCGCCTCGGGTGGATCAGCAGGAACGCGCGGCACATTGTCAGGCAGTGCCCGGCGTGCTGTGCTGAGGGCGCAGCCCTACCAGTTGCCCAAAGAGAAATATGATTCATGGTCGGATGTGATCGTCAATTTCGATCCGAGCCAGATGTTCTAAGAGCTGAAAGGCTGCATGATGCAAATGATCAAACGTACTCTTTTCCTACCACTGGCAATGATGGCGGCACTTGTGTTGCTGGCGTCGAGCCCGGCACGAGCCGTTGTCGAAATCGACATCAATCGCGCCAATGTCGAGCCCTTGCCGATCGCCATTACCGATTTCATCTCCAATGATGAAATCGGTGCGCAGATCGCTGCGGTGGTTGCTGCCGACCTCAAGCGATCCGGCCTGTTCGCGCCGATCGACAAGGCTGCGTTTATCGAGAAAATCTCCAACCCGGATGCTGCCCCCCGGTTTGAAGACTGGCGGGTGATCAACGCGCAGGCTCTGGTGACCGGCAGGCTGGTGCGCGAGGCGGATGGCCGACTCCGGGCCGAGTTCCGGCTCTGGGACACGTTTGCCAATCAGCAGCTTTCGGGCGAGCAGTTCTTTACCCGTCCTGAAAACTGGCGCCGCGTAGCCCATATCATTGCCGATTCCATCTATCAGCGGCTGACGGGTGAGAAGGGGTATTTTGACAGCCGAGTGGTGTTTGTTTCGGAAAGCGGACCAAAAACCGATCGCAAGAAGCAACTGGCAATCATGGATCAAGATGGTGCCAATCTGCGCATGCTGACAAATGCCAATGATATCGTTCTGACGCCGCGGTTTTCACCCAGTCGGCAGGAAATCACCTACATGTCGTTCGAGGGTGGCCAGCCGCGGGTCTACCTGCTGCAGCTCGAGACCGGCCAGCGCGAACTGGTGGGCAATTTTCCTGGCATGACCTTTTCACCCCGGTTTTCGCCGGATGGCCAGAAGGTGATCATGAGCCTTCAGCAGGATGGAAACGCCAATATCTACACAATGGATTTGAGATCCCGTTCAACCACGCGGCTGACCAACACGGCGGCGATTGATACCTCGCCATCGTACTCGCCGGATGGAAGCCAGATTGTTTTCGAAAGTGACCGGGGTGGGCGCCAGCAGCTTTACATGATGGGTGCGGACGGCTCCAACCAGCGTCGTGTCTCATTCGGGGACGGCTCCTACTCGACGCCTGTCTGGTCTCCACGTGGCGATCTGGTGGCTTTCACCAAGCAATCGGGCGGAAAGTTCTCGATTGGCGTGATGCGCACCGACGGGTCGGGCGAACGCATTCTGACCACCGGCTTTCACAATGAAGGTCCGACCTGGGCCCCCAATGGCCGGGTGCTGATGTTCTTCCGCCAGCCGGCAGGCTCGGGTGGTCCGCAGATCTACTCGATTGACCTGACTGGCTACAATGAACAGCTTGTCTCGACGCCGACCTATGCGTCGGACCCGGCATGGTCGCCGCTGCTGGAATAGTATCGGATCCTGCAAAAGGCTGAATTCTGCCGTGTTTGCGCCGCATTTTGCGTCCAAACGCGGCTAGAAATTCGAAAAAACAGACAAAATTAACCGTCTTTCTTTAATGCCGATTAACCGCGACCGGTTACAAATGATCAACCAAACAATCCCAAGGAGTCCGGCCATGCGCCGCATGCAAGAATTTGCCCGCAACCCGGCGATGATCGCGCTTTTCGCAGCGCTCGTGCTGACAGGCTGCGCATCGAAAAAGAACAACCTGCCAAACAACGCCGCGGATCTTGGTTTGGCCGGCAACGCAGCGCCTGGCAGCCAGCAGGACTTCACCGTCAATGTCGGTGACAGGATTTTCTTCGACACGGACTCATCCGTTGTTCGGGCTGATGCGGCTGCGACGCTTGACCGTCAGGCGCAATGGCTCAATCAGTATCCGAACTACCAGATCAAGATTGAAGGCCATGCCGACGAACGTGGTACGCGGGAATACAACCTGGCACTTGGTGCACGCCGTGCGGCTGCAACGCGTCAGTATCTTTCCACACGCGGCGTCGCCGCCAATCGCATCCAGACCATCTCGTTCGGCAAGGAACGTCCGGTCGCAGTTTGCGATGACATCTCCTGCTGGTCGCAGAACCGCCGTGCGGTCACGGCCCTGGGCGGCGCCGGTAGCTGACGACAATTATGGAATTATGATGTGAAATGGCGGCCTCAGGGCCGCCATTTTTTATGGCAGGTCCGGTTCACCATAGTTTGGCCGGTTTGTGCGTTGATTTGATGTGCCGCCATGCGTTATTCCAGATACGTGGGTATTTGCCCCGTGTAATGAGGTCAGGCTATGAAACCTATTTCCAAACTACTCGCCGCGGCGGCGATCAGTGCATTCGCGTTCCCGGTAAGCGCCGCACCGCTGTTGTCCGGATTTTCCCACGGCTCTCTGCTGCCGCCAGCCGCTATTGCAACCGCAGAAACCAGCCGTGCACCGGTGATCCTGGCGCAGGCCGGAGACCCGGTTTACCGGATCGGGCAGCTTGAGGAGCAGATCCGCGGGCTCAATGGCCGCATCGAGGAACTGGGGTTCCAGTTGCTGCAGATGCAGGAACAAATGCGCCAGATGCAGCAGGATAACGAGTTCCGTTTCCAGGAACTTGAAAAAACCGGCAGCCAGCGCGGCGATGCCGGATCATCGATCGGTCAGCCCGATAACGGGCAATCCGCCATTGCATCAAGCAGCGGAGCCGAGAGCAGTGGAGCCGGTCAGGGGATGGGCGCACCTGCCAGCGACCTTGGAACAATCAAGTTCGACGAAAAGGGCGACCTCATCGGCGGCATCATCGAGCCGATGAACAATGGCGGCGAAACGGCTTCGCTAGCGGCGTCTGGAGATATGTACCAGGCCGGCTACAATCACATGCTGGCGGGGGATTACGCACTGGCCGAGCAGGTTTTTCAGGATTATGTCGCCAACAACCCGGATGATCCGCGCACACCCGACGCGATGTTCTGGCTTGGCGAGGCGCAATATTCGCAGGGCAGATATCAGGAATCGGCCAAGACGTTTCTTGACGTTCACAAACAGTATCCCCGCGCCGACAAGGGCGCTGATGCGCTGCTCAAACTCGGCATGTCGCTGGCCAAGCTCGACAACCGCGAAACTGCCTGCGCGACATTGCGCGAAGTTCTGATCCGCTATCCGGGCGCTTCGGCGGCGGTTCGCGCCAAGGTCAGTGAAGAACAGCTCAGCGCGAGCTGCTGATTTATTGCTGCGCCCCGTGAAGCTCGGTGTTCCGGGCGGTCCCGCGCTAGAGCCGCAGCACATTGACGACTGTCTCTCCAATTTCTACGCAAGACTGACTGACCATCGCCCGCTTGGTGTTGCGGTGTCGGGAGGATCGGATTCACTGGGCCTGCTCTACGGGCTCGCCTCGCTGGTCCCGCCTGAAAAACTGGTGGCATTGACGGTCGATCATGGACTGCGCCGGGCATCCGCTGATGAAGCACGCTGGGTCAAGGCGCAGTGCCGGCGGCTCGGCATTCGCCATGAAACCCTCAAATGGGAAGGCTGCAAACCGGTATCGGGCGTTCAGGCCGCCGCTCGTGCCGCGAGATACAGGTTGCTGGTGGATGCATCGGCGCGGCTTGGTCTGGCTGCAGTGCTGACAGCCCATACGCGCGATGATCAAAACGAGACGGTGATGATGCGGCGTGCCCGCAGTCCCTCCGAAGATGCTCCGGGCCTCGCAGGTATTCCTACCGCAACGCTTTTTGAGGGGCGCATGTGGGTTTTGCGTCCGATGCTCGGGTTGTGCCGGGAGTCCGTCCGGACCTTTCTTCGCAGCCAGGGTGTCTGTGACTGGGTCGAGGATCCATCAAATGTCGATACGCGCTTTGAAAGGGTCAGGGTTCGTGCGCAACTGAACGAAGCCTCCGGTGAGGCTGTGGTGACCGATGGCTCGCACATCGCCAAAAAGCAGTTTCGGCTTGCCAGTGGCGCGGCGCAGTTCATTGATACGACCTGCCATGTCGATGGAAATGGTCTGGTCTGGATGCGAAACCGGGAAACGGGCTCCGCAGATGTGGTCACAGCTGCACTTGAAGCCCTGATCGACTGGCAGGGCGGTGCTGCGCGTCCGCTCGACAGGCGCGGCAAAGCGACGCTCGCGGGTTTCTTGTCTTCGATCAGCAAGGCCGATGGAAATTCCACGGTCAGTCTGGGCCGGTCGCTGGTTCAGCGTCGAGGCGCCTGTCTGACGGTGAGACGTGAATGCCGTGATATCGGCAAACTGGTTCTTGAGCCCGGTCAAAGTGGCGTCTGGGATCGGCGGTTTCTGGTCCGCAATCTCGCCAGCGATTCTTCCCTTGTTGTTTCAGGCGGCGGAAACGCGGGCGTCTTGCCTTGTTTCACCCGTAATCAGGGCGAATACTCATCGGAAGTGAATATGGATGACGGCGTCATCGGGGGATTTATCTGTCAGCCCCTGTTGGGGCGCAGCTCTCATATTTTGCCGTCGCATCAGTTGCCTCTGGCGCAGGCGCTGGCACGATTGGCAATTCACAATACGTTGCCAGAGTGCCCGTGGGGCTATTCTCTGGGTGCTCCGGGGTAAATTGCGATGAAAGTGCAAGGACAAACGCCGTCCTGAGCCTTGGCAACACCCCTTCGGGCTCCTATGTTGTAGATTGAGTTTTCGAAATACGGTTGTGCGCCGGTGGCTGCAGGCCCTGATCCCCGAGGAAGAGTATGAATCCCAACTTCCGCAATTTTGCCCTATGGGCAATCATCGCGCTCCTGTTGATCGCATTGTTCAACATGTTTCAAAGTCCGACCGAACGGACTGCTGGCCGTGACATCGCCTATTCCCAGTTTCTCAAGGATATAGACGCGGGCCGTGTGCGCGATGTGACCATCGTAGGCGAACGGATCTCCGGCAACTACACAGATTCCGCGACCGGGTTTCAGACCTATTCGCCTGGTGATGCAGGTCTCATCCAGCGGTTGAACGACCGGAACGTGTCGATCACGGCCAAGCCGGAAGTCGACAGTTCCAACACGCTTGTGGGTTATCTGATCTCCTGGTTGCCGATCCTGCTCATTCTGGGTGTATGGATTTTCTTCATGCGGCAGATGCAGGGTGGCTCTCGAGGCGCCATGGGATTTGGCAAGTCTAAGGCGAAGCTGCTGACTGAAGCTCATGGCCGGGTCACATTTGCGGATGTTGCCGGTGTGGACGAAGCCAAGCAGGACCTTGAAGAGATTGTCGAATTCCTGCGTGACCCGCAGAAATTTCAGCGGCTGGGCGGTAAGATTCCGCGCGGTGTGCTGCTCGTTGGCCCTCCCGGTACCGGCAAGACACTGACCGCGCGTGCTGTTGCAGGCGAAGCAAATGTGCCGTTCTTCACGATTTCAGGCTCCGACTTTGTGGAAATGTTCGTTGGCGTTGGCGCAAGCCGCGTGCGCGACATGTTCGAGCAAGCCAAGAAAAATGCACCCTGCATCATTTTCATCGACGAAATCGATGCGGTCGGGCGTCATCGTGGCGCTGGTCTAGGCGGCGGCAATGACGAGCGCGAACAGACGCTCAACCAGCTACTTGTCGAGATGGACGGGTTTGAAGCCAATGAAGGCATCATCCTGATTGCGGCAACCAACCGTCCCGACGTGCTGGACCCTGCGCTGATGCGCCCCGGTCGGTTTGATCGTCAGGTCGTTGTGCCGCTTCCCGACGTCAATGGCCGCGAGAAGATCCTCAAGGTTCATGTGCGCAACGTGCCTATGGCGCCAAATGTCGATCTCAAGGTTCTTGCCCGCGGTACACCCGGCTTCTCCGGTGCGGATCTGATGAACCTGGTCAATGAAGGCGCACTCCTGGCAGCTCGGCGTAACAAGCGTATTGTTACGATGGCTGAGTTTGAGGACGCCAAGGACAAGGTCATGATGGGTGCCGAGCGCCGCTCGACAGCCATGACGCAGGAAGAAAAGAAACTCACCGCGTACCATGAAGCGGGCCATGCCATCGTGGCGCTTAATGTTGCTGCTGCCGACCCCGTGCACAAGGCGACCATTATTCCGCGTGGCCGTGCGCTCGGCATGGTCATGCAGTTGCCTGAAGGCGACCGCTATTCGATGAGTTACAAGTGGATGGTGTCGCGGCTGGCCATCATGATGGGTGGACGCGTGGCCGAAGAACTGACCTTCGGCAAGGAAAACATTACCTCCGGTGCGTCATCCGACATTGTCCAGGCCACCAAACTGGCTCGTGCAATGGTGACTGAGTGGGGTTTTTCCGACAAACTCGGCTTGGTCGCATATGGTGAAAACCAGCAGGAAGTGTTCCTCGGCCATTCCGTGGCGCAGCAGAAAAACGTATCCGAAGCCACCGCCCAGACCATCGACAGTGAAGTTCGCCGTCTGATCGATCAGGCCTATGTCGAAGCGCGCGAGATCCTGACCAAGAAAAAGAAGGGCTTTATCGCGATTGCTGAAGGCCTGCTGGAGTATGAAACGCTGACCGGCGAGGAAATCAAGGCGCTGATCCGTGGTGAAAAGCCTGCTCGTGACAATGGCGACGACACGCCTCCGAGCCGTGGAACAGCAGTTCCGACCGCTGGTGCAAAGAAGGGCGGAACGGGCAAGAAAGGCGATGAGCCGGACGCCGGGCTGGAGCCGCAGCCGCAATAAGCGGGGCTTGCCAGGTAACCTTACCGATCGAGATTTGTTGACAGCCGCCGTTTGGCGGCTGTTTTATGTCGATTGCAACAGTTTGTAATATATTCTGATTGTATTCTTGCGTGGCCCTGGTGAAACAATCCGGGCACAAGAACAGGCTACAGCGCCGCGCATCCAATTGGTTGCGCAAAGGATGCTGTAACACTTTCAATTTGTGCATGTGCGTATTGGTTCAGAGAAACAGATTTGAACGCGGCATGCATTGGCGGGACCATATCGGGGGCCTTTATGAGCAGGCGGTATTTCGGCACGGATGGAATTCGTGGCCAGGCAAACAAGGCGCCCATGACGCCGGACATGGCAATGCGTGTGGGCATCGCGGTCGGAAATTTGTTCCGGCGTGGCGATCACCGCCACAGGGTGGTGATCGGCAAAGACACGCGGCTATCGGGCTACATGATCGAAAACGCGCTTGTGGCGGGCTTTACCGCTGCTGGTCTGGATGTTTTTCTTCTGGGGCCAATTCCGACCCCGGCAGTCGCAATGCTCACCCGCTCGCTGCGCGCGGACATCGGGGTGATGATTTCTGCATCTCACAATCCTTATCAGGACAACGGCATCAAGCTGTTCGGGCCCGACGGTTTCAAGCTTTCGGATGAGCTGGAAAACCGTATTGAAGAGCTGATGGACGAGGACATCCATCTGCAGTTGGCGCGACCGGATGCGATTGGCCGGGCAAAGCGGATTGACGGTGTGCATGATCGCTATATCGAATTTGCCAAGCGGACCCTGCCCAAGGATGTCACCCTGTCGGGCCTGCGGGTTGTCATCGATTGCGCCAATGGTGCCGGTTACAAGGTCGCCCCGGCAGCGCTTTGGGAACTCGGTGCGGATGTGATCGCAATCGGCGACGAGCCGAACGGGACAAACATCAATCTCAATTGTGGGTCGACGCACCCTGTGGCCCTGGCGCGCAAAGTCCATGAAGTTCGCGCCGATATAGGCATTGCTCTGGATGGCGACGCTGACCGCGTGCTGATTGTCGACGAAAACGGTGCTGTCATTGACGGTGACCAACTGATGGCAATGATTGCGGAATCCTGGGCCGCAGACGGTCTGTTGCGTGGTAATGGCATTGTGGCGACGGTGATGTCCAATCTCGGCCTCGAGCGGTTTCTTGAGGGCAACGGCATGAAGCTGGCACGCACCAAGGTCGGAGACCGCTACGTGGTCGAGCATATGCGCCAGCATGATTTCAATGTTGGTGGCGAGCAGTCGGGCCACATTGTCTTGTCGGATTTTGCCACGACGGGAGACGGTCTGGTCGCGGCCTTGCAGGTGATGGCATGTGTGCAGCGAATGGGTCGCCCTGTGTCGGATGTGTGCCGCAAGTTCGAGCCTGTCCCGCAGATCCTCAAGAATGTGCGGCACTCAGGCGGCAACCCGCTGGATGATGCGCAGGTGAAGGCCGCGATTGAGGACGCTGAGGCAACCCTTGGCGCTTCGGCGCGCCTGGTCATCCGTCCGTCCGGAACCGAGCCCTTGATCCGGGTGATGGCCGAGGGTGACGACCGTGCGCTTATCGAGACAGTCGTGGATCAGCTGATCAATGTGATTTCAGGCGCCCGCAACGCAGCCTGACGGTACTGGGATCGGGCCGGGTGATAAATGACACCCGACCTGATGATCATCAGGGCAGCCGGAGCGCATTGACCTGCCCTCTTGCTTCAATGTTGCTGTGGCCGAGATGCCGTTGTTTCAGGTTTTTTCCAGCATCATGTGTCGTTTATCTCAAACATGATCAAGGCAATTCTGGTGGTGAATTGACTTGATCATGTTGTTTCTGGCTTTCAATCGCATTTGTTGCCTGGAGCTATAGTATTCGGCGCGCGCTTACTCATTTATTTCACGATTCTTGGTAAAGAGACGTGGTTAAGTGCGCTTTAACTTTTGTGCATCATTATCCATCTCGAACCACCAATCGTGCTGTCACCAGAACCGGCGACAGCGCATGTCTCGACGATGGAGTCTGTCATGAGAAAGATATTCCTGGCTGGAACGGCCATGCTGCTTGCCGGTATAGGTGCGACCGGCGCTGCTGATGTGCTGCCACCCGTGTATGTTGAACCGCCTGTTTACGAGGCTCCCGTCCAGCACGTTTCATCTGCTGGTGGCTGGTATCTTCGCGGAGACGTCGGATACTCCTGGAACAAGATGCGCGGCGCCAACTTCTTTCAGGGCGGACTGGGTACTTACCGCGCATTCACAACGGCTTCACTGCGCTCATCCTACAGCATAGGCGGCGGTGTCGGATACCAGGCCACTGACAAGCTGCGCGGAGATGTGACCTTGGATTACTTTTCCAAGGCAGACTTCCGCGGCTCCACCCGTGGGGGCGGGGCTGCGGCTGGTGCTTGTGTTGGAGCCTGTACTTCAACTGACATCAGTGGAGTTACCGGCATAAGCTTGCTTGCCAATGCCTATGTCGACCTCTACAAAAAGGGTCGCTTCACCTTCTACGCCGGTGGTGGTCTCGGCGGAACGCATGTGCAATGGGATAAACTCGCCAACACATCCTGCCCGGACGCCGGCGGTGCATGTGACCCGACACAATATCACGGCGGTGCTGCCGGATGGCGCTTTACCTACGCTCTGATGGCCGGTGCATCGATTGATGTCACCTGCAGCCTCAAGGCCGATGTCGGTTACCGTTACCGTCACATCGCCGGCGGCGGCATGTTCAAGAGCCTGACCAGCCAAGGATACCAAGGATACCACAAAGCGATCAAATCGCATGAAGTTCGCGGTGGTCTGCGCTACGGCTTCGGCGGTTGCGCTGAGCAAGAGGTCTATATCGAACCTGCTCCAATCATGCCCGTGGTCTACAAGTAGACCGCATTCGTCAACACAGAAGATCCATCGTCATCTCAAGCCGCCCGGTTCTAGCACCGGGCGGTTTTGTTTTAGTCGCATAGTCTTTTTGCCGGGTTCAGCAGCAAGCGGAACGAAAAAACACGGTTAATGAACATGCTTAACTGTGACTTAACCAGTCATCGCCATAGTGGCTTCATACGCATTCGGACGCGCCTGAGCGTGACCGGATCAATTGAAGGGAATTTGGCCATGTTCATGCGACTTGCTGCGGCGTCTGGAATTTCTGCTTTGACGGGAATTGCAGCGCCTGCCTATGCAGCCGATCTTGATGATATCATCTACGCCCAGGAATTGCCGGTTACGCAAACAGTCGAGATCGGCAGCGGATGGTATTTGCGTGGCGACCTGGGTTATTCGGTCAAGACCCGCGGGGCGGCCAGCAGCAGTTTGAATTTTACCGCCGGCCCACCGACCTATACCGCCTCCAATTTCGATAGATCATCTATCGACAATGACTGGTCCGGGGCGATTGGCGTGGGCTACAGTTTTACAGACTATCTGCGTGGCGATCTCACCTTCGATTACTCTGAGGGCCGTTTCAGGGGCACCACCGGCACGACCGTCGATACCCAGGAAATCGAACAATATGGGTTCATGGCTAACGCATATGCTGATCTCGGCACCTTTGTTGGCTTCACACCATATGTCGGTGCCGGTGCCGGTATCACCCGGGTGAACTGGGGCGCGCTGACGCGCGACCAGCTTGTTGGGGTGGACACCAGTCATCCCGGTAAGGAAAGCTGGCGCTTCACCTATGCCTTCATGGCTGGTGTGTCCTACGATATTGCCAAAAACCTCAAATTGGATCTTGGGTATCGCTATTCCAAGGTGGATGGTGGCCCGCAGTTTGGTTATGACGCCGCAACGGCAGCAGCCGGGGCAAGGGGCGTCCAGGCCTATGACAACGGCATTGAAAAGCACGAGATGCGGGCCGGCCTGCGCTACTCGCTCTGGTAGGCTTGGACATCTACACAAGCATTCGAAAGGGCGGATCATCTCCGCCCTTTTTCGTATGGTGCAGCGCATAATCTCGCTTGACTCCGAAATCGCCGAGGTCTAATCCCGCCAGTGGGCCACCCCTCCCCAACGAGGGGCCACTATCTGGAAGGATAGCATTATGACGACTGAAACGAAGCCGGACGTGCGTCCGGAAAACCCCCGTTTTTCTTCTGGTCCCTGTGCGAAGCGTCCCGGTTGGACGCCCGAAGCGCTTGCTGATGCGGCTCTCGGCCGCTCGCACCGGGCCAAGATCGGCAAATCCAAACTCAAGCAGGCCATCGACCTGACGCACAGTGTTCTGGGCGTTCCTGATGACTACCGCATCGGTATCGTCCCGGCGTCCGACACCGGCGCCGTCGAGATGGCGCTGTGGTCGATGCTCGGCGCCCGTGGCGTCGACATGGTCGCTTGGGAAAGCTTTGGTGAAGGCTGGGTCACCGACGTGGTCAAGCAGCTCAAGCTTGATGATGTTCGCAAGATTACCGCTCCTTACGGCGAACTTCCGGATCTGGCGCAGATCGATTTCGATCGCGACGTGGTCTTCACCTGGAACGGCACCACCTCCGGCGTCCGCGTTCCGAACGCCAATTTCATTCCGGCCGACCGCGAAGGTCTCACCATCTGCGACGCCACCTCGGCAGCCTTTGCCCAGGACCTCGATTTCGCCAAGCTCGATGTCACCACCTTCTCCTGGCAGAAGGTTCTGGGCGGCGAGGGTGGCCACGGTGTTCTCATCCTGTCGCCTCGCGCTGTCGAGCGACTGGAAAGCTATCAGCCGGCCTGGCCACTTCCGAAGATCTTCCGCATGACCAAGGGCGGCAAGCTGATCGAGGGCATCTTTGTCGGCGAAACCATCAACACGCCGTCGATGCTCTGCGTCGAGGATTACATCGATGCGTTGACATGGGCCGAGCGCGTTGGCGGCCTCAAGGGCCTTATGGGCCGGGCCGACGCCAATGCCGGTGTTCTGCACCGCTTCGTTGCCGAGAATAACTGGATCGCCAATCTGGCCAAGGCCGACGAGACCCGGTCCAACACTTCCGTGTGCCTGGTGATCACCGATCCCGAGGTCGCAGCACTTGCGCCTGATGCACAGGCAGCCTTTGCCAAGGCGATGGTCAGCCGGCTCGACAAGGAAGGCGTGGCGCTTGATATCGGTGCCTACCGCGATGCCCCCGCCGGTCTTCGGATCTGGTGCGGCGCAACGGTCGAGACTTCTGATCTTGAGGCTTTGACACCGTGGCTATCGTGGGCCTTTGCCCAGGAGAAAGCCGCACTCAGTCAAGCCGCCTGAGATGTGCCTGATGGCTGCACCGGGACAGATCCGGGGCGGCCCACCTGCTCAATTCCCATAATTTGATCTTAGCAATGGAGGCCATCATGGCACCTCGCGTACTCGTATCCGATGCCCTGTCGGAAACTGCCGTCCAGATTTTCCGCGATCGCGGCGTCGACGTGGATTTCATGCCGGCTCTCGGCAAGGACAAGGAAAAGCTGCTCGAAATCATCGGCCAGTATGACGGCCTGGCCATCCGCTCGGCGACCAAGGCAACAGAAAAACTGATTGCTGCTGCGACCAATCTCAAGGTCATCGGCCGCGCCGGTATCGGCGTTGATAATGTCGACATCCAGGCCGCATCGCGCCGTGGCATCATCGTCATGAACACGCCATTCGGCAACTCGATCACCACCGCAGAGCACGCCATCGCGCTGATGTTTGCGGTGGCCCGCCAGCTACCTGCCGCCGATGCCTCGACGCAAGGCGGCAAGTGGGAAAAGTCGAAATTCATGGGTGTCGAAATCACCGGCAAGACGCTTGGCGTCATCGGAGCCGGCAATATCGGTTCGATCGTCTGCTCGCGCGCCATCGGTCTGAAAATGCACGTTGTTGCCTACGACCCGTTCCTCTCGACGGAGCGCGCGGAAGAAATGGGCGTCACCAAGGTCGAGCTTGATCAGTTGCTCGCTCAGGCCGATTTCATCACCCTGCACGTGCCGATGACCGACAAGACCCGCGGCATCCTGAATGCCGAGGCGCTGGCGAAAACCAAACCGGGCGTTCGCATTATCAACTGCGCCCGTGGCGGTCTGGTTGATGAAGCTGCTCTTGCAGAAGCCATCAAATCCGGTCATGTCGCAGGTGCCGGTTTCGACGTGTTCGAAGTTGAACCTGCAACGGACAGCCCGTTGTTCGGTCTGCCAAACGTGGTCTGCACGCCGCATCTGGGCGCATCCACCACGGAAGCACAGGAAAATGTCGCGCTGCAGGTTGCAGAACAGATGTCGGATTATCTGGTCCGCGGTGCGGTCAGCAATGCTATCAACATGCCGTCGATCACCGCCGAAGAAGCGCCGATCCTCAAGCCGTTCATCCGGCTGGCCGACGTGCTTGGTTCCTTTGCCGGTCAAGTCACCGAAAGCCCGATCAAGGAAGTCGAGATCCTTTATGACGGGGTCACGGCGGGTATGAACACCAAGGCGCTGACCTCGGCACTTCTGGCCGGTCTGATCCGCAACCAGGTGTCGGATGTCAACATGGTTTCTGCTCCGATCATGGTCAAGGAAAAGGGCGTCATCCTGTCCGAGGTCAAGCGCGACAAGACTGGCGTCTATGACGGCTATATCAAGCTGACGATCACCACCGAGCGGCAGACCCGTTCGATTGCCGGGACGGTGTTCTCGGATGGCAAGCCGCGCTTCATCCAGATCAAGGGCATCAACCTGGACGCCGATGTCGGCGCCCACATGATCTACATCGCCAACACCGACGTGCCAGGCATGATTGGCTTCATGGGCACGACACTGGGTGATGCCGGCGTCAACATCGCAAACTTCCAGCTTGGCCGGGACAAGCAGAGCGGCGATGCGATTGCGCTGCTTTATGTTGACCAGATCGTCGGCCAGGATGTGCTCGACAAGCTGACATCGCACGAAGCCATCAAACAGGCCAAGCCATTGGTCTTCAACGTCGACTGAGGCTGATTGTATTGCAAGGATAACGAGGCCGCCTCCCGAGACTGATGGTTTCGGGGGGCGGCTTTGGTTTTGCTCAAACAGACCGGTGCGAAGCTGTTTCAGCGGAATGATGGCTGTCCAGCAGCGGCTCCAGTGTCGAGCCGGAAAAAAATTCCAGGTCCTTTTGCCTGAGCGCTTCGGCGGAAGCGCGATCGATATCGTCTATCTTTCCGGCAGTGCGCAACACGACTTGCCGGATCCTGCCCGGATGACGCTCGACGGCGTCCTTGTAGACGATCGCGTCATGCTGGCCGGAATCACCGATAAGGATGAAGTCGAGGCCCGGATTGGCGGCCAGTATGGTGTCGATCGCATTGCCCTTGTGCGATTTGTGCGAGGACATGATGAACTGGGTCTCCGAGATGCCCAGATCGCGAAGGAAGAGCGGGCCATTCGGTACATTGTGGGCCACGAAGACCTGATTGAGATAGGCGTGCAAGTTCCACGGCGATGAGCTGACGTAGAAAACCGGGTTCTTGCCAGCCTGACACTGGCGGATAAACGCGGCCGTATCCTGAAAGATCTCCCGGTCCGACACAAACGTGGTTGCTGTGGTCCAGAGATTGCGCGGCAACCAATAGGCTCCGGTTCGCATCACGGTATCATCGATGTCGGAGATAATGCCGATATTCACGTCCGGCAGCGGCACCTGGATGATTGCCCGAGCGTCACTCTCATAGTCGGGCAGCGTCAGCTGTGCGGTTTGCAGGCCTGGCGACATGGCGGGTAGGATGAGCTGAAAGTAGCCTTCTTCGTCCGTAACCGTTTCCGCACTGCCTGAAGCAACGCTCACACCGGCCATTTCACTTGTGATGAAATTACGTGCCATGTTGCGTACCGCGTTGAGACGGGAGGGTGCCTCTATTTGGGTCCTGAAGCGATTGCGCGCCAGAACGCGACCGCGCAGGACGCATCCTTCGGGTGTGGCGTAACCCATGTAGCTGTCGATAACCGGTTCGGGAGAACCATCACGCGGGCGATACCGATCCCATAGACGTTCAAGGTTGAAAAGGAGATTGCGTCCCGAGTTTCTGGATGATGGTGGCGTGTTTCGATGGTTTGATGTGGGCATGGGGGATCCGTCTCCCTTGGCAGCGATCAAAGCATCAGATCACTTCAATGACCGAATTGCACAGGCTTTTGTGTTTGCGGTTCTGGCACCACTACTAAATGTCAGCGGCGGTCGGGCAAAACAGCGACCGGCTTGCGAAACGCCGTCTGCGTTCAGGCCCTGATTGTCCTCGAGGGCATCGATTATTTCCACGTTAAACGCCTAATCGAACCTGTCCGCGTGCATTCAAGTTCCTGTTGTCGACTGACGGTGGCCTGGGCCCAAATGAGCGATAACTGGCTCATGCTATTGCACCAAATTTACATAGGCGAGAGCCATCAAGGTAAGGCCCATGAGAGAGATGATAGTACCCATTGGTGTCTCCTGAAGTTCATGACTGCCAAAGTCGAACTCACGAGAGCTGGATTTGTTCCGAGTGTATGCGCACCAGCGGTCATCAGACCGGGGTTGCGCGATCGCCGGTTCGTGTCGCCTGGCGCTATCAAGCAGGCCAAGCCATTGGTCTTCAACGCGACTGAGGCTGATTGCCACCCTTTGATGAAGCCCCGGGTTGCTAGGCAATCGGGGGCTATTTTGTTGTGGCTGATTTTCAGCCGTGGACGGCAGATGCCGGCACGGCTTTCGCCCGTATCTGACACTATACGGATGGTTGCCGAAGGTCTGTGTGCTTCGCCCGATTCATGAGTGAGCCAAGCCAGATCAGCGGTAAGCCGGGGTCTCGGCGATCCGCTACCGGGCAGGAGCGCGCTTCCCCCGCTCAGCCAACCAGATGCCGCCGAGCACCAGGCCCAGCGCGATCACGTGATAGACATGCAACATCTCGCCCAGGATCATCACCGATAGCAAGGTGCCGAAGATCGGCACCAGATTGATGAAAATTCCGGCCCGGTTGGAACCGATGAGCTCGTTGCCCTTGATGAACATCACCTGTGCTACCAGCGACGGGAACACGGCGGTGAAGGCTGCCACCAGCCATCCGGTGGTGTCTGGCAGGATCGCCGTTCCTCTGGCAAGCTCAAAGGCCGAAAAAGGAAGCGAAGTGAGGAAGGCAGAGGCTGCCATTACCGTGATCATGCTTTGCCAGTGCAGTACCGGCTTGTAGCGCAGTGCCACGGTGTAGCCGCCGTAAAACAACACAGCCAGCAGCATCAGCGCGTCGCCCTGGTTGAGTTCCAGCGCAATCAGACGGGCCAGACTGCCGCTTGACGCGGTGAGCACTACGCCCACCAAGGTCAGGCCAAATCCGATGATCTGGGCCGGGGTGACCCTGATGCGGAACAGGAAGAAATTGGCGAGAAAGATCACTAGCGGCATCCCCGCCTGCTCGATGGCGACGTTGATGGCGGTGGTGTATTCCAGCGCCGAATAGAGCAGGATATTGAAGAAGGTGAAGCCGAACATGCCATAGCAGATCAGCAGCGGCAGATTGGCCCGGATCACCTTGATGTCGCGCCGGACCTGCGGAAGCGCGAATGTCAGCAGAATGGCCAAGGCGATTCCCCAGCGAATCGAAGTCAGTACCATCGGTGATATGTGCCCGACAGCCAGCTTGCCGGCCACCGCATTGCCGCCCCAGGACAGCGATGTGATGATCAAAAATAAGTACGCGCGCAGGATCAAGACGGAACTTTCGGGCTCTGGTAGGGTTCGACCGGACGTGGCCTAAGGGCAAGTTCCTACCTATCACAAGGAATTTGTCCAGCTATACGCAATTTACGCGCGTTATGGCATGTTTGCAGGGCCGAACATGCTGTGCGGCGCAATGCTAGAGTGAAAATATCCGGCCGCGACTGGCCCGGGCATACAGTGATTGCCGGTAACAAGTGAAACTGTCGCGTAAAAACACCGGATTGCTGACGTCCAAGGGTCGATTTTGATCGGTCAAGTCTGTATGCATGCGCGGGTTTTTGTTTTCCGGGCCTCCTGTGAGAGGCTGCTTTGCAAGGGGTTGTCATGGCCAACGTAGTTGTCGTCGGATCGCAATGGGGTGACGAGGGAAAAGGCAAGATTGTCGACTGGCTTTCCGAGCGGGCCGATGTGGTGGTGCGTTTTCAGGGCGGTCACAATGCCGGCCATACGCTTGTCATTGATGGCGCCATCTACAAGCTGTCGTTGCTGCCTTCGGGTGTCGTTCGTCCCGGCAAGCTGGCGGTCATCGGCAATGGCGTGGTCATCGATCCCCATGCGCTGGTCAGCGAGATCGACCGGCTGGCCGAGCAGGGCGTCGTCATCAATGGTGACAATCTGCGGATTGCCGACAATGCGACGCTGATCCTTTCGCTGCACCGCGAGCTTGACGGCTTGCGCGAAGATGCGGCATCCAATTCGGGCACCAAGATCGGTACCACGCGCCGCGGCATCGGCCCGGCCTACGAGGACAAGGTTGGACGCCGGGCGATCCGGGTGATGGATCTTGCCAATCTGGAAACATTGCCTGCCAAGGTCGACCGCTTGCTGACCCACCACAACGCGCTTCGCCGGGGCCTTGGCCAGCCGGAATTCTCGGTGGAGACAATTCTCGAAGAACTCACCTCGGTTGCCGAGCGCATCCTGCCGTTCCGCGAGACCGTCTGGCTGCTGCTGGACAAGAAGCGCCGCGCGGGCGCGCGCATCCTGTTTGAAGGCGCGCAGGGCACGCTGCTCGATGTCGATCACGGCACCTATCCGTTCGTCACCTCGTCAAACACCATTGCCGGCCAGGCGGCCGCAGGCTCGGGCATGGGGCCGGGCGCGCTGAGCTATGTGCTGGGGATCACCAAGGCCTACACGACACGTGTGGGCGAGGGGCCGTTCCCGACGGAACTCAACGACGAGACCGGCCAGTTCCTGGGCGAACGCGGCCATGAATTCGGCACAGTGACAGGCCGCAAGCGGCGCTGTGGCTGGTTTGATGCGGCGCTGGTGCGCCAGGCGGTTGCCGTCAACGGCATCACCGGTATCGCGCTGACCAAGCTTGATGTGCTTGACGGCCTTGAAGAACTGAAAATCTGCATCGGCTATGACCTTGATGGCGAGCGGGTCGACCATCTTCCGGCCAGCCAGGGCGCGCAGGCCCGGGTGACCCCGGTCTACGAAACCATCGAGGGCTGGAAGGGCACCACCGTTGGCGCGCGCAGTTGGGCGGATCTGCCGGCGCAGGCGATCAAGTATGTGCGGCGGATTGAAGAGCTGATCGGCGCGCCGGTTGCGCTGTTGTCCACAAGCCCTGAGCGGGATGACACGATACTTGTGACCGATCCGTTTGAAGACTAGGTTAGCGCCAACGCGTGATTTGAAACGCTTTATGGGATTAAACCAAGGTAAGTCATGGCGGATTTTGTAGCAGTCATCCGGAAAGCGGTCGACAACCTGGCTGAGAACACCCCGGAGAACCGGGCGAGGGTCTATGACAAGGCCCGGGCAGCCATCCGTCGACAGCTCGAGGCGATCAATCCGCCCCCGTCGGACGACGTGGTCGCGCGCCAGCTCGACAAGCTTGGCCAAGCAATCGATGAGGTCGAAAGCGAGCACATCGAGGCTCTGCCTGCCGATGAGAATGAGACTGACGCCCTGATGGCGGAACTCGAATCGATGGTGGAAAAGAGCCCGGTGATTGCCCAGGCTCCGCCAGAGCCAGAGCCAGAGCCAGAGCCTGAGCCAGAACCGGAATTCGAGCCAGAGCCCGAGCCGGAACCAGAGCCGGAACCAGAGTCGGAGCCGGAACCAGAGCCAGAGCCAGAACCCGAGGTTTGGCCGGTAACTGCTCCGCCGCAATCAACCCACGAGCAGGACGAGCCGGACGAGGCCTTCGTGCCGGCCCAGAGAGAGCCGGTGATATTCTCGGAGCCGCAGTCCGGGACGCAGTCGGAGTCTGAGCCGGAGTTTGACCAGGAAAAGGAGCCCGACGTCGAACGCGAACTGTTTTACGATGAAGCGGGCTTCGATCAGACGTTGGGTTCAGCTGATGCCGTCGAGCGGCCGGGAGATCTGGTCGGCGCGGCGCATGACGAGCGCTTCGGGCTGGATGATTCCCCGCGGGAACCCGCTGCGGCCAAGCCTTTGCGTCGTGCCACGCCTTCAAAGGGCGGAAAGGGCGGCAAGGGCGGCAAGGGCGGTTTGCTGGCGCTTGCTCTCATTCTCGCCTTTGTCGGTCTCGTGGCCTATGCCGGCTGGAGCTACAAGGACACCGTTATTGCGATGTTCAGCGCGTCGCCGGTCGATACGCCGGTGAGCGTTGAAGAGACCCAGCCGGCGGACACTGCCGTCGAGGTGGCGCCCGAAGCAACCGAAGAGCCAGCGCCGGTTGAAACCGCTCTGGTCGATCCGGTGGTGCCCGAGGACGAGACCAAGTTTACCCAGCGTCTGGGAGCCGATGGCACGGAGTCCGATCCGGGCCCGGCTGCCGCGCCTGACGATGGCAGCAGCGTCGAAGGGCGTTCGGTGGCCGAGCTCACCGATGCGGGGCCGGCGGATGAAAGTGTCGCGGAAGCTGCCACCGCCGATGCGGCAGTCGCGCCTGAGGATGCCACGGCGCCTGCCTCCCAGCCGCTTGGCGTGGCGCAGAAGATGATCCTGTATGAAGAGCGCCTCGGCCAGCAATCGCTTGAGGTCAAGACCGGAACCGTTGTGTGGGCACTGGTCGACGAGCAATCGGGTGATGGTCCCGACGAGCAGGTGATTCGCGGCGAAATCAACAATCCCGACACCGGGCTGTCGGCGCTGATCACCATCAAGCGCAACACCGATGCGTCGCTGCCTGCGAGCCATCTCATCGAGATCGTCTTTGCCCTGCCGGCTGATTTCAACGGCGGCGCGATCGATCAGTTGCAGCGCATTGCCTTCAAGCAGACTGAAGCCGATCAGGGCACGCCGCTGATCGCGGTGCCAGCCAAGATCACCCAGGACTTCTACATGGTGGCGCTAAACGATCTCGAGGAGGCCCGCAAGGCCAACACCGATCTCATGCGCCAGCGCAACTGGATCGACATTCCGCTGGTCTATTCCAACGGCCGGCAGGCGCTGATCACGCTGGAGAAAGGCTCCAGCGGCACCGAAGTGTTCAACCAGGCGCTCGACGCCTGGGCCCGGGCAGGGCAGTAGGTCTGAGGCGTTATGGCCCTCCCGGCTTGCGTGGAGGGCCGCAGCCAGCCTGCAGTGCCGGTCTTTTCCAGCCGGGACAAGGCATTCGACCCGCCTGCCTTGCCATCAAATGGAAAAGCCGTTGTCCGCTGCGTGCAAAATGTGCAACCCTGTCTTCCGGGAGCAGGTGATGGAAGACGGGATTTCGAAGAAGAGAAAAGGACTTGACGCTGCGGAGATCGGGGCGATTGCGCACCTTTACCGCGGCGAAGTCTACCGCTCGACGTTGTGGCGGACACGGCTCGACACCACGACCAACTGGGCGGTAGTCACCCTTGGCATCGCCCTTTCGATTGCGTTCTCATCCCCGGCAGCCTCGCCTCTGCCGCTGCTCCTTGTCGGGGTGCTGATCTTCTTTTTCCTGATGCTGGAGGCACGCCGCTACCGGTTTTTCAACGTCTGGCGCGCGCGCTGCCGGTGGATGGAGGTGCATTTCTTCGCCCCCATGCTGCACGACGGCGATCTGCACATGGAAGACGGGTGGCAAAAGGTCTTGGCTGAGGATTACTGGACACCGATGCATCACGTGTCGCTGGCGGTGGCGGTGGGGCGGCGCATCCGGCGCAACTATTTCTGGATCCTGCTGATCCAGAGCGCGGCCTATATCGGCAAGCTGGTGGTCCATCCCTCGCCGCTGACCAGTGCGTCGCAACTGGTGGAGCGGGCGGCGATCGGGCCGGTGAGCGGGCACTACATCCTCGGCTTCGGCGCAGTGTATTGCCTGTCTTGGGGCGTGATTGCCCTGATGAGCTGGAACGACGACCGAAACCGGGCGCGCTCGCGCAGCGTTCGGTCCGGCATGGGGTGAGGCCGCACAGCGGCTTCGGCCAATTCACTCACACGTCTTTGCAACCTCAAGCGCCCGCACCCGCTGAGCCTTGGCCATCGCGCCCAGCCGCTTCACCGCGGCGTAAAACCGTGGGAAATCGCCCGCGCACAGATCATACAGCCGCGTGAACGCCGGCACCAGATCATTGTAGACCGAGGTGGCGGCGATCTTGGCGTTGTTGATCGGCGCTGCCATCCAGGCATCGTATCCGGCATATCCGCCCCAGCGTCCGTCACGCAACTGCTGGTGGCGCTGGCGCAGCCGGTCGATGGCGGCGGATTTGGCGTCCCGCTTCTCCGCCACGCTGCCGCCCCCCGCATAGATCCGGCCCAGTTCGTCGCGCGTCTCAGCAACCAGCGCCACGAAGTCGTCGCTGCGCCTGAGCCCGGCCTCATAGCGGCGCAACCCGGCCTCGTCGCCGGCCGCGAGCAGCCAGGTCTTCACCCCGGTGGTTTCCACCATCACGGCAAACGCCTCGTTGAAGCTGGTGTCGTCATTCACATAGACGCGCTGGTGGGCCAGCTCATGAAACACCAGCGACGCGAGATGGGTCTCGTCCTGGGTGAACATGGTCGAGAGCAGCGGATCGGAAGACCAGCCCAGCGTCGAATAGGCGGTGATGCCCGAGATATGGACGTCGAGCCCCTCGGCCTGCAGCGCGCGGGCAGTGCGGATCGCGCTCTCCTTGGAAAAATACCCCCGGTAGGGCACGCAGCCGAACACCGGAAAACACCAGACCCGCGGCACAAGCGAGAATTCCGGCGCGGCAAACACCGCCAGGGTGACATAGTCCCGGCCGATATCCACGTAGGAGCGGTAGCTCGCATTGTCGGGCAGATCGAGCCGCTCGATGGCAAACTGCCTGATGTCACGCGCGGCAGCCATCTGCGCCCGCACCGGCTCCGGCGTCGCCGCATCACCGATCAGCTTCTCGACATCCTGCCGCGCCGACATGATCCCGACATGTCCCTTGAGCGACTGCGCGTAATAGCCCACCCCGGTGCAGCCACTGAGGGCGGAGATGAGGGAGGTCATGAGGATTGCTCGGGAGATTATGCACTGCATGGTAGGGTCACGGGATTGCGGAAGATGATTGAGTGGTAAAGCGGTGGGTGTGTTTGATCAAGGTTGGGGTGGAGGCAGGGAAAGGCAGGCCTAGGGTCGCCCGTTGTTGAATTGGTCGCTCTCGGCCCATAGCGGTTACTCGGTCAGGTGCTCGCATGTCGCGGTGTAGCCGGTCATTGCGGACTTTCGCCGCAACCGCAAAATCAGTTGATGGGCGAACTCACAGTTTGCGGACACCGGGCTTTTGCCGTCGCAGCGAATATTCGGCGACACGGCACATTTCCCCGAACCGGACGTTCAGCCACCGAAATCGGCGGAGTTCAAACTGAATATTCGTTACGGTCAGATCTGACACGAGACAGTGCAGGACCAATTGGGCGTAAGTGCATCGGACCTGATTGTCAGCTTTTGGAGCGCGGCTTACTCCAAGGCCTGTTACTTGGCTCGAGGTTCAACGAACCCCACTTTTCGACAGCGCCATCGCTGCTCGCCGATGCAACCCCTGATCCTGAAACGGTATCGAACGGAAGAAAAGCGATTGGGACACATTCGGATTGCGTGTCCTTGCATACTTTACCCATTGGATTGCCGATTTATCGTCACCGTTCAATGCGTGGATGACTGCAGCAACAAGACTTACAACTGCATGTGCGCCGGGTGTGTGTGCGGCTTCATCAATCCAACGAGTTGCGTTCTCCAGCCGACCCTGCACCAGACATGACATCGCCCGTGTTCCCTTCATTGCATATAGAAACGGATCAAGAGGGCTCAGTATCATCGCCGTATCGACATTGGCACTTCCTGCTGTGCCGTTACCCAACATCGTGTTTGCCCATGCCTTGGCATAGTGCCCTTGCGCATAGTTCGGGTCTAATATTGTCGCACGCTCCAGCCAGGCAAGACCATCTTCCAGTCCTTCTGCCAACCAGTACGACCGACCCATTGTGAAATGGCCGAATGGGTCAAGCGGATCTAGCTCTAGGCTGCGCTCTGCTGCCTCTCGGGCCAGCATTGCAGCAGCCTTCGGATCGGCGCTGTATCCGAGATAAGAGTCCTGAAAACTTGTGAAGGACAATCCGGCAAAAGCGCGTGCGAATTGCGGATCCAGTGTCGTTGCCGTGTGGAAATGCGCCGCGGCTTTGGCATTGTCCAGCTTGTTGAACCAATACATATGTGCCAGTCCCAGATGGTAATGGGACCAGGCATCCAGATTTTCCGGTGTCGACATGCGTGCCACTCGTGCTTCGTACAAAGGCACATAGAGCTCCAAAGCAGCGATGACGCCTGCCGTGATTTCGGATCGAATGAGGTGAATATCATCGACCTTGGACCGATAGCACTCGCTCCAGATGACGCCTGCGTCACGGGTATCGGTTAGTTCCACAGCAACAGAGATGACGCTTGGCTGAAGTTCCACCGAGCCTGAAAGGCAGTATCGGGCACCCAACGACTGCCCAACCTGGGTAACATCTATGCCCGGACCCCGAAAACGAAACGCTGATCCGCGCGCTATGACCATCAACCACCGCAGCCTTGAAAGCGCGGCGATAAGCTCATGTGGTAATGCGTCGGCAATGGTCGCAAATTCGTCCGAGTTGCCAAACCTCTGGAAGGGCAGGATCGCGATGGTTGGTTTCGATGCAATCGGACCTGGCTTGTCTGATTGCTCCGGTTGCACGAGAGCCTGCGCGCCCCAGACGGCCCCATTCGACGACACGGTGCGCACTGGGGCAGCACAGATATAGCCGCGCCCGTGAACCGTTTTGATCAGCCGTTGTTCGCTGCCGTTATCGCCGATCGCCCGCCGCGCTGCCTTGATCCGGCTGGAAATTGCGGATTCTGATACGATACGCCCGTCCCAGATCTTTTCGATAATTTCATCACGGGAAACCATCCGATCGTGGTTCTCAACGATCAACAAAAGCAGAGCAAACACTTGCGGTTCGACAGGTACGTCTTTCCCCCAGCGTCGAAGCTCAACTTTCGAAATATCCAGTTCGACGCTGTCAAAGACGTATTTCATCCATGAAGCCTATCAAATTTCCCCGATTTCTCCACGCAATATCCACGTGATGTTCAAGCTTTCAAGTGTCGTGAAGGGTAGAGTGACCGCGATCGAATGGTCAGATAGGAGGCATTCAAAAGGAGCCCCAATGCCAAAAACATATCCGTTCGTTACGCACGCAGTATCATATAGGGAGACTTAATAATGGTAAGACTGCTTTCCGCCCTCGTCTTATTAGCGGCACTCAACTTTGGAACGCCGGGAGTGTCGGTCGCCCAATCCTCGTCAGACGCTGACGGTCGTGTCGTGGAAATCGAGGTCCCTGCTCCGGCGCTCGTCGGCAATCTGCTCGGCACCTCCGACATTCAGGATGCCGCCGTTTATCTTCCGCCGAGCTACGAAAGCGAACTCGACCGCCGCTATCCAGTCATCTATCTGCTGCACGGCATCTTTGACGACTACGGCGTCTGGCTCAAGATCGAGGAGGTGGCGGCACGCCTCGACCGTCTGATTGCAGCGGAGGCGATACCGGAGGTGTTGGTGGTCATGCCCAATGCCGGAAACAAGTACGGCGGAGGCTATTACCGCAATTCGTCAATCAGCGGGAAATGGGCAGATTACATAACTGATGATCTCGTCGACCATGTCGATGCGAAGTTCCGCACGATTGCGAGCGAAGAAAGCCGCGCGGTTGTAGGTCATTCGATGGGTGGGTACGGAGCCCTTCATTTGGCGATTAGCCACCCTGGCGTTTATTCTGTCGTCTGGGCGATGAGTCCGTGTTGTCTGGCCGCGACCGATGATTTCGGCTTCGGCAATGACGCGTGGAAGCGTGCCGCAAGCGTCGAGTCCCAAGAGGACATCGAAAACCTACTGGCCAATCAGGATTTCTTTGCCGTTGCCGTGTTGGGTATCATGTCGGCATTCAGCACCGAGGTTGGCGAGCCGCCGGTTTATGCCGATTTCCCGTTCGACATGGTGCGCGGTGAGGTGGTGCTCGACGAAGCGGCTTACGACCAGTATTTGGACTCGCTGCCAATTCGGCAGGTACGCGCAGCCCGCGATGACCTGCGAAATCTGCGCGGGCTTGGTATTGGCGTCGGTTTGAGCGATCAGTTCCTGCATATCCCGCCCGGGACAATCGCGTTTTCACAGCGCCTCGGCTCGGAACGCATCCCCCACCTTCTGGACGTTTATGACGGCGACCACCGCCAGGAAGTCGGCGACCGCCTCGAGACCCTGATTCTTCCCTGGGTCGGCGCGCGCCTGACGCTCGCTGACTAGGCCGTTGGCCTACGATGTACAGCTTTTAAACCTAGATGCGCCTCATCGATTATGGGCCGCTTGATTCGCCCGGTGCCGCGCACTGTTCCATCTGATTCCAGATTTTGGGTCGCCCGAATGTCGGCTTCCGATGTCGCGTCAAGATTGGCTCGCGCCAGCAGCGGAAGTCCGGGATCCGCCGATACTGTTGAAAAACACTTGAAAAGTGCGGTCGGCTGATTTTCCAACCAAATCGCAGGAATGGAATTCCCAAATCTCAATCCACGACGAAATAGTGTGCGTCAATTCAATAGAAAGTTTGCCCGGACGCAATTTTATTTCGGGAGACGTGAACCGAAATCGATCGCGGTGACTTTTTCAACAGAATCCGCCCATTCCAGCCATTCAATACTCCCCACAGTGTATCCCCACCCTCTCCCCTCTTGCCACACTCGCCTGACCTCCTTCCCCAAACGGATGGACGGGGCTGACGGAGCCTTGGGGGGTGGGAGGGGGCGAGTTTTGGTATGCGGGGACCGTTCTTGCCGGCCAGAAGCTCGATTTGCCTGCTGAAATTCCACGCGAAGGGGCCGCCGGTGGACGCCTGTCCATATGGCCTGTCATGGATGCGGCGCTTGCGGCTCGAGCCGATTCCAAGCGTGGCAGGCGGAACAAAGAGCGGGCGAGCGCGTTTGTGAGGCATGACAGACATCCACTATGACGCTGAGCGGGAATTGATCGTGATCGAGCGTGAGCTCGAGAACCTGAACCGGCTGGCCAGGACGCTCGACAGCCGGTTCCGCCTGCCGGGCACGCCGATCCGGTTCGGACTGGACACAATTGTCGGCCTGATTCCGGGCATCGGCGACACCCTGATGGCTGCCCCCTCCGCCTGGATCATCTGGCGGGGTCACAGGATGGGGATCGGCAAACGGCATATCGCCCGCATGCTCGCCAATTCGGTCGCTGATTATGTGATCGGCCTGGTCCCGGTGATCGGCGATCTGTTTGACGTCGGCTTCAAGGCCAATCTGCGCAATGTCGCAATCCTGCGCGAGCAACTTGGCGCCCGGCAACAGGCACACAGCTCAGCGCAAACCGGGACAAGCACTACGACCTGAACGGCGCGGCGCCAGGCCCAGCCTGCCGATTGATGCGCCGGACCAAATCGTCCCGGCGGAAAAATTCCCCCATTTTTTCCACACCCTTTCCCCCCGTGCCACACTTTTCCGACCTTCTGTCCCGAACGGATGGCCGGGGCTGACGGAGCTTTGGCCGGCGGGAGGCGCTGAGTTCTGGTTTGCGGGGGCCGTACCTGCGGGCCAGAAGCCCGGCGATTAAGGAAACCCCGGCAGTCATGCTGGAACCGGAGACTGCTGGTCCGCACCAGCACCGGCGGCGTCATGGAGACGCCGGTCCTGACAAGGCCTGTGACGCTGGACGGTATTGAGGCCGGGAGCGGGCAGGCAAGGGCGGGTTCGGTTGGCGGTTCAGCCGAACGCGACGAAGCGCCCAGGACTTGTGTTTGCCATCGCCCGGGAAGGATCCCCACAGGCGCCCGGAAGGTGCCTGTTCCCTCACCGGTGGGGCGCGGGTGAAACGCGCCAAGCCACTTATTCCACCACCACCACGGGCCTTTCGCCCACGCCTCACGAGTCCGGATTGTTTTCCAGACCAGTAGATGCCCCAGGCCGACGGCGAGACTTTTGGTTTCGCGCGCGGGGTTTTGGGGTGGGTTTGGGGCAGGGAGAGGGGAAAACCGGTCAGGGCTTTTGTTCGAACCCCTTGCGAGATTTGCAGAGGAGTTGGCCGGGATCGTGCGGCTTGCTGATCTCTCCCCTTGAGGGGGAGATGCCCGACAGGGCAGAGGGGGGTGAGCCATCGGTTCGATCCGTTAGATCCCCATTTGCGGAGCCCCACCCCCTCTGTCACTTCGTGACATCTCCCCCGCAAGGGGGGAGATCAAAGCGCACCAAAATCCATACACAAAAAACCCCGAAAGCGTCTCCGCTTCCGGGGTCTGATCTGTCTCGGCGACAGGCGCTGGCGCTTACTCCTCGACCGTCACCAGAGCCTTGTCGCGGGCGGCGGCAGCTTTCTGGACGGCGTCCTGGACCTTTTCAAAGGCGCGCACCTCGATCTGGCGGACGCGCTCGCGGCTGATGTCGAATTCGCCGGAGAGATCTTCCAGCGTGATCGGGTCATCGCGCAGGCGGCGGGCCTCGAAAATGCGCTTTTCGCGTTCGTTGAGCACGTCAAGCGCGCTTTTGAGCATGGCGCGACGGGTTTCCAGCTGATCCTGCTCGACCAGCATGTCTTCCTGGCTTTCGGAATCATCAACCAGCCAATCCTGCCACTGCCCGGATTCGCCCTCGCTTGCTCGGATTGGCGCATTGAGTGATGCATCCCCCGCCAGGCGGCGGTTCATCGAGATGACTTCGGCTTCCGAGACGTTGAGCTTGGTGGCGATTTCGGCCACCTGGTCGGGGCGCAGATCGCCATCCTCTACAGCCTGAATCTTGCTCTTGACCTTGCGCAGGTTGAAGAACAGCCGCTTCTGGTTGGCGGTGGTGCCCATCTTGACGAGGCTCCACGAGCGCAGGATGTATTCCTGGATCGAGGCCTTGATCCACCACATGGCGTAGGTGGCCAGCCTGAAGCCGCGCTCGGGGTCAAATTTCTTGACTGCCTGCATCAGCCCGACATTGCCTTCGGAAATGACTTCGCCAATCGGCAGGCCGTAGCCGCGATAGCCCATGGCGATCTTGGCGACCAGGCGCAAATGGCTGGTGACGAGCTTGTGCGCTGCCTTGGTGTCCTCGTGCTCGAGGAACCGTTTGGCAAGCATGTATTCCTCTTGCGGTTCCAGCATTGGGAACTTGCGAATTTCACCGAGGTAACGGTTGAGACCGTTCTCGCCGGCAGAAATGGACGGCAATTTAACTTGGGCCATGAAAGCACCCCCTTATCCCGAATTTCGGCTTCCTAGCGGCAAGCCTGCAGGCCCGGACCGAACATCGCATCCGGGTTATCCCAAGTGGCATTTAATTGTGGCGAAAGCCGGGATCAAGGTGTCAGCGCCATCACGGTCGCGTGAAGACCGGTGCCGGACTGTCTCACAGGGTTGCCAGAGCCGTGCGCATGGTTTCCATGTCAGCCGGCAAAGCCGCCTCAAACCGCAGTGTTTCGCCACTTGTCGGGTGTTCGAATACCAGCAGAAAGGCATGCAGCGCCTGCCGAGGAAAATCGTTGACTATAGCGCGGATTTCATCGGGCAGGCGGTTGGCCTTGGTGCGAAACGCCCCTCCATAATCCAGATCACCGATCAGCGGATGGCCGATATGGGCCATGTGGACGCGGATCTGGTGAGTGCGGCCTGTTTCGAGCCGGCATTCGACGAGTGAGGCAGCGCAGGTGCTGTCGGGCTTTTCGTCATAGCGTTCACAGACGAAGTAGTGGGTCACGGCATGACGTACATCGTCGCCGTGGTCGGTGCGCACAGCGCGGCGGATGCGGTCTCGGCCGCGGCCAAGGCTGGCGTTGATGGTGCCTTTCAGCCCCTGCGGCTTGCCCCAGACGATGGCCTTGTAGGCGCGCTCCAGCGGACCGGTCAGGCCGTGATCGGCAAATTGCTCGGCGAGATGGCGGTGGGCGATATCATTCTTTGCCACCACCATGACGCCGGTGGTGTCGCGATCGAGCCGGTGCACAATGCCGGGCCGGCGCACGCCGCCGATGCCCGACAGGCTGTCGCCACAATGGTGGATCAGCGCGTTGACCAGCGTTCCGGTCCAGTTGCCGGCGCCTGGATGCACCACCAGTCCGGCCTGCTTGTTGATGACGATGAGGTCGTTGTCCTCGTAGAGGATTTCGAGCGGGATATCCTCGCCGACGGGATCTGGGTCTTCGGCTTCGGGCATGTCGAGCTCGACCTGATCTCCGGGATGGATCTTGTGCTTTGCCTGCTTGGCAGCCACACCGTTGACGGTCACCGCACCTGCCTCGATCAGCGCCTTGATGCGGCTGCGCGACAGATCGGGCTCCAGTTCTGCCGCCATCCAGGCATCCAGACGGCCCTCGGCGTCTTCGCCTGCCACCAGCGTTTGCTTGCCGGACTGGTCTTCCACCGCGTCTTGGGCTTCCCTATCGGTCTCAGCTTCGTTAAACGGTGTCGCGTTCTTCACTATCAGGGTCCGCCCGGCAAGGAATGGAAATGTCGAAAATGAACGACGACGATCTCGACGAAAAGCCGCTTGATCCTGAAATGGAAAAAGTCCGGCGTAAAATGGTACGGCTGCTGGCCGTGTCGATCGGCATCATGTTCATCGGTCTTATGACCGTGCTGGGCGCACTTGTCTATAAATTCACGCGCAGCGATGACCCTGCAGCCAGCACGATGCAGAGCGCAGGTTCCTCCGTGAGTGTGCCATCGGATGCGCCGATCGAAGGTGTAGCAGCATTGCCCGCCGGTTTCGCGGTCGAAAGCGTGACACTCGACGGCCCGCGCATCGGCTTTTTCGGACGGGCGTCCGATGGTTCAATGCGGCTGATCATTCATGACATTTCGGTCGGCCGCATCATCAGCGACATTGTCGTGATCAACCGCTGATCATGGAATGGAGCGGGCAGGAACGGCTGATCAGGATCGCAGATCCGTCGGACCCGCGCATCGTCGAGTTCACCGCGATGCGCGACAAGGATCTTGCCGGTCGAGGTGATCGGTTCATTGCCGAAGGCAAGGTGGTGCTGCAGGCGCTGCTGGATGCGGAAGCCGGCTCGCGGCGGTTCGTGATCGAAAAAGCTCTGATCCTCGAAAACCGGATCGATGGTCTGGGCGATCTGCTGGACCGAATCGATCCGGGCTGCCCGATTTATGTCGCCGGGCGCGAGGTGCTGGACGCCGCGGTCGGCTTCGCCATGCATCGCGGCATCCTTGCTGTCGGCCGGCATGTGCCGGTTGCCTCGTTTGCCGATTTTCTGGCGCAATTGCCGGAGCAGGCGCTGCTGGTGGCGGCCTGCGGGATATCCAATCACGACAATATTGGCAGCATCTTCCGCAATGCCGGCGTGTTTGGCGCCGATGGCATTGTGCTGGATGCGACCTGTTGCGACCCGCTTTACCGCAAGGCAATTCGTGTTTCTGTCGGTGCAGCGCTCAGGGTACCGTTCTGCCGGGCTGGATCGCTGGGCGATCTGACGGATGCGCTGTCAGGCAACGGTTTCGAGATTGCCGGGCTGTCGCCGCGTGGGACCGAGGAGCTCAGCAGCTATGCGCCGGGCCGTCGTCTGGCGCTGCTTGCGGGCACCGAGGGCGAGGGGCTGCCGGCAGACCTCATCCAGCGTATCAAGACGCTCAGGATTGAACAGGCGCCGGGCATGGACAGTCTGAATGTGGCGACCGCCACCGGTATCGCGCTGTGGCATGCTGCGACACGGATGGGACGGACTGGGTAGCCGCAGTTCCTGGCGAATGACGCCTTGCAGGCATTTTCAATGGTTGTTGGCAAGCATCTCGCGGGCGCGTGCAGCCAGGCTTGGTTCGGCGTTGCCGGGCTTTGCAAGCGCCTCGCGGCCCTTCAAAATCTTGAAAACCGGGGAGGAGCTGCCGTCCCTGCTGGCGGTCAGCTCCACCATCATGGATGCGACCACCGCCAATTCCCGGCGCAAGGCAGCGTCATTTCCGCTCTTGTCGGCTTTCATCAAGCGCTCGATGAGAGCCGCCTGCCGGGCACGAAGACGGTCGACTTTCTCTTCGTCTGTGAGTTGTTCCAGATCCTGCGGTTCCGACTCCAGCGGTGTCTCCATGGCAACCTGTGGCTTTGCTGCAGCTGGAGCGTCTGTTTTCACGACGGGGACAGTTGGCGCCGCGTCAGGGCTGCCAGCTTCAATCTCTGCAGGCTCGGGTTTGGGCGATGTCTGGCTGGCCGTGCGATTGCTTCCGTTGGCAGCAGCGGCTTTGCGGGCCAGGCTGTTGGCCTCTCGGGCCTCCTTCTTTGCCGCGCGGAGTTCGTCGGAGAGTTCGCGGTTCTTCTTCTTGAAGCGGTCGACTTCGGCCACCCGCCGCTCCAGCGCGTTTTCGCGATCGCTGAGGGCAGTGATGGCTTTCGCCAGTTTTTCCTCGTTCTGGGACAGCCGCTGGTCGGTGCTTTTGAGTTTGTTTTCCAGATCGCGACTGGTGGCTTCAGCGTCTTTGAGCGACTCGCGCAAGGCGTTGCGTTCGGTGCGCAGTTCGCGGATCTGGGATTTGAAATTTTCCGCTTCGGTATCGAGCGTCACCAGATCGATGCGCAGCTCTTCGATCTCTGTGCCGAGCCGGTTGATCTGGTCGTCGCGTGCTGCAATTTCGCGTTTCCTGGCCTCTGCCAGCCGGGCAGCGTCGTTGAAATTCCCGGTCAGTGTGGTGAGCTGGGCGTCGCGCTCATGCACCTGCGATTGAAGATCGCGGATGTTGGTGTCGCGGTCTTCCACCAATTTTTCGATGTTGAGTTTTTCAGCACGTATGGCAACGAGCTCGTTGCGCAGACGAGCGCCGCGCGCCGTACTTTCAGTGAGTTGGTCCCGGTTGTGCTTGAGGTCCACGGAAAGACGCGCGTTTTCGGCTGCATACGCAGCTCTGGCCATGTCCTTTTCAGCGCGGATTTCTGCTGCGGACAACGGGACGCTGGCGCGGATGCGGCGCTCGGTCAAACTGACCACGCGGCGATAAATCACCGGCGCCACAATCAGCGCAACCAGGGCTGCGGCCAGAAAACCCAGCGTAAATAATAGGACAAACTCGATCACTACGTACCCACAATTCTACGCGCTACCACAGACGCCACCAGCATAAACTTGCGAAAGCATTAAGCATGGAAGGGCTTAATCAGCAAGCGGGAAGAGGTGAATATCGTCTGTCGCAAGTAGTTCCAGGCAACGTTGTTTGGCTCCAAAAGCGGCGTAGCTGTGCCGTTTTTTGCTGGTGAGAGCACTGGCGTGGTCAGAATGGATTCCAGGTCGGTGCCTGGGTCATTTTCAAGTATCCAACGTTGATACCAAGGCGTGCGCCCACGCCGGTTCGAATGGGGACAATGACGACGCCCTGACGCTTAAGAACCGTCATGCCGAGGCCCGCGACGATGTAGGCGGAGCCGGAGACGCCGCCAAAACGACCATACACGGCTTCCACACTTGGCAGATTGTAGACCAGCATCATGGTGCGGTTGCCGTTTCCGCCATAGTCCCAACCAAGGGATGGACCTTGCCAGAACACTTCATGTTGTCCGGCGTTCTTGGTATACAATTCGCCCTCGCCGTAGGTCAGGCCGCCGATCAGGGCGCCGGAGGCTTCCTGACCCAGAATATAGCCGTTGGGCAGTCCGTAGGATTGGAAAGCTTTCTCCACGACCTTGGCGAGGCCACCGGAGGTAGAGCCGAAAAAACCGTGACCGGCGTCGACAATCTCTTGCACTTCGTAATGCGATGAATTGGCTTGCTGGGCGGCGGAGCCTGAGGCGGTTGCGGCAATAGCCAGCAAGGACAGGCAAAAAGTGGCAAATGCACGAAGGCAAAAGCGGGACGTGATCATTGGGTCCACTCCATTGATGGGACGGTTCATTCCGCAGGAAAGATTGATCACATTGTGGCGTGCCGATCTTAATAAGCGGTTTACCAAATGTGGTGTCTTTAGGGCGATATCTTTCTGGCGACTGACGGCGACCGGCCAATATTCCGGCTTTCGGCCCGCGGCGCTTGCGGTTAACGGCACCTGGTGCGATTTTGCTGCCCAACCGATTCGACGTGTCGGGCACAAGAAGGAGAATTTCGATGTCGAAGAACCATAACTTGACCCTGGCGGGTCCGGACCTTGCTGCGCTGTTGTGCAGTCGCGTGTGCCACGACATCATTTCGCCGGTCGGCGCAATCAACAACGGTCTGGAGTTGCTGGATGAAGGCGGGGCGGATGCCGACGCCATGGACCTGATCCGCACCAGTGCTCTCAATGCCTCCGTTCGGCTGAAATTTGCCCGGCTCGCGTTCGGCGCATCCGGTTCGGTCGGTGCGTCGATTGATACCGGCGAAGCTGAAAAGGCCGTGATCGACTATGTATCAGCTGACAAAAAGACCGAAGTGAAATGGAGTGGGCCGCGCGCCATCATTCCCAAGAACCAGGTCAAGCTGCTGCTCAATCTGTTTCTGGTGGCCTATGGCGCGATCCCGCGTGGCGGCGAGATCGATGTGACGATCGAAACTCCGGAAACCAATCCGCGTTTCCGTCTGGTCTGCAAGGGCCGGATGATGCGGGTGCCGCCGAAATTTCTGGAAATCTATTCAGGCAATGTGGAGGAGGCGATCGATGCCCATTCCATTCAACCCTACTACACGGTGCTGCTGGCTGATGAAGCCGGGCTTTTGCTGACGTGTTCAGCAAATGCTGAGGAGGTGGTGTTTACTGCCGAACCCAAGGTGGCGGCGGCCTGAAACGGACGGCGACGGAGCAGCAACGCTCCGTTAAGCCTGTCTGATTACGAAATCTTTGCTCCCTTGAGCTAATCTTCCTTGTATCGACGGCGTATCCGCAACCGGGTGGGCCAGGAAGAAGCCAAAGGAGAAGCGCCATGCGCCGCTTTATGATCGCCGATGATTCTGCCGTAATCTGCAAGGTTGCCAAGCGTATTATGACCGGGCTGGATTATCTCGTTATCGAGGCTTCAAATGCCGGCGAAGCGATGATCATGTGTGATGCGCAGCTTCCTGATGTTCTTTGCGTGGATTCGGGCATGACCGGGGCGCTGGATCTGATTTCGTCAGTTCGTCAGATGGAAGGCGGCAAAGATGTCCGCATCTACTATCTGATGATCGAAAAAGAATTCAAACAGATGATGGCCGGAAAGCGGGCCGGCGCAGATGATTTTCTGCTCAAGCCGTTTGACCGCCGTAGCCTGACCGAAGCCTTCGCGCCTTACGCGGCTGCAGCCTGAACCCATTGATTGGACTTGTTTTTCCAGTTTAGATTGCCAACCTATTGGTTGCAATGATCTTCACAGCGCCGCGCATCCGGTTGGATGCCGCAAAGGACGCTGCAGTTCTTTAAAAATGATGCATGTCCGCGAGACAGCAAAAAACCCGCCAGCCCGGCGGGTTTTTTTTATCGGGTGGAAAATGAAATCAGGCGCTTTCGAGGATTTCTCTTTCATCTGGTTCGCGTAGCACGTAGCCACGGCCCCAGACTGTCTCGATGTAGTTCTTGCCGCCTGCCGAAGTCGCAAGTTTCTTGCGGAGCTTGCAGATGAAGACGTCGATAATCTTCAATTCAGGTTCGTCCATCCCGCCATAGAGATGGTTGAGGAACATTTCCTTGGTCAAGGTCGTCCCCTTGCGGAGCGAAAGAAGCTCCAGCATCTGGTATTCCTTGCCGGTCAGGTGCACCCGCTGTGACCCAACTTCCACCGTTTTGGCGTCGAGATTGACAACCAGGTCGCCGGTGGTGATGACCGATTGGGCATGGCCCTTGGAACGCCGCACAATTGCGTGAATGCGCGCCACCAATTCGTCCTTGTGGAACGGCTTGGTCATATAGTCATCAGCTCCAAATCCAAGACCGCGAACCTTGTCTTCGATGCCGGCCATGCCCGACAGAATAAGGATAGGCGTCTTGACTTTGGAAAGCCTGAGAGTGCGCAGGACTTCATAACCGGACATGTCCGGCAAATTGAGGTCCAGCAGGATGATGTCGTAATCGTAGAGTTTGCCGAGATCGACGCCCTCTTCGCCCAGATCAGTGGTGTAGACGTTGAAACTTTCGGACTTCAGCATCAACTCGATGCTCTGCGCAGTGGCGCTGTCGTCTTCGATTAGTAGTACCCGCATATTTTTAGTCCCCTTTTCCGCCGCCGCAAGGTTTTAAGATCCACTTACGCGATACGGATCCAGTCGTTGCCTGATTTGGAGGCTGCCATGGAATGGTTAACAAATTCTGATCAGGTTATGCAACCGCTATCGGAATGTTAATTATCACTGGCATACTCCTGATTTCATTTCCAAAAAATCTCCTGAATATCTTGACGCGTTACATCAAGAAACATGTTCAAGTGATTCAAAGGACTCCGGAATGACAGGCAGAAAAATCATGTTTTCCGTTTACCCCGCCTTAAACCATGAAGCGTAGTATTAACGATGCCCGTAAACGAATGGTTACCGCGATGTGCAAAAAGTTAACGTCGCGGTCATCTTTCGCAAAACGGGACTGGCAGGTTTGCCAGTTTTACGAGTTTCATTAACCGGGATCTCGCATCACGGGAGTATTGCGTATGAAGTCGCGTGAGAGCCATGTTCGCCTGAAACAGTTTCAGGTTAACGAGAAAACTCGTCAGCTTGGACAGATCCAGCTGATGATGGCTGAAATGGAAAAAATGGCAGCCGAGCTGGAGTACCAGATCACTGCCGAGGAAAAGAAGGCCGGAAACACCGATCCTTCCCATTTCGCCTACCCAACTTTCGCCAAGGCGGCGCGTCAGCGGTCCGGCAATCTGCAAACTTCAATTCGCGAATTGAAAGTGCAGCTTGATGCGGCCGAACTGGCGCTCGAAGAGGCGCAAGCCGAATACGAGAAAGCATCCGCACTCGAAGTGCGCGATGCCGGACACAGGTCGAGCCGCGCAGTTTAAGCTGCCGGCCCGACCGGCAACACATCGGAAACGGCCTTCTGGCCGGGCGTGGGCGGCTGTCCGCGCCTTCGACGTGTTTCCCCGTGATGCTGCGGGGGATGCCTGTCCTGCTGTGTTGGCTGCGCTGACCGCGGGCCCTCAGCTGCAGTGTGATCGTTGATAGCTGGTCACCTGGGACACCTTGATCAGGCGTTCAGGAAACGACATCCCGCCAGTCCGGATGGCGTTGAGCCTGCGCCTTGAAAAAGGGGCAAAGTGCTATGATTTTCCATCCGCCGGCGCGAGCTGCTTGAACGGCATGAAGGGCGAGGGCCTGTCCGACACCCTTGCCGCGCAGGCTGTCGGGAACGCCGGTATGATCGATGATGACAAGCTGAGGCGAGGCGCGTGAATAGGTCATTTCGGCCTCCACACCTTTAAGGCTGGCTACATAGCGTCCGCCGGTCGAACCGGTTTCCTCAATGATCTGCATGTCGGCTCCTGTTTGCCAATACCTGCCACACTCGGATATGGAAATCCCTGGCGCCTTGCGAATCTAGTCCATGCCGCGTGGGACGCAAACAGATTTGGGGTAGGGGCGATCTGCCTTTGACTGCATATCGCACGGGGTGAAGCGGACTTCTGAAGCACGTTGCATTGAATCGTATTCACGCAATGTGCTTTAGGTTTCTGTTTTTGCGCGTGTTTTATTCCGAAAACCGGTTCCAACTTTTCGGAACACGCTTTAGCAGAGGAATGACCATATGCGTTTAACGCTTGCCGTCGCGCTGGTGCTCGCACCCTTGTTTTTCGGGTTGGGCATTGTCTTGCCGCTGATGCGGTTCGAAACACTGTATTTTTTCGACACGTCGCCGTCGCTGCTGGGGGTGATTGCAACGCTCTGGGGCGGTGGCGATCCGGCGCTTGCCGTGGTGGTCGGGCTGATTTCGGTGGTGTTTCCGGTGGTCAAGCTGGTGGCGATCTCGGCGGAGGCTATCGGCGTGGCGCACGGATCCGGGTTTGCGATGCGGTTACTGCCGCATCTCAGCCGCTGGTCCCTGATGGACGTTGTGCTGGTTGCCCTGGTGATCGTGGCGGCGAAAACCGGCGGAATCGCCCAGGCGTTTTCCCAACCGGGCCTGTGGTTTTATGCCGGCTCGGCGCTTATCGCAGCCCTTGCGCACGGACTGGCCGGACGCTTTGGGTCTTCACCCACGTCGTAAAGCCCTGTCAATTTTGCTGGAAACAGCCGCTATTGCCTCGGAAATCCATTGCCATTCCGGGCACCGGATTCACACAAGATTACGATAACGTGAACCTCACCTTTCCTCACAGAAGCTCCGTGCGGCTGGTGATGTGTCATTGCTGTTATGTTGGGGACAGGCGGGCATGCGCCTTGTGCGGTCTATGGCATGCGGGTCAATGCCGGTATTGCTGGATGCGCGTCGTGCGCAGGCCGGCAAGGCCATGATCGCTGATTGAGGACTGCCAGGAGAGGAATTCCTCAACTGTCAGTGTATAGCGCTCGCAAGCCTCCTCAAGGCTGAGCAGGCCACCGCGAACAGCGGCCACCACTTCAGCTTTACGCCTGATCACCCAACGGCGGGTGTTGGCAGGGGGCAAGTCGGCAATTGTCAACGGACTCCCGTCGGGGCCGATAACATATTTGACGCGGGGTCGTACCATCTCGGTCATTGGACTCTCTTACATACTCAAGACCTATCGAGCAGAGACTACAGGCGGGGGTTTAAAAATTGGCTAAGGGCCCGGAAAGGTTTTGGTAAGTTTTGGCACAGTGTCTTGTTGCGCGAGCCGGCACACCCTATAAAGGCAAAGTCCGCAGGGACATTTTTGCAACCGCTTGATCAGCGCCTTGAACGCTGTTGAATGCCGGGGAAGTACAGTGAACAGTCTCGACTTTGACAAGGACCCGCGCGATACGCGGGTGGTGGTCGCCATGTCTGGCGGCGTTGACAGCTCTGTCGTTGCGGGCCTTCTCGCACGCGAGGGCTATGATGTGCTGGGCGTGACGCTGCAGCTTTATGATCATGGCGCCGCAGTGCACCGTGCCGGATCCTGCTGTGCCGGGCAGGACATCGATGATGCGCGCCGCGTCTGCGAAACGCTTGGGATTCCGCATTATGTTCTCGATTACGAGAAGCGGTTTCGCGAGGCGGTGATCAATCCGTTCATGGAAAGCTATGTTGCCGGTGAAACGCCGATCCCGTGCGTTGCCTGCAACCAGACCGTCAAGTTTGCCGATCTGCTGGCCACTGCGCGCGATCTTGGAGCGGATGCGCTGGCGACCGGGCATTACATCCGCTCGCGTGCCAACCCGGCACCGGACAATCCGGGACGCCGGGCGCTTTACCGCCCTATCGATTCAGATCGTGACCAGAGCTATTTCCTGTTTGCCACGACGCAGGATCAGCTCGACTATGTGCGCTTTCCGCTCGGCGAACTGCCGAAGATCCGCACCCGCGAACTGGCAGAGGAAATGGGGCTGATTGTCGCCGACAAGGCTGACAGCCAGGATATCTGTTTCGTGCCGCACGGCAAGTACGCCAACGTGATCACAAAGCTCAAGCCCAATGCAGCGCTCGCCGGAGAGATCGTCCATATCGACGGCCGCGTGTTGGGCGAGCATCCGGGCATCGTTCATTACACGATCGGGCAGCGCAAGGGGCTTGGCGTGGCGATTGGTGACCCGTTGTATGTGGTGCATCTGGATGCCCGCTCGCGGCGAGTGATCGTTGGCCCCCCCGAGGCGCTTGACACGCGACGGCTGATCTTGCGTGACATGAACTGGCTCGGTGATTTGCCGCTCGCCGACATCGGTCCGGACGGGCTTGAGTGCTTTGCCAAGGTGCGCTCAACCCGACCGCCCAAGCCCGCGGTCCTGCGGGTGGCCAATAACGGGGAAATCTCGGTTGAGCTTGTCGATGGCGAAGCCGGTGTGGCGCCGGGGCAGGCCTGTGTGCTCTATTCCGCGCCGGGTGACGAGGCGCGGGTGTTTGGCGGCGGCTTCATCGACCGATCTCAGCGCTCCGCCGCTGCCGAAGCCATGTTGTCCAATCTGTTGCAGCCAGCCGCCTGAGGGGCGCATGGCTCAGTTGGGCCGCGGATGTTCCAAAGCACATTGCATTTAATCGTATTCATGCAATGTGCTTTAAGTTTTTGTTCTGGCGCGTTATTTACTCCAAAAACCGGTTTCCACTTTTAGGAACGCTTCAATCGTGCCGTACAGTGCCTTCTGACAGGATCTCGATCACCGCCAGGCCATCGGACACCGGGGTGCGGGGGCGCGCGCCTGTGGCAATGCACTCGAGAAAATGCGCGCACTCGCGCGTTAGCGGCATGCCGTCGGGGATGTCGACATATTCGGGGTCAACCATTTCGGATTGCCAGCCATTGTCATCCTCCCACAATTTGTGATGGTAGGTGGCCAGCTTCTGGTGCCAGGGCGCCACATCGTCAAACACCGCCATGGCTTTCGAACCGATGACGGTCAGTCGGCGTTCGCGGTAGGGATTTAGCCGCGACGCAAATACGTGGCTGCGCACTCCGGAGGTGAATTGCAGGTGCAAATGGGCGAAATCCGACAGGCGGTTGAGCATTGCCGAACCGACGCCGCGCACGCTGATCGGTTTTTCCCGGGTGATCGCCAGAATCAGCGACAGATCATGCGGCGCGATGTCCCACAAGGCGTCATTTTCGGCATGGAACTTGCCAAGCCCGACGCGGTGGGAATGGATGTAGCGTATCGCGCCGAGATCACCGGCCTCGATCATTGCCTCAAGTGCTTCGAAGGCGGGGTGGAAGCGCAGCACATGGCCGGTCATGGCGACAAGGTCGGTTTTCTCGGCGGCCTCGACCACCCGCCGTGCATCGGCGACCGACAGGGCGATGGGTTTTTCCACCAGCACATGCTTGCCGGCCTCGAGTGCCGCGATTGCCTGGTCGGCGTGGTATTGCGGCGGCAACGCCAGAACCACGCCGTCGATCGCGGGATCGCTGAGAACGTCCTCGAATGCCATGGCTTTCACGCCATGCGGTTTGGCGAGCGCTTCGGCCCGTTCCTCATGCCGGTCGGACACCGCATAAAGCGCACCGAGTTCGGAAAATGTGCGGGCGTGGTTTGAGCCCCAGTAGCCACATCCGACAACGGCGATTTTCGGGGAGAGGGTAGCTGTCATGGCAGGTGCAAATCCTGTGTCATTCTTGTCATGGTCTTGACCGACGGGATTAGACCCGATGGCCAGTCAAGGCAAGGCAAGCGCCCGGCTGATGCGGGGCAAACGATGCGACATGGCGTCTTGTTTGCTCCTTCAACCTCGTGAGGCTGACCGCATCCAACGGCCGATCGAGCATGCTCAGCGGCGTGGAACACAGCTGCCGTGGCGCTGTATCAGAGGAAGTACGCGAACCGGCAAGAAAACCCCAATCCATGCTTGACACCGGAGCACCCCGCACCTTATATGCCGCCCGTCCGGCCCGATAATAATCGGCGGCTGGCGGCGGGGTAGCTCAGCTGGTTAGAGCAGCGGAATCATAATCCGCGTGTCGGGGGTTCGAGTCCCTCTCCCGCTACCAAAATTTCCTAAATATTGCAGATGGTTAGGTCTCGCGTCGAGTGGGCTTGCTCGCACTAAGAAACCTCGCCTTCCTCCAATAGTTTGTGCGCCGCTGCAATCGACAAGTACATGCGTAGCGGATTTGAAGGCAAGGGCTGGAACCCATAAGCGGCATAAAGCTCTTTCCTTCGTGTGATGAGCTCCGGATTTCCGTCGTCCAGTACGTCAAGTATGACAATGGCTATTCCGAATTGCCGGGTTGCGTGCGCGACACGCATGAGTGCATCGACCAGAAGATCGCCGCCATGACCCTGACCGGCATAATGCTTGTCTACCCCAATCATCGACAGGAATGCTGCGGGAATGGAGCCATGCGCAGGCCGGGTTCGAGCATACTTGTTTTGCAGGTCTCGATAGTCGATGGCAATGAGCACTGAGTGCATAAAAGCCCATAACAGCCCTATCTGGCGCGATCATCACATAGACACGGGCGTTGTCCGCTTTTGCCAGCTTGTTGGCCGTCTTCTTGAAGAAGTTGTCAACCTGTTCGATGCCACAGGAAAAAGCCGTCCGGTCATGCCTGTCTGGATCGAACGGCTCTATCGTGGTTTTTCAGTTGCATCGCTTTTCACTTCGACAAGATGCGTGATTTATGACGAGAGAACGCGTCACGCAGCTTCTCCGTCGCTGGGGGCGGCGTCTCGAGCGCGGCGAAGAATGTGACATGATCCACCGGTTCAAGAACTGTACGTTCATGTGCGGAAATTGTTTCGAGTGCTGACTGATAGGCTGCATTCATCGTGAACACGCTATCGTCCACGCCGGTGAGTGCCGCTGCGCGTTGGATTATCTTCTTAATGTGCGGCTTTGTTCGGAAATTCATCCGTTCGCTTGCCCGCTCCTCAATCGTCTTTGTGGCGTCCTTGAACGTTCGCATGGACATTCTCCTTAAACTCTCTTCTTCCGAAATGTACGTTGTTGTGGTGTACATTTCAAAGCTCTTTAAGAGTATTCTAATTGTTGAGTGCTGCGACCAGTCAGGGGATTTGTAGTCCTAACGTGTATGAGACGTGGAAAATTTCCAACTGACATACCCTGCGCGTATTGTTTTTTTGGAAAATCCAAAACGCTACTAATTCAAAGATATGCTGGGAATTCATTCCTGTAGCGATGTAAACGCATTTTGAAAATTTGCAAAGTTTGTACCCACATCTATCACCCATGAAATGCTTTCTATCTCTGCAAGCGAGAGAATTGAGAGCGCAAAATGGGTTCATATGAGAGCTACGAACTTGAAAAATCTTTAGCGGATATCGCCTGGAGAAATCTTTGGCTGTCAGCGCTTGAGTTGAAGCGCGCACTTGACGAAAAAGCACCATATGATTTTCCGGCTAAAGTGAAAAGCGGTCGTATTTTGCTGGTCGGTGAGGGTAATTTGAGCTTTTCCTTGGCGCTTGCCGGACTGGTTGGCATGGCCGCCCAGAATATGACCTCTACCACTTTCCAAAGGGTAGCTGAATACTCGGAAACGACGATCAAAAATGCCAGCGCGCTCAGGCGTATCGGTGCTGCGGTCATACCGGGCGTTGACGCAAGAAATCTATCGAATTGGTTTGGCCAAAGCAAATTTGACTCGATTGTCTTTCAGTTTCCAAATGTCGGGAGTCGGAATCCTCTGTATGGACGAAATCCCAATCATGTCTTAATCCGACGGTTCTTGAAAAGCGCGGCCGAGCACCTAACTGGCAACGGCATTGTCGCCATATCTGCGGTTAATAGCCCTCACTACGATGGGGCGTTTGATGTCGACGGCGCTGCTGAACGCAACGAATACGAGATTCCAGTTGCTTATCCGTTCTACTTTTCCGATTATCCGGGCTATTCCCACGTCAAAACGAAAGACGATGGCTCAAGTGCCGTTGGCGAGGGCGATGAATTTGTGACCTATGTGTTTCACAAGAAGAAGCAGGTAGTCAGGAAATGGGATCTTCGTTGAGCAACACATCTGCGGATTTGCCGCCTGGCGGGTTTTATTTGCCCTCGTTCATTTCCTCTGAAGAGGAAGCGGGGCTCGTCAGCCATATTGACGCCGGCGAATGGAGCATGGAACTCAAACGCCGGGTTCAGCACTTCGGATACCACTATGATTACAGGGCACGGACGATCACATCAGATGCATATCTGGGACCTTTGCCCGGATGGCTTCGGCATTTGAATGAACGACTGGTGGCTAAAGGTCTGTTTGCCAGTGCGCCGGATCAAGTTATTGCAAATGAATATCAGCCAAGGCAGGGGATCAGCGCGCATGTTGATTGTGTGCCGTGTTTCGATGACACGATTGTGTCCCTGAGCCTGCTTTCTCAATGTGAGATGGTTTTCCGGGAAAGGCGAGGCGGTGCGAAGCTGACGGTGGTTCTTGAACCCTGTTCAGCAGTCGTCATGACGGGAGCTGCGCGTTACGAATGGACCCACGAAATTCCGGCGCGCAAGAGCGACGGTATTGATGGCATTAAGGTTCATAGGGCGCGCAGAGTTTCGCTGACTTTCAGAAAGGTTGTTTGAACCATCTAATCGGTGAGAATTGCTTACTGCGTGGGTGTCCTTTGGGAGGCGAAGTCGCTGCACCTGGATGAATGCGTTCGATGGCGGCTGCAATGAAATGGCCCATCTGAGCTTAGCCAATCCAGTGATCAAGCAGATCAATCTGCACCCAACCGAGCCAGAACGGTTGGATTGTCTGACCCGATCATATCCGATCTTCTGGGTTGCAATGGGGGTGCCAAAGTCGGTGGGCTTGAACGCGACGCCGTGGGAAAGCCTGAGAGGGTTTGGAGCCTTGTTACCGAACGGAATCAATCGGCCGGTGCAACGGTTTGGGCAGGTGAGAGGCTATTTGCTCAGTATCCCGGCCTCAATCATAATCCGCGTGTCGGGGGTTCGAGTCCCTCTCCCGCTACCAAAATCTCCCAAATATTTCAGGTGGTTAGGTCGTTCCCTGTGCGTATGCCGGCGCGTTGCAGCTTGTCGGGCAGGTTTGCCTTTTTTGTCACATGGTTTTGCCACAACGCTTTTTCTGGACCGCCTCGCTGGAAGCGCTAAGGCTAATCCAAATACCTAGTGGTCACAATCTACTGCTCGAACCGGTGCATGAACGCTTCGAGTTCCCTTGATACCTTCTCTGATTGAAACCTAGCACCGGCACGTTCCGCCCGTTGCAGAACCTCACACGAGCGATAAACGCTGCTACGCACCCACAGGATGCGGACAATCATTGACGAGGCTAGTCTAGCAGTTTGAAGACACGGATCGCCTTGTACAGATTGCATTAACGATGGCGGTCATTGTTGAATGCACTCGACCTGAAGCAAATCGGCCTTTGAAATTATCGAGCGGACGGGAGGGAGAGCGGCAAGCCCGCGCCCCTCAGCCATTTAGCCCCTCGGGTACAGCCTGTCGTTACCTCGACGTTTGCTACGGCGTTCGCAATTCTACACACATGTCTAAATGCAGGTTGAAGTGGGCAACCATTTCGCAATTCTACCCGTGGATTAGATGGAACGAAGTTCCGCCACCGGCGTTTTCCACGATCCTGGTTTCTTAAACCTTGGCAAGGCGACGAACATCAGATTCTGGGTTGCCTCACCAATTTTGCATTGATACTCGGAGCAAAAAATTCAGGCAGGCACGTCGCTGCCGCGAAAGGACCAGATGCAAATGTCACTCGGCGCCACGCAGACCACCGAAAAAACCAGCTTTCTTTCCGGCGGCGGCAATGCCGGCGAACTGATCCGCGCGTATGACTGGCGCAATTCGCCACTTGGCCCAGCGGAGAACTGGCCAGAATCGCTGAAAACTGTGGTCGCCATCCTGCTCGGCTCGAGCCAGCCGATGTTTGTGGCGTGGGGCGAATCGCGCACACTGATCTACAACGATCCCTATGCTGAGATCCTTGCCGAAAAACACCCAGCTCTTGGTCTCGACTTCCTTGAGGCATGGCACGAGATCCGTGCAGATCTCCAGCCGATCGTCACGCAGGCCTATCGCGGGGAGCCGGTGCAGATGGACGATATCGAACTCATCATGCACCGGAAGGGGTACCCGGAGGAGACGCATTTCTCGTTTTTCTACTCCCCGGTGCGGGTAGAGGGCGGCGCAATCGGCGGCCTGTTCTGCGCGTGTACTGAAATCACGAGGCAGGTTCTTGCCGACCGCCAGGCCGCGGCCGATCGCAACCGGCAGCAACTGATGTTGCAACAGATGCCGGGCTTCGTCGCCGTGCTCACTGGATCTGACCACCGTTTTGAATACGTTAACGACGCCTTTGTGGCGTTGGCGGGTGAGCGAGAGTTTCACGGGCGGCCGGCCCGCGAAGTGTTTCCGGAGGTAGCCAGCCAGGGCTTCTTTGAACTCCTCGACCGGGTCTATGCGAACGGCGAGGCGTATTCCGACCGGGCGGCGCCGCTGGGCCTCTCCAACCAAGAGGAAGAGCTGTTCGTCGACCTCCTTTTCTACCCAATCCGGGACAACAGCGATGCCGTAACAGGCATATTCGTTGGCGGCTACGACGTGTCGGACCGCCTTCGCACCGAGCAGCGGCTGCGCGCGAGCGAGGCGCGTTTCCGGGCGGTCCAGGAAACCTCGGTGGACGGCTTTATGCTCCTCGACAGCGTGCGCAACGAGAAGGGCGAGATTGTCGACTTCCGGTGGGCTTACGCCAACGACGCCTCGGCGAGAATCATAGGCCGGCGACGCGACTGGTTCATCGGCCGGCGCTTGCTCGAGGAATTTCCCGGCAACCGCGAGAATGGAATGTTCGATATTTACGTCCAGGTTGCCGAGACCGGCGAGCCATGGGCGGATGAACTGAATTACCGGCAAGACGGGCTCGATGTCTTCGTCCGCATTGTCGTCGCCAAGGTTGATGATGGCATCGCCGCCTCCTTCGCTGACCTCTCCGATCGCCGCCGCGCCGAGGAGCGGATGCGCGAGGCCTCGGAGCGGGTGCAACTGGCGCTCGACGCAGGCGCTATCATCGGAACCTGGGTTTGGGAGGTGCCGACCGATCATTTTACAGCCGATGAGCGATTTGCCCGCTCATTTGCGCTGGATCCCGACCGCCTCCGCGCAGGCATTCGCCTGCAGGACGCGGTGCAGTCGATCCATCCTGAAGACCAGGCGCGGGTTGGAGAGGCCATCAGCGAGGCCATGGGTCGCGGTGGCCCCTATCGTTGCGAGTACCGCGTACTCCAACTGGACGGGAATTATCGCTGGATCGAGGCGAACGGACGAGTCGAACTTGGCGCCGACGGAACCCCGCGGCGCTTTCCCGGTGTCCTGCTCGACATTGAGCACCGCCGCGCCATCGAGGCTGAACGCGACCGGGCGGCGGCGCTCTTGCGGACTTTCACCGAGGCAGTGCCCGGCGTTGCCTTTGCCAAGGACCGCGAGGGGCGCATGCTTGTTGCCAATCGCGGCGCCACGGAGCTAATCGGCAAGCCGCCGGAAGAATATCTCGGCAAAACCGATGTGGAGTTTCTTGACGACGAGGAACAGGGCAGGGCAATCATGGCCACCGATCGCCGAATTATGGAAACCGGCAGGTCCGAGCAGGTCGAGGAGGAGGTGCGACTGCCCGACGGCACCCCTGCAATCTGGCTGTCGACCAAGGCACCGATGAAAGACGAGGACGGCACGGTGATCGGGTTAATCGGCTCGTCGATAGACATTACTGCGCGGCGCCGCGCCGAGGAGGCATTGCGCGAGTTGAACGAGACGCTCGAGGCACGGGTCAACCAGGCAGTCGCCAAGCGCCAGCAGGCCGAGGAGGCGCTGCGCCAGAGTCAGAAGCTTGAAAGCATGGGTCAGCTCACCGGCGGTGTGGCGCATGACTTCAACAACCTGCTCACCCCCATCATCGGTGGACTCGACATGCTGCAGCGCCGCCAGATCGGCGACGACCGGACAAGGCGGCTGATCGACGGCGCACTCCAGTCGGCCGAGCGCGCCAAGACCTTGGTGCAGCGCCTGCTGGCCTTCGCGCGGCGCCAACCGTTGCAACCGACAGCGGTTAACCTTGTCGGCCTCGTCGAGGGGCTGAGTGAGCTCGTAGCCAGCACGCTGGGGCCGCGCGTCAAGTTGATCGTGGAGATCGCCGCCGGGACGCCGCCGGTGAAGGCGGATCCGAACCAGCTCGAGATGGCTATACTCAACCTGGTCGTAAATACACGAGACGCCATGCCGGACGGCGGTACGCTGACGATCGCGGCGGTAGCCGAAACCGTGCAGTCGGGTCACCGGACCAATCTGCCCCCCGGCGCGTATGTCAGACTAGCGGTCTCCGACACTGGGACCGGGATGGACGAGGCCACGCGCGCGCGGGCGATCGAGCCGTTCTTCAGTACCAAGGGGATCGGCAGGGGGACGGGTCTCGGATTGTCGATGGTGCATGGATTGACGGAACAGCTTGGCGGCAGATTAACGATCGACAGCCGGATCGGTCTCGGCACCACCGTGAAGCTCTGGCTGCCTGTCGTGGAGGACGCGGTAGAGCCCGTGGCGGCGACACCCGAAACCGTGCGGCTGGCCGGGGCGGGCATCGCGCTGCTCATCGATGACGAGGAACTGGTCCGCGCGAGCACCGCCGACATGCTTGTCCAGTTCGGCTATGATGTGATCGAAACCTCCTCGGCCGAGGACGCGCTGGCGCGCATGGATGCGGGCCTCGTCCCCGACCTCGTCGTCACCGATCACTTGATGCCTGGCATGACCGGTACCGATTTCCTACGCATGCTGAAGGTTCGCTGGCCCGAAATTCCGGCGCTGGTCGTTTCCGGCTATTCGGAGGATGACGGCATTGCTCCGGATCTACCGCGTCTGACCAAGCCGTTCCGCGAGGCGGACCTCGCGACGAGTCTGGCAGAGTTGACCGGGCAAAAGGGGAACGTGGCGGGACGGTGAGTGCCCAAGTCGGGAGGTTTGTTGGGGGTATTTACGTATGAAGACAGTGGTTGGCCTTGTCAGTTCGGTTTCGCCCGATCCGCAATCAAGCTGCTGTCTTGGAGCGAACCGCCGGGATAGACGGTAACCGAGCTCGATCGGGGTGATTTTCGCCATTCCGTCCTCCATCCGGAACTCCGCCCATTCGCGGCTTCCGCTGGAGTTGAAGTCGGCCCGTCGCCCGTCTTCGCGAGGCCAAACGTTGGCCTCAGGTGCCGGTGACGCAGCTTCGTGACGATCTCTTCAGCTTGTGTCTTTTCGCGGCCATATCAATGTTCTTCTTCGGCTCGTAAGTCATACTTCAAAGAGGATCCCTTTTCAGAGGCGCAGGCCACTTCTCTGAAGCCAAATCGACTGCACCAATTTGAGCCTTACAGCTTTATCAGAGCGCCACGTTCGGCAATCACACGTGCTGCAAGTGCTGCGCCTGAGGCCATCGAGGCGTCCAGATTTCCGGTTTCGAGATAGGTGGCGAGAAAACCTGCATTGAAGCTGTCGCCAGCGGCGGTCGTGTCAACGACATGGGCGACCCTGGGCGGAGTGAAGTGGCCCAACTGTCCGTCGCGCAGACATGCGGCTTCGCCTCCGCCATTCTTGACGACGACGAGCGCTGCGCCGGCATCGGCGTAACGCCGGGCGGTGTCATTCGGCGTTGCATCCCCGAAAAAAGTGGCTTCGTCGTCAAACGAGGGGAGCAGGATGTCGCTGACGTCTGCGGCTGCCATGATCGCACGCCGCATTGTGTCGTGGCTGTCCCACAGCCGGGGCCGCAGGTTTGGATCGAAGACCACCGTGGCGCCGTTTTGTCGTGCGGTGGCAAGGGCGTCAAACAGCGTCGATCGTTGTTGGTGAGGCAAAATCGCAAGCGTGATGCCGGACAAATAGATCACATCCGCGGTCGCGAACGCCACATCCAGCCGGGCAGGGTCGTCGGCCAATCTGCGGGCGGCTGAATCCGAGCGCCAATAGGCAAAACTGCGTTCTCCGTTGTCCAGCTGGATCAGGTACAGACCGACCGTGCAGCCTGATCGCCTTTGAACCAGCTCGATCTTGATTCCGGCATCGGCAATGAAATCAACCATCCTGTCGGATATGGCGTCTTCTCCGACAGCGGTGAGGTAGGACACCCCCCACTTCTGATCAAGGAGCTGACGTGCGTACCAGGCCGTATTGAGCGTGTCGCCAGCGAAGCCGAGGCTGTAGTCGCCAGCTGCGGTTGGTGCCATTTCAACCATGCATTCGCCGATCGAGAGGAAGGTTCTTCTCATGCCTCGCTCTCATCGGCGAAGTACTGTTGATGATCAGCCCTTATCCGGGTGATCTGCGTCTGGATGCGGGAGAGATGTTTGCGCATTTGCTGCATGGCCAGGTTTTCGTCGCGCGCCCGTATCGCGTCCATGATTTCCAGGTGATCGCCGAAAGCGTCGTGCGACGCAAATGACAGCGAGAGAAACCGTACCCTGTCCATGTGCGCCTTGTTTTCGCGAATGATTTCCCAGGCAAATCCAAGCCCGGCGCGCTCGCAGATCTCCTTGTGAAACTGGTCGTCAAAGCCGTGGAAGCTGACGGGGTCCTTGGCTTCCACCGCTTGCCTTTGTTTCTCCAGAATCTGGTCCAGGGCTGCCAGGTCATCGTCAGTGAGGACTTTGCAGGCGGTGCGCACGGTTTCCGCCTCGATGGCGTTCCGGATAAAGCGCGCCTGGAGCACGGCGGTTTGGGATATCTGCGACACAAGCGTTGCACGCTGCGGACGGATCGACAGAAAGCCGAGCTTGGAGAGACGATAGAACGCATCCCTGACCGGCTGGCGGGAGACCCCGAGCGCCTTGGCGACTTCAACTTCAGACATTCTTGTTCCGGGTGGCAATTCCAGCAGCAGGATTTGGCTGTGCAATTCGTCAAACACGGTGTCGGCCACGGAAGGGCGATTCAGGGGTTCCAGTGCCCGCAAGGGGGTCGTTACGGACATGCTTCACTCCGTTGACTTGATTTGCATACTAGCATATTACATTGCCAGACTTATGGGAAGACCACCAAAAACGGACGGGTTTTGGGAGGGTTAGGGTGGCAGTGTTGAAGCGTTTCCGGTTTTCGGGCGCTATATGGCTGATCGCTCGCCAGCACACGCGTGCCTGTGTCAATGGTGATACTGCTCAATATCGTCGCGGGCAATCCGGTTGTCATATTTCTCTTTATGAAAGTCGTGCAGCTCATCCTCGACCTGCCGGTGGCGCTCGGTGTGAGCAAGATCCCGATTTTGCAGGCGATGCGCATCATCTGGCCGTTCCATGGTGCCGCTTCCGCCTCACTCCTGCTGGTTATCCCGCCGCAGTCGCTCTGGCCCCATCCCTGTTTCATTGAGGTACCCATGAACCAGCAATTTCCCGAGATTCAAGCCGACCCCGGCGTCAAGCGGCAGGTCCTGAGCGACAGTCCGGAGCTGATGGTCGTTGCCTTCCGGTTTCAGAACGAAGGCGCGGAAGGCAAACACCACCACCACCCGCACATTCAATCGACTTACGCTGAATCCGGGCGGTTTGCCTTCACGATTGCTGGCAAGACACTCGAGGTCGCGCGCGGGGACAGTTTCGTCATCCCCTCCAATGCTGTGCACGGCTGCAAATGCCTCGAACCGGGAACCCTGATCGACACGTTCGCCCCGCGGCGCGATGATTTTCTGATGCCGAAGCTAGACCCGGAGCACAGAGTCTTTCATTTCATGGGGCAGCCCGATGAAACCCGTCACATCGTGATGGCCAATGAAAAGGTTGTCATCTCGCCGCCCTGGTCGATCCATTGCGGCGCCGGAACCGGGGCCTACACGTGGCTGGATGCGCTACGTCGGCGGGGTCGACGAGAAAGGTCAGTCGATCGAGGTCAAGGATCCCCTTGCACAACGCTTGCGCGAGCCGTCTGATGCAGCGGGCACACCGGAGCAGAAGGTGGCTGCCTTGCTGGCTGTGCGCGAGGTGTTCAGCGCCGGACTGGCGACTAACCTTTCAGCACCGGTTACTGAAGCATAGGGTGCAATCTGCGAGTTTGGTGCGCGCAAAGCGATAGGGGAAATTCTGTGAAGGAAAGCTGGCGTTGGTACGGACCGCTCGACAAGATTTCACTCAGTGAAGTTTCGCAGACCGGGGCGTCGGAAATTGTTACGGCCCTTCACGAGGTTCCTTACGGCGAGATCTGGAACCGCGAGATGATCGCGGACCGCAAAGCCGAAATCCGGTCCGCCGGGTTTGACTGGGTGGTGGTGGAGAGTTTGCCGATTCACGAGCGGATCAAGCGCAACGACGGTGATCTGAGAGATCTTTTTGCCAATTACCGGCAGTCCATGGCCAACCTTGCTGCTGAGGGTATTCATTCGATTTGTTACAATTTCATGCCGCTGCTGGACTGGACCAGAACCGACCTCGCGGCCCCGGTTGAGCGCGGCGGAAGTTGTCTGCGGTTTTCGGCACCGAAAATGGCGGCTTTGGAACTCTTTGTAATCGGCCGTGACCAGGCGCGCGCTGACTATCCGCCGGAAGTTATTGCGCAGGCCGAAAAATGGTTCCAGGCCTCATCCGATGATGACCGGGCCGAGTTGATGCATTCGGTGATGTCCGGGCTGCCTGGCGCATACGACCGGTATGATGCGGACGGCTTGAAAGCCGCGCTGCAACTGTATCATGGCATCGACAGATCGGCCTTGCGGAGCCACCTGAGTCAGTTTCTCCAGGAGGTGGTGCCTGCTGCGGAAGAACTCGGCATGCGCTTTTGCGTTCATCCTGATGATCCACCGCGTGATATTCTGGGGCTGCCGCGGATCGTCTCGGATGCCGACGACATCGCCTGGCTTCTGAATGTCGTCGACAGCCCGGCCAATGGGCTGACGCTTTGCGCGGGCTCGCTGGGGGCCAATCCGAAGAACGACGTTCCGTCAATCGCCCGCAGGTTCGCCGACAAAATTCATTTCGCCCATTTGCGCAACGTTCGAAAGGATCCGGACGGGTCTTTCGAGGAAGCGGCCCATCTCAGCGGTGATACGGACATGGTCGAACTGGTGTCGGTGTTGCTGCAGGAAGAGCGGCGGCGACGTGACGTCGGGGTCGAGCCATGGGAGATCCCGTTTCGTCCCGATCATGGGCACGAACTTCTCGAAGATGCGAGCCGCAAGACGCATCCGGGCTATCCGCTGATTGGCCGCATGCGCGGACTTGCCGAATTGCGTGGCGTGATTGCCGGGCTCTCGCGGACCGGGACCTTGACCGGCTGATTTCGCCGTCACTTGCTCCTCAGTTCCGAAGCTCAATCATGCTTGTTTCCTTGACGGATTCCATGACTGCGAAGGAATGGGTCTGCATCACGCAGGGCAGTTGGCTTATCCGTTCACCAAGCAGTTCCCTGAACTCGGTTATGTTGCGGGTCCGAACTTTCAGCATGTAGTCAAACGGGCCGGCGATCATCAGGCAGCTCTGCACTTCGGGGATCAACCGGACGGCACGGTTGAAGTCCTCAAGCGAGCTGTCGCTGGTTTTTGCCAGGTTTACATGGACAATCATGACGTGGCCCATATCCACTTCCGTGGGGTCAATTTCTGCGCTGTAGCCGGAAATAACACCATCACGCTCAAGTCGTTTGACCCGTTCCGAACACGGAGTTTTGGTCAAATGTACACGCTCGGCAAGATCAACGATCGACATCCTGCCGTGCGCCTGCAATTCATTGAGAATGCGACGATCAATGGGGTCCAAATTCCTTTTCATCTGGTCTTTTTTCCTTGTAATTCCTGTTCTTTAGCCGATTGTTTTGAATGTAGACCAATAAAAGGTCCATGGACTAGTCTTTTCGACTAAAGTTGTTGGGTGGGGCAACCCGAATGATATTCGTGTTTCGATGTCGGTTTTGAATTTTCAATTGGTTGCATTGCGTTTTGTTTCCGGCAACGGGCATGATTTTGAAAAGCAATAAGAGAGGGACTTGAAATGACAACAAAACTGGTTGTTGGCCTGGATGGCCACGGGTCAGGCGAACGCGCCTTGGCCTATGCGGAGCGACTGGCCAAGCTCATCGGGGATTGCGAACTGATGATCGTCTATGTGGTGGAATGGTCGCCCTATTCCTTCCAGACTGCGGAAGAGAACGCCCAGCGTCACAAGCGTCGTGAAGAAGAGATCTCAACGGCTACGCAGCGGGTCATCGATCCGGCTGTCACCAAGGTGCAGGCGGCCGGGCTCAAGGCGACGGGCAAGGTTCGGCATGGCGATGTCGCGTCAATCCTGATGGCTGTGGCGGAAGAAGAAAAGGCCGAGCAGATCATTGTCAGCCGGTCTTCGGAAGGCGGTTTTGCCAAGCGTTTCTTCGGCAGCGCGACCTCCAATCTTGTGATGCACGCAGGCGTGCCGGTCACCGTTGTCAATTGAGGGTTTTTGTCATGACACTATTTAGAACAATGATGTTGTCCGCGATCGCGGCAACAGGGATGAGCAGTGCTGCGGTCGCGCAGGAAGCCATGACGCTCGACCAGAAGGTCAACGAGATCTTCGCGGCAGTCACCGGCCCATTTGTCAGCCTTATCTTCGCACCGCTACCGGGCACCAGCTTTCCCTGGATCGTCATGTGGCTGGTGATCGCTGCCTCAATCTTCACGATCTATTTCGGGTTTGTGCAGTTCCGCTTCTTCGGTCACGCTATCGGATTGGTAAAAGGCGATTACTCGGACCCCAACGATGCAGGTGAGGTGAGCCACTTTCAGGCACTGGCGACCGCGCTGTCGGGAACAGTCGGTCTCGGCAATATTGCCGGTGTGGCCGTTGCTGTCGGTATCGGCGGGCCGGGCGCGACGTTCTGGATGATCCTGGCAGGGTTGCTCGGTATGGCATCGAAATTCACTGAATGTACGCTCGGTGTGAAATACCGGAATGAGTATGAAGACGGCACGGTTTCCGGCGGTCCGATGTACTACATCTCCAAGGGGTTCAAGGAACTGGGGCTTCCCGGTGGCAAGTTCCTGGCGATCATGTTCTCGATCTTTTGTATTCTCGGCGCACTCGGCGGCGGCAATATGTTTCAGGCCAATCAGGCGCACGCGCAGATTTCCGGTATTGTCGGCGACTATCCGGGCTGGATCACAGGTATCATCTTCGCAGCAGTGGTCTTTGCGGTCATTGTTGGCGGCATCAAGTCGATTGCAAACGTGACGGAAAAAGTGGTTCCGTTCATGGGCATTCTCTATGTCGGTGCCGCGCTGATCATCCTCTTGGTGAACTACGACAAGATCGGCTGGGCCTTTGGCCAGATCTTCGGTGGTGCGTTTACCGGTCTCGGTGTTGCAGGCGGTTTCGTTGGCGCTTTGATCCAGGGCTTCAAGCGGGCAGCGTTTTCGAACGAAGCCGGCGTTGGCTCGGCGGCGATTGCTCACTCGGCAGTCAGAACCAAGGAACCGATTACAGAGGGTTTCGTGTCGCTTCTCGAGCCACTCATCGATACTGTCGTGATCTGCACGATGACCGCTCTGGTCATCACCATTTCGCAGCAGTTGATCGTTGATCAGGCAACCGGGCTCTATGTGCTCAATGAGGCTGGTACGTCGATTGCGACAGTTGGCGATGTCAGCGGTGTTGCGTTGACCTCGGCGGCCTTCGGGTCAGCGATCAGCTGGTTCCCTTATGTGCTTGCCATCGCGGTGGTGCTGTTTGCCTTCTCGACCATGATCTCCTGGTCCTATTACGGTCTGAAAAGCTGGACCTACCTGTTCGGCGAGGGCAAGAACTCGGAACTGACGTTCAAGATCATCTTCTGCGTGTTCATCGTCATCGGTGCGGCAGCAAGCCTTGGTCCGGTCATCGACTTCTCCGATGCCGCGATCTTTGCCATGGCTGTGGTCAACATCTTCTGCCTCTACTTCCTGATGGGACTGGTGAAGAAGGAGCTGATCTCCTACGCCTCACGGCTCAAGGCAGGCGAGATCCGCAAGTTCAAGCACTAGGCTTGATCGCTAAAACAGGATGGGCGGCTTCGGCGCGCCCATCAAAGTCCCGGCGTCAGCGCGAAAGCACTGGCGCCGTTTTCATTACCAGAGTTTAACTTGGAACGGTCTGCCTGCGGGTCTATGTCGGGAGCCGAAGCAACAAGGATCTTCCTCGTGACACGCATTTTCTCATCGCCCTACCTGTTCTGGACCCTTCTTGCCCTGCCGGCCATTCCAATGCTGATCTCGCTGGTTTCCGATCCGGGTGTTGCCGAGGGGCTGCTTCATCCTACCGGTGAATTCTCTGCCCGCTTCATGATCATCGCGATGATGATCACGCCGTTGCGGATGATCTTTCCCAAGGCCGGCTGGCTCAACTGGCTGATGCGGCGGCGGCGTGCGCTTGGGGTAGCTGCCTTCCTGTATGCGGTGCTGCATCTGGTCTTGTATGTCATTGACGAGGGCGCTCATGCTCCAATGCTTGCGGAGTTCACGGAACTGGGGATCTGGACCGGCTGGCTGGCGTTCGCCATCTTCGTGCAGCTGGGGCTGACCAGCAATGCCGCATCGCAGCGGTGGCTGCTGGCGGGGTGGAAGAAACTACAGCGGTTTGTCTATCCGGCCGCGGTGCTGACCCTGCTGCACTGGATTTTTGTGAACAACAATCTCGGTCCGGCTCTGGTGCATTTCGTGCCGCTTGCTGCACTCGAAGCCTGGCGGATCTGGAAGACTTATTCCGGCAAAGCAGCTCCGGCCTTGGCAGCAACCAATCCTTGATCATCCGGCAGGATACGGCAGGAAATTCGATTGCCCGAAGGGGTGATCGTGCGCGTCACTGTCCCGACAGGTGTTTGCGGGCGCTGTTGAGCAGGCGGCGGTGGATGTGCGAATGGCGGTTTCGCAGATGTACCGCGAAATAGACGGACTGGGGAATGCGCGGTGCGCCCCTGACAAACCCGAACCCGCCCGAGGCCACCATTTCCTCTGCGGAATCCTCCAGCACGTAAGCGGTGCCACCCAGAGCCAGAAGCAGACCGCACACGGTGATGTTCTGTCCGCTTGAGAGCGGCGTTTCAGCCAGATTGGCGACGATCTGGCGGTGTACCTTCTCAAAGGCCGGCGAATAGCTGGTGAAGATGTAGCTTTGGGGTTCGATGTCGTTGAGGTGCACCGCCGTCGAGCTGATCATCCGGTAGGCGAGTTCGCCAATGTGTTCGTAATGCAGATCGGGCAGGTTCTTCGGGGTGAACATGATCGACAGATCGATTTCGCCAGCCAGCAGATCAATGCTCATCTGGTTGGAAAAATCGAGATCGATGTAGAAGGCTGCATCAGGCAGGACTTTCCTGAACCCGCTCACCCAGTCGGCAATGTGGCTGGAGGCCAGATCATGCTGCATGCCGATCCGCATCGAGTGGGCGAAATTGCCGGTGTTTTGCACCGACCGCCGCGCCTCGGTCCATTGGTGGCGCAAGGTGCGGGCGTGATCGAGCAGCTTGAAGCCCGCCGGGGTCGGCTGGGTTCCGGCGCGGCTTCGCGTAAACAGCTTGCGCCCCAGCGTGGTTTCCAGCGCCTGGATGCGGCCGGATACCGTTGACTGGGTCAGGTTCAGTCGCTCGGCGGTGCGGTTGAAGCTGTTGGTTTCCATCAGGTCGAGGAAAGTTTCCAGATGCTCGATTTGCATGGCCGACCCTTTGAATTTGCTGCTCTGCACCCTAATCGGATTTTCCGATTAATAAAGGCTTTTCGGCACAATAGCGCAACCGCGAACCCCACCTGATACTCGCCTCATTCGAACTGTTGCGGGAGAGACGTGTGGGCGAGATTGCAGGACATGCACGGGTGGTCATCATCGGAGGGGGCGTGGTCGGAGTCTCGGCGCTTTACCATCTGGCCAAGGCCGGCTGGACCGATTGCTTGCTTCTGGAAAAGAACGAGCTGACGGCTGGTTCCACCTGGCATGCCGCCGGTAATGTCCCGACATTCTCGTCGTCCTGGTCGGTGATGAACATGCAGCGTTATTCGACCGAGCTCTACCGGGGACTGGCCGAAGAGGTCGATTACCCGATGAATTATCACGTCACCGGGTCGATCCGGCTGGGGCATTCCAAAGAGCGCTTGCGTGAATTCCAGCGGGTCGCCGGGATGGGTCGCTATCAGGGTATGGACCTCGACATCTTGTCGCCGGACGAGATCAAGTCACGTTATCCGTTTGCAGAAACCCATGATCTGACTGGTGCACTTTACGATCCCTATGACGGGGATATCGATCCGGCGCAGCTGACCCAGGCGCTGGCCAAGGGCGCGCGCGATCTCGGCGCCAAGATCTACCGCTTTTGTCCCGCCACCGGCGTGCGCCGCGAAAACGATGAATGGGTGATCTCTACCGACAAGGGCGAGATCCGCTGCGAATATGTGGTCAATGCCGCAGGCTATTATGCCCGCGAAGTCGGCAAGATGTTTGGTCGCGACATGCCGATGATGGTGATGAGCCATCAATACATGCTGTTTGACGAAGTGCCGGAAGTCGAAGCCTGGAGCAAGGAGAACGGCAAGAAGCTGCCGCTGGTGCGCGACGTCGACAGTTCCTACTATCTCAGACAGGAAAAGAACGGCTTCAATCTCGGCCCCTATGAGCTCAATTGCCGGGCGCATTGGGCAACGCCGGATGATCCGATGCCGGAGGATTTTTCGTTCCAGCTGTTCCCCGACGATCTGGACCGGCTGGAATGGTACATCAATGATGCGGTCGAGCGGGTGCCGCTGTTGGGCACTGCCGGGCTGACCAAGACCATCAACGGTCCGATCCCCTACACGCCGGACGGCAATCCGCTGATCGGGCCGATGCCCGGTGTGCCCAATGCATTCGAGGCCTGCGTCTTCACCTTCGGCATCTGCCAGGGGGGCGGTGCCGGCAAGGTGCTGGCCGAATGGGTGATGCATGGCGAGACCGAGTGGGACATGTGGTCGTGCGATCCGCGCCGCTTCACCGCGTTCTGCGATCAGGATTACGCGATTGCCAAGGGCAAGGAAGTCTATGGCCATGAATATGCCATGCATTTCCCGCATCACGCCTGGCCTGCCGGGCGCAACAAGAAACTGTCGCCGGTGCATGATCGGATCGCGGATCTTGGTGCGCAGTTCGGTGCCTACAATGGCTGGGAGCGTGCCAACTGGTATGCCCGTCCCGGCGATGACACCAGCGAAGAGGCGACACAGACCTGGGCGCGCGAGGGGGCCTGGTTCGAGGCCGTCCGCGACGAATGCCTGGCGGTGCGCGATGCTGCCGGCATTCTCGATTTGCCAGGTTTTTCGCGGTTCAAGGTGCAGGGACCCGGTGCGCGCGACTGGCTCAACACGCTGATTACCGGCATGGTGCCAAAGCCGGGCCGGATCGGGCTTGGCTATTTTGCTGACGAAAGGGGACGCATCGTCACCGAGATGTCGCTGATGGCGCTGGATGAGGATTTCTTTTTCCTGATCACCGCTGCCACCGCGCAATGGCATGATTTCGAATGGCTGATCAAAAACCTGCCCACCGGCTCCGAGATTGCCATCGAGGATGTGACCGAGGCGTTTGCCTGCCAGATCCTGAGCGGGCCGAAATCGCGCGAGATCCTGTCCGCCGTCACCGAGGCTGATCTGAGCAAACCCTGGTTGACCCACCAGTCAGCGCAGATCGCAGGGACATGGTGCCAGTTGGTGCGGGTCTCCTTCGCCGGTGAACTGGGCTGGGAAATTCACACCAAGGTTGATGATACAGTTCCGGTCTTCGATGCGGTGATGCAGGCAGGGCAGGCGCTTGGGCTGAAGCCCTTCGGCATGTTCGCGCTCAATTCGCTGCGGCTGGAAAAGAGCTACCGGGCCTGGAAGGGCGATCTGTCAACCGATTACACGATGCTGCAGGGCGGCCTCGAACGCTTTGTCAAATTTGAAAAGCCGGACTTCATCGGCAAGCAGGCGCTGCTGGCGGAACGCCAGCGCGGCGTGTCCAAGCGCTTTGTCACGCTGCTGGTCGATGCCGGCGATTGCGATGCGCCGTACATGTCGACGCTCTGGCATGACGGCAAGGTGGTGGGTGAAACCACGTCGGGTGGCTGGGGGCACAGGATCGGCAAATCGATCGCACTCGGCATGGTCCGCGCCGATCTGACCGAACCCGGCACAGTGCTTGAAGTTGAAATATTCGGCGAGCGTTTTGTCGCGACCGTGGCTCCTGACGAACCCTTGTGGGATCCGAGGAATGAAAGGTTGCGGGCATGAGCGTGGCGGTTCCAGACAAGGCCCGCGTTGTCATTGTCGGTGGCGGGGTGTCGGGCTGTTCGGTGGCCTATCATCTGGCCAAGCTCGGCTCGCGCGACATCGTGCTCTTGGAACGCAAGCAACTGACCTGCGGCACCACCTGGCACGCGGCCGGGCTGATCGGACAGTTGCGCGCTTCGCTCAACATGACGCGGCTCGCCAAATATTCGGCCGATCTCTACATCAAGCTCGAGGAAGAGACCGGTGTTGCAACAGGCATGCGGCAATGCGGATCGATTACCGTGGCGCTGACGGAAGCGCGCAAGGAGGAAATCTACCGGCAAGCCTCGCTGGCCCGCGCCTTCGACATCGATGTGCAGGAGGTCAGCCCTGAAGAGGTGCTGAAGATGTATCCGCATCTCAATATCTCCGACGTCACCGCGGCAGTGCATTTGCCATTGGATGGCCAATGCGACCCGGCCAATATCGCCATGGCGCTGGCCAAGGGTGCGCGCCAGAACGGTGCCCGCATCATCGAGGGCGTCAAGGTCACAGCGATCACCAGCGCTGACGGGCGGGTGACCGGGGTCGACTGGCAGCAGGGCGAGGAAACCGGTTCGATCGCGGCTGATATCGTGGTCAATTGCGGCGGGATGTGGGGCCGCGATCTTGCGGCGCAATCCGGTGTGACGCTGCCGCTGCACGCCTGCGAGCATTTCTACATCGTCACCGAGGCTATCGAGGGCCTGCCGCGGTTGCCAGTGCTGCGGGTGCCGGATGAATGCGCCTATTACAAGGAAGATGCCGGCAAGATGCTGCTCGGCGCCTTCGAGCCGAAAGCCAAGGCCTGGGGCATGCAGGGTATCCCTGAAGATTTCTGCTTCGACCAGTTGCCGGAGGATTTCGATCATTTTGAACCGATCCTCGAACAGGCGGTCAACCGGCTGCCGCTGCTGGCCACCACCGGTATTCACACCTTCTTCAACGGGCCGGAAAGCTTTACCCCGGATGACCGCTATTATCTCGGCGAAGCCCCGGAAATCAAAGGCTACTGGGTGGCCGCCGGTTACAATTCCGTCGGCATCGTCTCATCCGGCGGCGCAGGCTTTGCGCTGGCTCAGTGGATGAATGATGGCGAGCCGCCGTTCGATCTGTGGGAAGTCGATATCCGCCGGGCGCAGCCATTCCAGAAAAACCGGCATTATCTGCGCGAGCGGGTCACCGAAACGCTTGGCCTGCTCTACGCCGACCACTACCCCTACCGGCAGATGGAGACCGCACGCGGCGTCCGGCGTTCACCGATCCATGAGCAACTGAAAGCACGCGGCGCGGTGTTTGGAGAAATGGCCGGCTGGGAGCGCGCAAACTGGTTCGCTGATGAAGGCCAGGAGCGCGAATACAAGTACTCCTGGAAGCGGCAGAACTGGTTTGACAACCAAAAGCGCGAACACATGGCGGTGCGCGAGGCTGTCGGCCTGTTCGACATGACATCGTTCGGCAAGATCCGGGTCGAGGGCAGGGATGCGTTGGCGTTCATGCAACGGCTTTGCGCCAATGAGATGAATGTCGAGCCGGGCAAGATTGTCTATACCCAGATGCTCAATACCCGCGCCGGCATCGAATGCGATCTGACCGTGACACGGCTCTCTGAGACGGCGTTCCTGCTGATAGTTCCCGGCTTCACCCTGCAACGCGATCTGGCCTGGCTGCGGCGGCATCTGGACGACGAGTTCGTTGTTATCACCGATGTAACGGCGGCAGAATCGGTGCTTTGCGTCATGGGTCCGAATGCGCGGTCGCTGCTGCAGGCTGTCAGCCCGAATGATTTTTCCAATGAGGCGCACCCATTCGGCATGGCACGCGAAATCGAAATCGGCATGGGCCTCGCCCGCGCCCACCGCGTTACCTATGTCGGCGAACTCGGGTGGGAGCTCTATGTGTCTTCCGACCAGACTGCCCATGTGTTTGAAGCGCTGGCAGACGCAGGCGTGGATCACGGGCTGAAACTCTGCGGGCTGCACACGCTTGATTCCTGCCGGATCGAGAAGGGATTCCGGCATTTTGGCCATGACATCACCGACGAGGATCACGTGCTGGAAGCCGGTCTGGGCTTTGCGGTGAAAACCAAGAAGGGTGAGTTCATCGGCCGCGATGCGGTGTTGAGCAAACGCGAAGAAGGCCTGTCGCGCCGGCTGGTGCAGTTCCAGCTCAAAGACCCCGAGCCGCTGATGTTCCACAACGAGGTGATCGTGCGTGACGGCGACATCGTTTCGATCATCACCTCGGGCAATTACGGCCATCATCTCGGCGCCGCCATCGGGCTTGGCTATGTGCCTTGCAAAGGCGAAAGCGCCGAAGAGGTGCTGGCCTCCACTTACGAAATCGAGATTGCCGGGGAACGCCATACTGCGGTCGCGTCCCTGAAACCGCTTTACGACCCCGGCTCGCTCCGCGTCCGGATGTGACTTGAAATCTGCTTCCGACCTCATGGAGACCAAGATGGACATCGCAACTGAAACCAATCCCGCAACGGAGTCTCCTGAAACTGTAAAGCAGAACCGGCGCTCTGGTGGCCGCGCCAATCGGGTTCTGGTCCGAACCTCGCCGCTGGCCGACAATCTGAGGCCGATCCGGGCAGGCATGAGCGGTGGGCAATATTCGCCGCTTTCACAGGCCAACGTTCTTCGCATCCATGAAGCGGCGCTCGATGCGCTGGAAACCATCGGGCTGTCGCAGGCGCCGCCATCGGGGGTGGAGATTCTCACTGGTGCCGGGGCGATCCTCGGCGATGACGGGCGGATCCGGTTTCCGCGTGCGCTGGTCGAAGACATGCTTGCGCTGGCCAACAAGGATCTCGTCTTGTTTGGCCGTGATTCCAAACATGATCTCGACCTGTCGGGCACCAGGGTGCATTACGGTACTGCAGGCGCTGCAGTGCATGTGGTCGATGTGGAAAACCGCACCTACCGCGAATCCACAGCCCAGGATCTCTATGACGCGGCGCGGATCACCCATGCGCTCGACAATGTGCATTTCTTCCAGCGCGCCATGGTCTGCCGCGATGTAGTCGACAATTTCGAAATGGACATCAACACCATCTACGCCTGCTGCGCCGGCACCACCAAGCATGTAGGCACCAGTTTTTCAGACCCGTCTCATTTTGAGGGCTGCCTCGATCTCATTCACATGATTGCCGGCGGCGAGGCCAACTGGCGCGCCCGGCCGTTCGTGTCCAATTCCAACTGCTTTGTGGTTCCTCCGATGAAATTTGCGGAAGAGAGCTGCATTACCATGGAGAAGTGCATTCGCGCCGGCATGCCGGTGTTGCTACTCTCAGCCGGGCAGGCGGGGGCCACAGCTCCGGCGCCGCTGGCGACCGCGATCGTCCAGGCCGTGGCTGAATGCCTGGCGGGTGTGGTCTATGTCAACGCCATGGCACCGGGCCACCCGGCGGTGTTTGGCACCTGGCCATTTGTTTCCGATTTGCGCTCGGGTGCGATGTCGGGCGGCTCCGGCGAACAGGCCTTGCTGACTGCTGGCTGCGCTCAGATGCACCGGTTCTATGGTCTGCCGGGCGGGGCTGCCGCCGGGATTGCAGATGCCAAACTGCCGGACATGCAGGCTGGCTGGGAACAGGCGATCTCCAACACCATGGCGGGCTTGAGTGGTCTCAACATGGTCTATGAATCGGTCGGCATGCACGCCTCGCTGCTTGGTTTCTGCCTGGAATCTCTGGTGTTGGGTGACGATCTGCTGGGCCAGGTGTTGCGCTGCGTGCGCGGGATTGATGTCACCGAAGACAATGTGAGCCTCGACGCCATGCGCGAAGTTTGCCTCGAGGGCCCCGGCCATTATCTCGGCCATCCGCAAACGCTCAGCGTGATGCAGACGGAATATGTCTACCCGGCGGTCGCCGACCGGACCAGCCCAAAGGAGTGGGCTGAGATCGGCAAGCCGGATCTGGTGCAGAAGGCGATTGCGCGCAAGAACCGCATTCTCGCAGAGTCGACGGCACCACAGCTTCCTCCGGAAGTTGACGCGGCGATCCGGGCGGCGTTCAACATCTATATCTAGGTGCTGACCGACTGTGTCGTGGCAGGGTGCCGCCTGCGGATCACGCGCGAGGTTGCCGCCACAAGCAGTTTGGCAATGAGCGTCAATATGCCTGCCGGAGAATGCGCCGGTCTCTGGACACAATGGCGCTGATCCGTCACGGCGAGGTCAGCTGAAAATCATCCGTATTACGAGGAGCATCTCCATGCGCTATGGTTTCATTGGCTTGGGCAATCTTGGCGGACATCTGGCCGCAAGCCTGTTGAAAGAGGGCTTTGATGTTTCGGTCACCGATATCGAACCGTCTTTGGCCAGGCGTCATCTCGACATGGGCAAGGGTTGCCTCTGGGCGGAGACCCCGGCGGAACTGGCGGGCGACTGTGACGCAATCATCACTTGCCTGCCGTCTCCCGCAGTGTCCGAAAACGTGCTTGCACAAATGCTGACCACTGTGAACCCTGGAACCACGTGGATCGAGATGTCCACGCTCGGGCGTGATGACATTTTCAGGCTTGCGACGGTGGCATCGGCCAAGGGCGTGGAAACCATGGAAGCGCCTGTCACTGGCGGCGTGCATCTGGCGGCGCGGGGCAAGATTACTGTGCTTGCCGGAGCGAGGCGCATCTGTTCGAGAAGCACAAACCTGCATTAGAGGCGATGGGTGACAAGATCTTTGACATGGGTCCGCTCGGTTCCGCCTCGATCATCAAGGTGATCACCAACATGCTGGCCTTCATTCATCTGGTCGCCGATGGGGAAGCCTTGATGCTGGCCAAGCGCGGTGGGCTCGACCTGAAAACCGCCTGGGAGGCGATCGCGGCCAGCTCCGGTTCGAGTTTCGTGCATGAAACGGAAGGCCAGCTCATTCTCAACGGCAGTTATGATGTTGCCTTCAACATGGATCTGGCGCTCAAGGACCTGGGCTTTGCGATGAATTTCGGCCGCGAATTCGGTGTGCCGATGGATCTGGCAGGACTGACCAACCAGACCTTTGTGCGCGGCAAGGCGACCTATGGTGGCGACGCGCAATCGACGCAGATCGTCAAACTGCTCGAGGATGCGCTGGGCACGGATCTGCGCGCGCCCGGTTTTCCTGCAAGACTTGAATAGGCAAGATTGCAACTCACATCTTCTGGGGACGTGATACCTCTATGATGTCGATCAATACCGTTGGCCGCCAGGTGCTGCATGATGTGATGGCTGTTTCAGGTCTCAGGGAGATGTCATGTTCAAGAATGCGGTCCAACTATTCGAGATATTCGGTTTCAAACTGAAGGTCGATCCGAGCTGGCTGCTGATTGCGGCGCTGATCGTCTGGAGCCTGTCGACCTCGTATTTTCCAGGTGCGCTGCCGGGGTTGACGGCCACGGTCTACACAGTCCTTGGCATCGTCTCGATGCTGGCCATGTTTGCGTCACTTATCCTGCACGAGCTCTCACACTCGGTTGTCGCACGCTCTTATGGCTTGAAAGTCGGCGGGATCACGTTGTTCATCTTCGGCGGCGTCGCGGAGCTTGAAGAAGAGCCGCACGACCCCAAATCCGAGTTCCTCATCGCTATTGCCGGGCCGTTGATGAGCCTGGCGCTGGCTGCTCTGTTTTATGGCCTCTCAAGCATGACGGGAAGCGGGGCCGAGGCAGGATTGACGGGAGCCGTGTTCGGCTACCTGGCGCTGATCAATCTGGTTTTGGCGGTGTTCAACCTGATCCCGGCATTTCCACTTGATGGCGGACGGATGTTGCGAGCTGTGATCTGGGGAGTAACGCAGGATCTGTTGCGCGCCACCCGGATTTCAAGCCGCATTGGCTTGGCGTTTGGTCTATTTCTCATGCTTACCGGCGCTTTTGCGGTTTTCAGCGGTGGCGGTATTGGCGGTTTCTGGCAGATCCTAATCGGATTTTTCATCATCAATGCATCCAATGGCAGCTATCAGAACCTGGTGGTCAAGACAGCCTTGCGCGGAAAGACTGCCGGGAGCCTGATGAGCCGGCAGGTGTATACGGTGGACGCCGACACCTCGATTGCGGAGCTCGTTGATGATGTCATGTTGCATTACGGGGTGAGCTTCGTGCCTGTTCTGTCGGGCGAACGGTTGCTTGGCTATGTTGATACAGCCGCGGCGCGGGCGATCGACAGGCAGGAATGGCCGGGGCGGCGGGTGTCGCAGATCATGCTGCCAGAAGGACCGGATACGACGGTCGCGCCGGATGCACCGCTTGATCAGGTATTCAAGCTTCTGGCGGCTCACCCTCGCCGCAAGCTCATGGTCGCGAAAGCCGGGCGGTTGCTGGGCGTGATTTCGTTGTCCGACCTCATGCATCATCTGGCGCTTGAGCAGGAGATCGGAACAAAGTTCAAGGCAGATGGCTGAGGATGCGCTGATGCGGTTTAACCTTATGGTTGAAAATGGCTGAGCGCTGGCGGCAACTTGCGACTTCGATCGGTGTCGGCCTGGTTGCCGGATCATTTACAGGGATTTTGCGGCTCTGGAGTGCTGTTCTTCGCAAGGATACAAGCCAACTCGGCAAACTGGACCGATATGTCGCCGAGGGACATCAGGTTCTGGCGGTTTTCTGGCATGGAAAATATCTGCCGCTGTTCCCTTTGGCTCAAGGCAAGCAAGCTGTTGTCATCACTATCCAGTCCTTTCGCGGCCGGGTGATAGGAGAGATCTGCAAGAGCTTTGGCTACCGGCCTGTGCTGCTTCCTGTGGCGGCAAAAGCACATGGCTTCCCGGCGCTGGTTCAGCAGGTCCGTGAACGTGCCAGTCTGATTGCGCTGGCCGTTGACGGCCCGACGGGCCCCTATCACCGCATCCGGTCGGGTGCGATTAATCTCAGCGCTGGGCATGGTGTTGTTCTGGTGCCGGTGGGTGTCGCAAGTTCCAGAAAGATTGTCCTGAGGTCGCGCTGGGACAAACAAGAGATGCCGCTGCCGTTTTCTCGTGTTGCTGTGGCTGTTGGCGCCTTGATTGACCTTTCGCAGTATGGCGAAACGGCTCGACTGGAAGATGTTGTCAGTCAAGCAATGGAAGCGGTCGAACGCGATGCCAGCGACATTCTGGCCGGAATGACTTAGCGCTGGGGCTATTCTCCAGCAATAAACACAGTATTACCATCATGTTATAGGGTTTTTAGCGCACTCCGCTGGATGCGTGGCGCTGTGGAAACAGCGGCCAGCAGCCTGTCGCGGTGATGCAGGACCGCAGCTGTTGCCTGCCCGGTGTCGAGCGTGTGCATGGCGACGACGCCGATGCAGGCTTCTGCGCCCGGGATTGACCTGGAGGCATGCGTCAGCGGGGCTGCTATACCGATTGCGCCGTCCTGCAACTGCCCATGGGTGAGGGCAAAGCCGTCGCGTCTCGCGGTTTGAAGGTCCTGTGAATCAGTACTCAGCGCCGGTCGCTGCATGGCAATGGCGAGGCCTGCCGCGCCCGTTGTCACCGGATGCCTGCTGCCAACCCGGTAGGACACCTTCAGCAAGGGCTTTTCCGGCTCGGCAACTTCAATGGCGACACATTCGTCGCCTTGCGCGATGCAGAGAAAGGCTGTCCCGCCGCTGTCTTCCGCCAGCAAGCGCAGGATCGGCAGGGCTTCGGCACGCAGCTGGGGCTGATAGCGATTGCTGAGTGCGACAATGCCTCCGCCGATAAAGACCCTGCCTTCCGCATCACGGGTCACCAGCAAATGCTCTTCGAGGGTTGCGACCAGACGGTAAATAATCGCCCGATGGACGCCGAGAGATTTCGCGATTTCTGCAATCTGCAGGCCTGACGTCGAGCGGGAGATGAGTTCGAGAACCTGAATGCCACGAGACAGGGTTTGCAAAGTGCTCATTCAAGCTCCGTAACTTGCGAGGTTTGTTGACCGGAAAACGGATGTCGAGTTACTATTATAGAACACAATGTGCACTATTAGTAAATGGAGCGAGGCATGACTGAGCGACGTTTGGAGACCGGGAGCAATCCGCAGGCTGTGGCGGGCTGCCCGATCCATGCAGGCGGGCCAGGATGTCCGGTGTCGGCCCAGGCGCAGATGTTTGATCCGTTTGCTGCGGAGTATCTCGCCAATCCGGCAGACGCGCTGAAATGGTCGCGGGATCAGGAACCGGTGTTTTACAGTCCTGATCTCGGCTACTGGGTGGTCAGCCGTTACGAGGACGTCAAGGCGGTGTTCCGCGACAATGTCACGTTCTCTCCGTCCATCGCGCTGGAACGGGTCGTGCCGCCAAGCCAGGAGGCGATGGAGACCCTCAAGCGCTACAATTACGAGCTGAACCGGACCTTGGTGAACGAGGACGAGCCAGCCCATATGGAGCGCCGGCGCGTGCTGATGGAGCATTTCCTGCCAGGTAATCTCGCCGCCAAGGAAGACATGATCCGTCAGCTGACACGCGAGAAGGTCGATGCATTTGTCGATGCCGGCAAGGTCGATCTGGTGGAAGCGATGCTTTGGGAAATTCCGCTGACGGTGGCGCTGCATTTTCTCGGAGTGCCGAAGGAGGACATGGACGCTCTCAAGGAGTTTTCCGTCGCGCATACAGTCAACACCTGGGGCAAGCCTTCGCCGGAACAGCAAATCAAGGTGGCCGATGCGGTCGGCCGGTTCTGGCAATATGCCGGGCGGGTGCTCGAAAAGATGCGCAAGGAGCCCGATGGCGAGGGCTGGATGCATCACGCCATCCGCATGAATGCCGAACTTCCGGAGGTGGTGACGGAGTCCTATCTACATTCGATGATGATGGCGATCATTGTGGCCGGGCATGAGACCACCACATTGGCGAGCACCAATGCGCTGAAGCTTTTGCTGTCAAACCGCGTTGTCTGGGACCGGATCTGCAAGGATCCCGGACTTATTCCCAACGCCGTGGAAGAATGCCTGCGGCTTGAGGGGTCGGTGGTGGCGTGGCGCAGGCGGGCGACCCGGAATACCGAGATTGCGGGTATTGCCATACCTGCGGAAGCCAAACTGCTGATTGTCAGCGCCTCGGCCAATCATGATTCCCGGCATTTCGAGAATGGCGACTTCCTCGATATCTACCGCGACAACGCCGCAGAGCATCTGACCTTCGGCTATGGCAGCCATCAATGCATGGGCAAGAATTTTGCTCGACTGGAAATGCGGATTTTCATCGAGGAATTGACCCGGCGAATTCCGCACATGCGGTTGGACGAGGATCAGGAATTCACCTATCTGCCCAATCTTGCCTTTCGCGGGCCAGAGAAACTGATTGTCGAATGGGATCCGGCGCTCAACCCGGAACAGGCTGATCCGGCTCTTGTGCATCGCAGCGTCTCGTTTCCGATAGGTGCGCCATCCGGCAAGGAAATTGCCCGGACTGTACGTGTTGCCGACATCGCCAATGCGGCCAACGGCATCAAGACGTTGCGTCTGGAAGACCCCGACGGTCTGCCGCTGCCGGCATGGACGCCCGGTGCGCATATCGATCTTGTGGTTGGCGAATTTTCCCGGAAATACTCATTGTGTGGCAACCCGTCAGACCCGCATTACACCATAGCGGTGCTGCGGGAGGATGAAGGGCGCGGCGGCTCGCGCTTCATCCATGACACTCTTGCGGTGGGGCAGCTGCTCCGGTTGCGCGGGCCGAAGAACTATTTCCGGCTTGAGGAGAATGCAGCCCGTCATGTCCTGATTGCCGGTGGTATCGGCATCACCCCCATCATCGCCATGGCCGACCACCTCAGGCAGCTCGATCGCGATTATGTGGTTCATTATTGTGGCCGATCGCGCAGTGCGATGGCCTTTGCCGATCGATTGATCCGGGATCATGGTGCGCATGCAGTGCTGCACGTGTCTGATGAGGGAAATCGTGCCGACCTTGCGTCGATCGTTGCTGATTGCGGTGAGAGCGGTGCCCGCATTCATGCCTGTGGCCCTGCAGGCCTGCTTGAGGCGCTAGGCGTTCATTGCTCAGACCTGCCGGAAGGCATGCTGCGGAGCGAAGTGTTTACCACCGATGGCGCGGGAGCGATGCAGGCGGGTGACACCGCGTTCGACATAGAGCTTGAGGATTCGGATCTCAGCCTGACCGTGTCTGCCGGGCAGACGCTGCTGGATGTTGTGCGTGCTGCCGGGATTGATGTTCCGAGCGATTGTGAGGAAGGGCTCTGCGGCAGCTGCGAGGTGCGGGTGCTTGAAGGCGAAGTGGATCATCGCGACAAGGTTCTATCAACCTCGGAGCGGGTCGAGGGAGGCAGGATGATGGCGTGCTGCTCGCGCAGCAAAGGACAGAAGCTGCGGCTGGCACTCTGATTTCCGTCGCGATGTTGCTGGTCATGGGCCGATTGCCTCGCTAGGTTTGTGGTCGCAGAAGCTGATTCTGCCTGGGTAAATAAGCCGTTATTGCAGACAGTGCAGGAGTTGAAGTGGATGGCGACGGTTTCCTGGCGGGCTCCATTGATCACATTCGGGATTTCCATACTCGGAGCCGGACTGACATTCGCACTGTCATTCCCGGCGCCATTCCTGACGGGACCGGCAATGGCTGTGACGTTGGCCGGACTTGCCGGGGTGAAGACCGAGGCTCTTCCTCTGCGGTTGCGTGATATAGTCTTTGTCATTCTTGGATTGAGCATCGGGCAGGGCGTGACGCCCGACGTGCTTGGAGCTGTTCAGACCTGGCCGGTGACGCTGGCTGCATTGGCCGGCAGCCTTATCGCCATCATTTACATCCTCCCCGCGATTCTGGTCCGGTTCTGGTCCATGGATGCAGTTACGGCTTTCCTAGCGTCCTCGCCGGGCCATCTGAGTTATGTTCTGGGGCTGAGCGAAGGGGTCAAAGCGGATCTCAGGACAGTCAGCATTGTTCAATCGATACGGGTTCTTGCGTTGACCTTGCTGGTTCCGGTCGCGGTGACGTTGGTTGGTCAGGCGCCGCAACAGGCACTGGAGGTTCCGGCTGAAACAGCGCCATTGCCGCTCTTCGTCATGTTTGTTTTCGCTGGTGCTGCAGGATACTTGTTGCAACGATTTCGATTGCCGGCTGCTTACCTGATTGGCGGAATGCTGGTTTCCGTGGTCGCGCATGTGACGGGTATAGTCAGCGGTGTGATGTCCTTCTGGCTAGTGGCGGTGGCGTTTATCTCATTGGGTGGTTTGATCGGTTCCCGGTTTTCCGGGGTTACGTGGCTGCAACTGCGCCATGCTTTTGGTGCGGGTATTCTGGTCACTCTTCTCAGTGGCGTTCTTGCTGCAGTCTTCGCGTTCATCGCCCATTGGATCACGGGCATGGATCTGATCACGGTTCTGATCGCTTTCGCGCCTGGCGGGCTTGAAACCATGACAGCAATGTCGGTCATTCTGGGTGTCGACCCGACTTTCGTTGCGAGCCATCATGTGGCGCGATTGTTGATGTTGACAGTGATTGTCCCCTTGTTTGTTCTGCGCGGTCGTGGCGATGAAGCCTGACAGATCGCTTTTTCGCGTTTACGCCATTTTATTGGAGAGCCACCTGCATTATGTGGAGGGTGTCCGAAATGACAAACCCTGGAGTGCCAAGTGAGCGTGAGCAAAGAAGAGGTTCTGGCGAAACTGAAATCCGTTAAAGGGCCTGACCTTGAAGGCAATATTGTCGATCTCGGCTTGGTTTCCGAAATTTTCATCGCCGATGACAAGGTCTATTTTTCGCTGACGGTGCCCGCCGCCCGTGCACAGGAACTTGAACCGCTGCGCGAAGCAGCCGAGCGGGCCACCAAAACCATTCCGGGTGTTAAGGGCGCGATGGTGGCGCTGACGGCCAGCAAAGAGGCTGGAACTGCTGCTCCTTCCGCACCGCGCCCGGCACCGAAGCAAGCGCCACACGCGCACGCACCGGCGCAACCGGGCAGTGGGCAACCGGGACAGCCGCAGAGCAAGGCCAAGACCGATGTGCCGGGGATTGCAACCATTATCGCGGTTGCCTCGGGCAAGGGTGGTGTGGGCAAGTCCACGACCGCGGTCAATCTGGCGCTCGGGCTTCAGGCAACAGGATTGCGGGTCGGAATTCTCGATGCGGATATCTACGGTCCGTCGATGCCGCGGCTGCTTGGCATATCAGGCCGGCCCCAGCAGCTTGAGGGGCGTGTGCTCAAGCCGATGGAGAATTATGGCCTGAAGGTCATGTCGATGGGTTTTCTCGTCGATGAAGAAACGGCGATGATCTGGCGCGGGCCGATGGTGATTTCGGCACTCAACCAGATGCTGCGCGAAGTGGCCTGGGGCGAACTCGACGTTCTCGTCGTCGATATGCCGCCTGGTACTGGCGACGCCCAGCTGACCATGGCGCAGAATGTGCCGCTGGCCGGAGCGGTCATTGTCTCGACGCCGCAGGATCTGGCACTGATCGATGCCCGCAAGGGGTTGAACATGTTCAACAAGGTTAATGTACCGGTGTTGGGCATCGTTGAAAACATGAGCTATTTCATCTGCCCCGATTGCGGTGGCCGGCATGACATCTTCGGTCATGGTGGTGCACGCGATGAAGCAGAGAGGATCGGCGTGCCGTTCCTGGGCGAGGTGCCGCTGGCAATGCCAATCCGCGAGACGTCGGACGCCGGGCGGCCGGTGGTGGCAACAGCCGCTGACGGACCGCACGCCAAGGTCTATCTCGAGATTGCCGCCAAGGTTCGCGCCCGTCTCGAGGAGCTTGCTGGCGACGGCGGACGGGCGATGCCCGACATCGTCTTCGAATAGGTGATTTTCAGACTTCGGCGCTGAGCAAGGCGAACATCGCCAGAAGCGGTTGGTCGAGTGCATCGCTTTGCGGTTGGTGCTGCGACGAGGTGCAGACGATCACCGTTTGGGTGTCCGGATCGCAGTAGAGAAACTGGCCATGGATACCGGCGGCAAGAAAGGCGTTCGAGTTGGCCCCGACCTGATACCAGTTGTTGCGGTAGCGACCGGTCCTGAGGAAACTTGCCTGCGTGCCGCGGGCCCAGACGCCTTCATCGCCGTTTGTCTGCATGTCGGCGATCCAGCGCGGCGAGACGATCTGGTTGCCGTTTGCGGTGCCGCCCTTGATCAGCATCTGTCCCACAGCCAGCAGGTCATGCGGGCGGCAGGAAACACCTCCGGCTGTGCGCGGCGCGCCCTGGGTGTCGACAGTGATGAATGCATCGGCAGAGGCACCCAGAGGCTGCCACAGCAGGCGCGAACAAAGATCCGGGAAGCGCTCGCCCGAGACACGCTCAAGCACGATGCCGAGCATGTCCGAGTTGGGCGACAGGTAACAATGGTCGGTGCCATGCGGACCGGCGGCTTTCTTCAGGCTGCACAGGAATGACAGCATGGCTTCGTCATCGCCTTTGCCGGAGGGCGGGTTCCAGGACATGGCACGACGGTAGCGCGCGTAGTCCTCTTCGGAGAGATAGGATTCGTCGAAGTCCAAACTGACCCGCATGTCGAGCAGATGTTGCACTGTCGCGTCGGCATAGGCGCTGCTCTTGGCTTCGGGCACCAGATCACCGACCGGCGTTTCGGGGTCGAGCAGACCCTGATCCTGCAGGATGCCCGCCACCAGCGCGGTGATGGACTTGGAGATGGAGAAGACAAGATGCGGGTCCGAGCGGTCGACGTTGCCAGCGTGCCATTCGGCGATGATCTCGCCGTTCCTGGAGACCAGCAGGCTGTCAGCCTGGCTTTGTGTCAGCAGGTCGGAAATGGAGCGATCTGAACCGGGCGCTGCCGGTCGGGCCAGCAATTCGGGGTTCTCGACGATATCCTGTAGCGGGGCAGGCTGGGCGGTGCGGATGCGGGCTGAGCGCACCATTTCCGTGACATTTCGGAAGCTCCAGAAGCTGTAGGGGCGGGTGCGCCAGTTGGCGAGTGTGATCGTTTCGCGCGGGAAACCGTTCAAAGTCTCGAATTTGGTCGCATTCGCCATGATTTTTCTCGTTCTGCATCTGCTGCACGAATAACTTGAATGAAAGGGTTTTCTTTTTCTGGAAGCATTCTAAACTAGGTGTTCTTGCGATTGGAAGCGCAGCCTTAGGTTCGGAGCCAGAAAATGCGGTTAACACGCCAAACCAATTATGCCGTGCGGATATTGATGTATTGCGCTGCCAATGACGCGCCATTGAGTCGTATCGGTGATATTGCCAAGGCTTATTCCGTCTCCGAATTGTTCCTGTTCAAGATCCTGCAGCCATTGACCAAGTCCGGACTGGTCGAATCCGTGCGCGGGCGCAATGGTGGCATCCGGCTCGGGCGTGCCGCTGACACGATCACGTTGCTTCATGTCGTGAAGGTGACGGAGGACAACTTCGCCATGGCGGAGTGTTTCGAGAATGATGCGAGTGAATGTCCGCTGGTGGATTCCTGCGAGTTGAACGCTGCGCTGAGAAAGGCTCTTGGGGCCTTTTTCGAAGTGCTGTCGACCTATTCGATCGATGACCTTGTCAAAGCCCGCCCCTCGTTCAACTTCCTGCTCGGCCTTGAAGAGCACAAGGCAGTGCCTGCGGCTTAAGCTCAAGTGCTAGCCTCTTTGCTCCAGTTGCGGGCTGTGCGTTGCCATTAGACGCGTTCGATCCCTGATCTGACGCGCCTCTGACCTGCCCTTGATACTGCTCTCATCTTTGGTGCCAGCGATGGCCTGTCGCAGCATGCGGCTTGTAAGTAGTGGCGGGCTAATTTAAACGATTGAAATGACATTTTGTCTGATGGCGCATTCTTGCTGAAAACGGAGCGAACCGTGAGCATGACACAATCCCACGACTGGTGGCGCGGCTGCGTTATCTATCAGGTCTATCCGCGGTCCTACCAGGACACGTCAGGGGACGGCATTGGTGACATTCGCGGCATTATCGGGCGGCTTGATCACATCGCCTCGCTGGGTGTCGACGCCATCTGGCTGTCACCGTTCTTCAAGTCGCCGATGGCCGATTTCGGCTATGACGTGTCGGACTACTGCGATGTCGATCCGATGTTCGGGACCTTGTCGGATTTAGACGAGCTGATCGCGCTGGCCCATGCCAAGGGGTTGAAGATCATCATCGATCAGGTGATCTCGCATTCGTCGGATCAGCATGCCTGGTTCAAGGAAAGCCGGTCGAGCCGGGACAACCCGAAAGCTGACTGGTACATCTGGGCCGATCCCAAGCCTGACGGCACTGCGCCCAACAACTGGTTGTCGATTTTTGGCGGACCGGCCTGGGAATGGGACACGGTGCGGCGGCAGTACTACATGCACAATTTTCTCGCGTCGCAGCCGGATCTCAACTTCCACAATGCGGATCTGCAGAACGCGATTCTGGACACTGTGCGGTTCTGGCTTGATCGCGGCGTGGACGGGTTTCGCCTCGACACGGTGAACTTCTATGTTCACGACAAGCAGCTGCGTGACAACCCACCGCTGTCGCTATCGACCGAGGACGGCAACTTCATGGGGGTGGATGCGCCCGACACCAACCCCTACGGCTTTCAGGATCATCTCTATGACAAGTCGCAGCCCGAAAACATCATGTTCCTTCAGCGGTTGCGGGCGCTGCTGAATGAGTATGAAGGGCGCACCACCGTCGGCGAAGTCGGTGATGGCCGCCGCTCGCTCAAGACCGTTGCCGCCTACACCAATGGCGGTGACAAACTGCACATGGCCTACACATTCGACATGCTCGGGGCTGAGTTTTCGGCCGAGCATTTTCGCCGCAGCATTTCCAATTTCCAGTCTGGGGTGCAGGACGGCTGGGTCTGCTGGGCTTTTTCGAACCATGATGTTGAACGCCACGTTTCGCGCTGGATGCAGGAGGGGGATGATGCCGAGCACTTGGCCCGCTTCGCCATCACTCTGCTGTCTTCTTTCCGGGGATCGATCTGCCTGTATCAGGGTGAGGAGCTGGGGCTGGAAGAAGCGGATATTGCGTTCGAGGATCTGGTCGATCCCTACGGCATCCGCTTCTGGCCGGCGTACAAGGGCAGGGACGGCTGCCGGACGCCGATGGTCTGGGAAAAGGACATGGCCCATGCAGGTTTCTCCGATGCGCCACACACCTGGCTTCCGGTTCCGGAGAGCCATTTCAGGCACGCGGTCGACCAGCAGGAAAAGGTCTATGGCTCAGTTCTGAATTACTACCGGACCATGCTCGCCTTCCGCAAAAGTCATCCGGCTCTGATCGACGGCGACATGGTTTTTATAGAGACCAACAAGGATGTTCTGGCTTTCATCCGTGAAACACCGGAACAGAGGCTGGTCATCGTGCTCAACCTGCATCGTGAGCCGCAGTCGGTCATATTGCCGGAAAACCTGGCGGTCAGGGAGGTGCTGGATCTTCCCGGCTGCGCGGGCGGCATTCATGACGGCGTGGTATCGCTGCGCGGGCTCGACGGGTTTTGCGGGCTGCTGTGATGCTATTTGACACGCAGCAGGCCATGATGACCGCCTGCTGATCAGTCGCCGTCGTCGGGAATTTTAAGGATATTGCCACAGGCCTTGCAATGCACCGCATCTGCTTCGTGGCGATAGAGGCCGCAATTGGGGCAGCGAAAGGTCACTTTAAAGGGCCGGACTACCGCCTGGGCAAGGCGGACAAACAGCGAAATGCCGACAATCATGGTGACGATGGCCGTCAATTTTCCAAATGTGCCAGGCAGAATGATATCGCCGAAGCCGGTGGTGGTCACCGTCGCCACGGTGAAATAGAGCGCGTCGACAAAGCCGTCGATGCCGCCTTGGCGGTAGAAGAAAAACGTGTAGACGAAGCCGGTGGTCATGAACAGGAAGACCACGACATTGATCGAGGCGCGAATGACGTCGGTGAGTTCCGATTGGCCGATCTTGCGCAGGCCCACCTTCAACAGCGGGCTCTGGCCGATGGCCCAGATCCGCATGGCGCGCAGGAAGGCGAAACTGTAAAACAGATTGGGCAGCAGCAACGTTGCGAGAATAACCAGATCCACCCATGTCATTGACTTGAGCAGCCAGTCGCGGGGTCGGCGTGCGATGGTTGCCTTGACCAGCAGTTCCAATGCGATCCAGGCTGCGATCAGGTAGTCGAGCACCAGATAGTTCGAACTCGTGCGCAGATAGGGCCCGAAAACAAAGAAAGCGATGATCGCCAGATCAATGCAAGCCAGCACCGCCTGGAAGCGGATTGCTGACCGGTTCTCGCCGGTACTGAGCTGCCGCAGGGTCTGGCGGAATTTTTCTTTCATCGTGTGGCCTTGGCTGGTTTCGCCTTGTTTTTGTCCCCGGCCAACGCTGCAGCGAACCCGGACAAATTTAAATAGAACAGGCTCACTCGATCAATGCAAATGCGTCAACATCAACCATTCCCATGTCGGAGATCTTGAGATGAGGAATTACTGGCAGCGCCAGAAAGGCCAGTTGAAGGAAAGGTTCGTCGAGCGTACCGCCGAGCTGTTTGGCTGCGGCGCGCAAAGGCGTCAGCTTCTCGCGCACCTGTTCGAACGACAGATCACTCATCAGGCCGGCGATGGGCAAGGCGATTTCCGCGAGCACCTCGCCGTCGGCGGCGACGACGAAGCCGCCGCGGATTTCGCTCAGTCGGTTGGCGGCCAGTGCCATATCGGCCTCTTCGGCGCCGACAACGCAGATATTGTGGCTGTCATGACCGACGGTGGAGGCGATCGCGCCGCGCTTGAGGCCAAAGCCCTGAACGAAGCCGGTGGTTATGTTGCCGTTTCTGCCGTGGCGCTCGATCACCGTGATCTTGAGGATGTCGCGTGACAGATCACCCCGCGTCTCGCCGTTTTCGATCGGCAGTTCAAACTTGCGGTGCTCGGTGATGATCTTGCCCGGCACGATGCCAATCACCGATGTGGCGATCCGGTTTCTACGGACGGCAAAGCTCTCGGAAGCGAGTAACGGAGCGCGGACGCTGTCCATACCCACTGGCGCTGTGGTGGCGCGGGTGGCGAACAACTCATCTGTAACATGACGTCCCGCGGAAAACACCATCTCGGCGTTGCAGTCCTCGAGGCTGTCGAGAACCACCAGATCTGCGCGCCACCCGGGAGCGACCAGACCGCGATCGGTGAGCCCGAAGGCGCGAGCGGCGGAAATCGAGGCGGCACGGTAGATCGCCAGCGGCTCGACGCCCCTCGAAATTGCGTGGCGGATCATATAGTCGAGATGCCCGTGCTCGGCGATGTCGAGCGGATTGCGGTCGTCGGTGCAGAGCGCCAGAAACGGCGAATTGCGTTCGGTGATGATCGGGATCAGCGCATCGAGATCACGCGACACCGAGCCTTCGCGAACCAGCACATGCATGCCCTTGGACATTTTCTCCAGCGCTTCCTCGGCGGTGGTGGATTCGTGTTCGGTGCGGATGCCGGCTGCGAGGTAACCGTTCAGCCCCAAGCCGCGCAGCAGTGGTGCGTGACCGTCAATATGGCCGCCCTGAAAGGCTTCGAGCTTGGCCAGGCAGACCGGGTCCTTGGCCAGCACGCCGGGGAAGTTCATGAATTCGGCGAGGCCGATCACCTGTGGATGGTCGCGGAACGGCAGCAGGTCTTCAATATCAAGCCGGGCGCCTGCCGTCTCCAGATGGGTGGCGGGCACGCAGCTCGACAGCTGCACGCGGATATCCATGATTGTCTGTTCGGAGCAATCAAGGAAATACTGGATGCCGGTGGCGCCAATAACATTGGCAATTTCATGAGGATCGCAAATTGCAGTGGTGATGCCGCGGGGCAGCACGCAGCGGTCAAATTCATGCGGGGTGACGAGCGAACTTTCAATGTGCAGATGGGTGTCGATGAAACCCGGCACGACGATCTTGCCGGAGATGTCGATCTCCCGGATGCCGGTATAGCTTTCCAGCGTGCCGACGATGCGGTCGCCGCAGATGGCGATGTCGCCGTCGCGCAACGCACCGGTGGTGAGGTCGAACAGCTTGCCGCCTTTCAGGACAATGTCAGCGGGCTGTCTGCCTGCGCCCTGGTCAATCATGTCGCCAAGTCTGTCGGTCATTGCTGGTCCTCTTGCCGTTCACTCGAATCAAAAACCGGCCGGCATCTCTGCCGGCCGGTCGAGTTTACCCCAAAAGGGTGATTACATCTTGTCTGTGACGTCAGATGTCCATGCGCCTTCCGGCTGCTTGGTGATGATGCCCTGATCGAGCAGCGCCTTGGCGGTCCGCTCGTAGGCTTCAGGGATCAGCTTGGCATCGGGTTCGCCGATCAGCTTGGCCACTTCGCCCATCATCCGGACCTGGTGGTTTTCGTCCTGGCCGCCATTGTCCATGACAATGGACGCTGCTTCTTCCGGGTTGGCAATGGCATAGGCCCAGCCTTTCATCGAGGCGTCGACGAACTTGACCATCTTCTCGACATAGGCCGGGTCCTTGAGGTTGTCCTCAAGCGCGTAGAGGCCGTCCTCGAGAAGGTCGTTGCCCATTTCAGAGTAGTTGAAGACGATCAGGTCTTCAGCCTTGTAGCCGGCATCGATGAGCTGCCAGTATTCGTTGTAGGTCATGACCGAGATGCAGTCGGCCTGCTTCTGGATCAGCGGCTGCACGTCGAAGCTCTGCTTGAGCACGGTGACGCCATCAGCGCCGCCTTCGGTGGACAGGCCGAGCTTGTTCATCCAGGCGAAGAACGGGTATTCGTTGCCGTAGAACCAGACGCCCAGCGTGTGGCCCTTGAAGTCTTCCTCGGTCTGGACCGGGCCGTCTGCAGGGCAAACCAGCTGCATGCCGGCCTTCTTGTAAGGCTGGGCGATGTTGACCAGGCCAACACCCTTTTCGCGGGCAGCGAGGGCGCCGCCCATCCAGTCGACGATGACGTCGGCGCCGCCGCCGGCAATCACCTGTTCGGGTGCAATGTCGGGGCCGCCCGGCTTGATCTCGACGTCGAGGCCGGCTTCTTCATAAAAGCCCTTGTCCTTGGCGACGTAGTAGCCGGCGAACTGGGCCTGCGCGACCCATTTGAGTTGCAGTGTCACCTTCTCGGCAGCGCTTGCAGCACCTGCCATCAGTGTCATGGTGAGTGCCAGTGTCAGTCCAAGTGTTCTTTTCATTTTTGGTTCCTCTCTGGTTATGGCTCTGGGCTATCTTCGATAGCTCGGATGCCAGAATGTGACAGTGCGCTCAAGAAGTGCAAGCGCCCCGTAAAACAAAGACCCGACAATAGCCGCCATGGCGATTTCCGCCCAGACCATGTCGAGATTCATCCGACCCACTTCGGTCGAAATTCGAAAGCCCATGCCGACAATCGGCGTTCCGAAAAATTCTGCGACAATGGCGCCGATCAGCGCCAGCGTCGAGTTGATCTTGAGGGCATTGAAGATGAACGGCATTGCCGCCTGAAGCCTGAGCTTGAGCAGCACCTGCCAATGAGTGGCGCCGTAGGTGCGCATCAGATCCCGCTGCATGTCGCTGGTGGCTGCCAGACCCGCCAGTGTGTTCACCAGCATCGGGAAGAAAGTCATGACGATGACCACGGCAGCCTTTGACTGCCAGTCGAAACCGAACCAGATCACCATGATTGGTGCGATGCCGATCATCGGCAGGGCCGAGACCATGTTGCCGATTGGCAGCAGGCCGTTGGCGAAAAACCGGAAGCGATCGGCGAGGATGGCAACCAGAAAACCGGTCATGCAGCCAACGACGTAGCCGAAGAGTACCGCCTTGAGCACTGTCTGGTGGAAATCGGCAGCCAGAATCGATGTGGAGGTGGTGATCCTCAATCCGATGGCGGAAGGAGGCGGCAGCAACACGAAGGGGACGCCGGCGCCTCTGACGATGCACTCCCACAGGATGATCACCCAGATACCGAACAATGCAGGGACGATGACAGATATGGCGCTGCTCTGGCTGCCGTCGCCCGACAGCACCGTTACCAACCGCCAGCCGAGAAGCCATGCTGCGGTAAGGGCCGCAAAATAGCCTGCTGTTGCAGTGCCGAAGCCATCTGACAGGCCCGACATCAGCATCGCGGCCGCACCAAAGCTCGACAGCGTCAGAACAGCGGTTTCCAGGGCGAAGCTGAGCCGAAGCATCGACAGAAACGCGCCTGAAGTCAGGATTGCGACCACTGCCAGCGACGAGGTCGACCCCATGCCCTCGGTAAACGGTATGCCTGTGAGGCTGTAAAGGGTTGCCAGCAGCGACAGCACGGCCTGCCAGTTGGGAAGGAACACGCTCATTGTGTCTTGGCTCCCATGCGGGTGTGGACGAACCGTCCCACGACATCGACCGCAGTGACCAGAAGAATGGCGACGACGGAACCGGCGATCAGCGCGGCGAAGATGTCAACAGTCTGGCTGTAGTAGGATCCGGCCAGAAGCTTCGAGCCGATGCCAGCAACCGCACCGGTCGGCAGTTCGCCGACAATGGCGCCGATCAGGCTGGCGGCAATGGCGACCTTCATCGAGGTGAAGAAGAACGGCACCGAAGCCGGGATACGCAGCTTCCACAGGGTCTGCAGCTTGCTGGCCGAATAGGTCCGCATCAAATCGAGATGCAGCACGTCAGGTGAGCGCAGGCCCTTGACCATGCCGACGGCGACCGGGAAGAACGACAGATAGGTCGAGATCAGCGCCTTGGGCAGTAGCCCGGTGACGCCTATGGCCGACAACAGCACGATGATCATCGGCGCAATCGCCAGAATGGGGATCGTCTGCGAGGCGATGATCCACGGCAGAAAGGAGCGGTCGAGCGCCGGAATATGGACAATGCCGATGGCGATGGCCACGCCCAGCGCGGTGCCCATGGCAAAGCCCGACAGTGTCGCCGACAGGGTGACCCAGGAATGATAGACCAGACTGCGCTTTGACCATGGCTTGACCGTGAAGGTGTTCTTCCAAAGGTTGGATGCCACCTGATGCGGCGCCGGCATGGTAGGCTTCGGCTGGCTCATGGTCTTCATCAGGAATTCTGTGGCAGTGCGGGTCTCACCGGCACGGCGGTCGAAATCCCGCTGGAACGGCGCATTCATCGAGTACGCTGCGAAATACCAAGCGATGAGGATCACCAGCAGGATCGATCCGACAGGGATCAGACGGTCCCTGATAAAGTTGGGCTGGTTCATACCTCACCTCCGGGCCAACGCATCCAGAGCGTCGCAATGCCCTCTTCGGTGCTGTCGTCGCGACGTGCGGGATCTTCATGAAAACCCTCGCGCTGGTAAAACCGCAAGGCATCGATATTGCGTTCGAACACGGTCAGTTCAAGACCATCGGGGTGAGCCGCCTTGGCCGCGTCGAGCAGCATCTTGCCGACGCCCTTGCCGCGCCCGCCGGGCCGCAGATAAAGCGCTGGGACAAAGCCGTCATCCGGGCTCATGGAGAGGTAGCCGAGGATCTCGCCGTGCTCCTCCGCCACAAAAAGGGTGCGCTTCTCCAGCAGCGCGGGGACGAACAGGTCCTCAACGGCTTTGCGGTCAACCGTGCGTGGAAGCCATTCCGTGGCGTCAATGTAGTCGTTGATGATCGCCGCACAGACCGCCAGGTCGGATACAGTGGCGAAGCGCACTGTCAGTGCGCCGTCATGTGTGTGGAGCGGGCTACTCATCATAGCTGTGCCCGGCTTTGAGGCCTTCGCGGACCTGATGGGCGATCCTGAGGAACTCCGGGGTCTCGCGAATGTCGAGCGACCGGTCGGCGCCCAGATTGCAATCAATGATCTCGTGAATGCGGCCAGGTCGCGGGCTCATCACCACGATCTTGGTCGACAGAAACACCGCTTCGGGGATCGAGTGTGTGACGAAGACCACGGTCTTTCTGGTCTTGGCCCAGAGCTTCAACAGTTGTTCGTTGAGATGATCGCGGACAATCTCGTCGAGCGCACCAAAAGGCTCGTCCATCAGCAGCATGTGCGGCTCGACCGCCAGCGCTCGAGCGATTGAAGCGCGCTGCTGCATGCCGCCGGAGAGCTGCCAGGGAAACTTTTTTTCGAACCCTGCGAGATTGACCAGCTCCAGATTGCTGGCAATCCGTTGTGTGCGGGTGGCTTTGTCGAGCCCCATCACTTCCAGCGGCAGGGCGACATTTTGCTCGATGGTGCGCCAGGGCAGAAGGGCTGACTGCTGAAACACATAGCCATAGGCGCGCGCGAGCCGGGCCTCTTCGGGGGTCATGCCATTGACCAAGACTGTGCCGCCAGTGGGCTTTTCCAGATCGGCGATGACCCGCAGCAACGTGGTCTTGCCACAGCCGGACGGGCCGATCAGCGAGACGAACTCGCCCTCAGTTATATCAAGCGTGATGTCTTTCAGCGCATGAACAGGGCCGTCATTGGTCTCGAAGGTGAGGTCGAGATTTTGGGCAGAGATGACTGTCTTAGGCATGAGTTGCCGCTTTTTTTATCATTGTATTCCCCGATAGTTCGATTGTGTCAGCCCCGGCCTGCACCGCTCCCGATATTTGCAAGTATCATGCCATCACACCCCACTCGCCGGAATGCCGGTGCGTTCGACCTTGCGTGGGGAGGAGACTTCCTTCCAGGTCGACAGCGCCTTGTTGGTCGGCGTCACCGGTTCGCGCTTGACGAATTCGCCATGGCCTTCCTGCGGCTTGACTTCGCCATCGTCGATGGCAACCCGGCCGCGCGTCAGGGTGTAGCGCGGCAGGCCCTTGACCTGCTTGCCTTCGAAGACGTTGTAATCGATTGCCGACTGCTGGGTGCTGGCGGCAATGGTCTTGGATTTCTCCGGATCCCAGACCACCAGATCGGCGTCGGCGCCAACCAGAACCGCGCCCTTTTTCGGATAGCAGTTCAATATCTTGGCGATATTGGTCGAGGTGACGGCGACGAATTCATTCATGGTCAGCCGACCGGTTGCGACGCCATAGGTCCAGAGCATCGGCATGCGGTCTTCGAGTCCGCCGGTGCCGTTGGGGATCTTGGTGAAATCGCCAACACCGAAGCGCTTCTGTTCGGTCGAAAAGGCGCAATGGTCGGTGGCGACCACCTGCAGCGAGCCTGCCGACAGACCGGCCCAGAGAGAATCCTGATGCATCTTGTTGCGGAACGGCGGGCTCATCACCCGGCGTGCGGCGTGGTCCCAATCCGGGTTGGCATATTCGCTCTCGTCCAATGTGAGGTGCTGGATCAGCGGCTCGCCCCAGACCCGCATGCCCTTCTGGCGGGCGCGGCGGATGGCCTCATGGGATTGCTCGCAGGATGTGTGCACCACATAGAGCGGCGTGCCGGCCATATCGGCGATCATGATGGCGCGGTTGGTAGCTTCGCCCTCGACTTCAGGGGGGCGCGAATAGGCGTGGGCCTCGGGGCCGTTGTTGCCTTCGGCCAGCAGCTTTGCCTGCAACTGCGCGACCACGTCGCCGTTTTCGGCGTGGACCATGGCGATGCCGCCGAGTTCGCCAACGCGACTGAACGAGGAGTACATTTCGTCGTCATCGACCATCAGCGCGCCCTTGTAGGCCATGAAGTGCTTGAAGGTGGTGATGCCCTTTTCCTTGACCACGGTCTCCATCTCGTTGAACACCTGCTCGCCCCACCAGGTGATTGCCATGTGAAAGGAGTAGTCGCAATGGGCGCGGGTCGACTTGTTGTCCCACATGGTCAGCGCTTCGAGCAGCGACTGGCCGGGCGCGGGCAGGGCGAAATCGATCACCATGGTGGTGCCGCCAGCGAGAGCCGCGCGGGTGCCGCTTTCAAAATCGTCGGTCGAATAGGTGCCCATGAACGGCATTTCGAGATGGGTGTGCGGATCAATGCCGCCGGGCATGACATAGCAACCGGTGGCATCGAGCGACTTCTCGCCGACCAGGTTGGGGCCAATGGCGGTGATGACGCCGCCCTCGATCAGCACATCTGCCTTGTAGGTCAGATCGGCGGTGACAATGGTTCCGTTCTTGATGACGGTGGTGCTCATGTTGCACGTCCTCTTGCTGTTCCAAATTTTGTTCTGATCAGCCGTCTTGATGCGGCCTTTTCAAAAATTCTGCTGGTCTAGTCGGCGTAGCCAGGGTTCTCGCGGTCGAGCACAAGTTTCATTTCCTCGAAATGCGAGAACTCGGCATCCTTGTAGACGTCCCATTCCTGCGCGACGGATTCGGCCAGTTCGTCGTTCATCACGTTGAGCGGCTGGCCGGTCGAATAGGCCAGAACCATGGTGCGCGCGGCGCGCTCGAGATGGTACAGGGCATCAAAGGCCTCGGCGACGGTCGGGGCAACGGTGGTGACCCCGTGATTGGCCATCATGATGCTGGAATGATTGCCAATGGTGGATGCGATGCGCTCGCCTTCGGCTTCCTCGGATGCGATGCCGCCGAAACTCATGTCCATCGCCAGCCGGTTGAAAAACCGCGCGGTGACCTGGTCAATCGGCTTGATCGAGGGATCTTTCAAACCCGCAAGCGCGGTGGCGTGCGGCGGATGCAGATGCAGCGCCACGCGGGCATGCGGTACGTTCCTGTGAATGGCGGAATGTATCGACCAAGCGGATGGATCGGGTGCGTCCGGTCTGTTCATTGTGTCGGGATCGTCAGCATCAACCAGCAGGAGTTCACTGGCCTTGGCGCGGGAGAAGTGCTTCCAGCGCGGATTGATGAGGAATTTTTTGCCGTCAGGCGAGACAGCGGCGGAGAAATGGTTGGCGACGCCTTCATGCCAGTCGTAATAGGCCGCCAGTCGGAGCGCGGCTGCAAGGTCTATGCGAAGTTGGCTATCGTCAGTGCCCTCAAGCGGCACGACTTTGGCTGATGTGTTCATTTGTTACTCCACCACTCCGGCTGATTCTACAACTGCGTGCATGAGGACATCGCAACCCGCGCCGGCCCATTCCTTGGTAATGTCTTCGGCCTCGTTGTGCGAGAGGCCGTCAACACAGGGACACATGACCATGGCGGTCGGCGCCACGCGGTTGATCCAGCAGGCATCGTGGCCCGCACCGGAGATGATGTCCATATGCGAATAGCCGAGACGTTCGGCAGCGTCGCGCACTGCCTTGACGCAGGCGTGGTCAAATTCCGGCGGGTCGAACTGACCAACGATCTCGGCTTCGAAGCCGACGCCGAGTGCATTGCAGAGTTTTGGCGCTTCCGCCATCAGCCGCTCGACCATGCCGTTGAGCGTATCGATCTCGTGGCTGCGGAAATCGATGGTGAAAACCGCCTTGCCCGGGATGATGTTGCGGGAATTGGGATAGACGTCGATATGGCCGATGGCGCCCACTGCGTTCGGTGCGTTGTCCATGGCAATCTGGTGAACCAGTTCTGTAATCTGGGCCAGGCCGCGACCAGCGTTCAGGCGCATCGGCATCGGGGTGGAGCCTGTGTGGCTTTCCTTGCCGGTGACGGTGCACTGGACCCAGCGCAGGCCCTGGCCGTGGGTAACGACGCCGATATCCTTGCCCTTGGCTTCGAGGATCGGACCCTGCTCGATGTGCAGCTCGAACAGGGCATGAATCTTGCGGGCGCCCACTTCCTCATCGCCCTTCCAGCCGATGCGTTCGAGCTCGTCACCGAAACGCTTGCCCTTGGCGTCTTCCCGGTCATAGGCCCAGTCCTGCTCGTGCACGCCGGCGAAGACGCCGGAGGCCAGCATGGCAGGCGCGAATCGCGTGCCTTCCTCGTTGGTCCAGTTGACCACCACGATCGGGTGCCGGGTCTTGATGTCGAGATCATTGAGGGTGCGGACCAGTTCGAGACCGGCCAATACTCCGAGCACGCCGTCATATTTACCACCGGTCGGCTGAGTATCGAGATGGCTGCCGACATAGACCGGCAAAGCATCCGGATCAGTTCCGGGCCGGGTCATGAACATGTTGCCCATGGTGTCGAGACCCATGGTCATGCCGGCCTGCTCGCACCATTTGCGGAACAGGTGGCGGCCTTCGCCATCTTCGTCGGTCAGGGTCTGGCGGTTGTTGCCGCCCGCCACGCCGGGGCCGATCTTGGCCATATCCATGAGCGAATCCCAAAGCCGGTCGGCGTTGATGCGAAGATTTGCTGCTGGTGCGGACATGATCGTCTCCTATTTCAGTTCGACTTCGACAAAGCTCATAGTCTTCGTCCCGGCGTTGATGACATTGTGCTCGACCCCGAGCGGTCGGCGATAGGCGTCGCCGGCTGGCATGGTCACGGTGCGTGACGTGCCGCCCGGTTCTTCGAGCAGCATTTCGCGGTCCGTAACCAGTGTGATCACATAATCATGGCCGTGAACGTGCCATCCGGTCTCAGCTCCGGGCGCGAAGTCGAAGCGGGTCACGCGGACGCGCTCATCATCGACCAGGAGTTTTGCGGTGGCTGGTTCACGGGTCATGGTTCAGCTCGGAAAATTGAACACTGCGCCGGACTTGATGCCGTTGGGCCAGCGCGAGGTGATGGTTTTCAGCCTTGTGTAGAAGCGCACGCCCTCGGGGCCGTAGATCGAGTGATCGCCAAACAGCGAACGCTTCCAGCCGCCGAAGGAATGATAGGCAACCGGCACCGGGATCGGCACGTTGATGCCGACCATGCCGACCTCGATGGAATCGGAGAATGCACGGGCGGCGTCGCCGTCGCGGGTGAAGATCGCGGTGCCGTTGCCATATTCATGGTCGTTGATCATCTTGACGGCGTCATCGAAAGTGCCTGCGCGGACGACCGACAGTACCGGACCGAAGATCTCTTCCTTGTAGATGGTCATGTCGGTGGTGACGCGGTCAAACAGCGTGCCGCCGACAAAGTAGCCTTCCTCGTAGCCCTGCAGCGAGAAACCACGGCCATCGACCACCAGTTCGGCGCCTTCCTTGACGCCCTGGTCGATGTAGCCGAGCACCTTTTCCTGATGCTGCTTTGTGACCACTGGACCCATTTCGGCGGCATCATCGGTGGCCGGGCCGATTTTCAGCGCCTCGACGCGGGGTTTGAGCTTGGCAACCAGCGCATCGGCGGTTTTCTCGCCCACCGGCACGGCAACCGAAATGGCCATGCAGCGTTCGCCGGCAGAGCCGTAACCTGCGCCCATCAGCGCGTCGGCGACCTGGTCCATGTCTGCATCAGGCATGACAACCATGTGGTTCTTGGCGCCCCCGAGCGCCTGGACGCGCTTGCCGTTGGCAGTGCCGCGCGAATAGACATATTCGGCAATCGGGGTAGAGCCGACAAAGCTGATGGCCTTGACATCGGGGTGATCGAGCAACGTGTCGACGGCAAGCTTGTCGCCGTGCACAACGTTCAACACGCCCTCGGGGAAGCCTGCTTCCTGGAACAGTTTCCAGGCCAGCATCGGAGCTGACGGATCGCGTTCAGATGGCTTGAGGATGAAGGTGTTGCCGCAGGCAATCGCCATCGGATACATCCACATAGGTACCATCGCCGGGAAGTTGAACGGAGTGATGCCGGCGACCACGCCGAGCGGCTGACGGTCGGCGACGGAATCAATGCCGGGACCGACATTGCGGGAAAAATCGCCCTTGAGCAGATTGGGAATGCCGCAGGCAAATTCCACAACTTCGATGCCGCGGGTGACTTCTCCCAGTGCATCATCATGGGTCTTGCCATGCTCGCGCGAGATTTCGCGGGCAATGTCTCCGGCATGACGGTCAAGCAGTTCCTTGAACTTGAACATATAACGGGCGCGCTTCAATGGCGGCATGGCGCCCCAGGCCGGTTGCGCTGCCTTGGCGGAAGCGACGGCTGCATTAATTTCCTCAACAGTGGACAGCGGCAATTCGGCGATCTGCTCGCCGGTTGCCGGGTTGAACACCGGGGAGCGGCGATCCGAACCGGAAATCGTCAGTTTTCCGCCAATGGCGTTTTCAATGATTTGCATGGTTACGCGACCCCTTCGAGGACTTTACGCAGTTTTTCGAACAATTCGTCAATCTGATCCCTGGAGATGATCAGGGGTGGTGAAAGCGCAATGATGTCGCCTGTTGTGCGGATCAGCAAGCCATCATCATAGGCCTTGAGGAAGGCCGAGAAAGCGCGCTTGGTCGGCTCGCCGGCAATCGGGTCGAGCTCGATGGCGCCGATCAGGCCGGTGTTGCGGATGTCGATGACATGCGGGCAATCCTTCAGCGAGTGCAACTGCTCTTCCCAGTAGGGCGCGATGTCCGCGGCGCGGGTGAACAGGTCTTCTTCCTTGTAGGTGTCGAGGGTGGCAAGGGCTGCGGCCGATGCGATCGGGTTGCCCGAATAGGTATAGCCATGGAAGAACTCGATCATGTGCTCTGGGCCCTGCATGAATGCGTCATGGATTTCGGAGGTGACAAAGACCGCGCCCATCGGGATGACGCCATTGGTCAGTCCCTTGGCGGATGTGATCATGTCCGGCATGACATCGTAATGCTGGGCTGCGAAGGGTGAACCCAGCCGGCCATAGCCGGTGATGACTTCATCGAAGATCAGCAGGATGCCGTGTTTGGTGCAGATCTCGCGCAGCTTCTTGAGATAGCCCTTTGGCGGGATCAGTACGCCGGTGGAGCCGGCGACCGGTTCGACGATAACAGCGGCGATGGTTGAGGCGTCGTGCAGGCTGACGATGCGTTCAAGTTCGCTCGCAAGGTCGCCGCCATGCTCGGGCTGGCCCTTGGTGAAGGCGTTCTGGGCGGGCAAATGGGTATGCGGCATGTGGTCGACGCCGGTCAGCAGCGTGCCGAACATCTTGCGGTTGGAAACAATGCCGCCGACCGAGATGCCGCCGAAATTGACGCCGTGATAGCCGCGCTCTCGGCCGATCAGGCGGGTGCGGGAACCGTTGCCCTTCACACGCTGATAGGCCAGCGCCACCTTCAGCGCTGTTTCGACAGATTCCGAGCCGGAATTGGTGAAAAGCACATGGTTTATGCCGTCGGGCGCAATATCAACCAGCCGGTTGGCCAGCTCGAATGCTTTCGGATGTCCCATCTGGAAGGCCGGGGCATAATCCAACTCGCCAGCCTGGTGGGCGATCGCTTCGGTGATTTTCGGGCGGCAGTGACCGGCGTTGACGCACCAGAGACCGGCGGTGCCATCGAGGATCTGACGCCCGTCGGAGGCGGTGAAGTGCATGTCCTTTGCACCAACCAGCATGCGTGGGTTCTGCTTGAACTGACGGTTGGCAGTAAACGGCATCCAGAACGCACGGAGGTCGTTGGGGGATGTGTTGAGCCGATTTGACATGGCTGGCGCGCCTCCTGACGCAATGTGTTCCCGGTTATTGGTCAAGAGCCATTTCAATGGCTTTTTTTCGCACGTGAGTTCACTGACGAAAATATTGACTGTTTGATAAAACTCTAGCAGGGTCAATCATCGGGTCAAGGCAAATTTGGCGGTGTCCGCAAGAGCTTTGCCGAGGCAGTTTTTAACTGATCGATGGTGACATGGAGCGCGCAACTTGAAGGCAAGAGCCACGGAAACCCAGCGCAAGACGCGCATTCAGATGGAAAACGAGGAGCGCATTCTCGACGCGGCGCTTGAAGAGTTTTCCGCCCATGGATTTCGCGGCGCAACCATTGACCGGATCGCCGAACACGCCGGCATGTCCAAACCCAATCTGCTTTATTATTTCCGTCGCAAGCAGGACATGTACGAGGCGCTGATCGCGCGTCTGCTTGATACCTGGTTAGAGCCGCTGCGGGAACTCAATGCGGTCGGCGACCCGCTTCCCGAGCTGCAATCCTATATCCGCCGCAAACTCGAAATGGCGCGCGATTTTCCGCGCGAGAGCAGGTTGTTCGCCAACGAGATCCTGCAGGGTGCACCCCGTATCAAACGACTGCTCGAGACCGAGCTCAAACCTCTGGTCGATGAGAAGGTCCACGTGCTGCAGGGCTGGATGAAGGACGGGCAGATCAACCCGGTTGATGCCCGCCACCTGATATTCTCGATCTGGTCAACCACGCAACATTATGCCGATTTTGATACGCAGGTACAGGTGATTCTGGGGCCGGACCTAGGCTCGGAGGGCCGTTTCGAGGACGCTGCTCGGTATCTCGAAACTCTGTTTCTCGACGGGTTGCGTCCTCCAGACAAGGCCGGTGAGACGCCCCGCGGGCGGACCCTCTGAGTTGGCCGTTTGTCAGGCGATCAACCCGACCGCTCGACGTGCTTCCTCGGTCTTGAGGGAAAAGTCATCTCCGTCGTAGGCTCTGCCCGCATCAGTGGCCAGCCAGGCGATTGCCTTACCGACCCATTCGGGTGAAATATGTTGCGACCAGCTGAGCTGGCTGACGGGGTTGATACCTGAGTCCTTGATCGAGCGTTGCATTTCGGTTGCCACCGTGCCGGGAGAAAGTCCGACGACGCTAACATTGTCAGACATGTTTTCCCTGTGCGCACAGCGGGTCAGCGAGAGAACGGCGGCCTTGGTGGCGCAATAGTGGCTCCAGCCCTCCAACGCCGCACTGGCGGCACCAGACGAGATGTTGATGATCACACCGCCGCCCTGCGGCTTCATGACAGGAATCGCGGCGCGCAGACCGTGATAGACGCCCTTGAAATTGACATCGACCACCTGATCCCAGGCTTCAGGGTCGGAGTCCTCGATGCGGGCGATCGGGTCAATCATACCGGCATTGTTGACCAGAATGTCGAGGCTGCCAAAGTGGGAAACAGCTTTGCTGATGGCGCTTTCGACATCGTTGTAGCGTGCCACATCGCAGGCCACCGCCAGCGCCTTGTCGCCAATCTCAGCGGAGATCCGTTCGCAGTCTGAGGTTGATCGAGCGGCCAGAACCACGTTGGCACCGTACTCTGCCATAATGCGGGCCGCGGCCTCTCCGATGCCGCGGCTTGCGCCTGTGATCAGGGCTGTCTTGCCGGTCAGATCAATGCTCATAATGGGCTCCTTGGTGCAGCTGTTCCTTTGCGCAATCGATACCCCAGTAAATGAGTATGGCCAAGCCGGGAGGCTGCAATCATTGTTTCAAACAGGCCACACTCCGAGTACGGCGAGGAAGTCATCGGCACTGAGTTCAGTCGGAAAAATAAATCTGAATATCTTGGTATAATTCTGGCAATGCCGCTGTTCCGGCGTTAAAGCCGGGTACAAACGGGCCAATGCATAGGAAGCGCTCATGAGCATCGTCATTCACCACAATCCCGGTTGTGGAACATCCCGCAACGTACTTGAAATCATCCGTGCCTTTGCCGGCGAACCGGTTGTGATCGAGTATCTGCAGACGGGCTGGACAAGGGAGCAATTGCTGGGGCTGTTCGCTGCCGCAGGCCTGACACCGCGTGCTGCGTTGCGAGTGTCGAAATCCCCTGCGAAGGAACTCGGCCTGACTGATCCTGCGGTCAGCGACGATATCATCTTGGATGCCATGCTCGAGCATCCGGTGCTGGTCAACCGGCCCATCGTCTGCACGCCCAAAGGCGTTGCGCTGTGCCGTCCGTCGGAAGCAATCTTCGCGCTGCTTGATGTGGCTTCGGGCGCCACTTTCACGAAGGAAGACGGCGAAGTGATTACAGCTCCATGACCGGCGCTGGCCCGAGGTCGGGCGGAGTACCTTGTTGATCTCTCCTCGGAGCGGGTGGAAAGCGCCGAAGCGCTTTCCCAACGTGTGAACCATCGCTTGATCTAGCGTGGTCGTGGTGCTCGTGTGAAATTACACAGCGCCGGTGTATTCGCCGCGGGCCGGATAGTCGTTCTTGATGGCGAAATCCAGCGCACCGACGAGCTCCGCAAAATGCGGGCGAACGAACGGCATGGTCTGGACAGAGCCGTAATACAGGGTCTGCTCCGGCGTCACCATGAACAGGCCGGGTTCGGAGAAGAGTGCCGGCTCTTCGATGCCGATCGAGGTCTTGCCGCGCGAGGTGGAAATGTAGAGCCCCCATTCGCGCGCCTTGGCCAGCGGCAGGTCGTAGCCGAAGCGCAAGGTGTCGGCGCCGATCTTGTCGGCCATCTGGCGGGTCCGCTCTTCACCGTCCGAACTGATCGCAATCGTGGCCACGCCACGCTCGGCAAAGTCTGCCACGCGTTTCTGGAATTCGGTGAGGTAGTTGGCGCAGATCGGGCAGTGAAGGCCGCGATAGAAGCAGATGACGGTTCCGCGTTCCGACGCGTCGGTGGTGAGATCGAACGTGCCGTGGTTGAGTGTCGGTACATTCAGATCAGGTGTTTTCTGGCGGGGCATGAGCATGAGGGAGGCCTTTCGAGGTCGGGGTTGTTTAGTCAGCATACAGGCTTTATGTTTTGTAAATGCCAAATTATCTGACAGGAACACCGATATGAGCTCCTTCGACCGGCTGACCACGCTGATGGCGCGGTTCAGCCTGCACGTCAAACCGTCGCCTCCCGAAACCGCAACCTTGCTGGTCACAGCCGCTCCGGATGGCGCGCCGTTACATGTGTGGTTCGGCACAGGCGGCATCGGTTCCAGGTTTGGGGCGGAGAATATTGTGTTTTCGGCTGAGGTGGATTGGGGTGGGGCGTCCAATCCACTGCTGGCGTCCCTGCCGGACCAGATAGGGTTCGATCTTTCCACGGATGGCGAGGCGGCGAACCTCGTCAATCTGATGCGCTCGGAACTCGCGGCGGGGCGATGCGGGGCGGTGTCGGTCATCAACCGGCTTGGCGAGGTTCTGATTGTGCGGCTTCTGCGCGCCCAGATCGAAGCCGGTTCGACTGAGCCGGGCCTGCTTGCCGGACTTTCGGATCCACGGCTTAGCCGTGCCATTGTCGCCATTCACGACGGCCCTGGGCGCCCCTGGCGCAATGAGGACCTGGCCGGTGTCGCGGGCCTGTCGCTCAGCCGGTTCTCCGAAACTTTTCTGGCTGTGGTTGGCGAAACACCGGCTGCCTATCTGCGCAGATGGCGGCTTATTTTGGCGCGGCAGGACCTGGTGAAGGGCGACCGTGTCGACGCGGTCGCCCGGCGCTATGGTTACGACTCCGCCGAGGGCTTCACCCGGGCGTTCAAGCGGAGCTATGGGCTCAGTCCAGTTTCACTGCGCCACAGGCCATCCGGATCAGCGTTGCCGTCAGCTGTACCGGCTGCATGATGGATTAACCGCGCGGCGCATAGCTGTAGCGGAAATCATCCATGTCATCTTCGATGCGGCGGAGATCGGATTGCATCCGGCCGATATCCCGCTCCAAATCGCGGATTTTCCATCGATTTTCGTCGATCCTGCGTTCGATGGTGCGCCGGTCTTCCTTGCCGGTGCGGATAAGGTCCTCGTCGGAACGGATTTCCTGTTCGATAGCACTTATGCGCGATTCCAGAGTGCTGATCTCGCTCCTCTTGCGATGCTGAACACGTCCGAGGTCATAGCCCTCGCGAAAACCAGGTTCGAGATCAAGCGGGCAGACATTGGCGTAGGATTTTCCCTGACTGCCAACGGTCAATCCGTTCCGCGGGGTGCAATAACGCGGCAGGCCCTGCTGGTAACCTTGGTACCAGAGCGTCTGGTCAGCGGCGACGCCAGCCTTGGTGCAGGCCTTGACATGGTTGGCAAAGCGATCTCGCGGATTGTATCCGCTCGCGCCGTCCTGTTCGCCGATCACCCGCCAGTCAGCGACCGCGCATTCTTCTTTTGACAGGGTCTGGCACGATGTCAGAACCAGGCAGGCAATCAATATCACAGCGGTGTGAAGTCTCATTGAGCCTCCGGCCAATTTATCGGTGATGACAAAAAGATAACAACCAGCGGCGGCTGAGGCAGCCAAGCTGGAAAAGATCAAACACTTGAGGCCAGGCGTCGATTTCATCAATTAACGGTTGTATTGCAGGTGCGGACAAGTACCCTCGTGATTGTCTTAAATGCCAGCAGTGAAAACGCCATAGCGCTAACAAGGAGATGCTGATGTTGGGTCTATTCATACGTGTTTTGGTCTTGTCGGGATTTTTTGTCGGGATTGGAAGCGTGGCTCATGCGGAAACCACAGAGTGGTTCTCCGGCAAAGAGCAGCGCACAGTTCAGAAGCGGTTGCGCGACAAACTTCTAATGAGAATTGAGTGCCGTGACACCAATCGTGTCGGGTTGGATGTTTCGGAATTCGAATACCGGGTGACATATACCGACAACCCCGAGAAGATCAAAGTGCGATGGGTTGTCGGAAATCTTTATGGGCCGTTCAGGGAACAATCGAAGCGGGACGGATCCAAGCTGATCAGCTATGACAGTTTCCGGCGGAAGAAGAGCGGTCTCAAGGTCCATTGCGCCGTTTGGCACAAGAAGAAGTGAACCGCTCTAGGCGGGCCAATAAAAAAGGCCGTCTGGGACGGCCTTTTTCCGGAAAGTCATTTGCGCACTACTCCGCAGCTTGCTTGGCCATCGGATTGTTGGGATGCGTCGTCCAGTTGGCGTAATCGTGGTCGATCGGCCGGTTGGTGCGCGGGTCTGTTCCCTCGGTCATTTCCACCATGGTGATGCAGTCATCCACCGGGCAAACATTGACGCAGAGATTGCAGCCGACGCACTCGTCATCCATCACCTCGAAATGACGGACACCATCGACCATTGCGGTGATCGCCTGATGCGATGTGTCCTCGCAGGCAATGTGGCAGCGGCCGCATTTGATGCACAGATCCTGATCGATCCTCGCCTTGGTGATGTAGTTGAGGTTGAGATATTGCCAGTCTGTGACATTGGGCACCGCACGGCCCTGGAAATCGGCGATGGTGGCGTAGCCTTTTTCGTCCATCCAGTCGGAGAGGCCCTCGGCCATTTCCTCGACAATCTTGAAGCCATAGGTCATGGCAGCCGTACAGACCTGAACCGTGCCGCAACCGAGCGCAATGTATTCAGCGGCATCGCGCCAGGTCTGAATCCCGCCGATGCCCGAGATCGGCAGGCCGCGCGTCTCCGCGTCGCGGGCGATTTCGGCGACCATATTGAGGGCGATCGGTTTGACCGCCGGACCGCAATAGCCGCCGTGCGAGCCCTTGCCGTCGATTGTCGGCGTGGGCGCGAAATTGTCGAGATCGATGGAGACAATTGACGAGATGGTGTTGATCAGCGACACCGCATCTGCACCGCCTGCCTTTGCAGCACGGGCAGGATAACGAATGTCGGTGATGTTTGGCGTCAGCTTTACGATGACGGGCATGCTCGAATAGTGCTTGCACCACTCCGACACCATCTGAATGTATTCGGGCACCTGGCCAACAGCGGCGCCCATGCCGCGCTCGCTCATGCCATGGGGGCAGCCGAAATTGAGCTCGATGCCGTCAGCGCCGGTGTCTTCGACACGCGGCAGGATCGCCTTCCAGCTTTCCTCCTCGCAGGGCACCATGATCGAGACGATCATTGCCCGGTCGGGCCAGCGTTTCTTGACTTCAGCAATCTCGCGGAGATTGACCTCGAGATCGCGATCGGTGATCAGCTCGATATTGTTGAGGCCCAGAAGCCTGCGGTCAGGACCCCAGATGGCGCCATAACGCGGGCCGTTGACGTTGACGACCGGAGGACCGGCCTCGCCAAGCGTCTTCCAGACAACGCCACCCCAGCCTGCTTCAAAAGCGCGTTCGACATTGTAGGCCTTGTCCGTCGGCGGAGCCGAGGCAAGCCAGAAGGGGTTGGGGGATTTGATACCGAGAAAATTGGTGGAAAGGTCAGCCATGAATCTTATCCTTCCTCAAGCCATCAAGGCTTTGTGAATGCTTTCAGCAGCGACCTTGCCGTCCTCGACGGAGGCCACGGTCAGGTCTTCGCCACCGGCGACGCAGTCGCCACCCGCCCAGATTTTCTGGTGCGAGGTGCGGCGATGCTCATCGACGCGGATGCGGCCCTTCTCCAGCTCGATCGAGCAGCCGGCGAGCGGTTCAGCGTCGGGCGTCTGGCCAATGGCCTTGAACACCTGATCGGCCTGAATGGTAACCATTTCGCCGGTGCCGACAAGCTTGCCGGAAACGTCGAGTTCGGTCTTTTCCATGACGATGGCTTTGACGGAGCCCTCAGAGACTTCAAGGCTCGCCGGCATCAACCAGTGGCGGATAGTGACGCCATGGGTCTGGGCCAGCTCCTGCTCATAGAGCGAGGCATTCATGTGTTCCTGGCCACGGCGATAGGCGACGGTCACCTCCTCGGCGCCCAGAAGTTTGGACTGCATGGCCGCATCGATCGCGGTCATGCCGCCGCCGATGACAACGACACGGCGGCCAATTTCAAGCTGGGAGAGATCTTCGGCCTGGCGCAGCACTGCGATGAAATCGACAGCGTCGATGACGCCTGCGGCAGTCTCACCGTCTAGGCCCAGCGCGTTGACGCCGGGAAGGCCGACGCCGAGGAACACCGCGTCGAACTCAGCCGAGAGCTGATCAAGGGTGATGTCGCGGCCGAGCGCCTTGCCGTTTTCGATGGTGATGCCGCCGATCTGGAGGATGAAGTCGACTTCATCCTGGGCAAAATCATTGGTCGTCTTGTAGGACGCAATGCCATATTCGTTGAGGCCGCCGGCTTTTTCACGCGCTTCGTAAACGGTCACGTCGTGGCCGTGGGTCGCGAGCCGATGGGCGCATGACAGACCCGCAGGGCCGGCGCCGATGACAGCGATTCTCTTGCCGGTCGGCGCGGCGCGGGTGAACGGATGAGGTTGCTCGCGCTCCATGAACGTGTCGGTGGCGTAGCGCTGCAGCAGTCCAATCTTGACCGGCTTGCCTTCGGCGATTTCGCGCACGCAAACTTCTTCGCAGAGCGTCTCGGTCGGACAGACCCGGGCGCACATGCCGCCCATGATGTTCTGCTCGAAAATCGTCTTGGCCGACCCAACCGGATTGGCTGCCTGGATCTTGCGGATGAACATCGGAATGTCGATAGATGTCGGGCACGCCGTCATGCAGGGGGCATCGTAGCAAAAATAGCAGCGATCCGCCTCGACCACCGCTTCATGCGGCGTCAGTGGCGGGTGGATGTCGGAAAAATTATCGGCGTAGTCAGCGCTGGAAAGGCGGTTTGCCTTCACATCGTTTGTCTCGGACGCAGTCATCAGGACCCCTCTCGTTTGCGAGAACCTTTTTTGCGGTCTTGTTTCGGGGCAACTCCTCAGCGCCCCTTTCGCCGCGATTTAGGGAGAATGGAGCGATTTTATCAAAAGGTCAAATTTTTTATCAAATGATCAAAAATTGACTTTTTTCCTCAACATTGCGCTTCGGCCAAAGCCCGGTAAATATGCTGGCAACCAAGGAGCTTGCAGTGACAGATTACCCGATCGCAGATTACGATGACGCATACGCAAATGGCGCTCACATCGAGGGTGCAGCCGATTTTCCGCCGCGCTGGACTGCCAAGGCGCAGGCCTTCCGCCAGAGGTTGGTCGAAGCGGGGAGGGCACGTCTTGATATCGAATACGGGATGGCAGCGAGCAACCATCTTGACCTTTTCATGCCCGAAGGTGCGCCTAGGGGATTGGCGGTGTTTGTTCACGGCGGATACTGGAAGGCATTCGACAAATCCTTCTGGTCGCATCTGGCGGCAGGACCGCTGGCGCACGGGTTCGCTGTGGCGATGCCAGGTTACACGCTTTGTCCCGACAACCGGATATCGGGGATTGGCCGCGAAATCGCGGCAGCAGTCAGTCTGGCGGCAGGCGAGGTGGCCGGCCCGCTCCGGCTGACAGGGCATTCTGCCGGCGGGCAACTGGTCACCCGGCTTATCAGCGGTTCGCCGCTGTTGTCTGATGACGTGCTTGGGCGCGTTGCCGGAGTGACGTCGATTTCCGGTGTCCATGACCTCAGGCCGTTGCAGCGCACCGAGATGAACGACGTTCTCAAAATAGATGCAGCTGAAGCCCAAGCGGAAAGCCCGGTGCTTCTGGCGCCGCTTGCTCCCGTTGCGGTGACTGCCTGGGTCGGGGCAGACGAACGCCCGGAGTTCGTCCGCCAGAACCGGGCGCTTTACGAGATCTGGCGCGGGTTTGCGACGCCGATGCGGATGCATGAAGAGCCGGGCAAGCATCATTTCGATGTCATTGATGGCTTGAGTGATCCTGATCATCCGCTGTGCCGGGCGTTTTTGGGGCTGTAGGGCGGCGTTGGGGGTCGCCAAGGGGCGTGAAGCAAGGCGATTAAGCCTTTGTTCATGGCACCATCCTAATCTGGCGCCATCAGCATATGCCTCGCGGCCATCAGGGCCGTCGCCCCCTTCCTGATCACGCAATCCGGAAACAGCCATGACGCACTCCAAGGCCATGATCGGCCTCTTTGCTTTGCTGGCGGCGCATGCCATGCCAACAGACACCGCAGCAACCGAGATGATGCCCGATCCGGCGTTCGCACAATCCGCGATGGTTGGAGAATGGTGGGCCACCGAAAATATCGAACTCGAGTACCAGGCCGGAGCGCTTTGCGCAGAGGTGGCTGCTGGCACCGCGCAGCCATGGGATGCGATACTAGGTTTCAATGGCCTTATGCTGACGAAGGGTGAGCGGTACCGTTTATCGATCACGGTGTCGGGGGATCCGAGCGGGCCGATGCGGGCTCTGGCGCAGCAGGGCGTTGAACCCTGGACCCCGGAGGGCGAGATTGTTCGTCGCCTGAGCCCGGCCAAACAGACCGTGAGCGAGGATTTCACGGCCAAGGATACGCACAGCCAGGCTCAACTGGTTTTCCAGATCGGTGGGGCCGATGAGAGCTGGCGTTTTTGTCTGCATTCGGCGTCCTTGCAATCCGGCCAGAAGCCGACAGCAGAGACAGGCTCGAGGTCCATATCCGCGATCCGGGTCAATCAGGTTGCCTATTTTCCCGATGGCCCGAAGCACGCCACTCTGGTGCGCAAGGATCCCTCGCGGGTCCGTTGGGCGCTGCAGTCTGCCGCGGGTGAAACAGTCCTGAAAGGGAGTAGCAAGGCTCCCGGCTACGATGCATCTTCGGGGCTTGTGGTGCATGACATTGATTTCAGCGGGTTCAGGACCAGCGGTGATGGCTACCGGCTGGTTGTGGATAATGACACAAGCCCGTCCTTCTCTATCTCGAGCGATGCCTATGTCAGCCTGCGGGCAGACGCGCTGAGCTATTTCTACAAAGTACGCAGCGGTATCGAGATCGAGGAAAAATATGCCGGAAAGGGTTATGGCCGCCCGGCGGGGCACTTGGGCAAATCTCCCAACCAGGGCGACACGTCGGTCGGCTGCGTCGATACCCGCACGGCGCGCAAGGTGTACGGCAAGGCCTGGAGCTGTGGCTACCGGCTCAATGTCGCCGGCGGCTGGTACGATGCAGGTGATTTCGGCAAATATGTCGTCAATGGCGGCATCGCTGCGGCCCAGTTGCTCGGCGTTTACGAGAGGGCGCTCACCCATACACGCGGCAAGTCACCAGCGCTTGCGGACGCCTTCGCACGTCTTCCGGAGGCTGGTAATGGCATTCCGGACATTCTCGATGAAGCAAGGTGGGAGCTCGATTTTCTGATGTCGATGCAGGTGCCGGAAGGAGAACCCCATGCGGGGATGGCGCACCACAAGGTTCACGGGAACAACTGGGCTGTGTCGCCGGGTTTTCCGCACCGCGACCGGGAACTGCGCGTGATGCACCGGCCTTCGACGGCGGCCACGCTCAATCTGGCTGCCGCGGCTGCGCAAGGAGCGCGCCTGTTCGCAGCGTTTGACAAGGCGTATACGGATCAACTGATGTCGGCGGCAGTTCGGGCCTATCGCGCTGCAGAAGCCGATCCGGCGCTCTATGCACCTTACACCGATGGCAGTTTCGGTGGCGGCGACTACCAGGACGACGATGTCAGCGATGAATTCTACTGGGCGGCGGCAGAGCTGTATCTGAGCACAGGCGACGAGATCTGGCTTGATCGCGCAAGGGCATCGCCCCATTGGGACGGCCCGGTTTTCAGCCCCGGTGGGTTCGAATGGCGCTCGGTTGCCGCACTCGGACGCCTCCAGCTGGCCTCCGTTCCCTCAAGCCTGCCGATGCGCGATCTCAAGGCTGTGCAATCCTCGGTCAGGGATGCAGCCGAGGCCTATTTGCGAGACCAGAAGAAAGAGGCGTTTGGCCTCATGTACCATCCCGGAGAATATGGCTGGGGATCGAACCACTCACTGCTTCAAAACATGATCGTGGTCGCAACCGCTTACGACCTCACAGGCGACAAGCGCTATCTGCAGGCGGTGCGGGAGAGCATGGACTATATTCTCGGACGCAATGCGCTCGGGATATCCTACATCACCGGTTACGGCACGACCTACGCCCAGCGGCAACATTCCAACATGTTTGCGGCCTCGATCGATCCATTCTACCCTGCGGTGCCCAAAGGTGCGATTGCCGGCGGTCCAAACAGCGGGCTTGCCGACGATTATGCCATCAGCAAGCTGAAAGGGTGCGCGCCGCAAACCTGTTATGTCGACGATGCGCGCTCTTATTCGACCAACGAAATCGCCATCAACTGGAACGCGCCACTGGTTTGGATGGCTTCGTTTCTGGCCGATACCCCGTAAGCACTTGATAGACGCCGATGTGCCGGAAGCTGTTTCACGGCTGGTCGGCTCCAGCCGGAGCGCCTGAGCACATCACCAGGGAAGAGAGTTGCCCTGGTAATCATAAAAGCCGCCGGTCTGTGCCGGTGTGAGACGGTCGAGCACGTCCGTCAGTTGAGCGGCGGCTTCGCCCGGTTGGCGCACAGTCAGACCTGACTTGACAAAATCCGATGACAATCCGGTGTCGACTGTCCCAGGGTGCAAAGCGACGCAGATGGCTTCCGGCTTCTGCCGCGCCAGCTCTATTGCCGCAGTGTGAACCAGCTGATTGAGCGCAGCCTTCGAGGCGCGGTAACTGTACCAGCCACCCAGCGCATTGTCGCCGATCGAGCCCACCTTGGCGGAGAGTGTCGCGAATACCGATCTGCCGTGCCGGGGCAACAGCGGCAGGAAATGCTTCATCAACAAGGCGGGCCCTACTGCATTGACCGCAAAGGCGTGGGTCATGTGCTCAGCGGAGATGGCACCAAGGGATTTTTCCGGTCCGAAGCCATTGCCGTGCAAGACGCCGGTTGCGTCAAACACCAGACGCAGATCGGTTTGCCGTGTTTTCATCGAGTTTGCGGCGTGGACAATGCTTTGCTCATCCAGAAGGTCAATCGCCGGCTCGGAGTTGCGCGAAAAACTGATTACCTCGGTGAAGGCCCCGGACTGTGCCAATGCTTCAATCATTGCGGCGCCGATCCCGCCGGTTCCGCCGATGACAACCGCGGTTCCAGCTTTCGGGTACAGTTGCATGCCGATGCTCCGTTCACATGGTTCGTGTTGCTGCTCTGGGCGTCATCACCTCATCCGGCGTGGCGGGTCATTACCATCATGTAATCGGCCATGAACATCTGCGCGTCGGTGTCGACCATAACCAGATGATCGGCTCTTCCATCAAAGCAACGCGCACGGCTTTGCGTGCCGCCAGGCTGAAACAAGGTCTGGCCAATGGCGGGGCCTTCGGTCACAACGCCAAGAGCACCTTTTTGCAGCCGGAAAGCGCCGGGGACGGTCAACCAGGTCAACGCCATCACGTCGTGTGGGACGCAGCCGCCGAGGCCCTGATGGGAGCGGTAGAACCGGGAATAGAATCTGGCCATGGTTGCCAGCGGTTTGCCGAGTTTCGGATTCTCATCTGCCAGCGCCTGCATGAAATCAGGCGTGAACACTACAGGCATTGTGCAATCGAGCGGTGCCAGGACCAGAGGCCAGGATGCTCCGAGAACCGCGTCTGCCGCGTGCGGATCGTTCCAGAAATTTGCTTCGGCAACCGGCGTGACATTGCCCTTGCGATGGACGGCACCACCCATCACGACAACGGCCTTGAGGCGGGATACAACTTCCGGGTCGCGCTCAAGCAATCTGGCCAGATTGGTCAGTGGGCCGATCGCGCACAGCACGATTTCGCCGGGATGGCGTTTGGTGGCCTCGATGATGTAGTCGACCGCGCCGAGCGCATGCTTGCTTCGCGACGAGGCTGGTATATCGACCCCACCCAATCCGTTGCGACCGTGCACGAGGTAGCTTGGTTCATTGGCGGGCATCGAAACCGGCGCGCTTTCGCCTTCCGCGACATCCGCATCCGAGTCCCAGTGTTCAAGCAGAGCCAGCGCGTTGCGGGTTGCTTCATGGGTTCGGACGTTGCCAAAGATCGTGGTTAGAGCCAGCAGCTCAATATCCGGGTGAGCAATGGCATAGGCAATGGCCATTGCATCGTCGATTCCGGGATCGGTATCCAATATAACTTTGTGCGTCATGGTGTGTTTCCCGCTGTCCGGGATCTCCATTGCCACGGCCAGCGCTCAGTCACAAGGCAACAGGCCTGCGAGGTAAGGTCGGTGCAAGATTGTTTGTGCATTTTCGCCAGTGACCGGCGGCATGGCAGGAATTTTCCTGTCGTCGCTTGACGGGTGTTGTCCTCGCTGGATAACGCCCGTCTGCTTCCCTGGCTCATGGCCAACGGCGCGCGCGCCTGCATGACCCTGCCGATCGCATCACCGATGTCTCATCATTCCAAGACTGAATCATAGAGCCACAAGTGCACTGTGTTTTATATGGCAGTTTTGCAGTCGGCTTTTCGTTTTGTGAGGGGTGCAGGCGGACGTAAATGGCGACATGTACCCTTTGCTTGCAAAACCCATCATAAATTAGGTTTAATTCATCTGAATCCGCTGTTTCTTAACCCCGAATTAAAAAAATCGGTCCAAATGTCGCAAAAATGGAGACAATTATGGGCCTTACAAAAAACATATTTGCCGCTGCTGTTTTTGGGGCGCTGATCTCGCCAGCATCCGCAGAGACCGCCAAACCAGACATCGCCAAGCTGATCACACCTTCTGTGGTGGAAGACATGCGTGAGTGGATCGAGACAGACATTGTGCGGATTTCTATACAGGCGCAAAATGATCGCCTGAAGAAGTTGCCGCAGGATCAAATCGACGCATTGGACACGCAGTGGCGCGAAGAGCGCGAGAACGATGACAAGCCGCTGATTGCAGCAACCCTGTCGAACCCGTTATCGGTTTACCTGACCCGGCTGCAGGGCAAGTCGCTTGGGCTTTATGCGGAAATCTTCGTGATGGATCAGAACGGTCTCAATGTCGGGCAAAGCTCGATCACTGGAGATTTCTGGCAGGGTGACGAAGCCAAATTCCAGAAGACCTACGATGTTTCCGGCGATGCACTGTTTGTCGACGAACCCGAGTGGGACGAAGACAATAAAATCTGGCGCGGGCAGGTCAGTTTCACAATAACGGACGCTGACAAATCAATCGGCGCCGTGACAATGGAAGTCAATCTGACAGAACTCGAGCGCCGCGCAGCCGCGGGTGCATGACGCAGCATAGCTAAAAAGCGTCGTGATGCCCCTCAGGTTTGAGGTCGCGACCCACCAGACACAACAGGACGAGTAACATGCTCAAAAACATTTCGGTCGGTACGAAGGGATTCGCGGCTTTTGCCATCCTCGCCTTTATAGCGATTGCCGCCTCCGGTTTCATCTACACGCGCGCGGTCACCGCGACCCATCTTGTCAAGCACAGCCACACCATGGGTGAGTTGCTGAGCCAGACGTCGGAACTGACCGATAATGTCAATCAGGCCAATCTTTCCCTGAAGAACTTCCTGTTGACGGGCAACAGGGATTTCGTGGCCGAATACAAGTCCATCAGTGCGAATATTGATAGGCTGGTGTCTGATCTCCGTGGTGTCTATGCCGAACATTCAGCCAACAATGTCCCTATGCTGACAGAAGCCGCAGCGGTTATCGCTGATTGGCGCACCTCGGTGGTTGACCGGCAGATCAGCCTGATGCGCGATCCGATGACGGTTGAACTGGCGCGTGTGCTTGAGCTGACCGGCGAAGGCTCAAAGTTGCTCAGTGATTTCGATGCAAAAATTGCAACGGTGACGAACGATATCCGGGCCGACTCGGAGGCTGCATCTGTGGAACAGATGTCTGCGCTTACGACCGTGGAATTCATCGCCATGGCCGCGTCGATCCTTGTGGCGCTTGTGGCTGCCGGGATGGGGTTCTTGAACTTCCAGCTGGTTTCCCGCCCGCTCAGCCGTTTGGCCGATGTGACAGCAAGGCTGGCCAATGGCGAACTTGACGTGACAATCAACGAGGGCGGCAAGGACGAGATCGGCAGGATGGCCGAATCCATGCAGGTCTTCCGTGAAGCTGCAATCGCCAACCAGCGCTTGCAGAAAGAAGCGGAAGAAAGCCGCAAGCAGGCCGAAGCCGACCGTGTTGCCGCACAGGAGCAGGCCGAGGCCGATGCTGCGGCGCGTCTGAAAGTGGCCACCTCCGGCCTTGCAACAGGTCTGCAGCGTCTGGCTGCCGGTGATCTTTCCGTCCAGCTCGAAGAAGCCTTCGCCCCGGATTTCGAAGCTCTGCGCCATGACTTCAACCAGTCAGTCAAGCAGTTGAACACGACCATGGGGTCGATCGCCGACAGCGTGTCGACGATGGAAACCGGAACCCGTGAAATTGCCAACGGCACGGATGATCTCTCCAAGCGCACCGAGCGTCAGGCTGCAGCGCTTGAGGAAACCGCGGCTGCAGTCGAGGAAATCACCGCAAATGTCGTCAACTCGACCAAGCGGACGGAAGAAGCGCGCGGCGTCGCCACCCAAGCCAATTCCTCGGCGACCCAGTCCTCCGAAGTAGTCGGTCAGGCCGAAGACGCCATGCGACGGATCGAAGAGAGCTCCAAGCAGATCTCCAACATCATCGGTGTGATCGACGAGATTGCATTCCAGACCAACCTTCTGGCGCTCAACGCCGGTGTTGAAGCGGCGCGTGCCGGTGAAGCAGGCAGGGGCTTTGCGGTCGTTGCCCAGGAAGTGCGTGAACTGGCCCAGCGGTCTGCCAATGCGGCAAAGGAAATCAAGGAGCTCATTCACAACTCCTCGACGGAAGTGTCCAGCGGTGTGGATCTCGTTCGCAAGGCTAGCGAAGCGCTTCGCACCATCGGCGGTTTCATCATCGACATGAACACCCACATGGATGCGATCGCGATCTCGGCCAAGGAACAGTCAACAGGGTTGTCTGAAGTCAATCAGGCTGTCAATGCAATGGACCAGACGACGCAGCAGAACGCGGCAATGGTGGAGCAATCCAATGCTGCCTCTTCGGAACTTGCGGCCGAGGCAGGAAAGCTACGGGAGCTGATCTCGCAGTTCACGATCGATGGCTCGGCAACAGCGCAGTCGAGTGCCTTGCGCAAGACGGCCCACACCATGGCCCAGGCTGGTCAAACTGAAGCGCGCCGACCTGCAGCACACACTGCTCGGCCTGTTGCGCGGAGCCAGGGCAATGCCGCCGTGGCTCAGGACAGCTGGGAAGAATTCTGAGCCGGCCAACAGGCCCAGAAACTCTTTCTCAAAATTGCCAGAGCCCGCTTCTTCGGAGGCGGGCTTTTTGTGTGCGGGTGGGGTATGTGGATGCAGGATTTCAAAGTGTGAAAGCGTGACCCTCGAAAGCCGCTGTCATTCGCGTGCGAAGGACGGTTTCCACCGTGCCATGAGGGCTGAGTTGGTGGCGACGCTGACAGATGAAAAAGCCATCGCAGCTCCGGCAAAAACCGGCGGAAGAATGCCGAAGGCCGCCAGCGGAATACCAACGAGATTGTAGACAAAGGCCCAAACCAGGTTCTGCCGGATGGTGCGCCTGGTTCTGGCCGCGACATCAAGGGCTGCAGGAACCAGGCGAAGGTCGGGACGCATGAGAGTGATGGCAGCAGCTTCGCGCGCGGCATCGGTGCCGGAAGCCATGGCGATTCCGAGATTTGCGGCAGCCAGCGCCGGTGCATCATTCAAGCCATCTCCGACGAATGCGACATGGCCGCCGGTGGTTTTCATCAGGTCGCGAATGATGTCGAGTTTCTCGCCTGGAAGCAGCCCGGCGCGGACATCAGTTACGCCCGCCTCGGTGGCGATCGCGCGGGCAGTGGCTTCGTTGTCACCGGTGAGCATGACACTGGCAAGGCCTCTTGCGGAAAGTTCAGTCAGTGCCGGTCGGGTCTCCGGCCGGATCTGATCCGCCAGGCGGATGATGCCGATCAGCTGACCGCCGGCCGCGACCCAGGCCAGCGTCCCGGTTTGCTCGCGCGCGCCTGTCGCATCCGCGCCTTTCGTGTCGATGTTTGCTTCAGTGATATAGCGTTCGGAGCCAACCTGCACCTTGAGCACGCCATTCATTCCTTCCAGACCGCGACCGGGAACGGCGCGGATCTGTGTCGCAGGCGAGATGCTGATACGGTGCTGTTCCGCGTAGCCGAGAATGGCGCGACCCAGCGGGTGTTCACTTCCGGTCTCAACCGATCCTGCCAAACCCAGAAGTTCAGATGGAGTTGTGTCTCCGACCGGATAGACGCCGACGACCGCAGGCGTTCCCATGGTCAGGGTTCCGGTCTTGTCGAACGCCACGAGTTTTATGTCGGTAGCGCGTTCGAGTGTCTCGATGTCTCTGATCAGGATACCTGATTTCGCGGCGGCGCCGGTACCCGCTACCAGCGCTGTCGGCGTGGCAAGGCCCAGCGCGCATGGGCAGGCAATGACCAGAACGGCGACGGCAGAAACCATGGCGGTTTCGAAGCCGGCGCCCGCGAGCATCCAGCCTGCAAATGTCAGCAAGGCGATTACGAGAATGAAGGGGACAAAGACAGCGGAAATTCTATCGACGAGTTTCTGCACGGGTGCATGACCGGTTTGGGCTTCCTCGACCAGCCGCGTCATCCGGGCAAGGCGCGTGTCGGCACCTGCGGCACTGACCTCGACCTCAAGCACGCCGTCTGTGTTGGTGGTGCCGGTGACGACCGGATCGCCAGGCCCACGCGCAACTGGCATGCTCTCGCCGGTCACCATGGCCTCATCAAGCGATGAACTGCCGCTTCGGATGACGCCATCGGCAGCAACCCGCATGCCGGGCCTGATAATGATCACATCGCCGACGGCCAGGCGTTCGACGGGGATGGTTCGGACCGAGCCGCTCAGGGTTTTGAGTTCTGCGGTGTCAGGCTGCAAACGGCCGAGGGCGCGCAAGGCACCGGCGGCACCCGATTTGGCGCGCGCCTCTAGGTATTTGCCAAGCATTATGAGGGTCAGCACAACTGCGGCTGCTTCAAAATGCAGATGCGAGGCCATTGCGTCGCCATGGCCTGACTGCGGATCACTCCAGCCGTTGATCATCACCCACAGGGACCAGAGATAGGCGACGCCAGTGCCAAGACTGACCAGCACGGCCATATTGGCCGATCCGCCTCGCAGCGCACCTGCGGCCTCGCGCCAGAACCGGCTACCCGATACGGCCATCACACCGGTGGCCAGAAGCGCTTGCCACAGAGGCGAAATCCAGGCGTCTCCGAGACCGATCATCATTGGCAGCATGCCGATGACTATGGGCAGTGTCAGGACGGCTGAAATGGTCAGACGCAACAAGGTCTGACGTTCATCGGCGCGCCGTGTGGCTGCTTGCGCTTCGTCGGCGTCGCGGTGAGCTGCGAAATCATTCCGGCGTAAAACAGCGCCGAAACCGGCCCGTCCGATGGCTTCAGCCAGTTTGGCCGGTTCAAGGCCGACGCCTTCAATGTCAGCGCGCTCAAGTGCCAGATTGACGTGCGCTTCAGCGACACCGGGCTGGCGACCGAGCACTTTTTCGACGCGCGCAGAACAGCTGGCGCAGGTCATGCCTGTGATGTCGAATGTCACGTGATCTGGTTTGGCATTCAATTGAGCGGCCTCAGGAGGTGACGCTGGTTACGTCAAAGCCGCAATCCTCGACGGCGGCCTTGAGCGTCCCGGCCAGATCGGGGTTGGCGATATCGGCAGTCAGTTGACCGCTCTCGAGGTTGACCGAGAGGTTTGAAACGCCTTCGACGGATTGCGCGGCCTTTTCGACAGAGCGCACGCAACCTCCACAATGCATTCCGGTTATTTGCATCGAAACAGCCATGAAAAGTATCCTTCCTGTCTTTCATATGGGGAAAGGCAGGTGGACTCGTCAAGCGCTGCCGGTCCCGGTTCGCTGCAGGATCCGCGACGAGGCGGCTATCTCAGTTGCAGTAGATGGACGAAAGGGTTCGCAGCATCTGGAGGACAGGCTCGGAGTTGATCGAATAATAGACCGCCTGGGCCTCTCGCCGCGTCTTGACTAGCTGGCGTGTTCTCAGCTTGGCAAGGTGTTGCGACAGGGCTGATTGGCTCAAATCCACTTTCTCGGCGAGCGTTCCGACTTGCATTTCGCCGCTCGCGAGATTGCAGAGAATCATCATCCGTTTTTGATTGCCCATTGCCGACAGGAGGTCAGCAGCTTCTTCAGAGTGGTTTTCCAAACGATGTGCATCAAACATGGCTATCTTCCGTGGTCTTCCCCCGCTCATGGCGGCCTTCAATAAATCAACATATGTAAAAAAAGACGTCGCTTATATTTCAACCATAAAAGGGTCAATGTACACCCCTATTTTCTCACAGTGTACGCGAGAGTTCGGTTAATTTCCCACGCAAGCCGGAAACCTGCTCCAGAGGAGTGTCAAACTCGATGCGCAACAGATCATCGCCGTTGGCGAGATCGATGCCCGCGCAATCAATTCCGCAGACTTTCCAGCCGGTTGTCTTGGATTTGCCGTGGAGTCTGGCGTAGGTATCCACTGCATCCGGGTGTTCAGTGTTCATGTGGGCGATGGCTTCCGCCTCGATTTTTTCCAGATCGCTTATCGCTGGCGATGTGATGAGAAGATCCGAAGCCTCCAGCACGAAGGCTTTACCGAAACCGCCATTCAGGCTGGCAGATTCCGGCACCATTCGGAAAAAAGCAAAATCGGGAAAGTCAGCGTAAAGAGCTGCCTTTGGATGCCTTGCGATGAAGCGTGCGCGCAGGCGTGCATGATTTAAATCACTGCGTGCGACAGTTTCAGCCCGGGTCCGGACGGTGATGCGCGGATGGGCGAGGGGATCGCCCTTTCCAGGTTCTCCGAATAGCAGCGAAGCGCGGGAATCTGCAACCAGGGCGTTGGTGTGAACCGAAAGGGCGGAGACCAGGATCAGCGGTGTCCCGTCCACATCGACCCCTGTCAGGACCCTGCTGGTAAACGGGAAGCCGGTGCCCGGTTCAAGCACGCCGATAGCAGCGAAGCGCGCCGCCCGGATCAGTCGACGCGCCAGACGGCGGGCCTCCTCATCCGTTTCGCGAATGGTTTTGACCGGTTCCTTCATCGATGGCGCCAAATCCTCACTTCGGAGCCATCCGGATAGCTCCGTCAAGGCGGATGGTCTCGCCGTTGAGCATGGTATTGTCGATGATATGCATGGCAAGGCTGGCGTATTCTTCCGGCTGCCCGAGACGCGACGGGAACGGTACGGATGCGCCTAGGCTGTCCTGGACTTCTTGAGGCATGCCCAGCAGCATGGGCGTTGCAAAAATTCCCGGCGCGATAGTCATTACGCGGATGCCGAAGCGGGCGATCTCGCGGGCGATCGGCAGGGCCATGGCATGAACGCCGCCCTTGGAGGCTGAGTAAGCCGCCTGTCCGATCTGGCCGTCAAACGCTGCGACCGAAGCGGTCGAGATCACCACGCCGCGTTCGCCGTCAGCAAGCGGTTCGAGCTTGGAAGCCCGGTCGGCGAAAAGTCGCAGCATGTTGAAGCTGCCGATCAGGTTGACCTCGATGACCTTGCGGAACACCTCGAGGTCGTGCGGGCCTTCGCGACCGACAACGCGAACGGCAGGTGCGATGCCGGCGCAATTGATCAGGATTCGGGCTTCGCCATAAGCTTCAGCTGCCTCGGCGAGTGCGGCTTCGGCTGCTGCGGCATTGGAGACGTCGCAGGCGATGGCCTTGCCGCCAATTTCGGCAGCTACTTTTTCGGCCTGCTCGAGGTTCACATCCAACAGCGAAACCTTCGCGCCAGCCTTTGCCAATGCCCGTGCGGTCGCCGCACCGAGGCCTGAGCCTCCACCGGTTACAATGGCGGCTTTGCCCTTAACGTCCATATTCCGATCTCCTCGAATGCACTGTTCTGGTTGTCTGGTTTTCATCAGTCTCAGCGGCGATGCCGGGTCAGACCGCGGATAATATCGTCGGCTGTGATGGAGCCTGTCACCGCGCCTTTGTCAATAACGCCGATGGTCCCCTTGCGGCGGCTAAGGGCCTCCATGACTTCCTCAAGCGGGGTGTCGGGTTTGACAGAGGCCGAGAGCGGCGATTGGCCGCGTACTTCATCGGGTTTGCCGGCTGTCATGACATCGCGCGCCGTGAGCATGGCGATCGGGTTCATGTTGGCGACAAAATCGGCGACGTAGCGGTTTTCCGGCGAGTTGACGATTTCGCGCGGCGTGCCGCACTGGATGATCCGGCCGCCTTCCATGATGGCGATGCGGTTGCCGAGCTTCATGGCTTCATCAAGGTCGTGGCTGACAAAGACTATGGTCTTGCCCAGGCGGGCCTGAAGCTCGAGCAGCTCGTCCTGCAGCCGGGTGCGGATCAGCGGATCAAGGGCAGAGAAAGGTTCGTCCATCAGCAGGATAGGTGCGCCGGTTGCGAAGGCACGGGCGAGGCCGACGCGCTGCTGCATGCCGCCGGAGAGTTCCGCGACCATCCGCTCGGACCAGTCTGACAGGCCGACGAGCTCGAGTTGTTCCGCGACCCGTTGCTCGCGTTCCTTTTTGGGGACGCCGGAGATTTCCAGGCCGAAGCCGACATTGTCAGAGACCGAACGCCAGGGCAGCAGACCGAATTGCTGAAACACCATCGACACGGTGTCCATGCGCAATTGCTTGAGCTGCTTGTCGTCGCACGCGCCAACATCAAATGTTTCGTCGCCGCATTCGACGATGAGTGTGCCGCGGCTGATCGGGTTGAGCCGATTGATGGCGCGCAGAAGAGTGGACTTGCCCGACCCCGACAGCCCCATCAAGACAAGGATTTCGCCCTCGTTGATGTCGACGGTGCAATCGTGCACGCCAAGCACGTCGCCGGTTATCTCCTGGATCTCGGTGCGGGATTTGCCCGCGTCAGCAAGCGCAAGGCTCTCGGCGGTGTTGTCGCCGAAGATGATGGATACATTGTCAATGCGGACCGAGCCGCGATCAGCAGCAAGGCTCATGATGTCGCTCCAATGCGTACCCGGCAGATGCGGTCAAGAATGATGGCGAGAATGACGATGGCGATGCCGGCTTCGAGGCCGAGCGGAATGTTGACGGTGTTGAGCGCACGAACCACCGGTTTGCCAAGGCCGTTGGCGCCGATCAGGGCAGCAATGACCACCATCGACAGCGACAGCATGATGCATTGGGTCAGACCCGCCATGATGGTCGGCAGAGCTGCCGGAAGCTCGACTTTGCGAAGCAATTGTTGCGGCGAGGCGCCAAAGGCCATTCCAGCTTCAACCATCGGCTTGGGCACCGAGGTGATGCCGAGATAGGTGAGCCGGATCGGGGCAGGGGACGCGAAGATGATGGTGACCAGCAGACCTGGCGCAAGGCCGAGGCCGAACAGGATCAGCACCGGGATCAGATACACGAAAGTCGGCATCGTCTGCATCAGATCGAGGACTGGCTGAAGATAGGTGTACAATTTGGGGCGGTGCGCCAGCCAGATGCCGATAGGCACGCCGATGAGCATCGACATGAAGGCGGCTGAGATCACCAGCACCAATGTCTCGACGGTTTCCTTCCACAGCCCCTGATTGATGATGAAGACAAGGCCAAGAACGATGCCGAGCGCCAGCTTCCAGGATTTCTGGATACGCCAGCCAATAAGTGCAATCACCAGAACCAGGATCAGCGGCGGCAGCCACAAAAGGCCGTCAATCATGCTGTCGAGAAGGAATTTGAGCGAGTCGGCGATGGCGTCGAAGGCAAACTCGAAATTGTCGGTGAGGAAATTGAAGAAGCTCTTGCCCCATTTCCCAACCGGGATTTTCCATGCGGTGATAAAATCCGCCAATCCGTCCATGCCCTGTTCCCCCGGCGCACATCATGATCCGGGGCCGCGTTGTGGCAGCCCCGGAACCGATTTCAAGTGTTGAGTATTACATGCCGAGCTTGGCTTGGACAGCGGCGGCGGCATCGCCGCCGTCGAAGGTGGTCACACCTTCAAGCCAAGGCGTCACAGCGTCGGGATTTGCCTTCAACCAGGCAAGACCTGCATCATTGGCGTCTTCACCCTTGAGGATGTCGTCCATGATCTTGTTTTCCATGGACAGCGAGAACGACAGGTTCTTGACCAGCGTGCCGACGTTCGGGCATTCGGTGGTGTAACCGGCGCGCACGTTGGTGTGCACGGTGGCGGCGCCGAAGCCGGAATCGCCCATGCCGTCGAGATAGGCAATCGACATTTCACCCATGATCGGATGCGGGGTCCAGCCGAGGAATGCAATCCATTCTTCGTTCCGGATGGCCTTTTCCGCCTGCGAGAGCATGCCGGCTTCCGAGCTTTCAACCAGTTCGAAACCGTCAAGGCCATTGGCCGGATCTTCGATCATTTCAAGCACGATGCGGTTGCCGTCATTGCCTGGCTCGATGCCGTAGATCTTGCCGTCGAACTTGTCCTTGAACTTGCCGATATCGGTCAGGCTTTTGACGCCGCCGTCGGCAGCATAGGTCGGCACCACAAGGCCGTAGCCTGCGCCGTCGAGGTTCTGGGCGATGGTTTCAACCGAGCCGTCATCAAGGAAAGGCTGTACGTCTGCGGCCATGGACGGCATCCAGTTGCCGAGGAAGACATCCATGTCCTTGTTCTTGAGCGACTGGTAGGTGACAGGCACGCTAAGCACCTGAACATCCTGCTCATAGCCAAGCGCGTCGAGAACGACGCCGGCGACGGCGGTGGTGGCCTGAATGTCGGTCCAGCCAACATCAGCAAAGCGAACGGTCTTGCAGGATTCGGCATCTGCAGCCTGAACGGTTGCGGTGCCGGCGAGCAGAATGGCTGCGAATGCGAGGGTCATTTTGTATGTCATGATCGGTATTCTCCCGTGTTCGGAGCGCAGAAACAACCACTTATGGGCTGCGAACTCAAGCGGCAAAGCCGCCTAAATTTTCAGGCGTAGGAAAAACGGCTGTTGAAAGCGGTTCGACGGGGGTGGAAATCGGCGGCATCGACCGGCAATAGATATACCACCGGCGGCCGTACGACCGCGTGGGCATATCCGGGTTGAAAGCCGGAGAGACATGAGAACCGGCGATCAATCGGGAGCCCAGCGTGGCCAAGCTCTATTTCAGTTACTCAACCATGAATGCGGGCAAGTCGACGCTCTTGTTGCAGGCCTCCTACAACTACCGTGAGCGCGGGATGCGGACCGTGCTGTTCATCGCGGCATTCGATGATCGCGGCGGCCAAGGGCGCATCGCATCACGCATCGGGCTCGATAGCGAGGCGCACACATTCCGCCCGGAAGACAATCTCTATCAGGTGCTTGAGGACTTGAAAGCCGACGGTGATATTGCCTGTGCTTTTGTGGATGAGGCTCAGTTTCTCACCGAAGAACAGGTCTGGCAGCTGGCACGCGTGGCTGACCGGCTGAAGATCCCGGTGATGACCTATGGTCTGCGCACGGATTTCCGCGGAAAACTGTTTCCCGGGTCCCAGGCTCTGCTGGCGCTGGCAGATGAGCTTCGTGAAGTTCGCACGATCTGCCATTGCGGACGCAAGGCCACAATGGTGGTCCGGATGGACGGGCAAGGCAAGGTGATCCGGGAAGGGGCCCAGATCGAAGTCGGCGGGAATGAAAAATATGTGTCGTATTGTCGCCGCCACTGGGATGATGTGATGCATGCCGAGGCCCTGAAATAGCACTTGTGTGCGGATTCAGCGTTGGTTTTGCTCAATACTGATTGATCGTAATGCGCTGTCCGGGACAGGGGGCATTGCCCTCGCATAGGACTGAACTATAACAATCACATCTGAATAACGCGAACGGAGACAATCTATGCGCATATCACTTTCCATGTTTTTTGGGGCGGCAATCGCTGCTGTTGTTGCTGCTCCTACCCTTGCACTCGCCGATGGAGACGCAGCCAAGGGTGCCAAGGTTTTCAAAAAATGCGCCGCTTGCCACACGGCGACTGAAGAAAAGAACAAGGTCGGACCGCATCTGGTCGGCATCATTGATCGCCCGATGGCCTCAGTCGAGGACTACAAGTATTCCAAAGCCATGACTGAGCATGCTGCCGAAGTTCCGGTTTGGACTGTCGAAGCGCTGGAAGCCTATCTGCGCAATCCCAAGGGCGTCGTGAAGGGCACCAAGATGGCTTTTGCCGGCCTTAAGAAGGATGACGATGTCGAGGACGTCATAGCTTATCTCACGGATCCTTCGGAAGCGAAGTGAATCCAGCCGAGATTCCGCAATCAACGGCCGTTCCTTCGGGAGCGGCCTTTTTTTTCGCCAGGATTATACCTACGTGTGGTCGGCTTACAGTTTGCGGCGGGGGTATCCGGTGCTAAAAGCATTTTAGCTATCTATACCGCGATCACAAAAGATTTGCGCCGGTTCTTCGGCGCCACAGAATAGGGAAGCCGGGCATGGCCAGTATTAAGAGCTTAGACGCTGAAATTGAAAAGACACGCGCCTCCGTCGAGGACATGCGGTCAAAAATCGAAGCGTCGGGTGTTGTGCTCGAAAAATTGTCTGAAGCCGACGCCCAGCTTGGTGATCCGCAGTTTGATATTGAAAATGCCCGTATCCAGGATGTGTTGCGCCAGCAGCGGATGATGGAGACCAATATAGCCGATCTGATCATCGGACTTGAGGATGCCACCAATGTGTTTGGCGCCGAGTTCGAAAGCATGAAAGGCTTTTCCGGAATGGAGAGCTTCATCGCCATTTTCTCCAAGGGCCGGGCTCAACGCATGCGTTCGGATCGCGTTCGCAACATGTCGCTGTCGGGAAATCTGCAGGAACTCTTGCAGAAATCTGACACCATTACCGGCATCCTGAAAGACCAGAAGGATATTCTCGACAGTCGTTACAAGACCTCGGAAGCCAGCCTGATCAAGGTGATCGAGCGCCGCAAGGTGACCATGGCCAATCTCGAAGCCACACAGGAGCGGATCGAGGAACTCAATCCGCTGCTGATGGACATCGAAAACCAGATTGCCGCATCGACGGACCAGAAAACCCGGACCGACCTCGAAAGCGACCGATCGAAGCTCGCCACCGAGTACAACCAGCGGCAGGCCAAGGAGCAGGAACTGCTGGCGGAAAGCCAGACGCTGGAGCGCTATACCTCAATGTTCCAGACATTCGTGGACTCGCTCAACAACCAAATCGCGGCGCAGAATACGCTGATCAACAAGCTGACCATCGATACCGAGCAGCGCATCGTGCTTTACAAGGCGCTTGAGGATTCATTGAAGACTGCCGCGCAACAGGACGTCGCCCACAAGATCAATACGCTGGGAAGCCGGGTCGATACAGCGGCGGAAGAAACCATGGCCGGCATTGGTGCCGCGGCGCAGACCCATATCGGTGACCTTCTGGAGATGCATGAGAAGAACATGCTGTCGACGAAGGATATCCAGCGCCGCAAGCAGCTTGCCGACGATGCGTTTGCCAGACGCTTCTCGGAAGTCCTGGAAAAGCACAATTCAGCCAATTACGTGAAGTCCTGAGCCGTCATGATGAAGGTGAGGGGGTGTCATGCGCGCTGATACCGGCGCTGCCGGATCCTATTTCAGGTCGATGCATGCGGCCTTGAAAGGCCTTCGGGTCTATCTGGCTGATGATAACTCGCCGCTCTACGCACATGGCTTGGTCGGCCAGGTGATCATTCCCTATGTCGATCGCCTGGAGGCGACGTTTTCGGCCTGGGAAAACCGTGTTGGCTTCATCGAACGCTTTCGCATCAGCCAGGCAGACAGTGGTTTTCCGACGTTTCAGAACGTTCTGACACTTGAGAATGACCGCGCAACAGCCGAAGAACGGCTGGCGGCGATCCCGGACGTCGAGACGCTGAAGGCGGAGATGGCCGATTTCATCCTGCGCCACAAGGAGTTCCCCGGCACGTTGCAGGAACAGATCGCCGAACGTCTCTATCTCGAGGACATAGGCAAGGATGCGATTTTCGCGCCGTTCATCCTGCCCGAAACCATTCGTGTTTCGGTCAATCCGAAAAACGGGCGTCCCTATTATGTGGTGCATTGGGGTGTGTTTGACGGCAGCCAGACCCTGCCGATGGTCTATATGGCGACGATCGAGGATTCGAGCGAAACCATTGCCAAGATGCTGGTGACCAAGGACGTCAAACTTAATCCAGAGCTCGATATCCCGTTGCCGGTGGGCGGGCTGCTCAATCCGGAATTCGCACGCGCCTTTGACGCCTCGGCGGAAAAGAATGGCGCCTACTCGCTGTCACCTGCAACGATCGCGCAAAATCTCGATGCGGATTTCGAGCATCTGCATCCCAAACAATTGCGCCGTTTCGTATTGGGGCCGTTTTATTCGGCGGGCGTGACCGACAATTCAGACCGGATCTCCACCATCCTGTCCAAGGTGCGCAAGGACGAGAACGCATGGCTTCTGACCTGGACCATGCAGGAGGTGTTCTCCAAGACCGAACGCCCGGCCAAACGGGGGCTGTGGAGTTCGGAGCCGGCGCGCGACGAGTATCACATCGAAACCGATGATCTGGAAGCCACGCGGCAGGGCGTGAGCGCTTATCAGAAACACGCGCTTGTTCCGCATGAAGCCTATCAGGCGCTTTATGCTTCTGGCGAAGCCGAGAGCATATTCTCCGGCTTCACCGTGCATGTGATCTCGGGCAAACAGGTCATCAGCGAGGTATGAGAGCATGAGCCAGACGACAGGCCTGACGACCATTTCTGAAGAAGACATTGCGCGGCATCAGCCGGTGGCGCAATCGATGGTGACCCGCGTTGTCGTGCTGGTGGCTCAGGATGGCGGGTCATCGACACCGCTGGCCGGGACCAACCGGCGTTTTGTTTCAACGGTCTCAACCCGCGGCATGCGAAAAACCCGCGAGATCGAACTGGGAAAGACCATCCAGTCGGTTCGCGTCAATGACCAGATGCTGTCGATTCCGCAGCACACGCTGCTCTACCGCACCCGCCGGGGCATCTCCGTAGCGCTGGCGGTTGCAGAGATGTTCGCCCAGCAGACCGATCTCGAAAGCCTGCAATCGCGCAATGCAGGTGCGCCACTTCAAGGCGAAGACGCCGACCGGTTCAAACGCTTGCTCTCGGCTTCGGCCTATGTCGCGGTGTTCACGCTGGCCGCCTATATCCTGCAGACGGTCGATGGCGAAAGCGAACCGGCCAACGACACTGAAGAGCCGGATTTTCAGTTCGACACTCCGCAGGATGCGCTCAAGTCGTTTGTTGCAGCACTTGATCAGGCCATAGCTGGCGCGCCGGACGAAATTGCGATGACCTCACGGGCGCGGGCTTTGGCCCGGGTTGCGATTGAAGGGTTGATCAGCCGGCGTGCCCGGTTCGACGCGCTGAGCAGTTTCGCGCAATCGCACCTTCGGCTGGAGAGCGACAATTTCACGCTCGACGGATTTGACGTGGCGCCGGGACAGCGCCGCAAACCACTGGTGATGAGCTTCAAGAAGCCGGGCGAGATCATCGGTAACCATCTCGCCAAGCATCAGGCGATGCGGCTGGCGCGGATGGTCATGGCCTATGATTTCGACCGCCAGCTCAATCCGTTTGTCGAATTGGGCGGGTTCCTGTTCACCTTCATCGGCGATGGTGCGCCGGGAACCGGCAAGACCATCCTGATCCAGATGCTGGCAGGCATGATCAATGACTACTGTCAGGTCGCGGGCTATCCCTTCCACTACGAGAATTTCGGCGTCGATCAGATTTCATCCTATCAGGGCAAGTCGGGGCAGAACTGCAAGGCGTTTGTCGACAATGTGCTCAACCCGCGGGCAATTGGCTTCGGCACCATCGACGACATCGATCAGGTTGCTGCCAAGCGCTCTGACGATAGGGCGTCTGCGGGCCAGCAGGAAGTCACGGCGGTACTGATGGAGAGTTTTGCCGGAGCCTCGACCGTGGTGCGGGGCAATTGCAGTTTCGGCATGTTCTCCAACTATCCGGAGAATGTCGACGATGCACTCAGGCAACGCGCCGGGGCGCGCTGGTTGGTCGACGGGCCGCAATCACTTGATGACTACATCGACATTTTCGCTCTGCTGGCGGGCAAGAACCATTCGATCCCGCTTGGCTCTCACGAATTGTACGCCAGTCAGGAAATCAAACAGGCGGTGGCGCGATCCTATGACGGCCACGATGAGCCGCAGGAAGAGGGGCTATTGTCTGTATGGGACCGGTTTGAGAAAGACCACGGCAAGGTCAAGACGATCTCGGACATCGGCGCCTATCTGCACCAGATCAAGCTGGCCGAGCCGCGCTTTACCGGCCGGGCGATCAAGAACATCACCGACGCAATCAAGATGCGGGCGATGGACATCGATCTTCCCGATGACTGGTTCGAGACCCCGGAAGCCTTCATGCACAAGCCTTATGACGACAAGATCGCGATGATTTCGGAACTGCGGAAGCCGTTCACGATTGAAATGGTGCTGCAGGAGATCAACCGCTACGCCGATTCCGAGTTCCGCTACACTGACCGCTCCGATGCGACTGCCGTGGATGACATCATCCGGCGGGAACGTCAGCGTGAAAGGGCGGTTCGTGAGATCGAGGCGATGAAACGCGACGGGCGCTGGCAGCAATGAAGCGGCTGGTCGAAAACGAATTGATCTACGGCCGGTTGCTGCCAGTGGCGGAACCGCACCTGGTGGCGCGCTACAACAAGGCGCTCAGGGCGTTCGGATTGGAAGAAACCAAGCTCGAGAGTTTCCAGATCGACATGACCGGGTTCTCTCCGGAAATCGCCGAAGAGCTTGGTGATGTGCAGTATCTCGATCCCAACGGGGTCAATCGCCGTTTTGTCGTGCTGACGCCGGAGCAGGAGAACCTGCCGGTGGTTCACACGCAGTTTTCAAACACTGCCGGGTTGATGCACCAGTTCTTCGACGGCAACCGCCGCGCCGTCCATGCGGTGACAATCAAGGACGCATTGTTTGGCGAGATCGAAGAGCCAATTGACGTGGTTACCGGTGTCGAGGACCTGTTGTCGATCAGCGAGATACGCTTCCGGGTGATGTCGGCTGAAAATATGCTGGGCAAGGCCACGGAACTGCGTGGGCTGGTTGACCGGCTCAAGTCCTCGAAAGATGGCTGGCGCGATGACGCCATGCTCAAGCGGATGGTCGAACTGGCGCGGGAAACCGGCGATATTCGACAAAACGCGCTTGTGCCTGACAAGCTAGTGTTTCCTCACACTTCGTTTTGGGCCAATCATTTCGGCGGCGTGTTCATCTTTCGCGATGACCGCACCACCACGGTGATTTGTGACAGCCATGCGCCGGGATTCCGGCGGTCGCGACCGTGGGAAGTCAGCTATATCGACATAGGCGATCACGCCCGGATCTTTGACTTTCTGACGAAGTCTGAGCGGCTGCAACTGCCGCGCGCGTCCTGGGTCGAACCGTCGGGCTTCTTCGCTCACCGGGCGGAAATGGCGGTTGACGATCTCATCCGCCGTGTCGACCCTACGGTTGATCTTGCGGGAACCGACCGGATCTGGCTGCAGACCTGGATGCACCGAAACTCCGCGCTGATTGCCGAGGAGGGGACCTATCCCTTCCTGCAGGAAGCGATGCGCGAAGTGGCCACCACCGGACAGGTGAAGATGCGGGAGGTGCGGACCGACAGGAAATTGATGTTGTGTCGTGCACATCCCAACCATCCCGACCAGTGGCTGATCAACCGGCTTCTGGCGCGACTGGCGCCGTTTGATTTTGTCAGCCGCTTCATCTTTGACAAACACGGTTTTTACGAAGCTTATGAAGGCTATTCCGAGAGCTACCGTGCCCATGTCGTGGATGTTCTCGGAACCACCTATCTGAACAACAAGGCGGCGCTCAGGTCGCGGCTTTACGGACTGGAAGGATACCAAGACCATGTTTGACCCGGTGATCGAGTTTTTCGAGCGGATTTTCAACGCCATCGGCCGCGGCATCGGGATAATCATATCTTTCCTGCTCTGGCCGTTTGTCACGGTTGCAGGCTGGTACCGGCGCCGGGGTTTTATGCTCAAGGCGATTGTTGGCGGGATCCTTCTCATCTTCTTCGGACTTTACGGCTATTTCTTCTGGCAGACTCAGGTCTGGGCTGGCTTCGATCCTGACTATCCGAGCAAGCGCGAAGCCTTGGCAACAACGCCGGGAACCAAGCAGGCTGACGGCACCTGCGCACCTTCGGCGATGGTTTCGGCGACGTCAGACCTGATTGATTTCAACGTCAATCAGAATGCCTGGATCTCGTCGATGATCCTCTACAAATCCGGCCTGTTCGGGGTGGATTGGGATCATACGCCGTTCTTTGACAACAAGGCTGCCTTCCAGCGCGGTGTGAACCAGGCGATCCGCCGGACCACGGTCGAATTCGTTGATACGCTTGGGCGCGTGCGCGGCACCAGCCAGGTCGATGGTGATCTGCAGGATGCCCGCGGCGCCATGCAGTTTGATGAATACACCTGGTACTTCGGCGTGAGCCCATTCGGTCCGAAGACGCCGACGCCGTCATTCTACCGCTCTGCGATCGATGATCTGCAGGCCTTCAACGGCCGGCTTGCCAGCTGCGACGCGGTTTACGATGCGCGAACCGATAATCTGGTGCAGTTCCTTGACCGGATTGCCTCGGATGTCGGCTCAACCTCCGCGATCCTGCGGGACCGTTCGGAGAACTACAATTCGGGCTGGTTTGATACCCGTGCGGATGACCGGTTCTGGTTCTCTTACGGTCAGCTCTATGGCTATTACGGCATTCTGAAAGCAACCCGCGACGACTTTCGCGATGTGGTTGCGCAGCGCAATCTCGAGCAATTGTGGGATGATATGGACGTGCAGTTGTCTGCTGCGTTGAAGATCCAGCCATCCATCATTTCCAACGGCAACGAAAGCGGATGGATCATGCCGACGCATCTGGCGACCATGGGCTTTTATGTGCTCAGGTTCCGCTCGAACCTGGTGGAAATCCGGGCCATTCTGGATCGCTGATTGTCACTCATGGCGCATTGATCATTTTGACGCGCTCAGGAAATCAGATGCAACCTGAGCGCCTTGGCGACGAGTTGGGTTCGGTTGACGCAATCAAGTTTGCGGATTGCGTTGTTGATATAGGTGTTCACCGTGTGCTCGGACAGCGAAAGGATTGATGCAATCTCGCTCGATGTCTTGCCGTTTGCCACCCAATGCAAAGCTTCGAGTTCGCGCACGGTCAACACCGCCTCGTAATCGGGAGGACCGTCTTTCAAGTTTGAATAGATGTTGTAGGCGTGCGCAGTGAAGACCCCGAGCTCGCCGAGTTCTGCATGAGACAATTGATTGCGGTCGCCAAGAAAACCGAATGCGGCACGAGCTCCACCGGCTCCATGGACAGGAAAGAATGCGGCTATGGTGATGTTGTATTTTTCGAAAAAGCGGGTTGCTGCTTCGGCCTCGTCGGATGGACGCAATTCGTTTGGTGTCAGGGTGTCGAGTGTGACCGGCACGGTCGAGCGCCGCAGCATTTGAAAAATCTGCGAGTTCTTCAACAAGCCCAGTTCATCATAGGCTTCTACAATTCCGTCCGGCAGGTCCGACAATTCGATCCTTGCTATAAGGCTTTCATCGGTCACAACAGGTATGTTGACCAGCATGAACCCGGCGAAATCGAAATGCCTGGAAAGCCTTTTTAGAAAGATGACCAGTTCGATTTCCGACCTGATCGAATCCATGCTCTGAAGAAGGGGGTTATCCGACATCAGCTGACCTTCGTGGTGGCAAGGAAAGTCGCGCCAAAGGTGATGCTGAGTGGCTTCCGTCCAAACATGCGGTCTTTTTGCGTCATCTGTCTCGCAAACTGTTTTCAGTGTATAATACTAAGCCTCAAGAAGTAATCAATAAATCAAACAGGCAGTTTCCCGGTATTTTTGACTTCTTCCATGACCGGATATGTATGTGTTTCACGAACTCCCGGCAAGGACAGAATTATATCGGAAAGAAAAGTGCGGTAAGCTTCCATGCCCTTGACGCGGGCTTTGACGAGATAGTCAAAGCCTCCGGCAACCATGTGGCATTCCATCACATCGTCCGATTGTCGCACGGCCTTGGAAAAAGCGTCGAACACATCGGGAGTTGTGCGGTCGAGTTTGACTTCCACAAACACCAGCATGCCCCGGTCAAGTCTCTCCGGGGAGAGCTTGGCTGTATAACTCTGAATGTAGCCATCACGGTTCAAGCGCTTGAGGCGTTCCGCCGTGGCGGTAGGCGACAGGGAGATCTTGTCGGCCAGTTCGAGGTTGGTCAGCCGCCCGTTGTCCTGCATGGCGCGAAGGATCTTTCGATCGATGCGGTCTATTTCCTTCACTTAATCCCCCTTAATGCCCAAAACACTAGAGAATAATCTAACTAGGAAATTTGATTATAGTGAGAAACCCTGTTGAGCAAGGGTTATGTTGTGCCATTCACGGGGAGATTGCCATGACTGCCACCGCCGCGCCAGTTGTTACTGCCTTTCATGCTTCACATGCTCCGGACGACGATCGTCTGATCCACGATTTCAGCCAACGCCTCAGCTTCAGCAGCGCCCAGGACCGGGCGATTGATGCCCGCGCTACCAAGCTTATTCAAGCTATTCGCTCCGATTCTGGCCAAATGGGTGGAGTTGAGGATTTCCTGCGTGAGTACGGATTGTCGACCCGTGAAGGTCTGGCCCTGATGGTGCTGGCCGAGGCGCTGCTTCGGGTGCCGGATGCGCTTACGCAAGACAGGCTAATCGAAGACAAGCTCAAGGAAGGTGGCTGGAGCGATCATGAAACGCATGGCGACACCTGGTTCGTGTCCGCCTCCGCATGGGCACTTGGAATGTCTGCCAGAGTTATCAAGCCGGGTGAGACACCTGAAGGCGTCATGCGCGGTCTGGTCAAACGAATGGGCATGCCGACGGTGAGAACCGCGACACGGCAGGCCATGCGGTTTCTTGGACATCATTTTGTGCTTGGCGAAACCATCGAGGATGCACTGGGCCGGGCGGCCAAGAACGAAGCGCGGGGCTACCGTCATTCCTACGACATGCTGGGTGAGGGCGCGCGCACCCGGGCTGACGCCAAGCACTATTTCAAATCCTATGCGGATGCGATTGCGGCGATAGGCAAATCGGCCAAGAAGGTGTCCGCCGGTCGCAAGTTGCCGGATCGCCCGGGCATCTCGGTCAAGCTGTCAGCGCTGCACCCGCGCTATCTGGCAACCCATCGCGAGCAGGTGCTTGAGGAACTGGTTCCAGATCTCATCGAGCTTGCGCAGATGGCCAAGGCGCATGATCTGAATTTCACCGTCGATGCGGAAGAGGTGGACCGACTCGAATTGTCGCTTGATGTCATCGACCGGGCATTTGCCGATCCGTCACTTGCCGGCTGGGACGGTTTCGGCCTCGCCATCCAGGCCTATCAGAAGCGGGCTCCGCAGGTGATCGACCACATTGCCGGGCTGTGCCGCAAGCACGGCCGCCGGATGATGGTGCGGCTGGTCAAGGGCGCATACTGGGACACCGAAATCAAGCGGGCACAGGAACGCGGGCTGGAAGGCTATGCGGTCTTTACCCGCAAGGCTGCGACTGATCTTTCCTATCTCGCCTGTTCGCGGCAGCTGCTTGACCTGCGCGATGTCATCTATCCGCAATTTGCGACGCACAACGCACTGACGGTCGCCACCATTATCGAAATGGCCGAGGATCGCAGCGGCTTCGAGTTTCAGCGTCTTCATGGCATGGGCGAAGTTGTCTATGACAGCTTGAACAAGAGCAACGACCGGGTGCCGTGCCGCATCTATGCCCCGGTCGGCGGATACCGCGATCTTCTCGCCTATCTGGTGCGCAGGCTTCTGGAAAATGGCGCCAACTCGTCATTCGTGGCTGTGGCCGGCGATAAGAAAGTCCCAATTGCTGCCCTGCTCGAACGGCCCGATGCCAAGCTCGGGCTGGCCAGGGGGCAATCGGCTCGCAACAGCCAGATCCCGCAGCCGCTGGCAATCTATCCCGATCGCCCCAATTCCCGCGGCGTAGAATTTGGCGACCGCTTCCAGCTTGCTTCGCTGGTGGAAGGTATGGACCGGTCCAGCGCACCCGTGCAGGCCGGACCGCTGGCGCCAGGTTTGAAAGGTGGGGCGGAACAGGATGTTCGCTCTCCGTCCGATCCTTCGAGAATTGTTGGCACGGTGCGGTTTACCGATCCCAGGGACGTCGACAAGGCCGTGGGCATCGCCGCGCAGGGTTTCAAAAGCTGGTCACGGACCGATCCCGGTCTTCGCGCTGCGGCACTCGACAGGGCTGCGGACCTGATCGAAGACCGGCGCGACCGCTTCATGGCGCTGCTGTCGATCGAGGCCGGCAAGACACTGGACGACGGAATCGCTGAAATCCGCGAGGCCGTCGATTTCCTCCGCTACTACGCGGCGCGTTCACGCGAGATGTTTTCCAGGATGCAGCCGATGCCTGGACCGACCGGTGAGGAAAACCGGCTCGGGTGGCGTGGTCGCGGCGTCTTTGTCTGCATCTCGCCGTGGAATTTCCCGCTGGCGATCTTCCTCGGCCAGGTGTCCGCAGGGCTCGCAGCCGGCAACGCGGTAATCGCCAAACCGGCAGAGCAAACCGCGCTGGTGGCGCATGAGGCGATTTGCCTGATGCACGAGGCCGGAGTGCCCAAGGATGTGCTGTTGTGTCTGCCCGGGGAAGGCGATGTCGGCGCCGCGCTGACCTCGCATCCCAAGATAGGCGGTGTGGCCTTTACCGGATCGACCGACACCGCGCGTGCCATCAACCGGACGCTGGCCGCCAAGGACGGGCCGATCGTGCCGTTCATCGCCGAAACCGGCGGGCTCAATGCGATGATCGTTGACGCGACGGCTCTTGCCGAACAGGTGGCCGACGATGTGGTTATGTCGGCGTTCCGCTCTGCAGGACAGCGATGCTCGGCGCTAAGACTTTTGTTCGTGCAGGAGGATGTCGCCGATCACATGCTCGCGATGATCGAGGGTGCGGCACGCGAACTCAAGCTTGGCGATCCGACCAAACCGTCCACCGACATCGGGCCGGTGATCGACGAAGCGCAGCGCGAGATGCTGGCTGAGCATATTGCGACGATCTCCAAGACCCAGAAACTGGTCTATGCCGGAGACGCGCCCAACGAGGGGCTGTTCTTTGCGCCGCATATCGTCGAGCTCAAGGATGCGGCAGCGCTCGATCGGGAAATCTTCGGGCCGGTGCTGCATGTGGTGCGCTTCAAGGCGAAGAAATTCGATGCGGTGCTCGACGCCATTGACGCAACCGGCTTCGGGCTGACGCTCGGTATCCACTCGCGCATCGAGGCCACAGTGCGCAAGGTCATCGACCGGCTCGACACCGGCAATGTCTATGTCAACCGCAACATCATCGGCGCCGTGGTGGGCACCCAGCCGTTCGGTGGTTCGGGGCTATCGGGCACCGGCTTCAAAGCTGGCGGCCCGCACTATCTGATGCGCTTTGCGGTTGAGCAGGCGGTCTCGGTCAATACCGCCGCGGCCGGCGGCAATGCCGGCTTGATTGCGATGGGTGACGGCTAAAACGGCCTGCCGGTCGCATTGATCTGAAAGTGGCGCCCGACAAGCGGTCGGGCACCACCATAGATTACCGCCGGTACTGGGGGCGCGGTTCGGGGGTGAACTCGATCGAGGCGGTGACACCTTGCGCCGCGATCTTTAGATCCAGTTCGCATCTGAGTTCCATGCAGGCGATTTCGGCGATCTTCATGCCGAGTCCGCCGGACTGGGTGGTGACATCCGGGGTCATGCCCGCTCCGTTGTCGGAGCAGGTGACGGCGATGTTGCCAGGTGAAGGAACAGACAGTTCGATCCTCACCACGCCTTCACGCTGGCCAGGGAAGGCGTGCTTGAAGGAGTTGGCGACGAACTCATTGACCAGCGTTCCCACCGAAACTGCCTGCTGTGAGCCGACCATGACTGACACCGGAGCAAACTCCATGGTGACGTGCGCGGGTGCGGTTTCGGTCAGATAGTCGACAATGTTGGAAAGATAGACACCCAGGTCGACATTCGACCCTGCATCGGTCTTGTAGAGATACTCGTGCAGCGTCGACACGGCATTGATGCGTGTCATGACTTTTGTCATCGCCTGTTTGGCCTCATCGGATTGCAGGCGGCGTTCCTGGATACGAACGAAAGCAGAGAGTGACTGCAGCGAGTTCTTGACCCGGTGATCGACTTCCTGGCGCATGGTGGCGGCTGAAGCGAGTGCTTTGCGCATTTCGAGTTGTACCATGACCTGGCGAGCCAGAACCTTGATTGCGTCGCGTTGCCAAGGTGTCAGTTTCCTGGGCTCGCGGTCCAGCACGCAGAGAGTTCCGATCGGCAGCCCGTCGGGCGTCTTGAGCAGCGCACCGGCATAAAACCGCAGATTCGGATCGGAACCGCAGAGCGGATTATCGACCATCCGAGGATCCTGCAACGTATCCTCGACCTCAAAAAATTCCTCTTCGAGAATGGCGTGGGAACAAATCGATTGTTCAATTGGCGATTCGCGCATCTCCAGACCTACCGAGGCCTTGAACCACTGCCGTTCGGAATCTACCAGGCTGACGAGCGATACGGATGTCCCGCAAATCGAAGAGGCAAGTTGAACGATATCGTCAAAATCCTTTTCCGGATCAGTGTCGAGCATTTCATAGGCGTGCAAGGCCATCAAACGTTCGTCCTGTCGGGGATGCAATGGAGCCTTCATATTGTTATCTTTCCTGAAAAATCATTGATTCAATGAAATAGCTTGCGGATATTGGCTTGTTCGATGAGCAATGCAGACGATCAAACGCACTGCCGATATCACACAAGCTTCGGCGTTCTGCCACTGGATCGTGATCGAGATGTGTCGGATTTCAGCTTCGCGGGGCTCGTGGTGCGCGTCTGATCAATGGGCTAGATAAACCGTGTGGCGTTACCATTCTTTAACCTGTCATATATTTCTCGGAATTTGGTCGTTCTGGCAACCCGCAGCTTTTAAAGGGTTGCTGGTCTGCGGTGTGTCGCAATTGGCGTATTGGGCGTCCGGTTTCATGCAAGCATCGGCTGGCGTTTCGGTTTCTATTCGTGGTCCAGGGCCGCGCAGGGATGCGGTCACGTTGGGAAGAGGAAAACGACACCATGGCTGAGTTCAAATCCGATATCGAGATCGCTCGCGCGGCGAACAAAAAACCGATCATGGAGATTGGCCAGAGGCTCGGCATTCCCGAGTTGGATCTGGTTCCCTATGGCCATGACAAGGCCAAGGTGTCGGCCGATTTCATTGCCCGGCAGAAAGACAAGCCCAACGGCAAGTTGATCCTCGTGACGGCAATCAATCCGACACCGGCGGGCGAAGGCAAGACCACTACCACGGTGGGGCTGGGCGACGGTCTCAACCGCATCGGCAAGAGAGCCATGATCTGCATCCGTGAAGCCTCGCTCGGGCCGAATTTCGGCATGAAGGGCGGCGCTGCGGGCGGTGGCATGGCGCAAGTGGTGCCGATGGAGGAAATGAACCTGCATTTCACCGGTGATTTCCACGCCATCACCAGCGCCCACAACCTGCTTTCGGCGATGATCGACAACCACATCTACTGGGGCAACGAGCTGGAGATTGATGCGCGCCGGATCGTCTGGCGCCGCGTAATGGACATGAATGACCGGGCGCTGCGCGATATCGTGGTCAATCTCGGCGGTGTCGCCAACGGGTTTCCGCGCCAGACCGGGTTTGACATCACGGTGGCGTCGGAAGTCATGGCGATCCTGTGCCTGGCCAAGGATCTGGAAGATCTGCAGCAACGGCTTGGTTCCATCGTCGTCGCCTACCGTCGCGACAAGACGCCGATCCATTGCCGCGACATCAAGGCCGACGGTGCCATGACGGTGTTGCTCAAGGACGCCATGCAGCCAAATCTGGTGCAGACGCTGGAAAACAATCCGGCCTTCGTGCACGGCGGACCGTTTGCCAACATTGCACACGGCTGCAACTCGGTGGTGGCCACAACCACGGCTTTGAAACTGGCTGACTATGTGGTCACGGAAGCCGGCTTTGGCGCCGATCTGGGGGCGGAAAAGTTCTTCGACATCAAGTGCCGCAAGGCGGGTCTCAAGCCCGACGCAGCGGTGATCGTCGCAACCGTGCGCGCCATGAAGATGAATGGCGGCGTCAAGAAGGATGATCTGGGCGCTGAAAATGTCTCAGCTGTCAAAAAGGGCTGCGCCAACCTCGGCCGTCATGTTCAGAATGTGAAAATGTTCGGGGTGCCAGTGGTGGTGGCAATCAACCATTTTGTCACGGACACGGACGCAGAAATCCAGGCGGTTAAGGATTATGTCGCCACGCTCGGGGTTGAGGCAATCCTGTGCAAGCACTGGGCGAAAGGCTCAGCCGGTATCGAGGATCTGGCCAACAAGGTGGTTGAGCTGGCTGAATCCGGGCAGGCGCAGTTCGCGCCGCTCTATCCCGACGAAATGCCGCTGTTTGACAAGATCGAAACCATCGCCAAATCGATCTATCATGCAGGCGAGGTGATTGCCGAGAAATCGGTGCGCGAGCAGCTCAGGCAGTGGGAGGCGCAAGGCTATGGCCATCTGCCGATCTGCATGGCCAAGACGCAATATTCATTCTCCACCGATTCCAACCTGCGCGGCGCGCCGACCGACCATACTGTCCCTATACGCGAGGTACGGCTGTCCGCCGGCGCCGGGTTCATCGTCGTCATAACCGGCGAGATCATGACCATGCCGGGCCTGCCCAGAACGCCTTCGTCGGAAAAAATCTTCCTCAATGACAAGGGCCAGATCGAGGGGCTGTTCTGATCAGACTGCAAACCTTGCACCGGCGGCTGATGCTCACTCGCAGAGCCGGTATCCGCCTCTGCGCTTGATCACGTCGAGATGAAGGTGGTCTGCGTGGCTGGCATTGGTGCCGGGGCCGAGCACGGTGGTGAAGTGCAAGCAGGCGCCGCCGCGGACGGCGCGCTGGAAGGCTTCTTCTACCGTTCCGTCACCAGCGCGCGGCGAAACCGGAATCGGGTCGTGCCCCTTGAACTCGAAGCTCATGACGTCGACCGCATTTCCGATGGCGTGTTGTGACATCTTGCCCGTAGCGCTGTTGTTGCGGCGGCGGCAAATATAGGTCGAGCCGTGACTGATCCCGGTGAGGGTAATTTTTTCGGGCAGGGCTTCGGCAGCCGGAACCACCACAGTGTCGGTCCACTGCGCCAGCGCCAGGGCTGTCTCGCATCGCATTTGAGAGGATGGCGACAGGGCTACGTTGCGGATAATTTGATCCAGCCGGTAAGGCGCCTCGATACCGCAGCCGTTTTCGCCCCGAAGCGGCTCCTCGCGTTCAAACACCGCGCCGAGCTTGCGAAGTTCTGCCTCGCAATGGGCAAGCGCGACCTCGTCGGCGTCAGGCGCAGTTATGGCAGGCTTTTCAGCGGTCTTTTCTGCATCTCCGGTGGGTTGTTTGGCAGGTGCGGCGTTCCTGGTTTCTGAAACGTCCGAGGATGGTGTGCCCACTTCATCGCCGGCAGGCTTTGACGCCGGTACGGGAGCACTTTGCGTGGCCTGCGGCGCCGGTTCCGGCTTCGGCATTGGGACCGGGCCGTCTTCAGGCAGGGTAACGCCCAGTAGCACGGCGACCAGAACGGGCAGGGCATACAGCCGATGCATCCACCTAGTCCTTGAATTCCACTGATACGCCTTGGCTGACCATGTGGGCGAGTTCGCGCGCATCCCAGTTGGTCATGCGCACACAGCCGTGGCTGCTGGTCTTGTCGATTCTGGAAGGATGCGGCGTGCCGTGAATGCCGTAGGTCGGCTCCGACAGGTCGATCCATACGTTTCCAACCGGGCCGTTGGGCCCTGGCGGCAGTGTCAGCGGTTCGGTGTTGTTGCCCTGGACAAAGTTTTTGGGATTATAACTGTAGGTAGGGTCGATCGCGACAGCGGTGACTGTGTGGGTGCCGGTCGGCGATGGGGTGCTGGAGCTGCCGATGGTGACGGGATAAATGGCAATCAGTGTCCCGGAGGCATCATATGCCAGGACCCGCGCTTCGCCCTTGTCGGCGACGAGGCTTGCAACTTCGGCTTCCTGATCGGTCCCCGGATCCGCAACATGAATGGTTTCTCCTACCGTAAAATTTGCACCGGGATTGAGTTCGCTGAGGAAATCCTCATCCATGTGAAAGCGTTCGGCGAGTTTTTCAACAACACTGGTAAAGCCCAGATGGTCGAGTTTGGCGAGTTCGGCATAATCATCTGGCAACTCAGCCGACAGACCCGAAACATCTTCCTCTGTGATTGTGTAGGAGACGATGACTTCGCTGCCCATCGCCTGCAGTGTGTCCCACACCATAGGATCGATCAGTCCGTCGACATCGATTCCGTTGACCTGCTCGAAGCCGCGGATTGCCTTCTCGACATTATCGCCCGAGTAGCCGTCGATCACCCCTGGCGAGGCTCCGGCCCTGTCAAGAAGTACTTGCACCCTGACTGCGAGCGGACTTTGGCCTTCCGGCAATTGCTCACCCGTGAAGGTCGCGGCATTGATGGCGGCTGGATCCATCGGAGCCGCGTTGGCCTTGCCGAATGTCACTGCGGCCGCGAAAGTTGCTGCGGCAATGGCGAGAATGATATGGATGGCGTCCATCTTTTGTATTCCCCGTTGTGTCCAAATGGCGCGCTTGAGGGCGCTTTATGGTACGACAACGCACGAAACTCCGGAAAGATGCATCGCTCCTGTGCGAACAGTAAAAAAATGCGCGACGGAGCATCGGGGCAGCAGTTATTGATGATCGTGCCGAAGCGAACGCGTTTCGTTGTGATGCGTTTTTCGATTGTTCGCTGTCCGACGAAGTCAGAGTGGTCGTGCGCCACGCCAAGAAGACAGTGCGGAAAGCCGCGCCGTCTTCAACCAGTTCCAGGACATGGGTGCCAATCTTGCCATCATCGATCCATACCCGGAGTCCTGGTTGGGGTTTGGCGACAAACCCCGAGAATGTGATGGTAATTGAAGGCAGCGCGTCAGGCCCGGAGCCGAGTTTGCGCAGCAGATGACGGTGATTGCGCAGATGGTTCACAGACGCTTCAGCGCGGGAGGGCCATGACGCTTAGCGATCCCTGCCGCCAGCATCCGGTTCAGCACGGCCGTGCCCGGACCATGGTAATGATCCGGGCCGACTTGAGCTGGATCAGGGTCTTCCAAAGTCCCTGCTGACTTTGCCCCAGGCGCAATGCGGCAAGTAGGGATAGCTGTCGGTGATGAAATAGACGAACTTGCCGTTCAGCGTTCCGCCGTTGCATTCGTCGAGCTTCCCCGAACCGCCGGTGAATTGCCAGTCCTGCACAAAGGTTCCGTCATGTCTGCCGCCGGGACCGCTCTTGCGGGTTCCTGATTTGAGCGTGTAGCCGGACTTTGCCCTTGAGCCCACATAATGGATCTCGAACCCGTCGACTGCAAAACCGACAAGGCTCGCGTTGCTTCCGCTCAGCAGACCGGTTGGCTTGGCATGGTAGTGATAGAGCCCACGTTGGTCGACATGGGCGTTGTTCATGTCGAGGCCCAGCATCGAGCCTGCGCCCTTGCCATCAAGCAGCCATCCCGATGAGCGATCGCGGCTGAACCCTCTGGGAGACGACGGGTCGTAATAATCGGCGGTGCCCGGGCGCAACATGACACCGTTCAATGCAAAACCGGTCGATCCACGCAGTTGGGTTGCGCGTGAAGTTTTGACGGGATTTTGCGGCACGCAAACCTCGATGTGTTGCGGCTTGATACGGTGCGGGTTGCCAGAGTTGGGAAATTTGCCTGTTGTGTGGTCGGGCAGGCCATTGGAGACCATGCAGACCTTGCCCCGGCTCTTGGTGATTGCAACCGAGCCCGAGGCGGCCTGGGCCGCGATGGCGCTTGCGACAATGCCGGAAATGGTGACGGAGGCCACGAGCAGATAGGATAATGAGCGGTTCATGAAATTCCCCTTCTGTTTGTTTGAGTGCGTTTGAACCGTTAAAGAGTGGCTCTATGCCCCTTTCCGGGGCATGACCGGCAAATTACGATTTTGTCATGATGGTCACGTTGGTATGCTGGGTTGGGTGGAGAGTGAGCGATATTTTGCCCGAGAAACCGGAACCGACTGGCGTTCCGGGAGTTCATAGAACTGAAGGCAGAACTTGGGGGCGGCGTACAGCGATGAATTCCGGACATATTTCGACGTCATTGGGCAATTGGTTGGCACGTGGCTGGAAGGCCGGCAATGCCAATTGGTTCCCGGTGCTGTTGCTTTGTATCGCCGCGTTCGGCATTTACGGCTTCATCGAGATAGCCGAGGAGGTTGCTGATGGCGATATCCGCAATTTTGATGAGGTGCTGTTTTTGAGCCTGCGGGCGGCGGGCGACACGTCCATGCTGCGCGGGCCTGATTGGCTGCAGGAAACAGCACTGGAAGTCACAGCCGTTGGCGGGTTTCCGCTAATTATTTTCACCGTCGCCTCTGTGGCGGGCTTTTTCGTGGTCACCAAGCGTTATGGCGCCGCCTTGTTCGTTGTGCTTTCGGTGGGGTCTGGCGCATTGCTTAGCTACACGCTCAAGCAGTATTACGCGCGCCCGCGACCCGACCTTGTCGACCATCTCGACGCAGTCCACACGGCTAGCTTTCCAAGCGGGCATGCGCTGGTAACGACGGTGGCCTACCTGACGCTTGCGGCCCTGGTGATCGGATTCGTCGAAGAACGGCGCGCCCGCGTCTATGTGCTGAGTATCGCAGTGTTCGTGGCCGTTGTCGTGGGCGTAAGCCGCGTATATCTCGGGGTGCATTGGCCCAGCGACGTCGCCGCCGGTTGGGCTCTCGGCGCGGCCTGGGCAAGCTTTTCCTGGTTGATCATGCATATTCTCAAACAACGAAGAACGAGGACGGTCGAATGACTGCTGCTGTGACAGAAGAGACGACCTGGCACGACTGGTTCAAGCCGCTTGCCAGGCTTGGTTACGGCGCGAGGGGGCTGGTTTATCTGGTGCTGGCATTCTTCATTGTTGGTGCTGCCTTTACCACAGGCACCGGCGGTGATTCCAAGGATGCGGTCCGGTTCATCACCCAATCAACCGTCGGTGCGGTCCTCACGCCGCTGCTGATCGTCAGCCTCGCCGGCTACTGCCTTTGGCGGGTGGTGCAGGCAGTGTTTGACACCGACGATCACGGTGCCAAACCGGCCGGGCTGGCAGTTCGCGCCGGATTGCTCGGCGCTGCGGCGACCTACGGATTCCTCTTGGTGTACACGGTCTCGCTCTGGTGGGGCAGTACCATCTCTTCGGGTGGCGGATCCGGGAATGAAATCACCAGCGCAGCGGCGGCTTTTATCGGCGCTGGTCCGGTTTCACTGATCCTCTCTACGGTGTTCGCGGTGGTCGGTGGCGCGCATATATGGAAAGCGGCGCGTCGCAAATATCGCGATCATATCCAGGCCTCCGAACCGGTCATGCGCTGGATTGACGTCGCCGCCATTGGCGGGTTGACAGCACGGGGACTGACCTTCCTGGTGATCGCGTTCCTGTTGTTTCGGCATGGCATCGCCTCCGGAACCGAAAAGGCAAGCCTGGAGGCGGCGCTGAAGTTCATCGCTGGGCTTCCCCTGGGTTCGTGGTTGCTGGGCGCGACCGGAGTGGGGTTCTTCCTGTTTTCTATCTACTCCTTCGCCGAGGCGATCTGGCGGCGCATTAATGTCGAGGACGCCTGAGCGAAACCGCCCCTGACATCAGTGTCCAGGGCGGCCAGCTCGGAACTGCAGCATTCGATCCATGGCGGTGCTAGACAGCGTGATGCAGAAATTACGGGATGAGCGAGGCATCAGGGACCAGCCGTAGCGAGTGCTCGATAGTCTCCTGCTGCAAACGAGCCCGTCTGGCTGCTTCAGGCTGGAACAAAACCGCCTCTACGACCAGTCGATCAGGTGCAGCATTGTGGGGTTTTGGCAAAGATATTGCCGTAGGCTCAGTCAATCCGAGCAGCCCTAGCCCACGCACTGTACTCAGTGACAGACACTGACCGACCATCCCGTCCATCTGGCCTTGCGTGATGATGGCGGTTTGCGGCTGCCCGTTTCCGATGCGGTAGCGTACCCGTGTATTCAATGTGACAACGTCGACATCGATGTCGTCACTGAATACCACAAACGCATTGTCGAGCTTGTGTCTGAGCAATTTCCGCACAGCATTTGGCAGCGCATGGCGCCGGTCGTACATCGTCTGAAGGATGGTGATGTCTTTGGTTGTCAGTGTGCATGTCTGATTTTTCCACATGGCAAAACTCCAGCGGCGCCGGCGCTGGTGGCGGCGCATGATATGAGAAGGAAAGCCGTCTCCCCTGCACCGCGTTGTCGCTGATGCAGGGGACGCTATCCCGTCAGTAGAAAAACCCCGAGAGGATTTGAGAAGCCGATCCGCATGATGGTCATTGAGCCAGCGCAGCCTCTTTGCTGTGATGTGCCTCGACCACGGTCAAATCGTGAATCTGGCCGTTTCGCGCTGCATAACTGATCGACTGTCCGGTTTTCAAGCCAATCAGGGCGGTGCCGATTGGTGTTGTGATGGAAATCCGTCCTTCTTCTATGTTGGCATCGCCCGGATAGACAAGAGTGACGGTTTTGCTTTGGTTGCCGTCAACCATGTAGGTGACTGTCGAACCCATGCGCACAACGGAAGAGCCGATCTTGCTGTCGCTGACAATGCGCGCGCGGTCGAGTTCGCTGCTCAGACCCGCCGCTATTTCCGGGTTGCGGTGTTCATAAGCGTCAGCGAGGTTGCTGAGCCGGTCGTAGTCCGTTTGGCTGATGGTGATCCTTGGCTTGCGACGAGTGGTGTGTTGCATTGAATTGTCCACGCAATGGTGCAGCCCGGAGAGTGTCGATCCGGTGCATGTTCATCTGTAAATCTGGCAATTGCGCCGTTACATGCAGTGTCTACTAACTGCCTTGAGGCAGATGGACATCCGCTGAGAGCCCCCGCGATCCGGGGGCGCTGGTCACCGAACCGGGGGGTAAAATCCTGCGATGGGAAACGCCCTGAAAAAGCGAGCGGTGTGGGTTCGGTACATGTTCATAATTGAAATGTGGGATAAGGGCACAGCGATGTCAAGATACGCGTGGCGTCGGACGGCCGGATTGCCGGATGGAATTCTGCAGTTCCAGATATAATCACGGCGCTGGACAGAGAATGTCTCACACGCTGTGCAGATGAATACGGGATACGGACCGGACCTGGCGTTGAACTTGGCGTCCAGTCAAATAGCTGTGCCTCAGCTTTGAAGTCGCCCGAAGTATTCATTCCCACTTGATGCAGTTCCCAGCCTGCGCTAAGAGCTTGGTTATGACGATGCACGTGGCACAGAACAATTGGTGGTGGGTTCGCTTCTAGGCGGCCTTGACCACGCATGCGCGTTAGAGATCAACAAGCCGCCCGGGACCTTACGGTCCGGCGGCTTTTTGTTTGACCCGCTGGACGAGAGAGTTCGGGCTGGTTCAAACGGAGCTTGAAAATGGGCACGACGGTACTTTCAGACAGCGCGGCGCAATACGTCACGCGCGGCGGTGTGGTGGTAACGCGGCGACGGCGCGAAACGCCTTACGCAGATGCCATATCGAGCTATATCGATGCGCTCGACAGCCGGCGCGGCGCGGTGTTTTCATCGAACTATGAATATCCGGGGCGCTATACGCGTTGGGACACCGCAATCGTCGACCCGCCGCTGGGCATTTCCTCTCAAGGCCGGTCGCTCAAGATCGAAGCCTATAACGGGCGCGGTGAGGCTCTGATCGCCATTCTTGCGACCCGGCTTGATGGACACGCGGAATTTGCAATCGCTTCTCGGGACCCGCGCACCATCCAGATCAAAGTCGCAGAACCAGACCGGGTTTTCACGGAAGAAGAGCGTTCCCGGGCGCCGACGGTGTTTTCGGTACTGCGGGTCATTGTCGATCAGTTTCATTCGGCTGAAGATGGCAATATCGGGTTTTACGGCGCGTTTGGCTATGATCTGGCGTTCCAGTTTGACTCGGTCCCCCTGACGCTTGCCCGGCCCGATGATCAGCGGGATCTTTTGCTTTTCCTCCCGGATGAAATTCTGGTGGTGGACCACCATGCCGCCAAAGCCTGGATTGACGGCTATGACTTTGCGTTTGACGGGGTGACAACCGAAGGGCGGGACGCGACTATCACACCGGAGCCATTCAAGCATGCTGACCGCACGCCTGCGAAGGGTGATCATACGCCAGGTGAATATGCCGAGTTGGTCAAACGCGCCAAGGAGAGTTTCAGGCGTGGCGACCTGTTCGAGGTGGTGCCGGGCCAGACATTCCTTGAGCGCTGCGAAGCCAGGCCATCGGAAATCAGTCGGCGGCTGAAAGCCATCAACCCGTCTCCCTATTCGTTCTTCATCAATCTCGGCGACCAGGAATATCTGGTTGGCGCATCGCCGGAGATGTTTGTGCGGGTCAACGGGCGGCGGATCGAGACCTGCCCGATCTCCGGCACGATCAAGCGTGGCGAGGATGCGATTTCGGATTCGGAGCAGATCCTCAAGCTGCTCAATTCGAAGAAGGACGAGTCCGAGCTGACGATGTGTTCGGATGTGGACCGCAACGACAAGAGCCGGGTGTGCGAACCGGGATCGGTCAAGGTGATCGGCCGCCGCCAGATCGAGATGTATTCACGGTTGATCCATACAGTTGACCATATCGAGGGCCGTTTGCGTGACGGAATGGATGCGTTTGATGCGTTTCTAAGCCACGCCTGGGCGGTGACCGTGACAGGTGCGCCAAAGCTCTGGGCCATGCGGTTTCTCGAGAAGAATGAGAAAAGCCCGCGCGCCTGGTATGGCGGCGCAGTCGGTATGGTCAGCTTCAACGGTGACATGAACACCGGCCTGACGCTTCGGACCATCCGAATCAAGAATGGCATTGCCGAGGTACGTGCAGGCGCAACGCTGCTGTTTGATTCCAATCCCGAGGAAGAAGAAGCCGAGACCGAGTTGAAGGCATCTGCGATGCTGTCGGCGATCCGCGAAGCAAGGCTTGGCAATGCCGGGTCGTCAGGACGCGAAACGGCCAAGGTGGGCGAGGGGGTCTCGATCCTGCTGGTTGATCACGAGGATTCGTTCGTCCACACACTGGCCAATTACTTCCGCCAGACCGGAGCCAAGGTGACCACCGTGCGTTCACCGGTCGCTGACGAGGTGTTCGATCGCATATCGCCTGATCTTGTGGTGCTTTCCCCGGGACCGGGAAGCCCCAAGGATTTTGATTGCGCCGCCACCATCAAGCAGATCCGCACCCGCGAGCTTCCGGTATTCGGTGTCTGTCTGGGGCTGCAGGCGCTGGCTGAAAGCTTTGGCGGCACCTTGCGGGAACTGGCGGTACCGGTTCACGGAAAGCCGGCGCGGATCCGGGTTTCCCCCGACGGGATCATCTTTCCCGGTCTGGCAAAGGAAGTGACGGTGGGGCGGTATCACTCGATATTTGCCGACTATGCCACAATGCCAAAGGAATTCCGTGTCACGGCGGAAACCGATGACGGGGTGATCATGGCGATCGAGCATGAAAGCCTTCCGATCGCGGCCGTGCAGTTTCATCCTGAATCGATTATGACGCTGGGTCAGGATGCAGGCATGCGGATGATCGAGAATGTGGTGGCGCATCTGGCGCGGTACAAGCAAGCGGGAGCAGATTGATGCGGAAGCTCAGTGTGAAACTGGTTTTAACGGCGGTAACCCTGGTGACGTCGGGGCTCTTCTTCGCATCTGGCGCAGATCCGGTGCGGGCCCAGTTATCCAAAGACCTGGATGCGGGCCGGCAACTGGTCGAGACCAATTGCGGCGATTGTCATGGCGTTGGCGAAACGGATGCGAGCCCACACAGGTCGGCCCCCCCGTTCCGCCTGTTGTCAAACCATTTCCCGATGGATGCGCTTGAGGAAGCATTTGCCGATGGCCGGATCTACTCTGGTCACCCTGATATGCCGGAATTCATTGCGACCCCGGAACAATTGGATGCGATCATCGCTTACATTGCTTCGTTGCAGGGATAGTACAGGTGCCGCATGCGTCCAGGACCATAAGACGGCTGGCATTCTGGTCCATTCCGCTGGCATTCGGTGTGATGGGACTGAAATTCATAGCCTGGTATGTGACAGGGTCGATCGCGCTTTATTCGGATGCGCTGGAATCCATAGTCAACGTCATCGCTGCTCTGGCGGCCTTTATCGCCATTGGCTATGCCCAGAAACCGGCGGACCATGGCCACCCCTACGGCCATTCCAAGGCCGAGTATTTCTCGGCGGTGCTGGAGGGTGTTCTGATTGTCGTGGCTGCACTGCTTATCGTGAACGAGGCTGTCGGCGGGCTGATGACGCCCAAACGGATAGAGGCGCCGGTGATGGGACTTGCAGTCAATGCGAGTGCTGCTGTGATCAACGGGATCTGGGCGTTTGTGCTGTTGCGGTTTGGCCGCCGGCATAGGTCTCCTGCATTGCAGGCGGATGGGCATCACATTCTGTCGGACGTGGTCACTTCAGTTGGAGTGATTGCCGGGCTCGGATTGGCGCTGGCGTTCGATCAGCCACGGCTGGATCCGCTGCTGGCGCTGATTGTTGCTCTCAACGTGTTGTGGCAGGGCTGGAAGGTGATCGCGTCCTCGGTCGACGGACTGATGGACCGGGCAATTGATCCCGTCGATGAGCAGCGCATTCAGCAAATCATCAAGGCCGAGGCTGATGGTGCAATCGAGGCCCATGATATCCGCACCCGGATGGCTGGGAGGGTGTCGTTTGTGGAGTTTCACCTGGTGGTAGACGGTGACATGACGGTCGAGCGCTCGCATGAAATTTGCGATCGTCTTGAAACGGCGCTCAGGCAGGCGGTGGAAGGTGTGCAGGTCATCATCCACGTTGAGCCGGGCCACAAGGCCAAGGATGAAGGTGTCCTGCTGGGCTGAACGGAAACCAGCGAGCTGCAATCAGGTTTAGAGCGTGAAGCCGGCGACAGCGAAGCTGTTATCCGCCGAACTTTTCCAGCGCCATACGAAACACATCTGCATCGACGTTGCCGCCGGAAATCGTGACGATCACATCCTCGCCCTCGATCTCGTCAGCATGAAACAGGGCTGCAGCCAGGGCGACAGCGCCGCCGGGTTCGGCGACGAGCTTGAGACGCGAAAAGGCAAGAGCCACGGCGTGAAGCGCCTCTTCTTCGGTCACCACCAGTCCTGGACCCGCAAGCCGCGAGACAATCGGAAACGTCAGGTTTCCGGGCTGTGGAGTGATGATCGCATCGCAAAGCGAGCCGGACAAGCGGCTGTTGCGCTCGATGACGCCTGACGCCAGGCTGCGGGCCATGTCGTCGAAATCTTCGGGTTCCACCGGGCGGGCCCGCAGGCCCGGTGCGTCGGCCTCGAGTGCCAGCGCTACGCCGGAGGTAAAGCCGCCGCCGCCACAACATACAAGGACATCGGCCTTGGTGATGCCTTCCGCTGCCGCTTGTTCGGCGATTTCCAACCCGCAGGTTCCCTGGCCGGCAATCACCAGCGGGTTGTCATAGGGCACGATCAGCGTCAGGCCCTGCTCTTCCGACACCTTGTCGCAAATCGCATTCCTGTCATCTTTCGCGCGGTCGAAAAGAACCACTTCAGCACCCAGAGCGCGGGTGTTGTCGATTTTGGTCTGGGGTGCATCGGATGGCATGACGATGACCGCACGCACACCATGCCGGCTAGCTGCCAGCGCCACGCCCTGAGCGTGATTGCCGCTGGAAAAGGCAATGACGCCGCGCGCCCGGGCTTCAGGATCCAGTCCCGACACGGCTGACCATCCGCCGCGGAACTTGAAGCTGCCGGTGTGCTGCAAACACTCAGGCTTGACCCAGACACGACGGCCCGCGATCTCATCGAGAAACTGCGAGTTGAGCAATGGCGTGCGCAGTACATGGCCTTCCAGCCGGTCTCGCGCCGCGCGGATCATCTCGATATTCATCCGGATTTCCTCATGAGAATCGTCTGCGGGATGCTACTGGCACCACGGCCGATTCTCCAAGCTTTATTGCGGTCTTTGTTCATTGACGATCACCGATTAGTAGGACGTTTAGCTGCGTAGCATCGCTCTCACTAACGCATCCTTTTCCCTCAGCGTCGGGCTGGTGGCTGGTGGCGGGCATTGCTTTTGGCTCGGCGCTTATCCCGCAATTGCTATACACGGTCGCTGCCCCTGTAACCGGGACCGCCAGGACTGCAATTGCCGGCAGTTTCGAGTTGCCGACAATGTTTCTGGTCGGCTGGTTTGTCTTTGCCGAGCCCGTCGGTGCCGCCCAGTGGATTGCCTGTGCCATCGTGATTTCGGCGATCGCGCTGACGCCCGGCAAGTCCATTCGCAGTATTGCCGCCAACATTGCGGTTGATCGCGAAAACCGTTCCATGCGTTAAGCTTGTTTGCTGCGATGCAGCGAAAGTTCGTCCGCTTGCCTTGACACAGCCGCATTTGTCAGGCCTAAGAGGCACAACTGGATAGGGGCCAATTCGGCCGCTGCACGCATCTTCATTGACTAGCGTGTTCTGACTTCCCCTTACGTCCACCCTTAAATTTTCGCGTCGGCCAGCGGCGATGCGCCCAACCCGAACTCCTCCGATTGCGGTTTTGTCCGTAGCCGGCGGAACCTTTGTGATCGGGCATGGTCCGCGACTGGCGACGCTGTAGCGTACGCCCCGACGTATGCCCAAAACTTCGAAAGACATTACATGCTATTTTCAGAACTCGGCCTCTCCAAGGCCCTTCTCGACACGCTTGACGGCCTGCATTTGACAACGCCGACACCAATTCAGGTGCAGGCGATCCCGCCAGTGCTCGAAGGCCGCGACGTTATCGGCCTGGCCCAGACCGGCACCGGCAAGACCGCAGCTTTCTCGCTGCCGATCCTGCACCGCCTGGCGCCGGGCAAGAAAGCCGCGCCCAAGAAGGTGCGCGCACTGATCCTGTCGCCGACCCGCGAACTCTCCGCCCAGATCGCCAGAAGCGTCAAGGATTATGGCCGCAAGCTGCACCTGACCTCGACCGTGGTGGTTGGCGGCGTGTCGATCCGCCCGCAGATCAAGGCTCTGGCCGGCGGCATTGATATCCTCATTGCCACTCCGGGCCGCCTGATGGACCTGATCGAGCAGCGTGCTGTCTCGCTCAACGAGATTGAAGTCGTGGTGCTCGACGAGGCTGACCAGATGCTCGACATCGGCTTCATGCCGGCAATCAAGCGACTCCTGGCCATGACACCGCAAAATCGCCAGACGCTGTTGTTCTCGGCAACCATGCCGAAGGAAATCCGTCAGCTATCCGATCGTCATCTGAAGGATCCGATCGAAGTTTCGGTGATCCCTGCCAAGAAGACCGCCGACCGCGTCGAGCATTCCGTCATGCACATGCAGACGCCTGCCAAGATGGGCGCGCTTGCCGGCCTCATTCGCGAACGCAAGGGCGAGCGCGTCATCGTGTTCACCCGCACCAAGCGCGGTGCTGACAAGGCGGTCAAGCGGCTTGAAACCGATGGCATCAACGCGGCTGCCATTCACGGCAACAAGTCACAGGGCCAGCGCGAACGCGCATTGGCCGGTTTCCGCGCCGGCACGGTGCCTGTGCTGATCGCCACCGATATTGCCGCCCGCGGCATCGACGTGCCGGGTGTCAGCCTGGTGGTCAATTATGAGCTGCCGAATGTTCCGGAAGTCTATGTCCACCGCATCGGCCGGACCGCGCGTGCCGGCGCTGAAGGCACTGCCGTGACCTTCTGTGCACCGGACGAACGCTCGCTTCTGCGCGACATCGAAAAGATGCTGAAGACAGAGATCCCGGTCGAAAAGGCGCCGGAAGGCACTTATGTGGATGCACTGGCTGATCCGGATGGTGATTTTGTTCCGCTCAACCGCACCCAGCGTCCCCGTCAGGGTGCCAAGCCACAAGGCCAGGGCCGCAAGCCGGGCCAGGGTGGAAAGCCGCAAGGCCAGGGTCGCAGTTCCGGCAATGGTCAGCAGGCAGGCAAGCCCGGCGGCAACCGGCACCAGCCGGCAGCTGCAGCCAACCAGAATGGCGACCAGCCGGCAGCGAAGTCGCGCCGCCGCCGCAGCGACCGCCGTCCGCGGCCGGAGCAGGCAGGCGACAGGGCTGTCGCACGCGGCTGACAGGCATTCGCCTGACCGCTGGAATGTCTGATGCCAGACCAGCGAACTTGAATTGACAGGCAAACGGCGCAGCGATTTTTCGCTGCGCCGTTTGCATGTTGGAAACCCATTCGCCGTTCGGCCATTGTTTCGCGGGCCGGATCGTACTATCTGCGGTACAGACACACACACGGAGACTGGCTTATGAGCGACGAAGACGAAAAGACGACAGAACTGCCGCTGGGCAAGGAAGCGGAAGCAAACCTGTTCAAATCGCGTTCGATCTTCATCTATGGCGGCATTACCCAGGAATTGGCGCACAAGGTCTGCGCCCAACTGGCAGCGCTCGCCGCAGCCAGCGATGATGATATCCGTATCTTCGTCAATTCACCGGGCGGCCATGTGGAATCGGGCGATTCCATCCATGACATGATCGGCTTCATCAAGCCCAAGGTCTGGATCATCGGGACCGGTTGGGTCGCCTCTGCGGGCGCGCTGATCTATGTTTCGGTGCCCAAGGAGCAGCGTCTTTGCCTGCCCAACACCCGCTTCCTGCTGCATCAGCCATCGGGTGGCACACGCGGCATGGTCTCCGACATCGAGATCCAGGCTCGCGAGATCATCAAGATGAACGAGCGGCTCAACAAGATCTTCGCCAAGGCCACCGGCCAGAAGGTGGAAAAGATCGCTGCCGACACAGATCGCGATTACTGGCTCTCGGCCGAAGACGCCCAGGACTACGGCCTGGTCGGAAAGATCATTACCAGCCAGAGCGAAATCTGAAACGGTTTCAGCTCTCGAATGAATGCGACCCCGCTGGTGAAAACCTGCGGGGTTTTTCGTTGGCCTATTTCGATTTGTGCTTCTTGGCCTGTTTGATCATCTTGCCAAATGCCTTGTCCTTGGAGCGGCGCTGGGCGAGGCTTGCAGTGTTGTGCTGGTCTTCGGCGACAAGCTTGCGCCAGCGTGTTAGCCGCGCCTGATCAATGTCGCCGCGCTTCAGGGCTGCCTGCACCGCGCATCCGGGTTCGCTGACATGCGTGCAATTGTTGAAGCGGCATTCGAGCGAGAGCTCATCGAGGTCGGAAAACACCTCGGCCACTCCGGCTTCGGCTTCGGTGAGCTGCAACTCACGCACACCGGGCGTGTCGAGAACGGCGCAGCCATTGGGCAGGATGTGAAGCTGGCGGTGCGAGGTGGTGTGGCGGCCCTTGGCGTCGTCTTCGCGAATGGACTGGGTGGCTGCGACATTGTTGACCGAAAGTGCATTGGTGAGTGTTGACTTACCTACGCCGGAGGACCCGAGAAAAGCGATGGTCTGTCCAGGCTTGCACCAGGGGGCGAGTCTGGTCTTCGGCTCGTCGCTCTTGGCGTTGAGTGTCAGCACGATGACATCAGCGGAAATTGCCTCGGCGTCCGTGACGTAGCCGGAGGGATCATCGCAAAGGTCCGCCTTGGTCAACAGCACCACCGGCGTCACCCCGGCATCGAAGGCGAGCGCGATGTAGCGTTCCAGCCTTGCGACGTTGAAATCGAGATTGCAGGAGGTGACGATGAAGGCGGTGTCGATGTTGGCGGCGATCAGCTGAACGGAGCGGTCGTGACCGGCGGCACGGCGCTTGATCAGGCTCTTGCGTTGCATCAGCTGGCTGGCGCTCGGCAGATTGTTGTCGAGCAGCAGCCAGTCGCCGACAGTGGCATCGGCGCGGGGCGGCACCATCATGTCGATGCCGTCGCCCAAGACCCGAAGCCCGCTGCGATGCACCTCGGTGACCCTGACAGGCGGCGTCGTGTGCATATCATCAACACTGATCTGCTGGGCGAAAAAGGGCTGCCAGCCGAGGCTTTGCAGGACCGATGCCGGTGGCCTCGGGGTCTCGTCGCCAGCTTGGGACGACAGGAACGCAGAATCATCACGCGTCATTGATGTGTGGCTTTCATGCTCCGGGACCCTAAAAGCTGCGTTGGCAGACATCCGCTAGACGGATACTGCCGTGGAAGGGATGTCATGGGTTCAGTACAGGGTTATAGGGTAGCATTCTATGGCACGGGCGTGGAAAACGATTCTGTTTTTCATCCGATGCCGCAAAATATTGTGAGGCTTCCCCCTTGATACCGACACTTGAGACCGAACGGCTGTTGCTCAGGGCGCAGACAATGGACAACTGGCAGGCCTATGCCAGCCTGATGATGTCCGACCATGCTGTGCAAATGGGTGGTCCGCATACGCTGGAGGATGCGTGGGGTCTGTTTTGTCATGATCTGGCGCAATGGCCGCTGCTGGGCAATGGCGCGCTGATGATTGAAGCCCGCGAGACCGGTCAATGCCTGGGCCAGGTCGGTATCAGCTACGGTCCGCTGTTTCCCGAACATGAGCTTGGGTGGTTTCTGTTTCCCGACGCCAAAGGCAAGGGCTATGCCTTCGAGGCGGCGCAGGCTTTGCGCGACTGGGGATTTGGGGTGCGTGGACTGACTACGATTGTCAGCCATATCGATCCCGAAAATCATCGCTCGCGCAAACTGGCCGAACGGCTGGGCGCGGAGCTGATGACCGATCCGGATCGTCCGGGGCCGGAGGTTCTGGTGTATCGTCACAAGCCGTGATGTCCAAAGCCGGCAATTTGATGCATCGCAAAAGTTGCCGCTGCCTGTAACCCTTGGGGTCAGAACCGCGTCCATTCAGGAGACTTGCCAATTCTGTCGAGGAGAAAATCGATGAACACTCTGACTTTCGCAGTAAGAATGTTGGTTTTCGGATATACCAACCAAAGTACGGTTTGATCGCTGACTTCGAAATCCGGCAGGACCCGAACAAGGGAGCCATCGGCAAGTTCACGGTGAATGCTCCAGAGTGAATTGATCGAAACACCGGCTCCCGCAAGTGTAGCTGTTTTCTGGCTTGCTCCGTCATCCACGATCAGGCGGCATCCCGCCTGTTTTGGGTCGAACGCCCCTTGTTTCCCGTCGCGGCCAACGAGGGGCCTTGGCGTCTGATCTCTGAATGCGATCAACTGATGGGTGGAAAGTTCATCCGGATGTTGCGGGGTGCCATTCCGGGCCAGATAGTCAGGCGAGGCGCAAAGCACCCGGGTGTCGTCGGCAAGCTTGCGCCCCTTGAGGCTGCTGTCTTCCAGTACGGTGTTGCGCAATGCAAGGTCGAAGCTGCCTTCAATCAGGTTGAACTGGGCATCGGACAGTCGAAGATCGAGACTTATACCCGGATGCATATCAAGAAACTCCGGCAGCAGCGGTGCGATATACAGCTGTGCGAAAGTGCTCGGTGCGGTAAACCGCAACGTCCCTGTTGCGGCTGGGTTTGCCAGGCCCAGTGCGGCAAGGGCTGCGTTTTCCTGGGCAACCATTTCCCGCGCATAGGGTAGAAAATCGGCTCCTTCGAGCGAAAGAGCCACCTTCCTGGTTGAACGGTGCAGCAGATCGGCCCCAAGCGTTCGTTCGAGTTTTGCCAGTCTGGCACTGGCGACGGCTGGCGCCATGCCGAGTTCGCGTCCTGCAGCGCTGATGTTGAGTTGATCAGCAGCGAGGATGAAAAGTCTAAGGCTTTCAGTGTCCATTTATTATATCCAAAACCTGAATTCTGAATACAATATTGCAGTGTTTATTTAATTTTTCCAATGGGTGATTGTCATTTCAGTGTTCTTTCGCACCACAAGACAATTCACACCTGAAGGAAAACCAATGACCTATTATTCAGTTCTGGAAGTCACCCCGACCAATGAAGACTGGATCCCGGACTATATCGAACCTGCAAACAAACTGGTGGCTCAGCACGGTGGAAAGTATCTTGCCCGCACATCCAGTCACGAACGTCTGGAAGGCGAGGGAGCCGGTGCAGCGTTGCGGATTATCATCGAATGGCCGAGCAAGGCTGCAGCGGTCGCCTTTATGAGCGATCCCGGCTATGTGCCGCACCTGCAGGCCCGTACCAAGGGCTCGACCAGTCATCATTTCCTCATCGAGGGCAAGGATGATCTTGCCTGATTGAAGTGAACCGGAAGGATTGCCCGGTCGTTGGGTGCCTTCCGTCATTTTCTCCGCTTCGGACGCTGACTGGAAAAGACAAGTGAACAAACAGGCTGAGACTTGGGCTTTCGAGCCCATCAACAGGGGGTATGATCGCGTCTTCCAGTTTGACCGGCTCAGTATCGGGCTTGTGGTCCCTCTGGAAACCTACGCGACAAGCCCGGTGCCAGCGATGGATCGTCATCTCGAGCGCGTGGCCCTTGCTGAATCTCTGGGGTTTGCCGCTGTATGGCTGCGGGATGTCCCCTTCAATGTGCCGTCCTTCGGCGATGCGGGACAGGTGTTTGACCCTTTTGTCTATCTGGGCCTGCTGGCAGGACGGACAAAGCAAATAGCGCTTGGTGTTTCCAGCATCATATTGCCGCTGCGTCATCCGGCGCATGTCGCCAAGGCGGCAGCCAGCGCGGATGTGCTGTCAGGTGGGAGACTGATCCTGGGCGTGGCCTCGGGTGACCGCCCTGAAGAGTATCCGGCTCTGGACCAGAACTTTGAAGATCGAGGCGCCCGTTTCCGGGAGAGTTTTGACTATATCCGACACATGGCTGAGCAGAGGCCGGTATTTGAAAACGGGTACGGTGAAGTTGGTGGCGGCATCGATATGCTGCCCAAGCCGGCCTCGGGCAGGCTTCCGATGCTGATTACCGGAGGCAGTCAGCAGGCTCCGGACTGGATCGCACAGAATGGCGATGGCTGGATGATCTACCCACGTAATGTGTCCGATCAGGCTCGGATCGTGGGCGACTGGCGCGAGCGGGTGAAACTGGCGACCGCGCATGCCAAGCCGATCATGCAACCACTTTATGTAGACCTTGCTGATGATCCCGACACCCTGCCGCAACCAATCCATCTCGGGTTCCGGCTTGGCGCATGGCACCTGCTGACCTATCTGAGAACGCTGGAGGAGATTGGTGTCAATCACGTGGCGCTCAATCTAAGATTCATTCAGGCGGATATCGAAACCACATTGCAACGGCTGGCACAGGACGTGCTGCCCGGCTTCTCCGAGTGAAGGAAATATATCATGCCGAAAACCATTCTCATCACCGGTTCGACCGATGGCATCGGGCTGGAAACCGCCAAGATGCTGGTTGCTGCCGGACATCATGTGCTGTTGCACGGGCGCAATCCGGGCAAGCTTGCCACGGTCCAAGCCACGCTCGCCGCGTTGCCGGGGGCGGGCGCGATCGAGACCTTTGTGGCGGATCTGTCAGTCATGGCCGATGTCGAGAGGCTGGCCAAGGAGATCTCCGCATCGCATGACCACCTTGATGTGCTGATCAACAATGCCGGGATTTTCAAGACTGACAATACCACCACGCCGGCGGGGCTTGATGTGCGGTTCGCGGTCAACACAATCGCGCCCTGGCTGCTGACCCAACGGCTGCTACCGCTGATGCGTCCGGACGGGCGGGTGGTGAACCTGTCGTCGGCGGCGCAGGCGCCGGTTGACCTCTCGGCCCTTGAAGGCCAACGCCAGCTCTCCGCAATGGAGGCTTATGCGCAGAGCAAGCTGGCGCTGACGATGTGGTCGCGGCATCTTGCCGAGGAGCTCAAGGACAAGGGGCCTGTGATCATCGCGGTCAATCCCGGCTCGATGCTGGGCAGCAAGATGGTCAAGGAAGGTTTTGGCGTCGCTGGTGGCGATCTGGCCATCGGCGCGACCGTCCTTGTGCGTGCGGCGCTGGACGCGGAGTTTGCCACGGCTTCGGGGCGCTATTTCGACAATGACAATGGCCGGTTTGCGTCTCCGCATCCTGACGGACTGGATGATGGCAAGTGTGCGGACGTGGTGCGCGTCATTGAAAGCCTGATCAAGGCCTGAGTTGGCTTGTGCCGACTGTTGCTGCGGTCGCAACGGACTGAAAGCCACCTTACCCCATAATAGCAAAAAGCCCCCGCTGGACTTACCAGCGGGGGCTCGATTTTTACGCGCTCACATACAGCCTCAGGCTGTCAGGAAAAGTCCAGCGCGCGGTCGCCCTCGGCGTCCTTGATGCGGGTTGGCAGGCCGTTGTGGTTCAAGATGTTGAGGAACGGTTTGGGATCGAGCTCCTCGACATTGGCCATCTTTTTCACATCCCATTCACCGGTGGCGACCAGCATGGCGGCTGCGACCGGAGGCACGCCGGCGGTGTAGGAAATGCCCTGGCTGCCCACTTCGTTGTAGGCGTCCTTGTGGTCGGCGACATTGTAGATGAAGACTTCGCGCTCGACGCCGTCCTTGGTGCCCTTGACGAAATCGCCAATGCAGGTCTTGCCGGTGTATTCGGGCGCCAGCGACGCCGGGTCGGGCAGGCAGGCCTTGACCACTTTCAGCGGCACCACTTCGGAACCGTCAGCCAGCGTGACCGGCTGTTCGGACAGAAGCCCGATTGATTTGAGCACGGTGAAGACGTTGATGTAGTGGTCGCCAAAACCCATCCAGAAGCGCACATCGGCGCCGTCCATGTTCTTGGCCAGCGAATGCACCTCGTCATGGCCGCAGAGATAGGCCTTCGACGGGCCGACGACGGGCAGGTCGTAGGTTTTGCCGATCTCGAACATCTTGTTGGTCTGCCATTCGCCGTTCTGCCAGGAATAGACCACGCCGGTGAACTCGCGGAAATTGATTTCCGGGTCGAAATTGGTGGCGAAATACTTGCCGTGGCTGCCGGCATTGATGTCGACGATATCAACATCGGTGACCTTGTCGAAATAATCATTCTTGGCCAGCGCTGCATAGGCGTTGACGACGCCCGGATCGAAGCCGGCGCCGAGGATGACGGTGACGCCCTTTTCAGCGGCTTCGTCAGCGTGCTTCCATTCGTAGTTGCCGTACCAGGGCGGAGCTTCGCAGATCTTGCCCGGCTCTTCATGGATGGCGGTGTCGATATAGGCGGCACCGGTGTCGAGGCAGGCGCGCATGACCGACATGTTGAGGAATGCGGTGCCGACATTGATGACGATCTGCGAGTTGGTCGACTTGATCAGCGCCTTGGTGGCCTCGATGTCCATGGCGTCAAGCGCATGGCCCTTGAGCACGCCTTCCTGCTTCATGGCGTTCTTCTCGCCAATGGAAGCGATAATGGCGTCGCATTTATCCTTCGTGCGCGAGGCGATGTTGATGTCGCCAAGCACGTCATTGTTCTGGGCGCATTTGTGGGCGACGACCTGGGCGACGCCGCCGGCGCCGATGATGAGTACGTTCTTCTTCATGATGGGGACTAACTCCTTACGTCCAATCGTCAGATGCCTACGAGAGGCTGTGTTCGAAATCCGTGTAATCAAATTCACGGACCGTTCTGATGCTGCCATCCAGTTCACGGATGGCGATTGACGGCATTTGCACGCCGTTAAACCAGTTTTTCTTGACCATTGTATAGCCGGCGGCGTCCTGGATCGAAATCCGGTCGCCGATGGATAGTTTGGCCGGGAAATCGAACTCGCCGAAGATATCGCCGGCGAGGCAGGACTTGCCGCAGATCATGTAACGATGATCGCCGCTGTTTGGTTCGATCTTGGCGTTTTCGCGGTAGATCAGCAGGTCAAGCATATGGGCTTCGATAGAGCTGTCGACAATGGCGAGGTTCTTGCCGTTAAACAGCGTGTCGAGCACGGTGACTTCCAGCGTCGTCGATCTGGTGATCGAGGCTTCGCCCGGTTCGAGATAGACCTGCACGCCATAGTCGCCGGAAAAGCGCTTGAGTCGCTCGGCGAAAATGTCGAGCGGATAGTCCTCGCCGGTGAAATGGATGCCGCCGCCGAGGCTGACCCATTCGGCCGTTTTCAAAAGCGGGCCGAATTTCTGCTCGATGTTGCCGAGCATCTCGTCAAACAGCGCGAAATCGCCGTTTTCGCAATTGTTGTGGATCATGAAGCCGGAGATCATCTCCATGACCGGCTCGACCTTTTTCAGATCCCACTCGCCCAGCCGCGAGAACGGGCGCGCCGGATCGGCGAGATCAAAAGTGGAGGACGACACGCCGGGATTGAGCCGCAGGCCGCGGGTGATGCCGTCGGCCTTGCCGGCGAAGCGGGTGAGTTGGCCGATCGAATTGAAGATGATCTTGTCTGCGTGGGAAACCACCTCGTCGATCTCGTGATCGGCATAGGCCACAGAATAGGCGTGGGTTTCCTTGCCGAATTTCTCCCTGCCGAGCCGCACCTCGTTGAGCGAGGACGAGGTGGTGCCGTCCATGTAATCGGCCATAAAATCGAACACGCCCCAGGTGGCAAAGCATTTGAGCGCCAGCAGCGCCTTGGCGCCGGATGCCTCGCGCAGATGGGCGATCTTTTCCATGTTGATCAAGAGCTTTGACTTGTCGATCAGATAGTAGGGGGTCTGGATCACGGTCTCATCCTTCATGGTCATGGGGCATCCTGGTCATGGGGGAGGGGTGGCGCATGCAACGGGTTCGGGGCGCGGGTCCGGCGCTGCCGGGGATCATGCGTCAGGGGGAATTAGGAAAATCCGGGGGCATAGGCAAGGGCTGATGCGGGATTTGGTGAAAAAGGGCAGCCTTCGCCGCATGTCGCGCCATGGCGGGGACAGTTTACTTTCGGCACCGAGCCCAAAGGAAGCACATTGCCAAAAGTAAACTGTCCCCTGACTCCACACCAAATTCCCCGCGGCTGATTTGGCCGACGGGTTTCGATTGTTTTCAAGTCCGGAGGGCCGCACGCGGGCTTTGCCTCTGGAAGGAGTGGTATGGGTGGCGCAGCGCGCGCACGGCCCGAGTATCGCCGGATGATGTCCGCATCCGACAGACGGCGCCTCGCACTCTGCGGGAGTTTATCCCCGCCCGGATTGCTCCGGCCGCGATCAGGACAGACCGCGGGAGTGGTTCTCGACATTCCGGCACGGACCCTGACGCGCAGCACTCGGCGCTTCATGTCCGCCACAGGCCCGGACCGGATGCTCCGTTTCCTGCCGCCACTGTGGCGTTGTGAAAACGGGTGCCGGCCCGGTGGCTGGCTTTGCACGGCCGAACCCGACCGCCCGCCAGCGGAACCCCGATGGCCTCCGCCTCCTCCCGCGACTTGCCGCACGTTACGACAGATCCCGAAAGGCCTTCCTCCCGCCTGGTCCGCAACGTTCGCGGGTCCATCTGGCAGCGGGAGCGGACGAAGTATGGCATGGGGGCGGGAGGTGGGGATGAAAATGGCACTAATCTCCATACGATGTTGCGGCTTGCACCCTCTCCCCCTTGGTGGGGGAGAAAGCAAAATCATGAGCTTAGCGTCAGCTAAGTCATAGATTTTGCAAGAGAGGGGGCCTGTTTCGGCACCGGAAACTTCCCCCTCACCTGAAAAATCTATGACTTGGCGCTCACGCACCAAGGCCATGATTTTTCTTCCTCTCCCACAAGGGGAGAGGAGAGGTGCGTGTTTGCCTCCTGCGGCAGACTCCCATCCCAGATCGTCTGCGCTCGCGCTTGTCTCTCAGGGACGAGCCACGGCCACGCCTCGCCTTTCGGTCTGCCTCAAGGAGGAGGTTGGGGCTGTGGGGTGCTGCGTTTGATCTCCCCCCTTGCGGGGGAGATGCCCGACAGGGCAGAGGGGGGTATTGATCCGGGTCCGGTGTTTGCGGCGTCACCCCCCTCTGTCACCTACGGCGACATCTCCCCCGCAAGGGGGGAGATTGGGGGCTGTGGTTCGCACATACTCCGTCATGCCGGAGGGGCACCCCTGCGTCAGGGGCAGCTGAAAAGTTTCTTTCAACTAGAGGATGAAGATAATAGGGTTTCTAACGCAGTAGACTCAATTCGGTGCCAGTTCGATGAAACCATACGCCACACTTAAAGAACGAAGCTTTGTCCTGCTCGTGAACGCCTTGATCGCTGTCATTGTGTTCTGGATGAGCACAGGCACTTTCGTGCCTACTGGGGGCGTTGAGACTGTATGGTTAGTATGTGCAATATCATATTGGTTTTTGGGTTTGCTGTCGGCGCCTTGGTTCGTGCCTCCACGTGACGCCATTATAAGCGCAGTAGGTGCATTACTAGTTTTGGTTCCAATGGACCTAAGTGATGTCACGCAGTTTGTTGGTGAGCTTGAGACAACCCGTTTTTGGCTGATTGTTTTCTCTATGATTGTCGTATCCTTGGCAATCTACGCACTTTTTATGCATGATAAGGACGGAAGATCAGCTCCTGGCCGGTTTGCATTCCGCATTACATCGATCTTCGGGCAAGGTGAGGTTCTATTCTCCGGCCCCGCTGTGATTAGCATAGTTGCAGCTCACCAAAACTCTTTTGCTGTAATGAGTTGGCTGCTGCTTTTTTGGATATTGGTGGTTATTGGAAAACCCGTCGAGCGAACGGCTGAAGCAATTCGAAAGCTCGTTGAAGATAGCCGACAGACAACTGAGTTTACGACGGTCGGCCACATTGATCGCATTGATCACCCAAATATTGTGCGCGTGAAGCTAGCTTCAGGTTCACTCTGGCCCAATAATCGCCTTTTTACCGCGAGCCTGCCGAATGGCGAGCAACAATTCGTAGTGTCGTTGTTTTCGCAGATTCAAGGAGCTGACGTGGTTGGGACTGGCCTTGTGGTTGCACCCGTCGCGGACAGGATTGCTCTACCTCCGGGAATGGTCTGCGCTAGCCACGACGATGAAATGACAAAGGGATTCTTATCCCGCTTGAGTGGGGCAGACGACGCAAAATTGGTCGGCTTTGTGGTTGAAAACTCGACAATTGGAAGTATCGCCTTCGAGGTTGCTGCGTATGCAGAGTTGGAGGAAGGAGATGTGGTCTTTGTGAATGTGTCTGGCTTTGATGTTTTTTATCAGATTGTTGGAGCTGAAACTGTGGAAGAGAGCTTTGACCAAAACCCAAGAGGGACACACGTAGTTAAGGCAGCGCAGCTTGGCAAATACACCGCTGATGAAGGGTTCAAAAAATATGGGTGGCTGCCTGCGATGAATACGCCGTTGTTCTCGGCTAGCTCCAGAGTTTTCGAAGCGCCTACGGTAGGACCACGCGAATTCAAAATTGGTAAAGTCCCATCGACCAACATTGATGCTGTCGCTCGCCTCGATGATCTTGTTGAGTATCACACAGCGATTTTGGGTGTAACCGGGACAGGGAAAACCGAGGTCGCACTCGATATTGTGAGAAACGCAATTGAGCGAGGAGCTAAGGTGTTTTGTGTCGATTTCACAGGCGACTATCGAGAGCGACTTGCTGACCTAAATCCTGTGTTCCCTAGACCAGATTCCAAAAAAGCTGCAGCAATAGAAGGTTTGCTCGCAACGATCGATTCTCTCGGATTCAATGCAAAAGAAGAAAAGGTCAAATTGAAGAAGATCCTGAATGAAATTCGGGAAGAAACTGCGAAATCCATACATGAATTTTTGGCCGGAGATACTTCCAGTTTAGCGCTATTCGAGCTTTCTGAAATTTCCAATTCAAAAGCTGGATTACGACTGACAGAGATTTACCTGTCTGCAATCATGAACTGGGCACGAGACAATAGACGCGCGCGGCAGGTGTTAATTTGTCTGGAAGAAGCTCACACAATTGTGCCCGAAGCATTTGGTAGCGGCTTTGACGGCGAAACCAAATGGGTTGTCGAGCGTATCGGGCAGATCGCACTACAAGGTAGAAAATATGGTGTTGGTTTGCTAGTTATTACACAGAGGACGGCATTGGTAAGCAAAACCATCCTATCTCAATGTAACACGTTTTTGACACACAGCTTGATTGATCAAACCAGCCTGAATTTCTTGGAAAGTGTGTATAGTAGTCAGCATACACGGCTAATTCCAAATCTGGGTAAGTTTGAGTTTTTGGCATTTGGGAAGGCGATCAAAGCGGAGCGCCCGATCGTTTTGAGGAGAGAATTTGACCAGACCAAGTTGGACGCGAGCATGGCTATGAATCGTCCCGTTCCTGAAGTTAATTCAGGACCTCGGCCGGTGTTAGATGAAACGGTTACCGAAACGAGTTCTCCAAAAATTACTACCCTATAGCACCAAGTGGAATTCGTGACACTTAAACACCTCTTGCCATCCCACCCCGCCACGGCTATCTTTTCCCCATGACCTCGACCACACGCCCCTCCGAGACCTCATTCGCCCGCTTTGCAGCGCCGGCGGTTTCGTGTGCGCGTCTTGGTGGCCTACTTCTCGCACTTAGCGGCGATCGTCGGGCTCGTTGAGGAGCGTCCGGCGGTCGAAACCGCTGGCGACGCTGCTCCTCTCGCGACTTTACATTTTTTCCTGAATGCAACATGACGGCCTAGAGTGCCTGTGGATGCCGCTTCATTGCGACGCCGGGCCAGGGCCAGGAAACGAGAGACGATTATGACCGCACACACACCATCCGGACCAAAGGGCATGCCGACGGCATCGCAGAAATACCACGCCTATCCGTTGATCGATCTTGCCGACCGGACCTGGCCGTCCAAGCGGATCGAGAAAGCGCCGATCTGGTGCTCGGTGGATCTGCGCGACGGCAACCAGTCGCTGATCAACCCGATGGGGCATGACCGCAAGGCGCGGATGTTCCAGTTACTCCTGGACATGGGCTTCAAGGAAATCGAGATCGGGTTTCCGTCAGCCTCGCAGACCGATTTTGATTTTGCCCGCTGGTGCGTGGAAGAGGGCGGGGTGCCTGATGATGTGTCGCTGCAGGTGCTGGTGCAGTGCCGGCCCGAGCTGATCACCCGTACATTCGAGGCGCTTGAGGGCGCCAACCGACCGATCGTGCATTTTTACAATTCGACATCGGAGCTACAGCGCCGGGTGGTGTTTGACAAGGACGTGGCCGGGATCAAGCAGATTGCCGTCGATGCGGCGAAGATGGTCAAGGAGATGGCGGAGAAAGCCGGCGGCGATTTCCGGTTTGAATATTCGCCGGAGAGTTTCACCGGCACCGAGCTGGAAGTGGCGCTGGAGATCTGCAACGCCGTTGTCGAGATCATCCAGCCGACGCCGGACAACAAGCTGATCCTCAACCTGCCGTCGACGGTGGAAATGGCGACGCCGAACATCTATGCCGACCAGATCGAATGGATGTGCCGCAACATCGACAACCGCGAGAATGTGCTGATTTCGCTGCATCCGCACAATGACCGCGGCACTGGCATTGCCGCCACCGAGCTGGCGCTGATGGCGGGTGCGGACCGGGTCGAGGGCACGCTGTTCGGCAATGGCGAGCGCACCGGCAATGTCGATGTGGTGGCCCTGGCGCTGAACATGTTCACCCAAGGGGTGGACCCGGAGCTTGATTGTTCGGACATCGAGCGGATCAAGGATGTGTTTGAATATTCCAACGAGATGAAGATCCCCGAGCGGCATCCTTATGTGGGTGAGCTGGTCTATACGGCGTTTTCCGGCTCGCACCAGGACGCGATCAACAAGGGCATCAAGGCAATCCGCAAGGCCAACAAGCCGGAGTGGGAAGTGCCCTATCTGCCGATCGATCCCAACGATGTGGGTCGCTCGTATGAGGCGATCATCCGGATCAACTCGCAATCGGGCAAGGGCGGCATCGCCTATATCCTGAAGGAGGATTACGGGCTTGATCTGCCGCGGGCGCTGCAGGTGGAATTCCGCGAGGAAATCCAGCGCATCACCGATGAGGAAGGCGTCGAGCTTCCGCCGAAGCGGATCCATGAGAGCTTCATGGAGCTCTATGTCAGCCAGCCCGGCGCGCGCCTTGGCTTTGTCGATCATCACACTCACACCGACCCGGCCAACAAGGGCGTGCGGGTGGTTTCGGCGGAGATCACCGACAATGGCGTGACCAAGCATATCGAGGGCCGCGGCACCGGGCCCATCGACGGCTTCGTCAATGCGCTGACGGCCTATCTCGGCATCGAGCTGACGGTGGCGAATTATTCCGAGCACTCGATGCAGCACGGCTCCAATGCAGCCGCCATCTGCTACATGCAGATGGAAACGCCGGTGGGCAAACTCTATGGCGCGGGCGTCAACACCAATATCGTGGCGGCATCGCTGGAAGCGGTGATGTCGGCGGCCAACAGGGTGCTGGCAGCGCAGCAAGGCTGAGTTGAAATGGATAGACCGCCGCGCAACACAAGCGCGGCGGTTTGCCTATGGGTGGCAGGGAAGGGAGCTTCATGACCGGACTTCACATTGAATTTTCAGGCCCCGAGAGCGGCATCCCGCTTGTGCTATTGCACGGCTTCGGCGGTGACGGCTCGACCTGGGATCCGGTGAAGGCGGGATTGCCGGATTCTGTGCGTGTCATGGCTGTGGATCTGCCGGGGCATGGCGGATCACTCGATGCTGATGGCCGTGGCGGTGCGGGCCGGATGGCGAAGGCCATTCTGGCCGGGCTGGATGCGGCCGGCGTTTCGGTGTTTCATCTGGCGGGACACTCGATGGGCGGCGCGGTGTCGGCGCTGATCGCCATGCGCGCGCCGGACCGGGTGAAAACACTGACACTGGTGGCGCCGGGCGGCATGGCCAAGAGCACCAATGCCGGGCTGCTGGCGCGCTATGCCAAGGCCACATCGGAGGCCGAAGTCCGCGCGTGTCTGAATGAGATGTCGGCGCCGGGCTTTGTCATGCAGCCAGCGGTGATTGATCACTTCGTCGCCGTCCGATCGAAGCCGGGTGTGCTTGAGGCGCTGGACGAAACCTATCAGGCGATGTTCCCGAACGGGCCGGATGAAGGGCAGGGCGTGTTGCCGGGTGATGCGCTTGCAGCACTCGCCATGCCGGTGTTTGTGATCTGGGGCACGGCTGACACCGTTCTGCCATGCCCGTCGCCGAGCACGTTGCCGGCCTCGTTTGCCTTCAGCGTGTTGCCGGACCTTGGCCATATGCTGCCTGAAGAATCGCCTGACGCGATCATCCGGGTGCTGGGGCAGGCGCTGACCAGCGAAGCCTGAAACTTTTCGCACCTGGCCGGTAACAGGCGAAAAAACGCCCAAAACAGCGGCTGCGGCTCTTTACCACGTCCGTAATCGGGTGCTGCCGCATTGTCGCCATGAAGAGCGGCCTGTGGTAAGGAGTTGTTAACCAAGTCCTTGCTGGAACAATGTCATGACCGACCGACCCAAGACGCCTGCCAATGATCGCCGCCTGTCAGATATCGTGCGTGAAGTGAAAATTGCTACTGCCGACCGCACTGATGTGGTGGTCGACATGCGCGATGCCGACCGCGCCCGGCTGGAGTTGCTGGCTGACGAAATCCGGCCTGTGCTGGCCGATATTGATCCGGCCGATGACCGATTTGACTTCGGCGTTTCCACCGGATTGCAGCCACGGCTGTGGATTGATGCGGTAGCGCATGTGCATATGGGCCATGACCGGCGGGTGTTCCGTTTTGTCCGTGATACGCGGCTTGGCCGGGTGATCATGTCCGACACCAGCGACATGGCAACGACGGCGGATTCGGTCAGCCGCTATATTGCCGAACGGGTGATCGAGCGCGAACGGATTCTGGCCGGCGATTTCGAATCGATGAAGGCAGATGCATCTCGCCAGACGGCCAAGGAAACGGACGATCGGGCACCGGCAATGCCGCAGGTGGCAAGCAACCTTGCCGCGCCGGCTGAAATCGACCCAGCTGCTCACAAGAGCCTGCCCGTCAGGCAAGAGGCTGCTGTTTCGAACGCCAAAGCAGCCGAGCAACCGTTGCCTGAGCGCACTGGCGGCGCCGGTCTGGTGCTTGGTGCGTCCTGGTTCATTCTTGGCTGTGTCGCAGGCGCTGCTGCCCTCGTGCTGGCCTTCTGGGACCGGCTGTCGGCAATGATCAGCTAACCCCTTAAGCGGACGATGCGCTATAGCTCTTCTTCAACGCTGATCACGCCTGCCTGATTTTCCAGCATACCCGGACCTTCCGGGCCCAGTTGCATGCGGCGGTGGACGGTTTGCCAGTTACCGGGTTCGCCGTCGATCTCGAAAAGGTTGAAGCCGGCGAGCGGTTTGCGGCCACCCGGCCCCTGGCTTGCCGAGGCAATGCCGACCACCGGAACCGGCCCATCGCAGCCCTTGAGATAATGCAATGTGTCGAGATGGGTATGGCCGTGCAGCACAAGTTCGGCGCCGTGCAACTTCAACATCTTTGCAAAGCGGCCAATGCCGCGCATCCGCTTGTGCCAGGGCGCTGCTCCGCGCACCGGCGGGTGATGGATCAAGACAACCCTGTACAGTCCGTCCCGCTTCGCCTGCTCCAGCAGTTGTCCCGCAGCGCGGGCTTGCTTGTGGCCGAATTCGCCAGTGGCCATGAAGGGCAATGTGGCGTTGGCCGTGGAGCAACCGATCAGGGCAACCGGTCCGCGCTTGCGGTAACTGGGAAACAGCGATCCGTCGGGTGCGGGAGTATCGGATGACAGCCATGGCTGCCAGGCGGCGGTGGATCTGGCCAGTGCTCCGGGCACATAGGCGTCGTGATTGCCGGGCACCACGGTGGTCTTATGCGGGCCGAAATGGATTTCAAGCCACAGTCGTGCAGCTTCAATTTCCGTGCGTGTCGCCAGATTGACCAGATCGCCGGTAATCGCCACATGATCGGGCATTGAATGACGCATGCCGGCGATCACATTCTCCAGCGTGTTTCCGAAAAGATGCTTGCGGCGGTTGCGATGCCAGTTCACATAGCCGGTAATCCGCTTGGACGCGAGTTGGGCGACAGACAGACGCGGCATGGGGCCAAGGTGGATATCGGAAATATGAGCAAGCCGGAACATGATTTGAGCAATAGCGATCCTGCCAGAGTGCCGCAAGCCGTGGATGGCGAAGTTCACACGCCACCGGAAATGCGCAACTGGCGAGCGCGGCTGGTGACCAGGGTGTTACATGCCTGGTTCGCGTTGGCGCGCGGCATGACGCTCGGTGTCCGTGCGGCGGCATTCGATGAGACGGGCCGGGTGTTTCTGGTGCGCCACTCCTATGTGCCCGGCTGGCACATGCCCGGCGGCGGCGTCGAGCGCGACGAAACACTCAGTGACGCGCTGATCAAGGAATTGCGCGAAGAAGGCAATCTCGACATTGTCGGGCCGCCGGAGTTGTTCGCGGTCTATTTCAACTCACGCACCAGTCGTCGCGATCATGTCGCCTTCTATCGCTGCACGGTCATGCAAACCGTGGCCAAACTGCCGGACCGCGAGATTGTCGAAAGCGGGTTCTTCGCACTCGATGCGCTGCCGGATGGGGTGACAGCAGCAACGCGAAGACGGCTTGAGGAGCTGTCGGGCCGCGTGGCGATCAGCGCGACCTGGTGACGCGGCTCGTCACTAAGAACCGCGGGCGGCTATCTATGCCGGACGCACACACTGCTGACAGGAATTGACGCGGTTTTTGCCGGGTGCACTTGAACGCAGCCTGTTAGGGCTTAACTCTGAGCGACTGCGCATTTTGTTTATTCTGTCCGGCCATTCCGCATTTGCTGCATCTGCCGGTTCATTCCTTCGATTTCGAGAAGACACCCATGTCTCCAATTCTTTCAGTCCAAAACCTCTCCAAACAATATGATGGCGGCTTTCAGGCGCTGAAAAATGTCAATCTGGAAATTGACGAGGGCGAAATTCTGGCGCTTCTCGGACCCAACGGAGCGGGCAAGACCACGCTGATCTCGATCATCTGCGGGTTGGTCAATGCGAGTTCCGGCTCTGCAAAGGTCGGTGGATACGATGTGGTCGGTGATTTTCGTCAAGCGCGGTCGCTGATCGGGCTGGTGCCGCAGGAAATTGCGCTCGAGCCATTTCAGACGGTGATCGATGCGCTGCGCTTTACCCGTGGCCTGTTCGGCAAGCGCAACGACCCTGCACTGCTCAAGAGCATTCTCGAAAAACTCTCGCTGTGGGACAAGAAAGACGCCAAGACGATGGAGCTGTCGGGCGGCATGAAGCGGCGGGTGCTGATCGCCAAGGCGCTGTGCCACGAGCCACGCGTGCTGTTTCTCGATGAGCCGACGGCTGGCGTCGATGTGGAATTGCGCAAGGAGATGTGGGACGTCGTAAGGCAGCTCAAGGCAGATGGCGTGACCATCATATTGACCACGCATTACATCGAGGAAGCGGAAGAGATTGCCGACCGCGTCGGGGTCATCAGCAAGGGTGAGCTGTTGCTGGTGGAAGAGAAGGCGACGCTGATGCAGCGCATGGGCAAGCGGCAGATGCGGGTCGAGTTGATGCAGCCGCTCAAGGCCATTCCGGACGCGCTCAGCCGCTACGATCTCGATTACGAGGCCGAAACCCAAACGCTGATCTATTCCTACGAGGCCAATGGCGAGCGGACCGGTATCGCATCGCTGTTTGCGGATTTGAGCAACGCCGGGCTCATCCTGCGCGATATCGAAACAAGGCAAAGTTCGCTCGAAGATATATTCGTCGGCCTGGTGGAGGACAAATCATGAATTTCCAGGCCGTCAAATCCATCTACTCTTTTGAAATGGCGCGGTTTTTCCGCACGCTGTCACAAAGCCTGATTTCGCCGGTGCTGTCCACATCGCTGTATTTTATCGTCTTTGGCGCTGCAATCGGCTCGCGCATCCAGGAGATAGACGGTGTCAGCTACGGCGCCTTCATCGTGCCCGGGCTAATCATGCTGTCGGTGCTGACCCAGAGCATTTCGAATGCCTCGTTCGGGATCTATTTCCCGAAATTTCTCGGCTCGATCTATGAGCTGCACACGGCGCCCGTTTCTTTCGTCGAAATTGTTCTGGGCTATGTCGGGGCTGCGGCAACCAAATCGGCGCTGATTGGCTTGGTTATCCTGGCTACAGCCAAATTCTTTGTCGACTTCGAGATCCTGCACTGGGGTGCAATGCTGGCATTTCTGGCGCTGACCTGTATCTCGTTCAGCCTGTTCGGCTTCATCATCGGGATCTGGTCAAAGAATTTTGAACAGCTGCAGATGGTGCCGCTTTTGGTGATCACGCCGCTGGTGTTTCTGGGCGGCAGCTTCTACTCGATTTCGATGCTGCCGCCATTCTGGCAGACCATTACCCTATTCAACCCGGTGGTTTATCTGATCTCGGGCTTCCGCTGGGCCTTCTACGGTACCTCCGACATCAATATCGGGGTCAGCCTGATGATGATTGCCGCGTTCATGCTCATCTGCCTCGGCATCATCGGATGGACCTTCAAGACAGGCTACAAAATCAAGACCTGACCTCGCAGCTGTCCTGAAAACCTAAAGCACGTTGCATTGAATTGTATTCAAGCAACGTGCATCAGGTTTTTGTTTTAGCGCGTGCTTTATTCCGAAAATCGGTTTCCACTTTTCGGAACACGCTTTAGCATCAGATGTCGCGCACCGCGTTTTCAAGCATGCTTCGGACCTCGCCGGCCACGTCGGTCAACTGCTGGTTGCCAACAGCCTGCATGGAGGCGACCGGGTCAACTGCGCTGACGGTGATCTCGCCATTGCCGATGTCGCGGATGATGACGTTGCAGGGCAGCATGGCGCCGATGCGCGGCTCAATGCCGATGGCCTGATGCGCCATCGAGGGATTGCAAGCGCCGAGAATGAGATAGGGCGGCATGTCGACGTCGAGCTTTTTCTTCATCGTCGCCGCGACATCGATTTCGGTGAGCACACCAAAGCCATGGTCGCCAAGAGCCTTGCGGGTGCGTTTGTCGATCTCATTGAACGAGGTGTCGCTGAATGCTCTGTCGATTGTATAGGCCATAGCTTTTCTCCAAGGTTGGTCTGCTGTCAGGGACACTCTCTATATCGTATTGCATATACGAGATATCAACGCCTTGCCCCTGACAGAGGTTCCGATGAAGCTGCTCAGGCCGCTTTTTCCAGGCCGTCGCGACCGTGGGGTTCCAGCAGATCCAGCTCCGGGCCAACCGGCACGATACCGGTCGGGTTGATGGTGTCGTGGCTGCCGTAATAGTGGTTCTTGATGTGATCCATGTTCACCGTCTCGGCAATGCCCGGGATCTGATACAGTTCACGCAGATAGCTCGATAGCGCCGGATAATCGGCGATACGGCGGATGTTGCACTTGAAGTGTCCGACATAGACGGGATCAAACCGCACAAGCGTGGTGAAAAGACGCCAGTCTGCTTCTGTCAGTTCGTCGCCGGCCAGATAGCGATTTTCCTGCAGACGCTCGTCGAGCATATCGAGCGTATCGAAAAGCTCGGTGACATGCTCCAGGTAGGCGTCTTGCGTGGTGGCAAAGCCTGCTTTGTAAACGCCGTTGTTGACCTTGTCGTAGACGATCTCGTTGATCTCATCGATCTCGGTCTGCAATTCCGCCGGATAGTAATCGGGCGCAGGCTTGGCGATCGCGTCGAAAGCCGAGTTCAGCATGCGGATGATTTCGGCGGATTCATTGGAAACGATTGTCTTGGTCTTCTTGTCCCACAATACTGGTACTGTGACCCGGCCTGAATAGTCTGACTTGGCCGCGACATAGACCTGCCAGAGGTAGTCCGCGCCACCCAGGTGATCGGCGGTTCCGCCGTCGCGGTCATGAAACTCCCAGCCGTTCTTGCCCATGTAGGGATCAACGATGGAGACCGAGATGGCGTCCTCCAGCCCCTTGAGCTTGCGGAAAATGAGTGTTCTGTGTGCCCACGGACAAGCCAGCGAGACATAGAGATGATATCTTCCGGCTTCGGCAGCAAAGCCGCCATCGCCCGAGGGGCCCGGTTCGCCATCGGCCATCACCCAGTTGCGAAAGGAAGAGTCCTTGCGCTTGAAGTGGCCACCTGTTGATTTCGTGTCGTACCAGACGTCGTTCCAGACGCCATCTACCAGCATACCCATGATCTGTCTCCTTTCCCATGACATAAGCCCCGGGACGCAAAAAGCGAAGGCTGCGAGGGTGAACGGTGCGTTTTGCATTGGACTACAACGGTTTGCTTTGCTATGGGCGATAGTCGAATAAAAAGGAAAACCGGATGCCAGCCAAGGCTTTGCGACGACGCTGAACAGATTATTACCCGCGGGAAACGCGGGTGTTCCGTCATGTTTGTCGACCGTTTCCGGAAAACTCCATCATGCCCTTTCAGAATATCGTCTTTCTCACTGAAGACGCGTCTCACGATGCAGCCATTGACCTCATCAACGAAGAGGCCTTTGGTCCGGGCCGCTTTGTGCGTGCCGCCGAGCGGGTGCGCGAGCAAGGGCCGCATGACCGGCAGCTTTCCTTTGTCGCAAGCGACCGGGGAGAGATAATTGCCTCGGTGCGCATGACCCCGATCTGGGCCGGTGCGGTTGCCGGTCATCTGCTTGGGCCACTTGCGGTGCGGCCGTCGCACAAGAACCTCGGTATCGGTAGGGAGTTGGTGCGCATAGCACTGGCAGCAGCGGAAACGTCCGGCAGTCAGATTGTCCTGCTGGTTGGAGATCCACCCTATTATGCGCCGCTTGGCTTTGCGCGGACTAAGCCGGGTGCACTGACGATGCCCGGTCCGTTTGACGCGCATCGGCTTCTTGCCGCTTGTTTTGGCGCGGTCGATCCGATGACGATTGAAGGCGACATCCGGCATCTGAATCTGAAATAGGTGGGCGCAAGTCGGTCAGGTGTCGACGTTTTGCTTCGATATTTCATGCCGTCTTGAACCCCCGTAGATGCGCGGATTGGAACACGGTCCGGGCCCGGTCTGGTTGCGCTACGGCGGCAGGAAGGTTGCGTTGCAACACGGATAACCCTACATAGGGCTATATGACTTATCCAGGCACACAAGCCGAAGATCTGTCGTCCCCACCACTTCCCCATGTGAAAACCCGCACTGTCGGCGCGGGTTCCCTGGGGAACTGCATTGGCTTCCGTGGCGCGCCGCGCCGGACGTGAAACGTCAATTTGGGGGCGGGACAGGGAAAAGCGTATACCGGATCCTGCATCAGGACGCCGATGTCCAGAACACATTCGCGAAACTCTGGTCACGCCCGATTAAAAGCGAACTCCGGGGTCTCTTGATCTCGACAGACCATCCTATTGCCGTTGCAACGGAGGCAGCCGAATGAATTCGACACGCACCACAGACAATCCACTCCATAGCCGGCAGTTCGTGCTGGCCACGGATCTTGACGGCACCTTTCTTGGGGGCAGTGAAGAGGATCGTCAGCGGCTTTATGGCTGGATCGAGGCCAATCGCGACACTGTGGGCCTGATCTTCGTGACCGGACGCGACCCGGAGTTCATCGGGGAATTATGCCGCGAGCGCGGTGTGCCGTGGCCGGATTATGCGGTTGGCGATGTCGGCACAACTATTGCCAGGGTTTCGCCAGAGACCGGGGTGTCGCCGATCGCTCATCTGGAAGAAGAGATTGCTGCACGGTGGGGTGGTGCGGGCGACAAGGTCAAGGCGCGGCTGGAAGGCCATGCGGGCTTGTCGTTGCAGCCGACTGATTTTCGGTACCGGGTGAGCTATGATCTGGATTCAGCAAGTTTTGATGACGCGGCCTGCTCGATCATCGAGGAGATGGGGCACCAGTGGCTGATCTCCGACAACCGGTTCTTCGACGTCCTGCCCGATGGCGTCAGCAAGGGGCCATCGCTGCGCAGGCTGGTGGAGTATCTCTCAATCGAGCCGAGCCGCGTGTTGTGTGCCGGCGATACGCTCAACGATCTGTCCATGCTGGAATGCGGCTTGCCTGCAGTTGCAGTGGGAAATTCGGAACCTTCTCTGGTTGAGCGCGTTGCTCATCTTGAGCACCTTCATATGGCGCAAGCGCACGGCGCTGCGGGCATAATGGAGGCTATCCGTGCTTTCGATATGCACGAACTACCAAAAGGATATTGAGTCTATGGCTAGCGATCTTGTCATCGTCTATCACCGTCAGCCCTATGAGGAGGTTGAGGAAAACGGCAAGATCGTTTTCAAGGAAAACAAGAGCCCGAACGGAATCGTGCCGACGCTGAAAGGCTTCTTCGGCCGTGTCGACAAGGGCGCCTGGATTGCCTGGAAACTGGCAGACGATGCCGCCAATCCGGATTTCGAGCGGGTTATCGAAATCGAAGACAGCTATGGCAAATACTCTGTCACCCGGCTGCCGCTGACGCCGGATCAGGTCTCGAGCTTTTATCACATCACCTCGAAAGAGGCCTTCTGGCCGATCCTGCACTCGTTCAAGGAACGCTACAATTATGACCCGGTCGATTGGCCGACATTCCGAGAAGTGAACTGGGCCTTTGCCGAAGCCGCAGCCGCAGAAGCTGCACCCGGCGCTGTGGTCTGGGTGCATGATTACAATCTCTGGCTGGTGCCCGGCTACCTGCGAAAGTTGCGCCCTGACGTCAGAATCTCGTTCTTCCATCACACGCCGTTCCCGGCGGCTGACATGTTCAACGTGCTGCCTTGGCGGCGTGAGATCGTTGATAGTCTTCTGTCCTGCGATGTCGTCGGCTTCCACATTCCGCGCTATGCGGTGAACTTTGTTCATGTGGCGCAAAGTCTTCTGGAAGTCGGATCGGTGGTTCGCAAAGACGTCAATCCGGACTTCATCTGGGAAGGGACCGCGTTGTCGGACCGAAGGGTGCCGGAATCGGTGATGTATCAGGGTCGCAAGATCCGCATCTCCAGCGCACCTGTTGGCATTGACTGGGATTTTATCCAGGAGCGGGCGGCGTCGGAGGAAACGCGCGAAAACGCCAGCGCCATTCGTGCGGAACTTGGCGATTGCAAATTGATCCTCTCGGTCGGACGTACCGACTACACCAAGGGCGGTGTCCAGCAGCTGGAAAGCTACGAACGTTTGCTCCAGTCACACCCCGAGATGCACGGCAATGTGCGCCTCATGCACGTGTCGGTCGGCGCCAACCGCAGCATGGCCGCCTATGAGGAAATCCAGGGCGAGATCGAACAGGTGGCAGGCCGGATCAACGGCACCTTTGGCTCATTCGAATGGCAGCCGGTGGCGCTGATTTCCACCGCCGTGCCGTTCAAGGACCTGATTGCCTATTATCAGCTTGCTGATGTGTGCTGGATCACGCCGCTGGCCGATGGCATGAATCTGGTGTGCAAGGAATATGCGGCGGCGCGCACTGATGGCGATGGCGTGCTGGTGCTGTCTGAATTTGCTGGCGCATCCGTTGAGCTGTCTTCTGCCGTCATCACCAATCCGTTCTCGCACCGGTCGATGGACACGGCGATCGAACAGGCGCTGGCGATGCCCGAGGAAGAGCGGCGGCAGCGGATGAAGATGTTGCGCAACACCGTGAAAACCTACGGCATCAAGGCCTGGGCCGAGGATCAGATGAGCTATTTCGGCGACGAAAAAACGCTGTCCGAGGCGAGCTGAACAGCCCTCTCCAAGACAGTTTGATACACCCGGCGGCTACAGCAATGTGGTCGCCGTTTTCTTTGCGCACGACTTAGCGCCCTTCGCGGAACCACGTGGCGCCCAGCGCCAGGATCATCAGGGCAAGCCCGAGAAAGCCGCCAAACAGCGGTATCGACCGCACACCCTTGAGCACGCTCTCATTGCTGGCGCGCAGGCCCATGCGGTCTCCGGCATTGATGCGGGCAGAGCGGGTTGGCAGGATCTGCGGCAGATCGCTGGCGTCGGCGTTGACGCGCGTGGTCAGGCCCCCGCTTTCGGTTGACAAAGACGCCATCACGTCAGTGGTCGACACGGTGGCGCGAAACTCGGGGGCGTCGACGGCACCGACATGTGCCAGTGCGCGCAAGGCCCCCGATGAGACTTCGACAAGCCCCTGCTGATCAAGCACCTGCTCGGAGCGAAACAGACCTTCGCCGGCGGGCGAAAGCGTGATCTCGCGAGTTTCGCCGGAGGGCAGCTTGACGGTGGCGGGCTCTGTGGTGTCGCCCATGGTCTGCCGCTCGACCACAAGCGTTCTGCCGTTGGCGGTTGCGCGCAGAGCTTCTTCTTCCAAAGACGGTTCCTTCATCAACCAGTGAGCAATGCGGCGGTAGAGCGCCACATGCGGCCCGCCGCCTTCAAAACCACGCGCCCACAACCAGCCGTGGTCGGACAGCAGCATTGCCACACGGCCTTCGCCATAGCGATTGAGCACGAGAAGCGGTTCATTGTTGGCACCACTCATGACGACGTCGCCGGTGGTGGCGCCGACGCCGACCGTGCGGAACCAGCGGCCCCAGTCGGGCGGCTCGTTGGCGCTTCCCGGCAGTGTCCGGGTGACGGGGTGGCGCCTGCCATTGTCTGACAGTCGCGGATAATAGCCTGCATCGGTCACGGTGCCGGTGGGGGCAGCCGGGAGCGCGGGCGCCAAAGGAGTATCAGCGATGGATTCGATCCCGGAAAATTCAGGGCCGGCAGCAACAAGCATTGCGCCGCCGTCTTCGACATAGCGCGCGATGTAATCGTAATACAGCACCGGCAGAACGCCACGGTTCTGGTAGCGGTCGAAGATGATCAGGTCGAACTCGTCGACTTTTTCGACAAACAGTTCCCGGGTTGGAAAGGCGATCAGCGAGAGTTCGGATATCGGCGTTCCGTCCTGCTTTTCCGGCGGGCGCAGGATGGTGAAATGCACAAGATCGACCGACGCATCGGACTTCAGCAGATTGCGCCAGGTGCGCTCGCCGGAATGCGGAGCGCCGGAAACAAGAAGCACACGCAGGTTTTCACGAATGCCTTCAATCAACGTGACGGTGTGGTTGTTGGCAGTGGTGACTTCGCCATCCAGTTCGTCGACCGAAAACTCGATAATGTTCTCGCCGCCGCGCGGCAGCTTGAGATAGAAAGAAACCTCTTGACCTGTTGGCGCTGTTTCGGTGGCAATCTGTTTGCCGTTGACGCGGACGGTCACATCGACCGGTGATCCGGGAGAGGCGGCTCCATCCTCACTGACCTTGTAAACGATCTCCTGGTCTTCGCCGACAATGCCGAAGCGGGGGCTGCGCACCACATCGACCCGCCGGTCCATTTCATCTGTATCGCCGACAATCAGTCCGTGCAGCGGCGCGTCGAGACCAAGTGCGGAGAGCGAGCCGGGCAGGTCATGGATCTGGCCGTCGGTGATCATCACCGCGCCTGCAAGCCGGGAGCTCGGCACATCACGAATGCCCGAGCCCAGCGCTTCGAACAGCCTGGTGGAGGGAGACTGGGCATCGGGGTCGGTCACGGCTTCGATGATCCGGGTTTCAAACGCCGGATACCTGGCGAGACGTTCGGTCAGCGCTTGCAGGGCGGCATCGGTCCGGGCGGTGCGATCAGCGGTCATCTGGCTGGGGCTGCGGTCGACAACGATGGCAACGACGCTGGTGACCGGCTCGCGATCCTCGAAATTTGCGACAGGGTTGGCAAGCGCCAGAACGAGAGCTGCCAGGGCTAGTGCGCGAAGCATTGCCCCGCGCATGCGCTTGGCAATGGCCCATCCAACCAGGAGCAGGGCCATCAACGCGATTGCCAGGATCACCGGCGGTGGCAGGAACGGATCAAAAGCCAGGCTCATTTCACTGTCCCAACCGTTCGAGGAGCGCGGGAATGTGGACCTGGTCAGCCTTGTAGTTGCCGGTCAGCATGTACATGACGATGTTGACGCCGGCGCGGAAGGCATATTCGCGCTGCCAGGGGTCGGCTGGTACGGTGGAAAACATCGGAAAGCCCTGATCGTCGATAGCCCAGGCCGCCGCCATGTCGTTGCCGGTGATCAGGATCGAGGAGACACCGTCGCCGGTGCGTGCGGGGCGTTCGGCCGGGTTGTCGGACTGAGGTGTTGCTTCCACCCAGAGCGGGCCATCGGAATAGCGGCCCGGAAAGGTGTCGAGCAGGAAGAATGATTTGGTCAGGACATGATCAGCGGGAACCGGCTCAAGCGGGGGAATGTCCAGACTGGCAAGGATCTGCTGCAGTCTGACGGTCAAGGCACTGGAGCCGCCGCCGAGATCGACAATCCGGTCTTTTGTATCAAACAGCACTGTGCCGCCGCTTTTCATATAGGCGTCAATCCGGCTGATGGCTTCGGGTGAGGGGATGTCTGCATCCTCGCTCATCGGCCAGTAGATCAGCGGATAGAGCGCCAGCGGGGCGGTCTCGATGTCGAGCCCGATGGCCGTGCCGGGTTCGAGCGCGGTTCGGCTGAAGAGATAGCGCGAAAGGCTGTCGAGCCCGAGCTGGGAGATCTTGTCGGCCTCATCATCCCCGGTCACCACATAGGCCAGACGTGTGCGGTCGAGGCTTTCGAGCAGATCGGCATCGCCGGGCTGGGCATCCTGCGCGCGGGAAGACCCCGGCGCGGCAAGTATCGAGAGTGACAGGCCGAGAACAAAAACCATGGCAGCGGCTGCAGACACCGGTTTCAGGCTTCGGCGGCGGAAGGCACCGTTGAGAAGCAGCACGATCAGCGTGTCGGCCAGCAGGGCAATCAAGGCTGCAGCGAACAGCCAGGGTCTGAAATCGACAGCGCTGTCGCCGGTGATCGTCGAGCGGGTGACCGGCGCTTCAAACTCGGGAATATTGATCGACGTCAGTTCATCACCGGGTCCGAAAAGGTTGAGTGCGACAAAGCCGTCTTCGCCGCCATACAGGCCTGGCGGGTTGTCGGTGCCTGCCCGCACCACTTTCCCACCGGAGAGATCAAGCGGTTTGGCGTCTCCGCTGGCGGGTAGCAAAGCGGCATTGGCATCAAGCAGGCGCCAAGGCGGAAGGATGCCGGAGCCTGCTTCACTGCCGCCCGAGACAGCACGCGACAATTGCACCACACGGCGCAACATATCGACGAAATGGCCGGAGATGGGCAGGTTGGACCAGCTTGCCTCGGCAGTGACGTGGAACAGCACGACCCGGCCCGCGCCGCGGTCGCCGGCGGTAACCAGCGGCGTGCCATCGGCAAGGCTGGCCCAGGTTCGTGCGGCGAGATCGGCCGAGGGTTCGGCCAGGACCTGACGCCGCACAGTGATGTCACGCGGTGTCGGCAATCCGGCAAATGGCCCGGTGGCCGGATAGTCGGCAAGCGGTTGCGGTTCGATCCAGGACAGCGCACCGCCCAATTCTCGTTCGCCCTTGCGCAAGAGGACAGGCAACAGCCGGTCATCGGCAGGGGCTGCAGCCAGACGGGGGCCGGCAAACCGGATCAGGGTGCCGCCGCGCTCGACCCATTGCTCAAGGCTCTTGCTGATGTCTTCGGGGAGGGTGCCGATATCCGACAAGACGATCACGGCGGGCGACTGTTCGAGCAGTTTCGGGATCGAAGCCGACATCTGGTCATTGTCGGCCTCAATCAGGTCGGCGAAGGGCGAGAGCGCGCGGTTGATGTAGTAAAGCGGCGAGAGCAGCGGCTGGGCAATGTCGGCTGCTTCTCCCGAGATCAGCGCCACCCGGCGGCGGCGGAAACTGTCGTCGAGCAGGCGGGCTGACGCGGCGGTGTCGATCCCGGTCACATCAAGCCGGGCGATGTCGTTGCGGATTTCGAACGGTGCCGAGATGGTTCCGGTGGCTTCTGCCTCCCCCACGTCGAAACGGATTTCGCCTGCCGCGATGTTGCGGCCTTTGCTGTCGCTTGCGATCAGGTCTTGGCGTTCCGCGGATGCCGTGTCGAGGCGGCTGACGGTGACACTCAGGGTATCAGTGCCGTTGTCCGCGTCAGTCAAGGCAAGAGCGGTTGCATCGTCTGCGCCGATGATGCGGATGGCGGCGGGTTCGAGTTCGGATAGGCGGCTGAGCGCGGTATCCGCATCTTCGGTGGCAACACCATCCGAGATGAAGGCGATTGTTCCTGGCCGGGTCTGGCCAAGCGCTGCAATGAGCGACGTTACCGAGGCGCTTCGATCTGGCCGCAGCGGTTGCGGCTTTGCGGCGCGCAGTTGATCGCGGGCACGCTCGACGCTTGTGGGGGTGGCGTCATGGCGGCGGTTCGCGGTGAACACGATGGAGACCGGGATGTCGAGATCCGCGGCTTCATCAATAAGGGTTTCAGCGGCTTCGGTGCGGGCTTGCCAGTCCGGCGCGCTGGCCCATCCATCGTCGATGATCAACGCCAGCGGGCCGTTGGAAGAGAGTGCGCGGTCGCGCGGATTGAGAACGGGTTCCGCCAGTGCGAGGATCACAAGGGCAGCGATCAACAGGCGCAGGGCGGTCAGCCACCAGGGGCTGCGGGACGGGGTTTCCTCGGCTTTGAGTACACGGGCGAGTATGGCCAGCGGCGCAAAGGGTTCGGCCTGCGGGCGTGGCGGTGTCAGCCGCAACAGCCACCAGATCACCGGCAAGGCCAACAGTCCGAACAGGATCGCCGGTGCACCAAAAGCCAGGGGTAAGCCTGCGATCATGCCAATGCCGCCTTTCTGGTTGCAGGGATGCCCGACAGACGCCCATGGGCTGCGGCGAGTGCTTCGGAGGCGAGCCGATCGGTCCGGTGGGGCAGAAAGCTCCAGCCCATGCGGCGGACGCCTTGTGCCAGCGCCTCGCGGCGGGCGAGCCAGGCCAAGCGGTAATCTGCTGCCACGGTTTCTGCGCGCCCGGCCACCAGTTTCTCGCCGGTTTCGGGATCTCGAAACTCGACGCGGCCAGAATAAGGAAATGTCTCTTCGGCCGGATCGGAAATCTCGATGATGTGGCCGTGGATGCCGCGCCGGGCGGCGGGGCCGATGCAGTTGTCGAGAGTTTCGTTCGCGTCGAGAAAATCGCCAATCAGGACAACATCGCTCATCCGGCCGATCTGTCCCAGATCCGGCAGGGTTGTCTGCACCGGCGCGTGGGCCAGTGCCAACGCCAGTCGTTCGGCAGCGTTTCTTGAGGACACCGGCTCCATGATGCCGGGACAGCCGACGCGTTCGCCGGAGCGCGAGAGAATTTCGGCCAGCGCCAGCATCAGCACCAGTCCACGGCTTTCCTTGCTGACGAGCGCGACATCGGACTTGTAGAGCATGGACGGCGACTGGTCGGCCCACAGCCAGATTGTATGGGCGGCCTCCCACTCCCGGTCACGTACATAAAGATTGTCGTCTCGCGCTGAGCGTCGCCAGTCGATGCGGGACAGCGATTCTCCGTCGACATAGGGCCGGAATTGCCAGAAGGTTTCGCCGATGCCGCGTTTGCGGCGGCCGTGCCAGCCGGCAATCACGGTGTTGGCGACGCGCCGGGCCTCGGCCAGGCAATCGGGCAGCAAAGCCGCACGTTGGCGCGCACGGGCCAGCGCATCAAGTCGCGCTGTGGGCTGGGTCAGTTGGCCGATCGGGGCCATCAGCTCACCCGGCTTTCGGCGTGACGAGCCCGGCAATGACATCGCGGATGCCTATGCCTTCGGCGCGGGCTGAGAAGGTCAGCGCCATGCGGTGCTGCAGGATCGGTTCGGCCAGCGCGCGGACGTCATCTATCGAGGGCGCAAGCCGGCCATCATAAAGCGCGCGGGCGCGGGCGCAGAGCATCATGGCCTGGCCGGCGCGCGGTCCCGGGCCCCAGGAGACGGTTTCATCGACTTTTGCATTGCCATGGCCGGGGCGGGCTGAACGGACCAGTTCGAGTATGGCGTCGACCACCGATTCAGGCACCGGCATCTGGCGGATCAACGACTGGATCGCGACCAGCCGTTCCACGGTGATCGCAGGCCGGGCGATTGCCTCCTGCGCGCCGGTGGTTTCAAGAAGGATGCGCCGTTCAGCGGTCATTTCCGGATAAGGGACGTCAACCTGCATCAAAAAGCGGTCGAGCTGGGCTTCGGGCAGCGGATAAGTGCCTTCCTGCTCGAGCGGGTTCTGCGTGGCCAGCACATGAAAGGGGCGCGGCAGATCGTGCGGCGCGCCTGCGACGGTGACCTGGTATTCCTGCATGGCCTGCAGCAGTGCAGACTGGGTGCGCGGGGAGGCGCGGTTGATCTCGTCAGCCATCAGCAGTTGGGTGAACACCGGGCCAGGAACAAATCGGAAGGACCGCCGTCCGTTCTCGTCCTGATCCATGACTTCGGAACCGAGAATGTCGGATGGCATCAGGTCAGGGGTAAACTGGATACGATTTGTATTCAGGCCGAGAACAGAACCGAGGGTCGAAACCAGCTTGGTCTTGGCAAGGCCCGGAACACCGACCAGCAGCGCGTGACCACCTGAGAGCACTGCCAGCAGTGTCTGCTCGACGACGCTCTCCTGTCCAAAAATGACCTCCGACACGGCGATCCTGACGGCGGAAATATCGGCCAGCGCCTGTTCAGCAGCAGCGATGACTGCTTTCTCGTCAATCGGCTTTGCGCCAGTGTCGATGCGTCCCATAGGTTTCTCCGGCGTTCTGGTTCTACAGCGCCGCGCATCGATGGGATGCGCAAAGGTCGCTGTAGCACTTTGAAATGATGCATGTGCGTTATCGTTCAAATGAATCCGTTTGAACGCGACATGCATTGGGTTTGCAAACAGCTTATTCTACGCAGAAAGGCTGACAAGAGCCGTTCAGATGACTATCTGGTTACCTTAAACCATAGCTGGACAGGACAATGGCAAAAACAAGGACCGACATGAAAACAGATCCGGCCGATCTTGCCGCGCTGATTTCGCGCGCCCAGGCCGATCGGAACGCCGGCAAGGATGGATTGCCACCGGTTGAACACTGGAATCCGCCCTATTGTGGCGATATCGACATGGAAATCCGTGCAGACGGCACCTGGTTCTACATGGGGACGCCGATCGGGCGTCCGGCCCTGGTGCGGCTATTTTCCACTGTTTTACGCCGGGACGAGGATGAGAAGACCTATCTCGTCACGCCTGTGGAAAAGATTGGAATTCGTGTCGCCGATGCGCCATTTCTCGCAGTCGAGATGACGGTGAGCGAAGATGAGGGCGAACAGGTGCTGACTTTCCGCACCAATGTTGGCGACGTGGTGCGGGCCGGGCCGGACAATCCGTTGCGATTCGTCATCACCGGGCAAACCGATCAGCTCAAGCCCTATCTGCTGGTGCGCGGCAGGCTGGAAGCGCTGGTCAACCGGGCGGTGACCTATGATCTTCTGGCGCTGGGCGAGGAAATCGAAATCGATGGTGAGGCGATGTATGCGATCCGTTCGTCCGGTGAGGTTTTTCCTGTGATGCCGATGGCCAGGCTGGAGGCGGGTGTTTGACGGATACAGTTTCTGCCATGCCGCCGGTTTTTGATGCCGACGATTTTCGCAAGCGCGCCCAGGAGCACAATCCAGACCACGCTTTCGGCGCCGAGCCTGCACATCTGGGGCACGGCGATCATGTGCTCAATCCGGGGCTGGTTTCGGGGCTGGTCGGTGTGAAACTGCGTGAGGCTGCGGTGCTGGTCCCGGTGATCGATACTGGGCCGGAGGCGCAAGTCATCCTGACGCGGCGTGCCGCAGCCATGCGCAAGCACTCTGGCCAGGTGGCGTTTCCCGGCGGGGCAGTCGATCCCGAAGATGGCAGTGTCGAGATTGCAGCGATGCGGGAGGCCGAAGAGGAGATCGGGTTAGATCGCCGCTTCGTCGAGCCGGTGGGCCGCTTGCCGGTCTATATGACGACAACCGGGTTCCGGATTACGCCGGTGCTGGCGATTGTGCATCCGGGATTCACCCTTGCCGCCAATCCCGACGAGGTGGATGCGGTGTTCGAGACCCCGCTTTCCTTCCTGATGACGCAGGCAAACCACCAGCGGGAAAGCCGCGTCTGGGAAGGCATCGAACGGCATTACTACGTCATGCCTTATGGCGAACATCACATCTGGGGTGTGACCGCAGGGATCATCCGCACCATGTATGAAAGGCTCTATGCATGAGCACTGAAGCGAGCGTGGCTGACGAAAGCTGGTTCAGGGACGCAGCACTTGGCCGGATTTTCGAGCTGCTCAACGTCGAGGGCGAAGAAGTCCGGGTGGTGGGTGGTGCTGTGCGCAATTCGCTGATGGGCGAGGCGGTCAGCGATACCGATCTTGCCACGACATGGGCGCCCGAGCAGGTGGTGGCGCGGGCCAAGGCGGCGGGCATTCGCGCGGTGCCGACCGGTATTGACCATGGAACTGTCACACTGGTGATTGACGGGCGCGGGTTCGAGATCACCACGCTGAGACATGATGCCGAGACCGATGGCCGGCGGGCCAAGGTGAGTTTTGGACAGGACTGGCAGGTCGATGCCGAACGGCGGGATTTCACCATCAACGCGCTTTATGCTGACCGGTCCGGAAACGTCATCGATCTTGTTGGCGGGCTTGAGGATATAGCCACGCGCACAGTTCGGTTCATCGGAGATGCCGATGCCCGTATTGCAGAGGATTATCTGCGGGTTCTGCGCTATTTCCGTTTCTTTGCCCATTACGGCTCTGGGCGTCCGGATGCTGCTGCGCTGAAGGCCTGTGCCCGAGCCCGCGACAGCCTTGGAAAACTCTCGTCGGAGCGTGTCTGGAAAGAGCTCAAGACTTTGCTCAAGGCGCGTGATCCGGGGCGGGCCTTGTTGTGGATGCGGCAGGCCGGGGTGTTGAGTGCGGTGCTGCCCGAGAGCGAGAAATGGGGCATCGATTCCATAGGACCGCTGGTTGCGGCTGAAGCGGCGCTCGATTGGAAACCGGATCCGATGCTTCGCTTGATGGCGATCGTGCCGCCTGATGCGGAGCGCATGCGTGAGCTTTCAACCCGGCTGAAGATGTCACGCGCCGAGGCCGACCGTCTGGCCAAGTGGGCGGAGGCGCCGGTGATCAAGCCGACACTGGCGATCACCGCGCTTGACCGACTGCTGTACCGTCATGGAGACGCGCCGCTTGGAGACCGTATTCGGCTTTCGCTGATCTCTGCCCGGAGCCGCACCGAGACCGATGCCACAGCTCTTACCGATACAGCGGGCCACAGCCGTCACCTGGCCCGCGCGCTAAGCTGGGAGCGCCCGGTATTTCCTGTTGCCGGGGCGGATCTGATCGCCAAGGGGATCAAGCCCGGCCCGGAGATGGGCGCGCAGCTGGCAGCACTCGAAGAGCGCTGGGTCGAGAGCAATTTCAGCCTCGACAAGGCGGCGCTGCTCGACGCCACGGACTGAACGCCAAGGAAGAGACCGGGACGCCGTCAGGCGGCGTCCGTTTCCTCGAGGGTGCGTTCCTTGATCTGCTCTACAATCGACGGGCGGATGATTGTCTCGCCGTGGGTTTGGCGCAGATGATCGATGGCCCGGGACACGATTTCGGCCTCGTTGTCGGAACGGGTGTGCCATTCGCAGCCGGGAACAAGGGATCCACAATGGAAGGTCTTCATGGCTGTCTCCTCTTTTCGATGTCGAAAACCAAGGGCCCGCCCAAGCCGGCGCACCGGCCGACGGACCACAATGATAGCATATACTGATATTTTTGGCAGATATGCGAACGGGGCACACTGACGCAGATCAACGCGATCAGCCGTTGTGCCATTCCTGACGCGGCGCCTCGCGGTTTGGAGACAATGCGCGCGCCAGCCCCCATGGGCACTCCCAAGAAGATTGTTAACCTTGTTTTGCTACCGGTATGGGCCTGGGTGCGTGTCTGGAGCGCCCGTTTATTCGGGTGCGTAAAGGACGCTCTGTCCTGTCGAACTTATGCATTTCCCGTTCCGTGAATTGGCACAAATATCCGGACCTGTGCTGCTGAATGAAACAGGGTTGGCAGATGAATCCGGGTGGCGGTACATTTGAGGATGTTCTGGAGCGTGTGGGGCATGAGCGCGGGGACGATCCCTTGCCCGGTTACGCATTCCGGACCCGGATACGCGGTCTGAATGCGAGTTTCGTCGGGACGAAGTCCAAACCGGAACAGGGGCATGATAGCGAACCGCTACATGCGGCTTATTTTGACTACAGCAGCGATATTGTTGCTCCACCAGCAAAGCCCGCAGCTCCGCCACCAAAGCCTGCGCCGCCGCCACCAGAGCCTCCAGCTCCGCCGCCAAAGCCGGCAATTGACGTTTCGATGTTCATGCGGTTGCGCCCGGAAGACATTGCGAAGGACATCAATCTGCGGCCTTCGGACACACGCGTCGAGCTGCAAAAGAAGCGGCGGGCCTTTGCGCGGATAAACCACCCCGACCGCGCGCCAGAGGAATGGCGGGACGCGGCCACGACCCGGATGATGCTCGCCAACCATCTTGTCGACGCCGCGCTGAGGAAGATCAGGTTACAACGGCGCTGACCGGCGTTCCAAAAATACCGGACGCGTTCAGTTGCTTACGGGTACATCACCACCGGGGGCAGCGAGGACAGGATCGAGGTGACATTGCCGCCGGTCTTGAGGCCGAAGATGGTGCCGCGGTCATAGAGCAGGTTGAACTCGACATAGCGGCCACGGCGGATCAGTTGCTCTGTGCGTTCCGCGTCGGTCCAGGGCTTGTTGAAATTGGACCGGACAATCTTCGGGTAAACGACGTTGAAGGCCCGGCCGACATCCTGGGTGAAGGCTAGGTCGGCATTCCAGCCGCCATTCTCGTCCGCGGTATGCAGCCAGTCATAGAAAATGCCGCCGGTGCCGCGGGCTTCGTTGCGATGCGGCAGGAAGAAGTATTCGTCACACCATTCTTTGTATTTCGGATAATCGGCCACGTCATGGCGGTCGCAGGCGATCTCCATGGCGCGATGAAACAGCATCGTATCCGGATCGCTCTGGGTGCGACGGTTGTCGAGCACCGGCGTCAGATCAGCGCCGCCGCCAAACCATTGGCTGGTCGTCACCACCATGCGGGTGTTCATGTGCACGGTCGGAACATGCGGATTTGTCGGATGGGCAATCAGCGAGATGCCCGAGGCCCAGAAACGTGGGTCTTCTTCGGCGCCAGGGATCTGGGCGCGGAATTCGGGCGAAAATTCGCCGTGGACGGTCGAGGTGTGGACCCCGACCTTTTCAAACAGCCGGCCTTTCATGATCGACATCGTGCCGCCGCCGCCCGCACCCTCGTCGCGCTGCCATGGGGTGCGCTGGAAATGCCCGGCTTCACCGCTTGACTGCGGATTGTCGACTTCATCCTCAAGCGCCTCGAAGCTCAGGCAGATCTGGTCACGCAATTTCTCAAACCATGCGCGCGCTTTGGTCTTCTTTTCCTCGATATCGTCGGGCAGGCCGACTGGCAGGCTTGGGCGTTTCATAGGGGGCCTCATATTGGATTTGGCGCAGTCATAGCAGTCGAGGCGGCCTGATGTAACCACGCCTTTGCAGCCCGATTGCCGCAGTTTGAACAAGACTCGCCGGGCAAATGGTTTTGGGTTAGAATTGTCAAAGCCATGAAGGCCGAGGAAGGACCATGAGACGGTATCAACAGCGCCCGCCGCTTGAGGGGCTACGCCGCGAGATCACCCGTGCGCGCAAGGAGAAAACCGATGGTCACTCGGGTGGCTTCGTTCGCGAGACATACCGGCTGAGCCGAGGTCAGGCGCGCGACAAGGCGCGGGAATGGTTCTCTACCTGGCCCAAAGCCGCCTACTGGACGGAAGTCGAAAGCTGGCGGCCGCTGCCGGGCGAGGGCGACACGATCGAGTTCACCATGCGCAGGTTGCCGACGGCGGATTGATCCGCAGCGCCGGCTTTATCCTGACGCCTCATCCGTTGATTTCTGCACCACCAGACGCGGGCCGGTTCCGGTCTGGCTCGCCCTGTCGCCAGGATTGTAGAGCTTGCAGGCGTCGAGCGACAGGCAGCCGCAGCCGATGCAGCCGTCAAGCCGGTCGCGCAGCCGCTCCAGCATGCCGATGCGGGCATCAAGATGGGCGCGAAAGCCGCGGCTGATTTTCTCCCAATCGCGTTTTGTCGGCGTGCGTTCGAGCGGCAATTGCTTGAGTTGGGTGCGGATGTCTTCGAGTGAAAATCCGAGTTGCTGCGCAATCAGGATGAATGACAGCCGCCTGATGTCGGAGCGGAGAAACATGCGCTTTCCGCCTGGCGTGCGGCGGGCGGAGATCAATCCCTCATCGTCGTAATAGCGGATCGCGGAGACGGCGAGGCCTGTGCGGGCAGCCACCTCGCCGATAGAGAGCAGGCCCTTGTTGTTCATGGTCGGCATAAAAAACCTCTTGACCTCAAGTTCACTTGAGATCGTAGCATGGGTTTCATCTCAAGAAACAGTCTTGAAATTCAGGAGAGTCCCAATGTCAATTTCCACGCTCGAACACGTCAATTTCACAGTTGCTGACGCGACCGCCACAGCCAAGTGGCTGTGCGATGTCTTCGGCTGGAAAATCCGCTGGCAGGGGCCAGCGCTCAACGGTGGACTGTCGATCCATGTGGGGTCGGACGAGGCCTATCTGGCGATCTACACGCCCAAGGAGGTCCGTGCGCGTGACGGCATCCACAAGGACAGGGTCGGAAGCCTCAACCATGTTGGCGTCACAGTTGATGACCTTGATACGGTCGAGGCGAAGGTCAAGGCGCTGGGATACCCGACCCACAGCCACGCCGACTATGAACCCGGACGGCGGTTCTACTTCGATGACGAGAACGGCATCGAGTTCGAAGTCGTCAGCTATGAGTGATCTGGTGTCGAGCTACAGCCCAAACCGGCGGGTGATCTCGCCGGCGATGATGGCCACGCTCATGGCAAGGTTGAGGCTGCGGCGGCCCTCGATCATCGGAATTGTCAGGCGCGCATCGGCGGCCTCGTGGACCCTGGGTGGAACGCCGGCGCTTTCACGCCCGAACAGCACCACATCCTGGGCGGTCAGGGTCTGGTCGCTGCCATCGATATAGGGAACAGCTGATTGGGTGGTCATCAGCACCAGTCGCCGGTTTTCTGCTTGCCGCCAAGTCTCGAACTCTTCCCATCCGTCGTGGCGGGTGAGGTTGGCCATTTCGATGTAGTCCATCCCGGCGCGTTTAAGCGACCGGTCGGTCATGTCAAAACCGGCGGGCCCGATGATGTGGATGCCGAGGCCGAGGCAGGCGCCGAGACGCAGAATCGAGCCGGTGTTGCCGGGAATGTCGGGTTGGTAGAGCGCGATCAGAGGTTTGGTCATGACAAGGGTTCCTGTGCTCATTTTATCACAATATCAAGCGAGGGCGGCCGGATGGAGGACAAAGCAGCGGCCGCAATCTGGCGGGATGGCCGAATCTGGGCTAAAAAATCTCATCTTCAACGCGAACCTGACGGAGGCTGTAATGCGCATTATCTATATCAGCTTCCATCCGGCGGCCATGAGTCGCTGATCAAACAGGTTTCTCGCGGTTTCAGTTTCTATTCTCAACTTTTGTGTCTTGCGGGCCTGGCGATTGGCGCCACCGTGTGACCTCCGCTTCGATTTCGGTTTTGCCGGTGCATTGCACGCTTGCGGTATGTAATATTTCTCAAGGAGACCTCCATGTTTGGATGGTTTGAACGTCGATTAAATCCCTATCCCGAGGCAACGCCCACCGCGCCGCCTGAGGGGCTCGTGGCATTTTGCTGGCATTATTCGCGTGACGCTGCGCCGTGGCTGATCACAATGGCCGTTCTCACCGCGCTGATCTCGATCGGCGAAGTGATGCTGTTCGGTTTTCTGGGTTCTATTGTCGACTGGCTCGCCACGTCTGATCCGCAAGGCTTTCTTGAGCGCGAATCTGGCCGTCTGATCCTGATGGGCGCAATCGTGCTTGTTGGTCTGCCGGTCACGGTGGTGCTGCATTCGCTGATCATCCACCAGACGCTGCTGGGTAATTACCCGATGATCGCGCGCTGGCAGATGCACCGCTATCTGCTGCGCCAGAGCCTGAGTTTCTTCTCCAATGAATTCGCCGGCCGGGTCGCCACCAAGGTGATGCAGACCTCGTTGTCAATCCGCGAAGCGGTGATGAAGCTGCTCGATGTTTTCGTCTACGTTCTGGTCTACTTCATTGCGATGATAGGCATGGTGGCGAGCGCTGAATGGCGGCTGGTGCTGCCGTTGCTGGTCTGGATCGCGATCTATGTCGGGCTGATCATGCATTTCGTTCCGAAGCTCAAGCGAATCTCGACCGACCAGGCCGATGCGCGCTCGGCTATGACGGGCCGGGTTGTCGATAGCTACACCAACATCTCGACGGTCAAGCTGTTCTCGCACGCGGGCCGAGAGGAGAGTTATGCGCAGGAAAGCATGGACATGTTCCTGCAGACCGTGCACCGGCAAATGCGCCAGGTAACACTGTTCCAGTCGCTGATCTATTTCAACAATTCGGTTCTGGTGTTCGTTGTTTCGGCGATGTCTATCGGCTTCTGGCTGACAGGCATTGTTTCCGTCGGCTCGATTGCCATTGTCATCGGGCTTTCGCTCAGAATCAACGGCATGTCGCAGTGGATCATGTGGGAGGTCTCCGGATTTTTCGAGAATATCGGCGTGGTTCAGGACGGCATGAGCATGATGATCCAGCCGCATGACGTGGTGGATAGTCCCGGGGCAAGCGCGATTGTCGCCAAAAGAGGCGCCATCGAATTCGAAAATGTCCGGTTCCACTACGGCAAGCAAAGCGGCGTGATCGAGGATCTGTCGCTGACGATCAGTCCGGGTGAGAAAATCGGTCTTGTCGGGCGCTCCGGTGCGGGCAAGACGACGCTCGTCAATCTGCTGTTGAGGTTTTACAACCTCGAATCCGGGCGCGTGCTGATCGACGGGCAGGATATCTCTCAGGTGAGTCAGGACAGTTTGCGCGGGCAGGTGGGCATGGTCAGTCAGGATACCTCGCTGTTGCACCGCTCCGTGCGGGAGAACATCGCTTACGGCAGGCCGGACGCTTCGGAAGCCCAGATCCTGGAGGCGGTGCGGAAAGCCAACGCGCTTGATTTCGTCGAAGGGCTGGAGGATCTTGCCGGCCGCACGGGACTGGATGCCCATGTCGGCGAACGTGGCGTGAAGCTTTCAGGCGGCCAGCGCCAGCGTATCGCGATTGCGCGGGTGTTTCTGAAGGATGCGCCGATTCTGGTGCTGGACGAGGCGACGTCGGCGCTCGATTCGGAGGTCGAATCGGCTATTCAAGAGAACCTGTTCGCACTGATGGAGAACAAGACGGTGATCGCGATTGCGCACCGGCTGTCGACAATTGCCGAAATGGACCGGCTGGTGGTGCTCGATCAGGGCGAGATCGTCGAAACCGGCACACATGATGAGCTGATCAAGTCCGGCGGCATCTATGCAGATCTCTGGTCGCGTCAGTCGGGCGGGTTTATCGACGTCGATGCTGATGCGACGGCGGCAGAGTAGAGCGATGACCATATTGCCAAACACAGCTTCCGCACTATTGTCTCGCTCATGATTTTCAGACCGCTGCTTGACCTTTTCGAAGGCTGGATTGATCCGTTTGTCCGGCGCAAGAGTTACCAGCCGCCGAACTCGACGCGCAAATTCCTGTGGCACTATGTCGGGCAGGCCAAGGGCGCGTTTGCGGCGATGCTGGCACTGGGCGGGCTGGTGGCGCTGCTGGAGGCGGCGCTGTTCTATTTCGTCGGGCAGCTGGTCGATGTTCTCGATGCGTCGGAGCCGGCTGCCGGCTGGGACGGGTTGATCGCAGCGCATGGTCCAGCGCTGGCTTTCATGTTGTTTGTGGTGATTCTGGCGCGCTTTGCGGTAGTTACCATTGCGGCTCTCGTCGAAGAACAGACCGTGGTGCCGGGATTTTACAATCTGGTGCGATGGCAGGCCTATTCGCATGTGTCGCGGCAGAATCTGGGGTTTTTCCAGAATGATTTCGCCGGGCGAATTGTCACCAAGGTCTGGTCGGCGGGGCAGGCGACCGGCGATTTCATGGTGTCGTTGCTGCAGGTCGTCTGGTTCATCATGATCTACACGGTGACCACCATGGCGCTGGTGGCGCAGCTCGACTGGCGGCTCTCGGCGCTAGTGTTGGTGTGGATCGTGGTCTTCGGGGTTCTGGCGAAGTTCTTCGTACCGCGCATCCGTCGTCATGCCCGGGCAAGCGCGGAAGCCTCGGCGATGCTGACCGGACGTATTACCGACAGCTATTCCAACATCCAGACGCTCAAACTCTATGCGCGGGATGCAGACAATGACCGCTATATTCGCGAGGGGTTCGACCAGTTCATTGCAACGATCATGCCCTTTACCCGACATCTGACCGGGGTTCGCGCTTCGCTGGCGGCGCTTTCGGGGTTGATGATCGCCATTATCGCAGGGTTTTCCATCGATCTGTGGCTCGCCGGGGCTATTTCGGTCGGCTCGGTTGCCTTCACGCTGTCGCTGGTGCTGCGTCTCAACATGCTGCTGGGGCGGATGATGACCCAGCTTAACAGTTTGATGCGCAATCTCGGTACACTGCAGAATTCGGCGGAAATGGTGGCACGGCCGATTGGTCTACCCGATGACGAGGATGCCAAGGAACTTCTCGTCGAGAACGCGGGTATTCATTTTGATCGTGCGAGCTTCGGCTATAATACCGATCAACCGGTGATAGACGCGCTGACGCTGACTATTCGGCCCGGGGAGAAACTCGGGCTCGTCGGCCGGTCAGGCGCCGGCAAATCGACCTTCGTCAACCTGCTGCTGCGATTTTACGACCTGCAATCGGGCCGGATCGAGATCGATGGTCAGGATATTTCCACTGTGAAGCAAGAATCACTGCGTCACTCCATCGGCATGGTGACGCAAGACACCTCGCTGCTTCACCGGTCGATTCGCGAAAATATCGTTTTCGGGCGTCCCGATGCGGATGACGAGGAAATTCTAGAGGCGGCGCGCCGGGCCGAGGCGCTTGATTTCATTAACCTGCTCTCCGATCAGCGCGGCCGAAAAGGGCTTGATGCGCATGTCGGTGACCGTGGTGTCAAGTTGTCGGGCGGCCAGCGGCAACGAATCGCCATTGCGCGTGTCATGCTCAAGAATGCGCCAATTCTGGTGCTTGACGAGGCAACGTCAGCGCTTGATTCCGAGGTTGAAGCGGCCATTCAGGAAAATCTGGATGAACTGATGGACGGCAAGACCGTTATCGCCATAGCTCACCGGCTTTCCACCATTGCCCGGATGGACCGGTTGGTGGTGATGGACAAGGGCCGGATCCTTGAATCGGGAACCCATGCGGAACTGATCAAAAGCGGCGGTCTTTACGCCGAATTGTGGGCGCGGCAGTCTGGCGGATTCATCGGTGTCGATGAAGCAGCGGAATAGTCGGTGCAAATTCTCCGCGACAATGTGCCCTTCTACCATCGTCCGGTCTGGACTTCTCATTCCATCCCGCATAGAAACCGCGCGATTGACAGAATTCCGCCGCATTGTCGGCAATGGCCGAATCTGCCTATAGCGGACAGGCCGGATCTGCGCGAAGCAGTGAGACGGGATACTTGTCCAGACGCAGCTTGAAGAGGACGTTGAGCCGTGAGTGAGCCAATGACACAAAGCGAAGGCGCGGGCCAACCCACCCGCCGCGATTTTCTTTACATCGCCACCGGGATGGCGGGCGTGGTCGGTGTGGGCAGCTTTGCCTGGCCGTTCATCGACCAGATGAACCCAGACGCTTCGACGCTGGCCGCGTCTTCTATTGAAGTTAACGTTGAGAGCCTCGAGCCGGGCATGTCGTTGACGGTGAAATGGCGTGGCAAGCCCGTGTTCATTCGCAACCGCACCGACGAGGAAATCGCCGAAGCCAAAGCAGTGGCTCTTGAAGACCTGAAGGATCCCGCTGCTCGCAATGCGAACATTGCCGCTGGAGCCGTGGCGACCGACATCGATCGTTCCGCTGGCGAAGGCAAGGAAAACTGGCTTGTCATGATCGGCGTCTGCACCCATTTGGGCTGCATCCCGCTTGGCCAGGCCGGCGATTTCGGCGGCTGGTTCTGCCCGTGCCATGGTTCGCACTACGACACAGCAGGCCGTATCCGGAAAGGTCCGGCGCCGGAAAATCTGGCCGTGCCGGTGTTTTCGTTCGTGTCTGACAGCGTTATCAAAATCGGCTAAGGGGGCTTTAGACCATGAGCAGCGATCATTCGACTTATCAGCCCACCACCGGATTCGGAAAGTGGATGGATGCACGCCTGCCGGTTACACGGCTTGTGCATGACAGTTTCGTCTCTTACCCGGTGCCGCGGAACCTGAACTACGCCTACACCTTCGGTGGTATTCTTATGGTGATGCTGGTGGTGCAGCTTCTGACCGGCATCGTGCTGGCCATGCACTACGCAGCTGACACAGCGATCGCTTTTCAGTCGGTCGAAAAGATCATGCGCGATGTGAACTCCGGCTGGCTGCTGCGCTACATGCACGCCAATGGCGCTTCGTTCTTCTTCGTTGCGGTCTACCTCCACATTGCCCGTGGCATGTATTACGGCTCCTACAAGGCTCCGCGCGAAGTGCTGTGGATCCTCGGCGTCGTCATTCTGCTTTTGATGATGGCAACAGCGTTCATGGGCTACGTGCTTCCATGGGGCCAGATGTCGTTTTGGGGGGCTACAGTGATCACCGGGTTCTTCACGGCGTTTCCGGGTGTCGGTGAGCCGATCCAGCAGCTGCTGCTTGGCGGCTTTGCCGTCGACAATCCGACGCTCAACCGGTTCTTCTCACTGCATTACCTGCTGCCATTCATGATCGCCGGCGTCGTGATCCTGCACGTCTGGGCGCTGCATGTGACCGGGCAGACAAACCCGACCGGCGTTGAAGTGAAGTCGAAGACGGACACTGTGCCGTTCACGCCATACGCGACCATCAAGGACGGGCTGGCGATGAGCATCTTTCTTATGGTGTTCGCCTACTTCATCTTCTTCATGCCGAACTTCCTCGGCCATGCAGACAACTACATCCCGGCTGACCCGTTGAAGACACCGGCGCACATCGTTCCTGAATGGTATTTCCTGCCGTTCTACGCGATCCTTCGCGCCATCACATTCAACATCGGGCCGATCGATTCGAAGCTTGGCGGCGTGCTGGCAATGTTCGGGTCCATCGCGGTGCTGTTCGTGCTGCCCTGGCTCGACACTTCCAAGGTTCGTTCTGCGGTCTACCGGCCCTGGTACAAGCTGTTCTTCTGGATCTTCGTGGCCAACGCGATCTTCCTGGGTTGGCTTGGCGCCAAGCCGGCGGAAGGCACCTACACGATTATGGCTCAGATCGCGACGCTGTACTATTTCGGCTTCTTCCTGGTCATCCTGCCGGTGCTGGGACTGATCGAAACGCCCAAGCGTCTGCCGAACTCCATCACCGAAGCCGTGCTCGCCAAAAAGGGCGGCAATGGCGGGGCTGCGACATCCGCGGCTGCGTCACCAGAAACACGCGGCTGAGCGGCGCGACGGAAAGGATCTTAAATATGAAAAAGCTTCTTGTTAGCATCGTTCCGCTCGCGCTGGCTGCCATGATTGGTATCGCCCCGGCAGTGGCCGCCGAGGAGGAGGGCGCAACTCCGCACTACCCGATCAACCACCTTAAAGAGGTTGACTGGTCATTCGCCGGGCCGTTCGGAACCTACGACAAGGGTCAGTTGCAGCGTGGCCTGAAGGTCTATACCGAAGTCTGCGCGGCCTGCCATTCGATGGATCTGGTTGCGTTCCGTACGCTTGATGACCTTGGATACTCCGAGGATCAGGTAAAGTCGTTTGCTGCCAATTACGAGGTCGAGGACGGCCCGAATGGTGACGGTGAAATGTTTACCCGGACCGCTGTCCCGTCTGACTATTTCCCTTCTCCCTTTCCGAATACGGAAGCAGCCGCCTATGCCAACAATGGTGCCGCACCGCCGGATTTCTCGCTGCTGGCAAAGGCTCGTTATGTCGAACGCGGTTTCCCGCAGTTCATCTTCGACATCTTCACCGGCTACAGCGAAAGCGGACCGAATTACATCTATTCGCTGCTGACCGGTTATCAAGAGCCACCAGAGGGTGTGGAAGTGCCTGAAGGTGCTCACTACAACCCCTATTTCATCGCTGGCCCTTCGCTGGCGATGGCTCCGCCGATCTCGGATGAGCAGGTGACCTATGATGACGGCGCACCTGAGACGGTTGATCAGTATTCCAAGGACGTTGCGGCATTCATGATGTGGGCGGCTGAACCGCACATGGAAGACCGCAAGCACACCGGTTTCATGGTCATCATCTTCCTGGCGATCTTCTCCTCGCTGATGTTCCTGACCAAGAGGTCCGTGTTTGCCAGCAAGGAACACTGATACCTGGCTTGATCGAAAAAATTTTGAACGCGCCGCCTGCGGGCGGCGTTTTCATGTCCGGAGCTTCTTCATCTGGATGGCCCCGGTTTGACAGGGGAAGCAGTGGGGACTGAGAGCCTAACGGCGCCTTGTCTCGCCTTGCTGATCCATGAGACGCTGCAGCCAGCACGATTGCAACTTGCGCGCCGACTTGACCCAGCGCACATTTAGACATCCATCCAGGAGACACCATGTCCGATCTTGCAGACGAACTTCGCGCTTCCATCCGCACCATCGAGGACTATCCGAAGCCCGGTATTCTGTTCCGCGATATAACCACGCTGTTGGGACAACCGCGGGCTTTCCGGCGCGCTGTTGACGAGCTTGTGCATCCATATGCGGGCCTGAGAGTTTCGAAGGTCGCCGGTATAGAAGCGCGTGGCTTTATCCTGGGCGGGGCGATGGCGCACCAGCTGTCGGCCGGGTTCGTGCCGATCCGCAAGAAGGGCAAGCTGCCGCATGAGACGGTACGCGTGGCCTACAGCCTTGAATACGGTTTGGATGAGATGGAGATGCACCGTGACGCTGTTGCAGAAGGCGAGAGCGTCATTCTGGTTGATGACCTGATCGCAACTGGCGGTACGGCAGAAGGCGCGGTCAAACTGTTGCGCCAGATGGGGGCCAATATCGTCGCCGCCTGCTTTGTCATCGACCTGCCCGATCTTGGTGGGCGCAAGAAGCTCGAGGATCTTGGCGTCCAGGTGCGGACACTGGTGTCCTACGAAGGCCACTGACCGGGACTGATACTCAGGGCGGGGCTGCCGGTTTTGTCGGCGGTCCCGCCTCTTTCAAGCTTAGGATGAGGTTTGGTTTGTGTCCGGGAATTTTATGAGGGCGGCAGAATCGAAACTCATCACCAATTCCCCGGCCTCGTTGCGGGCTTCGCAGGTTAGCTCAAGGATCGACCAGCCGGGACGTGAATTGAGTGGGCGGGTCCCCCTGACAACGCGGGCGTAGGACAGCTCGTCACCGGCATAGACCGGTTTGAACCAGCGCAGGTTGCGAAATCCCGGCGAGGGGCCGAATTCGGGTACTGCACGGCCTTCGGCAAGCGCTTTGCGGGTTTCAACCGCGCTTGAGGCGATGTTGAGTTTCATCCAGACGGCTGCAGTGTGCCACCCGGAGGCGCAAAGACCTCCGAACACGCTTTCCTTGGCGGCTTCCGCGTCAACGTGGAAGCGTTGCGGATCAAACTGCCGAGCGAACTCCACAATGGAGTCCGCAGTAAAGAGATAGTTACCCAGTTCCTGGCGTGCGCCCGGGTCGAACGATGGATCAATACTCATCGACTGGCGCTCTCCGGGTTCCGCAGGCGGATCATCACAGGGTTCTCCGATTCCAGTACTGTTTCGCCTGACTGATTGCGCAATTCGTGCCGCAGGTTGACGATGCCAATGCCGGGTCGGGATCGGGATTCCCTGCCGTCAAGCACACGGGTTTCGCCCGTGAGCACATCGCCTGCAAGCACCGGTTTTTTCCATTTCACGAAGTCGATACCGGGTGCTCCTTCGGCCGCCGCGCGCAGCAGGTATGAATCGCTCATCATCCGCATCATCATGGAGCAGCTGTGCCATCCGGAAGCGGCCAGACCGCCAAGGATCGATTGCTTGCCGGCCTGAGCGTCGAGATGCATCGGCTGGGCATCGAATTCCGTGGCAAACGCTATGATTTCGTCTGCCGTGACATTTTTCGGGCCGAGCGGGAACACAGTTCCGGCCGGCATGTCTTCAAAATAGAGAAGGTCGTCCTTGGCCATTGATGTCGGTCTCTTTCGCTTGGGCACAGCACGGGTTGCTGTAGCGCCAATCTAGAAGGTTTGCTTTAAGTGTCAAAGGGTTTGCCCGGCTCGGATGGCGACAAAGTTGGCTGCAAACGTATGGCCAATGCAGGCTTCGGACGTGGACGGTGGGCTGCACGAGCCAATTGATCCCTGTCAAAGTGCCCGGAGACATATGGTGTATTTTATAGGCAGGCTGGCAGGATCGCCAGGCGTGAACAAGGAGCACCAAGCATGTTCAAATCCAATGTCGGCGGTTTTGACCGCGCCCTTCGTGTCGTTGCAGGCCTTGTGCTGCTTTCGATGCTTTTCGTCTATCCGGATGCGTCCTGGCGCTACTTCGCACTGATCGGCATCGTGCCGCTGTTTACCGGCCTGTTCGGGACCTGTCCGCTCTATTCGCTGTTTGGAATGTCGACCTGCCCGGTCAGCAAAAGTTGACGGGTCCGCATTGAGCGGAAATTCAGGTTCAGATAGAAAAAGTCCCGCCGGTCTGCGCCTGCGGGACTTTTTCATGCGTATCCGGTCGGGCGCCGGCGCCGATCAGGTGTTGAAGCGGAAGTGGATCACGTCGCCGTCCTGAACGACATATTCCTTGCCTTCGTCGCGCGCCTTGCCTGCTTCCTTGGCGGGCACTTCGCCGCCTAGCGTGACATAGTCATCATAGGCGATGGTGAAGGCGCGGATGAAGCCGCGTTCGAAATCGGTATGGATGACGCCGGCCGCAGCCGGGGCCTTCATGCCGCGCTCGATGGTCCAGGCGCGGGTTTCCTTGGGGCCGACGGTGAAATAGGTAATGAGGTCGAGCAGGCTGTAGCCGGCGCGGATCAGGCGGTCGAGACCGGCTTCTTCCAGGCCCAGTGCTGCAAGATACTCCTGTGATTCCTCATCCGGCAGCTGCGCCACCTCGGATTCGATCGCCGCTGAGATGATGATGCTTTCGGCGCCCTGTTCGGCTGCCATCTTTGCGACGGCTTCGGTATGTGCATTGCCGTCCACCGCATCGGCTTCGGAGACGTTGCAGACATAGAGAACCGGGTGCGAGGTCAGGAGGTTGAGGCCCCTGAGGATTTCGAGGTCTTCGTCTGCAAGTCCCTTCAGCAGCGTGCGGACCGGCTTGCCGTCCTGCAGCAGCTTCAGCGAGGCTTCCATCATCGGCAGAACCGTCATCGATTCCTTGTCCTTGGAGGCGGCGCGCTTGCGTGCCTGCTCTGTGCGGCGCTCGAGGCTCTCGAGGTCGGAGATCATCAGCTCGGTTTCGATGGTGTCGGCGTCGCCGACCGGGTCGATGCGGCCTTCGACATGGGTGATGTCGTCATCCTCAAAGCAACGCAGCACATGAACGATGGCGTCGACTTCGCGGATGTTGGCGAGGAACTTGTTGCCCAGGCCTTCACCCTTTGAAGCGCCGCGCACCAGGCCGGCGATATCGACAAAAGAAATGCGGGTCGGAATGATTTCCTTGGAGCCGGCCACTGCGGCGAGTTTCTTCAGCCGCCGATCCGGGACTGCCACTTCGCCGGTGTTGGGCTCAATGGTGCAGAACGGGTAGTTCGCAGCCTGAGCGGCAGCGGTACGCGTCAGCGCGTTGAACAGGGTGGACTTGCCAACATTGGGCAGCCCGACAATTCCGCATTTAAAACCCATGGATCTGCTCGTCTCGTGTCTGAAAGGGGAGTTGTCGGTGCTATGCGGGAAAGGGCCGTCAGGGTCAAGCCCTGCGCGGCTTTGGGTGGGTCAACCGAGACTTTGTATCAGGGCCGCCGCACCACAATGAAATGGTGCACAGACATCATCGCGGCTCAGCGCTTGAACATACCGCGTGGTTTGGAAAGCTGATCGATCATAAGAACGCTGACACCGCCATTTTGATAGGTGGTAAGGTAGTTTTCGGCACCTGACTGAACAATGATGCTGCGGTTGATGCGCCCGGTTTGCAGGACTTCGCCGAAAGAATCCCCGCCGCGCTGTCGCAGGCGGGCAGCGTTGGACTCACCGTCCTGAAGGATGGATGCGTCATTTGTCGGCCCTGCCTGGAACAGGTCGGCGCGGTTTATCTGACCGTTTTGGGTGATGGTCGCTATATTCCGGCGGCCGAACTGGTTGAGCTGTACATCGTTGGATTGTGCGTGCTGGTCAATCACCGCGATGTTGAGAGAACCGGTCTGTGTCCGGCGGATGGAATTGGAATCCGCTGCGGCGGTCAATGGCATCGATATCAGAATTGAAATGAGGGTGATCACCCTGAGAGAACTCGTACCCATACTCATACTCATACACCTACTCATTTACTCTTACTGGTGCGGTTTGTGCACACAAAGCGATTGGCGTTCGAGCTGCCACCGCGTCACTTATTATCGTCCAGCTCTGACGAGCGCTGGATGATCATGACGCGGTTTCCCGCCCCCGTTTGTTCGATCCGGATACCTCCGCCGGCTTCTTCGCTGACGGTTACCTCACCCGGACCGACTATTGTTACAGATGCGGCATTGGTACCCTTCTGGAAGGAAAACGAGCGAGCCTCGATTTCCGCTGCATCTCCGTCCACAACGGACGATGCGGCAAGGGTTGCAACTGCAATGATGCCAAGACGGCTCATCTGCTCATGGAGCCGAACTGACTGAAGATTCCCTGGCCTGTTTCCAGCTGGTCGATGACCGTGGTCCTGTTCCGGCCGAACTGATGGACCGCAGCCCGGTTTGCCTGGCCGTCCTGATATATCGCCGTGTAGCCTCCTGATCCGAAGCTGACTGCGGCGACCGAGTTGTAAAGGCCTGTCTGATTAACAACATAATTGGTGTCGTCACTGCGTTTGACCTGCGCAATCACGCGTATGTTGATCGCATTGCTCTGATTTGTGGTGACGGTCTCGCCGGCGACGGCAGACGTGCCCGCGAGAGAAATGCCGATCAGACTGCAGACGACAAGGAAGGAAAAATTCATGACTCGGCTCCTTGATGTTGCGAGACGAAAGGGGGGACCCCCGAACGGGATCCCTCCAAAGAACATCAACTGACTCAGCGGGATAATTGTGAACCGATGAAGCTGTTGTTCCTGCCCGCCAAAGCCGCTCCTATAGAGTTATTGCGACCGATCTGAACCGCATCAACCATGCCCCGGCGCCCGGATTGCTCTGATCTGAACACGTTGGTGCGGCCGTCCTGCGTCGAGATCATTGTGTTGCGCGCGCCTAGTTGCACAGCATCTGTGGTGTTGTTTCTGCCAAGCTGGAAGCCTTCAGCGAGATTGTTGCGGCCGGCCTGGCCGACAGCCAACGTGTTGTTGCGTCCGGTCTGGTAGGTTGCGAGATAGCCGTTGTTTCCAAGCTGAACGCCCACCGCACTGTTGTTGCGTCCGCTCTGTGCGAGTGTTGCCTGGTTGCTGTTGCCGCCATCAATAATCATCGCCGTATTGTCGGCGAATGCCGATCCAGTCGCGACGACAAAAGTGATTGCGGCAATAAGTGCCAATTTACTCTGCATAATGCTCTCCCCATTGTTACTCTACTGTTCGTGGGTAATTCGAAGAATTGATATGACACCACGAATGATAAAGTTACCAAATTATTAACGTAAGTCAAGATTTCAATGTATTTGGGTTTGTTATTCCCTTGTTAACCATTAAATACATCAAATTTTAATAAAATTAGTCGATTATTTCTCAAAGTGTTGAGCAAATCACTTTGATCTACATGGTGGAGTGGTTTTGGGAAGGTCGCCGTAGTATGGGAAAGCCTGGTAGTAAGAGTGGTGTAGTTATCGCGATTCTTGTATCGATGACCTTCGTTGCTGACGGTAACGTTGCCCATGCGGATGAAACGACTTTTGTGGAAAGCGGCTCTGCACTGGAAAGCTGCCCGGAGTACGGTACTGGCTTTTTTCGTCTGCCCCAAAGCGAGACTTGCCTGCGCATCGGCGGTCAGATTACCGTGACCGGCGAGGCCAACTTCGCCGACAAGGCGCTGTATGCAGAAACGCTCTACCTGGCGGGAAACCCGTTTGTCATTTATGACCTGCAGCCGAGCGACGCGTTGCCTCTGAAATCGGAAACCGAGGCGATAATTTCGGTAACAACCGCATCGACCACCGAATTCGGGCCGATGGTCTCATATGCCAGCATCAAGGGCATAAACGGCGCCCAGCAATCCACCCTTGCGTTGGAGAAGGCATTCATTGCGATAGGTGGCTTGACCATTGGACGCCGCAACTCGTTTTTTGATTTTTCTACCGGATTGTCGTTTAGCGGCGGTTATGCCTCGAATGCAATCACTTCCCTGGTTGCCTACGGCAAGGACGTCGGCACTGGTGGGCGGGTAACGGTGTCACTGGAAGACAACAAGGACAGGCGGGTTCAGGACGGAGTGTGGGCGCTGCGTGGCAGTCACAGCCTGCCGGATCTCGTGGTTGCGGCAAGATATGATGATGAGAGTTGGGGGGCGGTTCAGTTAAGCGGCGCGGTCACCCACTTAAGCGATGACCGGGACACCATTTGTTGCGGCGTTCCGAAAGACAGTTACGGATGGGCGTTGGCGGCGGGCGCCGAGTACCGCACCAAAATCGCCGGGTATTACGGACGCTTCATCTTCGGAGCGGCTTATGCTGAAGGTGCGCTGTCCTATCTCGGCGCGTTTCCCTTTGCCACCGACTATGTCGTTGATGGAGATGGCACTCTGGTCAGAACCAAAGGGTATTCGCTGTTGGCGAGCTATGAACATGTTTGGAATGAACGGTTGAAGTCGACCCTGACCGTGTCGGGTATTTCCACCCGGACCAAGACCCGCGAGCTGCTATGGGCTCCGAGTTCAATCCTGGCGACAGTGGGTGTCGAATACATGCCTGCTTCCGGCCTGACTGTCGGGTTCGAGGGCAATTATTACCGCGATATGGCGATAGCACGGTATTTCGGACTCGATGGTGAAAGCAGCACTGCGAATCTTTCGAAACTCAAGATGTACGCTAGACGATCTTTCTGACCTTGGCGCATGCGGCGTACATAAGGGTCATTCAGAAGTCACAGTACCTGTATGATTGAGAGAAGTCGGAGCGTCCGGCACGCGTTTACCGCGCTGCGCTTTGATGAGCGCAGTCGGGCGATGGTACCCGCCCACGGCACGCCGGCCACGCCAAGTGGCAGCTCGATCCTGATAAGCTAATCTTTGGATCCGAACAGCTTTTTCAACATATCGGCCATCGGGCCTGATGTCGGCAGTGTTTTTGGCTGGCCGCTGTTGCGGGCTTGACGGATGTGGGATTTTCCAGCCGGGGTTGGTTTGTCGCCCGCAGCAGGCGATTTTTCAGGCTTGGCGGGCTTTGGTGCGGCCGTGCCGGCGGCGAGAGCAATCTTGTTGAGGAAGCCTGCGTCGTCGCCCTTGGCAATCAGTTCGGCGTTGTCGGCGATTGCATCGAGCAACGGCTGCAGCCAGTCCTGATCCGATTTGGCGAAATCGCCCAGAACATGCGGATTGACCCGGTCCTTGTGTCCCGGGTGGCCGATGCCGATCCTGAGGCGTTTGTAATCCTTGCCGCAGTGAGCATCGATGGATTTCAGGCCGTTATGGCCGCCATTGCCGCCGCCGGTCTTGAGCTTGAGCTTGCCCGGGGCAAGATCCAACTCGTCATGAATGACGATGATATCGGAGGGCTTCAACTTGTAGAACCGCATGGCCTCGCCAACACTGTCGCCCGACAGGTTCATGAAGGTCATGGGTTTGATAACGAGTGCTTTTTCGCCGGCAAGCGTACCTTCGGCGATTTCAGCCCGGAATTTCTTCGAAAACCCGGAAAACGAATGGCGGCGGGCAATTGCGTCCGCCGCCATAAATCCGACATTGTGCCGGTTCCTGGCGTATTGAGATCCGGGATTTCCAAGGCCTATAATCAGCAACATGGAGCCTGTTCCTCAATAATTTGCCAGGGCAGCTTATTCTTCGGTGTCGCCTTCGGCTTCTTCTTCGACAGCGGCGTCTTCGCCAGCGGCGTTGTCGTCGCTCTTCAGACCGGCAGGCGATGCGATGGTGGCGATGGTGAAGTCGCGATCGGTGATCGTCGGCTCGACGCCTTCAGGCAGCGTGACGTGCGAGATGTGAATGCCCGCACCAAGCTCGAGACCGGTGAGATCGACCGTGATCGAATCCGGAATGGCGTTGGCCGGGCAGTTGCACTCGACCGTGTGACGCACGACGTTCAGAACGCCGCCGCGCTTGAGGCCCGGGGACTTCTCTTCGTTTTCGAAGTGAACCGGAACTTCAACGGTAACCTGGGTGTTCTTCGACACGCGCAGGAAATCGACGTGCATCAGAAAGTCACGGACGGGATCAAGCTGATAGTCTTTCGGCAGCACGGAGTGCTTCTTGCCGTCGACTTCGATGGTTACGAGAGTGGTCAGGAAACCGCCGTCGTGGATCTTCTTGGTCACATCCTTGCGCGAGAGCGCGATGGAAACAGGGTCTTTGTTGTCACCGTAGATGACAGCAGGAATCAAACCGTTGCGGCGAAGTTCACGGGCGGACCCCTTACCAACCTGTGCGCGCGCCTCGGCCTTCAGCTCATATGCAGCATTGCTCATGGCATAACCTTTCGAGGTTCTATATGGGGCTGTTTTTCGGTCACCGGCTTGCGTCGGTCCTAAAAAACATCAAGCGCCGTTTCCGGCGCTTCATCCGCGTTGCCTCCAAGGGTGTCTGCACGGACGTGGCCGCTATAGCCGAGCAACCGCCCGATTGCAAGCTTTGGGGCGGTTGCAGGTCTATGGATCACCAGTCTTAGAACTCCGGGATAAACGGCAGGCCGGCCAGGGAGCGGGCAAAGCTTGCCGTGACAAACACGGTGAAGAGGAGGGCAAAGGCCCAGACAGCGGGCGATGCCAATCTTTGCGGCAGCAGTGCAACGGCCAGCACGCCAACAAGCGGCAAGGCGTGCATGGCGTGAGTGGCGAAGAAATGCGGAGCCCGCACGTCGCCCACTTCACGTGACCAACCCATGACCGGCACGGTTGCCCCGGTGACTGGCGTGCCGACCGTATGGCCAGGCAGGGAAGCCATTGTTCCCGCGATAACCAATGTCATAGCAAAAGTCAGCACCAGGCCGAGCCAGATGGACAAATGCAGGGCTTGTGGCAGACTTGTCCGGGAATTGCGCCGGATGGCAATGCCGTGAACAAGCGTGGCCGAAGTAAGGATGACAGCAAACAGTCCCATAAGACTGTAGATACCCTGCATCACGGGGCTGGACACGTTGAAATGAGATGCGACGCCATACATGGCGGCGCCGCTCACCCAGGCCAGCTCGGCAACTATCGAGAAGACGACGACGCCCGCATAAATCCGGTAGCTGCGCCATACGGTCATTCCCGCCGGCAGCCAACGGGCGTAGAACGCGAGCGTCAGCAGATAAAGCGTCAGCGCGATCTGAAACTTGATCGGTTTGAGCCAGACGTTTTCCCCGAGGAATTGTCTCTGGTCCAACGCCATGGCCGCCAATGTAGGCGCCAGTGAAAGCCCGATCAGCACTCCGGTTGCCGCGAACAAGGGTTCGGCGTCGAACAGGCCTTTGTGCCAGGCCGGACGGCGGAGGGGAGCATACGCACTGTCGGTCATGCCGGAGCTCCGCTCTGGGTTGCGAACCGGCCATGAACCAGCCGCAGGCCAAGAAAGGCCAGAAGCCCGATGGGGCCGAAGAGAAAAGTCAGAACCAGGCAGGGCAGTACCAGAAGGTGCGGGATGGCCGCGCGCCGCGCGGTGCGGACTTCCCAGGCCCCGACGAACAGGTCGAAGGCCAGGTAGTGCAGCCAACCGGCGAGGGCGACGGCGGGATTGGTGAAAAGCAACATTACATCGGCAAGGCTGTTGAACCCACCCTCGGCGCCCGACCAGTGGGCAAGGATCAGTGCGGTGTAGCCAAGGGACAGGATGACCGGAATGACAATGCTTGCCAGCAACTGGGTCAGGCGCGGTGCGAATGGTGACGCGGCCAATGCCAGCCAGCCGGCCATCGCCAGCGGACCGGAGAGTAGAAACAGGTTGTCGGGATCCATGCGGAAATCTCCATCTAGACAGTGACTAGATCGAGAGTGAAGCTTTAACTTGTCATTGTCAAGATGAAATTGACACTGTCCAGATGGCGCACTATTCTCACTCCATGCTCAAAACAAAAGACAGCTATCATCATGGCGACCTGCGCGCGGCGTTGATCAAGGCGGGAGAAGCCGAGCTGGCGGAATCCGGGGTTAAAGGTTTTTCCCTCAGAGCCGTTGCCAAACGCGTTGGTGTCAGTCACTCCGCACCGGCGCATCATTTTGGAGATGCGAATGGCTTGCTTGATGCGCTGGCCACCGAGGGGTTTCGCCGGTTTCTCGCTGCAATGGAGGCGCGGCAAAAGACGGTCATCAGCGGCGATCCGCGTCAGCAGGTGCTCGCTTCGGGCCTCGGCTATCTGGATTTCGCGGTCAGTTCGCCGGCCCTGTTCCGGCTGATGTTTGCCGCTGAAAGAAAGCAAGTCAAATCCGCGGACCTGACTGCCGCGGCACAGGCCTCATTTCTACATCTGGCTGAAGGTGTTGCCCGGTTGCGCGGTGTTTCACCGTTCGAAAACGCCCCTGCAATGACCGATGTGATGGCAATCTGGAGCATGGTGCACGGTTTTACCGAGCTGTTCATTTCCGGCCAGTTAGGATACGACGACTGCAAGCCACCTGCGGATCGTGACGCCTTTCTTGTCGAAGTGCTCAACCGGGCGATCGGGTGATTCCATCTTGACTGGCTGGCCACAATTGACCGGTTGACGGGGCTGACGGCTGATTCTAAGTTCGGCGAACGGGGTTACGGGTGGACTCCCCGTTGCAGGCGAGAGCCCAAGTTCCGCCCTTCGTGTTTATGCGAAGGGGATCATCATGTCCAAATCCATCTCAGCCCAAGACTTGTCCAACCTGTCCGGTACCAGCAATTGGCCGACAGTCGTTGCTGCGACCCGCTGCTTTAAATTCGAGGAAGAGGCGCGCGCGATTGCCGGTTCGGTGTGGCGCGACCACATGCAAACCGAAGTCTGGGGGCCGGAACTCGCGCGTCTGGGCAGACCCGTCATTGTCTACTGCCTGCACGGGCACAATGTCAGCCAGCTGGCAGTGGCACGGTTGCGTGCCCAGGGAATTGACGCCCGGCACCTTGAAGGCGGTATCGATGCCTATGAAGAAGTGGGCGGGCTGATGCTCAAACAGCGTGGACCGGACGTACCGCTGTTGCTGCCGCAGGCGACCCGCTGGATCACCCGCGAAAGGCCCAAGATCGACCGTATTGCCTTTCCCTGGCTGGTGCGCCGCTTCATAGATCCGATGGCAGAGTTTCATTTCGTCGAGGCGGAATGGGTGGTCGATATAGCCGAGGAACTTGGGGCGATCCCGTTCGATATCGATGGCGTGACCTATTCTCACAAGGGTGAGAATGGGGAATTGTGCAGTGTTGATACGCTGCTCGATCTGTTCGGGATCGACGATCCTGCCCTGCGGCATCTGGCCCGCATCGTCCGTGGTGCGGATACGGGGGATCTTGAGCTGGAGCCGCAATCAGCCGGCCTGTTGGCGATTTCACTGGGATTGTCATCGTCAGAAGATGATGATCTGGCACAGCTGGAAAAAGGCATGGTGATTTACGACGCGCTGTTTGCCTGGTGTCGTCATGCTACGCGAGAGACTCACACCTGGACGCCGGGGAAAGCTGCATCATGAGTTCCGTTTCTTCTCCCTCATGGTCCGAGATGTTTCGCGTCTTCGGCCGCATCGGGCTGCTGTCTTTTGGTGGTCCGGCAGGCCAGATCGCGCTGATGCACCGGGAACTGGTTGATGAACGACCATGGCTTGATGAGCCACGGTTCCTGCATGCGCTGAACTTCTGCATGTTGCTGCCCGGGCCTGAAGCCATGCAACTGGCGACCTATGCCGGCTGGCTGCTGCGCGGCGTTGGCGGAGGGTTGCTTGCCGGGCTTTTGTTCATCCTGCCCGGCTTTACGATCATCATGGGCTTGTCGGCGGCATATTTCTATTATGGCGATCTGCCGGTGGTGGCCGGCGTGCTGTTCGGGATGAAAGCAGCGGTGCTGGCGATCGTCCTGGAGGCGTTGATCAAGGTTTCGAAGCGGGCGCTGAAGTCGCGGTTTGCCTGGGTTCTGGCGATTTCAGCATTTGTTGGTATCGCTTTTTTGAAGCTGCCGTTTCCGTTGATCGTTCTGGGTGCGGGCCTTGTCGGCATTCTCGCCTCTATGTCGGCCAAGGAAGAGGCGCCGGTCGTGGCCGAGCCTGCCGGTGACGCTGCGGCTCCCGTATTGCCGGGACTGGCGGGGGCGACACTTCGCACATTGCTGATCTGGGGGGCTGTCTGGCTGCTGCCGCTGACAGCCTTGCTGTTGGTGCCGGGTGTTCCGGATGCTTTTTCGGCCATGGCGGCGTTCTTCTCAAAGGCAGCGATTGTCACATTCGGCGGCGCCTATGCGGTGCTTGCCTATGTCGGGCAACAAGCAGTGCAGGTGCATGGCTGGCTGGTGCCGGGCGACATGCTGGCAGGCCTCGGGCTGGCCGAAACAACACCCGGCCCGTTGATTCTGGTGCTGGTGTTTGTTGGTTTTCTGGGCGGTGCGCGGGAGGCGGGGCTGGATCCACTGACGGGAGGACTGCTGGGCGGCACGCTGGCGCTGTTCTTTACCTTCGTGCCGTGTTTCTTGTGGATCTTTGCCGGTGCGCCGCACATAGAGCGATTGCGCTCGGTCAAATGGCTGTCAGCCGGATTGTCAGCGATCACCGCAGCGGTGGTCGGGGTGATATCAAATCTGGCGGTCTGGTTTGCACTCAATGTGCTGTTCGGCACAGTTGGGGAGGTCGAATTCTGGCCGTTTACCCTGCCGGTGCCCGAGCTTGCGACGTTGAATGTTGCGGCACTTGCCATCGCACTTGGTGCGGGCGTGGCATTGTTGCGTTTTCACGTCAATCTATTTGCTGTGCTTGGTGCCGCAACACTGGCCGGTATAGCTGTGAAGCTATTGGCCTGAGACATCGCCATCCCGGCATGGATAGCGATGCTTGGCTTCAACGGGCGTGGCGGCCTGTCTCAGTCGAAAAGGCTGGAGACCGACTGTTCTGCGGCGGTGCGGTTGATGGCCTCGCCGATCAGCGCGTCAATCGAAATCACACGGATATTGGATGCCGACTGGATTTCCTGTGTCGGCTGGATCGAGTCGGTGATGACCAGCTCTTTGAGCTTCGAAGACGAGACGCGCGCAACAGCGCCTCCCGACAGTACACCGTGTGTGATGTAAGCGGTCACCGATTTTGCGCCGTTTTTCAGAAGGGCTTCGGCGGCGTTGCACAATGTGCCGCCGGAATCGACGATATCGTCGATCAATATGCAATCCTTGCCCTCAACTTCACCGATGATGTTCATCACTTCGGATTCGCCTGGACGGTCGCGACGCTTGTCAACGATCGCCAGCAACGATCCCAGCCGTTTGCCGAGTGCGCGGGCCCGCACCACGCCGCCGACATCGGGTGACACTACGACAACATTTTCCAGCTCATACTTGGCCTTGATGTCGCGGGCAATCACAGGAATCGCAAACAAATTGTCGGTCGGAATATCGAAAAAGCCCTGGATCTGGCCTGCATGCAGATCAAGGGTGAGAACCCTGTCAGCGCCTGCCTCGGTAATCAGGTTGGCCACCAGCTTGGCCGAGATCGGTGTGCGGCCTGAAGCGCGACGATCCTGGCGGGCGTAGCCGAAATAAGGCAGCACGGCCGTGATCCTCCTGGCTGATGATCGCCGGAAGGCGTCGATCATGATCAGCAGCTCCATCAGGTTGTCATTTGTCGGGTACGATGTGGACTGGAGAATGAAAACATCCTCGCCGCGCACATTTTCCTGGATCTCTACAAAGATCTCCTCGTCGGCAAAGCGCCGGACGCTTGCCTTGCCCAAAGGCACATTGAGATAATTGCAAATGGACTCTGCCAAACGCCGGTTCGAGTTTCCTGCGAAAACCTTCATTTGGGACCGCCTGTTTTTTCGGCCGCGTCGCAGCCTGCGCAGGATCACGCAGGAGGACGGGGCGCCAACCCGTTGGCCCGCTTTTTAGCGGGGGTTTTGATGATTGCAAGTACGCATCGGCTGCAGGAGTGATTTTTCTGTGCAACTTCTTGAGCAGTGACGCCGGCAAAGCACATTGCAGTCGGCTGTCAGAGGCCGCGCCAGGCGACATAATCGGACAATGTGCGAGCCGCGATCCGCTCCATCACATCGGCAGGGACGGATGCCCAGGGATCGCCGGAGCCGCCGGCGAAGGTTTCCTGTCCCTGAACCCGGGTCATCCGATTGCCTGCAGGGTCGAGGATGTCCCAGACATAATAGACCGTGGTTTTGCCATCGAAATTGTCAGCGGAAAAATAGCCTTTGAGGACATGCTCTCCGCCGGAATCAGACGAGCTGAGAATCGTCAGTCCGCGATTTCGGGCTTCCACGGCCAGTTGCCGGGACAAGGGAGTGACGGCATTCACCGGTGCGCCGATGACCGGCGTGAAGCGGATCTGGCCACGCACCTGTCCGGCAGGCAGTGAGGCCTGTGACTGGGCAGGACTGGTTTGCGCGCCCAGGGGCGGAGCTCCGGGGGACTGTGGTCCCGTCACTGGACTGGCTGTCCCGGCAAATGGATCAATGCGACCTGCGGGCGCCGTTCCAGCGATACCGGTGGAGGCCTGTTGATCCCCGGGAATGGGCTGCAGCGTCTGCTCGGTGCTGTTGCAGCCGGCAATTGCCATTGCCAGCGCACCCATCATTCCGATCATCTTGATGCGTTGCATCATGCTTCCCGCCTGTTTCCCGCCCTTGTTATGAAATCTCCGGGGCAGGCATGTCAATCGCTGGCGGATACTGGCGGACTGGTGGCTTGGGACAGAGCAGGTCAAAACAAGAAGTACGTCCCTATGGGGCAATGATCAGATCAAGCGGTTTGGCGGACAAGGACTCTGGCGCATCCGCCGTGGTCAGGTAGGTTTGCCCCAGTGTCATGGCGGTGCCGGTTTCGGAATCCATGATGATCATGTGGACGAACAGCGTCATGTCGGGTGCAATCTCGAGTGGATTTCCTGCGTGGAACATCTGGTGCTCCATCCAGCTCGGGGTAAACCGCGCGCCAACCGCATAACCGCAGGCGTTGAGCCGGTGCCGTGTCAATCCGCGCTCATCCATCACATCTGCGTGCGCATCGAACACTTCGCCAAAGGTGTTGCCGGGCCTCAGGATCTCTGTAATGGCGTCGAGCGACAGCCTGCAGGCTTCGTAGAGTTCAACATGGCGGGGTGTCGGTTCACCAACTATGACGGTGCGCATCATCGGTGCGTGGTAGTGGGCAAACACGCCCGCCCATTCCAGCGTCAGTTGGTCGGTCGCTGTCAGCTTCCTGCGTCCGGCCTTGTAGCGGCACAAAAGTGCATCCTCGCCGGAGCCGACGATGAACTCGTTGGCCGGGTAGTCGCCGCCACCGGAAAACACTGCGCCCTGCATGGCGGCCAGGATGTCGGCTTCATCGGCGCCGGGCCTTATCAGAGGCAGGGCTGCATCGAGAGCTGCATCGGACAATTCGGCTGCACGTCTGGCGTAGGCGATTTCCGCGGGGCTCTTGATCAGCCTCAGCCGGCTCACGACATAAGAGGCGTCGACCAGTTCGGCAAAGCTTTGCAATTGATTGTCGAGCTTGCGGCAGTTCGTGCCGGTAAGCCCATGGGTGTCGTATTCCACGCCGATCCGTTCGCCAAGCAGATCGAGGTCGGACAGCAGGTTTTTCAGATCGAGCGCCGGATCTGCATTGGTCCGGTCGGTCCAGACCACTATTCGCTCGATGTTGGAGGTCTGGCGAGCCTGGCGCAGGTCGGCCGAGCGGGTCAGAAGCGTCATCGTGCCGTCGGCCTTGACCACCAGGCACTGGAAAAAGCAGAAGCCGAAAGTGTCGTAGCCGGTCAGCCAGTACATGCTTTCCTGAGCGAACAGCAACATGGCGTCGAGGTTCTCTTCGCGCATGCTGGCTGTCAGTTTTTCCAGACGGGCGGCGTATTCCTCGCGTTCAAAATGCAGGGCCATGGGCGTCCTCCTTGATGGCGATGGCGGAGATTTGTCGTCCGTAATCGGGTTCGTTGCGATGAGTGGAGCGCCGGTAGGAGTACCAAGCCTCTTCATCTTCATAGGTGCAGTCAGACCGCATATCGGCCTTCACGCCGGCTCTGCGCAAACGGTCGATTGTAAATTGCCTCAGGTCAAACAGCGCATGGCCAGGTTTGCCGGAGGCCACGAAATAGATTTCGTTGGCGGGATCAGCCTTAACGAACCGGTCGACGAACTCCGGCCCGACCTCGTAGTTGCTCTGGCTGATTGAGGGGCCAAGTACGGCCACTGTTCTCGCCGGTTGTGCACCCAAACCTTGCATCGCGGCGATGGTGCTTTCCAGGACGCCGTCAAAGGCGCCCCGCCAACCGGCGTGGGCCGCGCCGATGACGCCGGCTTCCGGGTCGGCGAACAACACCGGGCCGCAATCTGCTGTGAGCACGCCCAGCACCAGGCCGGGTGTATTGGTGACCAGGGCATCTGCCTCAGGCCGCTCGGCGCGGTTCTCCAGCGTCGCGATCTGGACGCGGGGAGAATGCACCTGATGCACAGTGACCAACCGGTCGAGGTCGAAATCGAACCAGCGGCTGACGCGGTTCCTGTTTTCCGTCACATCTGCGCGGTCGTCCCGGGATCCAAAGCCGACGTTCAAACCGCGATAAAGGCCTTTGGAGACACCGCCAACCCGGCTGAAGAAGCCGTGATCGATCCGGTTTTCAATGCAAAGATCATCAAGAAGTGCGCTCCGCACCGGCCGCGGTGCGCTGCGGTCAACCGTCATGATTTGATCCTCCCATGGGCCCAGAGGGCGAGCCGAATCTGCAGAGTACTCCCGACTGCTTGCAGATGGTGGCCATCCGGGCTCCGTCTGTCAATTGATCAACTCAAGCAGTCTGGGGATCAAATGGTGCAATCCTGGCCGGCTTGCCGCTGAAGGCCAGTACCTTGAACAGCGCTCCCATGCGGCCTTCACCTTCTCCCGCCAGACGGTTGACCGCGTCGGCAATGGTGGCTTGAGTCAAACTGTCACGGCCGGTTCCGAGGGCTCCGGCGCGCTCCACTATACCGAGGCCGACAAGAAAATCACCCTGGGTCATGGGGCGATGCACATGAGCGCCGCAAGCCTTGGCAGCCTCTGCCAGCGCCTGAAAATCGACATGACTTGTCAGATCCGCTTCGCCCGGGCGCTGCAATGGCGGGTCGAACTGATGTTGGAAGACCGCCTGCAAGGTGTCGCCGAAACCGGTTATCAAATGGCCATAGTCGATGGTCAGCGCGGTGCCACCATCACGCACAATCTTTGTCGCCACGGCCTGCATGACCGCAGTGCGTGCCGGTGAAATTTCAAAGACTTCGCCATTGGGAACAAGGGATTCATCAATGGGAAGGACAGAGGTGTCGAAGGCGCCGGGCCCGAGCCCGAACGCCAACGCTCCCGTATCGTCCAGGCCGACAAGCCGCTCAAGAAACCCTTCCGGTGTCTTGACGAACTGTCGAATGGGGATTGCGTCAAACAGCTCATTGGCAACCATCAGGGTGAACCCTGAAGGGATCTCTTCAAATGCATCGTGCCAGCTTATGCGCTGCTTGACCCTGACCAATGTCTGCCGCTGGAGGTTGCGCAGCCGCTCGCTGGTTTCAACCATGTGAATGGTCGCGCTTGAATAGAGTGCGGGGGCAAGCTTGGCGATCACCCGCAGCGCATCCGACATCATCGTTCCGCGGCCGGGGCCTATTTCCACGATGCGCGTGTCGGCGGGTGAACCCTGCGTATGCCATGCCTGCACCAGGCAGACCCCGATCATTTCACCGAACAGCTGCGAGATTTCCGGGGAGGTGACAAAGTCGCCTGCCTGACCAAAGGGGTCGCGGGTCTGGTAGTAGCCGTGATCCGGGTCAGCCAGGCAAAGCGCAAAGTAATCCGAGATCCGCAGCGGCCCCGATTGCTCGATCAGTTTGACGATTTTTTCGGCGAGCGGCGTCATCGCAGCAACCTTTCCGGGCTTGCTCAATCGCGGGGTCTGCCGGTTGAGAGAACCCACAAGCCTACGGCCAGCATTGGAAGTGAAAGCACCATGCCCATGGTGAGCCAGCCGCCGGCGAGATACCCGATCTGGACGTCGGGTTCCCTGAAGAATTCGACAAAGATCCGGGACAGCGCATATCCCGCTATAAAGCTGCCTGAGACCAGCCCACGGTGCTTGAAGGCCTGTCGTCGATAAATCAGCCAGGCCAGTACCGAGAGCAGCAGCAAGCCTTCCAGGGCAGCTTCATAGAGCTGGGTCGGATGACGCGGGAAAGGACCGCCGGTGGGGAACACGAAAGCCCAGGGCACGTCCGTAAGTTTGCCCCAGAGTTCGGAATTGATGAAGTTAGCGATCCGGCCGAAAAACAGACCTACCGGCACAACCGCGCATACAACGTCGAACAGGTTAAAGACAGGGATGTTGCGGCTGCGGGCAAACAGCATCATGGCGACAAGCGTTCCGAGTAGACCTCCGTGGAACGACATTCCGCCGTTCCAGATTTCAAGCGCTCGCAAGGGATTGGCCGACACTGCGGCAAAGTCGTAAAACAGGATGTAGCCGATCCGTCCGCCGGCGACGATGCCGACGGTCGCCCAGAGCAGGAAATCGTCGATGTCGAGCGCGGTCATGCGCGGCCCACTTGCAGGCCAGAGCCTCTGGTTCTCGACAAGTTTGCGGGCATAGCGCCAGCCCAGCATGATGCCGATGACATAGGCGAGACCATACCAGCGCACCTGCACCGGGCCGATGGCGAAGATCACCGGATCAATGTCCGGGAAAGCCATGAGCGACAACAGTGTTGCGGTATGCTCCAATGTGACTTCCTTCCTGTGGCCGGGAATTTATGACATCCCAGTTCCGTACAAATATGGCTTGAAGCCAGCTTTTCCAGCCTTTCGAGCTGTTTTGCGGCAACTTCGCTCCTGTGACATGGCATGCGGGCTTTGCGCAAGCCTTGCGCCGCATGCTTTGGCTTGCAACTCATGGCCAGAGTGCTTACCTCAGGACGGTCCAGAGCTCAGGTGCAATGGACTGGATTTGACCCCAAACAGGGATGAGAGCAATGAACAGCGGATCGAACAGACTTCTTGATGAACTCGCCAAGGTGATGACCGATGCAGCCGGCGCTGCGCAGGGTGTGCGGCGCGAAATGGAAAGGGCGATGCGCAGCCAGCTTGAACGGCTTATCAATTCGATGGATCTGGTCAAGCGGGAAGAGTTCGAAGCGGTTCGTGACATGGCGATCAAGGCGCGCGAAGAGAATGATGCGCTGACAGCACGGCTCGACGCACTTGAGCAAAAGCTGTCTGCAAAGTCCGCTTCGGGTGAAGCCGGAGTCTGAAATCAGGCTGCAACCACAAAGGCTGAAGTCAGGATTGTTTGACTGGTTGTTTTTACCCACTTTTTTTTACACAGGTTATCCACCGGGCGGTGAGGCTCAAAAAGCCTTTTGCCTGAGTCAGTTATGAGTCACGGCGGAATCAGTTTGGCAGCTTGATCCACAGGCTCTTGCTGACAAAATGCAGCCGGGGGACTGGCGCTGGGACTCTGCATTTATACACTGATTCTAAATGATGATTCGGAACGGGCGTCCAAAAGCCCCGGCAGGAGTCGCAGGTGCGGTTACCCCGGGTCGTGGGTGAATCATGCGTAGATGAAGTGGTTGTCTGGGGCCGATTACAATGGTTTCCAAGACGCTTGAAATGAAGCTAGGTGGGGCATGAATCTCAGTAATTTCGAATTCGAACGGCATTCCAATCCTGTGGACATGATCGAGTTCGTGGCAGCATCCAACGACTGGACATTCGAGCGGTCTGGTGAGCACGAGATCGCGATGACGGTCGAGGGGCACTGGACGGATTATCACGTCTCGTTTTCCTGGATGGAGGACTGCGAGGCGCTGCACATTGCCAGCGCCTTTGACATAAAGGTCCCCGATGTTCGTGTTACCGAGGTGATGAAGCTTCTGTCGCATGTCAACGGCCAGGTGCTGATGGGGCACTTCGATCTATGGCAACAGGAGCACGTGATCATTTTCCGTCAGTCGCTGCTGCTGGCAGGCGGCGCGGAGCCGACCAACCGCCAGGTCGAGGTTCTGTTGTCGAATGCGCTCGATTCCTGCGAAGCCTATTTTCAGGCCTTCCAGTTTGTTGTCTGGTCGGGGATGGACGCCAAGTCTGCCGTCACTGCAGTGATGTTCGAAACCCGTGGCGAGGCGTGAGATGATTTCTGCCGTCAGTCCTCTGGTTCTTGTCGGCGCGGGAAATATGGGCGGCGCCATGCTCAATGGCTGGCTTGACGCGGGAATGGATCCGGCCGCGATTGTGGTCATCGACCCCAAGCCTTCGGAGGCGATGGCGGCACGGCTGCAATCTGCCGGAGTGCGGTGCGAAACCGCCGCGCCTGAGGGGATGACAGCCGGTATCCTGATGCTGGCGGTCAAGCCGCAGATCATGGACTCCGTACTTGAGGTTTTGACCGGGCTGGTTGGGCCGAACACTGTCAGTCTGTCGGTTGCAGCGGGCAAGACGCTTGCCTATTTCGAGGAGCGTCTGGGCGGTGCTGTTGTCCGGTCGATCCCCAACACGCCGGCCATGGTTGGCAGAGGTATCACCGGCGCGGTCGCCAATGCCGCCGTCAGCACTGAGGCCAAGAATGAAATCGAAAAACTGCTTTCCGTCTGCGGTCCTGTCGAATGGGTCGAGGATGAAGCGCTGATCGACGCCATCACCGCAGTCTCGGGCAGCGGACCAGCTTATGTTTTTTATCTTGCCGAGTGCATGGCTGAGGCGGGTCGCAAATGCGGCTTGCCGGCGGACCTCGCCATGCGTTTGGCACGCGCGACCGTCACGGGGGCTGGCGAGTTAATGCACCAGTCCCCGGACGGCGCTGCAACGCTGAGGCAGAATGTTACCTCGCCCAACGGCACCACTGCTGCGGCGCTGTCGGTGCTGATGGCCGAGGACGGCATCCAGCCCTTGTTTGACAAAGCCTTGCGTGCCGCAGCGGATCGCTCCCGCGAGCTTGCTGGCTGAGCGCTACGGACTAATGCATGTCGCGTTCAAATGTATTCATTTGGACGATAACGTACATGCATCGTTTCAAAGTGATACAGCGTCCTTTGCGAATCCAATTGGATGCGCGGCGCTGTAGGAGTATGTAGATGAGCGAGACTATTAGCTGGAACGAATTCGAGAAGGTCGACATCCGGACCGGAACCATCATTGCTGCAGAACCTTTCCCCGAAGCGCGCAAGCCTGCAATCAAAATCCGGATCGATTTCGGCACGGAAATTGGCGAGAAGAAATCGTCGGCCCAGATCACCGAGCATTATACACCCGAAGTGCTGGTTGGACGCCAGGTGATGGCTGTGGTGAATTTTCCGCCACGCCAGATTGGCCCGTTCATGTCGGAGGTGCTGACACTGGGGTTTCTTGACGATGCAGGCGCTGTGGTGCTGGCGTCCGTCGACAAGGCCGTGGCGAACGGTTCAAGATTGATGTAGTCGGGTCATGCCCTATTAGTCGAATGAAGCTCTATGCAGGCAAGCGCACAACGGCGCGCAAGCCGCCCATGGCACTGTCAGCCAGCGTGACGTCGCCACCATGGCTGCGGGCGATGTCGCGAACGATCGCCAGTCCCAGACCGGTCCCGGTTTCATCCTGGTTGCGCGCTGCGTCGAGACGATAGAACGGCCGGAACACATCTTCCCGCGCATCGGCGGGGATCCCGGGACCGTCATCGTCGATCGCAATCGAGAGCCATCGGCCACGATTGCTTGCAACAATGGAAACCTCATCGCCGTGGCGGCAGGCGTTGGAGACCAGATTTGTCAGGAGCCGGGTAAAGGCGTTGGGACGGACATTGATCTCGTCGTCACCTTCCACAGACACCGTCACCGTCGTGCCGCGCAGGCGGCCATCGGCGGCGATTTTTTCAATAACACTGTTGAGGCTGACCGTGCCGACGTCCTCTTCTGCTTCGCCGCGGGCAAAGGACAGATAACTGTCGAGCATCGACTGCATATCGTCGATGTCCTTGTTGAGGTCGTCCATTTCGGGACCGTCGCCAACCAGAGCAAGTTGCAGCCGGAAGCGTGTGAGGATGGTGCGCAGATCGTGACTGACGCCCGAGAGCATCGCCGTGCGCTGTTCGAGCTGGCGTTCAATGCGTTCGCGCATCTTGATAAAAGCTACGCCCGCCCGACGAACCTCATCGGCCCCTCGGGGGCGGAAATCGTCCGGCATGCGCTGACCCTTGCCGAAACTCTCAGCGGCCTGGGTCAGTTTGATGATCGGCCTGATCTGACCGCGCAGGAACAGGATGGCGATTATCAACAGCACCAGAGAAGTGCCAACCATCCACAGCAGGAAAATGTGGGTGTTGGAGGCATAGGCCTGGCTGCGTTTGGCAAACACCCTGAGGATCTTGTCCTCGAGCTTGATCCTTATCTCGACGATATTGGAATTTCCCACCGTGTCGATCCAGAACGGCAGGCGGATCTGGCGGGTGATCTCTTCGGACAGGATCTGGTCGAGGATGGAGAAGAATGGTTTTGGCCTGGGGGCTGGCAGATCGCCGGGCGGTTCAATGGCTATGTTCAGCTCAAGCCGCTCACGGGCGATCCGGATGATGTTGTCGTAGGCCGTGTCTTGCGGGAATGTGTCGAGAACGTCGATGATTGCTGCGATGTCGCGGGTGACGGCCATGGAAAGGCGTTGCGTGACGGTCTGCCAGTGTCGCTCCATGAAGACGAAGGCGATCACTGATTGCAGCAGCACCATCGGGACAATGATGATCAAGAGGGCACGGGCATAAAGCCGGGTCGGTATCCGCTTGGTGAACCAGCGGGTAAAGCGACGCAACCCGTTCGGCGGATAGCGCTCGTATTCCCGGCGTATGGAGTCCATGCTGGTCATGTCAGTAGCCCGGTTTGTCTCCTCGGGCGGCGCTTTTGCAGCGCGCGCCCCACGCCTTTATAGCCAGGTGAATGGGCAAAGTGCTACAGCAGCGAGCGAAATTGATGATGTGGTTCACACACAGCTGTGAGGCAGGGGCGTTGACGCAACTGGGTCGAAAGAAAAAGCCCCGCAACCTGAGTTGCGGGGCCGGGTCTCTCCTTACAGCGGCAGGCGCTGCAGATGGCTGTTTGAAATCAGGCGGCCCGTGCTCTCGCAGAAGCAGCAGCCTGGCCCGAGCCGATGTCGAACTGATTAACCATGCCGCTCAGCTTGCGGGCGCTGCCTGCGAGCTTGTGCATCACCGCAGTGGCTTCCTCGACCATGGCCGCGTTCTGCTGGGTGACCTGGTCCATCTGGTTGACTGCACTGTTGATTTCGCCAAGGCCGGTGGTCTGTTCCCGTGCCGCAGTGGCAATGGACGCAATATGACCGTTGATTGCGGCAACCTGCTCGGAAATGGTACCGAGAGCTTCGCCTGTTTCATTGACGAGATGTACGCCGCTTGACACTTCCTCACCGGATTTGGTGATAAGTCCCTTGATATCCTTTGCGGCACTTGCCGAGCGTTGGGCCAGTTCGCGGACTTCCTGGGCGACCACGGCAAAGCCCTTGCCGGCTTCACCGGCACGCGCTGCCTCCACGCCGGCGTTGAGCGCCAGCAGGTTGGTCTGGAAGGCAATCTCGTCGATCACACTGATGATCTTGGAAATCTCGCCCGATGCGGATTCGATGCGCGACATGGCATTGACCGCGTTGGAAACGACGCTGCGGGAATTGACGGTGCTGCTTTGCGCCTTTTCCGCCATGTCGCGGGCTTCTTCGGCCCGGGTTGCTGCGCTGCGAACCGTTGCAGTGATTTCATCAAGTGCAGCAGATGTTTCCTCAAGTGAGGCGGCCTGCTGTTCTGTGCGGCGAGACAGGTCATCAGTTGCTGACTGCATCTCGGATGCACCGGCATTGATTTCATGGGTCTCGTCATGCAGTTCCGTCATGGTCTGGCTCAGACGCTCGGCCGCATGATTGAAATCCGTGCGCAGCTTCTCGAAATTGCCCGAGAACGAATGCTCCAACCTGATACCCAGATTGCCATCGCTGAGTGCACTCAGTCCTTTACCCAGCTCGGAAATTGTTGCTTCAACCGCCTGGTCGTAGGCAGCCTTTTCCTGGTCCCGGCGTTGGCGCTCGCCATTGGATTCATCGCGCTCTCGCTGCGAGGATTCCTCGAGCGTGCGTTTTTCGAGTGCACCATTGCGGAGGATTTTCAACGAGCGAGCCAGCGCGCCGATTTCATTACGTTGGTCTTCGCAAGGAACCTCAATGTCGAGATTGCCCTCCGCGAGTGAAGTCGACACCGATGTAAGGCGTGGTATCGCGCTCAAAACCTGCTTGTTGACGAATGCTGCAATTGCGGTGCCGGCAAGCAGAACCAGAATAGCCGCGATGCCGATGGTCCAGGCTAGCTCGCTGGCCATTGCATCAATCTCCGCCGAGCGTACGCCGGCATAGAGTATGCCGATTGTGGCGCCGGTGGGCGAATAGATCGGTTCGTAAATCGTGTAGTACGGCGTTCCCAGGATGACGGCTTCGCCACGGAATGTGTCGCCCTTGGTAAGGACCGGATACACAGCACCCTTCTGGCCCAATTGTGTTCCAACTGCGCGCTTGCCGTCAGGCTTGATGATGTTGGTGGTCTTGCGCCAGAAGTCCTTGGTCTCCGCGTCCCATGCAAAGATCGTCGCCGTCTGGCCGGTCATGCGGCCGATGGTGTCGATCATCTCATGACTTTCAAACTCGGTCGGGACCGCTTCCATTTCGATGCGCTGGACGTTGCCATCCTTGGCCCAGGTTACCTTTGTGCCAGGAAGGTCGCGCGAAGCGATGGTTGCGGCTGTGCGCAGACTGGCGTTCTGACTTTCGATCGCCTGGCCCTGAATGCGGGTGCTGATATTGGCGGAGACCGCCAGTGCGAGGACTGCGAGTGCGATGAGAAGAGTAGTGGTGGTCACGACTGTGACAGTTTTAACCACTCCGAAGCGCGAAAATAATGACATGATTTTCCCCAATGTTTGGAGAAGAATTAGTCCAGAATGGTTAAGAAACCCCGACCGCGATCCGACAGGTTTTAGGGAGCTTGCCGGGAATCAATTTTTCCAGTGCAATGTTTGTCCGCAGCTGATGATTCTGTTCGCCATTCGCAGCAGGAGTTTTGAGTTGATCAGGTTTGCATTCTTCCGCTCGCCAACCCTTTGCTTGCGCTGGGGGCGATACTTAGCCGGGACGCTTGTTCACACCTTGGTTTCGACGCTCAAACGGTAACCGATGCCGCGAACCGTCTGCAGCCAGACCGGATTGGCCGGATCGTCCTCGATCTTGCGACGCAGGCGGTTGATCTGAACGTCGATGGTGCGTTCGCCAACTTCGATGTCGGCCCCTACCAGTTCATGGCGCGGCACCGTGTCGCCGGCGTTTTCAGCGAAGGTGACCATGATCTCGCGTTCCCTGTCGGTCAGTCGCACCGGTTCGCCGGATTTTTTGAGTTCCCGTCGAGCGATGACAAAGGTGAAAGGACCGAACACCACTTGCTCGACCTTCGGGGGCGATGGCTGTCCGCCACGCTTCAGGATATTGTTGATTCTGAGCACCAGCTCGCGCGGATTGAAGGGTTTTGCCAGATAATCATCGGCGCCGGCTTCAAGGCCATCGATACGCGCTTCGCCTTCGGCGAGCGCCGTGAGCATGAGGATCGGGACAGTCTTGAGCTCTCGCAAGGAGCGGGTCAGCGACAGACCGCTTTCGCCGGGCATCATCACGTCGACGATGAGAAGGTCGAAATCCATGCCTTCAAGTTTGCGGCGGGCTTCGTTGGCATCAGCGGCAGTGGTGACGCGAAACCCCTGCTCGGTCAGGTAGCGTGAGAGAAGATCACGGATGCGGGTGTCGTCATCGACAACCAGGAGATGGGCCGCGTCATCGTCCGGCAGTGGGTTGGTCATCGCTGTTGTCCCTCGTTGATGCAACACTCTGAAATGATGCATGTACGTTATCGCTCAAATGAATACATTCGAACGCGACATGCACTAATCCGCCGACCCGCTGCTAATGGCGGGATTTATCATACCAGACAGAAACCTTCTGACTGCTGCCCGTTCGCTTTCCCCGAGACCTTTGAGTGCATTGGCGATACGGCAAGACTGTGGCTTCGCCAGTGCCAATGCGAGTTCGCGGCCCTTGGCTGTCGGGAACAGGCGGCGTTGCCTTCGGTCTTCAGGTCCTGCGACCTGGGCAATGTAGCCTGAATCAATCAGTTGTTTGAGCACCCGGGCCAGCGACTGCTTGGTAATCTTGAGCGTATCAAGCAATGCCGCCACCGTCAGGCCGGGCTCGCGGTTGACGAAGTGGACAACACGGTGGTGTGCCCGCCCGAAACCGGATGTGTCGAGAATGGCATCAGGATCGGAGATGAAATCCCGATAAGCGAAAAACAGAAGCTCTATGATTTCAAAATCGATGCCATCGGTTTCACCTATCGGATGCTCGAGAATTTCCTCAGATACTGACTTCATTGCGCCGACTTGGCTCATGGCGACTTTTCCTTTCGAATATGTCAGCTATGTTGACATAAATTGGCGCAATTGCTAGCTTCGATTTGCGCGTAAGGCAAATTGGCCTTGCCCGCCGGCTTGCCAATGCCCGTTTCTCGCGCCTCGATCCGGCGCTTGCGCCACGGTCACCGACACCGGCTTGAAACAACCATTATCACGGCGGCGTACCGCCTGGAGGAAACGTGATGGCGTCCGTACCTTTTGACCAACTCGAAGGTGAAATCTGGTTCAATGGCGAGTTCGTGCCTTGGAAGGATGCTAAAATCCACGTTCTGAGCCACGGCTTGCATTATGCAAGTGCAGTGTTCGAGGGCGAGCGCGCCTATGGCGGTGAAATTTTCAAGCTGACCGAGCATACCGAGCGCCTGCACACATCAGGTGAAATTCTCGGTTTCAAGATTCCTTACAGCGTTGCAGAGATTGATCAGGCTTGCGTCGAGCTATTGGCGCGGCAAGGATTCGATGACGCCTACGTTCGCCCGATCGCCTGGCGCGGATCGGAAATGATGGGCGTCTCTGCCCAGAAGAACAGGATCAATCTTGCCATCGCGATCTGGCAGTGGCCGAGCTATTTCAAACCGGAAGAGCGGATGAAAGGCATTCGTCTCGATATGGCCGAATACCGTCGTCCCGATCCGATGACGGCGCCATCACGCTCCAAGGCTGCCGGTCTTTACATGATCTGCACCTTGTCCAAGCACCGGGCGGAGGAGCGCGGCTATGCCGATGCGCTGATGCTTGATTGGCGCGGGCAGGTGGCAGAAGCTACCGGCGCCAATGTGTTTTTTGTCAAGGATGGCAAGATCCACACGCCGACGCCTGATTGTTTCCTGGACGGCATCACCCGCCGCACTGTCATTGGCCTCGCCAAAAAGCGCGGCTACGAGGTGATCGAGCGCGCAATCATGCCGGAAGAACTCGAGGGTTTCGAACAGTGCTTCCTGACAGGGACTGCGGCAGAGGTGACCCCGGTGTCTGAAATCGGGCCGTATAGCTTCACCGTTGGCGAGATCGCGCAGAACCTGGTCAATGATTACATGGCCGAAGTTCAGCCAAACAAGGTTGCTGCCGAGTAAAGCTTTCTGACTTGTAAACAAAAGGCGGCGCTTCTGTTGGAGCGCCACCTTTTTTTGTTTCTGCGATGCGATTGCTATTCTGCAGCGTCGCCAATGACGCCGCGGCGGATCTGGTCTTCCTCGATGGATTCGAACAGGGCGCGGAAATTGCCCTCGCCAAAGCCTTCGTCGCCCTTGCGCTGGATGAATTCGAAGAAGATCGGGCCGATAACGGTCTTGGAGAACACCTGCAGCAGGATCTTGGTCACGCCACCATCGATGACGCCTTCGCCATCGATGAGAATACCGTGCTTCTTCATCTTGTCGATGGGCTCTTCATGGCCATGCACACGGGTTGTGGAAAGATCATAGTAGGTTTCGGGGGGGCCGGGCATGAACCTGACGCCCTTCTCGGCGATCCAGTCTGTCGCGTCGTAGATGTTGTCGGTGCCGACCGCGATGTGCTGAATGCCTTCGCCATTGTACTTGCGCAGGAACTCCTCGATCTGGCTCTTGTCATCGGTGGATTCGTTGAGCGGGATGCGGATCCGGCCACAAGGCGAAGTAATGGCGCGCGAGACAAGTCCTGTCAGTTTGCCTTCGATATCGAAGAAATGGATTTGTTTGAAGTTGAACAGGTCGCGGTAGAAATCCCACCATTTGTCCATGTTGCCGCGAATGACATTGTGGGTCAGGTGGTCGAGATAATAGAAGCCTGCGCCCGAGGGCTTCGGGTCACGCTCGCCCAACCAGTCGAAATCGGCGTCGTAGGGCGAGCCCTGGTCGCCCCAGGTATCGATGAAATAGAGCAGCGAGCCGCCAATGCCGACGATGGCCGGGACATCAAGTGTCTTGTCGCCGCCGGTGTATTCCTCGGCGCCCTTCGACACCGCGTGGGCCAGCGCCTTCTGCGCATCCGCGACGCGCCAGGCCATCGATGGCGCGCAAGGGCCGTGGGTGCTGACAAAACGGTCAGCGAAGGAGTCTTTTTCGGCATTGAGGATGTAATTGATGTCGCCCTGGCGCCAGACGGTGATGGCTTTGGAGCGGTGACGAGCCACCGGCTCGTAGCCCATGCGGGCAAACAACGCTTCCAGCTGTTCAGGCTGGGGATGGGCGAACTCGACAAATTCAAATCCGTTGGTGCCTGCCGGGTTGTCTTCTGAAATGCTCGCGCGCGGCGCGTCGTGCGGGAAGGGGCCCATCTTGTCTCTCCTCTTTGTCCGCGCGGATCATGATCGCCCGCACTGGTTGACTGGAGCGCATGATGCTGCATATTCGCCGCAAGGTGCATGCATTCATCGCGACTATTCCGTAAAAGGTACATAAATTGTGCATTGAAGTGATCTGAATCGAGGTTTCCATGCGTCTGGATGAGTTTGATCGCAAGATGCTCCGTTTGCTGCAAAACGAGGGGCGGCTGACCAACAATGAACTCTCGCAGCAAATCAATCTTTCGGCTTCGCAATGTTCTCGCCGCCGCACCCGGCTTGAGCAGGAGGGATATATTCGCGGATACCGTGCTGATCTCGACCGGGAAAAGCTCGGAATTGGTATCGTCAACCTGATTACGGTTACGCTTGCGACACACAATCGCGACAATGCCCAGCGGTTCGCGCGGCTGATTGGCGGATTGCCCGAAGTTCTGGAGGCCTATTCGCTGACCGGCGAAATGGACTACATCATCAAGGTGGTCACACCCGATCTACGAAGTCTGTCGGCGTTTGTCAGCGATGTACTGCTACCGCATGAATCGGTGCAGCATGTCAAAACCGCAATAGTGCTCGACACCTTGAAAGAAAGCGGAGCACTTCCAGTTTGATACCCTTGAGGAATGGTTTTTCCCGAAAACTGCCCGGGCAGGCACACTTTCGGGTGTTGGGATGGAACCAAAGGCCAGTTAAAAGCACTACGATGCGGGACATCGGTCACGGTGCCTGAAAAAATCTAACAAGAAGGTGGTTGGGACAATATGGAAAATCTGGTGACGAGTGCATCCGAATCCCAGTTGGGGCAAATGCTGGGAGGCTGGGGAGACGCAATCAACGGGCTACAAGTGTTGATTGTCAGTTATGCACTGTCTGTCATGGGTGCGATCTTCATTCTCATTGTCGGGTGGATGGTGTCGCGGATTCTGGCACGTTGGGTTCGGAGCCTGCTCAAGAGAACGCACCGGATCGACCCGACCGTGGTTGGTTTTTTCTCCATCTTTGTCCGTTACACCGTGCTTGTGGTGGTCGTCATCATGGTGCTCGGCCAGTTCGGGGTTCAGACGGCCTCGATCATCACTGCACTGGGCGCAGCCGGACTGGCGATTGGTCTGGCCTTGCAAGGCACACTGCAAAACATAGCTGCTGGCATCATGCTGCTGGTGTTGCGGCCATTCCGGGTGGGTGAATACATCGATGCGGACGGAATTTCCGGCACCATCAAGGAGATCGGGCTTTTCGCAACGGAATTGCAGACGCTTGATGGGCTCTATCGTATGGCCCCCAATTCGCAGCTGTGGAACGTCCCGGTGACCAATTATTCGCGGCTGCCCGAGAGGCGTCATGACCTTGTTGTCGGCATCGGATATGAGGATGACATCGACAAGGCGCAGTCCGTTCTCCTGGATCTAGCCAGGGCGGATGACCGAGTCTTGTCTGTTCCGGAACCATGGGCCTATGTATCCGAGCTTGGCGACAGCGCGGTTTCAGTGACTTTGCGCTACTGGACCAAATCGGCGGACTGGTGGGTCACCAGCCGTGAGATCACCAAAGCCGCGAAAATTGCCTTCGACGAACACGGCATCTCGATCCCGTTCCCGCAGGTGACGTATTCCGGATCACTGGAAGTCGAAAAGACCGGCCTTGCCGATACCGAAAAGGCAAGCGCCAGCTAAAACACTTCGATACCCGGTTCCGCCAAGAGGACCGGTATCGGCAATAACCATGCGGGGAGGGAGGGTGACATCGCCGTCCCGTCCGTTCACTTTGCTGCAAACGAGACGCTGAAAAAGGACACTTACGATCATGGGCAACTTGCAAGCGGGTATCATCCCGGTCACTCCGTTTCAGCAAAATTGCACGGTGCTGTTTGATCAGGACACCAAGTCAGGTGTGGTGGTCGATCCGGGCGGGGACGTCGATGTGATCATGCAAACGATTGCCGAGAACGACCTGACGATCGAAGCAATCTGGCTGACGCACGGACATATCGACCATGCCGGTGGCGCCGACGAACTGCGCGAGAAACTAGGCGTAAAGATCATCGGCCCGCATGAAGCCGACATTCCTCTGCTGTCGGGACTTGAAAAGCAGTCCAAGCTGTTCGGATTGGATATCGAGGTACGCAATGTCGTTCCGGACCAGTGGCTTGAGGATGGAGACAAGGTCTCTTTCGGGACGCACGAATTCGAAGTGTCGCACACACCCGGCCATGCGCCCGGCCATGTGATCTATTACAATCGTGCGGAAGGGTTTGCGCATCTGGGCGATGTGTTGTTTGCCGGCTCGATTGGCCGCACGGATTTGCCCGGTGGTGATCATCAGACGCTTCTCAACTCGATCCGCGACAAGGTGTTTCCTCTGGGTGATGAGGTCGGCTTTATCTGTGGCCACGGCCCGGGCGGCAAGATCGGTGATGAACGCCGCAGCAATCCGTTTTTAAAGGGGCTGTAAGCAGGGCCTTGCCAAGCGGGTGGTGGGGCCGTTGCGTCATCCAAATATGCAAAAGGCCGCCGCGATGTCTCGCAGCGGCCCTTGTTTTCAGGCGACAGATCAGCTGGCGCGACGCATGGTCTGGCCCATCTGTCTGAGGTCATGACCGGAGGCGGCGACATTTGAGATCTTGAAGCCGCGGATCAGTTCCAGCAGGCTCTCGGTGTCATTGGCCAGTACCTCGGCAGAAGCCGTCGTTTCCTCGGCCATGGCGGCATTCTGCTGTGTCACAAGGTCCAGCTGGTTCATGGATGATGAGATGCCGCGCAACGTCGTGTCCTGTTCCGTGGCGGAATGGGCGATGTCGGTGACAATCTTGTTTGCGGCCTTGATCTGGTCTGAAATCCGCTTCAGCGCCGCGCCAGCCTCACCGACCAGTTGCACGCCGTTCTGAACCTGCCCGGAAGAATTGGAGATCTGGCTCTTGATTTCCTTGGCAGCCGCGGCCGAGCGTTGAGCCAGTTCGCGAACTTCCTGGGCGACGACAGCAAAGCCACGACCGGCCTCACCGGCGCGTGCCGCCTCGACACCGGCATTGAGCGCCAGCAGGTTGGTCTGGAAGGCGATTTCGTCGATGACGCCGATGATCTTGCTGATTTCGGCTGATGACTGCTCGATACCGCTCATTGCGCCAATCGCTTCAGCCACGATGGTGTCCGACTTGGTTGCCTCTCCACTGATTGAAGTCACCTGCTTGGCGGCCTCATGGGCGCCTTCAGCGGTCTGCCTGACGGCCACAGTCAGTTCGTCAAGAGCCGCCGAGGTTTCCTCGAGGCTTGCCGCCTGGCGCTCGGTGCGCTGCGACAGCTCATTAGAGGCGCGGCGGATTTCTTCCTTCGAGCCGCCGATGTCGATGCCCTTGGCATTGACCTTGGTCATTGCCGCTTCGAGAAGCGCGAGCGCTTCGTTGAAGTTGTCACGCAGTGTTGCATATTTCGGACCAAGATCGGCACAGCGCACCGTCAGATCGCCTGTGGCCATGGTTTTCAGGGCGTCGCCGATGGTCGTGACAACACGTGCCTGCTGGTCCGCCTGGTCCCGCTGCATCTCGGTGTTCTGCTGACGTTCGTTGTCGAGGTCGCGGCTTTGCTGTTCCTGGCTGCGGGCCATTTCATGGCGCTCGCGAACCTTCTGTTGCAACGCCTTGGTGGCTTTCGCCATCTTGCCGACTTCGTTGCCCATGTCGGTGTGGGGAATCTCGATGTCCACATCCTCGTCGGCAACGGCCTCAAGCGCATCGTGGATGGCTGTCAATGGTTTTGAAATGCCACGGATGACGACGACTGCTGCGGCGATGCCGAGTCCGAAGACCGCGAGGCCGACCGACAGGGCCTTCCACACGGTGGCACGGACCTGGGCTGCCAGATCGTCAATGTAGACGCCGGTGCCGATGACCAGGTTCCATGGTTCGAACGGAGCCGAATAGCTGCCTTTCGGGAACAGTTCGCCGCTTTTGTCGCCAGGCTTCTCCCAGACATACTGGGTTCGCCCGCCACCCTTCTTGCCCACGGCGATGATGTCGTCAAACAGCATGTTGCCCTGCTTGTCGACGAAGCCCTTCTTGTTCTGACCAACCAGAGCAGCGCTGGGATGGAAACGCATGGTGACGTCGGTATCGAGCCCGAAGAAATAGCCGTTCGGATCATAGCGGAGATCCGTGAGAAGCTTGTAGGCCTGCGTCTGCGCTTCTTCTCGCGTCAACTCGCCGGCCACTTCCTTGGCATGATAAGTCTTGAGAACAGACATGGCCGTGTCCACCTGCGTGCGCAGCATGTCGTAGCGCTCGGTGTAAATGGATTCGGAGGCCGACTTGATCTGGAAGTAGGTCACAGCGGAGAAGGCCACCATGAGGGCGCCGATCAAGAGAAACAATTGATGCGAAATTTTGAGGTTTTTCATGGCCGCCAAACTTTGGTTCGATTAAACGAGAGCCGTGTTTTCGCGGCTTCGAGCTATATTGAGATAGGCTTAAGCCTTTAATCGCTCGTTAATGACGCGACTGAATTATAATGGCGGGATTGACCTTCCTTGTTCCTGTTCTTGTTTGTGTTTTGGTCTTTCTCTCGGACCTGCCGCATCGCCTGCGCCGCAGGCATTGCGACGCACGGGTACCGAGCTTCATCACGGGCCATATTCGGCGGCTTCATTGGGAAAATGCATGCACGCGACCATGCGGCAAGATCGGTGATGAACGCCGCAGCAATCCGTTTTTGAGGGGTTGTAGACAGTGCTATCGCCAACAGTGAAGAACCGGCCGTCGCTGGTTTGCGATGGCCGGTTCATGATGTTGATGCGCACTGGTGCGGAGCTGGTCTAGTTGGCTACGCAGAAGTGATCGCGCCCGTCATAACCGCGATAGGTCCCGGTTGAGGCATCGAAAGAGCGGAATCTGTTCGAGCAGTACTGAAACCAGGAGCGGCTCCAGGGCTCGTATCTGCCGCCGCTGACCGCCCGAGGGGTCGATGGCTGCTGATAGATGACGCGCGGATTATTGGAGTTGGCAATGGCCCCGCCGATGATGACGGCAGCGCCCAGGCCAATGATGCCGAGCGCAATGGCTTTATTGTTATTGTGACGGCGATCAATACGCCGATCGATCCGCCGCTGATGGCGCAGTTGCTGACGCTCGCTGTAGTCGCGGTAATCGTAAAAACGGCTGTCATCATCCTGGTGCCGGAAATGTTGCCTGTTGCTCCGGTGGTCACCTGCGTTTGCGGTGACAGTCAGCGGCGCGAAGGCGGTTGCGGCGGTTAGCAGAGTGATGCTGAGCTTCTTGGCGATCTTGTTCATCGGAATGTCCTTCCCGGTTGGCGTATCTTGCAACGACCGGTGCTGCCGGCTTGCATGAACCCTATCCAGATCAAGCTGAACGGTAGCTGAACGAATTTTTCTGATCCCCCTACAGCACCGCGCATCCAATTGGATGCGCGGTGCTGTAACCCTTTGAATTGATGCATGTACGTTATCGCTCAAATGAATCCATTTGAACGCGACATGCATTAGTGTGTTGTTCCCCTGGCCGAAGCAATCACATCAGACAAAAAAAGCCCGGCTAATGCGGCGCCGGGCTTCCTCATCGTGTCAGATTGGTATCAATCAGGCGAGGCGCAGATTAACGGCCTTCGGTCCCTTGCCGCGGCGATCGGGCTCGGTGTCGAAGGATACTTTCTGGTTTTCCTCGAGGCCGGTCATTCCCGAAGCCTGCACTGCGGAGATGTGAACAAAGATGTCCGCACCGCCATTGTCAGGCTTGATGAAGCCGAAGCCCTTGTCGACGTTGAAAAATTTTACGGTACCAGTTTCGCCCATGCTGTCAGGTCCTTTGGTTGCCTTCCGGTCTCCGCGCGGGTGTTCCGGTCGGCGCGCATCATGTCATATCCCGCATTGGCGCGGGGGTTATGGCAGGCAGTTTTTGAAAAGTTTGGAAAGGTCCCGATTGTAACGGCTTCGCCCCTTCACGCAGTTGTGCGTGTGGGCTTTTGTTGAAGTCGTCCGAAGTTTTTTGTGCGGCTTCGGCGCGCATGTTTCTGGTCTTCCCGTGTTCGCAAATTGCCCGAACGCATCAAAGATGATTGGTTTGTCGAATTTTGGCAAGCAAAAGTTTGATGGCGCCTGCCCATGCACGTCGCCGTTCTTGGCCGGACCACCAAGGGTGATCCGGCCAAGCGCATATGATTACTCGACGATCGCGATTTCGGTGGCTTCGGTTGTGCCATCGTTGAACATGATCATCACGGTCTTGCCTGCTTCGATGCCTTCGACTTCGACGCCTTCGGCAACGGTGTAAACTTCACCGGATTCCAGTTCAACAGTGACTGCAGCTGCGTCAAAGTTCTTGACGACGCCTTCGATTTCGCCAGCGAAGGCGGTCGAGAGCATGGCAGCGGATGCGAAAGCGATTGCAACGATCTTTTTCATGTCATTTTCCATAGGTTGTTAGCCGATCCGCAACCGGCTGGCAGAGGTGCCAGACTGAAGTCGGTTGCAGCGGGGCGGCGCTGATATGCGCCCGTTACAGGAGCCGCGCAAGCGGCAAAAAGATATATTTTTCAAGCCTCAAAGTGGCTTAATTTCGCCATGATCAGGTCAGATCGATCTGGCTTTTTTTCACTTTCCGGCATTGAAATGGCGGGCCTGAGCAAGCGGGTTTCAACCCGGGCAGGCCATGGAGATCATTCCACCACGCTGACTGCGGTGGCGTCGGTGGTTCCGTCATCATAGGTGATCATCACCTTGCCGCCCGGCTGCAGGTTGTCGAGCTGCACGCCATCATTGAGATGGAAGGCAACTCCGCTCTCCAGCACGATCATCTTGGTGGCCGGGTTGTAGCTGGTGACCACGCCTTCGACTTCGGCAGCGTAGGCAGCGCCGGTCAGGCCAAGCGCGGAAACGGCGATGATAAGGATCTTTTCCATGGTCATGTCTCCCTTGTTCTGCTTGCACCGGTATTGGTGCTTGCAGGAGAGAACCTGTGGCCGATGGAGACGGATCGCAAATCACTTGGCGTAAATAATATCAACAATATCAATGACATAAATTCGCCTTATTGCGGCAAATCAGTGCCTTGATACAGCCCAGGTGTTGGGCGCACTGCTGCAATTCGCCGACCGCTCAAGGCGTTTGGATTGCCGCGGTTCCGCCCGGATTATGGCAGGCCTGCGGCTGTGCCCATGCAGACATGATCACGAACTGCGGCTAATGATGTGCGAAACACATCAGTGTGCAGGTTTTGGCCTCAACATGGGGCCAATTTCGGCCAGCAGGATAGCCAGGAATATCAACAGTCCGCCTGCGTAACCCAGGGCGGGGATCTGCTCGCCAAGTATGATTGCGCCAAACAGCGCGGCGAAAAGCGATTCCGTGGACAGAAATATCGCGGCCTGCGGGGCGGTGGTGTAGCGCTGCCCGATCACTTGCAGGGTGAAGGCCAGCCCGGTGGCGAACACACCGGCGAACAGGATTTCCGGCAGGGTGGCAATGATCGCGGCAGTGTCGACTACTTCGACTGCGAAACCGACACCCAGGCCCAGAAACGAGGTGAGGGCGAACTGCACGAAGGAAAGCGTCAGCGGTCGCCCGCTTGGCCCGACATAGCGTCCAACCAGGATGACCTGAAGCGCCCACATCACCGCGCAGGCGATGGTCAGAAAATCGCCATCGTTCAGAGAGACCAGAGAACCGCCGGCCAGCATCCAGATTCCGATGAAGGTCATCAACACAGCAGGCCAGATCACCGGATGCGGCCGCTGACCAAGCGCCAGCAGTGTAATGAAGGGGACGAACACCACGTATAATCCGGTCAGGAAGCCAGAATTGGTCACAGTGGTGAAGAGCAGCCCCAATTGCTGCAATCCCATGCCCAGAAACAGCACCAGTCCGATCAGGGCAAATCCACGCAGATGCGTGGTCGAAACCGGCACCGCGGCCTTTCGTGATTCCAGCCAGGCGAATGGCGCGAGCAGGATTGTGGCGACGAGAAAGCGCAAGCCAATGAAAAGGAACGGGCCGATGTTGTCCATCGCGGTTGACTGGGCGACGAAGCCTGCCCCCCATGTGGCGCCGGCGAGAAGGAGCAGCAGATTGGCAAAATAGCGCGGCATAGAACGGTCCGGAACAAGGAAGTGTCCCGGACGGCTAGCAGGTGCGTTTGCTAGGAGCAAGGGGGGCAGGCCAAAGTGAGCTGCGGCCCTGCCATCCGCCAGCCGGTAAACTATAGGCCAGCGGATTGTTCAGATCTTGATAGGGTCTTGATTCAAGGCCGGTGTGAACAAAGCGCCAGCGGTCTGCGCAGCAATCCTGCTGAAAAGCAATTGGGTGGATCAGAGAGCAAGCGGCCGGTTTTGCACGAAACTCAAGCGCCTTTTATCGCTTCCAGTGGCACCGGCGTGTGTAAACCTTGCCTCTGGAATTTCGATACTGGCATCGGCCATCGGCTGTTTCGAAAAGATAGGTGCCAAAGCCACCGATCAGAGCGCCTGCGACTGCTCCACCTACGCTCTTTGAGGCAATTGCACCGACCGCCGCGCCGATCCCGGCCCCGCTGGCTGTCTTCTCGGTTGTCGTGCAAGCGGCCAGGGTGCCGGCTGCAACGATAACAACTGCGATTGTCAGAGCTTTCATCGGCCAACCCTCATTCCATAGATTTCGGTTCATGCGGACAACAAATTGCTTTGCTGATCATGCCGCCGATACCCAATCCGGTCAAGCGCAGGTGAGCCTGTGGGCTGATCCTGATTGTCCCTGCAAAGTGCGTCCGGCGAGCCGGTTCAGAGGTCGTCTTTTCGCAACTGTCGATGCTGCAATACGGCTTCAGGGCCTTCCAACCAACGCCTTGAGGCGGTCCTGGTTCTTGCCCATGTCACTCTTGCCCAGTTGGGCCTTGGCATAGGCCATGATTCCGGTGCGGCCGTGGGGCATTGCTCTGGCTTCCAGGTGGATGACATCGGGGAATCGCATCAGCGGCGAGTAGGTGACAAAGCGTGCCTTGGTCATATTCTTGCGGTCATCAACCCGGCGGGCAAGCGGGTCGGATGCGAGCAGCCGCTGTGACAACCGCTCGATTGCGATTGCGGGCGCATCCTCAAAAGGAGTGATCTCGAAATCGGGTTCGGTGCAAAGTCCGGGACTGCAGGCGAGTGCATCGTTTTTGGTGTGGCTGCGTTGAGCGGTGCTGAAATCACGCTCGCCAGTGTCGGGCGATCCGGCAACCAGTTCCCAACTGCGTTCCCGGCCGATCAGAATGAACGCGACAATTGCTGCGCCAACAAGCAGCAGCGCGAATAACAGGACAGTCTTCAGCATCATCTTACTCAATTTTTGCAGGTGTTGATCATGGCATCGTGCCTTGGCACGGCGAGACCATGGTCATTGGTGATCAGGAGCGGAACCTTACAGCGCTGTGCATCCAATTGGATGCGCAAAGGTCGCTGTAACACTTTGAAATGATGCATGTACGTTATCGTTCAAATGCATACATTTGAACGCGACATGCATTAGTCGTCGGAAACCGGGGCGCGCGAGAGACGCAGGATCGAGCCGTTGTCTTCGTCAGTTGCCAGCAGCACGGACCCGTCGGGAGCGACGCGGACATCGCGAATTCTTCCGTAAGCGCCCTTGAGCAGCCGTTCTTCGGACAGCACTTCTCCGCTTTCGTCATCAAGGTCAAGCCGGACGAGCAACTGAAACTTCAAAGCTGCGACCAGCAGGTCACCGTCCCATTCGGGAAACATCTCCCCGCGATAGACTGCCATGCCGCCGGGTGCGATGGATGGGTCCCAGTAGTGGACCGGCTGTTCAAAGCCTTCTGCGGCACTGCCCTGCCCAATTTCCGCGCCGGAGTAGTGACGACCGTAGGAGATTTCAGGCCATCCGTAATTCAGGCCGGGTTCGGGGCGATTGATTTCGTCGCCTCCGCGAGCGCCGTGCTCGACTGAATAGAGAATGCCCGTCTTGGGGTCGATGTCGAGACCTTGCGGATTGCGGTGACCCTTGGACCAGAGCTCGGCAGCCCCACCCCCATTGGCAAAGGGATTGTCGGCGGGAACTGCGCCAATCGCATCAATCCTCAGCACGGCGCCAGCGTGATCGTTCATGTCTTGCGCCCGCTCGCTCTCGCCGCGGTCGCCGATGGTGAAATACAGTGAACCGTCCTGTGCCACCGCGATGCGTGAGCCGAAATGCCGGCCAACGCTGGTAAACCGGTTCATCCGGAAGATTTCCTTCACATCGGACAAGGCTGCTGCGTCTTCGGAAAGGCGCGCTCGGGCGATCGCTGTGCCCAGGCCACTTTCATTGCGGGCGGTGTAGCTCAAGAAAATGGTTCGGCTGGTCGAGAAATCAGCGGCGATGGCTACGTCCAGCAAACCGCCCTGGCCTGCGGCGGTGATGTCCGGCAACCCGTTTATCGGGTCTGAAACCTTGCCGTTGCGGATCTGGCGCAGGCCGCCGCTTCGTTCGGTGACAAGCAAAGAGCCGTCAGGAAGCGGCTCAACACCCCACGGGTGGTCCAGGCCGGTTGCAAGCACTTCCACCGCTACGTCGACTTCCTGGGTCGGAACGATTTCCTGAGCCATTGCACCGGAGGTCAAGGTCAACGAAAGGGCTGCGGAAAAACCGATGCCCGCCATGCTACGGTGCTGCCTAGCCGGGGTGTGATTGTTTGCCATGTGCCCTCTCCATTGCCGTCAGTGTTGGCGTCATCGTTTGGATATGGTGCGCCATCGACGCCGAGAAAAGGCCTTGAAGCTCACCTGCACACGTGACGGTGGTAAAATTCAGGCTAAACTCACACTTCATGGACCGCGCTGATTCGCCCATTCCGCAAGTACCCCCCGTATCCGACGAGGCTCCGCCCCTTGCTGTCTGGCAGGCCAGTGCGATGGCGCTGTTCCTACCGTCGCTGGTGGTGGCAACAGGCTATGGCGCGTTGTTGCTCACGCTTGTTTTGAGTGGCAGGGGAGATGGAGCCCTGGCACGAATCTGCCTGATGGTGCTGGTCATCGTCGTTCCATTGCTGCTCGCTTATGCGGGATTGCGTCTATCCACAACACGACTGACGCTTTACGCGGCGCATCTGGAAGCCCATCCGGGATTTCCTGCCCGCGATCCGGTGATGATCAATTATCCCACGGTGAGCGGCGTGTCGGTGCGACGCGGCCTGTCTGGCTGGATCACAGGCGCGGGTTCACTGGTGATCGAACGCGGCAATGGCGTGCCGGTGATTGTTCCGGGGCTGTCCAGCCCGGATGCAGCGCTTGCCGGTCTCACCGCATACCGGGATAGCATACATGCCTCCGGTGCTACCGCTGGCTGAGGCCCATCGGGTGACCGGTCGGTTTGCCTAATGGTGCTTGCGATTTCTCAATCTGGTTTACGACCTTGATCTGCCGGTGCAGCACAGCGTCCGGTTCGGCGCGGGCCTGGATCATCAGAACCGCCATCAGCAGGAGGCACCCCATGAGTGCTATCAGTGCGATTCTCACGGCGGTGACAGTTTCTTTGCGGGCGGGCTTGGTGAGCAGGAAGTCATCTTCCGGTATCATGGGTAGTCCCCGTTCTTTGCTGTTCGGAGATCACTTAACGGGCGGAAGGCGTCGCCAATCGGTCCGGATTGTGGCCATGGCGGACTTTTGTCATGTCAAGATTGTGTTTCGAGTTAACGCGTACGCTTGCCGAAGGCCGCTGTGCGCCGCGGAGGCATGGTGCGCAACGGGAAGTCGCTCGGCGGAGCTACTGCGGCGATCTCATGCAGTTTGGACCTCTCGTAAACCGGACTGACAGGATCGCCGACCTGGGTAAACTGAGGTTCAGGAAAGCGGTCATCAAATGTCTTTGGTACGATTTCCGGCCGTGCCAACGCATAGCCTTGCATCAGTTGCACGCCGATCTTCCGGCAGAATTCGATCTGGTGATCCTCTTCCAGTCCCTCGAACAGTACAGTGATGCCGCGTTCAATGAACTGCGCGACCATCAGCTTGAGCAGTCCCATGCCCGCCGATGTTTCGGTGAAGCGGCGCACCCAGGCAGCGTCGAACTTGAGGACGTCTGGTTTGAGATCGTTTACCCGCTTGGAATCGGAATCATCGGCTCCATAGTCATCGACAGCGATCTTGAACAGACTGGAGCGCAATCCGCCGACTAGACGGTCGAGCACTTTCTCATTTCCGCTGCCTTGTTCGGTTATTTCGCAGACGATCCTGCCGGGCCGCAAGCCTGCCTTTAGCGCCACATCGACCATCCGGTCGACTTCCGCATCGATATTGTCGATCTCGTCGAACAGGCCCGGATTGAAGTTTATGAACAGCTTCGCCTTTTGCCGGCGCAGCTTTCCCATGTTGAGAATGTGCAGTTCACGGCACAAGGTGTCGACCATAACGGCATCGGCTTTTTCGACCATCGAGAAGAACCGGGGAGGCGAGACCGGCTTGCCATCCTGCTGGGCGCGGATCAGCGCTTCGAATGCCTCGATGGTCAGGTGGCCCTGATCGTTCTGACTGAAAATCGGCTGAAAAGCCGAGCGCAGCACAAATGGTCCGTAGGAGGTTGTGTAAAAACCCAGGTCGTCTTGCAAAAAATGCGGTTCGCGTTGCCCGGCCATCATGTCCTGGACTCCGATTTCCGTTCTATCTCGATTTTCGATTCTAGGCGTCAAATCTTTCGGCAAAGTTAAATCAACAGTTACAGGTTTACCTGGCGGCTTGCATCACGGCTCTGGTTGCGACATAGAAGGCAACGGGCGCGGGCGCCGCGTCCCTTGCAATTTCGCCTTAGCACCGGAGCGCATTCCATGGCCTTTCTCGCCAACGCCCTTTCCCGGGTCAAACCGTCCGCCACCATTGCCGTCAGCCAGAAGGCGCGGGAACTAAAAGCCAAAGGCCGCGACGTGATCGGGCTTGGCGCGGGTGAGCCGGATTTTGATACCCCGGACAACATCAAGGCTGCGGCGATCGAGGCGATCAATCGCGGAGAGACCAAGTACACCCCGGTTTCGGGTATTCCGGAACTGCGCAAGGCGATTGCCGCCAAGTTCAAGCGCGAGAACAATCTCGATTACGACTGGCAGCAGACCATTGTCGGCACCGGTGGAAAGCAGATCCTGTTCAACGCCTTCATGGCGACGCTGAATCCGGGCGACGAAGTCGTGATTCCCGCGCCCTACTGGGTCAGCTATCCGGAAATGGTGGCGATTTGCGGCGGCACGTCCGTGTTCGTTCCGACCACCATCGAAAATGGCTTCAAGCTTGCTGCTGCCGATCTGGAAGCGGCAATCACGCCGAAGACCAAGTGGCTGATGTTCAACTCGCCCTCCAACCCTTCCGGTGCGGCCTATACCGAAGCAGAGTTGAAGGCGCTGACCGAGGTGCTGATGCGCCATCCGCATGTCTGGATTCTGTCCGACGACATGTATGAGCACCTGACCTATGGCGACTTTGTCTTCACCACGCCTGCACAGATCGAGCCGGCGCTGAAAGATCGCACGCTGACCATGAATGGCGTGTCGAAAGCCTATGCCATGACTGGCTGGCGTATCGGCTACGCGGCCGGTCCGCTTGAACTGATTAAGGCGATGGACATGATCCAGGGCCAGCAGACATCGGGCGCCTGCTCGATTGCCCAGTGGGCGGCGCTGGAAGCGCTCAACGGCACCCAGGACTTCATTCCGAAGAACAAGGAAATCTTCCGTGGTCGCCGTGATCTGGTGGTCTCAATGCTCAATCAGGCCAAGGGCATTCAATGCCCGGTTCCGGAAGGCGCGTTCTACGTCTATCCTTCTTGTGCCGAGCTGATCGGCAAGACCGCTCCATCAGGCAAGGTAATCGAGACTGACGAGGATTTTGTCACCGAGTTGCTCGAAACCGAAGGGGTGGCCGTGGTGCACGGCTCGGCCTTTGGACAGGGCCCCAACTTCCGCATTTCCTACGCCACGTCGGAAGAGCTGCTGGAAGAAGCCTGCAACCGCATTCAGCGGTTCTGTGCAGCGCTGCGCTAAGCAATCAAGTCATAAGGCAGCAAAACTGCCATGACCTTTTCCCGCGGCCGCCCTTGATGGGCGGCCGTTGTGGTTTCAGACCCAGCGCAGCAGCCAGAAACCGACTGCGGAAGCGGCTGCGGTCAGCAGGGTTCCCCAGGCCATGTCGACAAGGCTCATCATCAGAGGCCAGTTCTTCAGCGTCGAGAGATTGGTGATGTCGTAGGTTCCGTAGGCGGCGAAGCCCAGGATGGCGCCCAGCATCAGCGCATCGGTTAGCGAGCCTGAGCGGAAGGCCGGGGCGGATGCCAGCAGGACCGCGACTGCGGAATACATCACATAAAAAATTGCGGCGAACGACAGTTTCGGCTGATCAAGCATCAGGTCACCAAGCTGGCGGGCATAAAACCCCTTGGCGACAACACCCAGCCAGACGGCATCGATGGCGAGCAGGAACACTGCGGTTCCGGCCCATGCCTTGAGAAAGCCCGCCGGAATCATCGTGCGGCCTCAGTCGCAGGGATGATCCCGGCGGAACGGCCGGTGTGCCGGATGTGTCGGGTCATGGAGAATTGCCTTTCAGTCTGAGGCCGTCCTTGGGCCCAGTGGTCTGGGGGGCGATTAGCCCTGGCAGATGGGCACCATCCGTCAGGATCGCACCGCTAGGCCGTTTTCAGCTCAGGCGCGCGGTCCGCTACACTGGCTGCGTAGGATTTGGGGACGAGGGTTCGCAAAGCGCCGGGATGGCAGATGCATTCCACCTCCTGCTCCAGCGGGATGATCTCTCCGTCAATCGCGGCTTTCGTTCCACGGCGGGCATTGGGGAACTTCAACGTGACCTTGAGCGCCGGCTCGACACTCATATCCGGATCTTCCCTGAGTTTGCCGATAGCGGCCAGCAACGTCATTCTAAAGACTGTGCCCGGTTCCAGCGCACGTGACTGGTAGACACCCAGAATCCCTTCGTCGAGAGCTGCCGCATAGGCAAGCGGCGTATCTCCGAACAGGTTATTGGAAACGGAGACCACGGAGACAATCTGGCGGGTCCCTCCCGAACCGGTATCGATCTCCACACCAAAGCGCGGCGGGTTGAGGATCACCCGGCCAAGCGACTTGATTGTCGAGGTGATTTTTCTGAACCGCGTCGAGGTGTCGAGCCTTGATCGCTGATGGACCAGTCGGGCGTGAAGCCCGACAGAGAACTGATGCACATAAGGACGGCCATTGGCGGTGGCGATATCGAGCGGTAATTCATCGGCCTCCACCAGGGCGTCGAGTGCCTCCGTCGGATCGAGCGGAAGGGTAAGGCTGCGGGCAAACATGTTCATCGTACCCATCGGCAGCACGCCCAGGGTCTTGCCGGACTTGAAACAGACACCTGCGGCTGCGGAGATCGTGCCGTCGCCGCCTCCGGCCACGATGGTTCCGGTCTCCCGGTCGTCTGCTACTTCATTGAGAGTTTTAACAAGATCCTTGCCCGAGACCAGACGAACCACGCATTCTTCGCCGCGTTTTGACAGTTTGGCGCATGCCATGTCGCCAAATTCCCTTGCGTCCATTCCGCGAATGGTGCCGCCGTCCTGATTGAGTATCATTGTGATGCGCATTACGGTCCTCGTGATCATGGAGCGACGCACTATAACAAAATAGTAGCCTTTAAGTTCCATAGCACCTTGCAACTGGATAGGTGTACGGGGACCGGAGGGATATGGATCACTTCCCGGCCGGACCGAGGCCGAGAAGTGTGTAGCAGTGCAGCTCAGTGTTTTCACCCGAAGGTTGGTACGGGACGAGAGTGACGGGATCTATCCGGCCCTGCTTGCAATCAGCAGTTCGACGCGCTTGAGTTCGCGCATGATCCGGTCTGCTTGCATTTGCGGCATCAGGCTGGTCTTGAGAATGGTTGCAACAATCATCAGAGTGGCCGCGGACAGGCCCCATTTCAGAGCTGTGAGCACATCGGCGCTTGAGAAAAACTGCCAGCCAGTCCAGACAGCCAACAGGAAGAGCACCGCCTGCGTGATCATCAGGACCCACGACACCCAGCCAAGTTTGCCTGTAAACTGGCTGGCGCCAAGCGCAAACCAGCCCAGTTCCCGGGTTTCGTGCATGATCTCCTTGTCCTGGTCCGAAAGCGCTTCTTCTATCAGTTGGTCGAGCTTACTCATCGAGGTCTCCTTTCAGGGCTTTGTTCAGTTTTGCCCGTGCATGCATCAGGCGTGTTTTGATAGTTCCGGGTGGCACATCGAGGGCAATCGCGACCTCGGCGACACTCATGTCTTCAAGATAGAACAGTGATATGGCGGCAGCCTGCGGCGGCGGGAGCGCCTTTATCGCCTGACGGACCGCATGGGCGTCGGCTGCCAATGAACCGGGTTCCGGCACGCAAAAATCATCTGGTTGAGCGGTGTCGTAGATCTGATTGCGGTCCCTGATCCGAACAGAGATGATCCGTGCTGCGCGCCGGGTCAGGATCCGGTAGGCCCAGGCAACAAAGGCCCGGTCGTCGCGCAGGCGCGGCAGACCCTTGATAATCTCGATCCATGCCTCCTGAACCGCGTCATGGGCATCATCAGAATTGCCGAGCAACCGCATGGCATGGCGGAACAGGCCGGGTCCACGCATAGTCGCCAGCTTGGCAATTGCGCTACTGCTGCCCAATCGGGCGCCGGCCACCAGATAGTCCTCGGCCAATTGCTGCTTCGTTCGCATCCCGGATGTCCTTGTTCGGATACCTATAGGTGGCGGCGGGTAACGATCTGGTTCAAACGAGCGCGAAATAATTCCCGCTCTCGCAGAAGCCCTTGCGCATGCGCAAAGACAAGCTGATGGCCTAGTTGGGCGCCGAGCCGCATACGCCGTCGATCGGGCTGTACACGATACGCTCTTCGGTCTTGCATGCACCAACCCTGAAGTTGGGGCGATGGCATCGCGAGAGTTGAATACGATCTGGAGCGCGCAAATCTCCGCATGAGAGCCGCCTGAACCAAGCGTATCCGCCCGCCACGGTGATGACGGGACGGCAATGCAGAGTCGCAATGGCACGCAAAATCCGGTCAAAAAAATGGGCCGCGAGATTGCTCTCGGGCCCAATAGGTATGAAGGTCATAAAACCTCCAGAGGGGAACAGCTCATGCGGCGGCACTGGGAGGAGTAGGCCGCCAAAGGTGCATCAGCTACAACCGATATGGTTCTTTATTGGGCAATGTGCAAGAGAATGATGCGCATGACAGCCATGCGGAAGCTGCATGGCTGGGTTCTTGCCGAAATAAGAGGCAATCTACGCAGCGCGCATCAGAAACTCCAGGTGCGGGCTTTTCCAACCAGAAAATCGCGGAAGGCTTTGAGTTTGGCGGCGTTTTTCATTTCTTCCGGGTAACAGAAATACGTGTCGAAACTCGGAATGTCAGCGGCAAGGTTGAGCTGTACCAGCGCCAGATCGCGGTTGATCATGTAATCGGGCAGCAGAGAAATTCCGGCACCATGATATGTAGCTCGCCGGATTGCCGGCAGATTGTTGATCTGCAGTTGCGCCGTCCGCGGGTTATCTGGGGCGCGGCCTGCTGTTTCGAGCCAGTTCACATTGGTGAGATAGCCCGGAGCGGGTTCACCGAAGGTGATGATCTTATGGTTGTCGAGATCTTCGATGGTCTTGGGTTCGCCGTGGCGCGCCAGATAGGCCGACGATGCGTAGATATGCATATGCACGGTGAACAGCCGCCGCTGAATCAAGTCCGGTTGCTGTGGCTGGCGCAGGCGGATGGCGCAATCGGCCTGCCGCATGTTGACGTCAAGTTCTTCGTTGTCGAGCAGCAACTGCACCTGAACATCTGGATACAGCGACTGGAATTCCTGCACCTTTTCGGTCAGCCAGCCCTGGCCGAAACCAACCGTGGTAGTGACCCGCAGTTTGCCCGAGGGCCGTTCGCGGGTTTCGGTCAGCTGGTTCCTGACCGATTCCAGCTTCATCAGCACTTCATGCGCCGTCTGGTAGAGGATTTCGCCCTGCTCGGAGAGGATCAGACCGCGGGCGTGACGGTGAAACAGCTTGGCGCCGATGTCCATCTCGAGTGCGGAGACCTGCCGCGAGATGGCCGATTGCGACAAATGAAGTTTTTCCGCTGCGTGGGTAAAGGACCCGGCTTCGGCAGCGGCATGAAAAATGCGCAGTTTATCCCAGTCGAGTGGCACCAAGCTTCCGTCCCCCTGGCCCGTTGATCGGGCCTTGATCTGGCGCTGGTGCGCCTATTCAGCTGCTTCGGCATGCCTAACGAGACCTGCAATGTAGCGTTCGGCCTCCAAGGCTGCCATGCATCCCATGCCTGCTGCGGTGACGGCCTGACGGTAAATGTCGTCGGTCACATCACCGGCGGCAAATACACCGGGAACATCCGTGGCAGTCGAATCCGGTGCCGTCCACAAATAGCCGTTGGACTTATGCTTGAGCTTGTCCTTGAACAGGCTGACGGCAGGCGCATGACCAATGGCGACAAAGACACCGTCAATCGGCATGTCGGTGCTGACCCCGGTCTTGCGGTTCTTGAGCCGTATTCCGTTGACGGAAGCGGGCATTGGCGGCTGTGGTGGCGTGCCCAGATATTCGACAACTTCAGTGTCCCAGATAATATCGATGTTTTCCTTGTCGAACACCCGCTGCTGCAGGATCTTTTCCGCCCGGAAAGAATCACGGCGGTGCACAATGGTGACCTTCGCCGCAAGATTGGACAGATACAGCGCCTCTTCGACAGCCGAGTTGCCGCCGCCGACCACGATGACATTCTTTCCGCGATAGAAGAACCCGTCACAGGTGGCACAGGCCGAGACGCCAAAGCCCATGAATTGCTTTTCGCTGGGAATGCCGAGCCATTTGGCCTGGGCACCGGTAGCGATGATCAGCGAGTCACAGGTCCATATCGTGCCGGAATCGGTGGTCACGGTGAATGGCCGCTCAGCGATTTCGACATTGGTCACCAGATCGTTGACGATTTCCGCTCCGACGTGTTCTGCCTGCTTGAGCATCTGCTCCATCATCCACGGGCCTTGCACCGGATCGGCGTAGCCGGGATAATTTTCCACGTCGGTGGTGATCATCAACTGCCCGCCTTGCTCCATTCCGGCGATCAGCACAGGCTCGAGCATGGCACGCGCAGCGTAGATCGCGGCGGTGTAACCTGCGGGGCCGGAACCGATGATGAGAACTGGGACGTGGCGAGTGGACATGAAGCGATCCTGACACAAATGTTGCGCGGTGGCAGTGTGGGCCATCCGCGGTGGCGCATCAATGACGAAAGCCATGAATTTTAGCGGCCTGTGCCACGATGCGATATGGCTTTCCCTCATTTAGGTGCGGGCAAGGCCCTGTTTCAAGCTTGCTGGCAGAGTTACGCACAGAACTTCGCGTCAGAAAAGCCAGTGAGCCTTTACAGATGCTGCGCTCTGACGCAATAAAGTTTCGCTGAGGCCGCCTCCTGATGCACGATGGCGGCGTTGAAACAGGGAAGACTTCATGGCGATCAAGGCCGAACTCGATGCAATCGATCTCAAGATCCTGCGTGAGTTGCAAACTGACGGACGTATGACAAACGTGGATCTGTCGGAGCGGGTGGGCATCTCGGCACCGCCTTGCCTCAGGCGGGTGCGCAAGCTCGAGCAGGCCGGGATTATCCGTGGCTATCGCGCGCTGTTGAATGCACCGAGCCTGGGCTTCGATCTGGTTGCTTTCTGCATGGTCGGGCTCAAGCACCAGACCGATGCCAACCTCAAGGCGTTTGCCGCAAAAACCAATCATTGGCCGATTGTCCGCGAAACCTGGATGGTGTCGGGCGAAAGCGATTTTCTGCTGCATTGCGTGGCGCGCAATCTCAGCCATTTCCAGGATTTCGTCATCGAGGAGCTGACCGCCACCGACAATGTCGATACGGTGCGCACCATGCTGACAATCCGCCAGGTCAAGGATGAAGGGCTGGTGGCGCTGTAAGTGCCGCCGTGTTTCTGCCGCTTGCGGTTTGTTTGATCAACCCTGTGACCAGAGCGCCTCATAGACGGCGTTTATGGCGTCAGCTTCCGCTGTCACGCTGAACTGCTCTGTGGCACGGCTGCGGGCGCTCTCTGCCATCGCTTGATAGCGTGACGGGTCGGAGAGCAGGGCGATGATCTGCTCTGTCGCGGCTTGCGGATCGCCGCCTGGCACCACGACACCAGCTGCGCCGCCGCCCGAGAATTGCTCAAACCATCCGGTATCGCTTGCCACGAACGGTACGCCGCAGGCCATTGCCTCCAGCGGGGTCACGCCGTAGCCCTCATAGCGCGGTAGCGCGACGAGCAGACTGAGCCCGGAGACCAGATCCGGCATGCCTGCAGCATCTATCTCTCCCGGAAACAGGATACGCTCACTCAGCCCTGCGGCCGCGACCTGCGCTTTCAATCGTGCCAGGAATTGCATGTGTTCGGGCGCAGCCTTGCCAACCACCAGCGCTGTGTAACCGGCAAGATGCGGCAGCGTGTTTATCATCGCCGTGACGAAGCGGTCGGTGCCCTTTTCTTCGCGGATGCGTCCGATTGCTGCGATACCGGCTGTGCCGGGATAGCCGGTGCCGACCCACGCGTCACTGCGGGATGGGGCAGGCTGGAAACGGTCGATGTCGACGCCGTGCGGAACCACGGCCCGGCTTTCAGGCACGTGAGCGGCAGCCTCCGGGGTAGTGGCAACGACTGCGTCCATGCGGGAAATCAACCAGCGCGGAACCAGGCTGTGGCGGCGTTGGGCGGCCGTGGTGAAGACCAGTTTTACCGGGAGCCGGAGAATGTCGCGAGCGAAAATCCCGGCGCGCATTTCGGGGTTTCTACGCACATGCCAGATGTGGAATTTGCGGCCGGGCGGTGGCTGCCGTGATAGAAGCAGAGCCTGCATGAATGAGATCGGCGCGGGGCAGCCGGGCAGGGCGCGGCCTACCAGTTTCACATCGTAACGGTCGAGTTGCTGGTGCGTCACTGCTGCAGCTGTTGCCGAAACGCCGGTGAAATTACGGTGCATGTTGAGCACAAACAACGGAAGCCGCGCGCCATGGACGCTGGTTGTTCCATGGCGGGCGGAGGGATCAGTGCTCATGGGAAGCCTTGAAGCTGCGCTCAGCCCCAGGTTACCGCAAGGATCTCGTAGGCCTTGGAGCCGCCGGGAGCGACAACCTCGATGGAATCACCGACGGATTTGCCAATCAGCGCGCGCGAGATCGGAGAGGAGATCGAAATCCGGCCTGCCTTCACATCGGCTTCCTGGTCGCCGACGATCTGATAGGTTCGCTCTTCCTCGGTGTCCTCATCGACCAGCTTGACGGTGGCACCGAACTTGACGGTGTCGCCAGACATCTTCGACAGATCAATGATGTCGGCGCGGCCGACATAATCCTCGAGTTCGCCGATGCGGCCTTCATTGAGGCTCTGGGCTTCCTTGGCGGCGTGATACTCGGCATTTTCGGAGAGGTCGCCATGAGCGCGCGCTTCGGAGATTGCCTCGATGATCCTTGGCCGTTCGGATTGCTGGCGCCAGCGCAGTTCTTCCCGCAGCTTGGTGTAGCCTCCTTGCGTCATCGGAACCTTCTCAACCATCGATATTTTCCTTGTCATTGCCGTCCCGACGCCAGCTTGACCGGCGGCAGAACACAAAAATAAAACGCACCCCGAAGCAGTCACTTCGGAGCCGTTGCAGTGTTTCTCTCTCTCAGCCTTATCAAAACAATCCGCCGATTTCATCAAAAAAAACCTGTGCCGGGCCAGTCTCGTCTCCAACCTTGGTTTTGAAGGTGGGGGTGGGCTGATTATACCTGTGTTTACAGTCAGGCTGTGCACGAAACCCGGTTTTTCAGCCTTGACTTATCTCGAGAGATATCCGTTCATTCGTACTCAAGCGGCTTTCTCAGGCCTTTGATTTTTCCGGATCGGGCGTTCGCCTCAGGTCCTTTTTCGGAGGGAGACAACAGCCACCTGATTTGTATGGCTGCGGCAGTACGTCCTCTGAATGAAAAGCCAATCCGGCGAATTGGCCCCGCGTCCGCGACGGTCATTAACTTTACTATTCGAGGTTATTCCGTTGACAAATGATACGGTTGTTTCCGTACAACGTGTTTCGAAAATATTCGGGCCGGCCGCGACCGGATTGCGGGCGCTGGACAGCGTTTCAGTTGATATTCGCCGCAATGAGTTTTTTACGCTTCTGGGTCCGTCCGGCTGCGGAAAGACCACCCTGCTCAGAATGATTGCCGGTTTTGAAGTGCCAACTTCGGGCGCAATTTTTCTTGAAAATCAGGATATTACCGTCATTCCGCCGTTCAAGCGGCCGGTCAATACGGTTTTCCAGAGCTATGCCCTGTTCCCTCATCTCACAGTGTCGCAAAACATAGGTTTCGGGCTTGAAATGCTTGGACGCCCGCGGCCGGAGATCACTGCCACGGTGAAAGAGATGCTGGACCTGGTGCGGATGGGTGAAATGGCGGACCGGCTTCCGGCACAGCTTTCGGGCGGGCAGCAGCAGCGGGTCGCACTGGCCAGAGCCATTGCCCCACGTCCTTCGGTACTTCTGCTCGACGAGCCGCTTTCCGCGCTCGATCTCAAACTGCGCAAGCAGATGCAGATCGAACTCAAACGCATGCAGACCGATACCGGAATTACCTTCATTTTCGTCACCCACGACCAGGAAGAAGCGCTGACGATGTCAGACCGCATTGCGGTGATGAGCGCGGGCAACATTCTGCAGATCGGCAGTCCGCATGAAATCTACAATCACCCGGAAAACCGGTTTGTCGCCGGCTTTATCGGTGAATCCAATTTTCTCAGTGGTAATGTGACCGGAGGAGCCGGGAGGGATGGCCAGTCGGTGACAGTCAGGCTATCGGGCGGTAGCGAAGTCGAAGCTGCGACGGGGGCGGGAGTAACCCCTACCGGGGAGGTGTCCCTGGCGATCCGGCCGGAGCAGATCATCATTCGCAAAGCTGGTGAACGGGCCGTGGTGCCCGGCGTTGTCGCCAACGCCGTTTACTTTGGCACAGACGTGCACTGCTACATCACCACCGACGCAGACGAAACTGTTGTGGCGCGAGTGGCGCCCGACAGCCTGGGCAGGGCTTCATATGCAGTCGGCGAGAAGGTTGGGATCGATTTCATGCCCGGCGCGCTTCGGATCGTGGGAAATTGACCATGGCGCCGGCGGCTCGGGAATCTGTAAATCTTGAAGCGGACGCGGAGCGCAAGCGCGTCAGGCGGAACTGGCTGCTGACATTGCCGGCCTTGACCCTTCTGGTCATCGGTGCTGCGGGTCCGCTGCTGATCGTGCTTTGCTATTCTTTCCTCAAACCGGGTGATTTCAGCGGCGTCATATGGGAGCCGACGCTGAATGCCTGGTTCCAGATATTGTTCTCGCGCGACATTTTCGACGATACCGTGGGTCTGGCCGATGCGCATCTGACCATCTTCTGGCGTTCGGTGCGGCTGTCGCTGATGACCACGGTTGTATCGATCCTGCTGGGACTGCCGGCGGCCTATTTCATCGCCACGCGGCCCGGGCGGCAGCGCAGCTTCTGGCTGTTCATGATCACCATTCCGTTCTGGACAAACCTGCTGATCCGGACCTTCGCCATTCTCGAGATCATTCGCAACGAAGGCCTGCTCAACACTTCGCTTAGGGCGATGGGGGTGATCTCGGAGCCGATTCAGATCCTTTATACAGATACGGCGGTGCTGATCGGGATGTCCTATGTCTACCTGCCCTTGATGGTGCTGCCGCTCTACGCCGCAATCGAACGGCTGGATTTCCGTCTGGTCGAGGCCGGCTATGATCTTTACGCAAACCGTTGGCAGGTGTTACGGCGGATCATCTTTCCGATCATCAAGCCGGGGCTCGTCGCGGGTTCAATCCTGGTCTTTGTTCCGTCGCTGGGCGCCTATGTCACACCGCGGGTGCTTGGTGGCGGCAAGAACATGATGATCGGGAATTTCATCGAGTTGCAATTCGGTCAGGGCCGAAACTGGCCGCTGGGCTCGTCGCTGTCGATCCTTTTGCTGCTGGTCGTCATGGTCGCGCTGTTGCTCTATGTCCGTGCCGCGAACCGGGGGCAGGCCGATGGCTAAAGCTCGCACACGTCCGTTCTCGGTCAGGCACCTTCCCGGTTTCACACCTGTCGCGCTGTTGTGTTTCGCGCTGCTTTACACACCAATCATCATCATGGTGCTGTACTCCTTCAATTCCGGTCAGTCGGTGGCCCTGTGGGAGGGGTTCTCGCTTGAATGGTATGCCATTGCTGCGCAGAACGAGACCGTTCAGGAGGCGACATTGCGGTCGCTGGTGATTGCGCTCTGGGCTTCGGGGATTTCCACGGTGCTTGCCACACTTGCGGCTTTGGGGACAACGCGGACCCGCAATTTTAAAGGCCGGACCTTCATTTATGTGATGATCAACCAGCCATTGATGGTGCCGGAAATCGTCACCGCGGTGGCTTTGCTGATCTTCTTCGCGTCGATCAAGGTCGCCACAGGTTATACCGGTCTGGCCTATCTGATCCTCGCCCATGCAGCCTTCTGCGTGCCCTTCGCCTACCTGCCCATCCGGGCGCGCATGGAGGGGATGGATACGGTGCTGGAAACCGCTGCGGCCGATCTTTATGCGACGCCGTGGATGGCTTTCAGGAGAGTGACGCTGCCGTTGATGGCGCCGGGAATAGCGGCTGGTGCGATGCTGGCTTTCGTGGTTTCGCTGGATGACGTGATCATCACCGAATTCGTCAAATCGGCGGGGCAGGATACGCTGCCGACCTATATGCTGGGTCAGCTCAGACGGGCGGTCACGCCGGAAGTCAACGCGATTTCCACCGCGCTTTTAGGCCTCACCGTGCTGCTGCTGACCGCCTTCTTCCTTCTGACCGGGCGCAAGAGCCCGGCCGGCTGAATTTGAATGACTGGGCTTGCAAAAGGAGAAACTGACAATGCACATTATGAAACTTGCCTTGCCTGTCGCCGCGCTTCTGGCGACGTCGACGGCAGCCTTCGCCGCGGGCGAACTCAATATCTACAACTGGGGCAATTACACCAATCCCGAGCTGATCGAGAAGTTTGAAAAGGCTTACGACATCAAGGTGACGGTGACGGATTACGATTCCAACACCACTGCGCTGACCAAGATCGAGGCTGGCGGGCACGGCTTCGATATCGTGGTGCCGACGGGCAATTATGTGCCGATCTATGTGGAGAAAGGGTTGCTGCTGGAATCGCGTCCCGACCAGATGGAAAACTTCAAGAACGTTGCCGAGCGCTGGCGTGATGTGCCGTGGGATCCGGGCCGTCATTACACTGCGCCGTGGCAGTGGGGCACGACCGGGGTTGCGGTCAACACCGCAGTCTATTCCGGAGACATCAACACGTCGGCTATCTTCCTTGACCCGCCTGAAGAACTTGTCGGCAAGGTGAATGTGGTTCCGGAGATGACCGACATCATCAACATGACGATCTTCTACGTCGGCGGTGAAGCTTGCACCACTGACAAGGACGTGCTGCGCAAGGTCCGCGATACGCTTGTTGCGGCAAAGCCGAAATGGCTGTCGATGGATTACGGTACGACAGACAAGCTGTCGAACGGCGAGTATCCGGCGACTGTGAACTGGAACGGTTCCACCTTCCGTGCCCGCGGCAACAACCCGACAGTGGCATACGGCTACCCCAAGGAAGGCTATCCGCTGTGGATGGACGCCGTTGCAATCCTTGCTGACGCGAAGAATGTCGAAAACGCCAGGCTGTTTCAGAACTTCATCATGGAGCCTGAAAACGCAGCGCTGATTTCGGCCTTCGCACGCTATGCCAACGGCATTACCGGTTCGGCAGAGTTCATGCCCGAGGAAATGCGCGGCGCTCCGGAAATCGACCCGCCGGCCGAACTGGCTGAAGCCGGGCAATTCCTGCCGACGTGCCCACCAGCGGCACGCGATCTCTACACGGCAATCTGGACCGAACTTCAGAAATAACATCCTTTGAGGCCGGTTTGTCCCCGCTGTGAAGCTTCATCCCGCCGCCGGCGCAATCGTCAGCGGCGGGTTTTTGTTTTGAAAGGAGGATCACGCTTTGGCAGCCCGATGCAAGTACGATACCTTTCAAACCAAAGCATTTGGACGCGACAGGAATCAAGGAGACGTTTCATGATCAGGTCATTTCTTGCCGCACTCATCGCGCTGGCATTGGTCAATCCCTCATCGGCCCTTCAGAAGTTCGAAGAGTACCGGATCATCGGCAGCGATATCCGGTCCGTCCGGCTGGGGCCACAGGAGGTCGAGGATCCGGCGACGCTGATCATCGAGCTTGTCTCGGACGCCTCGGAATCCCGGGAAATCACAATCGAATCCGATGGCGGGCTCGACGAATGCAAGCTCACGATCGACCACGCCATCGGCGACAAGACCCGGTATATCGAGATCCGCGTGCAAACGACGGCCGATACGATGAACGGCATGATGGTCACCGAGTGCGCGAGCATATCCGTGCAGGGTTATTGAGACTGACCGGCCACGACCTTCCCCGGGCGTTCAGTCCGTTCTGTCATCATAAGTGCGGCGGGCGTCGAGCACCCGGGCGTGATTGGTGACGGCCCATCGGCCGAGCGCCGACACGGGCTCGAGCAATTCATAGCCCAGTTCTGTCAGCTCATAGTCCACGCGGGGCGGCACCGTGGGAAAAACCGTGCGGGTCAGATAGCCGTCGCGTTCCAGCCCCCGCAGGGTGGTAGTGAGCATTTTTTGCGAAATTCCATCGACCGCGCGCTTGAGCTCGCTGAAGCGCAAGCGGCCGTTTCCGAGCGTGCTGACCACCAGAACGCTCCATTTGTCGCCGACCAGTGAAATCACGTCATTGGCGACCTGACAGCGGCCGGTTTCGTGAAGGTAAGTCGGTTTCATCAAGGTGCCTCGGGTTCGAAAAAGTGCCGTCTTGTGGCCGTTCATCCGGTTTCATAAGTAGCGTCAGTCACTTTTTTATACAAGGAAATCACGATGACAAAAATAGCTGTTCTGGTCGGCTCACTGCGCAAGGACTCGATCAACCGCAAGTTCGCCGGCGCTCTGGAAAAATTGGCGGCTGGCCAGATGGAGTTCGTCTTTGCCGATCTTGCCAACCTGCCGCACTACAATGAGGATCTGTGGGACAACGTGCCGGAGTCAGTGACGCAGCTGAAGGCTGTGATTGAGAACGCCGACGCGGTTCTGATCGTCACGCCGGAGTACAGCCGCACCTATCCCGGTGTGATCAAGGATGCCGTCGACTGGGCCACACGCCCGTGGGGCAAGAATTCCTGGGCAGGCAAGCCGCTTGCGATCACCGGCACGTCGCCCGGTGCGATCGGCACGGCGATTGCCCAGAACCATCTGCGCACCACGATGGTTGCGGTGGGAACCGCGGTGATGGGACAGCCGGAACTCTACTACAGCTACAAGCCAGAGCATTTTGGCGCAAACGGCGACATTGTCGACGAGGCTACGAAGACCTATCTCGAAAGCTGGATCGGCAGCTTTGCCGGCTGGATTGCCAATACCGGCAGGTAAAGCCTGACACCTCCAGTGTCGTGGGTTTTGCCGATCGGCTCCGTCACTGGTCCAGGCCGGTGACGGACCGGGTTTTGACCACCTCATAGGTCTTGGGCAGGTTTGGCGGCTTGTAATCTTGTCGTTTGTCCAGCCGCTCGATCACCGCCTCGTGCAGCTTGGCACCTTCGGGGACGCGGCGGTGGTCAAACACAGGCCAATAGATCTTGCCGATCTTGAACCGGCTGGAAAACGAGGTCTTGGGTAGCTTGCGGGGCAGGAATTCCACGATCGACCAGGCCGGGTTCATCGAATTGTTGATGTCAGCCAGCGCGTCGGGTGCGCCGTAGCGCTTCTTGCTTTTCTCCGCCTCATCGCGGGCCAGTTGCGGATCAGCCTCCTGGCTGTCCTGTGCCCTGGTTCCATGGGTCAGAAGCTCGAACACCTTTTCATCGCCAACAACGCCTGCAGCCACGGCTTCGCGGTAGAGCCACTCGAGCGGGATTTTCGCCAGCCCGCTCTTCTTGTCGGGGTAGCCGCCTCCGACATCGCCATGGCAACCGGTGAACCAGACTTCCTCGAAATCCTGCGGCGATTTTTCGTAAGACCGGGTCTTGTAGGACCATTCCTCATAGTCCTGTCCAGGTTCCCACAGCGAGGGCTGGAAATAGGTGCGCCGTTCATCGATGGCGACGGCGTGGCGGACAATCTTCACCCGGTCGTTCCGGTTGGTGTAGGCCTTCTGGGTGGTGGTCAGCCAGGGGAAACCGGCCTTGGCATCGAACACCGAGGCCACCGTGTCCCACAGGCCGAGGAACTCGATGCGGATGCCCGCGCCATCGAGGACTTTCTGGAAATGGCCGATTTCAGTACTGAAGCCTTCGGACCCCGGCTCGCCGAGCCGTGCATAGGCCCGCCAGGCATAGCGCACCAGCTGCAATTGTTCGGGCCGCACCAGCCCGAATATCCTGATGAAACCGGCCAGCAGCCGTGCCGTATAGGAGCCGCGGGAAAAGCCGAATATGTAGATCCTGTCGCCGTGTTCGAAATTGTGGACCAGGAATTCATAGGCCTGCATCACATTGTCGGAAATACCTGCGCCGGTGGCGAGGCCGAGGATGATGCGGGTTTTCGACTTGATGCGCTGCCACCAGCCGCTGAGGCCAAAGGTGCCGACGCCGGGCTGGTAAAACACCAGCTGCTTCTTCGAGCGCGCAAGACTGCCGTAGAGCCTCAACACATTGGTGCGGTCGCCTGAGATCTGGTTCGACGTTCCGTCCAGCAGAATGACGATGTTCTTGGCCATTGCACGGCCCTCCACCGGAGGAATGATACGCGAGAAACAGGCGGGCGGCAATCTGAGAGGGTGGCGGCCCACCGAAATCACTGCTTCAGGCCGCGTCGGCGATCCGATGGAGCAATCGCAGCCACAACCGCATTGGCTGCAAGGTCAAGATACTTCGGGTCTGAATGCACCTCATCCAGACTGCGCGGCACTGGGGGCCTCCCTGCCAGTCCTCGAACGCGAAACCAAGGGCAACTCCACCTTCATGGATGGCTTCGTCAAGGCTATCAGCCACGACGGTGATACCTGGAACATGCGGAAAAGACACTCCATAGCCACTGTCTGACTGTTTATGAATGAGGGCGATATAATGTGCCATCGGGCTCAAGCCTTGGACCATATATCTTGAGAAAAGATGGATCTTACAGTGCCCCAAGCACAAACCGCTCCAGCTTGGAAAGTGTTTGCTGTCCGGCTTCGACTGCGCCGAACCCGACAGTGGCATCGCGGGCTTGCACCGTTTCGAATATTAGCGTGAGCGAGACACGTGTCTGGGCCGACACCGCGTCGAAGGTGATAAGCCCGCGGAAATGGGCCGGCTCATCGATCTCGCCGCCATGGTCATAGGCTATCCGGGACGGCGCGGATATCTCGGTGTAACGGATCCAGTTCGGCCACAGCTTTCCATCGGGACCATGCATGGTGTAGCGCCACAGGCCGCCGACGGAGAACTCCATCTCGTGGGTCTCATTGACAAATCCTTCCGGCCCCCACCAGGCGTCAAGGTGTTTCGGATCGGAAAAGGCCTCGAAGACCAGTTCGCGGGGTGCCGCGATGGTGCGTTCGATACGGATGATCCTGCTCGGGTCGAGGTCTGCGGACATGTCAGTGGCTCCCTCTGGCCTGTTCGAGCAGCCGCTCAAGTCTGTCGAAGTTCTGTTCATTGGCGGCGTGCAGGAATTTCTGCATTGCCTCGTTCTCGTCGGTGCGCTCAAACAGCATGCGCCACGACAGGCGTGCGCCCGTGCCTTCATCGGCAAAGCGCATCTGAAGGGTGAACACATGCACCGGTTCGTGATGCCGGGCGCTGATGCTGTAGCCGCTTACCACGTCATCGAAGGTCCAGCGGTTGTGAAATTCGGTGCCGTTGTCAGCGATCATGGTGATCAGCCATTCTCCGCCGGGCTTCAGATCGAAACTCGAAATGCGGTTGCTGAACCCTTCCGGCCCCCACCACAGGCACAGCGTGTCAGAGTCTGCAAAGGCTTCGAACAATGTTGCGCGTTCTACCGGGAACAGTCTCTCATTGAGGATTTCGATGGTGTCGGTCATGACTTTATTTCGTCCTTCTTGCCATCGCTTGCCTGCAGGGTGGTTACATAGGTATCCAGCCGATCAAGGCGATTATCCCAGAGCTTTCGGTAGTCGGTGAGCCAGCCGTCGACATCCTGCAACGGTGCGGTTTCCAATCGGCAAGGGCGCCACTGCGCCGTCCTGCCGCGCGAAATTAGCTTGGCCCGCTCGAGTATTTTCAGGTGCTTGGAGACCCCCGGCAGGCTCATCTCAAAGGGAGCTGCAAGTTCGTTGACGGTGGCTTCCCCCTCGGCAAGCCGCGCCAGAATCGCCCGCCGCGTCGGATCGGCGAGGGCGAAGAGCGTGTCGGAAAGCGGGTCCATTGCCATGATGTACCTATCGGTTAATAAGCCGATTGGTTAAATACAGGCAAAAAGAAAACCGGTCAAGCCGCAGCCGGACCGGTTCTATCTCATTCGTACCTCATGCCGCCGGAAAGTAACTCTGCAGCGGATGCACTTCGAGGTTGCCTGCCTTCAGCGCAGCAATGGCCTGGGCGGCCGAGAGGCTGCCTGACATGGTGGTGAAGTAGGGCACCTTCTGCATCAGGGCAGCGCGGCGCAGCGACTTGGAATCCGAGATGGTCTTGGCGCCTTCGGTGGTGTTGATCACCAGTTGCACCTGACGGTTTCTGATGGCGTCCTCGATGTGCGGACGGCCTTCGAGCACCTTGTTGACGTGCTCGACCTCAAAACCCTGCTCGCGGAGGAAATCCGCGGTTCCCGACGTCGCCAGCACCTTGAAGCCGTTGTCAGTGAGAATGCGGACAGCCTCGATGACACGTGGCTTGTCCTCGTCGCGCACCGAGACGAAGACCCGGCCCGAGCGCGGCAGGTCAACGCTGGCGCCGAGCTGCGCCTTGGCAAACGCCAGTGCATAGTCGCGATCAAGCCCCATGACTTCGCCGGTCGAACGCATTTCCGGGCCGAGCAACGTGTCGACGCCGGGGAATTTGGCGAAGGGGAAGACTGCTTCCTTGACCGCAATATGGGTCAAGGTGCGGTGGTTGGGAACGTCGCCATAGGCGGCAAAGGCATCGGCGAGCTTCTCGCCCGCCATCACCCGCGTTGCCACCTTGGCGATCGGCGAACCGACGGTCTTGGCCACGAACGGCACGGTGCGGGAGGCGCGCGGGTTGACCTCGAGCACATAGATCACATCGTCCTTGATGGCATACTGCACGTTCATCAGGCCGCCGACATTGAGCGCCCTGGCCAGAGCCACGGTCTGTTCTTCAAGCCGGTCGACCATTTCGGGTGACAGCGTGTGAACCGGCAGCGAGCAGGCGGAATCGCCCGAGTGAATACCGGCTTCCTCGATGTGCTCCATGATGCCGGTGACATTGACATCCGTGCCGTCGCAGATGCAGTCGACGTCCACTTCGATGGCGTTGGTCAGATAGGTGTCAAACAGCAGTGGGTTGGTGCCGAGCAGGGTGTTGATCTGGCCGGTCTTGTCGTTGGGATAGCGTGCCTTGATGTCTTCGGGCACCAGCTCTGGCACGGTGCCGAGCAAATAGTTGGACAGGTTGGTCTCGTCGCGGATGATCTGCATGGCACGGCCGCCAAGCACATAGGACGGACGCACCACAAGCGGGAAGCCGATATCGGTGGCCACCAGCCGCGCCTGCTCGACCGAATAGGCGATGCCGTTGTTGGGCTGCACCAGATCGAGCTTGTGCAAGAGCTTCTGGAATCGGTCGCGGTCCTCGGCCAGATCGATCATGTCAGGCGCGGTGCCGAGGATCGGGATGCCGGCCTTTTCCAGGGCCTCTGCAAGCTTCAGCGGGGTCTGTCCGCCAAGCTGCACGATGACGCCCTTGAGCGTTCCGGCTTCCTGTTCCTTGGTGAGGATTTCGAGCACGTCCTCATCGGTCAGCGGCTCGAAATACAGCCGGTCGGAGGTGTCGTAATCGGTCGACACGGTTTCCGGGTTGCAGTTGATCATGATCGCCTCGTAGCCGGCGTCCTTGAGTGCGAAGGCGGCATGGCAGCAGCAATAATCGAACTCGATGCCCTGGCCGATGCGGTTGGGGCCGCCGCCGAGGATGACAACCTTCTGGCGATCCGAAACGCGGGCCTCGCAGACGAGTTTACCTGCGAACGGCACTTCATAGGTCGAGTACATATAGGCTGTGGGCGAAGCAAATTCGGCAGCGCAAGTGTCGATGCGCTTGTAGACCGGGCGGACGCCCAGACCCCGGCGCAGCTTGGCCACCTCATGGCCACGCTTGCCGGTGAGCGAACCCAGCCGCGCATCAGAGAATCCCATCGACTTGACCAGCCGCAGGTTTTCGGCGTCGGTCGGAATGCCGTGCTCGCGGATGCGGGCTTCCATGGCCAGAATGCCCTCGATCTGGGCGAGGAACCACGGATCGATCTTGCAGATGGCGTGAACCTCTTCGGCGCTCATGCCGAGCCGCAAGGCTTGGGCGACCATGCGCAGCCGGTCGGGTGTCGGGGTGCCGATGGCGGCGCGGATGGCGTTGTCGTCGTCGCCTTCGCCAAGCCCGGGGATCTCGATTTCATCCAGACCCGTGAGCCCGGTTTCCAGCCCGCGCAGCGCCTTCTGCAGGCTTTCGGCAAATGTCCGGCCAATCGCCATGACTTCGCCGACCGATTTCATCGCGGTGGTCAACAGCGGCTCGGCGCCGGGGAATTTTTCAAAGGCAAAGCGCGGGATCTTGGTGACGACATAATCGATTGACGGCTCGAACGAGGCTGGTGTCGCTCCTTGCGTGATGTCGTTGTCAAGCTCATCGAGCGTATAGCCTACCGCGAGCTTGGCTGCGACCTTGGCAATCGGGAAGCCGGTGGCTTTCGAGGCCAGCGCCGACGAGCGCGAGACCCGCGGATTCATCTCGATCACCACCAGACGGCCATCGGCCGGGTTGACGGCGAACTGCACGTTGGAGCCGCCGGTCTCGACGCCGATCTCGCGCAGCACCGCGATCGAGGCGTTGCGCATGATCTGGTATTCCTTGTCGGTCAAGGTCAGCGCCGGGGCCACGGTGATACTGTCACCGGTGTGCACGCCCATCGGGTCGATGTTCTCGATCGAGCAGATGATGATGCAGTTGTCGGCGGTGTCGCGCACCACCTCCATCTCGTATTCCTTCCAGCCCAGCACCGATTCCTCGATCAGCACTTCGGTGGTCGGCGAGGCATCAAGCCCGCTTTCGATGATGTCGAAGAATTCCGAGCGGTTGTAGGCAATGCCGCCGCCGGTGCCGCCCATGGTAAACGACGGGCGGATGATAGCGGGCAGGCCGATCAGGTCCAGCGCCTGCACGGCCTGGGCCATGGCATGGCTCATATAGCGCTGCTTGCGATCGGATTCGCCGAGATTCCAGGTGTTCTCCAACGCATCAAGTGCGGTGTCGAGCTCGTCGCCTGACAGCTTGTCGCGCAAGACCTTGCGCTCGCCCTCATGCAGCTTGCGGTCGGTGTCCTTGATCTCGGTGGCGTTGGCCAGAAACGAGCGCGGCGTTTCCAGCCCGATGCGGGCCATCGCCTCGCGGAACAGCGCCCGGTCCTCGGCCATGTCGATGGCGGCTGGCTTGGCACCGATCATCTCGACATTGTAGCGTTCGAGCACGCCCATGCGCTTGAGTGAAAGGGCAGTGTTGAGCGCGGTCTGGCCGCCCATGGTCGGCAGCAGCGCGTCGGGGCGTTCCCGCGCAATGATCTTGGCCACAACTTCAGGCGTGATCGGCTCGATATAAGTTGCGTCGGCGAGGCCCGGATCGGTCATGATGGTGGCCGGATTGGAGTTGACCAGGATGACCCGGTAACCTTCTTCCTTCAGCGCCTTGACGGCCTGGGTGCCGGAATAGTCGAATTCGCAGGCCTGCCCGATAACAATCGGTCCCGCACCGATGATGAGGATCGACTTGATATCATTGCGTTTTGGCATGGTCCGGGTCCGATTCTAACAAGCTCCGCGCAAAAAAATCCCCCGTCGGGAATCCACTTAAAAGATTCGGGTCGGAAGACGCCATGCGCAATATCTAAGGCTAGACGCGGCTTATAGGGAAATGCAGCCCGTGAGGGAACCCCCAATGCGAAGATGTGCAGGGGAAAGTGGGGGCCTGAGGCAAACGCTGACATCGTTTTTTGTGAGCGTTACCCCGCCACGCCGTCTTGCCGGCCTTGAGCCGGTATTTGGCGTAACGTGTCAGTCACTGATCAAGATCTGGATCGCGGAGCGGGCTGAGAAGACGTGAGGGGTGCGGCAAGGCGTCAGATAACGATGCAGCCTGAAAGTTGTCCGCTTGCTGTGGCCGGCACCGGCTTCCCCCATTTCTACTTTTTCTGCAAATCCAGCAGCCACTCCACCACGTCGGCCTTTTCGTGATCGAACAGCCGGAACGTGGTCATGGGAAAATGATCGGCCTCAAGAAAGGCTTCGAACCAGGCGCGGTCGCGGCCCTCGATGGCGACGATCATGGAGTAGGGCGGGGCCATGTCGGCGGTGAGTTTTTCACCCTCGCGCACATGGCAGTCGCGGCACCATTCATCGACCACGGCCTGGCCGCGCGCCACGGCAGCGGGATCGGCGGCGGCCGCGGAGAAGGATCCCGTCATCATCAATGCGGTAACCAGCAGTCTGAACATCGTGCACCTCTTCGCGTGTCTTGTTGACAACCTGTCGGGCGGCAGACGTTGCATCCCGGAATTTGAGGTGATTATCCGGTGAGAGGCAACGCGCCGCCCTGATCAGGATCAAGTTCGGCGCGCTGCGGTTTGGCAGGTCTGGCGTCCCGTTTGACCGCGACGTGGTTTATTGCGGGGTCCAGGTCTCCATGCCCATCGTCTTGGAACCGAGATAGGACCAGACCCCGTGCCATTTGCCGTCTTCGCTGAACATCAGCCCGACGCCGGAGGTGTCTTCCTGGATATAGCCTATGGCAAGGACAGTATCGTCACCGATGGCGGTGCCTTGAAGCTTGGTGCCGTCATCGAGTGTGTAAGTCAGGGAAAAAGTATCGCCGATCTTGGCGACAAGCACGGTGGCCTCATAGGTGTTGCCGTCGGGGTTCGTGCCGGCGATGTCATAGTTACCTGATGGATCAGCGCAGGCAAACGAGATCTGACCGGCGATCATCAGGCCGGCAAGCCAGATAGTATTCAGTTTCATTTAAGTCTCCGGGGAGGCAAGGAAAGTTTCGCGGCGTCTGCCTCTTGGCGCTGCGAAACAACCACGTCTATTGACGCCTGAACAGGCCAATTGTGCGCGTGGCGACCGGACGATATCAGGTGCGGCAGCGCCGTCAATTCGAATTCGCGAGGGTCCGTCACGATGTTGCGGCGTTGTATCTTGGAAGTGTAACCGGTCCCAGATGCCAGTCTCAGGGGGACGTGGTTTTGCCGAGTGCCGTTCCGGGATCTGGGCCAGTCGCCTTTTTCTGGCGCGATGACCGCGCTGGTGCGAGATATGATGGAAAAAACAGCCGTGATGGAACCTTTGATGGCTCTGCCGGTTTGTGTGCAGGAGTCATTTCGGGCCGCGCGCCTTATCGCACCGGTTTCAATACGCCGCGGCTTAAGTCCCGGCAGTCGAGCGTTGCAGCGACGTATTGAAACCGGTGCTGGCGACCCGTACAAGCTTGTTGCTATATCTATGGCTGACGCCACATGGGAGAGTTGAGAACATGGAATGGAAAGGCCGTCGCCAGAGCAGCAATATCGAGGACCGGCGTGGAAGCTCGCCGCGTCGAGCCAATCCGTTTGGACGCGGCGGTGGCTTCAGGCTGCCATCCGGCGGCATGCGCCGCTCGGGGCTCAGTTTCAAGGCCATCCTGATCATCGGTGTGATCTATCTCGTGCTCAAGCTTATCGGAATTGATCCGCTGCAGATCCTTGCCGGCGGTGACCCCGGCGCTTCTGTCGGCGGACAGAGCCAGACCCAACGTCAGCTCTCGCCCGCGCGGCAGGACGAGATGACGCAATTCGTCGCCACTGTTCTGGCCGAGACCGAAGATGTCTGGAATGGCATCATGAAGTCGCAAGGCCAGGATTACCCGGAGCCCAAGCTGGTGCTGTTTTCCGGTGCGGTCGATTCGGCCTGCGGCAGTGCAAGCTCTGCTTCGGGACCTTTCTACTGCCCGGGCGACCAGAAGCTCTATATCGACCTTTCCTTTTTTGACGAGCTGTCGCAGCGCTTCAAGGCGTCGGGCGATTTTGCGCAGGCGTATGTACTGGCCCACGAGGTCGGCCATCACGTGCAGAACCTGATCGGCGTGCTGCCCGAGTTCAACCGGCGGCGCCCGTCGATGAGCCAGTCGGAAGAAAACCAGATGTCGATCCGGGTCGAGTTGCAGGCCGATTGCTTTGCCGGCATCTGGGGGTATTACACCGCGCAGAAGGGACTGCTGGAAAGCGGCGATCTGGAAGAGGCGCTCAATGCGGCGCAGCAGATCGGCGACGACACACTGCAGCGCCGCACGCAGGGCTATGTTGTGCCGGAAAGCTTCAATCACGGCACCTCGGCACAGCGCAAGCAATGGTTTGCGCGCGGCTTTGAATCTGGCCGCCTGGAAGCCTGCGATACTTTCAACAATCCGGTTTAGCCCGGCCGGTTTAGTCCGGCGCGCGGGATGCATTAATGATTGCATCCCGCGACTGAGCCGGCACCGCATACCCTGCCATCAGGAAACGATGCTCCTCCAAGTTTGGCGTCGCTCAGATCTGCTCCACCCAGATCTGCCCCGTTGAGTTTTGCTCCGCTCAGGTTGGCCTTGCGCAGGCGCACCGCGCTCATTTCCGCTCTTCTGAGGTCCGCGCCTGACAGGTTCGCCTGGTTCAGGTTTGTTCCGGTCAGGTTTGCCCATGCCAGATTCGCTCCGCTCAGATTTGCGCCGTTCAAATCGACCCTGCGCAGGTTTGCGCGGTTTTTATCGCAACCACGCCAATTGACACCGGGGCTCGCCGGGTCCCTGCATGCAGCCAAAACATCAGGTGCCACACCAAGCACCAGCAACATGACAAGACAGGCAAGCCTCATGGAAATATCCCCGCTCACTGCCAATGGATCCTAAATGCAATGGCGGATTTATCCTAACCAACAGATCCAGCCGCCGCGTCTATGACTGCCAGCGGTGTGGGCTGCTGTAGCTGGCAATAGCTCCGTGGCGGGGCCAAATGTACAATTTCTGGCCCTATTTTTTTGTCGCTCGTTAACGTTCCTGAAACGATACCCTGCAATTTAAGGGGTATCTAATGTGATCGACAGCGATCCGCGACTGCAGCCGGCATGATGCCTGTTCAAACACCAATGACTGGTTCCGCCCTTTCATCGCATAAAATCAGGTAGAGTTTCATGACCCTAAAGGCCCGTATTTTTCTTCTCGCCCCCTTGGCGATGATCGGCATGCTGCTCGTCGGCGGCATATTCTTTTATGGCAATACAGTGGAGGATAGTTACCGCTCCGAGCTTGCCAAGATCAACGCGCTCGGTACCGCGGACGCCAAGGTCGCCAAATCGCTTTTGTTGGCGCGGCGCTACGAGAAGGACTTCCTGCTGCGCGGTGACGAGAAATACATTACACTGCATCAGGAAGTGGTTGAGCAGGGGACAACGCGGATCGCGGACTTGACCTCTGCGGCGCGTGCCGAGTACGGCGCCGCGCTTGACGAGCACCTGAGCAGTCTCTCGAATGCTTTCGAGCATTATGTCACCGGGTTTGGTTCGGTGGTTGAAAAAAACCTTCTGGTGGGCCTTGATGAAAAGTCCGGGCTTCAGGGATCGCTGCGCACCGCCGTGCAGGAAGCCGAGGCGTTTCTTGATACGCTCGGTCAGCCTGAGATGTTGGTCAAGATGCTGATGATGCGGCGGCATGAAAAAGATTTCATCATGCGTGGCGACGAAAAATATGTCGGCCGTCTGAACGACCGTGTTGCCGAATTCAAGCAGTTTCCCCTCTCCATGTTCGGTTCACTCGACAACCAACGCACCATTTTTGCCTTGCTTGACACCTATCAGGCGGATTTCCAGGCCTATGCCACTGCTTCCACCGAGGAACATGCCGCGCGTGGCGAACTGTCGACAGCCTTTACTGAAATTGAAACCGAACTGCTTGAGATTGAGGAGTTCAATGACGAACATCGCGAAGAGGTTATGCATGAGCTGGAAATTGCTCACGCGACGGTCATTAAGACCGTGGTGGGCGTGACGCTTGCCACAATCCTTATCATATTGGGCATTGTCGTCTTGGTCGCCCGTTCGGTCAGCAAGCCGCTGCTCTCCACAGTTGCCGCCTTGCAGGCTTTGGCCCGTGATGAAACCGGTGTTGAAATCGAGGGCAAGGACCGCAAGGATGAAATTGGCGCCATTGCCGTCGCGTTCAAGGCCTGCCAGGACCTCGCCATTGTAAAGGCCCGGAAGGAGCAGGAAGCAGCCAATGAACGCGAAGCGGAGGAGCGCAGCCGTGGTGCCGAGCAAGCCCGGCTTGATGCGGAGCAGAAGCGCAATCTCGAGACCGCTATGACCGCTCTCGATGAAGGGCTAGGCCGGTTGGCGGAGGGCGATCTGACATCGGCTATTTCCCAGCCATTTGCCGGCGAGCTCGACAATCTGCGCAAATCCTTCAACGCGTCGGTTGAAAAACTCTCTGAAACGCTTTCGGAGGTGAAGATCAGCACCGACGGGATTCACGGCAATGCCGAAGAAATGCGGGCTGCGGTCGACGATTTGTCCAACCGGACAGAACGCCAGGCGGCAGCGCTGGAAGAAAGCTCGGCGGCGCTGGAGCAGATCAATTCCACCGTCGCGAGTTCCTCAAATCGGGCTCAGGATGCGGCAAAGAAAGTGGCCGAGGCCAAAACCGCCAGCGATTCCTCCACCAAGATTGTTTCCGATGCGGTCGACGCTATGGGCAACATCAAGGATGCTTCCAGCGAGATTTCAAAGATCATTGGCGTGATCGATGAGATCGCCTTCCAGACCAACCTTCTGGCGCTCAACGCCGGCGTCGAGGCGGCACGCGCCGGAGAAGCCGGCAAGGGCTTTGCAGTTGTGGCCCAGGAAGTGCGTGAACTGGCGCAGCGTTCGGCAACGGCGGCCAAGGAGATCAAGGGGCTTATCGGCAAATCGTCGACCGCTGTTGAGAGTGGCGTGAACCTGGTCAAGGCGACTGGTGATGCGCTGGCGGTGATCGCCGGTCATGTCGCCGACATCAATGATCACATCAACTCGATCGCGACTGCAGCGAAGGAACAGTCGACCGGCCTGCAGGAAGTCAGCGGCGCTGTGGGACAAATGGACCAGGTGACCCAGCAGAACGCGGCAATGGTGGAGGAAACCACCGCGCTGACGCATCGCTTGTCGGACGAAACCACTCAGCTTTCGTCACTGGTGCAACGCTTCCGTCTCGCCGATTCCCGCGGCCAAGTTGCCAGGGGACCGGTTGCAGTGGCTTCCAACGCCGCCAGCCGACCGTCGCCGGCAAAGGCGATGGTCAACAAGGTCAGGCAGGCCTTTGCCACCAATGGCTCGGCAGCAGTCGAACAGGAATGGTCGGAGTTCTGATCGGGCCAGCCGCTCACATATAAGACGCCAACATCAGCAAGCCGGGGATTTTACAGTCCCCGGTTTTTTTGCGCGTGCTGTTTCCGGGTGGCGCTCGCCAATCAACAAAATGCCTCTGATCAGCACAGCAGGCAGCGCGCTGATCCTAAGAAACCGCGCAAATATTTAAAAATGTAACTTTTAGAACCCATTTGGTCAGGTCTTGTTAAGGCTCTGGAAACCAAAGCCAGCAATATTTAGGGGAATGAGGCGGTAAGTAATCAATCCGCGCCGATGCAATGCGTTTTACAGAGCGCGCATTTATCAATATTTGCCCGCCCTGATCGTCGGGGTTCTTCAACTCCTGGATTGGGCATGATGTCCCAATGTCAATTTCCATGACGGATCAATATATCGGTAATTACCAAATCATTCCATAGGCTTGAGTGGTTCAAGAAGCTGTCTCAATTCCCAAGGATACCAAGCGAAAGGGACTACTCATGCACATCATCCGGGGACTAACCTCCGCCAGCGTCCGCGCAAAACTCACGGCCATTGGCCTTGTCACCGCCACGGGCTTCATCGCGCTTGTCGGTATCGGCTGGGTTTCCGGTTCGGCCACAGTTGACGCGGTCAAGACCGGACGGGCGATGAATGTTGAGATCCGCACAATTGAGGAGATGCGCATCGCCGGTTTGAACATGGTGCTTGCGGCGATGGACACCATCATCGACCGTCATGAAGGCGTTATGCTGCCGGAACGCGCCGAAACCGTTGCCGCCTCGATCAAAACCCTTAATGAGGGAATGGACTCCGCGCAGCATATTGCCAAAGTGGTTGGCAAACCGGAACTCATGGGAACATTTACGGCGGACCTTGAACAGGTGATTCAGGCAATCCAGGTTGATCTTCCGGCACTGATTGAGCGCAACGCGCCCCCGGAAGAATTTGCCGCGATTGACGACGCCATTGACGGCGGCGGAGAGCATTTGCTTGAAAACCTGCAGCAACTGGCTGAATTCGGTATCGTACATGTTCGTGACCAGCTTTCCGCGGCCGAGTTAGCCGCCGAAAATTCCAAGACTTACCAGTCTACGGCGGCGGTCATCTTTCTGGTTCTTGTCAGCGGCATGATGACGCTGGTCGCCCGGGGCATTATCCGCTCCCTGTCGGGTCTGCGCGATGACATGAAAGCCGTGATTAACGGCGATCTGGCGCGCGACATTCAGGGCGCGGAGCTCAACCACGAGATCGGACTTATGGCGCAGTCGGTCGTCGTCTTCCGCGACGCCGCGGTCGAAAAGCAGCGCATGGAACGCGAGGCGGACGAGAACCGCAGTCTCAGCGACAAGGAACGCGCCGAGCGCGAAGCGGCCAAGCAGGCCGAATCGGCCAGCCTCAATGAAGCCATTGAAGCATTGGCTGGCGGGCTGAAGAAACTGTCGGATGGCGATCTGACCGCCAACATCCCCACGCCGTTTACCGAGAATCTCGAGCGGTTGCGGACCGACTTCAACGGCTCTGTCGCCAAGCTGGCCGAAACGCTGGAAGAGGTAAAGAACAGCACTGACGGTATCAACGGCAATGCCGAGGAAATGAAGTCCGCGGTCGACGATCTGTCCAACCGCACCGAACGGCAGGCGGCGGCACTGGAGGAAAGCTCGGCGGCGCTTGCCGAGATCACCTCGACAGTGGAAAGCTCATCCAACCGGGCCCAGGACGCGACGAAGAAGGTGGCCGAGGCCCAGTCGGCCAGCGATTCCTCGACCAGGATTGTCTCCGATGCGGTCGAGGCAATGGGCAATATCAAGGGCGCTTCTGACGAGATCTCCAAGATCATCGGGGTGATCGACGAGATCGCCTTCCAGACCAATTTGCTGGCGCTCAATGCCGGTGTTGAAGCGGCGCGTGCCGGGGAAGCCGGCAAGGGGTTTGCGGTTGTGGCACAGGAAGTCCGTGAACTGGCGCAACGCTCGGCCACCGCGGCCAAGGAAATCAAGGGTCTGATCTCCAAGTCGTCGACTGCGGTCGAAAACGGCGTGGATCTGGTCAAGGCAACCGGCGACGCACTGGCAACCATTGCCGGCCATGTCAGCGACATCAACGAACACATCAACTCGATCGCCACGGCAGCGAAGGAACAATCGACCGGTTTGCAGGAAGTCAGCGGGGCGGTGAGCCAGATGGATCAGGTGACCCAGCAGAATGCAGCGATGGTTGAAGAAACCACCGCGCTGACGCATCGTCTGTCGGATGAAAGCGCGCAACTGACCTCACTGGTGCAACGCTTTCGTCTTGCCGGATCGCAGGGCGCACCGGCCAGGGCCAGGGGACCGGTTGCTGTGGCTTCCAACGCCGCCAGCCGACCGTCGCCGGCAAAGGCGATGGTCAACAAGGTCAGGCAGGCCTTTGCCACCAATGGCTCGGCAGCAGTCGAACAGGAATGGTCGGAGTTCTGATCGGGACCAACTGTCCATCACCGGGTCAGCAGAATTAGCAAGCCGGGGGCCTCATGGTCCCCGGTTTTTTTGTCTTTCGCGGTGTTTCCACGACCCGGCTTTTTCCGCCCGTTTTGAGCGGTCCTGGGTGAGGTGCTATTGGCCCTCGCCATCGGGCGGTTTGACCGCTGCCGCGTCGGGGGCATCACGGTGCACCACCTCGACCGGGGTGCGCATGATGATCTCGCGATGCGGGAAGGGGATGCTGACGCCGTGCTCCTTGAAAATGTCCCACATGGCGAGCAAAACCTTGCCGCGCACATTGGTGAGGCCTGCCTGTGGATCGGCGATCCAGAAGCGGAGTTTGAAATCCAGTGATGAAGATCCGAATTCGGTCATCCAGCACACCGGAGCCGGTGTATTGAGAACCCGGTCGATTGTGCCGGCGGCGCTGATGGCCAGTTTCGTGACCTGGTGCGGATCGCTGTCATAGGACACGCCGAAATCGACATCGAGACGGACGAGCTTGTCGGAAAACGACCAGTTGACCACCTGCTGTGTGATGAAGTCCTCGTTCGGGATCAGAAATTCCCGGCCGTCGCGGGTGATCACCGAGACAAATCGGGCGCGCAGTTCGCGGATCCAGCCGAAGGTTTCGCCCAGCGCAATGGTGTCGCCAGGCTTGATCGAACGGTCCATCAGGATGATGACGCCGGAGATGAAGTTGGACACCACCTTCTGCAAGCCGAAACCAAGGCCGACGCCGACCGCGCCGGAAAACACCGTCAGCGCGGTCAGATCGATGCCGGTCGATGACAGCGCCAACATACCGGCGACGATGATCAGGCTGATCTTGACCACCTTGCCGGCAAGCACTCTGAAGGACGGGGAGAGGTCTTCAACCGTGCCAATGCGGCTGTCGAAGAAGTTGCCCAGCAGACTGGCGATCCAGAAGAAGCCCGCCGTGATTATGACGGTGCGCAGAACGAAAAGCACCGATATGCGCAGATCGCCAAGCTGGATGGCCGTCTGTTCAAGCAAGGCGGTGGCTTCAGGACGAAGCTCCAGAATGCCCAACGCCACATAGCTGAAGACGGCAAGTGCGATGAGGCGCGAAACCGTTCTGTTGTGAATGATGCGGCTGGAGACGGAAATCGCCAGCCAGGCCCAGCCAAGCGCCAGCGCCAGTGCCATCAGATAGGTACGCGACGGCCAGGTCAGCTCGAGTGTCACCAAGCGGACTGCGGACAGCAGAATGAGAAACATCACCCAGTGACTTCGGCGCATCACGGCAATGATGACGCGCAACAGGCCCGGTTTGCCCTTGATCGTGCGGGCCCGGTCTTCGAGCCAGGGTTCGACCTTTCGCGAGATCAACCAACCGATGGCGTAGCAAAGTGCCACGATCAGGATCTGATAGAATGTCCAGGGTTGGGCGAGATAGGCTTTTGCTGTCTGCCAGGTCATGGCAACTGTTTGGGCAAACGCGGGAATATCGACTGTGTCCATCCGACCAGTATGAGATTTAATGGCTTGCTTGAGAAGTGCCTAATAGGGATGGGCCGTGAAGGTTGTCGCGCGCCGGCGTGCCGAGCAGCAACTCTCACACGCATCATCGCCGACTTTGCTGAAGCTTAAATCAGGGCAATGCTCTGCCTGGGTTGCCAAGCATTTTTGGCGGGAGCATAAGCGGTTTTTGATGACGGGAGCATTTGATGAGCGTGCAATCCAAAGCAGCGAGAGACCCGCAGAGCTGGGGCGCCCACATCTGGGCCACGCTGGCGCTTGGACTGCCCCTTGTCGGCACCCAGATCGCCCAGATTGCGATCGCCACCACCGATGTGGTGATGCTCGGCTGGTATGGCACCGAGGAACTCGCATCAACGGTGCTTGCCTCGCAGGCGTTTTTTGTCGTGTTTATTTTCGGCTCCGGTTTTGCCGGTGCGATCCTGCCGCTGGCTGCCCAGGCCGAGGGCCGCAATGATCCCACTCACGTGCGACGGTCGGTGCGGATGGGAATGTGGATCCTGCTCATCTACGCGGTCGTGGTGATGCCTTTCCTTTGGTATCTTGAGCCGGCGCTGCTTGCACTGGGCCAGAAGCCGGAACTGGCAGCCCTTGCCAGTGATTACATCCGCATTGCCCAGTGGGGCATGTTCCCGGCGCTGATGATGATGGCGCTACGGTCTTTCTTCGCTGCCCGCTCACGCGCCGCGATCGTACTCTGGTCGGCGCTGTTCGGCACGATAGTCAACGCCATTCTCAATTACGGACTGATCTTCGGCAATTTCGGCTGGGCGGAAATGGGCGTGCGCGGTGCGGCGGTGGCGTCGGTGGTCAGCTCAACCGTGATCTTCCTGATCATGGCCGGCTGGGCGATGTGGCATCCGCGGCATCAGGACTACCGGCTGTTTCAGCGCTTCTGGCGGCCCGAATGGCCGGCCTTTTTCGAAGTGTTCCGGCTCGGCATGCCGATCGGTTTCACCATTCTGGCCGAAGTCGGCCTGTTCATGGCCGCGTCGGTGATGATGGGCTGGCTTGGGACTGTGCAACTGGCAGCCCACGGCATCGCCATCCAGCTTGCCTCGATCAGTTTCATGGTGCCGCTGGGGCTTTCCCATGCCGCTACCGTGCGCATCGGCCAGGCCTATGGCCGCGCCGATATGGAGGGGCTGGCCCGTGCAGCGCATACGGTGATGGCCCTTTCGGTGGTGATATCGGTTGCCTCGGCTGTGTTGTTCTGGCTGTTGCCGGAAGCGCTTGTCAGCCTGTTTCTCGATGAGACCAATGTGGATGCGGCCGACTTGCTGGCGGTTGCTGTGCCGCTGATCCTCGTGGCGGCGGCATTTCAGATCGTCGACGCCATCCAGGTGATCGCGGCAGGGCTGTTGCGCGGCATCAAGGACACCCGCATTCCGATGATCATCGCTGTTATCAGCTATTGGCCCATCGGCCTGTCGGCTGCCTACGGTCTGGGGATCGGCCTCGGCTATGGCGGTCCGGGCATCTGGGCAGGCCTTGCCATCGGTCTCGGGGTGGCGGCGGTCCTGCTCAACCTGCGCTTCGTCAGGCGCGACGTGTTCCTGGATGTCGCGAAGGCGTGAATTGCTCAAACCTTGATCCGGCAGGTTCATCTCTTGCCGGTGCTGAGCGCAACCAGCATTTCGCGGGTCCGCTCGTCGGCGGGGAAAAGGTGTTCGATTCTCCAGTCGGCGAGCGCGATGTCTTCGGCAGTGGAAAACTGGCTCATGGTTGAAAAGAACGAAAATGTCACCTCTCCCAGCCGGTAGCGGGTGGGAACAATTGCCTGGCTGCCGCTGCTCGGACCCGGTGCGGCATCACCCACTTGATCTGACAGTCTTGCAGCGATCTCGTCGAGATAGACGTCGCCGCCTACATGGGTGGATTCGGCGCGCAGGCGGAGGGCCAGATGCTGTGCCACCTCCTGCCAGTTCTCGATGATTGACGGCAGGCCGGTTTCATCCAGCATCGCCTCTATCAGGTTTGCATCAACGGCCAGCCCCATTTGCGCCAGCATCATGCAAGCGGTGCGGTTGGCGCGCATGATTTTCCAGTGCCGGTCCAGCACCATGGCCGGATAGGGCATGTGCCGCTCGAGCATCCATTCCAGAGCGGCACTGATCGGCGCCATGTCTGCCTCTTCAAGCCCCCGCGCCCGGTAACTTGGTGCAAAGCCTGCGGCATGCAGCATGGCATTGCGCGAGCCACGTGGCAGCTCCAGCACCGAGCCCAGATTGAGCACCATGGTGCGGCTGGGGCGGGCGCGACCGGTTTCGAGAAAGGAAATGTGCCTGGCCGAGACATTGGCGCTTAAGCCGAGGTCAAGCTGGCTGAGCTTCCGGGTTTGACGCCATTCCTTGAGCAATCCACCAAATTGTATCGTCATTCGTGCCTCCGTCCTGCCGCATCATAGGCGGGATAAAACGACTGTCACTTACCTCGCAGGTAATTGATCGGCGTCAGGCGTCGCGGTTTTCTCAGTGCATCAACAACGGAGGTTTTGACATGGAAAACGTACGAACACAGGCATGGGTGAAAGCGGCTTCGGCGGTAATTGCCGTCATCGGGCTGCTGATCGCGGTTGCAGCCTGGCCCCCATTGGCCGGACCGGTGGTGTTTGTGGCGGATCTGATCATCTGGCCGCTCGACGGGGCGCAGTCACTCGCAGCGCCTGAAACACGCGTGTTCATGGCCATCGCGGGCGGCGTCATGGCCGGGTGGGGCGTGACGCTGTGGAGGATGTCCGATTATCTGATGCCCGAACACCTGGCTGCGGCCCGCTCGATCACGATGACCGGGCTCTACTGCTGGTTCGCGGTGGATTCCATCGGTTCGATCATGGCTGGCGTGCCGCTCAACGCGGTTGCCAATGTCGGCTTCGTGGTGCTGTTCCTGCTTGCCTTCCGGCAGACCGGTCTCGTGCGGGCCTGACCGCCACCCCAAAAATCAAGGTCCGCGGCGGGTGTCCCTGCCGCGGACCTTGCCTGTTCAAATCAGGCTGCTCAGCGCTCGGCCAGCTCCGGCAGGCCCTTGCGTTCGCCGACCATGTTCATGAAGCGGCGGAACAAATAGTGGCTGTCTTGCGGGCCGGGGGAGGCTTCCGGGTGGTGCTGGACCGAGAACACCGGCTTGCCGACCAGCCGCAGGCCGCAGTTGGTGCCGTCAAACAGCGAAACGTGGGTTTCCTCGACGCCATCGGGAAGGCTCTTGGCGTCAACCGCGAAGCCGTGGTTCATCGACACGATCTCGACCTTGCCGGTGGTGTGGTCCTTGACCGGGTGGTTGGCGCCGTGGTGACCCTGATGCATCTTCACTGTCGTGCCGCCCAGCGCCAATGCCAGGATCTGGTGGCCAAGGCAGATGCCGAACACCGGGATGCCGGTGTCGATCAGCTTCTTGATGACGGGGACCGCATATTCGCCGGTCGCCGCCGGATCGCCGGGGCCGTTGGACAGGAACACGCCGTCCGGCGCCATGGCCAGAATGTCCTCGGCGCTCATGGTGGCGGGAACGACGGTGACCTTGCAGCCAAGTCCCGAGAACAGCCGCAGGATGTTGCGCTTGACGCCATAATCGATGGCCACGATGTGCGCCACCGGTTCGCAGCTTTGCGAAAAGCCCTTGTCCCAGGCCCAGGGGCCTTGCGTCCAGCTCGATGACTGGCCCGAGGAGGCGTCCCTGGCCAGATCAAGGCCTTCCAGCCCGCTCCATTCTGCCGCCTTGGCGGTCAGCGCCGGGATGTCGAAATTGCCGGACGGATCATGCGCGATAATCGCATTCGGAGCACCGTTTTCGCGGATCCAGGCTGTCAGCGCGCGCGTGTCGACGCCCGACAGGCCGATGATGCCACGGGCCTTGAGCCAGGCATCGAAGTGTCCGGCCGAACGGTAGTTGGACGGCTCGGTGATGTCTGCCTTGAACACGGCGCCCGCCGCGCCGATGCGGCCAGCGGGTGTCAGGTCCTCGATGTCCTCGTCATTGGCGCCGATGTTGCCGATGTGTGGGAAGGTGAAGGTGACGATCTGGCCGAGATAGGAAGGGTCGGTGAGGATTTCCTGGTAGCCGGTCAATGCGGTGTTGAAGCAGACCTCGGCGCGCGCCTCGCCGGTGGCGCCTACGCCGTGGCCGTGAATAACGGTGCCGTCGGCGAAAACCAGTACGGCGGTTGGTTTTGTCTGGATCCAGGGGCTCGTGGTCATGTCAACTCCGTTCACAGCGGTCATCGCCGGTCTGAGACCCCTTGATGTTTGTTCGGGGCATCGCCATTTAAGCTGCCGGAAACCAGTCGCGGTCAGCAGTTCCCGCACTGGATGGGTCTTTTCCGGTCTTTCAAAAGCCGGTAAATAGAGAAGGGGCAGGCTGCGGTCAATCAATACCGTGGCGTGGACCAACCAATAAATAGCTTGAACATGGTGCGGGCGAAGGGGTACTCCTCAGCTTCCGCCTGTGCTGACCCAGACGGGCAATGATGGAACTGCCGGAGAAAGTTTGATTATGCGTGAACGTTTTACCGAAACGCTCAAAGACGCGATTCGCGCCAAGGATACACGCCGTATGTCCACTCTGCGGCTGATTCAGGCTGCGATCAAGGATCGTGACATCGCCAATCGTGGCGCTGGCAAGGATCCCGTCAGCGATGACGAAATTCTGCAGATTCTCACCAAGATGATCAAGCAGCGCGAAGAATCGGCCAGCATCTATGAAGAGAATGCCCGGCTGGAGCTTGCCCAGCAGGAGCGTGATGAAATCGTCATTATCCGTCAGTTCCTGCCGCAGCAGCTGCCGGAGGAAGAAGTGCGCGAATTGTGCAAGTCGGTGGTGTCGGAAACCGGTGCTTCGGGCCTGCGCGACATGGGCAAATGCATGAATGTGCTCAAGGAGCGCTACCCGGGCCAGATGGATTTTTCCAAGGCCTGCGGCATGGTCAAGGGCATGTTGAAATAGGCACCACTGGCAAGGATGCTGCCCGAATTTGATCAGGCCTCGATTCCACACTGAATGCATTTCCTCTGGCCGACTTCAGCCGTGTGTAATGTAGCAACGAGTGTACCGCGCGCGAATATGCCTGTACCGCGTCACTTATTACCAAGAGATTGATCCATGCCATCCTTCGGGGCGGATCATATGGAGGACATGCCGCAATGCAGACAGAAAATTCGTCGCTTCATTTCGATCAGGTTGATCGTGGTTTTCTCCAGCAGCAGCGGGATCATGTCGGTGTGTCCGGCGATGAAATCATAGACTTGCTGGGTTCCATGACTCCGTTGGGAATTTGGCGGCTCGAGATAGAGACGGGGCATGTCTATTGGTCCGAGGACTCTGCTCGCATTCATGGAATGGAAAAATCGGACGGGCCTGTAAGCTTGAGCCGGATCCTTGCGAGTTATCACCCTGAGGACGCCAAGATCATCGAAGAATTGATGGGTTCGGCAACCGTCCAGCGCAACAGCTTCCGGTTTGTTATGAGGGTCAAGGACAGCAAGGGGTCTTACCGTCTTGTTGCAACGGGCGGCGGATTCCGGGCTGACAATGGCGGCGAACTGTTTGGATTTTGTCACGAGTACCAGGACATGGTGCGCTCAGTCGTTATGACGGGCGGGTGAGACGTGGCTTTTGTTCCAAATCCGGCCCGTTCCTCACAACCGTTTGAGTCGATTGGAACAATTCTCACGTTTTTCGACGCCATGCAGGTGCTGCGCAAAATCTGTGTGAGCTATGGATTTCGTTATTTTTCGGTGATCACGATTCCATCGAGAATTTCCGGCGATGACACTACGATTTCGAAAATGGCGACGATTTCAAGCTGGCCGCCGCAACTGATCGCTGAATTTGATAGGTTGGACCTGGCGCGGAGCAGTCCGGTGTTGGATCAGTTGCGAAAGCAGATCACGCCACTGGTTTTTGAAGTTGATGAGATCAACAAGGCTCGTCCGAAGTCGGAACAGGCAGGCGCGACTGAATTGTTCAAGCGCTTTGACGTAACGATGGGGGTGTTTTTTCCGGTGCATGACCAACATGGCCTGCGCCACGCAGTTTCGTTCAACGGAGACCGCGACCCGTTGTCGGTGGAGGAGTTGTCGACACTGTCGATGTTCGCAACCATGCTGATCGAGCAGCTTTCGGTGATCAGTTCTGTGGATCACGCGGCAAAATCCGTTCTCAATGCCCGTGAAGTTGAAATTCTCAAGTGGACTGCAGAAGGCAAGACCAGTCTGGAGATTGCCCGGCTCACGGGACTTTCAGAGCATACGGTCAATCACTACGCCACAATTGCAACCAAGAAACTTGGATGCTCCAACCGGACGCAAGCGGTGGTTTACGCCATACGTCTGGGGCTCTTCAAGTAAGGTTTGCCGGGTTCTGGTGATGGCATTCGGGTGCCGCAATATTCATGAGTTGGCCCTTTTGGGACCAGATGGATTTCCCTTGCTGCTGCGACACCGTTGCTTCCGCCCCGGCCGATATGATTGTCCAAAAGCATTCAAACTTAACCTAGGTTAGGGATTGCAAGGCCAGATACTGATAACTGCCCGGCCAGATAATGATCAACAGCTGCTGTAGATGCACTGAAAACGACCAGGAATCTCAACTGAATTCGTACTCCGGCTGCCTCTCTGTCGTCGTGGCAGCAAATCGGCATCACCTCAGCTTGCTGGTGTTGGCTGGATGGGCGTTCAGTGGTCGAAGTCGAACGGTCTGGCGTACTGGCTCTATTCTCGTGTACAGGAGTGGCACAGCCGTGACTTCGCGTCCGGGAATGCCGTTAGCGCTTGGGCAGGACAGCAGCAGCGTGTAACCTGAAATCCCGGGAGCTGGTCATCTCCCTAGACATGTCGGATAATCCAATGATGACGCACCTCAGCAATCCTGCCTTTTCAACACCACCGCTGGAGTTGGTCGGTGATATTCATACGATACCCGATGCGATACAGGTTTTGCGGCAGGCCTGCGCACAATATGGTTTCCGGCATTTTTCAGTCGTTTCACTTCCCAACGCTGTTTCCCAAGCCACCCACACGATAGCGGAATTGTCGATCATTTCGAGCTGGCCACCGGAATTGTCGGCTGAATATGACAGGCTTCAGCTGGCCAGGAACAGCCCGATAATCGATGAGTTGCAGAATACAATCGCACCCGTGCTGATCGACATCAAAATGCTCAATCAAGGCCTCCCAAGTCAGAAGCATATAGCTGCAAACCAATTGTTCTCACGATTTGAGCTGACCATGGGCGTCAGTTTCCCCATTCATGACACCAATGGCCTGCGATACGCGGTCTGTTTTCTTGGCGATCGCGAACTGATGTCGGACGAGGAGTTGTCGACGCTGGCGATGTTTTCGACGATGTTGATCGAACAGATTTCCCGGATCTTCGCCGACAATCCGGGGAAGAAAACACTGCTCAGCGCGCGGGAAATTGAAATCCTGCAGTGGACCGCGGAAGGCAAGACCAGCGCGGAAATCTCTCAGATCACAAAACTCTCGGAGCACACGGTCAACCACTACGCCACGATTGCGACCAAGAAGCTTGGATGTTCCAACCGCACCCAGGCTGTGGTCAAGGTCATGCGTATGGGACTTGTGAAGTAAGATTGCAGCTGCATAGGCGCAGGCCGTGATCCTGCGCCTGACCCTGTTTCTCCGTGCCGCAGTTGGGATATTGCGCCTGCGCGGATGTGCATAACGGGGAGTGCGGCACCTAGGCCTTTGCCAGCGCTTGATGCCGTGCCTATATAGACGCAATCTTCAACATGAGCCTTTGCTTGCGCCGGAGGCGCGCCGATATTGCGGTTTTCACCGTCCTTTCTTGATGACATACGCGAACGCGTCCCGATCTCGGACGTGATTGGCAGACATGTGACGTGGGACCGGAAGAAAACCAACACGTCGCGCGGCGACTGGTGGGCGTGTTGTCCCTTTCATGGCGAGAAATCCCCGAGTTTTCACTGCGAGGATCGCAAGGGCCGCTATCATTGCTTCGGATGCGGTGTGTCGGGCGACCATTTCAAATTTCTAACCGAGCTTGAAAGCCTGAATTTTCCCGAAGCGGTAGAGCGCGTCGCCGACATGGCCGGAATCGCGCTGCCGGCACCTGATCCGCAGGCAGCCCAACGCGAACGCCAACGCGCGACGCTTGAGGACGTCATGGAGATGGCGGCATCGTATTTCGAGGCCGAGTTGCAGGGGCCGCAGGGTGCCAAGGCGCGCGCCTATCTGCGTGACCGCGGACTTTCCGGCCGGACGATTGCCGCCTTCCGGCTTGGCTACAGCAATGACAGCCGCAGTGCGCTGAAGGAGCATCTGGCTGCGCGCGGCGTCGACAAGGACCAGATCGAGGCCTGCGGTCTGGTTGTCCACGGTCCCGAAATCGCTGTGTCCTATGACCGATTCCGCGACCGCATCATGTTTCCCATCCTGTCGTCGCGCGAGCGGGTGATCGCCTTTGGCGGCCGGGCGTTGCAACCGGGTGCGCCAGCCAAATACCTCAATTCCAATGAGACCGAGCTTTTCCACAAGGGCAATGTTCTTTACAATTTCGCCCGCGCCCGGCGCGCCTGCGGACAGGATGGCACGTTGATTGTGGTCGAGGGCTACATGGATGTGATTGCACTGGCGCAGGCGGGCATCGACAATGCGGTAGCCCCCCTGGGCACGGCATTGGGCGAAAACCAACTCAAGCTTCTCTGGCGTGTGACGCCGCAGCCAGTATTGTGTTTCGACGGCGACGAGGCCGGGCAACGTGCTGCCAACCGCACCGTCGATCTGGCGCTGCCGCATATCGGGCCGGGACGCTCGCTCAGGATCGCGGTGCTGCCGGCGGGCAAGGACCCCGACGATCTGGTGCGTCATGACGGGCGTGACCCGTTTGACCAGGTCATTGCCTCGGCGCGTCCGCTGGCCGATGTGGTGTGGTCGCGGGAGGCGGGCAGCGGCGTGTTCGAGACGCCCGAAAGCCGGGCCGAGCTTGAGGTGAAGCTCAGGCAGACCACGTCGATGATTGCTGACGAAAGCCTGCGACGACATTACCAGCAGGACATGCGCGACCGCATGCAGGCGTTCTTTGGTGGTGGCCCGCGTTACGGCAACCGTGAGCAGGGAAAGTCCGGCAACGGTTCTTATGGCCGCGGCAGCTTTGACCGGGGCAGTGGCGGCGGGCGTGGTGGTCGGCCGGGCGAGGGGCGCGGCGGCGGCAGTGCGCAATCGGCGCGCAACATGGCGGTCTCCGAACGCTTGACCCAGTCAGGCATGGTGCGTGGCCACGGCGCCATGCCATCACTGCGCGAAACTGTGCTGGTGATGACGGTCGCCAATCATCCGCAGATGCTGCATGACGAATTCGACGAGCTGGCGGCTCTCGAGTTTGACGACAAGGGTCTGATGCGGGTCTGGCAGGTGATGCTTGATGCGGCGTCGGTGGGCGGCCGGTTTGACCGCGAGCGGCTGTTCGCAGCGCTGGATGCAGACGGGCAGGGCCCGTTCATCGCCCGGCTTGAGACGCAGATCCGCAACGCGCGGCTATGGATAGCCACCACGGAGGCTGCGCTCGAAGATGCGCGTGAAGGTTACAGCCAGGCATTAGCGCTGCATCAACGGACCCGCACACTTAAATGGCAGAAATCTGAAATCGAACGCGATCTGTTGGAATGCGACGATGAAGAAAAAAGTTATTCCCTCATTGCAGCGCTGCAGGAGGTGCAGCTCGAAGTGGCGCGGCTTGAGAACCAGGAAGCGATCATTGACGGCTTCGGCGTTCTCTCAGGCCGGATCAAGGGCGGCCGCGGCAGCTAGAGCCGGTTCCCGGTGATGCACTGTTTCTGCATGTCGTTGTCGCAAATCCGCTGACCACTTTTGCGCGACATGCGCGAAGGCTTGGCCGTGGCATGGGCAATTCGACCATGCCGCACTTGTGGAATCAAACTGGGCTCCTAAATAGGGTGATCTGGCGATGATACCAATAATGCAGGCAATTGGGTGCAAAATGCCGAATCAGAGCGCTTTTTGCCCGTAAAGCCTTGACGGATAGGTTTTTTGTGGGAATCACCTGTTTGATGAAAAACGTGCGTGATCATGCAGCTCGACGGTTTTGCGATGATGTCGCCTATTCCGGGGTTGAAATGACCGCACAGCCAACGACCGCTGAGTTGAATGTTCGGCATGGTTAATCGGGAATTAAGCATGCGTACGCCAAAACAAACCGGATGATTCGCGAAAACCGTCCACCGCATCGGCGGACGGCAGGCGCCAACGAACTGGCGAACTGAAATCAACCGAATGAAATCCGGGGAAAGTGACTGCCCATGGCAAGCAAGGTAAAAGAAGCAGCAGACGACACCGAGACCGAGCGCGAAGGCAATACGCCTGACGGGCCGTTGCTTGACCTGTCGGATGATGCCGTCAAGAAAATGATCAAGACCTCGAAAAAACGAGGTTACGTGACCATGGACGAGCTCAATGCCGTGCTGCCGTCGGAGGAAGTGACCTCCGAGCAGATCGAGGACATCCTGTCGATGCTCTCCGATATGGGCATCAATGTGGTCGAGGAAGACGAGGCCAGCGAAGACAAGGAAGCCGAAGACGACACTGAAACCGAAAGCGAAGGCGGCGAAGTCGCCACCGCGTCGGGTTCTGCCGTTACCGCGACCAAGAAGAAAGAGCCGACGGACCGCACCGACGATCCGGTTCGCATGTACCTGCGCGAAATGGGCTCGGTGGAGCTTCTCTCCCGCGAGGGCGAAATCGCCATTGCCAAGCGCATAGAGGCCGGCCGCGAAACCATGATCGCGGGGCTTTGCGAAAGCCCGCTGACCTTCCAGGCGATCATCATCTGGCGCGAGGAGCTCAACGAGGGCGCCACGCTGCTGCGCGAGATCATCGATCTGGAAACAACCTATTCCGGTCCCGAGGCGAAGGCTGCGCCGCAGTTCCAGAGCCCCGAGAAGATCGAGGCCGACCGCAAGGTGGCCGAGGAAAAGGAAAAGGCCCGGGCCGAGAAGGCCAAGTCCGACGACGTCACCAATGTCGGCGGTGAAGGCCAGTATGAAGAGGAAGAGGACGACGACGACGAGAACAATCTCTCGCTCGCCGCCATGGAGGCCGAGCTTCGCCCGCAGGTGATGGAAACGCTCGACACCATCGCCGAAACCTACAAGAAGTTGCGCAAGCTCCAGGACCAGCAGGTTGAAGCCCGCCTTGCCGCCACCGGCACATTGTCGCCGGCGCAGGAGCGCCGCTACAAGGAACTGAAGGACGCGCTGATCACCGCGGTCAAATCGCTGTCGCTGAACCAGAACCGCATCGACAGCCTTGTCGAGCAGCTCTACGACATCAACAAGCGCCTGGTCTCCAACGAAGGCCGCCTGCTGCGCCTGGCCGAGAGCTATGGTGTCAAGCGTGACGACTTCCTGACGCAGTACTCCGGCGCCGAGCTTGATCCGAACTGGATGAAGTCGATTGCCAACCTGTCGGCCAAGGGCTGGAAGGACTTTGCCAAGTCCGAAGCCAACAATATTCGCGAAATCCGGGCCGAGATTCAGTTCCTGGCGACCGAAACCGGCATCTCTATCTCCGAGTTCCGCCGCATCGTGCAGATGGTGCAGAAGGGCGAGCGCGAGGCCCGCATCGCCAAGAAGGAAATGGTCGAGGCCAACCTTCGCCTGGTGATCTCGATCGCCAAGAAATACACCAACCGCGGCCTGCAGTTCCTCGATCTGATCCAGGAAGGCAATATCGGCCTGATGAAGGCGGTGGACAAGTTCGAATACCGCCGCGGCTACAAGTTCTCGACCTACGCCACCTGGTGGATCCGGCAGGCAATCACCCGTTCGATCGCCGACCAGGCCCGCACCATCCGTATTCCGGTGCACATGATCGAGACGATCAACAAGATCGTCCGGACATCGCGCCAGATGCTGCACGAGATCGGCCGCGAGCCGACGCCGGAAGAACTGGCCGAAAAGCTCGCCATGCCGCTCGAGAAGGTCCGCAAGGTGCTGAAGATCGCCAAGGAGCCGATCTCTCTCGAAACGCCGGTGGGCGACGAAGAAGATTCGCATCTCGGAGATTTCATCGAGGACAAGAACGCCATCCTGCCGATCGATGCGGCGATCCAGGCAAACCTCAGAGAGACCACCACCCGCGTGCTTGCCTCGCTCACGCCGCGCGAAGAACGCGTGCTGCGCATGCGCTTCGGCATCGGCATGAACACCGACCACACGCTCGAGGAAGTCGGCCAGCAGTTCTCGGTCACCCGCGAACGTATCCGCCAGATCGAAGCCAAGGCCCTGCGCAAGCTCAAGCACCCGAGCCGCTCGCGAAAGCTGCGGTCGTTCCTGGATAGCTAGCGCTGACTTACCACTGCGGTATCGACCCGGCGCGGGAAGCTTTGTCTTCCCGCGTTTTTTTGTGCGACGGGTGAGTCCGATTTTTCTGTTTCCTGCTGTGCCCACCGCCTGTGAGTGGGAGCGCGGATGATTGAACTTTTATATCAAAAATGCGTTGATGCTCTGATCCGGGAGTGAATTGATCCAGGCGTCTGAGGGTTTTGCGGAGAGGAGATTTCAATGTTTCAGTTTGATTCAGCGAGCCATCCGCCATTCGACGTTTCCGACAAGGCTATCGGAGCCCTGTTCGACGCAGCGCTTGACAGTGTTGTCGGCATGGATGCGGACGGAACCGTGATAGCCTGGAACCGGCAGGCGGAGACCGTGTTCGGCTGGTCGCGCGAAGAGGCAATCGGGCAGGAACTCGCCGAGCTGATCATTCCTGCCGCCTTTCGTGACGGGCACCGTGACGGAATGGCGCATTATCTTGCAAGCGGTGAAGGACCGGTCCTCAATAGGCGCATCAGGATTAGCGCGATCAACCGGGTTGGGGCCGAGTTCCCGGTGGAATTGTCGATTATCCCTATCGTGACTCAGTCGCGGGCGCTGTTTTACGGTTTTTTGCGTGACATCTCCAAGCAGCAATCACTCGAACAGCAAGCGGCGCGGGACCAAGCGCGCGACAAGGTGCTGTTTGAGATTTCCCGGCTGGCGGCCGACACCGGCGAATTCAAACTGCTGCTGCGCCGTTCGATCGAACTGATCTGCACGTTCACCGGTGCGGCGTGCGGCCACATCTATTTGCCCGAACCGGCGGTTAATCCGGCGTTGCTTCGGGCGACCGGCATCTGGCATGTTCAATCCGAAGCGCATGCCGCTGTGCGCGAGCACACCGAGGCGATGACGCTGAAACTTGGCGAAGGACTGCCGGGCTCGGTCTGGGAGATGGGCGAAGCAATTTGGGTGCCCGACCTGTGGAAGCATTCGGGGTTCCAGCGCGCGGCGGAATTTGACCGTCTCGGGTTGAAATCCGGCTTTGGGTTCCCGATACTGCATGGGGAAGAGCCGCTGGCGATCCTTGAGTTTTTTTGGTCGGAGATACGCCAGCAAGATGACCATGTGCTGGAGACGATCACTCGCATCGGCTCGCATCTCGGACGGGTGATCGAACGGCATCGCGCACATGAACAGGCCGATTTGCTGGCACGCGAACTTTCTCACCGGGTCGGTAACCTGATGTCGGTGGTGAGTGTGGTGTTTCAGCGCTCGATCCGGCATTCCACATCCGTTCCGGATGTCGAGGAAAAATTCCTGCAACGGCTTCAGGCGCTCAAAAGCGCCCAGAATAGGCTGTCGGAGAGCGATTGGGAGGGCACAAACCTCCGTCAGCTCATTCGAGATGTACTTGCGCCCTATTGCAGCGTTGAGGAAACGAATTGTGTGTTGACAGGGGAGGACGTCACACTCAACCCGAGCATGACCATGACCTTGTCGCTGGTGTTTCACGAATTGGCGGTTAATGCTGCGAAATATGGAGCGCTGGCTGCGCCTGACGGGAATCTTGACCTGCGTTGGACGGTGAATGCGTCAGACACCGGGGCGACATTGCTGTTGAACTGGCGGGAATTGAACGGCCCCAAGGTGTCGGCGCCGCAACGCAAGGGATTTGGTAGCGAGTTGATCCTGCGGCTGGTGGAAAAGGGCATGCGAGGTCAGCTTGACACCGAATATGACGTCGATGGCCTGACTCTCAAACTCCGTATCCCGATCTAATGCATCTACGTTGCGGTCCACATGGATCCACGTGAACAGCAAGATAGATGCATCAATTCAAAGCGCTGTAGGGCGGCAATCGTTCTGCCGCAAGTAGGCAATTCTATTTGGGACACCCCATGCAAATCCTCCGCCCATTCGACGACATCCACGCTTTTTACGACGGCCGCGACGGCGAGGCGAAGTCCGACACTTGGGTAGATGACGGCGCGCTGTCGCTCGGCATTGCCAGCTATGCGATCGTCAACGGCACGGCGGCGCTGGTCTATGACACCCATGTCTCGCTCGACCATGCGCGCTTCATCCGCGAGCATCTGGAAAGCCTCGGGGTCCGCGAGATCACCGTGCTCTTGAGCCACCATCATCTTGACCATGTCGCTGGCACGCAGATCTTCGCCGACTGCCCTATCTGGTCGACGCGCAAAACCCTGGCTCATCTCGAACGGCTGAAATCGAAAATCGAGAGCGGAACCCATCACGGCCCGCCGGCAATTGATCCGCTGATCTTGCCGGACCATACATTCGAAGGCGCGATGCAATTGCAGATCGGCGCGCTGACGCTCGACATTCTGGAATTCGACATCCACAGCGACGACGAAGCGTTGATCTGGATCGCCGACCGGAAGATCCTGCTCGCCGGCGATGCGCTGGAAGACACGGTCACTTATGTCGCGGAACCCGGGAATCTTTTGGTGCATCTACGTGAGATTGACCGGCTCAGGGGTCTGGTGCCGTTGCACATCCTGCCCAATCACGGCGATCCGTCGCGCATTGCCGCCGGCGGCTATGCGGTCGGATTGTGCGATGCGACGAAGGCCTATATTTCCATCCTTCTCGACATCGCCGCCGGGACGGCAGCTCCGGATACGCCGCTGGCGGATCTGATCAGTGCCTCGCTTCAGTCCGGTGAGCTGATCTGGTTTGAGGAATATGAGCGGGTGCACCGGCAAAATGTTGCGAAGGTGCTTGCAGACCGAACCAGCACGGACTGAACGGTCGGCTGCCGCGACATATTCGCCCAAATGCATATATAATGCTGGAAATCCCAAGCCGTCCGCACGACATGCGCATCACAGCCGCCGCACCCTGCCGGCCGCCACCTCATGCCGGAGCCATGCCCTGATGGAATTCCTCACTCAGATTCTCAACCAGTTCTCCTGGCCGATCATCATCATCCTGTTCCTGACGCTCGGTCTGGCGCCGTTCTTCCCGGAGCCACATCTCTGGGAGAAGCTGAAGATGCTCGTGTCAGGCACGCTTGTGAAGCCGGTCGACATGTTCGATCTGGTGATGCACGCCACGCCGTTCCTCATTGCAGCACTGAAACTGTCGTTGATGGTGTTTCGGGCGAAATAGCCCGGGGACAAGCCTGCTTATGCGCCAAATCCGTGATGCCGCCAGGCTTCCTCCACCGCCTTGTTTTCCAGCACTGCGTTCACCAGGACAGCGATCTCGGGCAGGTCCCTGGCGGTATCGTGCCAATCGGCCAGCATCGCCGCATAGACATCGGTGATGGTGATGGTCTGGCCGAGCAGGAACGGGCCTTGAACCGCAGAGGCCAACTGGGCGAAATCGCGGGTCATGTCACGGGCGGCTCGCTGTTTGATGGAATCGGCGGCGTGTGGGCTGTCATCCACCGTGTGGCGTTCGGGATAGTAATAGCGCAGCGCTGCGGGGTAGATATTGGTGGCCATGAAGACCAGCCATTGCACGGCAGTGGCGTGTGCCGGCGTGCCATGCGGCGGCAGAAGCCGGGCCTCGGGAAACATGTCATCAAGCGTCATCACGATCGCCGCACTTTCGGCAAGCACCGGGCCGCAGGCGAGCTTGAGCACCGGCACCCGGCCTGCCGGATTGAGCGCCAGGAAGTCCGGGGTGGCGGTTTCGTCGATCCGGACCTCGTCAAAGCCCACGCCGATCATCCGCAGCGCCGCCTCGACCACCATCGAGCCGGTGCCGGGCTTCCAGTACAATGTGTAGCCGCTCATAGGGGCTTTCTCCCTGCCTGCTTGTTGTGCCCAGGTCATGGCTCAAGTCATGGCTCAAATCATCGCAGCATCGGGAGGCGTCGACAAGACGGCAAGTGCTTTGATGGTGGCAGGTGGATCGTGCGATCAATCGGCGGGCATCAGGAAAACCTCGCGCACGGCATTGCGCGGCTTGGCCTCGAGTGCGAACACGACTGCATCAGCCACGTCCTCGGGCTGCAGCTTGTCGGGTTTGGCTTCATCAAAGAAGGCGGTGTTGACCATGCCGGGCGCAACCACCGTGCAGCGGCCGCCCCACTCTTTCATCTCCTCGGCCAGATTGCCGGCGTAGCCGTGGACAAACCATTTTGACGCGCCGTAGACGGAGCCGGAAAGATGCACCCGGCCGGCCGCCGATCCGGTCATGACCATGTGCCCCTTGCGCAGGCGCAGATGCGGCATCGCCGCCTTGGCGGTGTAGAGCAGGCCCTTGATGTTGACATCCACCAGCCTGTCCCATTCGTCGGGATCGCCGTTTTCGGTGCCGGCGGTCTCAACCCCCATTCCGGCATTGGCGAATGCCGCATCAACGCCGCCATAGGTGTGGCGCAGCGTGGCCAGCGCCTTGTTCTGGTCGTCGAGGCTGGTCACATCGCCCGGCAGCGCCAGCGCGCGGTCGCCGAGTTCCTCGACCAGCGCCAGGAGCTTGTCTTCGGAGCGGGCAAAAAGGCCGACATTCCACCCGGCCCGGCGTGCTGCGCGTGCTGTTGCTGCACCAATGCCGCTTGAGGCGCCGGTGATGAAGAGGGTCTTTGCGGCCATGAATATGCTCCTTGATCCTGGGATGGTTGCCCTGCCAACGCATCAGCGCCCAAGCCGTTCCGTGCTGATTTGACCGGTTCGGCAGCTTCGCGGGTGCTGCCGTACGCTGCTGCCCCGCGTTGGCTCATCACGTTTGATTGATCCGGCACGCGCCGCCATCGCTTGCAAAATCGGTGCATGGCCGGGTGTTCACCCTTGTTTGGCCCGATTTTCTGCTATGGATCGCGGCATGCTGGACAAGGGCAAATTCAGGCTGGGCGGTTTGAGCGGGGGCGTGCTTCTCTCGCTGCTTGCGCATGGGCTGATTGTCGCGGCGTTGCTGATTGACTGGCCCAAACCGGTTATGCAGGCCGAGCCGGAAGAGCAGGTGGTTGCGGTGACGCTTGTTGCCCCGCCGGAACCGGAACCAGAGAAAGAACACGAGGCCGGGCCCGAAACTGAGCCAGAGTCGGAGCCGGAACCAGAGCCTGAAAACGAACCCGAGCCTGAGGCCGGGCCCGAAACGGATCCCGAAGCAAACGAACCCGAAACACAGCCTGAACCGGCTTCTCCTCCGGCCGAAACCGGCGATGCGGAAGGCGAAGGCGCGCCGATCCCGGTGCTTGAGCCGGTTTTTCAGTTTGGTGAGGAAGACACCGGGTCGGAAATTGCGCTTGATGGCGGTGCCAGCGAAACACCCGCCCAGGAGCTTCTCGCCGACGAGCCGGCAATCGAAGAGCCGGCCGTCGAGGACGTGGCCGAGACACCACCGGAGCCTGCCGCTGAGCCGGACAGCGAAGCGGCCGAAACCGCCCAACAGGATCAGCAATCAGCCGAGACTGCGGCGGATCAGCCGCCCGCCGATCCTGCTCCAACGCTGGCAATGCCGGACGATATTACCCTGCCTGATGCCGAACTGGCCGGTGATACGCCCGGCGCTTTGGCGGAAGCAGCTTTAGAGACCGAGCTGGCATCATTGCCCGAAGGCCTGGCTGGTGCGGCAGTTCCCGTGCCGCAGCCAAGACCTGCCAATCCGGCAACGCCCGACACTCCCGCCGTCACCGACACCCAGCCGCCAACTGAGATAGCTCCGGCTCGTGACAATGGATTGCCCGGTGTGCGGGAGCTGTCTTCCAGCGTCGATACCGGACACTCGGTCGCCACAACGGCGATGCGCAACCTGCCGCGCAATGTTCGTGGCAGCCAGCTCTGCACAACCGAGTTGCGCGAGCAGCTGCGCCGCGCGCCGCAACCTTACAGCCCGGAGCTCTTGCCGTCCTACGAGTTGCCCGGCGGCACTGTGCTGACTGTTCCCGATGCGGCCTTCCGAGCCGGCGGCGCCTGGTACGATCTGAGCTTCCGCTGCACCGTCGACGAGGACGCGCTCAAGGTCACCGGCTTCGCCTTCAAAGTCGGCGAGCCCATCCCGCGCTCAACCTGGAAAGCCCGCGGATTTCCGGATTTTTGAGGGGCAGGGGGCTTGGCACAATTGTCTCTCTCCCCTTGTGCGAGAGACTTCGAAGCGATTGCCGTAGGCAAGAAATCAACGAAGTTGATTTCAGCGCACGAAGGCATGAGCGCGACAACGCGCGAAGGCTGCTCAGCGCCCTGGCTTCAGCCAAGTGCTGGAAATCGCAAGTGAGGGGGATGGTCTTAGTTCCGCGAGTTCCCCCTCACCTGAAAAATCTATGACTTGGCGCTATCGCACCAAGGCCATGATTTTTCTTCCTCTCCCACAAGGGTAGAGGAGGCGCGCCTGTCCAAACCAGATAGGTTGCTAACAGATCAGACCGGATAGGGTGTTTACATTCCCACATTGGCAGGAGGATCTGCAAAGTTGTGCAATGCAAGCAATGTTACGAATAAGCCTATGTCGTTTACGAGCGTCTGTGTTGTTGGCGAGATGTCGATGACGGAACTGTAGCCATGATAAAAATCGGTTGGGACATGAGGCCCGCCAAGCTCCTGACGGCTAAATTGAAGCGTAAGGGTGTGACCTAAGCGGGGTACGTCGAGATGTCGGTGCAATTAGGAGTTGACGGGAAGGAAGTGAACGTGCGGAATTATCTTTCTCTGGGTAAACACACGGCGGTTTTTTACTTCAATGTTTAAGAGCTATCGGTTCACAGCAATTGCATTTGGACTAATTTGCTTTTCTATATCAGGGCAAGCCCAAGAGGGTGCAAACCCCGAACAGGGGCAGGGAAGTGATCAAGAGCAACCTGCCCAATCGTATCCGCTTCCTTTCCCTATTGAGATTATCGAGGGCCAAGCCGCCGCCGATACCCGCGAGCGCCTCGAATCCGAAGCCCGCCAGCGTGAGATAGATGACCTTGCTGCCCAGCAGGGAATGAACGCAGCTACGCAATCTATGAATGATGCTACTCAACGAATGACAAATTATGCCGAGCTGCAAACTTGGCTTGTTGCTCTCGGGACAGCCGTTTTGTTCGCGACCCTCTGGTTCGCTTGGAATGGCAACAAGGCTGCTTTTGCCGCCGTTAAACTTGCTCGCGCTAATTCGGAGACCGAACTCAGAGCTTGGGTAGGGTATGAGGGATGGAAAATGAGTGGCATCGGTGAGCCGGGAAATATTGATGCGTATTTGTTTATACTCAAGTGGAAAAACTTTGGCTCTACACCGGCCAAGAACAGCGTGTTGGTAACGGGGCGTGCCGATGATCGAGAAAAATTTGGTATCGATGGCCCTATATTCCCAGACAATGACGGGGGCGCAATCAATCCGCCTGGCGTAATCTTTCAATCTGAGCCACTGATCCTGAGCCCGGAGGAGATTTTGGCCACGAGAGAAAACCCGATTTTTTTGCGAAGCGTTGCCAGATATAATTGTGCTTTCAAAGGTATGGAGGACCGAATCTCTGATGTAGTATTGGCGATTCACTATATCGGCGCAGCGGGAATAGACGCCATCAAGGCAGGGGAAATTGCTGAGGCGAATTTCGCGATTTGGCCCACCGGACGAAGTGAGATGAACTAATACAGCCACCGCTGCGAGATCGCTCACTTAACACCCACCTTTCGGCTTGGTGCTGTTGATACATAGGACCGCAATTTCAGCGCCTTGGCTTCAGCCAAGTGTTAGAAATCGCAAGTGAGGGGAAAGCTCTTAGCTCTGCGAATTCCCCCTCACCTGAAAAATCTATGACTTGGCGCTTGCGCACCAAGACCATGATTTTTCTTCCTCTCCCACAAGGGTAGAGGAGGCACGCCGCGTCATCCCGACAAAATTCCCAAAAGAATCTTTTCCACACCCGCCAAATCCCATGCCATCATCATCGCACTCCCGCTGCCGGATGGATCGCGAACGCTTCGGTTCAGGCGGGAGGAAGGCCTTTCGGGGTTTGCCGTAACGTGTGGCAAATCCTGAAGGGAGGCGGTGACCAGTGTGGTTCCGTCGGCGGACATGGCCTCTCACTGATGCGCCTGTTCAGCCGGCCACCGGGACGGTTTTGGATTTCCGGCCTGCGCATGCGGGCCGGGATCTGACAACGGACCGGGCCTGTGGCGGAGGTCTGCCCCGTCCTGCCTGTCGCGTTCAAGTGGTTTCACTTGAACGATGATGTACAGGCAGCACAAGGATGGGGAGGCGCTGCGTGCCGGATACCACGCCAACAGCTTCACGCCGCGGCCCCTGTCCGGGCTCGCGGCTCGGGGAAACCCGAATATCCCGCGTCGGGTGAAAGCCCTCAAGCGGATCAGCGGAAGCCGTTGCCGTCTGTCGGATGCGGACATCATCCGGCGAAGTTCGGGCCCGCGCGCGGAACGCGCCACCCAAATTTCATACATTTTCAGAGGCGACGCCCGCGCGCGGCCCTCCGGACCCGGAATTCCTGAACAGCCCGCCAGTGCAATTCACCGGCGGAAGATTTGGCGTGCCCGGAATGAGGGGAACCTAAGCTGCACCGAGGTGTTGGGTGTGGAGGAGCACAGCTGATCGCCGCCCCTGTTTTTCTTGCCTGCCGGGGCCTGCGTGTGTCACCTGTGGGGAACCCGAAATTTACGCTGGAGAAGACCGCCATGAGCCGAGACACCACAACTGCCCTGATCCGCCGCTATCTCGACGCGTTCAACGCCAAGTCGTCTGACGACATGCTGGCCTGCCTGTCCGATGATGTGGTCCATGACATCAACCAGGGTGAACGCGAGATCGGCAAGGAAAAATTCCGCTGGTTCAATGCCAGGATGACCCGGCATTATGACGAGGAACTTGGCGACATTGCCATCATGGTCGATGACAGTGGCAACCGCGCTGCGGCAGAATTTACCGTGCGCGGCACCTATCTTTCCACCGACGAAGGCTTGCCCGAGGCCAACGGTCAGCGTTATTCGCTGCGGGCCGGAATTTTCTTCGAGATCGACGACAATCTGATCAGCCGGGTGACGATGAGCTACAATCTGACCGACTGGATTGCGCAGGTCAAAGCCGGCTGAGGACCGTTCTGTGGCGTCGAAAACCGGTCTGAGTTTCTCGATTCTCACATCTGACCAGATCGATCAGGCGCTTGATGATCTGGCCCGGCTGAGGATCGAAGTGTTTGCCGACTGGCCTTATCTTTACGATGGCGACGCGGCCTACGAGGCGCACTATTTGCAGAATTTCGCCTCTTCACCAGGGGCTGTGGTGGTGGCAGCGCGGGATGTCAACGGCGCAATGGTGGGGGCGGCAACCGGCGCACCCCTGTCTGACCACGCGGATGAATTCGCCGTCCCCTTCGCCCGTGTCGGGCTTTATCCGGACGACTACTTCTATCTGGCTGAATCGGTTCTGCTGCCGGATTACCGGGGGCAGGGAGCTGGCCGTCAATTCTTCAAGACACGAGAAGCTGCAGCGCGGGCGCAAGGCTTTCAACACGCTGTGTTTGCTTCGGTGATTCGGCCTCAGGATCATCCGGCCAGGCCCGACCACGAGCACACGCTCAACGCCTTCTGGCAGCGGCTTGGCTACCAGCCCTATCCGGGCCTGTTGGCGGAACTTGCCTGGCGCGACCATGGCGAGGCCGATGAAAGCCTCAAGTTGCTGCAGGTCTGGGGCCGGGATTTGTAAGCGGTTTCAGGCAAATCGCATTTTCATGAATGCAGGATGAACACCCGGTTCCAATTCGGTTCAGGCGGGCGGACCTAGTGTGGGGTCAATCGAACGGGTCAACCGGTCGAGACGAGAGATCGAAATCAGGGACACACTCAAGGCGTGAAACGCCGCCAAATCTGGAGAACAGCCATGAACACCTTCATCCGCAATGCACTCGCCGCCCTCGTTGTCGCCACTGCTGGCGTCGCCGCTTCCGCCCCCGCCGCCAATGCCGGCAGCGTCGGTTTCGAGTTTTCGTTCGGCAGCAATGGCGCCGGCATCAGCGTCCATGAACGCAATCGGCGCGGTGGCTGGAATCGTTTCGAAGGTCATCGCGGTGGCTGGAACCGGTTTGAAGGGCATCGTGGCCAGGCACGCAACGTCTGCAAGCCGCGGCGCGCCGTCAACAAGGCCCGTCGCATGGGCCTCCGCCGGGCTGACGTGATCCGCGCCAACAACCGCCGCGTCGTTGTTCAAGGCGTCCGCCATCACCGCATGGTGCGGGTTGTCTTCGCCAATCAGCGCAGCTGCCCGGTGATCCGCGTTCGCCGCTAGTCCGGACATGCACTCGCAAACACCAAAGCCCCGGGGGCACTGCCTCCCGGGGCTTTTTATGGTTTGACGCCGATCACCCTGCCGATGCGCCTCGCAGTTCGTGATCCGGAACGCCTGGCGAATGATCATCGGTCAGGGCGCATTGATCTGAATGCCGGATGAACAAGCGGTTCCAATCCGGTTCATCTGGGCGCGCCTAATGTGAGATCAATCGAATGGAACATCCGCTCGATCCCCGGTCACCACCCAGTCGCAACAGCGCCGCCATATCAGGAGAACAGCCATGAACAGTGTCATCCGTACCGCACTTGCCGCACTCATTGTCGCCACTGCCGGCGTCGCAACCTCCGCCACGGGCGCCAACGCCGGTGGCATAGGGTTCGAGCTTTCGATCGACGGAGCTGGCGGCGGCGTGATTGTCCGCGAATATGATCGCCGTGGCGAACCGGGACGATTTGAAGAACGTCGCGACGGTCGCGACCGATTTGAGGAACATCGCGGCGGTCGCGATCGTTTTGAAGAGCGTCGCGGTGACTGGGATAGGTTTGAAGACCACCGCGGTGGTCGCGGTCGTGACGTCTGCAGAACCGGCGAAGCGCTGTGGAAAGCCGGAGAAATGGGATTGCGCCGCGCCGAAATTGTTCGTGCCGGTCGCAACAGGATTGTCGTCGAGGGCTTCCGGCGTCACCGCCCGGTGCGTGTTGCCTTCGCCAATGAACGCCGCTGCCCGGTGATTGGCTGGGACCGGTAAACCGGACCAATGCCTGTCGCGTTCAAATGGTGTTATTTGAGCGCGACAGGCACATCATTTTAAATGGCTACAGCAGCTTCTGCGTATCCAATTGGCGCCGCCGCCCTGTAGCCCCCCATCACCTGACCAAATCAAATCAAACCACAATAGCCCGGGAAAGATCTTTCCCGGGCTATTGTGGTGCAAAGGCTATGGGTTCAAATCTGGATCTACTGGGTCAACTCCCATGTGACGCTGACAGTCACGCGGTATTCGTTTTCGCCTGCGGCCATCGGCACTGAATCGGCGGCTTTGCCTGCCATCATCGCCATCTCGGCACGCGCCATCGGCATCGGCGGCGCGGAGTAGGTATTCTCCGAGATCTGGGTGATACGGCCGAGCGTGACGCCGAGCGCCCCGGTCATGGCTTCCGCCTTCGCCTTTGCCTTGGCAACAGCGTCCAGGCGGGCTGTTTCGCGGACCGATTCCTGGTCGTCATTGGTGAACACCACATCGCCGCCCTGGTTGACGCCGAGGCTGACGGAGCTGTCGAGAATGGCGCCGAGACGGCTCAAGTCGCGGATGCGCACGGTCAGTGTGTTGTTGACGGTGTACCCGACAATCTTCGGTTCCTGATTCTCGCCGTCCTTGTTGTTGGGGTAGACCCAGCGCGGTTGCACCGAAAACGCGCCGGTCTGCAGGTCGCGCTCGGCGATGCCTTCGGCTTTCATGGCGGCGAGAACCTTGGTCATCGCCTCGTTGTTGGCGTCAAGCGCCGCACGCGCTGTTTCCGCTTCCCGCAGCACGGTGAGCGAAATCACCGCCATGTCAGGTGCAACATTTGCCACGCCTTCACCAGAGACAGAGATCACGCCCGGCTCGGGGAGCTTGACCTCATCGGCGAAGGCTGGTGAAGACGCGCAAAGCAGCAAGGCTGACAGCGCGCCGCCAACAATCATGCGGCGGCGGGCGGGGAAAGTAGAGGTCATGAAAAGTCTCCGATCTGGTGAATATGTCCCGACACCGGATTTAATGGCCGCCGATTGTGGACGCAATACGGCGAGCGGCCTTGTGCCGGCCGGGCCGCAATTCTGCACGGCGCCAAACTGCAATTGGCTGCAGCTCTGGCCTGCGTGTTCCCCGTCCGGTTTGATCGGCAGCCATGGCTGTGAATGTTCCACCGCAACGGCTTGTGATGGCGGAAATTTTGAGCTAAACCGCCTACGTCCGGACGGCCAGTCCGGCCGGGGACATTGCCCGCAATTTCGAAATTGTGGCTTTCGCGCAGCATCAGGCGCTGTCGTGAACCTCCGGGCCTGTAGCTCAACTGGTTAGAGCCGTCCGCTCATAACGGATTGGTTGGGGGTTCGAGTCCCTCCGGGCCCACCAAACTTGTCCATCGTCACAACAGCCCGGATTCCGACAGCACAAGTCCGGATTCATCGTCACATGAGTCGGGACTCTGCGTATTCGCTCGAGAATCGATTGGTTGCGCCAATCGCATTCTCGCGTCATCATTTTCAGGGGACGAAATCATACTCCTGAAGCGTAGCGCCCTGACTGTCGTGCTCGGCACTATATTACAGTCTCAATCGGTTTTTACGCAGGATGCTTAATTTAAATGAAGGTAGAATTATTCCGACGTGGCGTTCTTGCGCGGAATGTTCCGGTACGGTGACCATTGTACTTTGCTTGAGCCAACGAGGACTACACGTGACTTCGGATCGCTCGACCGAGAGTATGAATTCCGCTTACAACTTACGACTTCGTCGATAACATACGTTCTCGCCAATCCTAGTGTTCTAATAGTCGTGGAACCTATGTCCTGCTGACGCGTTGACCGAGATCACCACGATTGAAATGGCAGCCATGTCCGAAATGTCACGTAGGCGGTCCTCAGACGCCCCCCAGGACCCACGTGCGCCCGATCTGAAAGATACAGAACGAACGCGTGGTCAAGCCATAAGGGCCGATTTTTTTGCTGCGGAAGAGCTTGAGACGCTTGGGAAAAGGCTCGGTCAACAGTCCCGCTGGAACCTGCCCGCATGGGATGGCTTTGCCTTTCCCGAGCGCATCAAGGACAACGCATCCGCGCTTCTGAAAAACTATGGTTCCATCGCCAAGGCCGCCCAACAGCGACTGCTGATTACGCCTGCCGCGGAATGGCTGCTCGACAACCATCATCTTGTCGATGAGAATGTCAGGCAAGTCGCGCGCGACCTGCCGAAAAAATTCTATCACAGGCTGCCAACAGTCGCGATTGTCGACGGCGGAGAAGGCCCCCGCACTTTGGCCATCGCGTGGCTCTATATTGCTCACGCCAATTCCTGCTTTGAGCCTGAAGGGCTGACCAGTCTGATCACTGGATTTCAAAAGCATCAAGTGTTGACCATCGGCGAGATATGGGCGATTCCGGCGATATTGCGAATGGTTCTGCTCGAAAACCTCAGGCGTACTTCCGACCGGGTGGAGGCGGCGCGCGAAACCCGCGGACTGGCCAACCGCTTCGCCGACGAGGTTGCCTCGAAAAGCAGCGGCCCGATCGATGGCGAACTTCTGAACTCGGCGGCCGATGCGACAACCGATGATACATACGCTGCGCAATTGCTCTATCGGCTCCGAGATGGCACCCAGGGATCGTCCGATGCGCTCTCCTGGCTTGAAAATCTGCTGGAACAACGGGGAACACACGCCGAGGAAGTGATTATTGCCGAGCACACCCGGCTATCGATGGACAATCTCACGGTTGGAAACATTATTCGCAGCCTCAGGCGGATCGACGAGGCCGATTGGACCAAGTGGTTCGAATCGGTATCGCGCGTCGATTGCGTGCTGCGGGCCGGAAGCAACTTCGCGCTCCTCGATGCACGTACTAGGAACAGCTATCGCGATGTTATCGAGCAAATCGCCCGACGGTCCGTCGTCAGCGAGGAGGATGTCGCGCTTGCGGCACTGGACTTGGCGCAGCAGGCGCGAAAAAATCCGCAAACAACCGCTGCCCGGGAACATGACCTGGGATATTACTTCTTGGCTGAGGGAGTGGCGCTGCTTCAACAGCAGACAGGTTATCGCCCACCGTTGCGGGAAAAGATGGGCCGCTTCTATCGCAATTTGGGGGTATCCGGTATTGCCATTCCGGTCGCGTTGCTGGGGCTGATCTTTGTCTGGATGGCCGCGAACGTACTGGCCGTAAATGGTGTTCCGATCGCCGGGCTGGCGATACTTTCAGCGCTTTTCGTATTGCCGGCGTGGGACGCAGCTTCCGGATTGTTCCAGTATCTTGCCTCTGCACTTTTCCGTCCGGCCCATCTCCCGGGCTATGCTTTCGAGGAAGGCATGCCTCCCGATGTGCGAACGCTTGTCGTCATCCCCTGTTTGATCGGCGACCTGGACACTGTCGACCAACTGCTTCGAAACCTCGAAGTCCATTATCTCGCAAATACCGACAAGGAACTGTTTTTCGCGCTGGCCACGGATTGGCCCGACAGCAAAGAAGAGAAGTCTGATCGCGACGCCGAGATCCTGGCTTACGCGGAGAAACAGACGGATCGACTTGCCGAAAAGTATGCCGACGCCGGAAGCCGACGCTTTTTCCTTCTTCACCGCAGTCGTCTCTGGAACGAAGCTGAAGGCACATGGATGGGATGGGAGCGCAAAAGGGGAAAACTGCACGAACTCAACCTGTTGTTGCGCGGCGACGCTGATACGACCTTTTTGACGCCGAGCAAGGAGCTACCGGGAGGCATCCGGTATGTTTTGACCCTCGATTCCGACACTCGCCTGCCGCGTGACCGGGTACGGGCGCTGGTCGGCAAAATGGCCCATCCCCTAAATGCTCCCCAGTGGGATGCGGAGAAGGGAAAGGTCACCGCCGGATATTCAATCCTGCAGCCGCGGGTCACATCCTCGCTGACCACTGGCTCTGAAGCATCGGCATTCCAACGAACCTTCTCTGTGGACCGGGGACTTGATCCCTATGCCTTTACAGTTTCGGACACCTACCAGGATCTGCTGGGTGAAGGCAGCTATACGGGCAAGGGTCTCTACGACATCGACGCGTTTGAGGCTGCCACAGCCGGCAGGATCGCGGAAAATTCGGTTCTGAGCCATGACCTTCTCGAGGGTTCGATCGCGCGCGCTGCGTTGGTGACAGACGTAGAATTCATTGAGGATTTTCCTGTCCGCTATGATGTCGACGCCTCTCGTCAGCACAGGTGGGCGCGCGGCGACTGGCAGTTGATACCCCTGATATTCTCGCGCTCCAGCGGCCTGAACATGCTTGGGCGGTATAAGATGCTGGACAACTTGCGGCGATCATTGACACCCATAGCCTGGATCACCGGATCCGTTCTTGCGTGGTCTGTGCTCCCGCTGGAAACTGCGGCGATGTGGCAGGTGATCCTGATTATCAGCCTGTTTATCGCGCCTACATTGTCTTTGTTCTCTGGGTTCTTTCCCAATAAAGAAGGGGTATCAATAGGCGGACACATCCGCATATTGGCGTCCGAAATCGTCAATGCGACGGCGCAGGTTGCCCTGCGGATTGTCTTCATCGCACATACTGCCTGGGTTATGGGTGATGCCATTGTCCGGTCGCTCTATCGGGTTTTTGTCACCCGACGGCACCTGCTCGAATGGAGAACCGCAGACCAGGTTCATGCGTCTGCGAGCAAGGATATCGCCTCCTATTATGCTTCGATGTGGCAATCTCCTGTCATAGGCTTGGTCGCCTTCATGCTGGCTCTCGCGTTCGAACCGCGAACTGCTGTTATTGCCGGCGGATTTTGCGCTCTGTGGGTGGCTGCTCCCGCAATTGCCTGGTTTGTCAGCAAACCGGCCTCGACTGAAGATTCGCTGAATCTTGAACACAAAGTCGAATTGCAGCTGCGGCTCATTGCTCGGCGAACGTGGCGGTATTTCGAGCGTTTCATTGTCGAGGAGAACCATTACCTTCCTCCCGACAATTTCCAGGAGGATCCGGAACCGGTGGTGGCGGAGCGCACGTCGCCAACCAACATAGGCATGTATCTGCTGTCGACGGTGGCCGCGAGGGATTTCGGCTGGATATCGCTGTCTGAAACTCTGGACCGCATCGACAAGGTGCTTGGTACGGTTGAAAAACTCCCGCAACACCGCGGGCACTTGTTCAACTGGTACAACACACGCACCTTGGAGGTCTTGCAGCCGAGCTACGTTTCGAGCGTGGACAGTGGCAATCTGGCCGGGCACCTGATCGCGGTCAGCTCGGCGTTGCGGTCGTGGTCCGAAGCACCCGCAGTGCATCTTCTAGGCGATATGACGGGTATTGGCGACGTCGCCTTCATACTGGAACAATCGTTGAGCAAAGTCCCCGATGACCGCCGAAAGACAAGGCCGTTGCGGCGCAGGCTGGAAGAACGGTTGTCGGGATTCCTGCAGACCTTCGAGCGGCACATGCAGGAACCGCAGACTGCGCCGATCCGAGCCATCAAGCTGTCCGTGATAGCGGCTGAGTTGACGGCCCTGGCCGTGGATCTGGACAGCGAGGTCAAGTCCGCAGAGAGCGCCGATGTTATCGCCTGGGCGCGGAGCCTGCACGCGACCTGCGAAGCTCATTTTACCGACGCGACTTTCGATCGCAGCCAACTCCAGCCGTTTCAACAGTACTTGCAGATCACCTCGGAAAGGGCCCGGAAATTAGCCTTCGACATGGATTTTTCGTTTCTTCTTGATGAGACGCGCGGCCTTTTATCAATCGGATATCGTCCCGAAGATGGAGAACTCGATTCATCCTGCTACGATCTCCTGGCCTCCGAGGCTCGCTTGACCAGTCTGTTTGCCATCGCCAAGGGCGATGTCCCGAGCAGCCACTGGTTTCGCTTGGGGCGACCCATCGTTGACGTGAACTGGCAGGCTACGCTCGCCTCATGGTCCGGTTCGATGTTTGAGTATCTGATGCCGCCCTTGGTCATGCACGAGCGACGCGGAGGGCTTTTGAGCCAGACAAACCGCTTGGCGATTGCGCGCCACAGGAGCTATGGCAGGTCGCACCAAGTTCCTTGGGGGATCTCCGAATCCGCATTCAATGCGCGTGATCGGGATCTGAATTACCAGTATCGGAATTTCGGTGTGCCCTCACTCGGCCTCAAGCGCAATCTGATCAACGATCTGGTGATCGCTCCCTATGCGACAGCGCTGGCAAGCCAGTATGTGCCCGCGGAGGCGTTAGCGAACTTCAACCATTTACAGCGGTATGGTGCGCTTGGTTTCTACGGGTTTTATGATGCGATCGATTTTACCCCATCGCGCTTGCCAGCCGGTGAAAGCTGCGCCGTCGTCCGCAACTATATGGCGCACCACCAGGGAATGAGCATCGTCGCGATTGCCAACGCTGTCCATGATGGCCTGATGCGGGATCGTTTCCATGCCGATCCGGTTATCGAGGCGGCCGAATTGCTGCTCCAGGAGAAACCGCCGCATGAACTTGTGCCGCTGCGGCGCGCGGACCAGTCCACGGATGCCGCTGACGGGTTGACGCAACTTCAGGAGCGGGAATACCGCGTCATCACCGATCCGGTAAGGAGCCGCCGCGAAGTCCTTCTTCTCTCCAACGGCCATTATTCCGTCATGCTTACCGCCGGCGGTTCGGGTTATGCGCGGTGGAATGGTCTTGCTGTTACAAGATGGCGCCCCGACCCAACTTTCGATGACTGGGGTAACTTCATCTTCTTGCGCGATCTCGACGATGGACGTTGGTGGTCCGTCACGCCCGGGCCCGGATCCTCTCCAGGAGAGTCTGCGAGAACCATTTTTTCAGATGAAAAGGCTGAATTCTTCAAGTCCCGCGGATCGCTTAACTCCCGTCTTGAATGCCTTGTAGCATCGAACTTCGACGCTGAAGGCCGCCGAGTTGTTCTGACCAACAAGGGGGAGCAGGAGAGAACCATCGAACTGACGTCCTATTGCGAACCGGTCCTGTCCGCAGATGCCTCGGACTCCGCGCACCCTGCGTTCTCGAAAATGTTTGTGCGAACTCGCATTGGCGAGCATGGGAACGTCATTTACGCGGAGCGGAACAGGCGTTCGCCAACCGACCCCGATATGTGCGTTGCGCATCTCATTTCCGACGCCAAAGGTCGCCGCGCAATACAGGCGGAGACTGATCGCCGTCGTTTCATCGGCCGCGGGCGCAGCCTGGCTGGCGCCATCGCTTTTGAACCGGGCGCCAGGCTGAGCGGAAGCGACGGTTATACCCTGGATCCCTGCATGGCACTGCGTCGCATTGTGCGTATCCCGCCCGGCAAGGAAATCGAAGTGATATTCTGGACAATCGCCGCGCCGCGCCGCCAGGATATCGAAGCGGCCGTTTCTCACTTTCATCATGCGGAAAGCTTTTCGCAGGAGCTTCACCTCGCTTGGACCCGGTCCCAGGTGCAGATGCGCCATACAGACATTACGCCACAGGAAGCGGCGCTGTTTCAGAAGTATGCCGGCTATCTTGTGTATCCCGATCTGTCGCTGTCATCGGACAGCGCCTCCGTTAAAGTGGGAGAGTATCAGCAGTCCGCGCTGTGGCCGATGGGCATCTCCGGAGACTTTCCGATCTTCGTGCTTCGGCTTGACACCGAGGGCGACTTGCCAATCGTGCGTAAAGCATTCCGCATGCAGGAATACCTGAGATCACGAGGCCTGATTTCTGACCTGGTGATCCTCAACGAGCGCGCAGCTTCCTACGGTCAGGATGTTCAAAATGCCCTTGACGCCTACTGCCTGAACGCCGCCCGACGTGGTCTGGCGTCAGGACCGGGGCAGCATATTTTCTCGGTCCGTCGCGATCTGATGACATCCAATGCCTATTCCGCGCTTCTCGCTGCAGCCCGCGTTGTGTTGCACACACGTAATGGCAAGCTTTCAGAACAGCTTGAGCGCATCGAAAAAGTCTACGGAGCTCCGGGCGGGAGGGGAGATGAACGGTCCCACGGAAAGCCGCAACTGATGTTGCCGTCTCCCGAAGTCTCTTATGATATCCATCAGGGCGAAGCTGTATCGGGCAATGATCTGTTGTTATGGAACGGGTATGGCGGTTTCGACGCCACCAGCAATGAGTATGTGATCCGGCTGGCTGCAGGAGGGGCGACACCGCAACCCTGGATCAATGTAATCGCAAACGAGAAGTTCGGTTTCCACATTTCGGCGGAAGGGGCAGCCTTCTCCTGGAGCCGTAACTCACGCGACTACCAGATCACACCGTGGACCAACGATCCTGTCATCAACCGTCCGGGCGAGGCATTCTATATTCGCGACATGGTCAATGGATCCTTGTATGCGCCGCTGGCGGCGTTGTCGGTAGATGGGTCTGCCCGATATGAAACACGCCACGGCCCCGGCCGCAGCGTTATGTCGATGACGTGTGACGGGCTGACGTCCCGGCTGACGACGATCATCGCGGGCGACGAACCGGCAAAGCTAACTCGCCTCGAAATTTTCAACCCCAAGAAAACTTCGCTTCGCCTGCGGATCTATGCTTATGCCGAGCTGGTATTGGGCAACGACCGCTCCAAGACAGCCCCCTTTGTCCAGTGCCGGTTCGATCGGGCCGCTCAGGCAATGACTGCGACGAACCCATACTCACTGACGTTCCCAGAACGTACCGCGTTTCTTGCCGCAGACCACCCGTCTGTCGCCTTCACGGTGTCGCGCGGAGGTTTCTTTGGCGTTGGCGGGACAATAAAACGCCCGAACATGGTTATGAGCGGCACAACCCCAGCCAACGGCGCAGCAACCCGCGGCGACCCTTGCGCTGTCATTGCCTGTGATATCGAGATACCTCCCGGCGAAACACACAGTGTGGTGTTCATGCTCGGGGATGCGGAAAAATCCACCGATGTAGATCGAACGCTCGCGCGATTGCGCGATCATGGGTTCGACAAGTTCGAACAGGAGACGGTTTCGCAGTGGGAGGGGTTTCTCGGAACCCTGCAGGTCAAAACGCCGGACGACGCGTTCAACACAATGGTAAATACCTGGCTTCCCTACCAGAACCTTGCTTGCCGTATCACCGCGCGCAGCGCATTCTACCAGGCCTCGGGTGCGTTTGGTTTCCGCGACCAGTTGCAGGACACACTAGCGCTGTTGCTGCACGATTCCGGCCTCGCGCGCCGACAGATACTCACTGCCGCGTCCAGGCAGTTCAAGGAAGGTGACGTTCAGCATTGGTGGCTGCCGGACACTGGAGCCGGGGTGCGCACGAAAATTTCCGACGACGTCGTCTGGCTGGCCTATGCCGTCAGCCAGTATGTCTCTGTCACCAACGACACGGCAATTCTGGATGAAAAGGTATCGTTCCTGTCTGGCCGGACACTGACGGAAGATGAGCACGACGCATTTTTCGAGCCATCCCGTTCCCGGACCAAAACCAGTGTTTATGACCATTGTGCCAGAGCGCTGAACCTGGCCATTGCCCGCACCGGACCGCACGGGTTGCCGCTCATCCTGGGTGGTGACTGGAATGACGGAATGAACCGCGTCGGAGAAGAAGGCCGTGGCGAGAGCGTCTGGCTCGCATGGTTCCTGCTTCACGCGCTGGATCGCTTCATCCAGATCGCACAAGGGCGGAACGAAGCAGTTGACGTTGCGGAATGGCGCGCGCATTCCAAGAAACTGAAAAAAGCTCTCGCCAGCGACGGATGGGATGGCCAGTGGTATCGCCGCGGCTATTACGATGACGGGACGCCGCTCGGGTCTTCTGAATCGGAGGAATGTCAGATCGATTCGATTGCGCAGTCGTGGAGCGTGCTTTCCGGAAATGGCGATGCGGCAAGGTCTGCCCAAGCAATGGACAGTGTCACCGACAAACTGATCGATGATGAAGACGGGCTCATCCGACTGTTTACCCCACCCTTCGAAACCACCCCGAAGGAACCTGGGTACATCAAGGGGTATCCGCCCGGCGTTCGCGAGAACGGCGGACAGTACACACATGCGGCGACCTGGGTTGTGTATGCACTGGCAAAAATGGGCCGCACCGAAGACGCTTGGCGTGCTTTCTCCATGCTCAATCCGGTCAATCATGCTCTCACCAAGGCCGCCGCCGACAGCTATCGTGTTGAGCCCTATGTAGTCGCCGCAGACGTCTATGGTGCGGACGACAAGGTCGGGCGCGGTGGCTGGACCTGGTACACCGGTTCTGCCGGCTGGCTGTATCGCACGGCGGTGGAGGCAATATTAGGGATAGAAGTACGTGGCGGAGAACTTCATATCCACCCGGCAATTCCAGCGCACTGGAACGGCTACACTGCGCATATCGATATAGGTGGAAAGCGTCGGGAAATTCGCGTCGATCGTGCAAAGGATGGAAACCTGACTGTTCGTGTCGATGGTGAACTCATATCCCAATGAGCACTGTCAGACTGAAGTATCGTAAGGTCTGGATGACGATCAATCCTCCGGAGGCGCGCTAGATTACTGTCTATACTTCTATACCAGCTGATCCACACAAATTGTCAAACGTTGCGGAACCGGTTCTGCAGCGGAAGTCCAGTCGTTCCTTCCACCGTTCTCGGGAAACGTCGCGACGTTCCGCTGTTGTACGTCCATAGCCGTTGCGTGGACAATTCCTGTGCCTCCTCGATGCTTTCAATCATGCTTTGGTCGAGCGATCCCGACAATTACTCTTAGGGGTAATCCGCGTCGATCCATCGAGATAACGTTTGGGTGGAGTAAGTGTTCGGCCCGGGGCGATTGCGGACCGGCAGTTTTTCCAATGACCAGACGGCAAAGCAGCCATCAACCTACATCGCGTGCCGCGACGATCAATTGAATCCACCGCCCAAAGCTGACCTTCGCCTTACAAATGCACGCTGCGATGCAACTTTTCGAAAGCTGACGTTCGCTTATTCAGCGTCAGCGTTTTCGACCCGCGGACGGCCGAGTGCACAAGAGTTTGCGCTTCAATCCTGCTTTACTGCGAAAGCCTGCAAGAAACGGTCAACTGCATGTTCTATGGCCAAACTGGGATCGTCCGGGCAAGGCGTGCGGTAGATGTGCTGGCGGATTCCGATGTAGACAATCCCGCCGTGCAGGTTCCACAGATCTTCCATGTCGGGCATCATTGATTTGGACGATGCCGCGTAAATTTCATCAAGCAGTGGATGCAGGATCATCTTGTTCAGGTGCTCAAGATAGCGGCGATTGAGCTCGGCTCCGGCAAGGCCCGAAAACATAAAAATCCGCATCCATTCATATTCAAAAATCAGCTTGCTATAATCATTGTAGAAGGCCAGCAATCGAGACCTTAGCGGGACACTTCGGTCAACCAGGCGGCGGGGCCATTCCGGTGAAAGCCGGTCAATATAGACTTGGGCATAGACAGCCTCGATCAGGGATTCCTTGTTTTCGAAATAGTTGAAAAGCAGAGATTGCGTGATCCCCAGATGCTTGGCCAGATCACGGGTTTTGCCCTCGAGTCCGACTTCAGCGAAGAACGCCACAGCCCCGTCAACAATTTGTTGGCGTCGCTCGTCTGGTGGCAGCCGCCGCCGTTTCGCAGTTCGTTGGGTGATATCAACCTTGAGCAGATCCATGCGGGGTTTGTGATCAAAAATATTTCTTCTTGCAATCTAATTTTTTTAAAGATCATATGATCAATAAGGCGGATCGTAAGATCAACAATCAATGCTGGGAGAGCATTGATGCCGAGGGAGGACGGTAAATGAAAGCTTCTCCGGGTGGGTATGCCCGAGCCAATGACCTGGCGCACGCGATGTTGCTCCTGGCGTCGGCGGAAGGCATGGGACGCGTGCTTGCAGGTGGCCAGAGCCTCATTGCGGCGATGAACATGCGGCTGTCGACCGGTGACATGCTCGTTGACATTTCGCGCATTACGGAGCTTTCGGGCGTGACTGACGGGCAAACAACCCTGCGCATCGGCGCGCTTACCAAGCATGCAGAAATCGGCACCAGTCCCTTGATACGAAAACACGCTCCGCTGCTTGCCGAGGCTGTCACCTATATTGCGCATGCCGCTATTCGCAATCGAGGAACCATCGGAGGCGCGCTGGCGCATGCCGATCCAGCCGCGGAATTTCCGGCCTGCATGCTGGCGCTGGGGGCAACGTTGTACATTCACGGACCAGACGGGGAGCGGAGTGTTGCAGCCGAAGATTTCTTTCAGGGTCTTTTCGAGACGTCACTTGAAGAAGGCGAGATTTTGACCGCGATTGCTGTTCCAAAGGCGGAAGCCAATGAGCGTCAAGTCTTGCAAGAGGTCGTGCGCCGGTCTGGGGATTATGCACTTGCGGGCTTGTGCCTTGTGACGCGAAGCAATGGGCATCGAATTTCATTGCTGTCGGTGGGGTCGACCCCGGTTCTGGCGCGCAATGCGATGGTGCAGCTTGACCGGGGTGATCTTGACAGTGCCGTCGCGGCCCTGCGCGAAGAAATTGATCCGCCTTCGGACACTCAGGCCAGCGCAGACTATCGCCGCCACATCGCAGGAGTTCTATTGCGCCGCGCCGTGGCACAGTCGAGGGGAGACGCCGCATGACCAAGGTATTCGCTGACCGGATTGATATTGATCTGATGGTCAATGGTGAGCCGGTTGAGGCGCGTGTGCTTGCCGGACAGCACGTTGTCGATTTTCTGCGCCAGGAACTTGGCCTTACGGGAGCGCATGCCAGTTGCGAACATGGTGTCTGCGGCGCATGTACGGTGCGCGTGGATGGGGCCTCGGTGCGGGGTTGTCTCATGCTGGCCGCACAGTTGGATGGCGCCGATGTCTGGACCATCGAAGGGTTATCGGACAGCGACGCCATTCGCGACCTGCAAGAAGCGTTTATTGCGCGCAATGCATTGCAATGCGGGTTCTGCACGCCCGGAATGCTGGTCGCGGCAGAAGCGCTTCTGTCGCAGGGCGGGGTGCCTGAACGCGCAGCGATCCGCGAGCACCTGTCGGGCAATTACTGCCGCTGTACAGGATACGAGGCCATTGTTGATGCGGTTGAAACCGTGGCGCGGCAACGGGCTGGGCAGGTGCAGGCATGACCGTCCAGTTTGGTAATCCCGACCGCCCCAACTCCTATATCGGCAAGACCGTCCCGCGCCCCAATGCCGGGCGATTGGTAGAAGGTAGGGGCAAATATGTTGATGACATCAACTTGCCGCGCATGGTGCATGTCGCCTTTGTCCGATCACCGTTTGCGCATGCCAAAATCCGTGGCATTGATGCGAAGGAGGCCAGATCGGTCAAAGGCGTCCTGCGGATCTTCACCGGGGCCGATCTGGCAGAAGTGTGCACGCCTTGGGTTGCCGTACTGGCGCATCTCAAGGGGTTGAAATCGCCACCCGAACATCCGATGGCCTTGGACCGATCCTGTTGGGTTGGCGAGCCGGTGGTTGCCGTGGTTGCGACGTCCCGCGCGGCGGCTGAAGATGGCGCGGCGTTGGTTGATGTGGATTATGATCCGCTCCCGGTTGTCGCAGACATGATGACCGCGCTGGACGCGTCCACGCCGGTTCTGCATCCCGAGATGGGTGACAATCTGGCCTTCCAGCGGCTGCATGAAGAGGGCGATGTAGACAGCGCATTTGCAATTGCCCACAAAGTCGTGTCTGCGCGCTTCAAGACAGGGCGGCACACAGGCGTCACGCTGGAACCCCGGTCAATCCTGGTCGACTGGAACCCCGCTGAAGGGCAAATGACCGCGTATCATGCTACCCAAGCGCCGCACATGATGCAGACCGTTCTGGCCAAACATCTTGACGTGCCGGAATCCCGGGTGCGGGTCATCTGTGGCGACGTCGGCGGGTCATACGGGATCAAGGTTCATGTCTATCCTGACGAGGTTGCCACCGCGGCGATTTCAAAGATCATGGCGCGTCCCGTCAAGTTTATTGCCGACCGCCTGGAGAGCTTCACCACTGATATTCACGCCCGTGATCATGAGATCGAGGCGAAGATCGCGGTAGACGCGAACGGTAAAATCCTTGCATTTGATGTGGACGACTGGACGGCTATTGGCGCGTATTCGGTCTACCCACGAACCTCGGCGATCGAAGGAAATCAGGTCGTCAACCTGTGCGGTGGACCTTACGATTTCGCCAATTACCGTGCCAAGACGACCGTGGTGTTTCAGAACAAGACGCCAACCTGCCAGTATCGCGCTGTCGGACACCCAATTGCGGTGGCTGTGACAGAAGGCCTGGTAGATATGGCCGCGGCGGAGCTCGGTATGGACCCGGTCGAGATTCGCCGCAGGAATATGTATGCTGATGACGTCTACCCCGTCACCTCGCCTGCAAAGATGCGGTTCGAAGGACTGTCGCACCACCAAAGCATGGATAAGCTGGTGGAGCTCATGGATTACGACGCGCTACGCCGCGATCAGGCGGGGGCACGCGCTCGGGGCGTTCATCGTGGCATAGGCATTGCCAGTTTCATCGAACTGACCAACCCGTCGCCGTTTATGTACGGCATCGGCGGCGCGCGCATCTCGGCGCAGGATGGCTGCACGGTGCGGATGGACCCCGACGGGTCAATCGTGGCGCTGTCTGGGGTGACAGAGCAAGGCCAGGGCACCGAAGCGATGCTTTCGCAGATCGTTGCCGAAGGTGTGGGTGTGTTACCAAGCAATGTGCGGGTGATCACTGGCGACACCCAAGTCACGCCGTATGGAGGTGGCACCTGGGCATCTCGCGGGGCGGGCATCGGCGGAGAAGCGGCTTTGCGGTCAGCGCGGGCGCTGCGGGATTCGATCCTCGAAGTCGCGGCGGCGATGTTGCAGGCCGATCAGGCGTCTCTGGATATTCGAGATGGTCACGTCGTGGACGCCGAAAACGGAGCGGTCCGTATGCCCCTCGAAGAGCTTGGGCGCATTGTCTATTTTCGCGGCGATACACTGCCCGAGGGTTTGCCGCGCGAGCTGGTGCAGACCCGGCATTATATCACGTCCGAATACCCGTTTGCGTTCACCAACGGGGTTCAGGCCAGTTACCTTGAGGTTGATGTCGAGACCGGGATCGTGACACTTCTTAAGCATTGGTGCGTGGAGGACTGCGGACGGATCATCAACCCACAATTGGTGGATGAACAGATCAGAGGCGGCATCGTGCAAGGGATTGGCGGCGCGCTGTTCGAAGAAATTCATTACGATGACGAAGGACAGCTGCTCAACGGGTCGATGGCTGACTATCTGGTGCCAATGGCGGGCGGAATGCCCGACATGGTCGTGGGCCATGTGGAAACCCCGACCAAGGAAAGCATGCTTGGCGCCAAAGGGGCGGGTGAGGCAGGCACTGCTGGCGCACCGGCTGCTGTGATGAATGCGATCAATGATGCCTTGCGGCCCTTGGGTGCGCAGGTGACCCAAATGCCATTCACGCCAGAGCGCATCCTGCGCGCGCTCGGCGCCATTGAAGACTGAGAAGACCACAAAGGGATGCGTGGGAGCATCCAAATTCAGGGAGGAACACACATGAAATACGTAACATTCACCGCAGTCGCCGCATTGGGGATCACCGCTGCGGGATGGGCTGCGGCCCAAGAGCAAATCACGGTCAATATCGGCTCGTCACATCCGGAGGCCAATATCTGGGTCTACGCAATGAAGAACACTTTTCAGCCTGAGGTGAACCGCATTCTGGCACAAGCGGGCGAATATCAGGTCAACTGGAATGAGGCCTATGCCGGAACGCTCTATAAGTTCACCGACACCCGCGAAGCGGTGATGGATGGGATCGTTGATGTCGGCATGGTCGGCACGGTCTGGGAAGGGGCGAATATGCCGCTCCAGAACGTCACATACTTCACCCCCTTCGCAACATCTGATCACAAGATGATCATCGAGATTTTTGATGACCTTAGCCAGAACCTGCCCGAACTGGCCAACAGCTGGTCTGAGAATGGCATGGTCCATCTGTCGTCGCTGATCACTGACAGCTATGACATCTACGCGACCTTCCCGGTCAACACGATGGCAGACCTGCAAAACCGCAAACTGAACGCGCCGGGAACCTCGGCAAACTGGCTCCGCGAAACGGGCGCGACACCCGTCGATGGCGCGCTGACCACCTATTACACCAACATTCAGACCGGTGTGACCGAAGGCACATTGTCCTTTGCATCGGGTATCCTGCCCACCCGCGTTTACGAAGTCGCACCCGAGCTGACCCGTGTGGGGATCGGGTCGATGTATTTTGGCGGGATCGCCGCAAATGAAGAGTTTTTCAACGGATTGCCCGAGCCCGTCCAGCAGGCGTTCCGCGATGCGGCCAAGGCCACCTCGGTCGCGCATGGCGACTATGTGGCTAGTCTGGCTGAACGTGCAATGACCGAAATGCAGGCTGCGGGTCTGACGGTTCACGAATTGCCGGAGGCAGAGAAGACGGCGTGGGTCGAGGGTCTTCCCGACATCGTAGAGCCTTGGCTTGAGCAGACAGGCGACGCAGGTAAAGTGGTGCTCAAGGCCTATTTCGACGCGCTGCGTGAGCGGGGTGCCACACCATTGCGCAACTGGGACGAAGGTCGCTAGATCTCGATCTTGAACAATGAGGTTCCGGCTGGACAAAATCTGGCCGGAGCCTTTTGCACATTGTGAACCCCAGAAAGCCAAGAGCGCGCTGATATGAGCCAGGACTATCCCAGCAACGATTCTGACCGCTTTATCCCCAGCTTTGCCGAGGCTCCGGTGGGGGCCATTCTGGGCAGCGTGGCGGCGATCATGTTCTCTGTTGGAACGCTGTGCATTGGCGGGCTCATGGGATTGGTCGTGGCCGATGTGTTGGGCCGCAATTTTTTTGATGCACCAATTACGGGTGTGTCCGAGATTGCAGCCCGCACAGTCGTGGCCATCGTGTTCCTGCAGGTGGCTGCAGCGATCCAGCAGAAGCGGTTGACGCGGGCGGATTTTCTGGTGCGCAGGCTGGAGCGGCGTTCGCCTCAGACTGTGTGTTTGCTTGAGGCGTTTTTTGCGCTGATCGGGGCCATCGTGTTTGCCCTGATCTTCTGGGCCTCGTGGCCCAAGATGATGGATGCCTGGACTGGAGCCGAGTACTTTGGCGTGCAGGGAGTCTTCACCATCCCCACCTTTCCTTTCCGGGCGATCACCGTGCTGGGATCGGCAGTGGCGTCGCTTTCGGCGCTCTATCGCATGGCCGATGAAATGCGCAGCTTTCGGAGCAACGCCACATGACCACGCTTGCCATCGGCTTTATTCTGATCGCCGTCCTTGTCGGGCTGGTCCTGCTGGGTATGCAGATAGCCTACGCTCTGCTTGGGGTGGCATTCGTCGGCATCTGGATCATTCGAAACAACATGGATCTTGCGTTCAAGATGCTGGAGTTGACCGCCTATAGCGGGATCGCGGACTACCTTTTTGCGACTATCCCGCTGTTTGTGTTGATGGGACTTCTGGTGAACGTTTCAAACGTGGGGCGTGATACCTTTGAAGTGGCGGAAGAGTTGTTGCGCCGAATGATCTGTGGACTTGGCGTCGCCACTGTTGCGGCGAACACGATCTTTGCGGCCGTTACCGGCGTATCCATCGCGTCGGCTGCGGTCTTCACACGGGTTGCCGTGCCGGAAATGACGCGCCACGGGTATCGACCGGCGTTCTCTGCCGGAACGGTGGCGGGGTCGTCAGTTCTGGGGATGTTGATCCCACCGAGCCTCTTGCTCATCATCTACGGAGTTCTGGCTGAGGTCTCGATCGGTGGTATGTTCCTCGCCGGTATCTTGCCGGGCTTGATGCTCGCAGGCGGTTTCGTTGCGATGTTGATCGGCGTCACAATCCTGTTTCCGCGCTTTGTGCTGACGGATCCTGCCGCGACCAAGGCGCGGCGGCAGGATATCGATTTCGAGAAGATGCCGCCTTTCATAATGCTGGGCAAGTTGGTGCCGATTATCCTTCTGGTCGTTTTGGTGCTGGGTGGGCTTTATACCGGGTACTTCACCCCAACCGAAGCAGGCGGGATCGGCGCGTTCGGTGCGCTGATCGTCGCGTTGTTGCGGAAGTCGCTGGATCGCAAACGGTTGTGGGATGTGATGAAGCAAACGGCGATTATCTCAGTGTCGATCCTTTTGCTGCTGATCGCGGCCAGCTTTTATTCCCGCATGCTGTCGATTGCCGGGCTGCCCAATGCGATTGCCGTCCTTGTACAGGGATCCGGGTTCGGACCTATGGGGTTCTTGTTCCTTTATGCGGTGATTATCCTGCTAATGGGCATGATCCTCGACAGCACATCGATCCTGCTGATCATGGTGCCAATTGCAGCCCCCATTGCGCAAGGCATGGGCATCGACCTGAGCCATTTCGGAATCATCACGGTACTTGCCGTCGAGATCGGGTTGCTGACACCGCCATTCGGATTATCGGTCTTTACCGTTCACAATACGCTCAATGATCCGAATGTCTCCGTCGAGCAAATCTTTGCGGCCACCCTGCCATTCGTCGGCGTGATGTTGATTGTCCTGCTTGTGGTTTCAGCGTTTCCGATTACCGCGACTGCTTTCTTGTAGGCGTTGGCGTCGCTGTAACGGCAAGCCAATAGCTGACCCGAATCTCCCTAAAGCCGGCAAAACCCAAATCATTCATTTCTTGCCGGCATTGACGGTTGTCAAGATGAACGGCTTTAACCGTGTAATCCACTCACCGGACCTTGGAGCCAGAGCAGCAAACGACACAAAGTGCTCGAAGCCGCCATGCGGCGCGGTGCAGAAAACATTTCGCCTTCGTAATCGTCTGAATGTCCGCTCTGTGTGGAATCGCCGGGCTGGTTCGCCGGCCCATTGGATTCCCAGATTTCGACAGCTGGAGGGATCACCACAAGAAACGGACACTGCCCAAGCGCAGATGTTGGCAACCTTGAGTTCGGCGAGATCGCAATAACGTGGCGAATGACGGCTATGTGTGTTTCGTCTCCAGTCGAAAAATCTCGGAATGTGGAATTGCCAGAATGTACCGCGTTCCGTCCTTTCCGCTGGTGCGGCTCAATGCGCCACCCAACTGTTGAACGAATGCATCAACCAGTTTCTGACCGAGACCCGAATCCACACGGGCGTTTTCGTCGATGCCTGGACCATCGTCCCAGATCGTAAGCTCGACGCCGTCATTGTTGGTGACAACTTCCAGCCCAAGTGTTCCATTGTCGCGCCCTTTGTAAGCATACTTCAGGCTGTTAGTTACCAATTCGTTGGTGATCAAACCAAGGGGCACTGCGACACGCGTGGAAAGAAAAGCATCGTCGATCGAAAGTTCAAGATGGATGGCTTCGGGAGAGACTTCCATCGCTGACACCGCATCGCGAACGATTGCGCTCAGATAGCTGTCCGCCTTTACACTATCGACTGTCGCTGTCCGAGAAAGGGTGCGATAAAGGGTTCCGATGGCATCGATGCGGTTGCGCATACGCACGAAGGCCTTCTTGCCCTCATCGCCGCTGAGACTTCTTCCTTCCAGCGAGATCACAGAGCTGATCATTGCCATCGAATTCATCACGCGGTGGTTCAGCTCTTCCAAAAGCCGATCGGATTGACCCATGGCCTGATCACGCTCGGCCTCCAAGCGCCGCCGCTCGGTCACGTCCTCCATGGCAAGTAGCAGGGTCTCGGTATTGTTGCCTTCTCTGAAAATCTTGCGGGCGTTGAGAAGAACCGTTCGTATGCCAATCTGCGGAAAGTCGTGTGTTATTTCATAATCTTCCATGGTCGAATCGTCTGGGACGACTTCTTCCAGAAGGCGGATCAGCTCGGCATTTGCCCATTGCCCGTCGCCAAGATCGGCAAGATTTCTGCCAATCGCCTGGTCGGCATCCACCTTGAATTTCAGATAGAAGGATCGGCTTGCCGCGATGATCTGAAGGTCGCCGTCCAGAACAAGGAGCGGTTCGCGAATGGTGTCCACGATGCCTTCCGCCAGTTGCCGCTGACGGCTGAGTTCCCGGGCGTGATCTGCAGCTTCGGTTACATCGTCGATCGCCAGCAGAATCCGCTTCGCGCTGTCGGCAACCCATACGATCTTGCGCGCATTCAGTCGCATCACCTTGCGTCCGATATGATCGAAATGGTGTTCGACTTCGATATCTTCGAGTGTCATGTCCTGCACGACAATCTCGTTCAACTGATTCAGGAGCGCGGGAATGTTCCACTGGCCGTCACCCAGATCGGAAAGCGAGCGACCCACGGTTTCGTAGCTGTCGACCAGAAACATCTTCAGAAATCTGTCGCTGGCATATTCGACAGTAAGGTCTTCAGTCAGGACGATGAGGCCTTCGCGCAGAGTTTCAACGATCTCGGACGGGTTCATCGTCCTCAATGCCATCGAAGAACTGTCATTCATTACATTTCGGCCTCCTGCGCCACGGAAAGATACCGAAACGTCAATTTTCATACCACCTTTCGAAAGGCCAAACCAAACAGAAACACGAGAGCGAGTATCAGGCCCAGCGACACATCGAACCATTGTATTGCGTTCCGCCGCCGTCAAACATTGTCCGCGACGATTTCAGCGCGGGCTGTGAGCCTACTATAGCGCTAAAGAAACTCCGAATTTTGACAGTCACAATAGCCCTGATACCGTCGTGGCCGGTTCCGATGAGAGTGAGGGGCTTCGATAAAACGGTTTGTTTTGAGTGTCTGGCTTTTGCTGACAACAGCCGGGTTTGCTGTGGCAGGGCCGTTTGATGATGGTTGGGCTGCTCATGAGAAAGATGATTACTCGGAAGCGGTGACGCATTATCGAATTGCAGGAAGACGACATCGATTTGCACTCTTTAGCCTGCCGGCCTGCCGGCCTGCCGGCCTGCAAAACTGCGCAAACCAGACGAACCCAAGCGCCCCTGCATCCGCCCATCGACGGGAAGTTGGCGTTCATGGTTTGAGTCTAGCTCGGTCCACCCGTTGCGGCGAGTAGCACCTATCTTTTTTCTCCGGTCAATTGCATAGACCCCTCGGATGTTGCAATCGGCTACCCATAGGGCTGGTTTTTGTTTCCGTCACAAACGGCGAGGTGAGATCTTGGACATAGTCGTCATCGGCGCTGGGCTGTCAGGGCTTACGGCAGCAGCAACACTGCGCGAGGCGGGGGGCAGCGTTCGGCTCGTCGAAGCCGACACCCATATCGGAGGCCGCATTCGCGCGTTGCGCGATCCGGCCAGCAAACGCGCATTTGCCGATCTGGGTCCGACCTGGGTTTGGCCAAAGTATCAACCAGTAGCAGCGCGATGGCTCGAAAGCCTCGGCATGGCCACCTTTGAGCAATTCAACGAGGGTGATGCCGTTATCATTGGATACGGGCCCGTACCGCTTCGCCAACCCATGCCCGGGCAAGACGGGATGGTCCGCATTGTCGGTGGGCCGTCGGCCGTCATTGATGCTCTCGCCAACATCATCGGTGATGCAAATATCCGGACATCGGCTCTGGCAACGGGAGTTTTCGAAGATGGACCAAAGCGCATGGTCGTTCACTTGAGTTCAGGTGAGGTGATCACAGCACAAAAGGTGATTGTCTCCGTTCCGCTTCGAGTTGTTGCTACGACCATGCAAATTCCTTGGGCGCCACAAAACTTGGTCGACGCCATGCGAGGGACGCCAACCTGGATGAGTACTCACGCCAAGGCCATAGCTCTTTACGAGCGGCCCTTCTGGAGAGATGCCGGACTATCCGGCAGGGTCGCCAGCCGAATTGGACCACTTGTCGAAGTCCATGATCACACCGGTGCCAACAACACACCTGCGGCAATATTCGGCTTTGTGGGTTGGTCCCCTGAAAAACGACGCAAGGATCCGGAGGGCCTCAGACAGGCCATTTTGGATCAGCTTTCGGATTGCTTTGGCAAAGCTGCGAGGCAGCCTCTTGAGTTGGTCGTTCAAGACTGGGCAATGAACCCTCGTATCGTGACGGACTTGGACATCTCTCAACCCGCAGTCCATCCGGACATCGCTCTACCTATTTTGAGGCAACCGCATCTCGACGGCCGCGTTCGTTTCGCCGTTTCCGAGGTATCAGACCTTAGCCCCGGCCTCATCGAAGGCGCACTCGCGTCTGGTGAACGAGCGGCCTTAGAGTTACTTGCAACGAGCCGTTAGCGCCAGATCTGTCAAATGCGGTTATCCGTGGGGCATATCCTTCAGCCTCCTAGAGTTGGGAAGAAGGAAATGTTTACGATCAGGGATCAACGGGAAATACAGCGCAAGTTGCGGATACTTCGCACGAACTGAGACCAATTCACACGTTCTTATGCCGCGCGGATTTGATCCCGTTCCCGGACCACTCATCTGACAACACCCAATCCGGGCTGAGCGCCGTCATTGTGATTTACAGGCCGTGAGCCGATTGCGCGGCCCAGGAATTGGGCAGACCGCCGATGCGTGAAAGCCGCTGGGCACTGAGTTCGACCGGCTGTTTGCTGATGAGAAGGGCATCGACGATAGCGGGTGACAGGACGGCCAGCGGCAAAAGCCGGCTGACTTCGGAAAAATCTGTGCCATGCTCGGTGGCGATCTGCGCCATGCTTTTGGGCGAACCAACAGGATGCCGGTCAGAAGATGGATGTCTTTGATATGTGTTGCAGGTCTGCGATCTGGCGCGTTGGTTGGCAATAAAACGATCCAGTTTCCAGGGATCAGAGCGCTGGCTCAAAGCGAGATCGCAAGGAGACATACATGGTTGGGTTTCAGAACGTCGCCAGCAAGCCGACATGGAAACGGTCGCTGTTGGCGCCAGTGGTTGCACCCGCCATGAATGCGTGACCCCAGGCAGCCGAAGCGGAGAGGTTGCGGGTTACCTTGACGCTCACACCCACGCCGGCTCCGAAAATCGACGACGTGGAACTGGAAGCATAGTTGTGAATCAGGCCGTAATCCGCAAATGCGAAAATCTGGATCGGCAATTCTTCGGGGCTGTGACGAAGGACGGGCAGATGTACTTCGCCCTGCAGCAACAATCCGTTGTCACCGTTCAGTTCATTGGTCTCATAGCCTCTGACAGAGCTGTCGCCGCCAACCGAGTACTTCGCAAGCCCGGGCAAGCTGCCAGAGGCAAGCTGGCCACCCACTGAGAACTGCGCGTTCCATTCAGCTGGCAGTGGCAACCGGTAATCCAGGATGCCGTTCAAATAGGCGTAGCGGGATTTGTCGCCCGCATTTCCTGAGGCCATCGCAAAGGCGGCATCGGAATTGCCCGATGTCAGGCCACCTGGACTGACCACACCCTGGACCTGGTAGGAAAGCTGGTGCCCGTTGGACGCGGTGTAGCCGCGGAGTCCGAGGATGCCCTGATAGATCTCGATCTCATTCGCGCCAAGCGGTGTTCCCGAGAAAACAAGGCCGCTGTTCTGATGCTTGGCCTCAATGCCGAAGAAGACCTCGGATGCGGGCCCCATAGCGGAGACAGGAACAGCATATTCGGCTTTCCCCTCCCAAACGGCGGTATCCTGAACGAATGGCGTCGTCAGCCTTGCTCTGGTGCGAACATAGCTGCCGGTTACGCTCAGCGTATGACGGTTGGCAAGGGGCACGAAATAACCGGCCGAATGCGACATGTAGGCCCGCTCGCCGTTGAAACTAAACAGCGCGCCGTCAGAGTAGATCGCTTCAGGAGATGCCGTGAACTGGTAGGACACGAGCGCATCATTGGGCAGTTCGCGGACACCACCGGCAAACAATCGATTATAACCGGTGGCCTTGGTCCCGCCATTGGAGTACCCGGCAAAGGCGGACCACGGTTTGTCGTCCTTCAGGGTAAGCGTCAAATCCGTTGTTCCGGTCAGCCTTCCCTGCTTGAAGATCACGCCCACATTGCGGAACGGGTTTTTGTTGAGCCAGTTGAGGTCCTCGATCAATTCACTGGCAACCACGTCGTCGCCGGGGCCGGTGCGCACATTGTCCAGAACATATTGCTCATCAGTCCGCTCATGTTCCGTCGGAATTCTCTCGACCGTCTTTTCTCCCACCACAAAGGGCATGACCACCAGTGTGAGCGTTCCCGTCGTCACCTCCTGCGGCGGCACGATAACGGCAATCAGCGGACGGTCATTGGCGCGCATGTAGCGCACGATGTCATTGCGGATTGAACTGATGAGCGCCTGGGAGAGTGGTTTGCCTACATATCTTGCGAGCTCGGCTTTGAACTCGCTACTGTTGAGAAGCGGATTGTCGGAATTGACAACGACACCGCTTGCGGAAGACCCGCTGGCGCCAGTGGACGTTTCAATCACGATGCCCTTGAGGTTGACGCCAAGCGGCGCGGTATCCCCGCCATCCGCGAGAGGACCGTCTCCCGGCAGTCTGGATGTTTTGCTGCCTACGGGCTCGGGAGCGGGATGGCGCTCAATGGCTCCGGCCGGAGACATCAAAGCAAGCGGTGCAAGAATGCTACCTGTCAGAAAATAGCGAACCAGCCGCCGCCGGAATTCGTCTCTGTGAAGCATATGCAACCCGCTTACCGTTTTGTGGCAGCATTTTGCCGCCGAATCAGGAACCATATTGGTTTACTCATGGTAAATAGATATCGTTAATGCGCTGTTAGCAAATACAACCGAGCTGGCACAAAGCTTGTGTCTGGAAACAATCCCTCACGATTGATCTGACCCGCGAATATTGGACGCCAACTTCGGGGCTTCGTGTGTCTTAAACTTCCAGCCGCTCAGTCCTGCTCGGCCGGCGAAAGCGCGCAAATCTGCCCGGCATTGGCTTCATCGGCGCTGGTGCCCGGATCGCCCGCTGACGGTGAGCAAGCATCGAATTCCACCCGGTTTCCTGTCGGATAGATCACGTTGCCTGTTGCCAACGGTGTGGGCCTGGCGTTGACGGTCAGATCACCCGCATCCGCATTGACCACGACACCGTGATAGCTCGTCGTCAGACCTCTTGGTACAAGGCCATCCGGATAGCTGCCGATAAAGGGCAGGCCTGCGCTGGTGAGCAAGACACGCGAGCCATAGGTGAATGCCGGAATTGCCGGATCGAAATAGAGTGCGAAGTCTGCGGCGTTCACCAGAACACCGTTGACCGACACCGTGCGGATGATGACCGGTGAAGGGCTCACGCCGTAGTAGACCGTCTCATCGCTTGCGCTCAGCTTGACAACCGGGGTCACAGAATAGACCAGGCCATTACCGCTGGGGAAGGAGGCCGGCGCTGGATCACTGCTGTCAAACACAGTCGAATACCGCAGGAAGTCCCAGTTGGTAATCTCGATGTCGTTGCGGTTGTGGTCGGGCCGCGTCGAGTAGATGAGCCAACGTCCGCCGGTCACAAGTGGCGTCGTCGAGCCGCTGTCATTGTGGAAATTGCGGCCGGCTGCCAGGATCATGTTCCCGGTGCCGGTCCCGTGGCTCATGAACCCGCCGACAACGATGTCGCGGCCCGCAATTGCTTTAAAGTCAGCGTCGGGATTTGTTGCCGTCAGCCCGGCACCGATGTTGATGTCGCCGGAAATCGCAGTCAGCGTCGTCATCATGCCGGTCGAGATCTGGTCGCCATAGCTCTGCGATCCGGTGGTCGTCACCGCGCCGCCGTTGATCTCGGTGGTGCCGCCGGCATCGGTGGCAAGGCTTTTGAGCACGGTGCCGCCGCCGACAGCACCGTTGAAGACGGTCTGGTTGGTGGTGTTGATGGCCAGATCAAACGCGCCGTCGACGGTGTTGTTGAAGGTGACGGCACCGCCGTCGTTCAACACGGTGTCAGCACCGAGCACGACGGCGTCGTTGTAGGTCTGGCTGGTGCCGAAGGCGGTCACCGATCCGCCGTTGATCCGTGTCGTGCCGCCGGCATCGGTGGTCAGGCTCACCAGCGCAACTGCGCTGCCGACAGCGCCGTTGAAGACGGTGTCGCCGGT